>JBCBID010000024.1:0-57971 GCA_038525015.1 Pseudomonadota bacterium | reverse complement strand
CAAGAATGGTGGCCGCAACAACACCGGACGGATCACGATGCGCCGCAAGGGCGGCGGGGCCAAGCGCCTCTATCGGATCGTCGATTTCAAACGGAACAAGATGGACGTGACGGCCACCGTCGCGCGCATTGAATATGACCCCAACCGGACCGCGTTCATCGCCCTCGTGCAATACGAAGATGGCGAACAGGCCTATATCCTGGCGCCGCAGCGTCTGGCCGTCGGGGATAAGATCGTGTCGAGCCAAAAGGCAGACATCAAGCCCGGCAACGCGATGCCATTCCAGGGCATGCCCATCGGGACAATTGTGCACAACATCGAACTGAAGCCCGGCAAGGGTGGTCAGATCGCACGTGCCGCCGGCACCTACGCCCAGTTCGTGGGTCGTGATGGTGGCTACGCTCAAATCCGCCTATCCTCGGGCGAACTGCGTCTGGTCCGTCAGGAATGCATGGCAACCGTTGGTGCCGTGTCGAACCCTGACAACTCGAACCAGAACTACGGTAAAGCGGGCCGCATGCGCCACAAGGGCATCCGCCCCTCTGTGCGTGGTGTGGTTATGAACCCCATCGACCACCCCCATGGTGGTGGTGAAGGTCGGACCTCGGGTGGTCGTCACCCTGTGTCCCCATGGGGCAAGCCGACCAAGGGTGCGCGCACCCGCAACAAGAACAAGGCGTCGCAAAAGCTGATCATCCGCTCGCGTCACGCCAAGAAGAAAGGGCGCTGATCCATGTCTCGTTCTGTTTGGAAAGGCCCGTTTGTCGACAGCTATGTGCTGAAGAAAGCGGAAGCGGCGCGTGAAAGCGGCCGCAACGAAGTCATCAAAATCTGGTCCCGTCGGTCCACCATCCTGCCCCAGTTCGTGGGCCTGACATTTGGTGTGTACAACGGCCAGAAGCATATTCCCGTGAACGTGTCCGAAGAGATGATCGGCCAAAAGTTCGGGGAATATTCGCCCACGCGGACCTATTACGGTCACGCCGCCGACAAGAAGGCGAAGCGCAAATGAGCAAGGATAAGAACCCCCGCCGCGTGGCGGACAACGAGGCAATGGCGAAGACGCGCATGTTGCGCACGTCCCCGCAGAAGCTGAACCTTGTTGCCCAGATGATCCGTGGCAAGAAAGTCGATAAAGCGTTGACCGATTTGACCTTCTCGAAGAAGCGGATCGCGCAGGACGTCAAGAAGTGCCTGCAATCGGCCATCGCCAACGCAGAAAACAACCACAACCTGGATGTGGACGAGTTGATCGTGGCCGAAGCCTGGGTTGGCAAGAACCTCACCATGAAACGAGGTCGTCCGCGTGCCCGTGGTCGGTTCGGCAAGATCATCAAGCCGTTCGCTGAAATCACGATCAAAGTGCGTCAAGTCGAGGAGCAAGCCTGATGGGGAATAAAGTCAATCCGATTGGCATGCGCCTGCAGGTGAACCGCACCTGGGACAGCCGCTGGTATGCCGACACCAAGGATTACGGTGATCTTCTGCTAGAAGACATCAAGATCCGCGATTTCATCAAACAAGAGTGCAAGCAGGCCGGTGTGGCCCGTGTGATCATAGAGCGTCCACACAAGAAGTGCCGCGTGACCATTCACACAGCCCGCCCCGGTGTCATCATCGGCAAGAAGGGTGCGGACATCGAAGGTCTGCGCAAGAAGCTGGCCAAGCTGACCGACAGCGAGTTGCACCTCAATATTGTCGAGGTCCGCAAGCCCGAGCTCGATGCCGCCTTGGTTGGTGAGAGCATTGCGCAGCAGCTGGAACGTCGTGTGTCCTTCCGCCGTGCCATGAAGCGCGCCGTGCAGAACGCCATGCGCATGGGGGCCCTTGGCATCCGCGTGAACGTTGCGGGCCGTCTGGGTGGGGCAGAGATTGCCCGCACCGAATGGTACCGTGAGGGCCGTGTGCCGCTTCATACCCTGCGTGCTGACATTGATTATGCACATGTCGAGGCTGAAACCGCCTATGGCATCATCGGGATCAAGACCTGGATCTTCAAAGGCGAGATCATGGAACACGACCCCGCTGCGCGTGACCGCAAAGCCCAAGAACTCCAGGACGGTCCGGCCCCACGTGGCGCCGGTGGCCGTCGCTAAAGGAGAGTAGAGATGCTTCAACCAAAGCGTACGAAGTTCCGTAAGCAGTTCAAAGGCTCGATCAAGGGCAAGGCAAAGGGCGGGTCCGACCTGAACTTTGGCACCTACGGCCTGAAGGCGCTGCAGCCCGAGCGGGTCACCGCCCGCCAGATCGAAGCTGCACGTCGTGCGATGACACGTCACATGAAACGTCAGGGCCGGGTCTGGATCCGGATCTTCCCCGACGTGCCCGTGACCGCCAAGCCGATCGAAGTGCGGATGGGTAAGGGTAAGGGCTCGGTTGACCGTTGGGCGGCCAAGGTCAAACCCGGCCGCGTGATGTTCGAGATCGACGGTGTGAATGACGATATTGCGCGTGAAGCGCTGCGTCTGGCGGCGATGAAGCTGCCGATTAAGACACGGGTTGTCGTTCGGGAAGATTGGTAAATCTTCCCTGAATGCGCGGCAGGGTATTTGCCAAAGGCAAATGCGCGAGAGCGGCGCCCGGTAGACATTTAGAAGCCCCCGGCGTGAGAGCGTCGGGGGTTTTGCGTTCTTTGGAAACAACTGTTGCGCAACAGTTGTCGAATACAGATATAATACCCGAAGTATTTCACTGAGTAGATCCGATGGCGGCACTTAAGAAATCAACAGTTAGAGGTGGTACGGTGGTTCGCGAAGCGCGGTCTGGGCGTTTTGTCGCCGTTGTAACCAGTGGCAAGACATTCAAATCCGGACCCAAGTCCGCCTCGACAACCCAAAAGGTCACGACCAAGCGAAGCGCCGCACTAAAGAGGTTGGCTGATCGCTAGACGTCACTACAGAGTTACCTTGGCTGACGCGATTACGGCGCATGACTATGCTTTGCAATTTGGTGGACGTGACGGCATCAGCAGTCTGCATCTGGTCCAGTCTGCACTAGGTCGAGCCTACTCCGGTTATTATCCCAAAATCTGGTCTAAAGCCGCTGCGATGCTTCATGCCTGCGTTGCAAATCATGGCTTTGTCGACGCGAACAAACGGACCGCGTGGATTGTCGCCGAATTGCTCATCGAGCGGAGCGGGTATGAGTTGTTGATGCCGGAGGACGAACCCATCGACGATCTGGTTGTTGCGATAGCAGCAGGTGATATGCGCCTCGACGAGGTTGAAAACTGGTTCAAGGTGAGAATTCGGAAATCAGACGAATAATGAGACTTGAAGCGTTGGTTCAGCCGGAAAGAGCGTGGCTCGGTGCATCGGAACTGATGGGGCGATGCGCAGTGAATGCGCACCCTACGGAGTAAAGTGTTCCAGTTGACATTGGGCTCCGCCTGCTCGGACCTCAAACACTCCCCCGGAGCACGTGTCGCTGCGCAGACCGGTCTCTCTCACTCCCACCCGTAGTTGAAACTCACCGACACCCGCTCGTCCTCGGCCATGTTCATCGGTACTTCGTGCCGCAGCCAGCTTTCCCAGAGCAGCACATCGCCCACTGACGGTTTGGCGTAGTGGAACTGCCGCAAGTCTTCGGGCGCGTCCTTTAGCCGACCGGGGGAGGCCATCATCATCGGCAGGCGGGGGTCTTCGAGTTTCAGGGCGCTCGTACCTTCGGGCATCGCCACGTAAGTGGTGCCGGAGATGACCGAGTGGGGGTGGATGTGGCCGGTGTGGATACCCCCTTCGGGCAGAATGTTGATCCAGATACTGTCCAGCTTCAGCGCCTTGTCGCCCAGATCGAAGGCGAGTTCCTTGGCGAAGGCGGCGACGTGGGCGCCGAGGGCCTTCACTACATCCGCAAAGATCGGAAAGCGCCAGGGCAGGTCGTCGAGCGAGGCGTAGGAGGTGTAGCCGGGATAGCCCTCGCGTTCGCACCAGTCGTGGCCGGCCTCATCATCCTCGGCAATGGCATAGCAGTGCTGTTCCAACTCGTCCGGGTCGACCTTAGGGGCGAACTCGGAGAGCGGGGCGTGGTAGAGGCGGGTGGCGAAGAGGGATGTGATCTTGGGCATACCGGTTCCATATCGTGGAACGTGATATTGAACCAGTGCGCGGCAGGGTATTTGCGCCAGCAAATGCACGAGAGCGGCACCCGGTGGCAGTGGTATCTCCTCGCCCAAAAAGACATACATATAGTGTGCATGGCCGCGGTCCCGCGCACCCCTGTTTTTCTTTGCCGGAAAGGGGTTGCCATACACCCATCCCCCCCATATATGGCCCCTCTATTCACCCACTCCACGGGAATCGGTGTCACGTCTTTGGCGGCACCCTCGTGATGTTGAAAGGAAAAAGGCGATGAACGCCCAGGAACTTCGGGATAAGACCCCGGACCAGCTGCGTGATGAGCTGGCAAATCTGAAGAAAGAAGCCTTTAACCTGCGTTTCCAGCAGGCCACAGGTCAGCTTGAGAACCCGGCGCGTCTGCGCTCGGTTCGTCGGGATGCCGCGCGCGTCAAGACGATCCTCAACGAACAAGCCGCCAAAACGGCCGAATAAGGAGAGCACGAAATGCCCAAGCGTATCCTGTCTGGCGTCGTGACCTCCGACGCAAATGCCCAAACAGTCACCGTGTCCGTCGAGCGCCGCTTCACGCACCCGGTTCTGAAAAAGACCATTCGTAAGTCCAAGAAGTATCGGGCGCACGATGAAAAGAATGCCTTCAAGGTCGGTGACACCGTTCGCATCATCGAATGCGCGCCGAAGTCGAAGACAAAACGCTGGGAGGTGCTGGAGGCGTAAGCCGCCGGCGCTTTGCCGCATTAATCGAAACCCTGGGGATCAGGCCGCATCAGCCCCCCAAAGGTCGGGAGAAACCAAATGATCCAGATGCAGACAAATCTGGATGTTGCTGACAACAGCGGCGCGCGCCGCGTACAGTGCATCAAGGTTCTGGGTGGTTCCAAGCGTAAATACGCATCCGTCGGCGACGTCATTGTCGTGTCGGTCAAGGAAGCCATCCCGCGTGGTCGCGTGAAAAAAGGGGACGTCCGCAAGGCCGTCGTCGTGCGCACCGCCAAAGAGGTTCGTCGTGAAGATGGCACCGCCATCCGCTTTGACCGCAACGCAGCCGTTATTCTGAATAACAACAACGAGCCGATCGGCACCCGTATCTTTGGGCCGGTTGTGCGCGAACTGCGCGGCAAGAACTTCATGAAAATCATCTCGCTGGCTCCGGAGGTGCTCTGATGGCTGCGAAACTCAAAACAGGCGACAAGGTCGTCGTGCTTGCGGGCAAGGACAAGGGCAAGGAAGGTACCATTTCTTCCGTGAACCCCAAGGCGAACAAGGCTGTCGTTGACGGCATTAACATCGCCATCCGCGCCACACGTCAAAGTCAGGAAAGCCAAGGCGGCCGCATCCCCAAGGCGATGCCCATCGACCTCAGCAATCTGGCCCTTCTGGACGCGAACGGCAAACCCACCCGCGTTGGTTTCAAAATGGACGGCGACAAGAAAGTGCGCTTTGCCAAGACAACAGGGGACGTGATCTGATGCTCGACACAGCAAACTATACCCCGCGCCTGAAGGCTCAATTCAAGGACAGCATCCGCGCTGCCATGAAAGAGGAATTCGGCTACAAGAATGACATGCAAATCCCGCGCCTGGACAAGATCGTACTGAACATTGGTTGCGGTGCGGAAGCTGTCAAAGACAGCAAGAAAGCCAAATCCGCGCAGGAAGACCTGACCGCAATCGCCGGTCAAAAGGCCATGACCACCAAAGCCAAGAAATCCATCGCGGGTTTCCGGGTGCGTGAGGACATGCCCTTGGGTGCCAAAGTGACCCTGCGCGGCGACCGCATGTATGAATTCCTGGACCGTCTGATCACCATCGCATTGCCGCGCGTCCGCGACTTCCGCGGCGTTTCCGGCAACTCGTTTGATGGCCGTGGCAACTATGCCATGGGCATGAAAGAGCACATCGTCTTCCCCGAGATCGACTTCGACAAGGTCGACGAGACCTGGGGGATGGACATCGTGATCACCACGACAGCCGATAATGATGCCGAAGCCAAAGCGTTGCTGAAGCACTTCAACATGCCCTTCAACTCGTAAGCGCAGGAGAGACAAGATATGGCTAAAAAATCCATGATCGCGCGCGAAGTGAAGCGCGAAAAGCTGGTGAAGAAGTATGCCGCCAAACGTGCGGAACTTAAAGAGATCATCAGCGATGAAAGCAAACCGATGGAAGAGCGTTTCCGCGCCTCGCTGAAGCTGGCAAAACTGCCGCGCAACAGCAGCGCCACACGCCTTCACAATCGCTGCCAGCTGACCGGTCGTCCGCATGCGTATTATCGCAAGCTGAAGATCAGCCGGATCGCACTTCGGGAGCTTGGCTCTGCTGGCCAGATCCCCGGCCTTGTGAAATCAAGCTGGTAAGGGAGAGAGTGTTATGAACGATCCTATCGGCGATATGCTCACCCGTATCCGCAACAGCCAGATGCGCGGCAAATCCGTGGTTGAGACGCCTGCGTCTAAACTGCGTGAACGTGTATTGGAAGTGCTGGCGGACGAGGGGTACATCCGTGGTTTTGAGAAAACCACCGGTGCAAACGGCCACCCGGCCATTGAAATCAGCCTCAAGTACTACGAAGGCGAACCTGTGATCCGCGAACTCAAGCGCGTGTCCAAGCCCGGCCGTCGTGTGTACATGGGTGTTGGCGACATCCCGCAGGTTCGTCAGGGTCTGGGTGTGTCCATCGTGTCCACGTCCAAGGGCGTGATGTCGGATGCAAATGCACGCAGCCAGAATGTTGGCGGCGAAGTGCTTTGCACGATCTTCTAAGGAGAGCAGCAGATGTCTCGTATTGGTAAAAGACCGGTCGATCTGCCCTCGGGTGTATCCGCATCCATCTCCGGCCAGACGATCGAAGTGAAAGGCCCCAAGGGCACCCGCAGCTTCACCGCCACCGACGACGTGACCCTGAAGGTCGAAGACAACGTTGTCACCATCGAACCCCGCGGCAAGTCCAAGCGCGCGCGCCAGCAGTGGGGCATGTCCCGCACGCAGGTGCAAAACTGCGTGACCGGCGTGACCGAAGGGTTCAAGAAAGAGCTGGAAATCCAGGGTGTGGGGTACCGGGCGCAGATGCAGGGCAACACCCTGAAGCTGAACCTAGGCCTGAGCCACGATGTGGATTTCGTGGCGCCCGAGGGTGTCACCGTGACCGCGCCCAAACAGACCGAGATTGTGGTTGAAGGCATCGACCAGCAACAGGTTGGCGAAGTGGCCGCGAAAATCCGCGAGTGGCGTAAGCCCGAGCCCTACAAGGGCAAAGGCATCCGCTACAAAGGTGAATTTATCTTCCGCAAGGAAGGTAAGAAGAAGTAAGGACCAGACAGATGGCAAACAGCAAACGGACCCTGTTCCTCAAGCGCCGCCTGCGCGTCCGGAACAAACTGCGCAAGGTCAATGCCGGGCGTCCCCGCCTCAGCGTGCACCGTTCCAACAAAAACATCAGCGTACAGCTGATCGACGATGTGAATGGCGTAACCTTGGCTTCGGCCTCGACCCTGGAAAAAGACCTGGGTGTCGTGGGCAAGAACAATGTGGAGGCCGCCACCAAGGTGGGCACCGCGATTGCCGAGCGCGCGAAAAAGGCTGGCGTGGAAGAAGCGTACTTCGACCGCGGTGGTTTCCTCTTTCATGGCAAGGTGAAAGCTCTGGCCGACGCTGCGCGCGAAGGTGGTTTGAAGATTTAAGGCCACGGTGGGCAGATTGCCCACCCTACCTAGGGTGCGCATTTACTGCGCACCGCACACCAAACCTGCGAGGGGCGGTACCGCCCTTCCGATGATCCGGGGGCAAGTGTCCACTGGGATTGAGTTAAACTGGCGAAAGCCACCTATTCAAAGGATGTTCTGATGGCAGAACGTGATAACCGCCGGGGCAACCGTCGCGACCGCGACGAGGCACCGGAATTTGCAGATCGCCTGGTTGCGATCAACCGCGTGTCGAAAACAACGAAAGGTGGCAAGAACTTCGGGTTTGCCGCGCTCGTCGTTGTGGGCGACCAAAAGGGCCGCGTGGGTTTCGGCAAAGGCAAGGCGAAAGAGGTCCCCGAGGCCATTCGCAAAGCCACCGAGCAAGCCAAGCGCCAGATGATCCGCGTGCAACTGCGCGAGGGCCGCACGCTGCACCACGACATGGAAGGGCGTCATGGTGCCGGTAAGGTTATCATGCGCACCGCGCCTGAAGGCACCGGGATCATCGCCGGTGGTCCAATGCGTGCCGTATTCGAAATGCTGGGTGTCAAGGACGTTGTGTCCAAGTCCATCGGCTCGGCCAACCCCTATAACATGATCCGCGCCACCATGAACGGCCTGAAGAAAGAGCAAAGCCCCCGTGGCGTTGCCCAGCGTCGTGGCAAGAAGGTATCCGACATCCTGCCCAAGCGGGACGAGGCACCATCCGAGCAAAGCCAAGTGGCTGAGGAGGCCTGAGACAGATGGCAAAGACAATCGTTGTCAAACAGATCGGTTCGCCCATCCGTCGTCCGCAAGAACAGCGCGCGACACTGATCGGCCTGGGCCTGAACAAGATGCACAAGACCCGCGAACTGGAAGACACGCCCAGCGTCCGCGGCATGGTCCGGAAAATCCCGCACCTGGTCGAGATCATCGAAGAGAAGGGCTAAACGCCCCGGCTGTCTGGTTTCGTACCGGATACAGACTTCAACGCTCCGCCGATTGGTGGGGCGTTTTTCGTTTGCACTGTCAAAATCTGACAGGACGGGCGCTTATTCTGGTGCCATGACAGATGACAGCCCTGAATATGCAGAATGGCGCGCGCTCAGCGCCGCCTTTCTCACCACACACCCGGATGCCCAGCCGGGCAAGATGATGTCTTCCCCAGCGCTTGCACTGAATGGCAAGGTCTTCGCCTTCTACACGACCAAGGGCGGACGGGTGGGGCTCGGCATACGACTTGGACGCCAGACAGACTTCGCCGCTCTTGGCCTCAACGACTGGCAACACCTCGCACCTTTCAAGACAAAGCCGCCGATGAAAGACTGGATTGTCGCTGGGGCGGGGGATCAGGATCGCTGGCCTGACCTGATGCAGCGCGCCTACGACGCAATGCGCCGCCGCTGAGTAGAGCCAATCAACGCGCAGCCTAGCGTCGCCCTCAACGCATCCGCCAACTCGTCCACCGTTTCGGTTGACACATAAAGCCCACCCGTCCGATCAGCGAGACATTTGGATACCGTGTTGCCCGCACCCACATCCTCCTGTTCGGGGTTGTCCCAGCTAAAGAAGTCGACAACCACGCGGAAGCCGATCACGTGGACCGTCAGGTCCGCAGCCTCTGCCGCCAGCGCGGACCCAAGCGCGCAGGGCCGTCCGCCGCAGGTCTCGTTCCCATCTGTTACCAGCACCACAATTCCCGACCGGTCGCGATAGTCTAACGCGTCGGCTGCAGCGCGGACAGAGGCGGAGAGTGCCGTCAGCCCCTTGGGTCTCATCCCGTTGATTTCATTTAAGATTGCCGTCGCCGCATCTGAACGCGGACCGAAGCGCAGGTCGATATTTGCGCAACTGTCCGCGTTCCCACCCGGTCCATAGGTTAGCAGACCCACGCGGCGGAAGGGCGTGATGTCGGGTAACGCGTCGCGCAGGGCGTCGCGGGCGTCTACGATGCGGGTCTTGCGCGAGACGTCAAAACTCAGCTCGTCCATTGAGGCCGACCCGTCAAAGACCAGCATCGCATCGCGCGCGCAGCGCGCCGCCGCAGTGGGCGCGGGCAGCGCGGTTGCAAGAGCAGCGGCAAGGGCCAGAGAGCGAAACATCTGCACAGCTTGGCACCTCACCCAGTTGCGGCGCAATGGCCGTCCGCATTGTGTGACGGTGATTTGATCCCTAGCCTACGGCGCATGACCAACCTCATCTACTACTACTCCGCGCATTCCGCCTTTGCCTATCTTGGTTCAGCCCGGGTGATGGAGATTTGCGCGACGCATCATCTGACGTTGGTGCACCGTCCAATCCCGCTGTCGCCCGTGGTCGAGGCGCAGGGCAGTCTGCCCTTTCACAAGCGTACGCAGGCGCATGTAGACTACTTTTTCGGACGCGAGATCGAGCGCTGGGCTGAATTTCGTGATGTGCCGGTGGTGTCCTTCAGGCCAACATATCACGACGCTGATTATACTCTGGCAAGTAGAATGATCCTAGCGCTTGGGGATCGGGGGGCCCAAGTGGATGCGTTTTCTCATGCAATTCTTGAGGCGCATTGGCGCGACGATGCGGATTTGTCGGACGAAACCACAATGTCCGCGCTTGCATATAGTCTGGGTCATAAACCGGATGCCTTGATTGCGCGGGCCCGATCGGTGGAAGTGGCAGACACCTATCAGGCGAATGCGGACGCAGCATTGGAAGCCGGGGTGCTCGGCTCACCAACTTATGTGCTGGGCGAAGAGATGTTTTACGGCCAAGATAGGCTAGAGATGCTGGAGCGCGCGATCAAGCGCCCCTTTGCCCCGACCCGCTGGCTGAACCCACGCGTTGAAACGACATGACTGACAATGTCAGTTGCTGATGATGTTCTTGAAGAGGAGCAGGGGTATGACGCTCCTTTCGCAACTGCCCCAACACCATCGCGAGCATGATGCCACTCGAAAGCGTCATGACATAAATCGGATAAGCCATGAGCAGCCAGTCGACTTTGCCGATTGCAACGATCGCCAAGGCTGCAGACACAAAGAACGAGGTCCACGTTGACCAGGTTTCTGATGAGGGATCGTGAAAGGCCTTCTTCATCGTCAACAGCCCCCCCATCATCGACATGGTGATTGTCACGAACAGGGAATAGGCAGCCGTTTCCATTTCAGCCCACAGCCAAATGCCCACCGCGGTTGCCGTCAGCACTTGGCTATCCTCGGTTTTGAAGCGCAACCCGCTTGTCTTCCAGAAAGTCAGTGCGCAGATGATGACGGTGCCAAGGGTTTGTGTGATCGCAAAACCAAGCGACCCCTCCGCACCTTCATGGATTTGCCCCAACAGCGACACCGCACTGAGAACAGCCCAGATCAACCACGAGGCGCGTTCGGGACGTGTGCGTTCTGCGAGAATGTCGCGCATGTATGGCCAAAAAGCGTAAACACTCAGCACAGCCGCGGCGAGACCTGCGCGCTGCATGACGTCCGGATGCTGACCTATTATTGCCAGCAAGGGCACCTCCGTATTTGTGGCCAGGATTGGTATGGCGTGCTTGTTATGCCCATTCGGGCCTGTATTGTTTGTGGAATACACCCAAAATGCCTTAGGCGACAACTATATGTTGGGTCGCATCGGGTTTTTTCACATAGCTGAGCGAGAGTGGCGACGTGTCGTGCTGAACACGGGAACAGGTGTGCGATTACGCCCCAGGATCATGGCCAACACGATGCCGGTATAGAGCGACAGCAAATAAAGAGGGTAGGCCAGCAGGATCCAGTCCAGCGAGCCCACTGCTGCAACAGCGCAGGTTGCTGCGATCCAGGACGTCACCCAGGTGGCCATCGTTTCTGTTTCTGGTGCGCGGAAGGCCTTGACCATCGTGGCAACCCCTCCGAGCATCGAAATAGAAATCGTGATGATCAAAGCATAGGCCGCATCATGAGTGAGACCCCAAAGGCCCAGCCCCATGCCCGCGGCGGCCAGAATGTATTCATCGCCAGGATCCAGGAATCGCCCTGCACCCCGCCAAATAGCAAGGGCGAAGACTAAGACAGTCCAAGACACCTGAATGGCCGCAAACCACAACGACTCTGTTGCGCCCTCGGCGATCTGCGTGATCAGAGCGATGCTTCCCAAAACAGACCATATTAACCAGCACGCCCGTTTTGGCCGGGTGCGGCCCCTTAAAATGTCGCGAGCATAGAGAAAAAAGGCATAGATACTCAGGACAGCCGAAATGATACCGAACAGGCGCAAGGGATCGCCGCCTTGCCAAAGGACGTCAAGCAATTGGATGCTCCAGTAAAAGTCGCCCGTTCGGCGCTATTTTCAAAATGAGGGTGCCACTCAATACCTTTGTGGCGGACATATATTATGATCGCAGTGTATTGATGACCTCCCGAGTGGGGCAGTCCGGTATTCCTTACTCTGCCCCGCCCTCTGACGTGGGCTTGATCCATGCGTCTGCGCCGTCTATACGCCCCCGGTGGCGTTATGCGCCATAGAATCAAAACCAAGAAACGCCGTGGTTGTCCTGGTCTCGCTTCGTGGGGCACATCCGGCAAGGAGAAGCGACATGAAACTGAACGAACTGCGCGATAATCCCGGCGCAACCAAGAAACGCACCCGCGTCGGTCGCGGTCCCGGCTCTGGCAAGGGCAAGATGGGTGGCCGTGGTATCAAAGGGCAGAAATCCCGTTCGGGTGTGGCCATCAACGGCTACGAAGGCGGCCAGATGCCGCTCTATCAACGTCTGCCCAAGCGCGGCTTTAACAAACCAAACCGCAAGAGCTTTGCTGTGGTGAACCTTGGCCTAATCCAGAAGTTCATCGAAGCGGGCAAGCTGGATGCGAAAAAAGCCATTGACGAGGATGCGCTTGTCGCGTCTGGCCTTGTCCGTCGCAAGCGGGACGGTATTCGCGTGCTAGCCAAGGGTGAGATCACAACGAAGGTTGAACTTGCCGTGACCGGTGCGTCTAAATCCGCTGTCGAGGCTGTTGAAAAAGCGGGTGGGTCGCTCACAACCACCGCGGCGGCGGCCGAGTAAGCCGGTTTGACGTCTTGTGAGCCGCGCATTTGCGGCCTACATAGTCCCTAGTCTTTCCTACGCCGCCCGCCGGGAAACCGCGCAGGGCGGCGTTTCGCCATAAAGGAACACGCCCGCATGGTATCTGCCGTCGAGAATATGGCCGCCAACACGAGCTGGAGCGCTCTTGGCAAGGCCACTGACCTGCGCAACCGCATTCTGTTCACCCTTGGTCTGCTGATCGTCTACAGGCTGGGTACGTTCATTCCTGTTCCCGGGATTGATGGAGCAGCCCTGCGCGAGTTCATGGAGAGCGCGGGCCAGGGCATCGGGGGCATGGTCAGCATGTTTACCGGCGGCGCACTCGGCCGGATGGGCATTTTTGCCCTTGGCATCATGCCCTACATCTCGGCTTCGATTATCGTGCAGCTTCTGACCTCCATGGTGCCCAAGCTCGAACAGCTCAAGAAAGAGGGCGAGCAGGGGCGTAAGAAGATCAACCAGTACACCCGTTACGGCACCGTGTTCCTTGCCACGTTGCAGGCCTATGGCCTTGCGGTGTCTTTGGAATCCGGCGATCTGGTCACCGATCCGGGCATGTTCTTCCGCATTTCCTGCCTGATCACGCTGGTCGGCGGTACAATGTTCCTGATGTGGCTCGGTGAACAAATCACCGCACGCGGCATCGGCAACGGCATCTCGCTTATCATCTTCGTGGGCATCATCGCCGAGGTGCCCGCGGCGCTGGCACAGTTCTTTGCCTCCGGCCGCTCAGGCGCGTTGAGCCCTGCGATCATCGTGGGCGTGATCGTGATGGTGATCGTGACCATCACATTCGTGGTGTTTATGGAGCGCGCTCTGCGCAAAATCCACATTCAATACCCGCGCCGTCAAGTGGGCATGAAGGTCTATGACGGCGGCAAATCTGACCTGCCGGTCAAGGTGAACCCTGCGGGTGTGATCCCCGCGATTTTTGCCTCGTCGCTGCTGCTATTGCCGGTTACAATCTCGACATTCTCCGGCAACTCGACCAGCCCGATCATGTCCTGGCTTTTGGCCAATTTTGGCCCCGGTCAGCCACTCTACTTATTGTTCTTCGCGGCGATGATCATCTTCTTTGCCTACTTCTATACGTTTAACGTCAGCTTCAAACCCGATGATGTGGCCGAGAACCTCAAGAACCAGAACGGCTTTGTGCCCGGCATTCGGCCTGGCAAGAAAACGTCGGAATATCTGGAATATGTGGTCAACCGAGTGTTGGTTCTTGGGTCTGGCTATCTGGCGCTTGTCTGCCTGCTGCCCGAGATTTTACGCGGCGAGTTCGCCATCCCGTTCTACTTTGGCGGGACATCGGTGCTGATTGTGGTATCGGTGACGATGGACACGATCCAGCAAGCGCAAAGCCATTTGCTGGCGCACCAGTACGAAGGTCTGATTGAGAAATCGCAACTGCGCGGTAAGGGCAACAAGACCCGCCGCAAACGGAGCCCTGTGCGCCGTTAGACGGGCGATCCAGGGAGGGGACAGCTGATGAATATTATTCTCTTGGGCCCGCCGGGCGCGGGCAAGGGAACGCAGGCGCGTTTTCTCGTCGAAGAGCGTGGCATGGTGCAGTTGAGCACCGGCGATATGCTGCGTGCAGCCAAGGACAGTGGCACCGAAATGGGCCAGATCGTGGCCGACGTTATGGCCCGTGGTGCGCTTGTCACGGACGAGATTGTCATCGGCCTGATCCGCGAGCAGCTTGAGACGGTCAAGGCCAACGGCTTTATCTTTGACGGCTTCCCCCGCACGCTGGCGCAAGCCGACGCGCTGGGTGATCTGCTGGCCGAGCAAGGCGAAACGCTCGATGCCGTAATCGAACTTGAGGTCGATGACGAGGTGCTGGTGCAGCGCATTGTCGGCCGCGCCGCCGAGGCCGCCGCCGCCGGTCAGCCCGTGCGGGCGGATGACAACGCGGAGTCGATGAAAGTGCGGCTCATGGAGTACTACAAGAAAACCTCGCCCCTAATCGGCTACTACTATGCCAAGGGACAGTTAACTAAGGTTGATGGGCTAGGCGAGATCGCGGATGTGAAGGCTGCGATTGCGGGTGCGCTGGACATATAAGTAGTGCGGTTTTTGCGTTTTGGCGTTGGAATAATCGTCGGAGCCTTAATTGGATTGACGCTTGGCGGTCTCATCGGAGTTGAGCTTGGAGGCGTAAATCGGAGCATGGATTTCTGCGCTGACACTTCAAGCTATAGATACATCCATGACCAACTCATTCGAGAACAGGTTTGCCGATAAACCGAGGGCTTGACGCCCCCTTAATCAAAGCCTATCTCACGCCATCTCTAACGAGAATCAAAGACGGGAACGCGTCCCGTCGGATCACCTGATCAGCGGCAGGCCCGGGGGCAAAATCCTTGGGCCTTATGTTGTGAAAAAAGGGCCTGGAATGACGGGTTCGCAACGAAAGGAAAGCCCACGTGGCACGTATTGCAGGGGTCAACATCCCCACCGCCAAACGTGTTCCGATCGCCCTGACCTATATCACGGGTATCGGCAACACCTCCGCCAAACAAATCTGCGAAGCCGTCGGGATCGACGCCGCACGTCGTGTGAACGAGCTGTCGGACGCAGAAGTTCTGAAAATCCGCGAACACATCGACGAAAACTACACCGTCGAGGGTGATCTGCGTCGTGACACGCAGATGAACATCAAGCGCCTGATGGACCTGGGCTGCTACCGTGGCCTGCGCCACCGCCGCAACCTGCCCGTCCGTGGTCAGCGCACCCACACAAACGCGCGCACACGCAAAGGCCCTGCAAAGGCCATTGCTGGCAAGAAGAAATAAGGAGGCGCATCCATGGCACGTGATACACGGCGCGGGAAGCGCAAGGTCTCCAAGAATATCGCGGCGGGCGTGGCCCACGTGAATTCGTCGTTTAACAACACTAAGATCCTCATCTCGGACGTCCAAGGCAATGCCATTGCATGGTCTTCGGCTGGTACGATGGGGTTCAAAGGCTCGCGGAAATCCACGCCCTATGCCGCCCAGATGGCCGCCGAGGACGCGGGCCGCAAGGCGCAGGAACACGGTGTGAAGACGCTGGAAGTCGAAGTACAGGGCCCCGGGTCTGGTCGTGAAAGCGCACTGCGCGCCCTGGCCGCCGTTGGCTTCAACATCACGTCGATCCGCGACGTGACGCCGATTGCGCATAATGGCTGCCGTCCACCCAAGCGCCGCCGCGTATAAGTGACATTTGAATACCTTTTGGGGCCTGCACTTTGCACGGCCCCGATCCGTTTTTTGAAACCTCGGGAGTTTGCGCGTTTGGACATGGCACGCAAACAGGAATGGAGGGACGCATGATCCACAAAAACTGGGCCGAACTGATCAAGCCACAACAGCTAGACGTGAAGCCAGGCAACGAGCCTGCGCGTCAGGCGACCGTTGTTGCCGAACCGCTGGAACGCGGCTTTGGCCTGACCATGGGCAACGCGCTGCGTCGCGTGCTGATGTCATCGCTGCAAGGTGCGGCTATCACATCCGTGCAAATCGATAACGTGTTGCACGAATTCTCAAGCGTTGCTGGCGTCCGCGAAGACGTCACCGACATTATCCTGAACCTCAAGCAGGTGTCCTTGCGTATGGAAGTCGAAGGGCCCAAGCGCCTGTCGATCTCCGCCAAGGGGCCTGGCGTTGTCACCGCTGGCGACATCTCGGAAAGCGCTGGGATTGAAATCCTGAACCGCGATCTGGTCATCTGCCACCTCGACGACGGTGCAGACGTCTACATGGAACTGACGGTCAACACCGGTAAGGGTTACGTGTCGGCAGACAAGAACAAGCCCGAAGATGCGCCCATCGGTCTGATCCCGATCGACGCGATTTATTCGCCCGTCAAAAAAGTCAGCTATGACGTACAGCCCACCCGCGAGGGCCAGGTGCTGGACTATGACAAGCTGACCATGAAGGTCGAAACCGATGGCTCGCTGACACCCGATGATGCCGTGGCCTTTGCCGCGCGCATCCTGCAAGACCAACTGGGTATCTTCGTCAACTTTGACGAGCCGGAAAGCGCCTCGCGTCAGGACGACGACGATGGCCTCGAATTCAACCCACTTCTTCTGAAGAAGGTGGACGAATTGGAACTGTCCGTCCGGTCTGCGAACTGCCTGAAGAACGACAACATCGTCTATATTGGCGACCTGATCCAGAAGACCGAAGCCGAGATGCTGCGCACCCCGAACTTTGGCCGCAAGTCGCTGAACGAGATCAAGGAAGTGCTGTCTGGTATGGGTCTGCACCTTGGCATGGATGTCGAGGACTGGCCGCCGGATAACATCGAAGACCTCGCCAAGAAGTTCGAAGACAACTTTTAAGGCCGAGTGGTGGGCAGATTGCCCACGCTACACCACCACGTAGGATGGGCAATTTGCCCACCTTGCACCCGGGTCGACTGACCCCAAGGAGAGCCAGTGACACGCATCGCCGGCCAGACAAAGCAAAACAGCCCGTAGAGGGCAAAAAGGAGAAACAAAATGCGTCACGCACGTGGTTATCGCCGCCTGAACCGGACACATGAGCACCGTAAAGCGCTCTTTGCCAACATGGCCGGCTCGCTCATCGAACATGAGCAAATCAAGACAACCCTGCCCAAGGCCAAGGAACTGCGCCCGATCATCGAAAAGATGATCACGCTGGCCAAGCGCGGCGACCTGCATGCCCGCCGTCAGGCCGCCGCCAAGCTGAAAGAAGAGCAATACGTCGCCAAATTGTTCGACGTATTGGGTCCCCGCTATGCCGACCGGCAGGGGGGCTACGTCCGCGTGCTCAAGGCCGGTTTCCGCTACGGCGACATGGCGCCCATGGCGATCATTGAATTCATCGACCGCGACCGCGATGCCAAAGGCGCTGCGGACAAAGCGCGCGTAGCCGCCGAGGATGCCGCCGAAGAGTAAGCGCGGCACTGTTGTGCAATCACAAACGCCGCCTCGATCAGGGGCGGCGTTTTGCGTTTCAGGCTGCGTCCAACTCGGCCTTCACAATCTTCTCGATCTCATCGACGCGATGGTTGGTCAGCGTCTTCGGAATCTCTCCGACGATCTTATCTGAAACCTCCTTGTGCATCTCGTTGCGCACAACCCCCAGCACCTGGGGCGAGGCAACCAGTACCAGCTTGTCGAACGCCCCCTTGTGCGCGTCCTTGTAAAGCATGTCAGCTAGATCCTTGGCAAAGCGGTCCTTGGCCAATTCGTGCCAATCCGTGTCATCGAGCGCCGAGCGTTGCCCTTGCCCTGTGTCAGGCATCCGGCCCGGGCGGTTTGCTGACTGCTCGATGTCGGACCGATTGTCCTGCTCTTCGACATCCGTCACCTCAAAATTGGGGTCCTGCTGATCGGTCAGGTTGCGTAGAAACAGCACCTTTTCGCTGTCAGCGACCACAACCCACGTGCCTTGGTCAAGCTTTGCCATCCTATTTCTCCTCGCCTGTGCCATGATGTCCGCCCAGATTGCCGCTACCCTTTTCGTCACCCTTGGTGACACGGGTGGCTCCGGCGCGGTCTTTCTTGGCCTGTTTTGTCTCGTCCCGCGTACCGACTTTCCGTTCAAGCTCGCCGCCCGCGCGCCCCTGCTGACCCGGGGTAGTCGCGTCGTCCAGATACTTGTCGGTGTCGCGGCTGCCGTCCTTCGATCTGTGTCTCTCTGCCATGATGGGCCTCCTTTCCTCTTGCAGAGTGAACGCAAAGGTTGGCATCGCCGTTCCGTGCAATCTGTTGCATTTGGTGGGGGCAGGGCGCATATCCCCTGCATTATGAAGATTGCGACGAAGTCTCTGATCCTGTTCCTGTCACTTGTCCTGTCAGCACTTGGTGCGCGGGCCGAGACGCGGGTGCCGCAAAGCCAGTCGGAAATCACACTCAGCTTTGCACCGCTGGTGCGAGAGACTGCGCCGGCGGTGGTGAACATCTACGTTCGGTTCGTGACTCAGGCGCGGGCGCGTACCCCCTTTATGGATGACCCATTCTTTGAGCGCCTGTTTGAGGGGTTTGGGCAACCGCAGCCTCGGGTGCAAAATTCACTAGGCTCCGGTGTGATCCTCAGCGATGACGGCATAGTTGTGTCGAATTACCACGTAGTTGGACAGGCCACTGACATCCGCGTCGTTTTGAACGACGGGCGTGAATACGATGCGCGTGTGCTTTTGGGCGATCAAGAGAGCGATCTGGCTATTCTCAAAATCGACGATGTAGATGATCTGCCCTTTCTGTCCCTGCGCGACAGTGAGACGGTTGAGGTGGGTGAACTAACCCTGGCCATTGGCAACCCGTTTGGTGTCGGACAGACGGTGTCATCCGGCATCGTATCGGGCCTTGCCCGCTCAGGTGGCAGCAATGGGCGCGGTGCGGGATATTTCATTCAGACAGATGCCCCCATCAATCCGGGCAATTCCGGCGGTGCGCTGGTTGACATGCGTGGTGCGTTGCTGGGTATCAATACACGTATTCTTAGCCGGTCGGGGGGATCGAACGGAATTGGCTTTGCCATACCCGCCGATCTGGTGGCGGCCTTTGTCAAACAGGCGCGCGACGGCAATGACAGGTTCGTGCGTCCCTGGGCCGGAGCGACAGGGCAGTCTGTCGATGCCGATCTGGCCGAGACGTTGGGCCGTGCCCGGCCCGGGGGTATCATGTTGGCGGGCCTGCATCCGGCCAGCCCCCTGGCCGAGGCCGGGTTTGAGGTGGGGGACGTCGTTCTGGCCGTCGATGGCGCTCCGGTGGGCAGTCCCGGCGAAATGCTGTTCCGCATGAGTGTCGCCAGCGATCAGGACAGCGCCACTATGACCCGGTTGCGTGGCGGCAATATTCAGGACCTGACGGTTGGCTTGATCCCACCGCCGGAAACTCCTCCCAGGAACGAGGTGATCCTGCCGGAGGGATCGAGCCTGCCAGGCTTACAGCTTTCCCGCATCAACCCCGCCGTTCTGGCCGAACTGAACCTGCCCATCGCGGCGAATGGTATCGTCGTTCTGGACGAAGGGCCAATTGGCCGCCGCGTTGGCCTGCGACGTGGCGACGTTCTGCAACGGATTGACCGTCAGGATGTTGAGACGCCGGAACAGGCTGCCGCACTCCTGTCAGAAGCGCGTCGCGGCACCACCGTGCGCGCGATCCGCGGCAACCGTCGCATTGTGCTGCGCTTTTAGATGGCGGACCTTTTTGCCCCTGACCCTGCCGCGCCAGCGACTGGCCCGCGCCCTCTTGCCGATCGCCTGCGCCCGCAAAAACTGGCCGACGTCATCGGGCAAAAAAAAGTGCTTGGACCAGACGCACCACTGACAGTGATGCTGTCATCCGGCGCGCTCAGTTCGCTGGTGTTCTGGGGCCCACCCGGTGTTGGCAAGACCACCATAGCCCGACTTCTCGCGCATGAAACAGATCTGCATTTCGTGCAGATCAGCGCCATCTTCACCGGCGTTCCCGATCTGAAAAAGGTGTTCGAAGGGGCCAAAATCAGGCGTCAGAATGGGCAGAGCACACTGCTCTTCGTTGACGAGATTCACCGTTTCAACAAGGCCCAGCAGGATGGCTTTCTGCCGCACATGGAAGACGGAACGATCCTGTTGGTCGGGGCCACGACCGAGAACCCGAGCTTTGAATTAAACGCCGCTGTCCTGTCGCGCGCTCAGGTGTTGGTGCTGGACCGGCTCGACCTCGAAGCTCTCGAATTGTTGGCCCAGCGGGCCGAACAGGAACTGGACATGGCCCTGCCACTCGACGGTCCCGCCCGCGAGGCGCTGCTCGAAATGGCGGACGGCGACGGCAGGAGCCTCCTCAACCTTATTGAACAGGTCACCGCCTGGACGGTGGATGGCAAGCTTGACAAGACCGCGCTCGCCTCACGCCTCATGCGCCGCGCGGCGCAATATGACAAATCGGGCGATGCACATTACAACCTGATCTCGGCTCTGCACAAATCGGTGCGCGGATCAGACCCCGACGCAGCGCTCTACTGGTTTGCGCGGATGCTCGAAGGCGGCGAAGACCCCCGTTACCTTGCACGCCGCATCACCCGTATGGCCGTCGAAGACATCGGCCTTGCCGACCCACAAGCCCAGGCGGTGTGCCTGCACTCCTGGGAAACCTACGAGCGCCTTGGCAGTCCCGAGGGCGAGCTTGCGCTGGCCCAAGCGCTTGTCTACCTCGCCCTCGCGCCCAAATCGAACGCGACTTACACGGCTTACAAGGGCGCGCGCCGCGCCGCCCAACAAACCGGATCACACCCGCCACCCAAGCATATCCTGAACGCACCCACCGCGCTTATGAAGGATCAGGGCTACGGCAAAGACTACGCCTATGACCACGATGCAGAAGACGGGTTTTCAGGGGCAAATTATTTCCCCGACGGCATGGACCGACCGGACCTATACCAACCTGTCGAACGTGGCTTCGAACGGGACCTGAAAAAACGGGTCGACTATTTCGCCCGGCTCAGGGCAAAGCGGCAAACTTGACTCTGACCGCAGATCGCGTGACAGACCGCGCATGTTTTCAACGCTTTCTCTCGTGGCCCTTGGCGGGGCAATTGGTGCGTCGCTGCGCTGGCTTTCAGGCGTGGCCGTTTTACGCGCGCTTGGTCCTACGGATTTCCCTTTGGCGATCCTTCTGATCAACGTCATCGGGTCCTTCCTGATGGGCGTCTTTGTGGTGGTCTCCGCGCATAAGGGGCTGACGCACCTGTCTCCTTTCGTGATGACGGGCGTGCTGGGCGGTTTCACCACCTTCAGCGCGTTCAGCCTGGAAACGATGACGCTGCTCGAACGCGGCCAGGTGACTTCGGCGAGCCTCTACATCCTCCTATCCGTCGGTCTATCGGTTGGGGCGCTGGCGCTTGGCCTGATCCTTGCACGCGGTACGTTGGCATGAGCGGTGTACAGACAGTTACTGTTGAAGCGGGCGAAGGCGACCAGCGCCTGGACCGCTGGCTAAAGCGGCGCTTTCCTCAAGTCAGCCAAGGTATGATCGAAAAGATGTGCCGCAAGGGCGAATGCCGCGTGGACGGGGGGCGTGTCAAATCCTCGACCCGCGTGGAAGAGGGACAAAGCGTGCGCATCCCGCCGCTGCCCGATCGCCCCGCACCGATTATTCAGAAAACTCGCATTTCGGACAAAGATGCCAAGATGATCCGCGATTGCGTGATCTACAAGGATGATCAGGTCATCGCGATCAACAAACCTTCTGGTCTGCCCACCCAAGGGGGATCAGGCCAGACCAGGCATGTGGACGGGCTGGCCGAGGCGCTAATGTTCGACCTTGCTGAAAAGCCACGTCTTGTGCACCGGTTGGACAAGGACACGTCCGGCATTCTGTTATTGGCCCGCACGCGCCTCGCGGCCAAGGCGCTGACGGCGGCCATGCGCCACCACGAAACGCGCAAGATATACTGGGCGCTGGTGGCCGGTGTCCCCACGCCTTATTTGGGCGAGATCAAGTATGGTCTGGTCAAGGCGCCGGGCCGGGGCAGGGGCGGTGAGGGCGAAAAGATGATCGCCGTGCATCCACGCGACATTGATGACACCAAGGGGGCGAAAAGGGCGCACACGATGTATGCGACGCTTTATCGGGTGGCATCCCGCGCGGCCTGGGTCGCGATGGAGCCGATCACCGGGCGCACGCACCAACTGCGCGCCCACATGGCCGAGATCGGACATCCCATCGTGGGCGATGGCAAATATGGCGGGTCGAGCCAGGAAAACATGGGCGATGGTTGGGGTGCCAAAGTGGGCGGTGTCATTTCTCAGAAACTGCACCTGCATGCGCGCATGATGCGCTTTGAACAGCCTGAGACGCGCAAGATCATCACGGTGACCGCGCCGCTGCCCGCGCATATGGCCGACAGTTGGGACACCCTCGGATGGACCGAGGACCTGGCCGCCGAAGACCCGTTCGAGGCGCTGTAGATGCGGCTGGTGATTTTTGATGTCGACGGCACGTTGGTTGACAGTTTTGCGCGGATCCGCTGGGCCATGGCGACAGCTTTCGCGGCATGTGATCTGCCGATCCCGGACGGCGAGGCCATCCGCGGGATCATCGGTCTGTCGTTGCCGGTTGCTATTTCACGCCTCGCCCCATCGGTCGGCGAGACCGGACTACGTGCCCTTGTCGAAGCATATAGCGAGAGTTTTCGGTCTCGGTCTGCGGCCTGCCCGGACACGTCGTTTTTCCCAGGCGCTTTGCAGGCGCTCACGCGGCTGAACGCGCAGGATGATGTTTTGCTTGCGATAGCCACTGGCAAATCGCGGCGCGGCATGTCGCGTATTCTGAGTACGTATAAGCTGGCCCCGCTGTTTCAAAGTGTGCAGGTGGCTGACGATCATCCTTCCAAACCGCATCCTTCGATGGTCGAGCGGTGCTTGCGCGACACAGGGGTTGCGTCTGACCAGGCGGTGATGGTTGGCGACACGTGCTTTGATCTTGAGATGGGGCGTGCCGCCGGGGTCGGGACCATCGGGGTATCTTGGGGATATCATGAGACGCACATGCTCGCCCCGTTTGCTGACCACCTAATTTCAGACTTTGACGCGCTCGATACGGCTTTGTTGCAGCTTTGGGGCGCGCGCGCATGAGCGAATGGAAGCAAAAACGGTTCTGGAAAGCTGCAACAGTCGATCAAACTGAAGCGGGCTGGGCCGTCGCGCTTGATGGTCGGGCGGTGAAAACACCGGCAAAGGCGGCGCTGATCCTACCCACTCAACGCATGGCCTATGCCGTGGCAGCGGAATGGGACGCGCAAGAAGAGGTCGTGAACCCGCTCTCGATGCCCTTTACCCGCAGCGCCAACGCGGCCATCGACAAAGTGGCCGTGCAACATGCAGAGGTGGCGGACATGCTCGCGGGCTATGGAGACTCTGACTTGCTTTGCTATCGGGCTGATGCGCCCCAGGCTCTGGTCGATCGCCAGGCGGCGCAGTGGGACCCTTACCTGGACTGGGCGGCGGTCACCCTGAACGCACGGCTGTTGACCCGGACCGGTATTATGCACGAATCGCAAGACCCAAAAGCACTGGCAAATTTGTCTGAACGGGTGCACGCGCTCTCAGCATTCGAACTGGCCGCCTTTCACGACTTGGTGGGCCTGTCGGGATCGCTGGTCCTTGGTTTTGCAGCCGCCCAAGACCTGCACCCGGCGCCCACAATTTGGGCAGCGTCTCGCCTGGACGAGATGTGGCAGGAAGAGCAGTGGGGCGCGGACGAAGAAGCGCAGGAACACGCAAACCTAAAGCAAGCGTCGTTTTTGCACGCCAAAGCGTTTTTCGATGCAGCAAATTCGACCTGAACACTTGCTGCAAAACCTGCCTGGCAAGCGCACAATTATGCATCGTTTTTGGTGACGCGGCCCTTGACGTTTTGCGATGAATCCGCCCACACTATCGGCCACTGGTCGGGGTAACCCTGGCTGGATCGCCTTCGGCGTGGCATGGACACTCAGGCTACGCTGATCGAACCGTCAAAATATGGCGGAAAATCAGGAAGAGGTAAAAATGAAAAAAACCGTAATCTTTGGCGCGCTGACCGCCGCTGGCCTGAGCGCCGGCGCCGCGGCTGCTGGCACGCTCGATGACGTGAAAGCACGCGGCACGCTGAACTGCGGCGTGACAACCGGTCTGGTCGGCTTTGCCGCACCGGACGCAAATGGCGAATGGAAAGGCTTCGACGTGGCTGTGTGCCGTGCTGTGGCCGCTGCCGTGTTGGGTGACCCGACCGCTGTTGAATTCGTGCCCACAACCGGCAAAACGCGCTTCACCGCGCTGGCCTCGGGCGAGATTGACATGCTGGCCCGGAATACCACCTGGACCTTCAGCCGCGACGTGGACCTCAAGTTCACCTTTGTTGGTGTGAACTACTATGACGGCCAAGGCTTCATGGTGCCCAAGGATTTGGGCGTATCGTCGGCCAAGGATCTGGACGGCGCAACCGTCTGCATTCAAACCGGCACCACGACCGAGTTGAACCTGGCGGATTTCTTCCGCTCGAACAACATCAACTTCGAACCGGTTCCGATCGAAACCAACGCCGAAGCGCAACAGCAGTATCTGGCTGGCGCATGTGACGTCTACACCACCGACGCCTCGGGACTGGCCGCAACACGCGCTACGTTCGAAGCCCCCGGTGACCACGTCCTGCTGCCCGAAATCATCTCGAAAGAGCCGCTCGGCCCGCTGGTCCGTCACGGCGACAACGAGTGGGGCGATGTGGTCCGCTGGACCCTGAACGCGCTGATCTCGGCAGAAGAGCTGGGCATTACATCCACCAACATCGGTGAGATGGGCGCAGGCACCAACAACCCGGAGATTAACCGTATCCTGGGCACCGAGGGCACGCTGGGTGAGATGCTGGGCCTTGACGCTGACTGGGCCATGAAAGCCATCTCGGCCGAAGGCAACTACGGCGAGATTTTCGAGAAGAACATCGGTGAATCCACTCCGATCGGTCTGGCCCGTGGCCTGAACGCTCAGTGGACCGATGGCGGCCTGCTCTACAGCCCGCCCTTCCGCTAAGATACCAAGCCAAGGGGCGCAGGTTAAACCCTGCGCCCCTTGCGCATCTGGGCACAAGACTGCTGAAAACAGCAGCGGGACTGCCCAAGATGCAGCCAGCAACTGAAAACCCGGCTCCGCGCAGTGTCGCGTAAAACCAAAGGCCGGAACCACGGGGACCATCTCCATGACCACGATGACCGACCCTCCACAGGAGTCGTTCCGCCTGTCGATGCTTCTAAACGACACGCGCTACCGATCTTATACATTCCAGTTTATTGCCCTGATCGTCCTGATCGGCGCCATCGCATACCTGATGAGCAACCTGTTCGCGAACCTCGCGGATCAGGGCCTGAACATCTCCTACGATTTCCTGGGCGAACCCGCGGGCTACGCCATCGCGCAAAACCTCGTCGAATATGAATCGCAGGACAGCCACTTCCGCGCTGCGGTTGTGGGCATCCTGAACACGCTGCTTGTCGCCTTCCTGGCTTGTGTCACGGCGACAATCTTTGGCGTGATCGCCGGGGTGCTGCGGCTGTCGAACAACTGGCTCGTGGCCAAGCTGATGTCGGCCTATGTCGAAGCGTTCCGCAACGTGCCGGTGCTCATCTGGATCCTGGTGATCAACACCATCGTGATCACCATGCCCGGGCCGCGCGCCTATCGCGGAGAGACGCCCGAGGTCGAGATGTTCCTGGGCATCATCGCGTACACCAACCGCGGCATTTATATCCCTGCACCCACATGGGGCCCCGGATCGCTGCTGGTGGTGCTGACCTTCTTCGCCTCCATCGCGGCCATCTTCTTCTACCGGCGCTACGCGGTGAAGCAGCTCTACGACCACGGGCGCGACCTGCCCACGTTGCTGCCATCACTGGCAATCTTCTTCATCCCGACGCTGCTGATGTATTTCATCATGGGCCGCCCCATCGGCGTTGAAGTGCCCGCGCTGCAGGGCTTCAACTTCCAGGGTGGCACGACAATCGGTCGACCGCTCATCGCGCTTTGGCTGGCCCTGTCGATCTACACCGGCGCTTTCATCGCGGAAAACGTGCGTGCGGGTATCCAGGCGGTCAGCAAGGGACAGACCGAGGCGGCCGCCTCGCTGGGCCTGCGCCCCAACCGTGTGATGAACCTTGTGGTGCTGCCGCAAGCGCTGCGGGTGATCATCCCGCCACTCATCTCGCAATTCCTGAACATCACCAAGAACTCGTCACTGGCCATCGCAGTCGGGTACGAGGATATCACGGCCACACTGGGCGGCATCACGCTGAACCAGACGGGTCGCGCCATCGAGTGCATCCTGCTTTTGATGCTGTTCTATCTGACGATCAGCTTGCTGATCTCGGCGGTGATGAACGTCTATAACCAATCCGTCAGCTTGAAGGAGCGGTAAGATGTCCGACACACATGCACATTCCGTCGCCTTCGTGCGCGAAACCCAGCTGCCCCCACAGGCCCCGCCGTCCACGGCCACAGGTCCGGTCAAATGGGCACGGGACAACCTGTTCTCGACCATCCCTTATTCGATCCTGACCATCGTGGCGCTCTACTGCATCTACCTGATGCTGGCGGGCTTCCTGCCCTGGGCGCTGAACGGGGTCTGGGACACCAACAACATCCGTGAATGCCGCGAAGTGCTCGAAGGGGCCACCGGCGGCTGCTTCTCGGTCCTGTCGGAGCGGTGGAACCAGTTGATCTTTGGCACCGGATACGACGCCTCACAATACTGGCGCCCGACGCTGACCTTTGTCCTGCTCTTTGTGGCAGCCGCACCAGTCCTGTTTGTGAACCTGCCACGGCAGATGCTGATCTTCACCGGGCTCTTCCCGTTTCTGGCCTTCTGGCTGATCTGGGGCGGCACGATCCTGAACCCGCTGCTGGCGCTTGCAGGTTTTGTGGTGGGCTATATCGTCTATGGACGTCTAGTGAACCAATCCTTTGCAATGGGCTTCTTTGGCGGGGTCGCCGCGGCTGTGGTGACCTGGTGGCTTGGCGGTTACGTCGTGGGTGCCATCGCGCCCGAAGACACGCTGCTCGAAGCCGTGCCGTCCCGCGACATGGGGGGCTTCATGCTCAACATGATCCTTGGCACGATCTGTGTGTCACTGTCGCTGCCCATCGGGATCGCACTGGCGCTGGGCCGTCAGTCGGACATGCCGATCATCAAATGGATCTGCGTCGTCTTCATCGAGTTCATCCGGGGTGTGCCGCTCATCACGCTGCTTTTCGTGGCAAACGTGATCCTGGCGTTTTTCTTCCCACCGGGCTCGAACCTCGACCTGATCCTGCGTGTGATCATTATGATCACGATGTTCTCGTCCGCCTATATTGCCGAGGTGATCCGAGGTGGCCTCGCCGCCCTGCCACGGGGCCAGTACGAGGCCGCTGACAGCCTTGGTCTGGACTACGCCCAGTCCATGCGCCTGATCATCCTGCCGCAAGCGCTCAAGATCTCGATCCCCGGGATCGTGAACGTGGCGGTGGGCCTCTTCAAGGACACCACACTTGTGTCGGTCATCTCGATGTTCGACCTCGTGGGCATGATCCGCGGCCCGATCCTCGCGTCCACCGACTGGAACGGCGTCTATTGGGAATTGTGGGCCTTTGCCATCACGCTCTTCTTCGTCGTCTGCTACGGCATCTCGCAATACTCGCAATGGCTCGAACGCCAGCTTGCGACCGATCACCGCTAAGGAGTGGATGATATGACTGACACTACAATCGCAGCCCCCGATACGGGCGACCTGCCGCACGTAGACGCCAACGTCTCTGACGAGGTGGCCGTCTCTATCGAGAAGATGAACAAATGGTACGGCACCTTCCACGTGCTGCGCGACATCGACCTGACGGTCTATCGTGGTGAGCGGATCGTGATTGCGGGGCCTTCGGGGTCGGGCAAATCCACGCTGATCCGCTGCATCAACGCGCTGGAGGAACACCAGCAGGGGTCGATCACCGTGGACGGTACGTTGCTGTCCTCGGACCTCAAGAACATCGACAAGATCCGGTCCGAGGTTGGCATGTGCTTTCAGCACTTCAACCTGTTCCCACACCTTTCGATCCTGGAAAACTGCACGCTGGCCCCGATCTGGGTGCGCAAGACGCCCAAAAAGGAAGCCGAAGAGATCGCGATGCATTTCCTGGAAAAGGTGAAGATCCCCGATCAAGCCGACAAGTATCCCGGCCAGTTGTCGGGCGGTCAGCAGCAGCGCGTGGCCATTGCCCGGTCGCTTTGCATGAAGCCGCGGATCATGCTCTTTGACGAACCGACCTCGGCCCTTGATCCCGAGATGATCAAGGAAGTGCTGGATACGATGGTCGAACTGGCCGAAGAGGGCATGACCATGCTCTGCGTGACACACGAGATGGGCTTTGCCCGTCAGGTGGCCAACCGAGTGATCTTCATGGACGAAGGGCAGATCGTCGAGCAGAACGAGCCCGAAGAGTTCTTTAACAATCCGAAAAGCCCGCGCACGCAGCTTTTCCTCAGCCAGATCCTCGGGCATTGATCCATAGCGGGGTGAAACCCCGCCCTACCGCACCGGATCAGGCCAAACGGGTAGGCCGGGCTTCAGCCCGGCAAAATCACCTCATTCCTCGGTCACCTCTCGCGGGATGGCGAAGTCAATCGGCTGGCCCTCGCGCCAGCCGATATCGGTCCAGCTGCCCACATTAAACCGGATGACCGTCGTTGCGCAGGTCGGATAGTCCGCAAAGCGTGGATGCGGCGGCGGTTGGCGCACAAGCCTATCGGCAAAATCCGCAATACCTGGATTGTGGCCCAACATCAGAACAGTTTGTGCCGTCTGCCCTTGCAGAACCTCCATCATCATCTCAGGCCCCGCATGATAAAGCGCGCGGGTGAACGCGACCGGGATATCGAAACCAAGACCAAGGAAAGTCTGCCCGGTGCGTTCGCTGCTGGAACTGACCGCAGCATTCGGCGCGTGACCGTTGGCCCGCAGCCAGTCGCCCATCATCTTTGCGGACGCGGTGCCGCGGGCGTTCAGCGGACGGTCGTGATCTGGAAGTGCCGGATTATCCCAGGAAGATTTTGCGTGCCGCATCAGGATTAGGGTACGGATCATGGGTGAAATGCCTTCATATGAAAGGCTGATTGTGCATCGGGCCGGGCGAAGGACTGGCTGACGGGACAGGCGCGACGGGCGAGGCAGCCGCCGGTCATGCACGTGTCCCCGCGGGGCGTATCGAGATACGCCTTACAGGCTGGGACGTCGTAGAAATGGGCGTCTGACAGGGCGTCGACGGGGCAGGCAGTGACACAGGGTTTGGTGGCGCAGGCCTCGCACGGATTTGTCCCCGCGGGGACAGATTCAAATTCTTCAATGAATTCAAGCGCACAACGTAAAGAAATCATTAATCCGGCTTTTTCGTGGATCATCATTCCGGTCGGGCTTTGCCAGAAGCGGCCCGTGTCGAGCGCCCAAGCGATGAAGGGGGCGTAGGGCGGGCCATCAGAGGGAAAGTGCGCCTTGGCCCCTAGTTTCGCAGCGATGCCGCACGTGATGCGCTTGGACCACGTGTCAACGGGATCCTTGACTTTGTTCAGATATTCAGAGCTTTGCGTGAAGACGTCCCACCATCCGGCGTCGGTGCCGATCAACACAAGGTTTTTCTCCGCGCCCATGACCATCAGGCCATGGGGTTTTACTGCGCGCGCGACCGCGTCGAGTGTCATTTCCGCGCAAAGGGCAGCGCGAGGGACCAACCTAGCCGTGCGGGGCGGTCATCCTGCCATTCGAGACCGACCGACATATCGTCATGCCCGCCTTCGGGTTGGGCAATGTAGGTGCCGAACATGCGGTCCCAGATCGACAGTGAGAAGCCGTAATTGCTGTCATGCTCGTGCCGGTGGACCGAGTGATGGACGCGGTGCATGTCAGGCGTCACCATCACGCGGCGCACAATGGCATCCAGCCAGAGCGGCAAGCGGATGTTGGCGTGGTTGAACATGGCGGTGCCGTTCAAAATGATCTCGAACAGGATCACGGCGAGAGCGGCAGGGCCGAGGAGGTAAACCGCGCCGATCTTGATCAGCATCGACAGGCCAATTTCGATCGGATGGAAACGAATGGCGGTGGTGACATCCATGTCTACGTCAGCGTGATGCACCTGGTGCAGGCGCCACAGGATCGGCACCTTGTGTGTGATCAGGTGTTGCGCCCAGATGATGAAATCGAGGATCAGGATTGCGACTACGATTTCAATCCAGACCGGCAACGCAAGCGCGTTGAAAAGGCCCCAACCCTGACTTGCCGCGTCTATCGCGGCACCCACGGCCAGTACGGGCAGCAGAAACGCCATGACGCGGATAAAAAGCGTATTTGCAATTGTGATACCCCAGTTCGTCACCCAGCGCTGCCTGCGTGTCTGCGTGCGGTCACGACGAGGCAAGAGCGACTCAGCCAGCGCAAAAAGCGCGAATAGGCCCAGAAAGACGCCAAAGCGAATGAGCGTTTCGTTTTCCATATTCCATATCTACCGCGAAGCAGTGTTGACGCAATGCGGCGTGCAGACACGTTTGTGTTAGCGGGGGCGGATGATGGAGCCAGCACCGTGATCGGTAAAAAGTTCGAGCAAACAGGCATTTGGGGCGCGCCCGTCAAGGATCACAACGGCGCGCACGCCGCTGGCTATGGCGTCGAGCGCTGTTTCGGTCTTGGGGATCATGCCACCTGCGATGGTGCCATCGGTGGTGAGCGCCTTGATCTGATCGGCGGTGAGTTCGGTGACAACCTCACCGTCGGCGTTCTTCACCCCGGAGACATCGGTGAGCAGAAGCAGGCGGTCGGCTTTGAGCGCGCCCGCGATTGCACCGGCGGCGGTGTCACCGTTGATGTTGAACGTCTCGCCGTTCTTGCCTGCGCCAAGCGGAGCGATGACCGGGATCATGGCGCGGTCAAAGAGCGTTTTGAGGATCGTCGGATCCATCTGTGACGGTGTGCCGACAAGGCCGAGGTCTGGGTCAGTCTGATCACAGGTGATCAGGTTTGCGTCCTTGCCCGACAGGCCCACGGCCTTGCCACCTGCGCGGTTGATGGCTTGTACGATGCGTTTGTTCACGACACCGGAGAGCACCATCTCGACCACTTCCATGGTGGTTGCATCCGTGACACGCTTTCCATGGATGAAATCAGACTGGATGTTGAGCCGCTTCAGCATGTCGTTGATCATCGGCCCACCGCCATGCACGATCACCGGGTTCACCCCCACCTGTCGCATCAGGACGACATCGCTTGCAAAGCTTTCCATCGCGTCGTCCGAGCCCATCGCGTGGCCGCCCAGCTTGATCACGACGGTGGCCCCGGTGTAGCGCTGCATATAAGGCAGGGCTTGGCTGAGCGTGCGGGCGGTGGCGATCCAATCGCGGTTCATGTCTTGGGTCTTCATCTTGTTGCGGCCTTGGCGGTTTCGCCGCTTATCCGGAATTGCGCGCTGCCGTGCAAGGCGCCCGTGCGCCTGGATTATTCCAGCGTTGCGATGATGGCGCGCAGGGTGGCGATGCCGTCGCCTTTTTCACTGCTGGTCAGCACGATTTCGGGGAAGGCGGCGGGGTGTTTGGACAAGGCGGTGCGCACCTGGGTCAAGACCGCCTCGCGGTCCTTGGCCTTGACCTTGTCCGCCTTGGTCAGCACGCACTGGAAGGTGACCGCAGAGGTGTCGAGGAGTTTGAGGATATCCTCGTCCACCTTCTTGATCCCGTGGCGGGCGTCGATCAGTACAAAGGCGCGGCGCAGGGTCTGACGACCCGACAGGTATTGCTTGAGCAGGCGCTGCCATTTTTCAACCACCGGCAGGGGTGCGTTGGCGTAGCCGTAGCCAGGCAGATCGACAAGGTAGTGCTCATCGCCTGCGGTGAAGTAGTTAATCTCTTGCGTTCGGCCCGGCGTGTTCGAGGCGCGGGCAAGCCCCTTGCGCCCGGTGAGCGCGTTGATCAGTGACGATTTGCCGACATTCGAGCGACCGGCAAAGCACACTTCGAGCCGGTCGGCGGGCGGCAGGCCGGACATGGCCACGACCCCTTTGACGAACTCGGTGTCGCCCGCAAAGAGCAGGCGGCCCTGTTCCAGCGTTTGCGGGTCCGGTGTTTGGGCAATAGGAAAGGGTAGGGCGATCAAAGCGGCATCACCACGTCATCCTGACGCACAAGCCCGCCGCGGATGATTTCGCAACGTACCGAAAAGTCCCGATGACCGAAGCTGTCGAGCGCGTTTAGCGTGTTGGCGTCGCGCTGTCCTGTGTCCGGGTTCGAGGAGGTTGCGACACAGCGATCTGTGCGTTCGCGCGGGCGCAGGATGGCGTCGCCCACCTGGATATCGCAGTTCATCCAATCAAATTCGATCCAAGGGGCATCACTTTCGAACCAGATGTTGCCGCGCCAGCGGTGGATCGACAGGGCCTTGTCCATCCGCTCTTCGACAGCGCGGTGGGAGGCGTGGTTGCACAAGGTGACAGAGGCAAAGTCACTGTCGGTGTAGCCGCGCCCATCGAGCCGCAAGACATGGCTTGGCTGCGCGCGTTTGTCCGGAACCAGTGTGGTCATCCAGGTGGCGATATCCGCGCCGGCCTTGTCGGGGCGGATGGTGAGGTCAGGCTGGTCCGGATGACTGAGGGTCAGGGTTTCAGTTTCTTCGTTGAGCCTTGCGGTGACAGCCATCAGCGCGGGAGCCTGTGACACGCGGCTGAAATTGTGGCAGGACGCCCATGCGCCGGGCTCAGCCTTGGTCGCGTCGTGGGCGACGGCCCAAATGCGGTCCCAGGGCATGGACCGACCCGCCACCAACTCGGTCTTGGCGATACGCTCGCGCCCAAGGCTTTTGATCGGATGCCGCCAGAGTTGGGTGACCTGCATCACTTGCCATCCGTGGCTGACCGCTTCTTGAAGCCGCTTTTGATGTTGCCCAAGAGGTCGGGCTTATAGCCCTGGCTGCGCATGATTAGGTATTGTTGCGTGAATGTGATCACGTTGTTGGCGATCCAGTAGACGACGAGGCCGCTGGCAAAGCCACCCAGCATGAACATGAAGACCCAAGGCATCCAGGCAAAGATCATCTGTTGCGTGGGGTCTGTGGGCGCGGGGTTCAGTTTTTGTTGTAGCCACATCGAGATGCCCAGCAGGATCGGCAGGATCCCGATGAAGATGAGGGCCATCAGGCTGGTGGGATCTGGCGCTTCGTTCGGCAGAAGGCCGAAGAGGTTGATGATCGAGGTGGGGTCAGGCGCGCTGAGGTCCTGGAAGGGGCCGAAAAAGGGCGCGTGGCGCAACTCGATTGTGACAAAGATCACCTTGTAGAGCGAGAAAAAGATTGGAATTTGCAACAGGATTGGCAGACAGCCCGCGGCGGGGTTCACCTTTTCCTTCTTGTAAAGCTCCATCATGCCTTGCTGAAGCTTCTGCTTGTCGTCGCCCGCGCGCTCCTTCAACTCTTCCATTTGCGGCTGGAGTTCCTTCATCTTGGCCATGGAGACATAGGATTTGTAAGCCAGCGGGACGAGGACGGCCTTGATGATGAGCGTCAGGCCGATGATCGCCCATCCCATATTGCCGATCAGTAGGTTGAGCTCGTGCAGCAGCCAGAAGATCGGTTTGGTCAGGAAAAAGAACCAGCCCCAGTCGATGCTGTCGATAAAGCCCTCAACGCCGCCGGACTGGTATTCGCGGATGGCTTCCCATTCCTTGGCGCCTGCAAAAAGCTGGGTCGAGATGGCGACGGTGGCCCCAGCCGCGACGTCCTGTGTCGGCAGGCGGGTGACGGCGCGGTATACATCGCTGCGAGGGGCATAAGTGAGTGCCTGATCAAAGCTCTGCACGCCTGTGGGGATCAGTACGGACTGCCAATAGTGGTCGGTAAATCCAACCCAGCCCTCGGTTACACCTGCGGTCACAATGGCGGGACGACCCCAGGCTGGGTCAACCTCGGCATCGGGAATTTCGTCCCAATCGGTTTCGGCCAATTCACCATCGGCCATGGCGACGGCCCCTTCGTGCAGGATGAAGAAGTTCTTAAGATCTGAGGGTTCGCCGTGGCGGGTCAGCATACCGTAAGGTGCGGCGCGCACCGGCGCACCCGTTTCGTTGGTCACCGATTGCGTGATGTCGAACATGTATTGATCGTCGATGCTAATTTGACGTTCAAAGATCAGACCAGCGCCATTGTCCCAGGCAAGGGTCACAGGTGATCCAACACCCAGCATGTCGCCCGACGTTTGTGCCCATAGCGTGTTCGGGCCAGGGACAGCAGCAGCATCAAGCCCGCTTCCCGGTGCCCATCCGTAGACTGCGTAATACGCATCGGCAGAACCAACAGGCGACAACATCGTTACGATATCGGCGCCTGGATCAAGGGTGGTGCGATAGTCCTTGAGCTTCAAATCATCAATGCGCCCGCCAAGGAGAGAAATCGAACCGGAAAGACGGGGTGTTTCAATCTCGATCCGCGGTGCATCGGCGGTTTCGGTCGAAGCATCTGTCGAGGGTTGTGCGGGATCAGCCGTGCTGGGCGCGGTTGGCACGGTGCCTTCTTCTTGCGATTGCGTGGTCTGCGGCACAGTTGCGTCCAACGGAACCTCGGGCTCAGGTGGTGGAAACAGGACGAACCACACGAGGATGACGAGAAAACTGAGTGCCGTTGCAAGAATGAGGTTCTTGTTCTGATCGTCCATCGGGGACTGCCACCTGCTGTCTGAAGCGTTGCACGGGTTCAACAGAGTGCACGGCCAAAGGTCAAGCGGATTCCGGTCGTATGCGACTGGAGCCGCGACCAACAGACCGCGGCTCAATACATGTTTTCAGGTGTGCGTCGCTTGCTTGTGCGCGTTGGCAGATCAGTTGGTGCGTCGCAGTGGCAGCGTCGGCGTATCTTGCAGCTTGTTTTCGTGCGCCCGGACCCAATCGAGCGTTTTTTCGAATGGCATCGGGCGCGCAATCCCGAACCCTTGGACGAAGTCGCAGCCCAGTTGCGCTAGAAGCGCGTGTTCGCCAACCGTTTCGACGCCCTCGGCCAACGTCTCGATATTGAGCCGCTCCGCCATGGTCAGAACCGCGCTGATCATTCGCTGCTGTTCGGGATCGCGATCCGCCTTCATCACGAAGGAACGGTCGATCTTGATTCGCCCGACGCCAAAGCGGCGGATAGACGAGATCGAGGCATGACCCGTGCCAAAATCATCCAGGTCGATACGGCAACCCAGTTTCGTCAGCGCATTGATGTTGCGCGTGATCGTGTCTTCCGTATTGTCGGTCACAACGGTTTCTAAGATTTCGACGGCCAAGCGATCGGGTGTCAGATCGAACCGGTCCAATTCCCAACGCACCTTGTCGACCAGCTTGGGATTGTTCAACTCGGACCCGCTGAAGTTGACGCCCACATGTGGCACTTCTAGACCAGCGGAATCCCACGCCTTGAGCGCCGTGAAGCTGTGGTAGATCATGATTTCTGCAAGCCGCTCAAGCAAACCCGCATCTTCGATTGCGGGCAGAAACTCTGCGGGTGAAATTGCGCCTTTGTCTGGATGTATCCAGCGGGCCAGCGCCTCGAATCCGGATACCTTACCGGTGTCTGTCGATATCTGTGGCTGGAACCAGGGCTGAATGTGCCCTTGTTCAAGTGCGGTGGCGACTTCATCCCTCAGATGCGCACGATTTTTCAGGCGCGAATGCAACTCAGTCGAATAGGCTCTGATAGAAGACGGTCCGTGGCGCTGTGCCTCGGACAAGGCGGCCTGGGACCCGTTGATCCAGTCGCGCGCTGTTGAGCCCGGAGCGCGGTTGAGCAGGCAGAAGCCGACGCTGACAGACACATAGATTGTCGCCCCGTCGATCGCGATAGGCTCTTCAATCGCCTGCTGGTAGCGGCTGCACATCTGGATGCAGCTTTCCAGATCAAGGTGCTGAACCGCCCCGAGGCACAATGAAAATCGAAAGTCACCGGTGCGGCACACGACGTCTGCATCCCGCATGGTTGCCACAAGCCTGTCTGCAATTGCGGTCAGAATCCGGTCAATCGCTGCAGGTTCGAACCGTTCGTTCAATGCGGTGTGGTCATCAAGTTCAATCGAGAAGATCGCGCTGTTTCGGTTGGCCAGAGGTGCGTCATCCCGTAAAGTTTCAACCTTGGTGTCAAACACCTCTTGCGAGACAAGGCCGGGCTGCAACGTCCGCGCCACTTTTTTGTCCAGGACATCATCAATGCCGCCAAGTGCGAACCAAAAAATCGGCAAAGCAACAGCGACCGCAATCAGTGCAAGTTCGCCGCCCAACCAATACGCCGTCAGCATGAGCGCGGGCAGAAAGGCGAGCATTTGGGGTCCGACCAGCCCAGCGGCAGTGCGTTCACGTAAGGAATTTAGCCTATTTGAAATGCGGAACGGCATATGTGACCCCTTTTTCCAACTGCCCAGGTGCGACCACGGGTTGCAAAAGCAGTAGGAAAACGAGGTGAGTCGGCGCTTAACGCGGCTTTGGAATGTTCACGTTTTTTTCTTCAAATTGTCTCGGGTTGCTGAGCAAGCCGGCAAAGTCGAAGAGATTGGGCCGCGCAGGTGCAATGGCCGGGAACGGACCTTTGAGGCGACTTCGCAACGCTGCGGCCGCAGCCTGGATTGCAAACTTTCGCCGCGAGCGCGCACTACGGGTTTGGTCAAGGTGACGCGGGGTGGACGGGAGAGAGGTTCTAGCCACTGGCTGGCGGCTCGCCAACACGATGCCGTTGCCGTCTGGATTGCTGATCTGGGCGAACGATGCAAAATCGCCGATGACGATCTTGCCGACGCACAGTCCAGCGCTCACCAGCCTCTCATACTCATCGGAAAGCTCTTCTACGATCAGTGTGACCGACCCGTATCCCAATCCTTCGGGATTGACCACAAGTTGAAAGCCTGTCGCGTCTCCCTGGTGCCATTCCCCAAGGTCGTCCAAAGGGTTCACATCAATACCAGATGAAGATGTGTCTACGAAAAACCACCCATCGCAGTGCGAAAGTGGCACGCAGAAGCTAGCGAGATTGTATAGTTCGCGTCACAAAATCCTGGGCAAGTTCAGCCCCTGCTGTCGAGCACAGGTCAGCGCATCGTCATAGCCTGCATCCGCGTGGCGCATAACGCCGGTTGCGGGGTCGTTCCAGAGAACGTTGGCAATGCGCCGGTCGGCGTCTTTTGTTCCATCGCAGCAGATCACCATGCCAGAATGCTGCGAAAAGCCCATGCCGACCCCGCCACCATGATGGAGCGACACCCAGGTTGCACCTGATGCAACATTGAGCAGTGCATTGAGAAGTGGCCAGTCACTCACCGCATCGCTGCCATCCTTCATGGCTTCGGTCTCGCGGTTGGGCGAGGCGACAGAGCCACTGTCCAAGTGATCGCGCCCGATGACAACAGGAGCCGAAAGTTCACCCTCGCGCACCATCTTGTTAAAGGCCAGACCCAGACGATGGCGCACACCCAGACCAACCCAGCAAATCCGCGCAGGCAGGCCTTGGAAGCTGATCCGTTCCCGTGCCATGTCGAGCCAGTTGTGCAGATGAGGATCGTCTACCAGCTCTTTTACCTTTGCGTCTGTTTTGTAGATATCTTCGGGATCGCCGGACAGCGCGCACCAGCGGAACGGACCAATTCCCCGACAAAAGAGCGGACGGATGTAGGCAGGAACAAAGCCGGGGAAGTCGAAGGCGTTCTCCAGACCCTCTTCTTTGGCGACCTGGCGGATATTGTTGCCATAATCCAGCGTCGGCACACCTGCATTCCAAAAATCCACCATCGCTGCCACGTGCACCTTCATGGAGACGCGAGCTGCGCGTTCTACAGACTTTGGGTCAGTCTGCTGACGCGCGCGCCACTCTGCGACGGTCCAGCCTTGCGGGAGATAGCCGTGGACCGGATCATGCGCCGAAGTCTGGTCGGTCACGATGTCTGGACGTGCGCCGCGGCGGACCAATTCCGCAAAGACATCGGCGGCGTTGCCGATCAATGCGACAGACTTTGCTTCGCCTGTTTTGGTCCACCGCTCGATCATTTCGAGCGCTGTATCAAGGTCGTGCGTTTTTTCATCCACGTAACGCGTACGCAGCCGAAAATCCGCGCGTGTTTCATCGCACTCCACTGCCAAGCAGCAGGCCCCCGCCATCACCGCAGCGAGCGGTTGCGCGCCCCCCATGCCGCCCAGACCGCCGGTTAGTATCCACCGTCCTTTGAGGTTCCCATCGTAATGTTGTCGTCCGGCTTCCATGAAGGTTTCATAGGTGCCCTGCACGATGCCTTGGGTACCAATGTAGATCCATGACCCGGCGGTCATCTGGCCATACATGGCCAGGCCTTTCTTATCGAGTTCGTTGAAGTGGTCCCACGTTGCCCAGTTGGGGACGAGGTTGGAGTTTGCAATCAGAACGCGGGGCGCATCGGTGTGCGTGCGGAAGATACCAACCGGCTTGCCCGATTGTACCAGTAGCGTCTGGTTATCTTCCAGCGTTTTGAGGCTGGCAACGATTGCCTCGAAATCCTCCCAGGTGCGCGCAGCGCGGCCGATCCCGCCATAGACCACCAATTCGTGCGGGTTTTCGGCCACATCCGGGTGCAGGTTATTCATCAACATGCGCATTGGGGCTTCGGTCAGCCAGCTTTTTGCGGAAAGCTCAGCGCCCGTCGGTGGGTACACGTCGCGTAGGTTGTGCCGGGAATTGTTCATGTGAGATCTCCGTTCAAAACGAGATTTTGAAGCGACGCGAGAATGCGGGTGAGCATAGGGCGCAAGGCGCTCGCCTTGGATGGATCGTAGGCCCAGGGCGGGGCCTCCGCTTGCAGATAGGTCGATTGTGCCAGTTCCATCTGGAGCGCATGCCACCCTTGCGACGGACGGCCATAGTGCCGTGTGCTCCAACCACCCTTGAAGCGTCCGTTACGCACGCTGGAATAGCCGGGTTCAGCCTCACAGAGTCTGAAAACCGCCTCCTCGATGACAGGCGCGCAGGTTGCACCGTCGGCGGTGCCGATATTCAAATCCGGCAAGATGCCGCTGAAGAGATACGGGATGTGACTGCGGATCGAATGGCAGTCATAGAGGATTGCGACGCCGTGCAGGTCATGCACCCGCGCTATCTCAGCCTCGACCGCGGCATGATATGACGCGTGAAATACCTTGCGCCGATCTTCGATTTCGGACGCGTTTGGCGGGTCGTGCCATATTCCGTGCCCATCAAAATCCGTAAGAGGCACAAGGTCGGTGGTGTTCTGGCCAGGATACAGACTTTTACCCGCAGGATCTCGGTTGGCATCAATGACGTAGCGATGAAATGTTGCGCGCACGGTCGTTGTTTCGGGCAACAGCTCGTCGTAGAGCTGGGCGACGTGCCAATCGGTGTCGGCCAACATACGCCCCCGATCATTCAGTCGCGCGGCGATTTCAGGTGGCACGTATGTGCCGGTGTGTGGCAGGCCCAGCACCAACGGTCCAGTGCCTTGGACAACCTCCACTGGCCTCACGACCGATCCCCCACGACGAAAGGGGGTAAGTCAACGCTATCCGCCAATGCGCCCTCACGTACAAGCGTTGCCGCTATTTCGATGTCCGGAGCCATATAGCGATCTTCTGCAAGCGGCGGCACAGCCGTCCGCAGCACCGACATTGCGCTCTGCAAAGGTTCGCTCGTTCGCAGGGGTGCTCGAAACTCGACGCCCTGCGCGGCACACATGGCCTCGACACCTAGGATGATCGACAGGTTTTCGTTCATCCGTTTCAGCCGCCGCGCGGCATGGGCCGCCATTGACACGTGATCTTCCTGATTGGCTGAGGTGGGTGTGCTGTCTGTGGTGCAGGGGTTCGCCAAATGCTTGTTCTCGCTCATCAGCGCGGCTGTGGTAACCTCGGCGATCATGAAACCGGAATTGAGGCCCGGCGCAGGTGTCAGGAATGGTGGCAGATCAAAGCTGAGAGTCGGATCGACCATCAGCGCCACGCGACGCTGGGCGATTGCACCGATTTCCGACACCGCCAACGCGATCTGATCGGCAGCAAAGCCGACTGGCTCTGCATGAAAGTTTCCGCCCGAAACAATCAGGCCTTCATCGACCAACACAAGCGGATTGTCGGTGACGGCGTTGGCCTCGACCTCCAAAGTTGCGGCAGCAGCGTACAACAAGTCATAAGCTGCGCCGGTCACTTGCGGCTGACAGCGGATGCAATAAGGGTCTTGTACACGGGTGTCGACGTCACGGTGGCTGTCACGTATCTCGGAGCCTTCCATCAACCTGCGCTGTGCCCGCGCAACCTCGATTTGGCCGCGATGGCCGCGCAGTGTGTGGATCGCATCCTGCAATGGTGCCGTTGAGCCCATAATCGCATCCGTTGACATTGCACCGGTTAGAACGCAGGCCGCAGCGTTGGCGAAAGCACCCCACAATCCAGTCAATGCGCTGGCAGTTGAGAATTGCGTGCCATTGATCAGGGCAAGCCCTTCTTTGGCACCTAGGGTAATGGGTGTCAGTCCGGCGCGCGCCAACGCATCGCGTGCGGGCAAACGCGCGCCGCGATAAAACGCCTCGCCCTCTCCGATCATGGCTGCTGCCATATGGGCGAGAGGCGCTAGATCACCGGATGCCCCTACAGAACCTTGTACTGGCACCACAGGCGTCACACTGCGTGTCAACATATCCTCCAGCAGAGTGACGGTGTCCAAAGCAACACCTGATGCACCGCGCCCCAGAGAGAGCAGTTTCAGTGTCATCATCAGACGCGCGGTTGCTACGTCCAGGGCCTCCCCAACGCCGCAGCAATGTGACAGGATCAGATTGCGCTGCAGCGTCGCGCGGTTTGCCGCTGCGATCTTGACCGACGCCAGTTTGCCGAAACCGGTATTGACCCCATAAACGGCATCCTCCCCGGAAGCTGCATTTGTCACGAGTTCCGCCGCCGCTTCGATGCCTGTACGCGCTGCAGGATCCAGCCGTGCCGCCGCACCATTGGCCCAAACAGCATATAGCTGCGCGCGCGTTGCGGCGCCCGGAACCAAGGTGACGATCATGGCTGGCCTCCGAAAATGCGCCGATAGAGCGGATTGAAGCCGATGCGATAAGCTAATTCCGACGGATGCGTGACGTCCCATATGCACAGGTCTGCGCGCATGCCCGGGGCGAGCGTCCCGCAATCCTGCATGCCCAGTGCTCGTGCCGCTATTGCCGTTACGCCACGGAGTGCCTCAAGCGGAGTTAACCGAAAGAGCGTACATGCCATGTTCATCGCCAGCAGCGGGGAGGTCAGTGGCGACGATCCCGGATTACAGTCCGTTGACACGGCCATGCAGACCCCGGCGGCTCGAAATGCGTCAACCGGCGGCATCTGCGTTTCGCGAAGCGTGTAGTAAGCGCCTGGTAGCAGTGTAGCGACCGTCCCGGACGCTGCCATCGCCTGCGCATCAGCGTCGGTGGCATATTCAAGGTGATCTGCCGACAACGCCCCGGCCTGTGCCGCAAGTTGCGCACCGCCGGTGTTCGACAATTGCTCGGCATGAAGCTTGACCGGTAAACCTAAGGAGCGAGCAAGGTCAAAGACCCGCCCGATCTGGGCCGCATCAAATGCGATGCCTTCGCAGAAGCCGTCGACAGCATCCACCAATCCGGCGGCATGAGCTTTTCGCAAGGCGGGTAAGCAGATCACGTCAATATAGGCATCGGGTTTGCCTGCATATTCGGGTGGCACGCTATGAGCGCCCAGGAAGGTTGTCCGGATTGTGATCGGTCGCAACGCTCCAAGTCGGTGCGCAACCCGGAGCATTTTTAACTCTGTGTCGATATCGAGCCCATAGCCAGACTTGATCTCGACGGTCGTGACGCCTTCGCAGATCATCGCATCGAGCCGCTTGAGCGCATCATCCAAAAGCGCCTCTTCACTTGCGGCGCGTGTAGCGCGCACAGTCGATGCGATACCTCCACCGGCTTGTGCAATCGCGGAGTAGCTGGTGCCTTGGAGCAGTTGTTCGAATTCGCCGGAACGGTCGCCGCCGAAAACCAAATGCGTGTGACAGTCAATGATCCCTGGTGTGATCAGCCGTCCGGCAAGGTCCTCCTTTGGCGCGTCATGATATTTTGGGGGAAGGTCTGCCCCTTGCCCGACCCAGACAATCCGGCCGTCTTCGATCACCATTGCACCGTCACTGATCAAGCCGAAACTGTCTGGAGCGGTTAAGGGGGCGAGGGTCGCCTGTGAGAGGATCATCGCTGCATCCCGCTAGGCTTGCATGAGGTCGAGATTTTTATGTATGCACATAATAAGTCTGTCAAGCGAGGTGTTATGACGGAACTCTGGGCGAAATCGGCGCTTCTGCCAGACGGATGGTCGCGAGATGTAGCGGTGGTCATTGGGACAGATGGGCGGATCACGAGCGTCACGTCCGGGACAGCGCCCTCAAGTGCCGCATCACGGCATGAAATCCTGCTTCCAGCCCCCGTGAATGCCCACTCACATGCCTTTCAGCGCGCTATGGCTGGATTGACAGAAGCGCGTGGCCCGGACCCCGTTGACAGCTTTTGGACCTGGCGGCGGCTTATGTTTCGTTTTCTTGATCGTCTTGACCCTGATCAGGTGCAGGCGATCACCGCCTTTGTGCAGATGGAGATGCTCGAGGCGGGTTACGGCGCAAGTGTCGAATTCCACTATCTGCACCATCAACCCGGCGGACAGCCATACTGTGACATCGCCGAAATGTCGGCGCGTGTGGTGGCCGCCGCAAAACAAAGCGGTATCGGTCTGACGCTTTTGCCGGTTCACTATCAATTCGGGGGATGTGACCGACGCGCCCTTGGTCCCGGGCAAATCCGCTTTCTGACAGATCCGGAAGGTTTCTCTGCACTTCACGCAAAGACGGGTGAAGCCCTGCGAGCGCTTCCACGGGACAGTATTTTGGGCAGTGCGCCTCATTCGCTGCGCGCCGTCGGGTGCGACACGCTACGGGACTGGGCTGCAAATTTCAGGACGGGCCCGATTCATATGCACCTCGCCGAGCAACAATCGGAGGTGGTCGAGGTCCAGGCAGCATGGGGCATGCGCCCAATCGAATGGGCGCTGGCAGAAATGCCGCTTGATCCTCGTTGGTGTCTGATTCACTGCACCCAGTCGCTTTCTGCCGAGGCACGCGAACTTGCTGCGACGGGGGTAACCGTGGGACTGTGTCCGATGACCGAAAGCAGTCTGGGCGATGGCATCTTCGAAGCAGTTCGCTGGTTGGACGCCGGTGGTCGCATTGCCATCGGGTCTGACAGTAACATCCGCGTTTCGTTGTGCGAAGAGTTGCGAACGCTTGAATACAGCCAACGGCTACGCGATCAAAGCCGTGCAGCCTTGGCGACACCCGAACGCTCGACCGGCCGTCGCCTTTACGACGAGGCGCTTGAGGGTGGTGCACGCGCGGCTGCACGTGACAGCGGCGCGTTGAGACCGGGATGTTGGGCAGACCTAAGCAGCCTTGATGCGGGCCATGAATACCTGTGGTTCAAGACCGGCGACACATCACTCGACGCGTGGATTTTTGCAGGTGACGACCGACTTGTGCGCGACGTCTGGTCCGCGGGGCGTCATGTGGTGCGCGAGGGACGCCACATCGAACGTGACACGATAACGGCTGCGTATCGTCTTGCGATAAGTAGCCTGCAGGAGGCCTTGTGACCGCCCCAATCCGACAGAAATGGCAAAGCGTACGAGACGAGGTGCGCCAGCGCATCCACGCGCGCGAATGGCCTCCAGGCGCGCTTATGCCGAATGAAGCCGACCTTGCGACAGAGTTTGGATGCGCGCGCACCACCGTCAATCGCGCCCTGCGCAGCCTAGCCGAGACAGGCCTGCTCGACCGTCGGCGCAAGGCAGGTACCCGCGTCGCGCAACAGCCGGTTGCGAAAGCAACTTTCGAAATTCCGGTTATGCGCAAGGAGATCGAAGCGCGTGGCAAAAGGTATCGTCATGAATTGCTCTCACGCGCAGTTTCTGTGCCGCCCGCAGCGACCGCCGTTGCTATGGGCTGTGGCTCAGGGGCGAAGTGTCTGCGTTTGAGAGCACTTCACCACGCAGATGAAAGGCCTTACGCATTAGAAGATAGATGGGTGAACCTCGCAGCGGTACCGGAGGCCCGCAACGAGCCCTTTTCCGAGATCAGCGCGAATGAGTGGCTTTTGATGCAGGTGCCGTATACCCACGGCGCAATCGCATTTTCCGCAACGAGTGCGTCGAATGCCGTCGCTATCCCGATGGGATGCAAAAACGGAGCATCCCTGTTCACCATTGACCGACTGACCTGGAATAAAGCTGAGGCCGTCACAAAGGTGCGAATCTTCTTTCAGGAGGGACATCAACTGCACACGCTCCTGTAGCGTTTGAACAGACCTTTGGCGTACGCATCCAATTGTAGCTAGCCTGCGGCCATATCGTTGGGAACGTATGAGGAGGCGACGATAACCAGTCTAGTGTTGTCTCTGTAGCTGACGGCCTACACTGGATTCTCGGCACCGTGCTTCGAGTTGCCCCGAGATTGCTGGAGAGTAAAACACTCAAAGGGTGAGAGTTATGACGAAGAGATCGTTTGCCCCCGCCTAGTCGGCTGAACTTCCTGAGCGCGGTGCCCGGCTGCTTCGAGAGAACCACGCAGATTACACCAGCGATAGCGCGGCCTACCGAGCGACTGTGCCAAAGCTGGGCTGTTCGCTTTACAGTCTTCGGGCGTGGTGCCAACGGGCCGAGCGCGATGCCGGGCAGCGGGCCGGACTGATGAGCGTAGAGAACGACCGTATTAAGGGAACCGTGAGTTGCGAACTGCCAATGAGATCCTGAATAATGGGTCGGCACATTTTGCAGCAGGGCTTCGTCGAACCAACCGATCGCTGCGTCCAATAGATAAAGACCGTGCTCGAGATCGACAGTTCAGAACGTAACCAACATTCGTTCTGAATTGGGTTGCTTTACCCAACACAATTTCATTTGCGATTGTTAATCCGCATGCACACTGATCATTTATGCCTATTGCACCATCTGCATCTCGGCTGATCCACGGCATTTAAGGGTTGAGCCTTTTGTATCAGGAGCGGTGGACTACGGTAGCTGCCAACAACACTTGTGGCGAAGGCTTAAAGGGCCGGATGCGGTTTTACGACTATGAGTTCATTCGCAATGGAACAAACCCATCGACAGACAGAACCTTTATTGAACAAGCTTCGTTTCTCTCGGCAGTGTTGAACCGAAATCTAAAGTTCTTCGATCCCGAGCGGGGCTTCGGCCAAAGGTGTTTGGAACTTCTGCTTCGCAGGGCCGCAAACCTGGCCGCGACTGCAGCATCTAGTTAACTTTGCAAAGGCCCGCTATCGACGCGTCCGCGTCGACAAAAATCGCCTTGAACGCAAGCGGGCTTTGGCCGCATGACCTCCCTCGGTTCATTGAAGCACCAGGTGCGGGAGATACGACCTAGACGTCTGCTAGCTCACCACAAAAGACCGGTTCGCGGTGATTGGGTCAGTTCGTGCAGAAAAAGCCAATTTTGACTGACTTTAGGCAACAAAAATGGCGGACCGAGGAGGATTCGAACCCCCGACCCCCTGATTCGTAGTCAGGTACTCTATCCAGCTGAGCTATCGGTCCACTGGCGCGCGGTTTAGTCTTGCCCGCGGCGCTTTGCAAGAGCTTATCGCTGCAAAAGCGCCCCATGCCTTATATGTCGTCACCTTTGGGTAAACGGATCGAGAATACCGTTCCCTTGGGCCCGGTCCGGTCCAGTTCAAGCGCGCCGCCGTGGCCACGTATCAGCTCTTGCGCGATGGCAAGCCCTAGACCGGTGCCGCCTTTGGCAACCCCTCCCTGGAAGGGCTGGAACAAGTGCTCCTGCGCCTTGGGCGGCAGGCCCGGCCCGGTATCTGCAATCTCGATCCACCAGTTGTCGGCGTCTTCATAGGCGGACACATTGATCTCACCCGGTTGCCCCGCCGCGATAATCGCCTGACGCGCATTCCGAACGAGGTTCGAAATGACCCGGAAGAGCTGTTCCTGATCCGCGCGCAATGAAAAGAGCGGGGGAATGTTCTCACTCAGCGACAGGTCGTGATCGCCCACCGCCAGACGCTCGCTCTCAAGCACGTCAGCAACCAGATCATCAAGCGTAAAGATCATCAGCGTGGGGCTGGGTTCTTCGGCCTTTCCAAAGGCAAGCGTGCTTTCGCACAGATGCACCGCGCGGGTCATCGAGTTGACAAGCTTGGGGGCCATGCGGCGCACCAGCGGATCTTCGGACGCTTCGATCCGGTCGGTAAACAGCTGAGCCGAGGTGAGTATGTTCCGCAAGTCATGGCTGATCTTGGACACGGCGCCACCCAGTTGCGCCAAGCGATCCTTTTGCCGAAGGGCCGAAATGAGTTCGGTCTGCAGGCTGCGTAGTGCCTCCTCGGCCTCGCGCAATTCGGTGACACCGGCATTCGGCGTTATAATCCTTCGTGCGTCTTCAGGCGCGGCCGCATATCGCTGCATATGTCCCACTACGCCCCGGATCGGTTTCACCAGAATGGCGCGTACAGCGATGAACAACAACCCTGCCGTGACAATAGAAATCACCGCCGACAGGACCAAAATGCGAATGCCGTAGTCGATCATGGCCGCGCGCAAGGGTGCCGTCTCCATCGTCACTTCGATCAGCAGACCCGCCTCTCGCGTCGGTGCACCGATCACCCGGATGATCTGGTTCTCCGGCTCGACAAGCCGCATCAGCGCATCCCGGATGAGGACAGGCGCGGTGCCATCCCGCAAATCAAACGTCCCGTCGATCGGTTGCGGCATGGGCGAGGCAAGCATCAACTGGCGCACCTCGTCGCGGCGCAACACCACGTTGAAAACACCTGCATTCTCCAGCAGCTCTTCTTCTAATTCGCTGTCGATCATGTCATCGGCCAGCAAAGCCAATGACGCAATCTGTGCTCGCTCCAATCGGTTTTGCAAAAAATCCTCACGGAACCGAGCAATAGATGGAACAAAGATCAGAATCTCTGCCAGCATCACAAAGATGGTGGTCAGGATTAAAAAGCGGCCAGAAAGAGAATTCATCATTGTTCTATGTGGTCAAGGAATGAAACGCTGCACAAGCCCTACCACCCGTTTGACCAGATCACTTTCAAAAAGCCGCGGACTGAAGTACGCACCCGCCGCCCGTTTGTTGACCTCGCCAATGGTCGGATAGGGCGATACCATCGCGGCAACCTGGCTCATCTTCAACTTGTTGGCGATGACAAGCGACCACAGGTTGATCAACTCACCGGCCTGATGCCCGGCAATGGACGCGCCCACGGGCCGGCCCTTGACAACCATCAGCTTGATCAACCCATCGGTTTTCCGTTCGGCAATTGCGCGGTCGTTATGGTTGAAATGAAAACGGACCACTTCCAGCGTGTCGCCATACTGCGCCTTGGCCTGCGCTTCAGTCAGGCCCACCTGGGCCAGTTCAGGGTCGGTATAGGTGGCCCACGGGATATGCGCCGTCTTGGTTTTGGATGGGAGGGCAAAAAGCAGGGACCGAATGATGATGCCCGCGTGGTAGCCCGCCACGTGGGTAAATTGCAGACCACCCGCCGCATCACCTACCGCATATACTCGGCGGTTTGTGGTGCGCAGGGCATCGTCAACCTTCACACCTGACTTGGTCGTCTCAATACCTGCGGCCTCCAGGTTCAGCGTGTCAGTGTTCGACTTGCGCCCTACAGCCACCAGAAGATGCGAGCCGGTAAAGCTGCGGCCGTCCTTGGTGTGCACGGTGACGGCCTTTTGAATGCCCTCGATCCGGTCTGCGGTGGCATCTTCGGCGATCTCGATCCCTTCGCGGCGTAGATTGGTCAACACGACCTCGGCCATCTCTGGGTCATCTTTCCCCAGCGCCTTGTCGCCCTCTATGACCGTAACCTTGGACCCAAGGCGGCGGTGGGCCTGCGCCATTTCCATGCCGATGGGGCCCCCGCCGATGATCAGTAAATGATCGGGGCGTTCGCGCAGTTCCCACAGGTTTTCGTTGGTGAGATACGGCACAGTGTCAACGCCATCTATCGGCGGTACAAAGGGGCTGGAGCCTGTGGCGATTACTATGCGACGCGCGGCTATAACCGTATCACCCGCCTGCACCTCGGTTTCCGAGATGAACCGGCCGAACTCTCTGATAACTTCCACCCCGAGGCCTTCGAACCGCTCTTGGCTGTCTACGGGTTCAATCTGGGCAATCACCTCGGCCACGTGATCTTTGGCCGCGGCATAATCGACTTGCGGTGCCGCGTTTGCCACCCCGTATTCTACACTGTGGGTCTGACCATAGGCTATCTTACCACTGGCAATCAGCGCTTTGGACGGCACACACCCGTAGTTCAAGCAATCGCCGCCCATCTTGTGGCCTTCGAGCAAGATTACCTTGGCCCCCATCTGCACGGCACCGGCGGCTACAGACAACCCCCCGGACCCGGCCCCTATGACCAGGATATCGGTCTTAAGACGTTTCATTGGAATTACAGACCTTTCTTGCCAGTCACGGCCTTGACCACCACCGGCAGCAGGGACAATGCCGCCAACCCGAGAATAGGCAACAAAATATGCGGTTCAAATATGATGCCTAAGTTCGGCGTCTCGCCACGCTCGAACACTTCTCCCAAGCCAGCACCTACGGATGTGTAGACGACGGAGCCAGGAATAATGCCCAGAAAAGTCGAGATGACGTAGCGGTGCAAGGGCACCCGCATGAAGGCCGGGATCAGGTTTGCCACAAAGAACGGAACCACAGGCACCAATCGGATGACAAACAGCATGGACCACTGGTTGTCGTCGATACCGTCTTTGATCTTCTTAATGGTGCCTTTCGATGCATCCATCCGCTGGCCCAAAGTCTCGCCAAAGCCATGACGGGCCGCCAGGAAAATAATCGTGGCCCCGATGGTGGCTGCGGTCACCGTAAAGATCGAGCCAAAGAGCGTGCCGAATAGGAACCCGCCGGTCAACGTCGCGATGCTTGCGCCGGGCAACGAAAAACCAACGATCAATATGTAAATGCCCGCATACACCAAAGCTGTGAGCAGGTAGTTTGCGTTCCGAAAGTCGATCAGCGCTTCACGATTGTCGGCAAGTGTTTGAAAGCTCAGGTAGTCGCGCAGAGTAAACGCACCGATGGCCGCGACGATCAGGATACCAATCAACGGCAAGTTCCGCATCAAGCTAGATTTGCGGGGCTGGCTGCTGTCGGTCATACCGTTTCCTTTACTGCGTCCACCGGGCTACGCCCAAAACTTGTTGCGGTTTGTGATTTGAAAATGCGCGCACCGCACCCGTCAAAACACCTTTATCACAGCCCGTTGAACGGAAGTGCTCATTTCCGTGAGGTTTTTTGGACTGCGCGTCACTCATTGAAACATAGCAACCCATCTCGGCGCCGCTTTGTTGCAATCCACATCGATTTTGATGCTCAAAGGGTTTACTTGCCCCAGTCTGAGCTTTAGAGGACGGGCTTTGAATATTGCCCCGTCCCGAATCCGCGCAGACATGGGCCAACAGATCCGGAGCCAATGCGATGAAACGCACCTATCAACCTTCGAACCTCGTGCGCAAACGCCGCCACGGTTTCCGTGCCCGCATGGCAACCAAGGCCGGCCGCAAGATTTTGAACGCGCGTCGCGCCCGCGGCCGTAAGTCTCTGAGCGCCTAAGCGCCCGACCCTTACAAGGGAACAATTATGACCCCGCCGCAGGCCTCTTCGCCCAGCTTTCAAGCTGGTGTGGATATGCCGCCAGCGGGGCCTTTATGTTTTGAGACGTTAAAGAAACGCGCGGATTTTTTGCGCGCTGCGCGTGCCCGGCGTGTGGTGATGCCTGGGTTCATCCTTCAGGCACACACCCGGAATGATGACGGACCCATTCGCGTGGGTTTCACCTGTTCCAAGAAGGTCGGCAACGCCGTTGTGCGCAACCGCGCCAAGCGCCGCCTGCGCGAGGTCGCCCGCCATGTGCTCAGCCGCCGCGCCGTCCCGGCCACCGATTACGTTCTGGTCGGACGCGCGGATGTCACCGCAGCGCGTGCCTTTACCGTCCTGATCGACGACCTGAACAGCGCGATGGACAAGCTGTCCTGAACCCGCCTGCTTTGGTTGTCGCCGTGCTCGTCCGCGCCCATCGGCTGGTCTTTCAACCCTAGGTCGGTTTCAACTGTCGCTATCAGCCCATCTGTAGTGCCTATGCCTTGGAAGCACACGAAAAGCATGGCGCGTTCAGGACAACGTCACTGACAGTCTGACCATACATTGCTCGCCTAGCTTCGCGCTTGCTCGGCTCTTGCCGCGCCCGTCAGGTTTTCGACGGCGATTTCCCGATGCGCAACTACACGCTTTTCGTTTTGCAACTGGTTGGATGACACGAACCGGCGGAATTTTAGCGCGAACAGAGCATTGGGCAAGCCGAAGCGAAAGCCTCCTTCGTTCCGCGAGGCCGACCCTCAAAAGCTGCATTTCGCTCCCGCCGCGAGTGTCTGAGATGCGGACTGCGACCGCACCATTCAGGATATGTGCTCAACGGCAGGTTTGGGCCGTCCCTTAAGGGCGGCTCCTCGGGTAAGGGTTTATTCCGGTTTATTTCTGCGCCAACGATCAACGGCGGCTATTGAGCCGAACTGATGCGATCAAAGACCTTTTAGTTGCAAAATGTTAAATTGGTGGGTGACCGAAAACCCGTCCAAGAACAATCAATGATTTAGAGACGCAGAATTGGCAAAACCGTGCTTCACCCTAAAGAACTTGTGAATGTCAGCTGGCTTTAGCTATTGCATCGTAGATTGCCCTAGTCCACTTCGCGCCATCCTAAGTTCTTTGGGTCGATTTGTTTCCTATTCCGAATATCGGCGCAGCTGGACGGTTCAGAGGGCGCAAGGGCCCGCTCCTGCAAATGTGTGAAATAGCCCGCGCAGGGGGATGGCACGATCCAGTCCAATGGGATTGGTTCTGCCTACAGTCACAGCAGAGGAGACGTAACTACCAAATTTGCTTGCCGAAAGCTGACCCGTGATTGCGCCATCAAGACTGAACAGCCACAAGCGCAGACTGCGATGACGCGCGAACTTCGGAGTTTTAGTCTAGGCGAAGATCGGGGGTTTGGTGATGGCCTTGTTTCAACGCTGAAGCCCGAACAGCAATCGGTGAGTGGGCCGTGCCGATCAGCACGAGGCAAGGCTGGCAGACTTATCCGCGTGAGTGTTTCAATCTCTCACTTCAGCACTCTCCTAAACCTGAGAATGCTCATTGATTTCTAGCCAGCGCCTTTCACCATAGGCTTTTGTTCATTGCTCAAGTTGGGCTGGCCTATGATGCTATGGAAGCCACCAAGCTCGGCTTCATATGCCAAGGCGACGTCAAAGACATGTTGGTCTTGGAAAGGCTTGGCGACGATCTGGATCCCAGTGGGACAAGCATTTTCCGCGGTGCCAGATGGGACAGCCAGAACAGGGTGGCTGCTGAGCATGTTGAACGGAGCCGCAAGCGTCCAGCCCAGAGTTGGGTCTACTTGGTGGCCGTTGATTATGAGCAGATCTTTTGCGGGTTCGAATGTTGCGGGAACCGCAGGAATAGCCGTTGTCGGGCAGACAAAAATGTCGTGATTAGACATGGCGCTGGTAAAGGTCCGCTCCATCTCGCCTGCGAGGCTTAGTGCCTTGTAAAATCCCTGCGCGGTGCCAGTCTGGCCCATCTCTATCCAAGCCTGAGTGTAGGGGCATAGCTTGTCTTGCTGCCCCTTGGATAAGTCTGCCATCCAACTCGAAAAGATATGGGCAAGATGCGTCTTGGCAGCATCAATCACCGACCAGTCCCAAGGCAGTTTTATTTCTGACACGCTCGCGCCGCAATCTTCGAAAAGCGTGAGAGCGGTGAGTGTATTCTTGGCTACTTCGCGGTCGACTTCAAAAAAACCAAGGTTAAGCGAATAGGCAATACGCAGTCCCGTGAGTGGCTTCACGGCGGTAGTAAGTTCGAGTTTTGGATGCAATGTGGTGACGTCGCCCGGATGTGGACCGCACATAGCGTTTTGCATGAGGATCGCGTCGGCCACGGAGCGCGCGAGCGGGCCTGTGTGACAGAAATGGTCGAGATTGAAGGGCGGCGTAACCGGATTGCGCCCCTTGGTTGGTTTGTAGCCCACAACCCCGCAACACGAAGCGGGAACCCGAATGGACCCCCCGATGTCCGAACCCATCGCCAAGGTGGCAGCCCCTACTGCCAGGCTCGCTGCCGCACCTCCAGAAGACCCGCCGGGGGTCAGAGTGAGATTGTGTGGATTGCGCGTTACACCGCCTGCACGCGAATGTGTGACGAGCGCCCCACTGAATTCGGGTGTACGCGTTGTGCCAAGCAAAGTCGCGCCCGCGCGTATCATCGTGTCGTTTTCGGGTGAGGTTGTTTGGCGCGGAGACATGTCGGCCGTCAAAGAGCCATAGCTTGTCGGCCAGCCTGCGACGCTGCCGGAGTCTTTCAGTGCAACGCAAATGCCTTCAAGGGATCGCGGTGCATCGCCTTTGCCCATAAACCGGGCCTCTGCCTCTCTGGCGTTTCGCCTCGCGGTATCTGGTACGATCTGGGCGAACGAATTGATGGTGTCCTGCGTCGCCTCTGCTCTTGCGAGAATTGCGTCCGTCATTTCGACCGGGGAAAGTTTGTGTTTGCGGTACAGGTCGATCGCTTCGATTGCACCAAGAGTGCAAAGGTCATCGTCACCCATGCCTTAGCTCCGAAGCGGGCGCACCCGTCGCATCCACTATACTGTCGGCCAGAACACTCATAATGTGATGGATTTCGGCTTCAGTGCAGACATAAGGTGGCGCGATTGCCAGCACATCGCCTATCACTCGAAAGAAAACCCTGCGAGCCTCGGCAGCGTGTGAAACACGGCGGCAAAGATTAATTCCGTCTGCGTGTATGGTGTCAAACTCAACCGCCGCAAGCATACCATCAATGCGCACATCCAGAACACCGGGCAATTGACTAAGCGACTCAAGCCAAGTCGAAATGAGCGCGCCCAGTCGTCTGACATGCGCAGGCAGATCCATCTCTTCGTATATATCGAGGCACTCCATCGCAATTGCGGCCCCGACAGGGTGCCCGCCGTAGGTGACACCATGGCCGAAGACCTCGTAGGTCTCGGCGAGTTTCGCAACCGTGTCGCGCACGTCATCCGTCATGGCTACGGCAGACAGTGGAAACAGGCCTCCGGTCAATTGCTTTGCCATAGTCATCATATCCGGTTCAATGCCGTAGGTTTCGCACGCAAACCACTCCCCGGTCCGTCCGAACCCTGTAATGATTTCATCAGCGATTAATAGGACATCGTGGCGCGCCAGCACCTCTTGGATTTCAGCCCAGTAGCCGTCTGGGGGTAAGATGACGCCGCCCGACCCGATGGCTGGTTCTCCAATAAATGCACCGATGGTGTCCGCGCCTTCCCTGAGGATCAGAGCATTCAGTTCGGCGGCGCGGCGCTTGGAAAAGTCGACCTCGCTTTCTCCGGGATGAGCATCACGCAGGTAATGTGGGCGGCCCGTGCGCAAAACCATGTCATCTGGCACGTCGAAGCCGTCATGAGTGGCCGACATTGCGGTCAGGGCGGCGCTCATGCTGCCAGAGCCATGATAGGCAGCCTCGCGCGCGATCACACGTTTCTTGTCGGTCTTGCCGCGGGCGTTTTGATAGTAGTTGCTGATCTTGACTGCTGTGTCGACGGCTTCTGAGCCGGCTGTGCCGAACAGAACATGGTTCAGCCCGTGGGGCAGCTTCTGCACCAAACGTGCCGCAAGGTCCTCGGCGGGGCTATGGGTGCGCCCGAGAAAACTGTGGTAGTATCCAAGCGCTTTCATCTGAGCAGCTGCACGTTCTGCAATCCGCTCATTCGTCAGCCCGAGCGGACAGCACCACAGCGCCGATACAGCATCAATGTATTCGATCCCATCTGCATCGCTCACCCGAATGCCATTGGCGGATGCCATACGGTGTGGCGGCACGGTCTCAGCGCCGATCAAATCAGTGAATGGATAGAGTTGGGCCATACACGATGTTACCTGTTCTGGGGTCATCAGCATTCGCTTTTAAGGAATGCCACACCGGTAGACTTGCATGCGTTATGCTCCGCCAAAAGAGAGAAAATCAAGATATCCATTCATTTTGGAAATGGACAATGTGGCGTCTCTCGGGCCTGAACATCTTTCGGGTGTTTGTCCAAGTGGCTCAGGAGCAGAGATTCAGCACTGCTGGGGATCGGGGTGGTGTGACGCAATCGGCGATAGTCAGTTGATTCACATCTTTTTAACTGCAACAGAGTTCCCCATCCGCAGCCAGGCAGGCCCAATGGCATCTGCAATGGGAGCAAAAAACGGGGAAGGAGTGCTCGCGCCTTTTGCCTCTAGTTCTGGTCGCGATGCTGATCGATGGACTTTCGGAACAGGTCGAGCTGATCGGTAAGATTGCAATTGAGTTGAACACCACACGCGAGGGGAGTTGCACGCTGACTTTCTTAGTGTCGAGCGAGCAAGCTGAAGTCCTCGACAAACTGGTGTTCGAAACCGCGCTTTTCGATACAGATGGACCGGTGATCGTCTGACCTTGTTCGATTTTGGCGCATTTCCCGTGAGACGTCGAGGGGGCGTCGCTTTGCGATGGTGCACCTGATGTGTGTCGGGTCGGCACGAGTGCTGCTCAACGATCAGCACACCTGTGTCGCGGCCGCGTTGGAGGCCGGGCCTGCAGGCAGGGGTTGGCGTCGACGAGCCGCATGGATATCGAGGTGGAATGATGATGGATATGGTTGGGGCCAGCTTGTGGCTGTTTGCGATTTAGGCGGGCCACTTTTGACCCTGGCTGTGGTTCTCTAAAAGCTACAACAATTTGCGTTGGCGCATTTCGGGAGGCATCAGGCGCTACGTTCAGCTGTGGCAGCGTCTGTCAATGACCGAGCAACGGCACCCGTGGTTTTGGAGCGATCAGGAGGTTATTTGGGGCAGCTCTGCTAGGCCGCCCTTCAATCCGCCCTTACGTTGCGCATCGGTTTCCTTTTAAGGCGGCGGCGTTTCGCCCGTAGCCGTGTCCATAATGAACTTTGCAAGCTGGTTGGGCTCTCTGGGTCTTTTGGGTTTGTCTGTTGTGCAGATAAGATAGCTGCGCGCGCGAGGGCGCAAACTGTCGAATTTCAAACTGCCCCACTACCCGGGGTTTTGTATGGGCGGTCAGGGCCCAGCCGAAGGGATCGACGTGTGGATCGTGCGCCGCCAGCCGCCGATCTGGCCGAAAGGACGATGACCTTAGTGCAGACCGACGATGTTGCGATGCCGTTTCGAGTGGAAGACGTCACAGAAGCAGCCGCACCAGAAGATACGGTCACGGACGTTGAACCAACTACAGAAACTGAGCGCGCGCAACTTGACACCTACGGCAAAGCAACCGCTGGCTGAGACGACAACTACACAGGCTCTCAAAAAGATTACTCAAGCCAAAAGAATGGAGGTGTTTGCCGCGTCACTCGGCCTGTCAGCAACTATGGGCATGTCGAATGCGCAGCCTGAGCCATAGCCAGCCTGTTGTGTCATACGACCCATTGCGATGGTCAAGTCGCGGCCAGCTACAGTGACCCAAAATACCACCAGAAGAGACAGTTTCCGCAAATCGCACCCTTGGTCTACACGCCACCAATAAGAACCAAGCTGCGAGCGCTTATCACCCCTTCGGAGCAGCTGACTTGCTCGGCCCCGGGGCAGCTGCACTTAATATAGTCGGCACGGCCGAAGGTGCTGAGCCGTGCGTTTGAAAAGCGCTATAGGTCCGATAACGCGGGCACCGTTCCGCGGCAGGCTACACGCGCTGATCCCGCGCCGGGGTTATTCGTATTCACGGCAGTTAAGGGCAGGCCAACGCGCGGGCCGGGCAGGCGGCCGGCGCCGCTTTAATGTCAACCGCTGTGCAGGCGACAGGCAATCAGCAACCAGTCGGTTAAAAAGATGCCGCTGTCTCGAATATCTAGGCAAAGTGATGCGCCGAATTCAGCGCGTGGGACTCCATGGGATCAAAGATGTTGGAGCACCGCCGGGGTAACACTCCGCATCTATACCAATGGTGGCCCGGGTTGGTCGAAATTCGGCGCAGTTCCGGCTCAACAGAACTTGACCGGGCTGCCATTCAAACGATGCAGCGCGCGGCTCCTTTTTCGCCGCCACAGCCCAGGGTCAGCAATACGTCAAGATGCCGACCCAAGGCGATGACCGACGCGCCTCTATAAGAAAACGCAGGGTCGGGATGACATGATATCATCAAGTATTGCGCAACGATGCTCATGTTATTGGCAGGCGTTCTCTTTGCCGAAGCTATTATGCCGCCCTTGGATACGCCGCGTGTGCCCGCTGGCGCCGGCGTTGCGGATGATCCAGTTTAACGCTGTGCAGAGCAGCGAGACGCGGGCGCGTGCAATTAGGCTTTATTCTGCGGCGATGTCCGGAGTAACCGAGAAACTGTCAAATGTCGGCGCCACCTCGCGGTGTTTGGCAGTGCTGCCTACGTTCTTGTGGGCTACACGGAAGGAGTCGAACCGGGGCCAGGCGCGACAGGCCTCTTTGGATGCCAAGACACTATGTGACGCATTCAACCGGATGCCGCCTTTCGCCTCGAGCTCTTTGGGCATCTGAAACTGAACGGGACCTGCCATGTCTTTGAGGTGGCTGTCGCGCGCTTGCCAGAGCACTTCGAACGCCCGGGTTTTATCGCGCACGACGGTGAAGCGGTTCATGGCGATATACATATGCCGTCGTTTCAGGTGGTGAGGGCCACAAGGTGGTTATCGAAGGCAAGCATGTGCGTGGCAAGATGGGCGAGGTCGCCGTCTGCGAGCGCGTGCACACGGCCCGTACCATCGGTGACAAGGCAATTGCCTTTTGGTGAAGCGCACAGGCCACAGACATCCGTGGCAGGGTGCGTACCGATGTGCTTACCTGTCCCATCGAATTGGAAGGTCATGTTTCCGCGTGGGGCGGAGGCTGCATACTCTCCCGGTCCGAAGGCACAAACACTGCCGATGTAACCGTCGAGCCCATGCAACACGCCGTCATCCATCTGCGCGGGCAACAAGACACCATTTCCCTTGTAGAGAGCCACGATTGACGGCGCGTCGTACGGATCGCCTTGCCATTGAAAGCCGCACACGATGGTGCCGTTGGGGGCTGCCGCGATATGCCGGAGCGAGTTGTGATGTGTGGTCGGCGGCACCTCGGCGAGATCAGAAAGCTCACCGTCGGAATCGAACAGCGCGAGGTTTGGGCGCATCGTGTCGAGGTTCAGCTTTTCGCGACCGGTGGCGGGGTGGGTGCGGATACCCCCGTTGGCGACAGCCAAGAGGCCGTTTGGGAGGCGCAGGATTTCGTGAGGGCCGATGCCTGCAGAAGTAAAGCTGTCCAAGCGTTTGTAGCCCGCGCTGCGGTCCCAGACGCCGATCCAACCTCGGCCTGTGGCGATGTCATTTTCGGGGGTGAATAGCAGCGCACCGTTGGACGAGAACGCCGCGTGTCCATAGAAGTGTCGATTTTTTGGTGCATTGAGTGTTTGTGTGACGGTACCGTTGGCGCAATTTATGACTTTTGCGAAGGTGCCGGGGCGGCGTGCGATGGCGACTGCTTCGGCGAGGTGCGGGTGTGCTG
>JBCBID010000023.1:0-59015 GCA_038525015.1 Pseudomonadota bacterium | reverse complement strand
ATAGCCCCGAGGATGGCAGTTTTCATGCGGATCACGCCGGGATGCACGCCGAGCATGGCGCTGTTCTTGATCTGGTCCCGCGCGGTGAGGCCACCCATATTGCTATTGGCAGCGGCGACTGGAACGATCCCGATAACTGGCTCAATGGGGAAATCCCAGGCGATGATGCCAAAGCGTTGATCCCCGAAGGCATCAAGCTGACCTATAGCGGTGATAGCGACGCCGAGCTCTTCACATTACGCGTCGATGGCGCGCTCGATTTCGCCACCGATACCAATTCCACGCTGATCGTGGATACATTCGTGGTCGCGCCCTCCGGGTCACTGACGATCGGCACCGAAGAAGAGCCGATTCAAGATGATGTGGACGTCAACATTGTCTTTGCCAATAACGGCCCGATCAATACCGATTGGGATCCGACACTGATCAGCCGTGGTCTGATTAGTCATGGCAAGGTCGAGATTCACGGCCATGAGAAGGATTCCCACGAAAAGGTCAGTGAAGACCCGCTCGCCGGGGATACCTCGATCCAGTTTGAAACTGTCCCAGAAGGCTGGCAGGTGGGCGACACGATCGTGATCGCAGGCACCCGCTATGAGGGCTATTATCAGGAGCAGGCTCGCTTCGGCTATGAGCCGCCGCAGGATGAAGAACGTGTGATCACCCAGATCGACGAAGATGGTCGGATCCACTTTGAAAAGCCTCTAGAATATGATCACGACACGCCGCGCGACGATTTGAAAACTTCAGTGGCCAACTATTCGCGCAATGTCACGTTTGAGACGCAGGATGCCGACACCGCCGAAGTGTTCGAACGTGGCCATGTCATGTTCATGCACAACAATGATGTCGAAGTACGCTTTGCCGCCTTCGACGAATTGGGCCGAACTGACAAATCCCAGGATGCCTTTGCGCTTGATGATGTGAGCGAGGTTAATTCCGATACCAACCTGCAAGGGCGCTATTCCTTGCACCTGCACCGTACCGGCACAGCCGATCAGGACAACCCGGCCATTGTCGAAGGTAATGCGGTTTATGGGTCACCAGGTTGGGGTTTTGTCCATCATGACAGCCACGCCATTCTGGAAAACAACGCCAGCTATGACACGTTTGGTGCAGGCTATGTCGCTGAAAGCGGCAATGAGACCGGCGCATGGAACGACAATATCGCAATCTTCGCTCAAGGTGTCTCCTGGGCTGATCCCAAAGGCGCCAATGCTGGCGTGGACCGCATAGATCTGTTTGACTTCGGCCGCAGTGGCGATGGGTTCTGGTTCCAGGGCCGTCAAGTGGAATCCTCCGACAACATCGCTGCCAGCGTACATAACGGCTTTGTCTACTTCCACCGTGGCGAGAATGGTGACACCGGCAATATCCCGGTTGATTCTAACACATCCGAGCTTGCAGGTGCTTTTCACTACAATGAGTCCATTCGCCCTGACGAGCACCCGATCACCGGTTTCAACGGCAATGAAACTTTTGCCTCACAAACCGGTCTTTACGTGCTCAAGGCGAGTTTTGCACAGAACCACGACGTCTATACAGTGCTCGAAGATTTTACGGCCTGGAGCGTGCGCGATGGGGCCGATCTCTCTTATACAGGCCACTATATCCTGCAGGATTTTGATATCACGGCGCGCGACAGCTCTGATCTGCGCACAGACCATGGCTTTGGGATTAATTTTGGGACGAACACGCTGGACATCACGATTGTCGATTCCACCTTCGAAGGCTTCACAACCGGCATTGATCTGGAAAAGAACTTCACCGTCGACAGGCTAAGCGACGAAGATCACGACTTTACCATCATCAACACTGTCTTCACCAATGTCAATGAAGACCTCAGGAATTACGATCCAACGCTGGATAGTATTCTGCAGTATGAAGATCTGCCCAACCTAGCACCCGATATCGAGCTGGACGGGCCGCTGACCTATAACCACGACCACCCCACGCTCACACCGGGAGGCCGGGTCGTTGAAATCGCTGGTGTCAAATCCGACACGCTTGGCACGGTTGATTTCCCCACGGAAGCCGAACGGTATTCACTATCGGCTGATGATGTACGCAATGTTCTGCAGGAGAAGGGATATTACACGACCAGTAATGGGCAAGATTACTTTGTTCTCGATATCTACTTCTCTGATCGAGTGACGGGCGACATCTATGTCGAACAGCACCCCGTCTTTGTGAATGATAATGCACATCTCGGTTCTGATACCGGCTTCTTCCGCAACGATATCGACTTCAACGGCGTGCTTGACCTGGATGGTGAGAATGACCCAACCTCAGATGTGGCAGAGCTTTTTGCAACCGTCACAGACGGCCAGATCGTTCTTGCCGATGAACTGGAGGACGACGAGGCCTCCCTGCAAGAGCCTGAGTCCGAAGATCTGCTCTGACAGGTCTGCGCGCCGCTATAGCAATTGGCACGATCAGTTGTTGTATTTCTTAGAACTGGCGCTGCTATAGGCGTTGAGCACCACGCCAAGCACGTTGGTCTGCTCGGCGATCTCGCGCTCGCAGGTGTCAAACTGGGTATAGCGCGTGACATTGGCGCGGATCACGATCAGCGCGCAGTCGACCTTGCTCAAAAAGGCCCGGGTGTCGTCATTGACCAGCACTGAGGGCAGATCAAAGATCATCAGGTCCGGATTGTAATCCGCCTCGATCGCATCGAGCACAGCGGCAGTCTCTTCCGATAACAACAACTGTGAGGGGTCCTTTTCGGCCTTCTGGGCCATCGAGACCGCCACATTGTCCCCGATGCGCAAGGCCTGTTGGGAAAAATCCACCTCGCCGCGCAGCATCTCTCCGATGCCGTATTTGGGTTGGGTGTCGAAATAGGTATTCACCGAGGGGCTGCGCAGATCGAGATCCAGAAGGATCGAGCGCAGCTCTGGCTGGCGCCCCAGACCAAGCGCGAGATTGCATGCGGTCGTGCTCTTGCCCGATTGCGGCATCGGCGAGGTGATCGCCAACCGCTTCCATCCATTCTGGCGCATCTGCACCAGGATCTTGGTGCGCAAAATGTCAAAGGGCGCCGCCGAGGGCCCGGCCGATTGGGTCACCACACGGTAATGTTCCAGCACCTTGTTCGGCACGGTAAACGTATCAAAATCCTGCCAGAGCCCATTGGCCTTACGCATGGGTTTGCCGCCTGGTCGACCAGGCTGCTCGATGACAGAGGCCTGCTCAGCAATATTGGCCCCGCGCTCCCGGCGCGCCTTGTCTAGAGCCGCCTGTAGTTTTTCCATTAAACCCGCTCCTTAACCGAGACCCAATCTCTCAAGCCCGCGCTGCACGACCAGCTCAAGCGGAATGTAATTTGTATCCACATACCAAAGCGCCAGTGGCACACCTATGGCCACGATCAACGTCGCTGCCAAAATTCCACTTCGGCGCAACATCCGCTCTGACCGGCTCTCCATATAGGGAATGATCGTGATTGGCGTGACGTTGAACCGACCTACAAGCTCTGCCGGACGGCGTACCGATCGGTTGAGAAGCTCCAAAAGCAGGAAATAAGCCCCCGCCAGCATGACCCCAAACGCTGCCCCCATGATTGCAATGCGTGGCCGGTTGGGTCCGGTGGGAATCTGTGGGATAGTAGCATTTTCAATCACCGAAATACGCTGGCCGCGCGCGGTCTTCTCGCGCCGATCGCTCATTTGCGCGGTGTTTAGGTTGCCGACAGCTGCATTATAACGAGCCTGAATGTTCTGATAGTCGCGCTCCAATGAGGCCAGCTCGATACTGTTGGCCGAACTGCGTGAAATCGCGTCCTGCAGCTCATCAAGCTCGCCGCGTGTCGCATCGGCATCTGATTGCAAATATTGCAGCCGCGCGTCTATTTCAGCCAATGTCGATTCCATGATCGCCTGCTGGGGCGACAGCGTGCCGGCATCACCTGCCCCGCCTGTCGTGCTCGAGACCAGTGCAGTCACAACCGCCTCAAGGCGCTCGACACGGGCGCGCAACCGGATCACCCGTGGATGGCTTTCCGAATAGAGCGTCAGCGCCTGGTCAAGCTCGGCCTGCGCTACGACAAGTTGTTGTTGCTCTGCCGTTTGCGGCACCTGAGTGGATGCACCGATTGCGCCAGTGGTCTGGAACAGACGCAACATTTCCTTGCGTTGAAGCAGGGCCGCATTCTGGTCGCGCTCGGTGCGCGACAAACGCTCCTGTAGAAGGGCCTGACGACCCAGACGGTAATTCTGATCTTCTGGCAGAGCATTCACGTTATCAGATTTGAAAATCGCAATCTGAGTACTCTGGCGATCCAGATCCTGGCCTAGCCGCTCAACCTCTTGTTCAAAGAAGGTCAGCGTATTCTCAGCCCGCGATTCTCGAAACTGAGCATTTTCCTCCAGCACCAGTGTGACATATTCATTAACCACATTGGCTGCGATCCGGCCTGAGCGGGATTTGAAGCTGATACGCATCAGGGTCGCCTGATTGCGCCCGGCGCTGCGGCGGATCGAGGTCGCTTCCCGCATCGCCTTGACCACGCTGTCAGGTTCCATCGAGCGGATATCGGCAAAGACATCGAACCGGTTAGCGATATCGATCAGATTGGCGCGCGTCATCAGTTTCTGCTGAATAATGTCGAGCTGTTCTTCGGCATCGGTCTGCACGGTCGCGGCCACCATCTCGTCGGGGATCTGCGGTGCCTCTACAAGCAGTCGCGCCTCCGCCGACCAGGTCTCGGGCAGTTTCAACGCGGTGATCACGCCAATAGTCGCACAGCCAAGCAAGAACACCGTCATCACCGGCAGGCGACGGCAGAAGAGTTTCCAATAAAATGCCAGATCAAGATTCATCGCACAAAGCCCCGTTACATACCGCCCGGATCCTCGACCCGGTTGGTCAAAAATAATGGCGTTTTCGATGGGCTCAACACCAGACCGTCACGCAGTAATTCGCGCAGGCTATCGAGCCCCACCTTCTGTTTTTCCGCTGCCGCCGCATAGACCAGCGCGAGATCACACACCTTATTGATCATTCGCGGAATGCCGCCCGTTTCTTCAAATATAGCGCGAATAGCCGCAAGGGTGAACTCTGAGCCGGTGCCCCCTGCCTGTTGTAACCTATGTGTTATATAAGCCCGCGTATTACGCAGGTCGAAGGGATAGATATGGCAGGTTGCGGTCACCCGCTGGGCAAATTGGCGCAACGCAGGTCGCGTAATCAGATCGCGCAACTCGGGCTGACCGGCCAGAATGATCTGCAAAAGCTCATCCTGGCCTGAATTTATATTGGTCAGCATGCGAAGCTCTTCGAGCATATCAGCACCCAGATTTTGCGCCTCATCGATGATCAGCACCACATGGCGCCCGGCGGCATATTCCTCGACCACGAAATTCTGGAAACACTGAAATAGCGAGACATAATCCGTATGCTCCGGCAAAGGCACATCAAGCGCATTGAGCACCCATCGCAGAAGATCGCCTCGATCCCCCTGCGCATTGGAAATCAGCCCAAGCGACATGTCCTGGCCAATTTTGCGCAACAGCGCCTGAATCAGGGTCGTTTTACCGGTGCCTACTTCACCTGTGACAACCGTCAGCGGGGCTTTGGTCGCAAGCCCGTATTCCAGCACGGCAAAGGCCCGCGAATGGGCTTGAGACCAGAACAAGAAAGCCGGGTCGGGTGATAGCGAAAAAGGACGCTCCCGAAAGCCAAAATGCGCTGAATAGAGATCCACGGCCATCTATGGAGACCCTTGTTTAACCTAACTTTTGTTTCCCGCGCAAAGTAAGACAAGGGCTCACTGCGCATATTACCCTACCTAACACGACCCGTAGGTCGAAATTAGGCGAAATTCAAGGCACAGACCGGGCCATCGTAGGACTCTGACAATTCAGAGCACAGGTTGCATCCTAAGACACGATATAAACCAATAAGGCAGGGGAGCAGAGACACGAATCGCGTAACTATTTCCAAACAAGAAACAATTTGCGCCTTTCCCCATAGTTATTCACATTTTTGCAACAAAGTTTGCAAAACTTGTGCAGTAATACCGGGCATTTCGATCAAATTTGCCGAAAAATCGCTGCAGTGCCGCAGATGGGCTTTGATCTGCAATCCCTAAAATGTTATTAAAACTGTGCTGGAAGGCGTAATGGGTAATTGGCGGGGTTGCAGTGGTTCTTCCTGGGCAGCTCTTCCGCGTAAATTTAGTGTTGGGGACCGACTTTTCGGTAGTGCTGCTATGACATTTCAGTTTTCTCCGGTTGAGACAGAGGTATCTGTTCATCAACCATCATTCCAGAAAGAAGAAACCGCACCAAAACATTGCGTTTATCGTGATATCTTCAAACGTGGTTTGGATATCCTTTTGACCGTGTCGGTTTTGCCAATCGTCGTCCCGCTTGTTGCTGTAATGGCAGCCCTTATTGCGCTTGATGGTCACAACCCGTTTTATTCACAAAAGCGTATAGGCCGTGGGGGCAAAGAATTCCGCATGTGGAAAATGCGTACCATGGTGAAAAACGCCGATGCTTTGCTAAAGACCTATCTGGATGAAAATCCTATCGCGAAGATGGAATGGGACGCTAATCAAAAGCTGAAGAACGACCCGCGCATCACTTGGGTCGGCCGTATTCTACGCAAATCCTCCATGGATGAGCTTCCCCAGCTTTGGAATGTGCTTAACGGCACCATGTCGCTTGTTGGCCCGCGCCCAATGATGCCGTGCCAGCGCGATGAGTATGCTGGCACATCTTATTACCGTATGGCTCCAGGTATCACAGGTCTTTGGCAAGTTGCAGAACGCAATGACTGCACGTTCGAAGGTCGGGTGAAATATGATGACAGTTACGACAAAATTCTGTCGCTGAGAACAGACATCTGGGTTCTGGCCAAAACCGTACGCGTGGTTCTGCGCGGCACCGGTTACTAAGCTTACACTTTGAGTATTGCACTGTGCCGATACGGCACAGTGTTTTGTTATTCTGGTCAACATTAATGTGATCGGAAACAGAACCTCAATTTCAACACAGGAAATTCTGGCTCTGGCCTAAATTTATTGCGTCTTCTAGACTTCGGCAAAACTGGTTTAAAATCTATGGGTATATTCATGTTTTCTCGTCCCGGAATTCTAGTCCTTTTAGCAGCTCTGGCAGTTGCTGGATGTAAATCCGTCGAAGAACGTGCGGATGAGCACTACCAAAGTGGCATAGCCCTTGCCGCCGAAGGCGATTTTGACCGTGCTATTATCGAGTTCCGCAATGTCTTCAAACTTGATGAAAGTCACCGCGAAGCACGCCAGAGTTTGGCCGATATATTGCTGAAGGAAAAAGAAAATCCTCGCGCCGCCTACGGGCAGTATCTGCGACTGGCCGAGCAGTTCCCCGATGATCTGGACACCCGCATCATCCTCAGTAAGCTGGCCTTTGACTTCAGCTCCTGGGACGAGCTCGAACGTCATGGTCAAACCGCCGAAGAGCTCGACGCGGGCGACCCGCGGGTCAAGGCATTAACAGTGACACGCGCGTATCGCACGGCCGCTCTGGATGATGACGCCGCAGGCATGCGCGAACAGGCCCGGGAGGCGGTAAGCCTGCTGGAAGGACAACCCAAGAGCACCATGCTGCGCTCGATTATCACCGATAATCAGGTGCGGGAGGGCGAGTTGCGGGAGGCTATCACGTCGCTTGATGCGCTGATCGAGCTTGTCCCTGACGAGCAGCGCTATTGGCGTCAACGGATGAATGTTCTCGCGCAGTTGCAGGATTTCGATGGACTGGAGGCGCAGCTCAAGGAGATGGTCAACCGCTTCCCTGACGAAACCACGCATAAATCCACGCTGATCCGCTTTTATCTGGCCCGCCAGCAGAACGACAAGGCAGAGGCCTTTTTGCGTGAGCTCGTGGCCAAGGCCGAAGACGGTGAGATTGGTCCGCGTGTTGACCTGATCCGCTTTCTGACCGAGGTGCAAAGCGCCGAAGCTGGCCGCGCCGAAGTGACCGCCGCAATTGCCGATTTCCCAGACGAGTTGCGCTTTAAGATCTTGGCCGCATCGATGGATTTTCAGACCGGTCAACGCGATAAGGCGATTTCAGACCTCGAAAATATTCTGGAGACAACAGAGCCAAACGATCTGACCCGTGAGGCAAAAATCTCGCTCTCGCGCATGCTATTGGCCACGGGTAATCAGGTCGGTGCGCGGGTGCGTGTCGAGGAAGTGCTAAATGAAGATCCCGAAAACGTGAATGCGCTCAAAATGCAGGCGAATTGGCTGATCGATGCTGATGAAACCGAACGCGCTATCGCCGGGCTGCGTATTGCGCTCGACAAGGAAAGCGAGGATGTCGAGGCGATGACCTTGATGGCCCGCGCCTATCAGCGCTCTGGACAAGAGCAGCTTTCGCGCGATTTTCTGGCTTTGGCTGTGGATGCCTCGGGTAACGCACCAGAAGAGACTTTACGCTATGCGCGGGTTCTGATCGGAGAAGGCGATTTTCTACCGGCAGAAGACGTGCTGCTTCCAGCGTTGCGGCTCGATCCGCAAAACACCGAATTGCTGACCTTAGCAGGCCAGCTTTATTTGCGGATGGATGATCTGGCACGGGCTGAACAGGTGGTGCGCTCGTTGCGCGCACTTGAAGATGATGAGCGCGCCCAACAGGCCGCCAACGGGATTGAAGCCGAAATCATCAATCAGCAGAGCGGCCCTCAAGAGGCGATGGCCTTTCTCGAAGAAATCGCACAATCTGCCGATGCGTCGCTGAACTCTAAGGTGGCACTGGTACGCGCGCGCCTGGCCACCAATGATGCCGTCGGTGCGCTTGAGCTGGCGCGCGAATTAATGACGCGCGACCCAGAAAATGAAGCCCTCCAGACCATGACGGCTGTTGTCGCCTCGGCCAATGGCAATCTTGATGAGGCCGAAGAGATTTACACCTCCCTTTTGGCGAGCAATCCGGAGCGGGCGCAGCTTTGGCTTGAGATGTCACGCATCAAGGCCCGGCGCGGTCAACCGGAAAAAGCCGCAGCACTGATCCGTGAAGGCCTCGCCCTGTTGCCCGACGACGCCAACCTGTTATGGGCTCAGGCCTCCTTGTTGGAACGCGACGGAGAGTTCGAAGAAGCAATCGCTGTCTATGAAACACTCTATGAGCGCAACTCGAACTCGATTGTTGTGGCCAATAACCTTGCCAGTCTGATCACCACCTATCGCAGCGATCTAGAAAGCCTTGAGCGGGCCTGGAAAATCGCCCGCCGCCTAAAGGATTCTCCAATCCCTGCGCTACAAGATACCTATGGCTGGATCGCGCATCGACGCGGCAGCAGCGAAGAGGCCCTGCCCTATCTGCAATCGGCGGCCCAAGGCCTCCCCGAGGATCCGATTGTGCAATATCATCTGGGCGTTATTTACCAGGCACTGAACCAGCCCGAGAAGGCGCTCGAACAATTCCGTCGCGCCGTTGAGATCGCCGGTCCTGCAGATCAGCGCGATCAGATCAACACCGCACGGGCACAAATTGCAGCCTTGCAAGAGAGCGATACAGAGGCCAAGAACTAGCGCCTCTGTGCGTTTCGTGCGTGGCGATGCGACGACAAAATGCAAAGATTTAAGGCTCAGCCTCGGTTATCGCTTTCCTTTGCGCCGATTTGTCCACAAACTGCGGCAAGTGCAGGGTTAAGGTCAAAGAAAGGCATTGGACATGCTGTTTATCCTGAAACGTTTTGGTGCAGCCGTTCTGCTGAGCTGTCTGGCCACTGTCGCTGCGGCGCAATCGGAATATACGCTGCGCCCGGGCGATATCATCGCCATTGAAGTGCTCGAGGATCCAACCCTGAACAGATCGGTCGTGGTCCTGCCGGACGGGCGCTTCAGCTTCCCATTTGCCGGCTCGCTGCGCGCCGCAGGACGCACCGTGGCCCAGATTGAAAATTCGATCACCTCAGCGATCGCTCCGAGTTTTGCCGCTACGCCGACTGTGTTTGTCGCCGTCAATCCAAGAGAGCGCGAACCTTTGAGCGCGATTGAGAACGACACGATCGACGTCTATTTTCTGGGCGAGGTCAACACGCCGGGCCTCAGAGAGGTCGAGCCCGGCACGACGCTTCTTCAGGCGATGGCGCAATCCGGCGGGCTCACCCGCTTTGCCGCCACCAAACGCATTCAGCTGCGCCGCACCGACAAATCCGGTCGGCCACAGATCATCAACTTCAACTACAAGGCCCTGAGCAATGGCGCGAGCCTCGACTCGGATCCCAAGCTGCGCGACGGCGATGTGATTGTGGTGCCAGAACGACGCCTGTTCGAGTAACACATGGGCGTTTGGGGGCGATATTTACCCGCAGCACTTGCTGGTCTGGGTCTGGCAGGTCCGCATGCTGCTTTTGCCCAAAATGCGGAACGTGGCGGGCTGCAGATCGATCTGAGCTATACTGAACAGTTCTTCTATGATGACGATGATGAGGACAGCGAAACCTCACTGCGCTCTGATCTCGAGCTTCAACTGCGTTCGCGGACCCGCACTCAGGACCTGAGCTTCGTGATTTCAGGCGGGGTCGAGAAAGGGCTCTCGGAGGGGTTCGAGTTTGATCTCGAAGACCCACGGGTTGCGCTCGAGTATTCGGTTGGATCGCGCAACACCGAACTCAGCTTTGATGCCTCCTTCCGCAGCACTGAGGTCGATGATCTCTCGGTGCTCGATTTTGATCTGGCCACGCTGGTCGATGACCCCGGTGATCGTGAAGATTTCAGCACCGGGCTTGCCCTGGAATTTGGCCGTGAGGCGCGTTTTGGGGCGATTGTGTCCCTTGGCTATTCGGAGACCAATTTTGTCAATACCACCTCCTCCGAGGTGATCGACAGCACGCGCTTCGAGGGCTCGGTCCGACTGCGCTTTGATCTGTCACGCACCGCAACCGGGTTTCTGACCACCTCAATCAATGATCTCGATCGTGACGAGGGCGGGCTGGATGTGGAAACCCGCGATCTCATCGGCAGCGTCGATGTTCTGATCACACCAGGCCTGACAGGTGCATTTGATCTGGGCTATCGCGAGATCACGCGGGACGGCACGAGAACCGGTACGTCCGAGGGCGTGACCTTTGGGGCAAGCCTGACATCGGAACGGCCCAATGGCACAATCAGTGCCATTCTTGATTCCGCGCTCGAAGAAACCGGACGGCGCAGTACATTTCAGGTCAATCGCACCCTGATCCTGCCCCGCGGTCAGCTGAGCGCAGGGATCGGTGTAAGCGTCAACAGCGCTTCAGACAGCACTGACCCGCTATACAATCTGAGCTATCGTCAGGCATTGGCGCGCGGCGGGTTCCAGTTTAATTTCAGCCAGAGTTTTTCAACCACGAGCGCCGGGGAAGAGACGCTCAACACCACCTTCAATATTTCCGCGGATCAGGCTTTGAACGATATCTCTTCGGTAAGCGCTGCAATCCTCTTCAGCGACAGCGACCGGCAGGCCAGCACCTTGGCCGATACGCGGCGGATCCGCTATGAAATCGACTATTCGCGGCAGCTGACCAACCGATGGTCGTTTGTCGCGGGCGTCGCTCATACACAGCGCCGCGAGGCTGGCGGTGAGGATAGCAGCGACAATGAAGTATTTATAGGGCTGCGAACGGCGCTGTCATGGCGGCCGTAAGAACCGGCAAGTCCTGGCTTATTGGCCTGATGCTGATCTGTGTCGGCATAGAATTGGTTCTGCTCGCCGATGATCTGGGGCTCTTTGAGGCCGACCGGCTGCGCCGTCTTGCCTATGAATATGGCGGGTTCTGGCCCGGGTTGGTTGAAGACTGGCCATCAAATTTTCAGGGCCAGCCCTATGCGATGTTCTTCACCTATAGCTTTCTGCATGGCGGGCCAGTGCATCTCATCGTCAATATGGTGACGCTGTGGTCACTGGGCTGTGCGGTGCTCGACCGGGTTGGAATAAGCGGCTTTTGTCTGCTTTATGGCGGCGCGGTTCTGGGCGGGGCCACCGGCTATGCGCTGCTTGCCTCGAACCTGCAGCCGATGGTGGGGGCGTCGGGCGCGCTTTTCGGGCTTGCAGGCGGGTTGCTGGCCTGGATGTATGTGGATCGTTTCACGCGCCACCAGGGGCTTTTGCCTGTGGCGCAGGCGGTAATGCTTCTGGTGGTGCTCAATCTGGTACTATGGTGGGCGATGCGCGGCCAGATCGCCTGGCAAACCCATCTGGGCGGCTTTGTCAGTGGTTGGATCATGGCCCTTCTGATCGATCCCCGATCCGCCGACACGCGCTGAACCCTGCAAAAAAAAGAAAGGGCCAGTCCAAAGACTGACCCTTCCAAAGCTGAAAAGCTTGTCTTGTGTCGCTTACGACTTCTGGCGACGACGCATTGCGCCAAGAACACCCAGACCACCAATCAAGAGGAGGCCTGCTGCTGGCAGAGGCACAACACCAACAGATACACCATCAATCGCGAAACCATCATCTTCAATGCTGCTTTCCAGCGAGATGGTTGCTGAGCCGATCAGCTCGTCAAAGTCGATGATAACAAGCTGTGCGTTACCGTCACCCAGGTTTGGATTCAGGACTTCAAACACTGACGTTGTGCCATCGTCTGCAGTGATCGTCAGAGTAGCGCCCTGATCGGTCGCGTCGCTCATACCAAAGACAACACGGTTGAAGAGATCACCTGTGCCGACGTCCCATTGGATGCCGAATGTGTCGTTGGAGTTCAGCGAATATTCACCATCGAGAGGCACAGTGTTGTTCTGGCTGTTGATAGAGCTGTCGAAAATCGCCAGCGTGTCACAAATACCGTTGGACCCACCTGTGCTGAGTGCACATGTGGAACCTGAACCGACACCGCCAAGTGACGAGAATGTGCCGACAACTGTATCAAGTGTTGCACCAGCGTTGCCACCGTTACCGGTGATCTCGCCAACGGCAAACCCGCTCTCAAAATCTTCTGTAACGAAACTTGGACCACTCACGGCTTGATTGAATGTATTGATATCAAAAACGCTAACAGAAATAGTTGTAGCGCTGGCAGCACCTGCTACCAAAGAAATACCTGCCGCGGCTGCGACAGAGAGCAAACTGGTTTTCATGATTACTTCCCCATTTACAAAAACCCACACGTTTAACACTACATTAACCAGTGTTTGCAAACAAGCCAAAACATGGCGGAGCTGTGGCTAAAACTTCTTTAAAATATGGCTAAAATAGCCCTTTTCGGCCATAAATTCCGGCGCAAGACTGCTCTGATCCGAATCAGTAAACAGACTTATCTCAATATGGAAACAATCGGTGTTTAGATTTTAAGCGATGTTTCGCTTGATCATCGGCGGGATTAGGCCCGCCGTTTTTTCACCCATCCGAGAAACGCCTTATCGGGGCTGCGCAGCGCCGGGCGCCCGCTCGTAGCCCACAGGGCGCGCCAGTCGGCCTCCAGCGCATAGACATCCGCCCCTGGCACCAGCCGCCTTGCCTCCTCTAGGGCAGCAGGCGAGAGCTGGGGCCCCCGCTCAGGCAACTCTTCGACCATCGACAGCGGGCGCACAGCAATCATGTCGCCCTCCTCCTCAGTCAGCTCATAATCAGGCAGACGCCCCTCGCGGATGATCTCGCGCAGCATGGCGCGAAACACGCGGCGCGGAGAGCCAGAGCCAGACTTCTTCAGAAGCGTCTCCACCGAGACCCGCCAGACCGGCTGACGCCCGCAATGTTTGCGCGCCAACTCATAGATCCGCCGCTCCAGGGGCTTTCTCAGGCTGAAATAGTCTCTATTCAGGGTCAAAACCGACTTGGCCAGCACTGCCCGGTAGAGCCAGTCACTAAGCGTCACAGCAACCGAGACCATGCGCCCGCCACGGGTACGCCGGACAATCTCCCAGCTCTCGATCAAACCAAAGCCGGTGGTGGTCTCTTCCTCTCCGGTGGTGATGTTGGTGGTGATACGCGTGCCTGCAAGCCGCTCAAAAGCGTCGCGCAGCCGCCGGTAGCCATCGCCGCTGGTCTCACGTCCGGTGGCCAGCAACAAATCGTGCGCCGTCAGCGTCAGCTTGCGCGAGGTTGGCCGCCCGGCATTGAGCGCCGCCATCAGCTGCGAGATGCAAAAGATCAGGATATCTGCATCAAAGATTGTCGCACGCCCCTTCACCGAGGGGGTGATCGTCACCTCTGCGCCATTATGCTCATATTGCAGGATACGCCGATCCGGACGGGTGGAGAGCGAAAACAGCGGATGCTCCATGCTCGCCAGATCGTGCTTCGGCACGGCTGCAAAAAAATCGCAGACGAAAAAATCGCCCTGATGCGCGAGGTCCATACCCCCGCTTTGGGTCTGCCCCATGGCTCTGCTCAGCCTCTGTTATGACCACGTTTTACGCACATGGCCCCGCGCCCGGAATTTCGGGGTTTCATTTACGCTTCACTCTAGAGCCTGTGGATAACTCCGTCGAGTCCTGTCGGGGTTTCAGAGTCGGCGTGACGTGGGATCAGAGTCGCACTAGCGTGGTTTCAGAGTCGGTTATCATTGGAAAATCAATCTCAACAATTTGAAATCACGCGACAAATCAAAAGCTCAAATCACATGTAACTATTAAATAACATCATATTAACTAGAATAATCGCGCGCAAAATGCGCAACTGCTCCTAAGCTCGCCATAGAATCAGCCTTTATTTGCTTAGAAAAGAATAGGGATGTATCAATTTACTTCCTATGTGCTGCCTTTTTGGGTACGTTAGCTAAAACACGTTACATAGGGCGAGGGCAGAGCAGTGGATACCCTTCCTCCATATTTCAACATCTCACCTGACAAGGCGCAAGCAGAGCTGCCTGCACCTGTTGGCACTGACGGGCTTCGCTCTGTCGCTGATGCTTGCGAAAGAGGGCGCGCTGATCTGGCAAGCCGTGGTCTGGATGAAACCGGCACGCGGGCCCTGCGGCGGTTTTCGACCTGGGAGATCACCAAATATCTGATCCCGGTAGCCCCCGCGCATTTCCGACGTGTGCTACGACAAAACCCGGATCTGCCACAGGGGATTTCAGAAACCGAAGGCGGCGCCAAGTGGTTCACCCTTGATGAGGTGCTGCGTCTGCGCGCCCATTTCGGGCAGGAAGGCTCCAAATCCAAGGAATACCTGCCCTACCGGCCAAAAGGGCTGCCGGCCAAGATCGTGGCCGTGGCGAATTTCAAAGGCGGGGTTGGGAAAACCTCCACTTGCGCCCATCTGGCGATGAGTGCAGCCCTTGATGGCTACAAGGTGCTGGTGGTTGATCTCGACAGCCAGGGCTCGATGTCATCGATTTTCGGAGCAAAGGTCGAGGATGAGTGGCAGACGGTGTTTCCGCTGCTTGCGCGCCATTATGGCAGCCACCTGCGGGTGGAAAACCAACGCCGCCTTGATCGCGGTGAGCCCCCCCTGCCCTTTGACGATACGCTAAGCGATGCCATGGACATCAAGGCCGCGGATATCATCCAATCGACCCATTGGCCCAATATTGATCTCATTGGTGCACAGCTGAACCTTTACTGGTCAGAGTTCCAGATCCCGGTCTGGCGGATGAATGCCCGCTCGTGGAAGCTCTGGGATGCCCTGGGAGACGCGCTGGAGGCCGACGGGGTGCTAGGAGACTATGACCTGGTTTTTCTCGATACACCCCCTGCCCTGGGCTATCTGACGATCAACGGGCTATCGGCGGCCGATATCCTTTTGGTGCCGGTTGGCGCGTCTTTTGTGGAATTTGATAGCACGGGGCGGTTTTTTGACATGCTGCACGCCACGTTTTCTTCCATCGAGGAAGGAGAGAACATGGCCGCCCGCGCCCTTGGGCGCGAAGAGCTGGCCTTTGAGTGGGATGCGGTGCGCGCCATGGTCACGCGCTTTGATGCGGCCCAGCAGACCGAGATGGCAAGCCTGATGCAGGCCTATATGGGTCAGTCGCTTTCGCCATTCCGCCAGGATTTCACCGCACTCGTAGGTCAGGCAGGTGAAAGTGTGAACGGAATTTACGAGGCCGATTACCGCGATTTCAACCGCGACACCTACGCCCGCGGCCGGGCCACATTCGATGAGACCTATGCCGGATTTAAGCGGTTGCTCTACGGGATTTGGCGGCGAGAGGAGATGGCGGCCGAAGAGATTGCCGCGCAATGAGAGTTTCGCACGCGAAATTCAGACTCTATTTACCGTTATTAGGGTCTGTTTTGCCTAAAATAGCGCGTTTAGAGCCTATTTGTGGGTTCTGGCGGGGCGAATAGAAGGAGGCTGGAATGGCCAAACGAAAACGTCTCAATCCTGCGGTGATCACGCAATCGCCCTCCCCTGCGCCACAGGTCTCGACCAGCGCTACACGCTCCCGCCCACCGATTGCCGATGTCTCTCGCGATGCCGCCACGCAGGCCGCCCTTGAGGAGGTCACTGGAGAGCTGCAGGCCGCGCGCCAGGAGGGGCGTATGGTGCTCGATCTGCCGCTTGAAGCGATCAATGTCAGCTACCTGGTCCGTGACCGTGTTGTGCTCGACGATGATGACATGGCCACCTTGGCCGACAGTATTCGCGCACGGGGCCAGCAGACCCCGATTGAGGTCGCTGATCTGGGTAATGGGCGCTATGGTCTGATCTCCGGTTGGCGGCGTTTTACCGTTTTACAGGGTCTATTTGAGGACGCAGACGAGGCGCGCTTTGCCACCATAAAGGCGCTCATTCGTGACCCGCAGGGCCAAAGCGATGCCTATAAGGCGATGGTGGAGGAAAACGAGATCCGCGCCGCGCTGAGCTTTTATGAGCGCGCACGCATCGCGCTGAAGGCCGCAGAGCGGGGTGTCTACCCATCGGTCCATGAGGCGGTGCAGGGGCTCTTTTCAGCGGCGCGTGCGCCCAAACGCTCCAAGATCATGGCGTTCACACATCTGGTGGGCCCGCTCGATGACGCGCTACGCTTTCCCGCCGCGATCCCTGAAAAGGTGGGGCTTGCCCTGGTGGCGCGGCTACAGAGCGATGCGAGCTTTGCTGAGGCGCTAACCCGTGCTATCAATGCCGCCTGCCCTGAAACGCCAGAGGCTGAGCGCAAGGTGCTTGATGCGGCCTTGCGCGGTGGGGGTAAGGCGGCGGCCAAGCCAAAGCCCACAGCAGAAATTGCCCCTGGCATATCGCTCAAATCCGGACGCGGTCAGTTGACGCTTTCGGGTCCCGGGGTCGATGCCAGGTTGGTCGCGGATTTGCGGAAATGGCTCGCGCAGCGGTAGATATTTGTAAGCCATTGAAAAAATTAATTTTTCTCATGCGAAATTACCTCTTTTGGACTGCGTGCCCAGATTTGCCTCTATAAATCACCGGGCAGGATTGCCGCATTGCCGGGCTGATCGGGTTCGAGTTGATTGACAGATCAGGTCAAGCCGAGCATGTGATGATAAAGCGATCTGACCCAAGGCTGGCTTATGAAAATTGCGATGATTGGCACTGGTTATGTCGGGTTGGTGTCCGGTGTGTGTTTTTCCGATTTTGGCCATGAGGTGGTCTGTGTCGACAAGGATCCCGCTAAGATCGAGATGCTCGAGCGCGGTGAAGTGCCGATATATGAGCCAGGGCTGGAAGAGCTCATGGCCAAGAACGTTGAGGCGGGCAGGTTGAGTTTTACGGGCGATCTTAAGGCGGCTGTGAGCGGCGCTGAGGCGGTCTTTATCGCGGTAGGCACCCCGACGCGGCGCGGTGATGGGCATGCGGATCTGAGCTATGTCATGGCCGCCGCCGAAGAGATCGGGCAGGCGATCAATAGCTACACCGTGGTCGTGACGAAATCGACTGTGCCTGTGGGCACCAACCGGCAGGTCAAACAGGCCGTGGCCAAGGCCAATCCGGAGGCTGATTTCGATGTGGCCTCCAACCCCGAATTCTTGCGCGAAGGTGCGGCGATTGATGATTTTATGCGCCCTGACCGTGTTGTAGTGGGCGTGCAGAATGAGCGCGCGGCTGAGGTGATGTCAGACATCTACCGGCCGCTATACCTGCGCGATTTTCCGATCATGGTGACCGATCTGGAAAGCGCCGAGATGATCAAATACGCCGCCAACGCGTTTCTGGCCACCAAGATCACATTTATCAACGAGATTGCAGCGCTCTGTGAGCGGGCAGGTGCCGATGTCAAACAGGTTTCCAAGGGCATGGGGCTTGATGGGCGCATCGGTAACAAATTCCTGCATGCAGGCCCCGGTTATGGGGGCTCGTGCTTTCCCAAGGATACCAACGCGCTGGCTCGGATCGGGCAGGATCACGCCATGCCGATGCAGCTCACCGAGGCGGTGATCAAGGTCAACGACGAGGTCAAACGCCGGATGATCGACAAGGTGGTTGATATCTGTGGTGGCTCGGTGAACGGTAAGACGATTGCGGTTCTGGGTGTCACCTTTAAGCCCAACACCGATGACATGCGCGAGGCGGCCTCTTTGACGATTGTACCTGCGCTTGTAGGCAATGGCGCCAAGGTGCGCGTGGTGGATCCGCAGGGGCGAGCGGAAGGCGAGGCGCTTTTGCCCGGGGTAGGCTGGGTCGAGGATGCCTATAAGGCGGCGCAAAATGCTGATGCGCTGGTGCTCCTGACCGAGTGGAACGAATTTCGTGCGCTTGATCTGAAGCGGCTGGCCAAGCGCATGACTACCCCTGCCATGGCCGATCTGCGCAATATCTATTCAGCGCGCGATGCCAAGCGAGCGGGGTTCTTGGCCTATGTCTCGGTGGGGCGTGCTGGATATGGTATGACGGAGTAGGACAAGAGGGCGGTATGGCAGATTTTCAAGAGCTTCTTCAAAAGGTTAGCCGCAAGCAAGGGGCGTTGCGCAACAAGCTTTTCGGCTCTCCCATTGGGGGCAAGAAGGTCTTTGGGATCGGGCTCAACAAAACCGGGACCTCAACCCTTGGCGCCTGTTTCAGAACGCTCGGGTTTCGCCACCTCTATGATGTGCACCGGCTGACGCAGTATTATTTTGATGGGGATCTGGAAAGCATCTTCAAGGTGATCGAAGGCCACGATTCCTTTGAGGACTGGCCGATCCCGCTGATCTACAAGGAGCTTTATGAGCGGTTTGGCGAGGAGGCGCTTTTTGTGCTGACCCTGCGCAAGACGCCGGAGGTCTGGCTGAACAGTCTGAGCCGCCACGCCAAACGGATCAACCATGAGGGCGCGCGCAACATTCGCAAGAACATCTATGGCTATGAGAGCCCCGATGGCCATGAGGCCGAACATCTCAAGATCTATGACGCGCACACCGCCTCGGTCATCGAGTTCTTTGAGCAAAAGGGCGCGCGTGACCAGCTTTTGGTGATCTGCTGGGAGAATGGCGATGACTGGACCCAGCTGTGCGATTTTTTCGGGGTCTCAAAACCATGGGTGTCATTTCCCCATGTGAACAAGGGCGGCAAGTAAGACCCCCTAGAGCCCCAGTATTTCCAGAAGCTTTTCTGCAAAGAGCCGATCGACCTCTGCCGTATAATGCCCGTCGGCGGCAAAGCCCGAGAGATCACGTGGATCAAAATGCTCGGCAGAGGCGAAATAGGGGATGTCGTGGGCCTCAAGCACCGGTTTGGCGAGCGCCAGAAGGTCAGGGTCGCGCTGGTTTCGGGTCTGTAGCAGCATGACAACGGGGGTCTGCCCATCAGCGCGAGCGGTCTCGGCAAAGGCGCGGATCATGCGTGGTAGAACCACCTCATAGGGGTAGGCGCCATCCGTCAGGATATCGTTGATCCGGGTCTCTATATGGGATTTGGCGAGCGAACGGCGCACCAGACGGGCAAAAGGCGAGATATCGAGCCATTTCATGCCAAAGGTGATCGGAGAGTAGAACGCGTCCTCCTGCGCCAGCTGTGCTGTCCAGGCGGCGGCAGCCTCGGGGTCTTGGGGCAGGGCGCGCTGATCATCGACGCTCTCAACCAGAGGATCGACCTTACGTAGCCCCTCACCCTCGGGCCAGTAAATAGGATAGGTCAACGGTGCGGGCTGTTCAAATACCCTGGTACTGTTGGAGAGCGCAGCCATGGTTGATACGCCGGAGGCCAGAATGCCAAAGATAGCTATGTCGCCCGGGCGGCGATTGGCGCGGTCATCATGAAACAGTGCATACGTAAAATTAGGCGGTCCCGCTGGCCCGGCATGGGTATCCCATTTCAGATCTTTGCGCATCTCCACCGCTTGTTTGCGGATGTTGAGGACAAAAGACATACCATAGCTGCGAATGACCGGTCCGATATCCTTAGGCTCATTAGCGAATGCTGTTTTTGATGTGGCCACGGCGGTTGGCCTCCAGCCGACATTATAGAGATTGCCCGCTAAATCCGGCCTTTGTTCCCACCGCTCAAGTTTCCCCGGCACCGAGCGGCCATACTCAAAAAACCAGACCAGCGAGCCTAATCTGCCCGTACGGTCAGCCCAGCTCAAAGTCAGGGCTACCATAATGTCTAAAACCACCAAAAAGACCAATGTTAGGGTCGATATTGCAAGTGTTTTCTTCATATCACCTCCTAAAACTGGAAATAGATGAACGCTGATGTGGTAGTGGTGGCCCCGAAGGCCAGAAGATAGATCATCCCGGCGTAAAGGCTGGCGCGGATCACCATAGGCCAGCCAGCATAGAAGCGGACATTGCCGGACCATTCGATGAGCATATCCCAGAAGAAAAGCCCTATCAGTGCAAGCAAGGCTGGCGCTGGTGGGACAGGCATGTTCAGGCCTGCGGGAGCTTCAATTAGTCCAGCAAGCCGGCCGGTGAACTCTGTGATCTGAGTAAAAGATGTGGCGCGGAACAAAAGCCAGCCATAGCAGACCACCTGAAAGAAGGTGGTGATGGCCACAAGGCGCAGGAGCCACGCCCCAAGGCTGCGCCGCGCGCCCTCGCCCGAGCGTCCATGTCGCCCGCTGATCATCCGGTGCACAGCGAGAAGCGCGCCCTGATAGACGCCCCAGGCCACGAAATTCCACGCCGCCCCGTGCCAGAGGCCGCCAAGTGTCATCGTGGCCATCAGATTGCGATAGGTCTTGGCCGGTCCGCCGCGATTGCCACCAAGCGAAATATAGAGGTAGTCGCGTAGCCAGCTGGAGAGCGAGATATGCCAGCGGCGCCAGAATTCCTGTGGATCAGCGGCAAAATAGGGTTGGGCAAAGTTGCGCATGAGCCGAAAGCCCAGCATTTTCGCCACGCCGCGGGCGATATCGGTATAGCCGGAAAAATCACAGTAAATCTGGATGGCAAAGAGCCAGGTGGCCAGAAGGATATCAAGCCGGGTGGGATCGGGGCTGCTATAGACCGCATCGACCGAAGGCGCGATGGCATCGGCAATCACGACCTTCTTGATCAGCCCAATGAGACAGAGCACCGCGCCGCGCCCAAAATCTTCCCAGCTGAGCACGCGCGGCTTGGCAATATTGGGCAGAAGGTTTTTGGCACGTTCAATCGGCCCGGCCACGAGTTGGGGAAAGAAGGCCACAAAGAGCGCGAAATCAAGGAAATCCTCGGTGGGTTCAAGCTCTCGGCGGTAGATATCGATCGTGTAGCTGAGCGTCTGGAAGGTATAAAAGGAGATCCCCACCGGCAACACGATGGAGAGCATGAAAGGATCGGCCTGGTAGCCAAAAGAGCTTAATAGAGACTGAAAACTCTCTACAAAGAAGCCCAGATACTTGAAAATCGCCAGCATGCCGAGATTGCAGGCCAGCGAGACCCACAACAGCCGTTTGCGCCGCGCCTGCACACTCTCGCGGTGCATCGCGGCGCCAACAAAGTAATCAACCACAGTGCTGAGCAGAATGAGGCTTAGAAAGCGCCAGTCCCACGCGCCATAAAACACGTAAGAGGCCACCAGCAGCATCCGGTTCTGCCCTTTATGCGGCAGCACCAGATAGGCCAGCCCAACCACGGCGAAAAAGGCCCAAAAGATCAATTCCGTAAAAAGCATCTACAGCGGAAACCTTTGCCAAACCCAGTTTTGAACCGCAGGTCGAGGCCGTATTGCCCGCGCCTTCACAGCTTTTGACAGGCTTCTCAGGTTTCGTGCTTTGGCACAAGCTGCGACGCCCGGTTGTCTTTGGCTTGCGGCCTGAGGGAAACACCGTTCTAAGAAACAATCACCTTGTAGGATGCTGATCATGCCTTATACTCGGCTAATCGGGATCATTTTTTTGTTAGAAACCTCGGCAAGAGTGGATTTGAAACCCGGAGTCTGACAATAAAACGAAGTTGATTAGAATCGATTTTATTATTGGGTGAGGGGTGCAAGTGATGTCTATGGCCAAGTCGATCAAATCAGGCTCGGGTCTTCTCGCGGCTTTCTCCAACTGGGGTATATTCTGGCTGCTGGTGGCGATCATTGGCGCAGGCGTATTTTTTGGTGACGGGATCAACACCCTGCTGGAGGCCTGGCAACTGCCGGAATACAGCCATGGGCCGCTGATCCCGGTGCTGTCGGCGTTCTTGTTTGTCAAACAGCTCAAGGATTTCCCGATCAACCCCGATATCCGCCGCAATCGCTGGCCAGGGGTGTTTGTGATCGTGCTGTCGTTGGTGATGGGCACGCTCGGCATTCTAGCCAATATCGGGGATATCGTGGCCTATGCGCTGATCCTGTGGGTTGGCGGTATCCTTCTGGTCAGCTGGGGCTGGGACACGGGTAAGCATTTCTGGCCTGGTGTTGTGCATCTGGTCTACATGCTGCCGTTGCCGGGTCTGATCTATTACAAAACCACCACCTATCTGCAGTTTATCTCGTCTGAGCTGGGGGTGTGGTTCCTGCGCCTTCTGGATGTGCCGGTCTTTCTGGATGGCAATATTATCGATCTTGGGATCCTGAAGCTCCATGTTGCTGAGGCCTGTTCGGGCCTGCGCTACATGTTCCCGATCATGAGCTTCTCCTATATCTTCGCCACGCTTTATCGCGGCCCGGTTTGGCATAAGGCGGTGCTGCTTCTGGCGGCGGTGCCGATTGCCATTCTCATGAATTCGGTGCGCATCGCGGTGGCTGGTGTCGTGGTGCAGCATTATGGCGTGGAATGGCTCGAAGGGTTTACCCATTTCTTTGAAGGATGGGTGATCTTCTTGGCTTGTATCCTTCTGCTCTTCGCGCTGGCCTGGCTGATGCTGATGCTGAATCCCAAGCGGATGTCGCTGCCCGAGGCGCTGGATTTGGATACAAGCGATCTGGGCCCACAAGTGGCGCGTCTGCAATATGTGCGTCCCTCGGCGGCGCTGATTACCTCTGCTGTGCTGATGCTCGGCGTTGTCGGGGGGCTGCAGACCTTGCCGGAACGCGGTGCACAAGCCCCACAACGTGACAGTTTCGTGGTCTTCCCGCGCTCTTTTGGAGAATGGCGTCAGGCCGGGCCACGTCATATTCTGGGCCGCGAGGTCGCCGCCACGCTGGGGGCAGATGATTATCACCAGATCACCCTGCAAAACCGCAGCACCGGGGATACGGTGGGTTTCTTCTCGGCTTGGTATGACGATCAGAGCCAGGGCGGCGTGCACAGCCCCGAGGTCTGCCTGCCCGGCGCGGGCTGGGAGATCGCCTGGCTGGAGCGCACCGACATCACCGAGGTCGTAGGCACCGATGTACCGTTCCGCATCAACCGCGCTATCATCCAGAAGGGTGAGGCCAAGATGATGGTCTATTACTGGTTCCAGCAGAAAGAGCGCCGCATCGCTTGGGATTTCGCGGCCAAGTACTGGCTCATGGTTGATGGTATCCGCACAGGCCGTACCGATGGGGCGCTGATCCGTCTGACCACGGCGATTGACCCCAAGGAAGGGGAGGCGGCGGCCGAAGCCCGCCTGCAGGAGGTTCTGCTGGAGATCCAGGAGCCTCTGAAACGGTTCGTCCCGGAATCATGACGCCCCAGGCGCGCCGGAGCTCTATGTTCCGGCTTGCCCGGCAATGGTTATGCGCAAGTGCTGCGCTCTTGTGTCTGAGCGCGCTTGCGCTTTCAGCGCAAACCGTTCGTGAAAAGCATCTGCCCGTCGATGGCTGGATCGCTGAGGATGGCCTCTCGGTAGCGCTCAGCTGGCGGGACACGAGCCAGGCCCATCGCGGCCCTGTGGAGATCAGCCGCCGGGCGCTTGGCGCGGTAGGCGGTGCCACCTGGGAGCCCATAGAGATCAGCCGTACCGGGGCGATGCGCGTCCTTGACGAGAGCACGGCCCCGGGACGGGCCTATGAATACCGGGTGCTGCGGCGCGACACCCAAGGCGTGGTGGATGCGGGTTTTTGGATTGCCGGGCGCGATCTGCCCGAAATTGACAAACGTGGTACGGTCCATCTGGTCGTCGATCAGAGTGTATTTGAGCCTATTAGTCTCTATTTGGCGCGGTTTCGGCGTGATCTGGTCGGGGATGGCTGGGCTGTGCGCAGCTATGGTGCCCCACGCCATAACAGCAAGGATGCCAAAGCCAATATCGAGGCGATCTTTACCATCAAACAGGCCCTGAAAACCGCTTTTGAGGCGGATCCCTTTGGCAAGCATGTGGTTATTCTGGTGGGGCGGGTGCCCTTTGCGCGCAGTGGCAATGGCAACCCCGATGGTCACGGGGCGGCGCCTCTGGCGACCGATCTTATTTATGGGGATGTCGATGGACGCTGGCGGATCACATCCGAGGCGCAGCTTCTCGATACGCGCCTGCCCAGTGATGCTATCGAGATGCAGGTGGGGCGGATCGATTTCTCGCCTGTGAATGGCGATGATCCGGATCTCGAGATCCATCTGCTGCGCGGCTATTTTGACAAGAACCACCATTGGCGGCATGGCCGGTTGGGCGATCTGCGCGAGGCCTACGGGGGCAAGGCCCTGGGTCTGATTGGCGAGATCAACGGGCTACGCAATATCGTAGGGGCGGCGCAGATCACCAAGGGGGGGCATCATGATGTGGGTGAGGATCGCCCTTGGCTCTGGGGTGTTGATTTTGGCCATCACGCGGGCAAGAAATATGCCGCCGACTTTGCCAATAAAGCGGTATTTGCGATCAATTTCGGCTCTCACAAGCAAAAGATCGACCGGGCCTTCAATCCGATGACCGCACTTTTGGCGCAGCCGTGGTACACGCTGGCGGTGGGATGGGGAGCACGGCCGTCCTGGTGGCTCCATCATATGGCGCTTGGCGGCACGATTGGTGATGTGCATATGCGCACGGTCAACAACGGCGTGGCTAAGGAGCCTTTCCTACAGAGCATGGATTACTTTCCCACGGGGCAGTATCTCTGGCGCAATCCGATCTGGGTGAACCTGTTGGGTGACCCCACGCTGCGCGCCTTTCCGCTATCGCCGCCGCGTCTGGTGCAGGCAGTGGTCCCGGAGGAGGGCGAGGGCGGTGTGCAGCTCTTCTGGGAGGCCTCAGAGGATGCCGATACGCTTGGCTACCGCGTCTACCGCCAACAGGCCGGTACGTTTGATTTTATTCTGGTCAGCGGTGAGGCGCCCCTGACAGCGCTGGAGTTCACCGACCATGACGGCGCAGGCGCAGATGCGCTCTATATGGTGCGGGCCGCGGGCCGCAAGGAGGTGCCGGCCGGCTCTTTCAACACACTCTCGCAAGGCGTCTTTGTCCAGCCGGGGCGCGTCCCTTTGCAGGTGCGCGAGAGTGCCGAACTTCCGGTGCCCGCAGGTGCGCCTTTTGTGTTGCCGGAAAATTTTGGTGCGCCGCAGCAGGGGCTGATCTCTTCTTTTGTCTGGGGGCCATTGCGCGGTGAGCTGCGCTTTGAGGGGGGGCGGTGGCAGTATACGCCGCCAGAGGGCTTCACCGGCACGGTGCCGCTGCGCTATGTGGTGTCGGACGCTCTCACGAGTGCGGCCGGTGTGCTGGCGCTCAAAATTGGCCCATAAGCGACAGTGTAGACATTTTAACCCCCTCCGATTAGATCAGGCCCCTGCGTAAGGCAGGTTTGTTTTATGGTTTATGCTAAATCTCAGGTATCGCTGCGCCCTCTTTTTGGCGCGGCCTCGAAAGTGGCGCACATCGACCCATGAGCCAGCAAAGCGGAACCCTGCGTTCCCAGATCAAGACATCGGCAAAACTTTCCGGCCTGCGCTTTGCCTCCAATGTCGCCCTGCGGCTCGTTTCGACCGTGGTGCTGACCCGACTTCTGGCGCCGGAAGTTTATGGCGTTTTCGCCATTGTGCTGGCTTATATTTTCTTGCTGGAGATGTTTTCCGATTTCGGGCTTCGCTCTCTCATTCTCACCCGAGAAGGCGAGGTCACTGAGCGATTTCTGCGCACCTGCTGGACGGTTTCCATCCTGCGTGGCGTGCTTATTGCCTTGGTTTCGTGTCTGATTGCGCTGGTGATCGCGGGGGTACAAGGACAGGATCGATTTGCAGAAGACAGTGCGTATGCCGCGCCCGTCCTGCCCTGGGCGATTGTGGCGATCGGGGGCGCTACGCTGCTTTATGGCTTTGAATCACCTCTGCGTTTCATGCGCGAACGCGAGATGGCCTTTGGCGGGGTCACAATCGTTGATTTGGTGCGCAATATCCTGACGCTGATTGTCACGGTGGTGCTGGCTTATTATCTGCGTTCGGTCTGGGCGCTTGTGATTGGTCAGGCGGTCCGCTCTGTGCTGCATGTGTGGCTCAGCTTTGCGGTGTTTCGCGGCCCGGCCATGGCCTTTGCGCTGGACCGCGACAGCCTGCGGGTGCTGATCGACCGGGGCAAATGGGTGCTGAGCCAGTCGGCGCTTACCGCGCTGTCTCAATCGGCAGACCGAATCCTTCTGGGTTTCGTGATGAACTCGGCCAGTTTTGGTCTCTACTATATTGCCCGCCAGCTGGTGGATATGATGCTGCAGTTTCTGACCACTATGAATGGGCAGATGGGCCTTCAGGTGTTCTCGCGGCTGCACCAGATGTCATTGCCGGACTTCCGGCACAAATATTATCGCTACAGACTGTTCTTTGATGCGCTGGCGGGGGTCGGGGCAGGGGCTGTTTTGGTTCTCGCACCGCTGCTTGTCGAGATAATATTCGACGATCGCTATCAGGGGGTTGCGGAGATCCTGCAGGTTCTGGTGCTCGGGGTTGCGGTGATTGCCCCTGTGATCATGCGCTCGATCTTCAACGCCGAACGTCAGTTTCGCCTGACCTCTATGGTCAGCCTGGTGTCGACGGCCCTGCTCTGGGGCGTGCTTTGCCTTGCGCTTTTTGGTTTTGCCTCTGTTTATGTGGCGTTTTTCGTCATCGCGCTCTATCGGATACCGGAGGCCGTGATCCTGCTCTGGCTGAGTCGGGCGCGAGGCTGGGTCGTGCTCTGGCGTGAGGGGATCATCCTTGGCTTCTTTGCGGCCGGGGCTGGGCTTGGATGGACGGTTTTGCAACTATGGGACTGGATCACATGACAGACGCGCTGCGCATCGGTCTTTTCACACCGGCCTGGCCGGGGCACAGCACGCCCAATGGCATCGCCACATCCGTCTATAACCTGGCGATTGGCCTGCACGAGATCGGTCATGTTCCGGTGATCGTGCCGATGAAGTGCGATGGCGAGGGCCCGGCGGATTTCCCTGTGGTTCCAGTGCCCGACCTGGCGCAGGGTCTTTGGGGCCGGCTGCGCCAGCGCTTTGGCGGCTATGATGCGGCCAATGAGACCTTTATCCGCCGTATTGTGCAGGCCACCACCCACGCCCGGGCGGAGCACGGCATGAGCGCTCTCATCATGGAGGAAAGCCTTGGCTGGACACGCCATGTCGAGGCCCGGACAGGCCTGCCTGTCATCGTCGCGCTGCATGGGCCGACCGCGCTCTTGCAACAGCATTATCGGCCCGGCGACGCGGTGCCCGAATACCAGCGTTACAAGGAACGGCTGGAGGCGGAGGCCTTTGCCGCGGCCTCTGCACTCATCTCGCCCTCGCGCCACGTGCTCGAGGGGGTCGCAGGGCTCGCCGATATCGCGGGTAAGCCGCAGGCAGTGCTTGCCAATAGCTTTCGGGCCCCTGAGCCCGATCCGCTGCCTGCCGCGCTGCCTGAGCGCAAGATCCTCTTTGTCGGCCGGTTCGACTATCTCAAGGGCGGGGATGTGATCTTTGAGGCCATGGCCCGGCTGGTTGAACGCCACCCGCAGGCGCAGCTGACCTTTGCCGGCCCCGATCATGGACTCGACCGGGCCGATGGCACCAAGCAGAGCATCCATGAGGTAATCGCCGCACTGCCCGAGGCGACCCAGTCCCGGATCACCTATTTTGGCCCTGCGAGCCGGGATCAGGTGGCTGCGCTGCGCGCCGAGCACGCCATTGCGCTCATCGCCTCGCGTTACGAGAACCTGAACTACTCGCTGCTTGAAGCGATGGCTGCAGGGCAGGCGATTGTCTCCACTGCGGTGGGCGGGCCCTCCGAGGTGCTGGTGGAGGAAGACACCGCGCTTCTGGTGCCACCTGCGGACCCGGAGGCGATGGCTGCTGCTCTGGGGCGTCTGCTTGAGGATGCAGCGCTAACCGAGAGGCTCGGGGGCCGGGCTGTGGCGGCGGTGAAGCGCGACTTCGACCCGGCCGTCATTGCCGGGCGCATGTTGGATTTTGTGCGTGACGTTGTGAAAGAGGCTGTATGATGCGTGGCCCCATGGATATTCCAAGACAACAGGTGCCGAGCCCTGAGAACGGCCGCAAGATAGAGGCGCTAATCTCGGCCTTTCATCTGGAACGGCCTATCTCTGCCTTGCCACGCCCTTTGCGGTTTGCCGTGTGCCACAACCGTTATGGGCGCATCAGGAGGCTGGCCCGCTTACAGCATTCCTTTGATGACCGACGCTCTCTGATTGAGCCTGAGCGGCTCAATACGATCTTCGTGCATATTCCCAAGGCAGCTGGCGTTTCGGTGACCGAAAGCCTGTTTTCAAGCCATGGCGCCTCGCACGTCCCGCTCTATCTTTATCTTGCGCTTTATGGCAGCCGCCGGTTTGACCGCATGTTCAAATTCACATTTGTGCGTCATCCCCTGGATCGTCTGATCTCGGCCTTTCAGTTTCTCAAGGCGGGCGGCATGACCCATACCGACAGGGACTGGGCGGCGGAGCACCTTGCCCCCTATGAGACGGTCGAGGCGTTTATCTGTGAAGGTCTTATGCAGCCCCATATCCGGACCTGGGTCCATTTTTTTCCGCAGGTCTATTATCTGCGGGATCCGCGCACAGGCCGCGTCGGTATTGATTACCTAGGCCGATTTGAGACTCTAAATAAGGACTTTGACCAGATTGCGCGCCGCTTGGGCGTCTCTGCTCAGCTCAAACATGTCAACAAAACCTCGCGCAGGGAGGTCACGGTTTCGGCGGAAGCGAAACAGGTGATTGAGGCCGTTTATAAGGATGACTTTGACATTCTCGGTTACTAGGAGCATTACCCCTCAAAGGTTTGGCGCAAAACTGCGGATGAACACTTTGCGTCATTTTGTAGTCTTGGAAATGCCAGTAGTGCTAGATATTGGACCCGTATAGATTCTGTGTTGAGGTTTGATTATGACCAATATTTTGCCCCTTGATCCTAAAGACTTGACGCTGCATGTCGGCACCGCCAAGGAACTTGGTTCGCAATATGCCAAAGAGTATCAGAGCGGTGAGCCTTATCACCATATCTGCATCGATAACTTCCTGCCGATGGAGGTTATCGACAAGGTGCGTGTCGATCTTGGAAGCTTGCCGGAATCCGATCGCAGCTTTGATGCTGCCCAGGAGCGATTCAAGTCGCAATATAACCCTGACATCCTGCCTGATTACACACGTCATCTGTTCCATACCTTCAATTCAAGTGCCTTCATCGGCTTTCTGGAGCGCATGACCGGCATTCGCGGGCTGATCCCTGATCCCTATTTTGTTGGTGCGGGCATCCACAAGACGTTGACCGGAGGGCATCTTGATATCCATGCGGATTTCAATGTGCATAAGCGGATGCGCGTGGAGCGCAGGCTCAATATCCTGATTTATCTCAATCCGGTCTGGAAAGAGGAATACGGTGGTTCCTTTGAAGTCTGGGACAAAGGCATGACCACCAAGATGGCAAGTTTTGCTCCGACCGAGAACCGGATGGTGTGCTTCTCCACCGCGTCGGACACGTTCCACGGCAACCCTGAGCCGGTCAATCACCCTGATGGGCTGCCGCGCCAGTCAATCGCGCTTTATTATTATACGGCCACATGGGACAGCTCCCGGGTAGAGCATTCGACCCTGTTCAAGCCACGTCCTGGCAGTATGGATTTTTCCGAGGCCCGTGCAAAGCGCGAGGCGGCGTTGCAAAACGTGCTACCGCCCTTCATCTTTCGCCGTGTGATCCACCGGCTCAAGCGGGTTGGGTTTTGAAAAATTAGACCCTAATCAAGGGATATATAGAGATAGTGCGTCGATCCGCGTCTCGATCCGGGCAATCATTTCGCGGTAGGCGGTACTGTCGATATCGCCGAAGCGGGATTTGAACTCTTCCTCTGGCATGAGCTGTGGGATGCCGTCAAAAGACGGGATCACATCACCTTCGGCTTGTAGCTGTGCCAGAAGCGCAGGCCAGTCTGCTGCAGGGCGCGCCATCAGCACATTTGACAGTCTAATTCCTGACAGGTTTGCCGTCATATCGGTGAAATCAAACCCGCCCGCACCCGAGATCGTATCGTAGAGCTCTTTGAACTCCCCGGCGGACACAGCAAAGCCTGTGTTGCTGATCGCCTGTAGCGCGGCGGAGGTGAGGAAGTGCCTGCGGCTGTCGATGCGACCGTTGAAGGTGACATCCTTGCATTCTATGGTCCAGTTCTGTGCCGCCTCTTCTGGTTTGAACATGAAGCGACCCACAATGAGGTCAAAATCCTGTGCCCCACAGGCTCGGGCGAGCCCCAGAATGGCGGCTGTATAGCGGTCGGGCAGACGCGTCGGCTGATCTTCCTCAAAGGCCGCCTGCAGGGCAAATTGCAGATAGGGCAGGAAGCTCTCGCTCTGGGCCAGACGGCCATCCTCCATCGCCTGGCGGATCAGCAGATAATAAGCGTCGATCTCCTCAGGCGTGGGCAGATCATTGCCCTTGAGCGCGCCGAAGGTGCCACGCATCAGCCCATTTTGCCCCATCCGGTCCAGATCGAGGCCAAAGACGAGGGCCTCGCCTTCAATCTCCATCGCTGTGGCCGCTTGCAGAATGGTATCGCCGATCCCGTCACCCAGCACGAGATTGGCCCCGATCCGCCCCATCTTCATCATCAGATCAGGAGGCAGGCTATAATCGGCCACAAAAATCTCAGAGGGCTTAATGCGGCCTTCAAATTCTGGGGCGCGCCCGATGGCATTGAACCAGCGTTGGCCGTCCCACCAGGGCACGGGGATGGATACGGCGCCGGTCACATGGGCCTCTTCGACAGTGACTTTGCCGCGAAAGCCCGGCAGGAAACGCGCGCCAAGGCGCATAGCGCTGTTAAGTTGGGCCGCATCAGTGCGCAGGATACCGTCAGTTGCGCCTGAGCCGCTGCGAATATCGCGCATCAGTTGGCGTGTGGCTGCCACATCTTCGGCTGTAGGAGGTGGGGCAGCTGACAGCATCGCTGTGCGCTGGAGCAGCAGAGAGCCTGCGATAAAGGCGGCCACTAGGCAGAGCAGGGTGCTCCAGACAAGCAGGCGCAACAACCGGCGCATTATTTCAACGACCGGTTCATGGTGTCCTGCATGCTCAAAAGCACGGCCTGATGCCGGGTCTGAAACCCTGGGAGGCGGTAGAGCTTTTCAAGCGCGTAGTCGCGCAGCCCGTAGAACGAGATTGCAGCAGAAACCTTGCCGATCTTGTTATGGGCTGCCCAATAGGCGCGCCCAAGAGGTCCGAAGGGCTTCACATCAGGGTGCGCGCGCTCATAACCAAGCTTGTCCATCAGCGGCCCGCAGCGGCGTTCGACAAGGGCGGTCTGTTGCGGTGTGAGCTTGCGCTTCCACTGAAAGGTGAGATTGGGATCGGGTGTGTCATAGGTGCTGGTCTTGGCATAGCCAAACATCTCGTCGGTGAACTCCAGCTCCAGAAACTCGCAAATCCGTGCAAGCTCTCCACGGGCATTCATCACCAGATCCTCATAGCGCACCTGCGTATAGCGCGATGGGTCCAATTCAGGCTCTATGTCTGCCCAGCTCGCCTCTGCATCGAGCCAGAAGTCTGATCCATAATAGACATTACCGGACCAGCCAAAGCGGGTGGCGGAATTGGCCACATCGCGCGGATCGCGGTAGATGTGGATATAGCGGGCATCGGGGAAGAGCCGCTCGAGCACGGCAATATCGGCATGGAAAGTGATCACCAGAGGCCCTTCGCGCCCCTCGCGCAGCTGGGTGAGGAAATCCTCAAGCATCGCTTCGCCGTCAAGGTCGGGGGCGCAGGTGAGCCCACGCATGCGAAACACGCGCTCATGTTCCAGCCAATGAGTGTCATAAAAAAGCTGGGCCGCTTCAGGGTCCTTCAGCCCATCGATCATGTACTGGTTCTCGCCAATCTCCACGAGGTCGGGATGCGCGCTCAGCATCAGGCGGAACATCGTCGTGCCGGAACGCACGGAGCCATAGATGATGATCGGAGCTTGAAAAGACTGGGCCAAGGGTCACACGCGCTTTGCTGCTATTTACCAAACAAATATTTCAGGCGTGGGGTAGCACACCGACACGCCACCCGTCGAGATACTCTGCGGTGTGATGGATCAAGAGACAGCACGCTTCTCTGTGGCGCCCGATATCTTTGAAAAGACCGGTCTGGACCCTTTTAAAGTTTCCGTCGCTCTGAGAGAGAATGGTCTAGTGCCAATCCAGATTAATAGCCGTGCCTGGAAAGCTGTGACGGCGCGCGCGCAGGGCCCAGGTGCGTTCCAGCAGTTCCGGAAACTGCAGCTCATGGGTTTCGACAAAAAGGTAATCGATACGCTCCATCAGGTCTGAGGCAAAAAGCGTCTCTAATATTGGCACTTCTGCGCCTTCTATATCCATTTTCAGAATCCGGATGGTGCGATCCAGCCCCCGCAGGAAGGCCAGAAAGTCCACAATCTCGACCTTGATCTCTTCTTGGGGGCGATCTGTGCGGCAAAAGATCGAGCTGCCCAGAGAACACCATTCCGGTGCGTCCTCAAAATCGGCGTCGCGAAAGAAGGGCAGGGTGCCTGTTGCGGTACCCACGGCCTTGTTGATCAGGTGCGTGCCCCTGAGCCGGCCCGCGCGGCGCGTAAGTTCGGCAAAACTCCACGGATCAGGCTCGAACGCGTAGGTGTCGGCGCCCGCGTGGGCAAAGCGTTTGGTATAGTCGCCGCGATTGGCCCCGCAATCGATACAGAGATCCCCGGGCCGCACCGTGGTCAGCGCCGCGTTAAACTGCAGCTCGGCACGCGGCTTTGTCAGATGGTGAAAACAGGCCCGGTTGCGCAGCCCAATCTGGCCGGGCAAGAGCCCAAAGACGGCATGTTTGGCAACACGTGCGGGCAGGGGGATGGCATGGTTTGCATATGCCAGAGCGTTCATTTGTGGCCTCCAACCTGTAAAGGGCGTGGGCCACAGCATCCATTATACTTTTATACGCGTTACCGGCTATGGCCCTCCGAGGAACTCAAGCCGAAAATCGTTATCAATTCGTTTCAATTTGTTTAATTTTCCGAAAATACTCCATGGGCGGCGCAGCGTGTCCTTGTTGATCACGTAGTTGCGCATGACGGTGTTGGAGTTGGAATGTGAGTTGGGATTGTTGACCATATAGACCGCCCCATAGAAGGGCAGTGGCGAAAGTGGCTTGCCAATGCTTTCAAAGAGTTCGGTGATCCCGCCATGGGCCCCAAGCCAGGTCATGACATAGTCCTCAAATTCGTCTGAATCGGCCTCTGGCAGAGGGTAGAGATCGGCGCGTACGATATGGCTTGATCCGCTGGTCTTGTGAAACCGGTCAATCGCGATGGCAAAAGCGCCATCAGGGTCTATTCCATAGCCTTTTTCGATAAACCAGCCATTGGGCCCGCTGTTGTTTTTGACAAAGGCCGTCAGATCGCGCGACACCAGATCATCATCGTCCATTACCATGAAATAGCGCGAGTCCGGAAAGGCCTTGATGCCGGACCAGACGCGCCGGCCCTTATCAAGCAGAAAGAAATTCAGCGCTTTGCGGAACTCGTGCTCTTTCAGCTCATGCTGCGGGTTCGGGGCATAATCGACCCAGGCCACCTCAAAGCCCTTGGGCAGCTCGGGCAGTGGTGTGCCCGGATTGGCCACGATCACCGTGCGCCAGCTGTCATCGGTCTGCGCAGTGTAGGAGCGAAAGGTCTTGCGCAGAATTTTGACCTGCACATCGGGGTTGCGCAGATTGTCCGGGTGCCGGATCGGGATGACGAAGGTCAAATCTTTCATAAGCAAATCTCTAAACAAAGGCTGCGTCTTTTGTCACGGGACGCCTTAGCATATTCCGGATCTATGATCAGTCCTTGTAGCCATTCGGGTTGCCCGACTGCCATTTCCAGATCGAGGCGCACATCTCTTCGATACCAAACGCGGCTTTCCAGCCCAGAAGGCGTGTGGCTTTGTCAACGCCCGCCATGCTGGCGGCGGCATCTCCGGGACGGCGGGGCGCGATGCGATAGGGGATAGTGCGGCCCGTGGCGGCCTCAAAGGCGCGCAGCATCTCAAGTACGGTGGCCCCATTTCCGGTGCCCACATTGATCGCCTCACAACCGGTATGAGCCGCCCCATAGCCAATCGCAGCCAGATGCGCGCGCGCCAGATCGGAGACATGGATATAATCGCGCTCCCCGGTGCCGTCGCGGGTGTCATAATCATCGCCAAAGACGGCAAGTTCCTGCAGATGGCCGGTGGCCACGCGGGCGATATAGGGCATCAGATTGTTGGGGATCCCGCTTGGGTCTTCACCAATCCGGCCAGAAGCATCCGCGCCGGTGGGATTGAAGTATCGCAACAGCACCGCGCTTGCCTCGGGCCAGGCATTGGCCCAGTCGCGAATGATATCCTCGACAAAGGCCTTGGTGCGACCATAGGGATTGGTGGGTGCAATCGGATGCGCCTCGTCAAAGGGCAGGTATTGCGGCTCGCCATATACCGTGGCGGAGGAGGAAAAGACGATGCGGCGGCAATCATGAGCCTGCATCGCCTCGAGCAGTTCGATCGTGCCGGAGATGTTGTTGCGATAGTAGGCCAACGGAATTTCAGACGACTCGCCCACTGCCTTCAGCCCGGCGAAATGGATCACTGCCTCAGGCGCGAAATCGGCCATCACCCGGTCGAGGCCCGCGCGGTCGCAGACATCGCCCTCCATCACCTGAAGCTCACCTCCCGCCATCTCATGCACTCGGCTAAGCGCCTCGGGGGAGCTGTTGGCGTAGCTGTCAAAGGACAGCACCTGATGGCCGCTGCGCAGCAGTTCAAGGATTGTATGGCTGCCGATATAGCCGGCACCGCCCGTAACAAGCACACGTGACATAACAGAACTCTCACTTTTTGCAGGTGGAACAAGACGGTTCTCCACCGTGCCAGTGCGTTACAACAAACCGCCCCGCCCGCCTAGCGCTATCTGGAAACCACACGGAATGCTTCACAGTTTCAGAGACTTCGTGTTGATGTGGCATCAGGGACGCGCGCTTAAATTTTGCTCAAAGCGCATGTCGTTAGGCCATTTGCATCAGAAAGCTTGCTTTCTATATGGGCAGTCATGTTAAACCCTGTCTCGTGCTGTGGTGCAGTATGTGTGGTGATCAGTAAGAGGAGTTCCCGGCAATGGAGGCCATCCCCGTGCAAACCCCGACACCCAAAGGGGCCGTGTTCGAACAGGAAGCAACAGTTAGTGACTGGGATGAGGATTATTATCCGCCTCTTGCCATCGCGCTGTATGATCGCTCGATCCCCTGGATGCTGGAGGCAATGGGCGCCAAGCCTGGCGATCTTGTGCTTGATGCGGGCTGTGGACCGGGGGTGCATTCGATCCGTGCGGCCAGTTACGGCTGCAAGGTCGATGCGATTGACCTCTCCGAGACCATGCTGGGCCATGCGCGGGCACGCGCCGAGGCCGCAGGTGTGGCCGACAAGATCACGTTCAACCAGGCCAATCTGGTAGAATACAGCCCCGAGCAGCCATATCAGTTTGTCTTCAACTGGGGTGTGATCATTCATGTGCCGCAGATTGATGAAGCGATCGAAAACCTTGCCAATGCGGTGGCCCCGGGCGGGAGCCTCGCGTTGCAACTGGTGATGGAAGGCTCAGCTGATTTCATGTTGGAACGTCTGGTGCGCAAGCTTCTCGGCAAACCGCTCAAGGAGCGCCAGAAGACCAACCTTGGCACTGGCAACTGGTACACGATGAATGACGAGCGGCTTTGGGTGCTGCGCTTCAACTTGGCCGATCTCGATGCACGTATGGCCTCTTATGGCTTTACCCGTGTGGCGCGCCGGGCCTGTGAGGCGACAGAGCATCAGCGCCGCCTGACAGGCTGGACGCGCAATATCCTGCTGCGGCTCAATGATGTGGTCAGCCGGTTCAATATCCTGCCCGGCCTCGCGTCAACGCAGATCCTGATCTACCGGAAAGCCCAGGATTAGGCTCTAGTTTCCCGAAGATTGCGCTGTGGCGGGGGTATCTCGCCACATAAGCTGTCCTAAGGCGAACAAAGCGAAATCAGAGACCGATGTGACCAGCCGGAAAAGACCGATCGCAATGAGCGCGTCGGGCTCTGGCACATGTTCACGCAGCAAAAACAGCATGACAAATTCGCGGATGCCGATCCCGGCAGGGGCACCGGGCGTGATATAGCCGATGAGCCAGGACAACACGACAATCGCAATGACGGCCATGTCGCCTTCGCCTGAGACGGTGCGCAAGATCAACAGAAAGACCAGGCTAAGCCCAATAAAGAAGACCATCGCGAGCGCAAGCCCGGTGAGCATTACGCCAAAAGAGGGTAGGGGCGGCAATGCCTTAAGCTTTATTGCCAGGCCTGCAGCGGCCAAGCCTGCCATGATCACCCCGGCGATTGCCAGCCAGCCGATATCAACCGCCTCTAGAAGTGCTGCGATCTGCGGCAAAAGCCCGAGCACGAGCCCCCCAAACACAAGCAGCGCCGCCGCCCCTGCTAGCGTTGCAATCTCGACCAGCGAGGCCAGCGCCAGCCCCTTCTGGGCCGCCCCCCGCTGGGCCATGACGATGTGGCGGCCAACAAATTGAAACACATTGCCGGGCAGGTATTTGGCAATCTGGGTCTTGGTATAGGAGGCGTAGGTAATGGGGCGGGCAAAAGCCTTGTCCTGACAGCCCAGCACCAGCCGGTGCCAGATTTCGGCCTGCATAAAGAGATTGAGCGTACACAGCCCGATGGCCGCGAGCACCATCGCCCAATCTTCATAGCCTGGGTGCCAGGCAGCGATAGAGGACCAGTGATGCGCCACCGCGCGGCCAAAATAGATCAGCGCTATGGCGATGAGTGCCCAGACGAAAAGGCGCAGACCGGTGCGGATCATCGGTTTTGGACTGCGCGCGGCGGTCACGTTTCTACTTTGGCTGTGCGTTTGGCAGGTGTTTTTCTGGCGCGAGGTTTGGGTGCTTCGGTCGGCGGCTCCATGGTGGCGAGTTCCATCCGGCGCACCGCCTCCAGGGTCTGTTCCTGTAACTTGCGGCTGACGGCAACAGCATCGGCCAGAAGCGCAACCGCGAAGGTGATCACACCAAGCACGATCAGCACGCCACCCAGGATCAAGGATTGGATATTGCCCTGGCCTTCGCCGATCATAAAGAGAATGAGGAAGCGGATGATCGGCAACAGGCCGACGCCAATGAGGATCAGACTTACCAGCGTGAAGAAATGCAGAGCACGGTACATCGCATAAGAGCGGATCATCGTCAGCACCTGCTTGCGGATGAAGCTCGACATGCTCTTGGCCAGTCGTGATTCACGCAGTTGCGGATTGGTGTCCACCGGCACCGAGAGCACGGTCATGTCGCTATTGCCGGCCTGGATCAGGGTTTCGACCGTATAGCTGAAATTAGAAACCACATTGGTGCGCATCGCAGCCTCGCGGCTATAGGCGCGAAAGCCCGAGACCGCATCGGCCACATCCAGCCCCGAGAGCTGGCGCACCACTGCGCTGCCCAAGCTTTGCAGGCGCTTTTTTAACGGGCTGAAATGCTCGATCTCTGATGTGCCGCGATCGCCCACAACGATATCGGCGCGGCCTTCAAGGATAGGTTTGACCAGATCAATGATCGAGGCACCGCTATACTGATTGTCGCCATCGGTGTTGACGATGATATCGGCCCCACGTTCCAGACAGGCCTTGAGCCCATGCGAAAAGGTACGCGCCAGCCCTTTGTTGGATTTGTTGCGTACGATGTGATCGACGCCCGCCGCTTTGGCCACCTCGATGGTGTCATCGATCGAACCATCATCAATGATCAGCACCTCGACCACATCGATCCCGTCGATCTTGCGCGGAATATCGGCCACCGTCTCGGTCAGGCTACCAGCCTCGTTGTAACAGGGGATTTGAACAATAAGCTTGGTCATCGGAAATCCTTGGTCATCTGAATTTTGCAGCCTGAGGGCATTCAATCAAACGCGCGAGCCGGTCAGCCGCGCCCTCTTGGGTGGGGACATACATCACCCCGAAATACAGTCGCTTGAAATCAAGCTCTTCCAGGTCGCAATAGACTGCAGGCAGCTCTTTTCCAAACGTTTCGTAATGCGTCGCCCAGCCTGACAGGCTCTGGCGTGGCGCGTATTTGAAGTTCAGGCCGTTATATATCTCGAGCAAGGCGGCCGAGCGATAGGTGCGGTCGGTGAGCCCATAGAGCGCCCCGCCCATCACTAGCGCCACGAGCCCAAGGAGCCCGATCGTGCCAAGCACACGCCGGATGGCGATCTGTCGGATGACAAAGATCAGGATGAAGGCTGAGAGCGGCAGCAGGATCGCGATATAGCGCGAGCGGATCGGTTGGCCCAGCCGGACGGGATCAAGCGAGAGGATGAAAAACGAGGTCAAAAGCACAAAGCTCAGGGCAATCAGCGACAGCGCAAAGGCAAGCCAGGCCGTGGGCTCTTCGGGGCGCTTGCGCAGATAGGCCAAGATGACCCCGCCAAAGGCCAGAATGGACGGAATGTAGATCGGGATATGGATGTAGAAGACCGAGTACCAGCGTGACAGGATGCCCGCATCCCAAAGCGCCTCTTGCTCGGCGATAAGATGTTGTTGTTCCAGCATGCCGGCAAGATGTTTGGCATCGCCTGACACCAGCGCCAGAAGCCGCCCGCCCCAGAGCGCCTCTCCGACCATGGCGCTCAGGATCACGGCCTCAATCGCATAAAGACCTAAGCAGATGGCGGTGAGACCAAAGGCAAAGCGCATCCCCGAGAGCGCCCAGACCGCAAAGAAAACGCCCGGTGCAAAGAAAATATTGGTCTCCTTTGCCCCGTAGAGCCAGAACAACAGGGCCGCCATCCAGAGCATCAGCGCCCGGTCCGAAAGCCTGCCTTCAAGGAAACGCTGGATCATCCAGACCATCAGCGCCAGTGGCAGAAGGCTTGCGCCTGTGGGCAGAAGTTGAAAGCTGGCGCGGTTGATCTGAGGGTCAAAAAACCAGATCACCGCAATCAGCGCAGCCACGATAAAGCCGAATTGGCGGTAAAACACTTGCAAAAAGATCCCCGCAGCCAGCGCGGCGGGTAGAGCTGTGGACAGAAAGTAGAGCACCACCGTATCTCCAAAGCCCGAGATGAGCGCCACTGGCAACACCCAGGTGCCCCACCGCAGATAGTGGTGGTTGATGACATCCTGTGCCCGGAACACATCAAGCGAGCCTTGTGCCAGATCCTTTGCCAAAAACCATTTCTGTGCGGCATCCCCGCCAAATTCCGGCAAAGGGGCCAGAAAGAGGGTCTTGGCGGCGATGGCCGCAAGACACAGGCCGAGCAGCCCGAAAAAGGCTCTCTGGCTGTCTGGTTGAGATATCCTGTCCACGCGCTTGTTTCGCTTCGATTGATGCTTGCAGCCTCTGCCGCTGTTTTATGGCATATTTATGAGAGAGAGATGCTTAAATGAGTGCTTTTGCTGTATCGGCTATGGGTTTGATGAAATGTGTCTTTTGTGCTGCCCTTTGGCGGGGGTTTGCGTCTGGGGCTCTCCTATCAAACCAAAAAATACATTGGCTTTAGATAGGTTACAATGATAACGCCGTGAGGTGTGTCACTTTCGTTTACGAGTATTTTGCAATGAACTCTCCGCGTCCTGCGCGGCATGATACCCTTGTCTTTCTCAATGACGGGCGCCCCTATATTCAGGGCCTCAGATGCTCGTGCGTACGGCGGATTGGATGGCCGAGATCTCTGGCGCCCGGGAGATAGCGCTGACGATGGTGGCCTTTCGCGCGATTACGGAAAATCTGGTGCAGATCCGTGTCGGGCAAAACGACGGGCGGAGGCGCTCGGCTCTGCAACTTTCGAGCTTGCGTCGTTCGTCTAGTTTCAGATGACAGTAGTGTCTTCCCATTCTTCATACTCCATGCAAATCTCTGTATTCGTACAGAATTTGCACTTCGGTTGTGAATCCACTCTGCTGATCAATCTTTAACCTATAAGCTTTATTATGTTAAATATAGCGATATCCTAGATGACTGCTGCTATGCAATACGCCCGTGTTGTGTTAATATTTGGCATTGCTTTTTAATCTTAGAGTTTTGTTATGCGATTTCCGGGTGGCCGCACGATTGCCAAGTATAAACTTAAATCAAAAAAAGCGCTGTTTGACGTTTTAGGTATGGATGCTGTCATGGAAGAGCGGCGGCGCCAGGCGCTGGTGGTATCCATGGGCTTTGAAGGCCAGTGGGATGATCACCGGGCCTTTCAAATGGATTTCCTGCGCCGCAACGGTTTGACGGAAAAAACGCGGTTTCTCGAATATGGCTCGGGGCCACTGACACTTGGCTTGCCGCTCATGCGGGAGCTGGCACCGGGCGGTTATACCGGCGTGGATGTGCGCGACAGTGTGATGAACCTGGCCTATGAAGAGGTGCATCGCGCTGGCCAGACGGCCCGCAATCCCCGGCTGATTGTGGCAAGTGATTTTGGCGCCGAGGCGTTGGCAGGTGAGAATTTCGATATGATCTGGTCTTTCTCGGTGCTCTATCATCTGAGTGATGACCTGATTGAGGCGCTCTTTGCCAATATCAAGGCGCGGTTGGCCCCGCAGGGCACGTATTGGGCCAATATCAACACAACAGTGGCCGAAAGCCAGTGGCTTGAGTTTCCGTTCCTGAACCGTGCGCCGGACTTCTATGCCGAGATTGCTGGACGCAATGGGTTGGCCCTGTCGCAGCTTGGCACGATTGCCGAACTGGGCTTTGTCGGCACAGGCCCGGAAAAAGACAACACCATGCTGGAAATCCGTCACGCTTGAGTGCTAGGCCCGCCTGAGACAGATCAGGTTTGGGGCATATCATGACAGCCAATTCCGGTACTCTGCCCTCACTAGGCATTGTGATCATCGGTCGCAATGAGGGCGCGCGTCTGGTGCGATGCCTGGCCTCCGTGGCGGGGTTTGGCGGTCAAGTGGTCTATGTCGACAGCGGATCCACCGATGGATCTGTGGCGGCAGCTGAGGCAGCGGGTGCGCAGGTGGTGGAGCTTGATCTCAGCACAGCTTTCACCGCGGCGCGCGCGCGTAATGCGGGGATGCAAGCGCTCGGGCTTTTGCCTGCTGGAGAGACACAAACAGGCTCTAATCCACCTGAATTTATTCAGTTTGTCGATGGCGATTGCGAGGTTGACCCGGGCTGGCTTCGGGCCGGGCTCATGTTTTTGCAAACCCGTCCCGATGTGGGCGTCGTCTCTGGCCGGCTGCGCGAACGTCATCCCGAGGCGTCCCCCTACAATGCGCTCTGCGATGCGGAGTGGGATAGCCCGGTGGGTGAGAGCGAAATCTGTGGTGGCATTGCCATGATGCGCAGCGCAGCCCTTGCCGAGACCACGCTGTTTGATGCGCGCATGATCGCGGGCGAAGAGCCGGAGCTTTGCCTGCGGCTGCGCGCCAAGGGCTGGAAGATCTGGCGCATCGGCGATGAGATGGCGCTCCACGATGCGGCGATGATGCGCTTTGGACAGTTCTGGACGCGGATGCGCCGCGGTGGGTTTGCCTTTGGCCTCTGGTCGGACATGTACGGATTCAAACCCGTTTGGCCCGGGGCCACGGCGCTGCGGCGTACGCTCATCTGGGCCGGGTTGATCCCGCTTGTCATTGTGCTGGCTGTTCTGGTGTTCGGCCTTTGGGGGCTGGCCCTTGCCTTGCTCTACCCGGTGCAAATCGTGCGCTTTCTGCGCCGTCAGGGGGGTGGGGCCGATTGGCGCGTGGCCACGCTCAACACGATCGGCAAATTTGCCGAGCTGCAGGGCTTCATCGAATTCTACTGGCGCAAAATCCTTGGCCGCCCGGCAGGGCTGATTGAGCATAAATAGGGAAGTTTAGGGTCTATTCAGGCCTAAGCGTCTTGGGAAGCTGACCTTTGAGGCTGCCTTCGATGATCTGGCTGAGCCAGCGGGCCTCATGAGGGCTGTTGAACTCGGCTGTGACCTTGGCCTGCCCTTCTGCGCCCATCTTGGCACAAAGGGCCGCGTCAGAGAGCAGGGTATCGATCCGGGCGGTGAGCGTTACCAGATCACCGGGCGGGCAAATGAAGCCCGAGACACTGTCCTCGACCAGCTCACCAATGCCACCCACCTGCGTGGTGACCACCGGCAGGCGCGCGGCCATCGCCTCCATCAGCACCACAGGCACGCCTTCGGCAAAGCTCGGCAGGATGAGCGTGTCGGTCTCCTTGAGGATCTCGGCCACCTCCTGTTGTGAGCGGTAGCCCAGAAAGCGCACCGCCTCGCCCAGCCCCTTGGCCTGCCCTTCCAGCAAGGCGCGCGCAGGTCCGTCGCCGACGATATGCAGCTCCGCCTCAGGGTGCGTCTTGATCAGCTCACCAAAGCTTTTGAGCAAGAGCGGCACACCTTTCACCTCATCAAGCCTGCCAATGAACAAAAGCCGCTTTTTGTAGCCTCGATCCGGGTCCTGGCCATACATCTCCGGGCTCACCCCACAATGCACGATTTTAAGCTTTTCCCAGTGTTTAGGGTCTGAAAACAGCATGCCCTGCGAACGGCAAAAATGGCTGATACAGGCGAAAAACGCCGCCTGTGCTATCTTTTCATCAATGCGCCAGTGCTTGGGCTCAAAGAAGATACCGGGGCCATGCATGGTCACGCTAAAGGGAATGCCGCTGATCCTGGAGGTCAGCATCGCCACCGAACAACTGGAATCGGCAAAATGATTGTGCAGATGCACCACGCCCTTGGCACGCAGATGCTGGGCCAGAACGCCAGCCTCAAGGAAATAGAACAGCTGCCAAAGCCCGGCTTTGAGCCCTGGTGGGCGGGTGCGCACGGCGAGCTTCAGTGCCGAAAACCAGCCCTTGGGATTGCGCAGGAGCGCATCGAGATGGGCGCCGATCAGGCGCAGCGGGTTCTTGGCCGCATTCATCACCTGAAAGGTGGCGGCATATTCGGCCTTTTGCTCTGGTCCCACATGGTGCGCGGCCTCGGTGGCGCGCACCGAGGCGGTGACCACCTCATGGCCAAGCGCGCGCAACGCGCTGACCTCGCGTTGGATAAACGTGTCGGTCGCGCGCGGGTACTGGCCGGTCAGATAGGCGATAGGGCCTTTCATGCGCGCTCCTCGGCCTTGGCCGCCTTGACAGCTTCGGCAAAGCCCGGATGCGGGACGCCCTCAAGCAGCGCCTCAGCTCTGGACGTGTCATAGCGCAGCGGTCGAAAGCGGGCCTGCCAGGCCGGGCCGCGTCCGGTGAGTGCGCCGACCAGATAGACAAGCCCAAGCGGTACAGCAATTTTGCGCAGGCCCAGAGCGGCCAGCCATTCGATCTGTGTCGGCGGATCGGGATCGATCAGGTTAACGGTTTCGCCACTGCCCTCGGCCAAGGCGGCGCGCACCAGTGCTGCCGCAGAACGCTCCACGCTGATTGCAGGCATAAGCGCCCCACCGCCCGGGCAGAAGATCATACTGCCTTTGGCAAAGCCCAATTGCGCGCTCCAAAGATTGTTTGGCCCATAGATCGCACCGGGCCGGATAAGCTGTTTTGGGCCTTGATAGAGCCTAAAGTGCCGTTCCTGCTCAGCCTTGGCGGCGGCATAGTGATCGCGCTGTTCGGCTGTCTCGACAAGGCGCATATCCTCGTCAAGCGTTGTGCCATTTTCCATCGCGGCCACGTCATAGACCGCAATGGAGCTGACCAGCACCAGTTTGACCTGAGAGCCGCCTGCCTCCAACGCCCTGGTCAGATGCGCGGTGCCGCCCACCGTATCTCGGGCGTGCTCTTCGGCGGTCCCAATCAGACGTGCGGCCGCATGAATGACCGTATCGACCCCCTCCAAAACCGCCTCGAGCGCCTCTGGCGCGCCGTGATCGCCCAGATCAAGCGCCACTGGTGTTACCCCTGCCTCCGCAGGTGCCGCTCTGCGACTTAGTGCAACAACGTCTGCCCCGGCCGCTTGCGCCGCCTTGACTACAGCCTTTCCCAGAAAACCCGAGGCTCCTGTGACCATGATCCGGCTCATGCCAGCGCCTCCGCCCAGGGCATCGGCGCGATTGGGGCAAATTCGGTGCTCATGCTCTGCGCTCCTGCGGTATTTTGGGCGTTTTGAATGGCCAATGTGACCTCAGTGAGGTGAAGCGCAAAATCAGCCGGCATCCGGCTGGGCCGTCCGGCATGGATCGCTTCAAGCACTTCGGCAGGTCCAAGGGCAAAGTTCATCGAGGCCGCGCCTGTGCGTTTGACCTTGGGATGCGTAGGCTGGCGCAGTTTCAGTTTCCGCGTGAAGGGCCATTCGACAAGCCGCCGCCGGATCTTGCGCCTCACCCGCTTACGTACGGGTGCTGCATTGTCCCAGCATTCGCCCACCTCAAGCGTGCCCCCGGTGCCAAAGATGCGCAGGGCGTGATCATGGGCGGCAATGATCGAACAGGTCAGCCGCGCCACTACGCCATTGTCGAAATAGAGCAGGCCCACCGAAAAATCTGGCGCAGTAGGATCACCGCCAAGCTTATCGCGGTCGAGCTCGGCTGAGCCAGCCACCACCTGCCGGACCGGGCCAAAGATCATCATCAGCCAGGTCAGGTAATAGCCCGCATGCTCCAGCGTGCAGCCGACTTCGAACTCATCGCGCGCAGGCCAAGGCGCGCCCGAGGCACTGATCCAGTCTTCATAGGGGGCCTGGCTTATGAAGCCGTCATCAAGCTCGGCATAGACCGCCAGTGGTTTGCCGATCTCGCCTTGGCGCAGGGCGGCCCAAAGCGTCTGCGCTGTCTCTGACAGAAAGCTGCAAGGTGCTGAGGCCAGCATCAGGCCTTTTTCAGCCGCCAGATCATGCAGCGCGCGGGCGTCCTCTACCTGCATCGCCAGGGGCTTTTCGCTATAGACATGGTGGCCTGCCTCAAGACAGGTCCGGCTCACCTCATAATGCGATCGCGGATTGGTCAGGTTGAGGATCAGATCATCCGCCTCGCACTGGCTCAAAAGCGTCTCTATATCGGGGGATTTTGGCACATTCCAATGGGCAGCAAAGGCATTAAGCCGTTCTGGATTGCGGTCTGTGACTGCGCGCACGGTGATCTCGGGAAATGTCGCCAGCGAGGGCATATACAAATCGGCCACAAAGCCGGTACCGATGATCGCAATATACTTCATTAACCTACCGTCCCCGGACCCATTCCGCGCTCGGGCGTTTGGTTCTTACGGCGAGATGTACGCTCAGGTAAACCATAAATGCCCAAGGGTGGCATAGCGCGAGACGTAGTGCGCCCATTAGGCCCAGCTTACCCGTATGGTCATTTTTAGTGAGCTGGGGATAGAGCGTGGCAACCTCTGTCACGCCTGCATCCTGCCTGCGGCGCACTTTCACAAGCCCGGCAAAGCCCTCGATCATGGGCCAGTGAAACCGCACGGGCACCTCAATGCGTTCGGCAGGCGTGAAATTCAGCCGCGCAAAAGAGTCGTCGGAAATGATGTCAGGGAAGGTATCCCATCGGGCGCGCCCGGCGGCATTGACCGCAAAAAGCCCTGCTCCCACAGCGCCACCTTTGAAAAAAGGCAGCTCCTGCCAAAGCCTGCCATAGGCACGAGTGATCGCGCTTTGAGCCGGTGCTATGGTGAGCTTTCCCGTGGCGTAAAGCGGGGCCTCAGAGGCAAGCGCTGCGCGCAGCTGCGCCATCATATCAGTCTCGCATGTCACATCGGCATCAAGATAGATCCGCACCCCGGGTTCGAGCCCGTCCTCAGCGCTGTTGAGCGCGGCCGTTTTGCCCGGCTGTGGTAGATCCAGCACGGTAAGCTCATCGCCCCGTGCGGTGAACTCTTCGACCATCGCCTGACAGAGTGCGACCGTGTCATCGCTGCAGGCATTGGCGGCCACGATCACCTGCATCGGGCTGGCCTCTGGGGTTTGCGCGAGCAGCGCGCGCAGGCAATCGCCGATATAACCCGCCTCGTTATGGGCCGGGATGATGATGGTGCTTATCGCGCGCATGACCCTGCTCGTTTATCTCTGGCCGCAGGGCTATCACATCCGGCCAAAGCCTGTCCAAAGCGTTTTGCGTCCTTAACTGTCACAGACATTTGGCGTGACTTGACCCTGAAAACGCCCTAAATAAAACCTCGTTCGCTGCGATGTGGGTGCAGCTTTAAGGGGTGTGAGACGTGTCCTTTTCGGTTTTTCAGACCATGCGTGGTTTCATGCCGCATGACGCGGCGCGCCTGACCTATCGGTTGGTGCGCCCCGATCGGTTTGGCGAATTCGAGGATATGCATGCCACTCCGCCGTCTGAGCACACCAATATCTCTTTCATCCCGCTACAAGAGACCCGCAGTATTTTCGTACATGTGCCAAAAGCGGCAGGTACCTCTGTGGGCCGTGCGCTTTATGGCTGTCACACCGGCCATCATATGAACCTGCTCGATTATCGCACAGCGTTCACCAAGATGTTCTTTGATGCGGCGTTTAAATTCACCTTCGTGCGCAACCCGTGGGACAGGCTTGTGTCGGCTTATTTCTATCTCCGTCAGGATACCGGGCTGGCCTTCAACCGTGCGCAGGCCGAGAAATCCGTGACCCAATACGATACGTTTGAGGATTTCGTGACGGATTTCATGGCGCGTAAGGACTTCAACTCGATCCTGCATTTGCGCGAACAGCACTTGTTTCTGCGCCTGCCCTGGCGGGGGATCGGAGTGGATTTTGTCGGCCGCTACGAAAGCCTGCACGATGATTTCGCCTTCATCGCCAAACGGCTTGATCGCGATATCGCGCTGGAGCACCGCAATGCCAGCGCGCTGCGCAAACACGATTACCGTGATCTCTACACGCCTGCATGTATCGATATCGTCTCACGTGCTTATGCTAAGGATATCGAATATTTTGGCTACAGGTTCGAGGGCTAAAGCCCACGCATTTGCGCCATCAATCGCATCAGGTGGCGTGTCTTCAGCACCAGAACCGCGCCTGTGCCTGTAACCCATGGCATATGCGCGATAAAGCCAGCCACAGGATCAGTTGCGCAAAAGCTCGCCATCGGTCCGAGGATCTGTGCCATGTACCACAGCATCGCCAGACAGGTGAGCGCCATCGCCCCTTCAGCCTGTTGATAGCGCCAGCGCTGGCCATTGTCGGGCATAAGCTCTGGATGGCGTCCGGTCACAATCATGCAAAGCAGATGCACAAAGACCAACGGCACCATCAGAAGCACCATGGTTCCAAAATAGAGATACGCAGCTGACATGTGGCTCTCCTATCCGACGGCCACAACCATCGACGGGCTTGGTGCGCAGTCGGCATATTCGTGGTCGTGGTGATAGCGCAGGCGTAGCGTATAGCTGCCTGCGCTGAGCGGCGCGCCACTGCTTTCATGCGTGACGGTAAGCGTGGTTTGCGGCCAGAGGTTGGTCAGCCGGCGCCAGCTGGCTCCATTATCCGTTGAATATTGCACGAGCCGGATATTGCGTCCGCCGGCGTCAGGTTGCTCCAAAAGCGTGACGTCGATCTCGCCTGCCCCGCTACCGGAACTGGCTGTGAAATGCATATTCTCCACCGGGGTTTCGGGTGCAGAGGCGGCGCCAATCAGGACATTGACGCGCACTGTTTTAAACATGGTGTCACCTGAACGCAGGAAAACATAGAACTCATCGACCCCTGTCTCAACATAGAAAAACGGGGTATATGTCACCTCACCCGTGGCTGTGTCGTAGCGCAGCGTGCCGCGATCTGCGCCATGGATATCGATGTCATCCAGCACAATCGTCCCATTGCCTCCCGTGGCCCCGGCCAGCGCGTCTATGACCACATTGCCCCCCGCCGCACAGACCACAACCTGATCGGTCGCAGAGATCGGTGTCGTCACATGATCCAGAGTGCCGTTGTTATTGCCGACATTTGGCGCGCTTGTGCTCTGATAAAGAAATGTCTGCATGGCAGGCCGCGCTGACAGCTCGTCAGAGATAATTTCCCGAGACAGCAACACATACCCACCCTCGTGCTCATAGTAGCCTACGGTTGAACAGAAATGCTCAGCTTGCGCGTTCAATGTGGAAAATATGCTGTCGCGAAACGGCTTTTCAGCCAGTTTGCCAGCACTGGTAAAGTTGCTGATTTTGGCACCGTCGGAATTCGTGACGAGCCCTGTCATGTTTCCGGTGGTCGACGATCCGTTCCACGTGCCCACGACCAGAGGATAAGTGTGCTCAGGATCCCGGGCGTAATCCAGCTCTGTATTGTCCCAGTCATCGCTTTCATAGAGCACATCCGTTTCGGTCTGGGACCCGGCATTGGTGTAGTTGATCAGATTATCGAAATCATTCCCAAGCGCATAGAACCGGCGATTATCCGGATCATAGACGTCGCGGTCCTGCGCCCCGTTTGACCCGGTATGACCGCTCACAGACAGGTTGTTCGGCACAGACCGGCCCTGTGCCCGACAGTTTCGAAAGGCAATCTGGAAAGCATTTGTCGAGGTGTGATAGGGCTGTCGACCCCAGCCGCCCACCGCTGTTCCCGCCATGGCGATATCCCAATTGTCGATCCCGTAGGCGACCACATATTCGGCCCAGAAGCCGCGCCCGAGACAGCCCCAGACTGTATTGCGATGCAGCTTGATGCCCGTATCGTGGGTTTGCGGCGCAATCTCCTTGGTGACAAAGAAGCCGAACCAACAGGCCATCATGGTGTTGCTGGCAACATGCAGCAAAGGGTGGTGCGAATACTCCATCTCGCCTTGCGGTTCAGTCACCGCATGCTGGATTTGACCAATGGATTGCAGACCGAGGTTCTCACGCCTGTGATCAATCGGCAGAACAAAGGCCCCTCCGGTCCGGCGGTGCGTAAAATTGATCGCCGACGTGCAGTTGAAGACAATATTGTCGGACAGCACCACAGCCCGGCTTCGCAGGGCAAGCGCTTGACCATGACGGAACGGATCCCCAAGCCGGTCGCCATTTTCTGACGACCCTTTTGGACTACCTACCATGGTGCCTGAGCTGTTCATCGCCATCGCCGTCATGTGCGACACGATGTTGTTATTCCATACCCCAGTTTCATTACCGCTTTCGGCAACAATCCCGCCTGACCATACACGCCGGACCGAATTGTTGAACATATGCATCTCACAGGCATGATGCACCGCACCCCAGCCGGGAGAGCCTTCGATATAACAATCCCAAAAGATCGGCATTGGCCGCCCGTTGGCTTCGTGGCTGTGCCCCACATGGTGCCAATGTGCCGGATAACGCCCTTGCAGGTTTGATCTTGCCGTGAAGGGCTCGATCACAATCTGCGAGGCTGTGCCATTGGCATCATGGGTCTCGAATTCGCCGTTTTCGTTCCTGATCCCCGCCGGGATGGATTTGGCGGTACGCCCCATCTCGAAGAATTCAGCGTAGCGGATATTTGACCGCGATAGCCCGTGTAGCATGGCAAAATGGCCACGGCGCCATGGGGTTTCGGTGATTTCAGATCGAAAGATGACATTGCGCCCGCGCTTAAGCTGGACCGCAGGACGGATATCCTCGCGCAGGCCCATCTTGTCATTGTGGTCATAGACCAATGGCACATCCCAAGAGACTGTATGGCCGGTTATGGCGCTGATGACCCGTTCTTCGTCTTCGTCGCGCCATGGCAGGCCAGACGCCTGCAGCCCAAGCTCCAGACCAGAGATGACAATCGTATCTCCGACCTTCCAGCCTGTTGGCGGCTTTTCCAGCGTCAGGGAAGTGGCTCCGGCAGGAACTGGCACAGTCGCCATGCAACCATGCGCGCGGGGAGCCCCATAGATCGTCACCTCTCCTTGTGAGATAAGGCCACGCCCCCACAAAAGCGGATCATGTTGAAGGTTGATGTCGGTCGGCAGAAAGCTGGCATCGCGATAATGCCGCCCGCTCCAGATCACCTCTGAGGTCACGCCCTCGGCGACAGGATTGGCGGCATCAAGTCCCCATGTCATGACCGACCCGCGTGTGCCGATCAAGGTCTCGACCAGCATGGTGGTGTCCGAGGTTCTGGACCAGTCCAGACGCCCGTCGACACGCACCCAGTCCAGGCGCGCAAGGGTGTTGGCGTCATAGCGCAGCTGGCGGTCTTGCGGCACCAGAACCCGCGCCCCATGAGAGGGTACCCGCTCATCAAACCAGATCGCCGGATCACTCCAATCGCCATTGGCCACCGCGATATGGGTCGCCTCATGATGCGGACACAGCGCGAGGATAGCCGCGTCATCACTGTTATGGCTGGCCATGGGCATTCCCATATAGATATGCACCGCAGGCGTGGTCAGAACGCCCTGATCACTGGTGACGGCGCATTCAATCCACTGCCCGCCTTGCCCCGCGCTGTCAAAGCTTGCCCCGGTGCCGAGCGTGCTCCCCCCGACACGACGCCAGGCATACGCGCTGATCCCCGTCAGCCCGGACGTTTCAAGCGTAAGCGTGTCGCCTTCGACTTGCGTGCTGCTGATCCGTGGCAATGCACTGGCCATCTGCGGTGCCTGAAACGCAGGGACTGTCAAGCCAAGAGAGCCCACCCCATCTGAGGCCATCATGGAAACCGGAGTGCCGGATTGAAAGCCTTTGAAACGGAGCTGTGCCATTAGCTTGGAGCCTCCCCTTGAAGCCATGTGAGCAGATCAGTCCGCTCTGGCGCGCTCAGAGATTGGGTGAGTATGATATGCGTGACCGTGCCGACCATACCCCATCCAAAGGGGCGATAGTCGAGGTAACGGATCCGATCCCCTGCGGCCGCCCAGCCGGTCAGATCAAGATCAGCAGTATGCGCCACAAGCCCGGTATCGATACTCCAGGCATTGAATGTCGTGCTGCGCGTGCCTGGAGGCGCGACCGAGGCGCCATTCGCAAAATAGGCGGGGGTTCCGCTTCCTCCATCCAGCACGCTGGAGCCATTGCCATTTTGTATCACCCCGAAATAGCGCGCAGTGCTGGTGGTGGATCCTGCCAGCATGAACTGCCCGTCCGCTGTGCGGATGGCGGCAAAATACTCCATCGTGGGGCTCGTATTGCTGAGAGGAGAGGCCCCCTGCAAAGCACGCCCCGCCGCCGCAATGGACAGCGCGCCTGTTGCGGCATTCCAGGTCAGATTGGTCTGATCGGGATTGCTGCTTTCAGCGTGGTTGCCGTTGCCGGAACGGTCTGTGACACCGTTGATCACATCACCATTCGTGGCCACAGCCGTTGTCCGGGCCTGATCGGTGAAAAGTCCGGAGGGATCGCTCAGGTCCAGCCAGGTGTGGAGCTTGGCTCCCAGATCGAGCGGGGTGAACGGCACTGTTTCAGAGAGCAAGAACGGTGCGCTCGGCGCGTTTTGACCGCCATAGGTTTCGACAACTGTGAAGGTCTTGTCGAGATCGCCCGCCGCAATGACATAGGTAAGATCCGTCCCATCTGCGATGTCCACACCATCAAGCCGCTGTTGCCAGCTCTGATCACCGAGATCGGCCCCTTCATAAAGCCAAAGCCCTGGTGTGATCGTAAGGGTTTCACCCTCCCCGACCATGCCTGAAACGTTTGGCCGGACAAGGCACATCGGGGCGGCCTGTAACGCGCTCACCGTCAGCGCCGTCCCGGTGACATCCGTGCTGTAGACCCCGGCATAAGGCCCGGTGTTCAGCGTGATCGTCACAGCCCCATTCTCAAGAGTGATCACTGGCTCGTCGCCAATATCCTCCAACCCGAAATTGGAGGCTGCAATGATTTCAAGGGCAAAGCCACTGTCAGCAAACCCGCCGGAATTACTTGCACGAATGACAATCGTGCTCGCTGACTGCACGGGCAGGACATCGGTATCAAAAGACACTAATCCAGCAGAATTTACAGATACACCGGTCGGGCCTGCCTGCACGGCATAGCTCAGATTGACCCCTGTGAAGTCCCCTGAGACATCATAGGTCTGGAGGCCGGTCACTTCCGTGAAGGATTGATCACTCAACCCACCAGATGAGGTTGGCGCAGCATGAGTGATGGCAATGGCATTGCTTTCCTGCGCCAGCTGCACCCCATCAAGCGAGAGTGTGACAACCGCCGATAGGTCTTCCTCATCCTGCGCGTTTGTGGGGGTAAAGCCCGCCTGCGTTGCGCCGCTAATGGCCCCCTGATCATCCTGCCAAAGATAGCTTAGGCTCGCGCCTGCACGGTTGGCCGTGGCTGTTACCGTATGGAGAGAGCCGATCTCGCCACTGCCCGACACTGAAAGAGAGGCAAAGGCCAGCGCCTCTACCACAAGGATAAAGTTGATTTCTGCCGTGCCACCTGCATTGGTGGCGCGCAATGTGACAGTTGCCCCTGTGGTGACACCCGTGGGATCAATCTCGAGCGCTGTGCCATTGAGCGCCGCCCCGCCATAGCCCGCGACATCAAAGTTCAGGCTCTCGCCGGAAAAGAGCGCCGTCACATCAGAGACGACACTCACCACATTGCCCGTATGGGTTAGATCCTGATTGGCAATGGTGCCTGTCGCGCTTGGCGCATCGGGAAGCTCGGCCACGATCTCCAGCGCGAAACCGCTATCGACAGAGCCGCCGGCATTGCTTGCGCGGATCACAATCGCCGTGCCCGTCTGTAGGTTCAGGACATCGGTATCAAAAGACACTAATCCAGCAGAATTTACAGATACACCGGTCGGGCCCGCCTGCACAGCATAGCTCAGATTGACCCCTGTGAAGTCCCCTGAGACGTCATAGGTCTGCGGCCCCGTATTCTCGGTAAAGGATTGATCGACGAGCCCACCTGCCGCCGTTGGGGCCTCAGGAGTGGCCGTCTCTATATCAAAGCTGAGACTGCTTTCCACAAAACCACCCGAATTGGTGGCACGCACCGTGAGGCCTGTGCCGCTCTGCACCGCCAGTGCAGCGGTGTCAAAACTGAGCACCCCGGTGGCCGCGTCAATGCTCACGCCCGCCGGACCCGCGACCGTATAGCTAAGCGCGTCTCCGATAAATCCGACCGAGGCGTCATAGCTCTGAAGCCCGGTGTTTTCGGTCCAGTTCTGGTCAATGAGAGGCTGATTCAGGACAGGGGCGGCATAGGTGATAAAGGCCGGACTTGAGAACCGCTCCTGCCCGCCTGCAGTGACGCCCACACGGATCAGGTGGCCATCGCCATGGGTGCCGCCTGCAATATCGATGGTCTCACTAACCCCGATCGCCCCAGCAATATCGCTCCAGATTCCGCCATCGGGACTGCTCTGCCAACGATAGGCCTGCGCGCTTGCGCCTATGACAGAGGCGCTAAGCGTGCTGCCATCCTGGGCGCGTCCGTCTGTTAGCCCGGTGAGGGTAACGTTAAAGCTGGCACTCGTGTCCCCATGCCGTCTGCGCGACCCGGCAAGCTCGAGCCCAATAAATCCCGCTGCTGGCATCAGGACCAACCATAAAATGTGCCACTGGTTCCCGTGCTGAGCACTCGGACGCCGCGAAAGGCAAGCTGGTCGCCAACTTCTAGCGCATAGGTCAGATCCACGCCCGCCGCGTCGCGGATGACAATATCGCCTGCGGACTGACAATAAATCACCCGTGGCAGGATAGGCAGGTCTGCACTGTTGTCCGGCACAATCGCAAAGTGCCGGGTTGCCGGGCTTGTGAGCCCTTTTTGCAGATCGGAGAATTCATCCATAGCAGACCTCATCTGTACAAAGCGCATGATGCGCGGATCAGTTGAGGCAGCATCCTTTTGGCTTGAGGTAAGCGCGCGCTTAACACAGCGTCCTGCAGCCCTAACAAAGGGCAAAGCAACCGTACTTTAGGCGATTAGGGTCTATTTTCCACGTATCAGCGGCCACACAACATAGCGCCAGTGATCGCTGAAAAACCGCTTTGGAATAGAGGGAGCTTTGCCGCGCAGGCCCCGGTGAACGAGGTTGAAACAGGCCGCTGGCCAAAGTGCTAGTGCGAGGCTAAGGGCCCTGCCCCGGCCATAGGCGCGGCGAAAGTAATGCGCCCAGGACTGATAGAGATACCAAGGATCAGGCTTGCGGGTCTCTTTGGCGGCAAACTGGCCTGTGGCCGCCCCTTCGACATGCACCACCTGTGCCTCTGGCACATAAAGCGTATGCCAGCCACTGTCCTGCAGCCTGCGCATCAGGTCGACTTCCTCATAATAAAGGAAGAAGCCCGGATCAAAGAAGCCAATCTTGGCCACCGCCTCAAAGCGAAACATCACCGCCGCGCCCGAGACCCAATCGACAGGCCCTGCAGGCTGATCGGGGGGTAACGCCACCAAATGGCGGGCCACCAGACGGTCAAAAGGACCAAAAGAAAGAAGGCGGGCCAGCTCGCTTTTGGCACCCGGAAACCGAAAAGCGGCGATGGCCGGGCTCAGATCCTCACGCAGCACGGCTGCTCCGGCCGCTCCGGCTTCGGGGTCTGCCTCCAGCGCATGGGCCAGAATATCTACCGCCTCATTGTGCAGCCGTGCATCTGGATTGAGCAAAAAGACCTTGTCTGGTGGGCTGCCGTCTTTGGCCAAGGCGTGCAGCACCACATTATTGCCTCGGCCAAAGCCGTGGTTTTCCGCCTCAAGCCAGAGCCGCACATGCGCGCCCCATCCCTTCTCTGCATGAGCGGTCTGAAACCGTGCTGCATCGTTTCCGGGCGAGGCATTGTCAAGCAGGTGCACCTCAACGGCACACCTGCTGTGATCCCCCGCTAGCACACTTTCCACGGCCGCAATCGACAGCTCGGCCGTGCCATAATTGACCACGATCACTGCGATCCGGTCTGTGCTTGGCAAAGAGGTCTGCATCATTTCTTGCGCACATGCCGCTTGTGGGTTGCTCGCGTATATTGCGGCCCGCTTGGCCCTGCCGCCAGAGCAGGGTCTGCCTCTTCTGTCGCCTCAGGGTCAGAAGAGGCACCAAATCTGCGGGCATACCCCAACGGGTTGGCGCGTCCGATCAGTACCTGTTGGCTCGCGCCTTCACGCTTCAGATCGGCCAGCTTGATCTCCAACCGCCCCGCCAACGCACCGGCCATCAGCCAGACATAGGGCACCATGCCGCTATTGGGGATCAGATCGACAAGCTTGCCACAGAGCAGCAACGCCAGCAGCGTACAGGTCGGATCAATACGGTCTCGCTTGGATAAAAACAGCCCGATGATTGGCCAGCACAACAGACCGAACACCGCCAGATACCGTATCCAGCCCCCAGTGCCAATTTCCAGCACCCATGACCCATCCGTAATAGAACGGTTACGTCCTTGCGCATCAAAGACCCGGTTTCGGCTATAGCCGCCCCAGCCAAAGACCGGGCGTTGGCGTGCCCTTTCCAAAAGCGGCTCTTCATTGTCGAGCCGCACCTGCAAAGATCGCGCCCGATCTGCGCTTACGCTTTCGGCAAAGGCCATGGCACGGTCGACCGGAACAAGGTCGGCGGCGCGCAGCAGCGGATAGGTCAGTACCAGTCCTGAAATACAGGTGGCCGTCAAAAGCTGGGTGCGTGGAGAGAAAAACAGGACCGCCGGCAAAAGTACCACCACGATGATCACCGCACCCAGAGATTTCGTCAGGACAAGCACGATAAAAAGCCAGCAGGTCACCATTACCCATTTGGCTTTGGCCCTCATATCAGCGGTGCGATAGAACCCGGCGGCGGCCAGAACGGCGAAGCTAAGGAAAATACTAAGACCCAACCCATGCCCTACGAAAACAACCGGTCGGAACCCGCCTGCGCGCAGCTGCTGAAAGAATGAACCGGTGAAATAGCCATAGATCTGTCGGTGCAATTGCGGTGAAAGCCGGATCTCCCAAAGCGCGGGCAGCGTATAGACCAGCGCCGAGACAATCAGCGTCAGCAACAGCACGCGCTGCGCCTCGGGCGTGGCAAAGACCCGCCGCGCCAACAGAAAGGGCAACAGCATGATCAGGGCCTCAAGCAAAAACGAAAACCCGTCATAGAGCTTGAGCCCGTTGATCACCAAAGGCCCGAAAACAAGCCTGTCCTGATTGGTATAGATCGTCCCGAACGTGCCTAGAACCAGCATGCTCAAAAGCAGGAGTGTCACCGGCTCGCGAGGCACCCAACCCTTGAGAACGATACTGCTATGATTATTCTGCAGAATTTTGAGTGTCGCCAGAACAAGCGCTGTCAGCGCCGGGATACTGCTTTTGTTGAGTTCAGGCAGGATTGGTAAGTCGAGCCCCAACCCCTGTGGAAGGATCAGATAGCCACCGATCACCGTCACACAGCAGGCCAGCGGCAGGCTGAGCTTGTTGAAAAGCACAATGCCCACAACCGGCCAGATCATGAGCATAAACCAGGCAAAGGCGATCATGACGCCTGCCTGCCTTTCGCTGTCCCGCGCGCCCGAAGCGCCCTGACCGTCAGTCCTGGCATCGCCAGAAGGCACGCCCCATAGCGTCGCGCCAGACGTTTGGGATCAGACAACATGCGCCAGATCCATTCGGCGGCAATCACGCGTACCCAGGCCGGTGCCCGACTCTCGGTCCCGGCGATGAAATTAAGCCCTGCCCCGATCGAGACAAAGCCAACGCCGGGCAAAAGGTCTTGCGCGCGCGCCGCCAGCCGTTCCTGCTTGGGTGCCCCAAGCGCAATAAAACAAAGCCGCGCGCCCGACGTGCCAAGATCGGCCATATCTGCCGCAGCTATGTCGCCATCCGGATCAAACCCCATCTCGGGCGACCGACAAAAGGCGATCTGAAGCCCGGGATAGCGTGCCTTGAGCACCTCTGCCGCTTGTGTCAGCGCCGTCTCGGTTGCGCCATAAAACGCAACCGGCACGTTATAACGCGCAGCCAAAGCCACCAGCGGCTCGATCAACTCAGAACCCGGAATGAGCGAGATCTCCTGACCGGCCAGTCGCGATAACCAGACAATCGGATTACCATCCGCGGTGATATGGCTGTGGGCGGCATAGGCTCTGCGGAATACAGGGTCACGCTTCAACTTGACCACATGATCGAGATTAAGGGTGGCCACCGAAAACCCCTGTCCGGCAGCAAAACGCGTGCCCAGATCCGCCAGCAGGCGCGCCTGATCAGGCACGGTGACCGTGATATCGCCGCTTTCCGTTTCGCTCCAGACAATCATGGACGCCCTCTACCGTCTGCTCGAACCTGCGCCGACAGCTCATAGGCGGCACACACACATCTGACGCGTAGTATATAGCGCTCGGGCGGCTGTGAACGAAAAATGTGTCAGAATTCAGGAGGGATTCGCAGGTTTTAACCCTTGATTGTTGCTTTGTGAGGACCAATCCCATTTTCTGTCACAGCCCGGCTCGGCGGTATATCTCTTACACAATCCGGCGGTTGAGCAAAAATTGGCGCAAGAATGCACACCAAAGGAAATGGCAAGAGCGCGCACAGATTCGTGAGCGGGAAACTGCCAGACCCCCGGCGGGATTTCTCTGAAATCTTTATATTTCAGAATCTGAAAATTGACTTTATAACAAGGCTTTACCCTTTATACGCGCGTAATTTTGTAGAGTGCCTTACGTCGGCGGTTGTCTCAATTTTTCCTCATTGTCTTCGCGTTTTCGCCGCTTTGTTAACCAGAAATTAACAATTCAGAGCAGTCACCCAAAATGGGGAACAAGAGGGTAAGAATGTCTCACAAATTTAGCGGTAGTATGCCAGACTACCGGTATGAGCCGATATGCCGGAAACAATCCAGCCTGTCTGCGTTGGCGCCCTATTGCACGAAGGGTCAGCGTTAAGATGGGTTTTTTCCTCCTTATGTTGTCGCTAGCTGGCGGCGGTATTGGCATTGCCGCCGCTGCTGGAGGTTCTTCCTCTGACGACCCTGATATTGTGCCGCTTCCACGCACCCCGTCCGCGCCGCCTGATACTGTAGGCGCGATCACAGCACCCGTCACTGTTGCTGATGATGACGACAATGATGAGCCAGGCGCCAGTAGCGATAGCGCAACGCCTGTAGAAACTCCGGACACGCCTGCGAAACCCTCCGCGTCAGAGCGCCCTGTCAACACTACACCGGATCCTATAGTTGTGGCCGCCCCGGTTGGTACAGCCCCTGGCGACAACGATGAAAAACCCGAAACACCAACACAAGGGACGCCAACAGAAAGCAACGACACGTCGTCCGTCGGTGCAAGCGCCGAAGAAAAGGATGAGGACGATACGCCAGATCAGACCACTGGCGATACCGTTGAAAAACCGGCAGATAACTCAGATGACGCAACGGATATAGCCTCTGACGAGACAACGGGCCCCTGCCCTGTCACCGGCGAAGATGTCTGTCATTGTGAAGATCATGATGAAAAAGAACATGAGACCAGCGGTGTCTGTCCAGTAACGGGTGAAGATGTCTGTCATTGCGAAGATCATGATGACAGTCATGCGGGCCACTTCCTGAACGAGCCCATGATCCCGGTGCCTCCTGCCGGTGCCGACCAGGCCACGATCGAGCTTTATGTTCAGGCGCTCAAAGATAGCCCCGAGGATGGCAGTTTTCATGCGGATCACGCCGGGATGCACGCCGAGCATGGCGCTGTTCTTGATCTGGTC
>JBCBID010000022.1:0-63188 GCA_038525015.1 Pseudomonadota bacterium | reverse complement strand
CCAAGCTGGCTGGCAAAGACAAGGTTTCCGTCAAAACCGAGAAGGGCAGTGAAGACCTGACAGCCAAGAATATCATCCTTGCCACCGGTGCGCGGGCGCGCGAATTGCCGGGGCTTGAGGCCGATGGTGATCTGGTCTGGACCTACAGAGCGGCGCTGACGCCAACGCGAATGCCGAAAAAGCTGCTGGTGATCGGATCGGGTGCGATTGGGATCGAGTTTGCCAGCTTCTACAACACTCTGGGGGCTGACACGACCGTAGTGGAGGTCATGGACCGCGTGTTGCCGGTCGAGGACGCCGAAATCAGTGCCTTTGCCAAGAAGGCGTTCGAAAAGCAGGGCATGAAGATCATGCAGAAGGCGATGGTCAAGCAACTGGACCGCGCCAAGGGGAAAGTGACGGCCCATATCGAGGTGAGCGGTAAGGTTGAGAAACACGACTTTGACACTGTGATCTCTGCTGTGGGCATTGTGGGCAATGTCGAAGGACTGAACCTTGAAAAGCTGGGCGTGAAGGTGGACCGAACCCACGTGGTCACCGATGAATACTGCCGCACCGGTGTTGAGGGTATCTTTGCCATCGGTGACATCGCGGGTGCGCCTTGGCTGGCGCACAAGGCCAGCCACGAAGGCGTCATGGTCGCCGAATTGATCGCCGGCAAGAACGACGTGCACCCGATCAAGCCGAACTCGATTGCCGGCTGCACCTATTGCCATCCGCAGGTCGCCAGCGTTGGTCTGACCGAAGCGGCGGCAAAAGAGGCCGGGTACAAGGTCAAGGTCGGCAAGTTCCCCTTCATCGGCAACGGCAAGGCGATTGCATTGGGTGAACCCGAGGGCATGATCAAGACTGTGTTCGACGAGAAGACGGGCGAATTGCTGGGCGCGCACATGATCGGCGCGGAAGTGACCGAACTGATTCAGGGCTATGTCGTGGGCCAGGCGCTTGAGACCACGGAAGAAGACCTGATGCACACCGTGTTCCCACATCCGACGCTGTCGGAGATGATGCACGAGAGCGTGCTGGATGCCTATGATCGCGTGATCCATATGTAGCTGCACCCCGTTTCGGGAATCGCCTGCGGTTGCTAGGCTGCGACAGTCACGTTTTTGTTTGGGGATTGAATTGGGGCGCTTTGTAAAAGGATGGGCTGCGGCAGCGCTGTGTTGTCTGGCGCTTGGAACGCCAGCGAAAGCACACGACCTGATTGCCGCCTACTATGCGCTGCTGGCGGATGTGGACCTGTCCAATTCAAGCGGGGTGCCGCTGTCTCACTTCTGTGATGTGTTGCAGCAGGATCGGGCGAATGTGCACCGGTTCGGACGGGCACACGAACTGGACGATGGAGACCCGCTGTTTCACGATCCGCAATTGCGTGGGTTGATCGCGCCGATGTGTCGGGCGGCTGGTGGCTTTCCGGTGCTGGCGGACGGGTTGCGTCAGTTTGGAAGCAAATATGTTTACGTTCAGATATATGGGCATGGCCAGCAGATGAGCGATATCGTTGTGTCTGAAGGGGCGGGCTGAGACTGGCGCGCCAGAGCGTTGTTTGGTGTGCCAGAGGATCACCTTGCAGCGCTGCGCATTCAGGCGTAGCGGGGGCGTATGACTGATCGCACCTCTTTTCCGCTTGTCTTTGCCCTGTGGGGCGCGGGATTGGGTGCGGCGGGGCAATATGCGAAAATCTCGGTGATCTTTGATCGTCTGCCCGGGGTCTATCCCGATGCCGGGGCAGCGCTTGGGTTCATTGTGTCCTTGGTTGGTTTTGTCGGCATCGTGCTGGGCGTTGTGGCGGGGCTGGTTGTGGCGCGCATCCGGTATCGTCGCGCGATGCTATGGGCGCTGTGGGCGGGCGCGGTGTTGTCGCTGTTCCAGGCGACCCTGCCGAGCCTGCCGCTCATGCTGCTGAGCCGTGCTTTGGAAGGTGTGTCGCATCTGGCGCTGGTCGTGGCAGCGCCCACGCTGATTGCACAGTTGAGCGCCGAGCGGCACCGCGGGTTTACGCTGACCTTGTGGAGCACATTTTTCTCGGTCGCGTTTACTGTTCTGGTGGTGCTGGGCTTGCCATTGGTCGACGCGATGGGGCTGCCTGCGTTGTTTGTGGCCCATGCCATCTGGCTGGGCGTGTTCGCAGTGATCCTGACGTTGTTTTTGCGCCCGCTGGAAGTGCCGCCTGAAGGCAGCCTGTCGTTGGTTGGTATTTTGCGGGACCATGTTGCGATTTACAGGTCCCCGCGCATTGCGGCCCCCGGTGCGGGCTGGATGTTCTATACCTTCTGTTTTCTGGCGATCCTTACGGTGCTACCCCCCTATATCGAACCCGAGTGGCGCGCCTGGGTGATCGGGGCGATGCCCCTGGTGTCCATTGGCGTATCCCTGACCTTTGGGGTTTGGGTGCTGCGCCACATCACAGCCGTGATGCTGGTGCAGATTGGTTTTGCTTTGTGCATCGCATCGCTGCTGTGGCTGTGGGTGATACCGGGCTTGCCTGCCGCCTGTCTGGCCTTGGCCGGGGCGTTGGGACTGGTGCAGGGGGCAAGTTTTGCCGCTGTGCCGCATTTGAACGCCACCGCCGTGCATCAATCGCAGGCCTATGGCGGCCTCGCGCAGACGGGCAATCTTGGCAACACGCTGGGCACGCCTGCGCTGTTGGCTGTGCTAGGGGTGGCAGGCTTTCCGGGGCTCGTCTGGACCTGCATTGCGGTCTTTGGCTGCGGGATTTTTGCGCATGGCTGGATGGCCGCGCGGCGGCGTGCTGACAGCAGATGACAGGAACGCGCATGTTCGCGCTATGTTCGCACTTTTTCATTGGCTGTTTTGCGCATCTGACCTATGTACAAATCGTTAATCCGGGGGGCTGACATGGCCGAGCAGAAGAATATCGAGGTGCGCGGCGCGCGCGAGCACAACCTCAAGTCCATCGACGTGGATATCCCGCGCGACCAACTGGTTGTGATCACTGGTCTTTCGGGGTCGGGCAAGTCTTCGCTGGCGTTTGACACGGTCTATGCTGAGGGGCAGCGGCGGTACGTGGAATCCCTGTCGGCCTATGCGCGGCAGTTTCTGGACATGATGCAGAAGCCGGATGTGGATCATATTTCCGGCCTGAGCCCCGCGATTTCCATTGAGCAGAAGACGACGTCGAAGAACCCCCGGTCGACCGTCGGCACTGTGACCGAGATTTACGACTATATGCGGTTGCTCTTTGCCCGTGTCGGCACGCCGTATTCCCCGGCTACCGGCAAGCCCATCGAGGCTCAGCAGGTGCAGGACATGGTCGACCGCATCATGGCGATGGAGGAGGGGACGCGCGCCTATCTGCTTGCCCCGATCATCCGCGACCGCAAGGGCGAGTACCGCAAGGAGTTTCTGGAACTGCGCAAGCAGGGCTTCCAGCGGGTGAAGGTGGACGGGGCGTTCTACGAGTTGGACGAGCCGCCGACGCTGGACAAGAAGTACCGCCATGACATCGACGTGGTGGTGGACCGGATTGTGGTGCGTGAGGGGCTGGAGACGCGGTTGGCAGACAGCTTGCGCACGGCGCTGGATCTGGCGGACGGGATCGCGATTTTGGAGACCGCGCCGAGCGAGGGTGACCCAGAACGGACGACGTTTTCTGAGAAATTTGCGTGTCCTGTCAGTGGCTTCACGATCCCCGAGATCGAGCCGCGCTTGTTTTCGTTCAATGCGCCTTTTGGCGCGTGCCCGTCCTGTGACGGGCTGGGGCACGAGCTGTTCTTTGATGAACGCTTGGTCGTGCCGGATCAGAACCTGAAGGTCTATGACGGCGCGCTGGCCCCTTGGCGTAAAGGGAAATCCCCGTATTTTCTCCAGACCATTGAAGCGATTGCCAAGCATTACGAGTTTGATGCTCAGACCAAGTGGAAGGACCTGCCGGCCCATGTGAAGCAGGTGTTCCTGTACGGATCGGGCGATGAGGAAATCCCCTTCCGTTATGACGAGGGTGGTCGCGTTTATCAGGTGACGCGTGTCTTCGAGGGTGTGATCCCCAACATGGAGCGCCGGTATCGCGAGACGGATTCGAACTGGATTCGCGAGGAGTTCGAGCGCTATCAGAACAATCGGCCCTGTGGTGCCTGCGATGGGTATCGCCTGCGACCCGAAGCGCTGGCGGTCAAGATCGGGCCGCGGGATGACCCTGACAAGCTCTTGCATGTGGGGCAGGTGGTCGAAATGTCGATCCGCGAAGCGTATGAGTGGTGCCAGACAGTGCCGGAGCACCTGAGCGACCAGAACAACGAGATCGCGCGCGCCATTCTGAAGGAGATTCGCGAGCGCCTCGGCTTTCTGAATAATGTTGGTCTTGAATATCTTACGATGTCACGTTCAAGTGGCACCTTAAGTGGTGGTGAGAGCCAACGTATCCGGCTGGCTTCGCAAATTGGGTCGGGGCTGACGGGCGTGCTGTATGTGCTGGATGAGCCATCAATTGGCCTGCACCAGCGCGACAATGATCGGCTGCTTGGCACGCTGAAGAATCTGCGGGACCAGGGCAATACAGTGGTTGTGGTCGAGCACGACGAAGAGGCGATCCGCGAGGCGGACTATGTGTTCGATATCGGGCCGGGCGCGGGTGTGCATGGGGGTCAAGTGGTGGCCCAGGGCACGCCACCGGAATTGGCCGCCAGTGGGTCGATCACCGGTGACTACCTGTCTGGCAAACGCGAGATTGCGGTGCCGCTGGAGCGACGCAAGGGAAAGAAGGGCAACAAGAAGCTGACGGTCGTAAAGGCGACGGGCAATAACTTGCAAAATGTCACGGTGGACTTTCCGTTGGGCAAATTTGTCTGTGTGACCGGCGTGTCGGGGGGCGGCAAGTCGACGCTGACGATTGAGACCTTGTTCAAAACCGCCTCAATGCAGCTTAACGGTGCGCGCCAGACGCCCGCACCCTGCGAGACAATCAAAGGGCTGGAGCACCTGGACAAGGTGATCGACATCGACCAACGCCCCATCGGCCGGACGCCCCGGTCGAACCCGGCGACTTATACCGGTGCCTTCACGCCCATCCGCGATTGGTTCGCGGGTCTGCCCGAGGCCAAGGCGCGCGGTTACAAGCCGGGGCGCTTTAGCTTTAACGTCAAGGGGGGGCGGTGCGAGGCCTGCCAGGGCGACGGTGTCATCAAGATCGAGATGCACTTTTTGCCTGACGTTTATGTGGAGTGCGAGACCTGCAAAGGGGCGCGATATAATCGCGAAACGCTTGAGATCAAGTTCAAGGGCAAGTCCATCGCCGACGTTCTGGATATGACGGTCGAGGACGCGCAGGAGTTTTTCCAGGCGGTGCCAAGTATCCGGGAAAAGATGGACGCGCTGATGCGTGTCGGCCTTGGCTATATCAAGGTGGGCCAGCAGGCGACGACCCTGTCCGGGGGCGAGGCGCAGCGTGTGAAACTGTCAAAGGAATTGTCGAAACGATCGACCGGGCGGACGCTGTACATTCTGGACGAACCCACCACGGGGCTGCATTTCGAGGATGTGCGCAAGCTGTTGGAAGTGCTGCATGAATTGGTGGATCAGGGAAACACGGTTGTTGTGATTGAACACAATCTCGATGTTGTGAAGACGGCGGATCACATCATCGATATTGGGCCCGAAGGCGGAGATGGTGGTGGCAAGGTTGTGGCGACTGGCACACCGGAAGAGGTGGCTGAGGTTGCCGAGAGCTACACCGGTCGCTATCTCAAGCCGATGCTGATGCCGCGCAAGGTCGCTGCGGAGTGATCAGGCGCGGTCGGCGCATTGTGGCTGCGTGAACCAGTCTGCGGCGGCATCAAGCGTGTCGGGGCGGCCCAGGAAGTAGCCTTGCGCCAGCGGTACCCCGAGATCGGCCAAGGTCAGCAGCTCATCGCCCGTCTCGATCCCCTCGGCGACGATATCGGCGCCGATTTCCTTGGCAAAGGACACAAGTGCGGCGCTGAGCGAGCGGCGCACCACGTCCTGGTCAATTTTGGCGGTGAGCGAGATGTCGAGTTTGATGATGTCCGGCAGCAAACGCACGATCTGTTGCAGGCCGGAATATCCTGCACCCGCATCGTCAATGGCGAGTCTGACACCGGTAAAGCGCAGTTTTTGAATGGCTTTTTCCAGCGCGGTGTCGTCAGAGGCCTGCGTGTGTTCGGTGACTTCCAGAACGACACGTTCGGTGGGCCAGTCGGCAAACACGTCTTCGAGCGCGCCTGAGGCAACTGTATCAGGGGAGGCGTTGACCGACACGTAGACGGTATCGGGCAGGTGGTTCAACGCGACAAGCGCGCGCTCAATCACGCACAACTCGAGTTGGCCTTGCAGACCCACCAGCCGCGCATCGTCAAACCACAAATTGGGCGGACGGTAGGGGTTGGATCGGAAGCGGCAAAGCGCCTCGAACCCTTTGGGCAGCTTTTGCTGGGCGTCCATGATCGGTTGGTACACGATGTCGAAGGCCTGTGTGTCAAGCATATGCTCGATCTGACCGCGGATCGCGCTGTGTTCTGATTCGACGGAAAGGCGGGTGTTCACTTGTTCGGCCGAAATGGCGGCAAAGGCGCGCATCACGTCCAGGTCGCGCGTGTTCAGGTCCGCCCGGGCAGAGCGGCTGAGACAACAGAACATGCCATAGACCGACCCGTCACTGCGATGAATGGGGATACTGGCGTGGGATTTGATCGGAATGGCGTGGGTCAGTGGAATGTCCTGACACAGGGTCAGTGTGGCGGTGTCGGGGATCAGTTCCGGCAACCGGCCGGCGAGGATATGACGGCAATAGACCGCATCGAGCGGCATGCTATCGCCAACCGCTATAATGTCTTCGAGGCCGGGTGCGCTGACGGCGCGAAACACCAGCTCCTCACCGATGAATTCGGAGAGATAGCCAACCTCCATCCCTAGATGGCCCCGCACGAAATCAAGCGCGGTATTGATCGTCTCATCCCTGCTCATCCCGCGGGTCATATGGTCACCCATCAGACGGGCCGGGCTGTCGGTTGTATTGTGGGTCATGGCACCCCTCGTCTCTCTCGTCAGGCGGGAAGATCGCGCACGAAAGTTAATGACGGGCGTACCGAGCGGGGCAAAATACGGAAAGGTTGATTCAATCGCGCCCGCGCTTTTCGAACCTTGGCAGCATGGCGCTGAAATCCTTGCCTCGTCCGTCCTCGTTTTCGACGAATAGGCGATAAAGGTCGAGGGCGCGTTGGCCCATGGGCGTGTCGGCGTCGACCGCCTCTGCCGCTTGTTGGCTCAGGCCAAGGTCCTTGAGCATCAATTCAGCCGCAAAGCCGGGGGTGTAGCCGTTGTCTGCGGGGCTTTCCGGGCCGATGCCGGGAGCAGGGCAATAGGCGTTCATGGTCCATGAATAGCCCGAAGAGGTGCTGACGACATCGAACATCTTTTGCCGGTCTAGGCCGAGTTTATCGGCCAGTGCAAAAGCTTCGCAGGTGGCGATCATAGTGGCGCCCAGGATCATGTTGTTGCAGATCTTGGCCGCCTGGCCTGCGCCCGCATCACCGCAGTGCACGGCCTTTTGGCCCATGATGTCGAACAGGGGTTTGGCGGCCTCGAATGCCGGTGCACTGCCACCTGCCATGAAGGTGAGCGTTCCGCCTGCCGCGCCACCTATACCGCCCGAGACGGGAGCGTCGACGCAGCCCAGGCCCGCGGCGTCGGCCTGTGCTGCCACTGCGCGGGCGCTGTCAACGTCAACGGTGGAACAGTCGATGAGCGTGGCGCCGGGTCTCATCGCCGGGATGATGTCGTTGGCGACGGCGCGTAAGATGTCGCCGGCGGGCAGCATGGTGATCACGATGTCTTTCTCTGCGGCTGCTTCGGCCGCGCTGTTGGCATTCCTGACGCCAGGAGCGGTTGTGCCTGCCACGTCAAACCCGGTGACGCTGTGGCCCGCCTTGGCCAGGTTGGCGGCCATTGGCGCACCCATATTGCCCAGCCCGATGAACCCTATCTGCATAGCCGTTCCTTCCAATTTCAGTGCCGCGTTGCCCAGCGGCATTAGCATTTTGCTGACGGCCATTGGCGGGACTTCCCCATCAGCGTGTTGCCATTTTGGGGTGCGGTCCTTGTCGATGATGGCGGCGCGGATGCCTTCGAGCAGGTCACCATGTGCCATGGCGCGTGCAGTGAAGCGATATTCGAGGTCGAGCGCCTTTTCCAGCGTGAGCGAGGGGCCGCGCAGCCGGTTCAGCAGTTCAATCGTGCAGGCCATGGACAGGGGGCTGTTGCGCCCCATGCGTTTCAGGGTGTCGCGGGCAAAGTCGCTGTCTTCGGCTTTCAGGGTGGTAAGCACGTCGCCGAGGGAGACGCCGTAGAAGTGCCGGTCGATGTCCGGCATCGCAGCCTGCACTGGGCCGGGGGCGGGTTCCGTCGCCATGTTGGTGATGCATTCGGTTTCGCCCGTCGCTTCCAGCGTGGCAATCAGGGCAGGCCAATGGGTTTCGGAGATGTAGTGGTCAGCGAATCCTGTAAAAATGGCGTCGCCCGCGTTCATGCGGGCCGCCGTGGTGCCCAGGTATTCGCCCAAGCGACCGGGGGCGAGCGCCAGCATAAGCGATCCGCCCACGTCCGGGATCAGACCGATGCCGCATTCAGGCATTGCGATCTGGCTGGTGTCGCCCACGACCCGGTGCGATCCGTGGCATCCGATGCCGACACCGCCGCCCATGGTAAAGCCCTGCAAGAAGCTGACGACGGGTTTGGGGTAGTGAAAGATCTTGTGGTTCAGCCGGTATTCGTCGGCCCAGAACTTCTGGCCGTAGGCGTAGTCACCCTTGATGCCGGTGTCGTAGAGTTCCGCGATGTCCCCGCCTGAGCAAAATGCCCGGTCGCCTTCGGCGTCAAGAACCACAAGTTTGACGGCATCATCGGTGGTCCAATCATCCATGGCTGCTTCGATCGCGAGGCACATGTCGTAGGTCATGGCGTTCAGCGCTTCGGGACGCTGCAAGGTGATGCGGCCCGCGTGGCCGGTGGTGCGGATGGAAATGTCGGTCATGGCAAAGCCGCCGTGCAGATGATTTCGATGTCGTAACCGTCGCCGCCAATCTGAACCTGTCCGCAAGATCGGGCGGGGGCGGTTCCGGGGACAAGCCAATTATCCCAAACGGCGTTCACCGCGTCGTAGTCAGCGATAGAAGAGAGCCAGATGGTGGTGGACAGAAGCCGGGTTTTGTCGGTGCCAACCGAGGCCAGGTGGCTGTCAATCTTCTCCAATGCCGCGCGCGTCTGGGCCTCTATGCCGTCATGAGCTTTCCCACACTGGCCTGCAAGATACACGGTCGCGCCATGCACGACGACTTGGCTCATGCGAGCGTCGGTTTGCACGCGCTTAATGTCTGTCATCGGTTTTTCAACATATCTCGGGCAACGATCACACGCATGATCTCGTTTGTGCCCTCCAAAATCTGGTGCACGCGCAGGTCGCGCACCAGTTTCTCGATCCCGTAGTCGGCCAAATAGCCGTAGCCACCGTGCATTTGCAGGCATTGATCGACCACTTTTGATCCAGCCTCGGTTACGAACTTCTTGGCCATGGCGCAGAACTTCGTTGCATCGGGCGCGCCATTGTCCAGCTTCCATGCGGCCTGGCGCAGGAAGGTGCGGGCGGCTTGCAATTCGATCTCCATATCCGCGAGACGGAATTGCAGACCCTGGAATTGGTCAATGGATTGGCCGAAAGCTTTGCGTTCGCCCATATAGGCCAGGGTCGCGTTCAGCGCTGTTTGGGCAGCGCCCAATGAGCAAGCTGCGATGTTGAGACGGCCACCGTCGAGGCCCATCATGGCATATTTGAAACCCTGACCTTCCTCGCCCACGAGGTTGCCGCCGGGAATATAGCAATTGTCGAACTGAACCTGGGCCGTTGGTTGGCTGCGCCAGCCCATTTTGTCTTCGAGCCCGCCAAAGGACAGTCCGTTGGTGCCATCTTCGACATAGACGGTGGATACGCCGCTGGGTCCATCCTCGCCCGTGCGGACCATACAGATATAGGCGTCAGAATAGCCACCGCCAGAGATGAACGCCTTGGTCCCGTTCAAGACGTAGCCTTCGTTCGTTCGGTCGGCGCGGGTGCGCAAGGCGGCCGCGTCCGAGCCGGACCCCGGTTCGGTCAGGCAATAGCTGAGCACACTGTTCATGCTAAGCACACCGGGCATCACACGCGCCTTCAGATCGTCATCCGCAAAGCTGTCGACCATCTTGGCACACATGTTGTGGATCGACAGGAAAGCAGCAACCGAGGGACACGCCATGCTGAGCGCTTCGAACACAAGTGTGGCGTCCAGACGCGACAGTCCGGCGCCGCCAGCATCCTCGGACACGTACAGAGAGGCAAATCCCAATTCGCCCACTTTGGGCCAAAGGTCTTTGGGGATTGTCCCCTGAGCCTCCCATCCGCGGGCGTAGGGGGCAATTTCGGACTGGCCGAACGCATGGGCCATGTCAAAGATTGCGGTTTGTTCTTCACTGAGTGCAAAGTCCACGGCGCTACCTTGGTCTGTATAATTGAACGCTTGTTTATTTTTCCTACAGTCTGAGGTGGATGCAAGGGCTAACTTGGCAAGGAATGCGTTGAGGTGATTGCGGCCGGGCCTGGCTGTGCAAGCTGAAATCAAGAGAGAGGTTTGCGGAAGGCAATTCAACCTTGGGAGCAACCGGATAACGGGAACGCGTTCGCGCGTAGGTGGCAGGGCACAGCGCGGGATTGTTAGCTGACCGTCAACAATACGCGTTTCCGCGGTCGTTTGTTGTTGATTTTGCTGAACTTAATGCGCGGACGACACAATTTGAGTTGGATTTGAAAAAGCCGCTTATTCTGTCGTTGTGGCGGCTTTTCGCCTATGCTATTTGATTGCCAAATAATGCGCGTTGAGCGGTAAACGGAGATCAAAAGTAAATGTCGTTTAAGAGTATAGTTCTGGCTTCTGTCGCTGGTTTTGCCATGGCAGGTGCGGCAGGTGCCGCCACCATTCACACCACCTTTGACCTGGCGGCATCATATGGATCGCCCGATTATGGCAATCAGGGCAACAGCTTTACCGAAACCGAAAGTGGGCTGACCGCCGAGTTCAGCGGCAACAGCTTTTCGTCGGTCACGATTGATGAGACGACCAACCTGATCACGTCCGCAGATGTTGAGAAAGGTGAAATCCACCGCTGGAGTTCCGGCGCGGGCGTTATCAACTCGGCATCCGACAACAGCCACACCGTCGATGGGTCAGGCTGGAAAGACTATATCGAAATCAGTTTTTCCCAGGACGTGATGATCACCGAGGTGAACTTCAGCTACTTCACAGCCGCCAAGGTGCAAAAGTCCTGTTCGTGGCACTGGGGTTGGACATGCAACAACACCCATGTGGACGATGATGATTTCCGCTGGATGTACGATGCGTCGGGCGACGGTGCACTGGGCGCAGGCGACTGGATCAGCGCCAATGAGAACGCCAACCCTTTCACGAGCTTTGGCAGCGTGACAACAAGCGTCTTCGGATTCGGCGCGTTTGAGTGGAATGATGACTGGAAGCTGAAAAGCGTGTCCGTCAAGTTCGATGAAGTGGGTGACAATCAACCTCAGCCGGTACCGCTGCCTGCAGGTGGTGCGTTGCTGTTGGGTGCTATCGGTGGGTTTGCTGCGCTGCGCCGCCGTAAGTCGGTTGGCAAGACCTGATCCGACGAAGAACCTGAAGTGAAACGACAAGCCAGTAGCTTTTGCTGCTGGCATTTTGCTTTGTCCGAGTGATTTAGGGCAGTGCTGGCCCGTCGGTGGGCGTGAGGAGCAAATCGACACTCGCCTCGGGTTGGCCCAGCAGCGTCAGCGCCTCGGCTTCGGAGTGCTGGACCATGGGGACCACCGCATCCACTTGATCCCAGGACTTGATGAACAATGCGCTCAGTTCCTGCGCAATCGTTGTGGGCGCAATGTAGACCACAAGCGATTGCACCCCGGCCTTGGCCAGACGTCCTGCCTTTGAGGCCTGCATCTGCATGAACCGGACATAGTCTCGTTCGTAGTCGGTGATTTGAGTGAAATCGACCAGTTGCTTTTGGCCATTCACATAGTCCGGATGCGACACATATGCCCGTGTCGCATCCATGGTGTCATCAATCGCCACAAAGCCGGAATAGCGGACAACAACGAGGCCGCGCTCCGGTATGATGCGAAAACGTACGGGCATATCACTCCATGACGGGTATCGAAAATTCGCCGCCTTCCTTGATGCCGGACGGCCAACGCGCCGTCACTGTCTTGGTTCGTGTATAAAACTTAAATGCGTCAGGACCGTGTTGATTTAGGTCCCCAAATACGGATTTTTTCCAGCCGCCGAAGGTGTGATACGCCAAGGGAACGGGGATTGGTACGTTGATGCCCACCATACCGATGTTGATGCGATTGGCAAAGTCACGGGCTGTGTCACCGTCGCGGGTGAAAATAGCGGTGCCATTGCCGTATTCGTGATCCATGGCAAGGGTGATCGCGTCTTCGTAGGTTTGTGCGCGCACGGTGGTAAGAACGGGGCCGAAAATCTCCTGTTTGTAGATGTCCATATCGGGCGTGGCGCGGTCAAAGAGATGCGGGCCGACAAAATAGCCCTCCTCATAGCCCTGCAATTTGAAATCACGGCCATCGACAACCAGTTCCGCGCCCTGATCGATGCCGCTTTGCACCAGACGTTCGATATTGGCTTTGGCTGCTGCAGTTACAACGGGCCCATAGTCCACGTCATTGCCCGCCGTATAGGGGCCGACTTTCAGTTTTTCGATGCGCGGCACCAGCTTTTCGATCAACCGGTCCGCGGTTTCGTCGCCCACGGGGACTGCGACGGAGATGGCCATGCAGCGTTCACCTGCTGCGCCATAGCCTGCACCGACGAGCGCGTCTGCGGCCTGATCCATGTCCGCGTCGGGCATGACAATCATGTGGTTCTTGGCCCCACCAAAGCACTGCACGCGTTTGCCGTTCGCACAGCCGGTGGCATAGATGTATTCGGCAATGGGCGTTGAACCGACAAAGCCGATCGACTGGATCACGTCGTGGTGCAGAATCGCGTCCACCGCCTCCTTGTCACCGTTCACAACCTGCAAGATGCCCTTGGGCAGGCCCGCTTCTTCCATCAACGCGGCCAGCATCAGGGGCACCGACGGATCACGCTCGGACGGTTTCAGGATAAAGGCGTTGCCGCAGGCGATGGCAGGGGCAAACATCCACATCGGAATCATTGCAGGGAAGTTGAAGGGTGTGATGCCGGCGGTAACGCCAAGGGGTTGGCGCATCGAATACATGTCGATACCCGGGCCTGCGCTATCGGTATATTCGCCTTTGAGCAGATGAGGCGCGCCAATGCAGTATTCAACCACCTCTAGGCCGCGCTGCACGTCACCGGCGGCATCCGGCAGCGTTTTGCCATGTTCACGGCTGAGCGCCTCGGCCAGTTGATCCATGTCACGGTTGAGCAGGTCCACGAACTTCATGAGCACACGCGCCCGACGCTGCGGGTTGGTGGCGGCCCAAGCCGGTTGCGCCTTGGCGGCGATGTCGACGGCTTGCGCCACCTCATCTGTCGAGGCGAGGGGGACCCTGGCCTGAACCTCGCCCGTTGCTGGGTTCATCACGTCGGCAAAGCGACCCGATGTACCTGTGACGTTGGCGCCGTCGATGTAGTGGGAAAGCTCTTGCATGGGATCCTCCGGATATATGTTAAGCGCAGGATAGTCTTGCAAAATACAGGGTAAAAGGGGCAAGTGAGCAAAACCAGTTTGCGTTTATGCAATATGAGGGGGCGTTGGTGCAGCCAAATTGGGACGATTTGCGCCTGTTTCTGGAAGTCGCGCGGGCACAAACGCTATCGGCAGCGGCCAAGCATGTCCGCAAGGATGCGGCCACGCTGGGGCGAAGGATCGCCCGGCTTGAGCGGGATCTGGACGCGGTTCTTTTTCGCAAATCACCGCAGGGCTACGCATTGACCGAGGCAGGTGCGCAGTTGCGCGAGCGCGCGGAAGCCGCCGAAACTGCGATGCGTGCGGTCACCGAAGGAATTGCCGCGGTCGGACGCAATGCGGCGGATGCGGGTTTAACCGGACAGGTCAGGATCGGGGCGCCAGATGGCTGTGCCAATTACATTCTGCCCCAGGTGTGCGCCGCTCTGGGGCAAGAGCACCCGGCGCTGGACATCCAGATTGTAGCGTTGCCGCGGGTCTTTAATCTGTCTCGACGCGAGGCCGACCTGGCTATCGGTGTCAGCGCCCCGACGGCAGGGCAACTGACTGTGCAGCGCATCACGGATTACCATCTGCACTTCGCAGCCAGTGATCGCTATCTCAGCCATGCGCCCGCGTTGGAGAGCCTGGTCGATCTGAAGGCGCATCGGATCGTGGGGTACATTCCAGACATGATCTTTGATCGTGAGTTGGATTACCTGGCGGATGCCGGTGTCGCGCGGGTGGCGCTGGCCTCAAATTCGGTAGCTGTCCAACTCAATATGTTGCGTCAGGGCTCAGGTGTTGGGGTTGTGCATGACTTTGCGCTGCCATTTGCGCCCGGGTTGCGCCGGGTGCTGGTGCGTCAGCTTTCATTGACGCGCAGTTTTTTCCTGATCCGGCATCAATCTGACCAAAGCGACCGCCGGTTAAACCGGTTTGCCGAACTGTTGGCGCAAGGCGTGCGCGCGGAGGTCGCGCGGCTTGAACAGGGCACTTGATCTTAATCTGCTGTTCCCACCGTCTATTCAATGCTGGGCAGCGCGCGTCGATCCCGACGCCTGAGGAGGGATTTCAACCGGCAGTGGTTCGCCCAGACGGCTCGTTTCTCTTGACAGACGGGTCATCGGCGGCGGACGCTGAGTCATTGACGAAGTTGCGAGGTTCCATCCATGCTTGTGCACCATATTCTCAAGTCCAAGTCCGACGATGCCGTGGTTACGGTCAAGCCCGGTTCGAAGGTCGCGGACGCGGCCAAGATACTGGCCGAGCGCAAGATCGGGACAGTGGTTGTGTCTGCGGACGGACAGACGGCTGAGGGTATTCTTTCGGAACGTGACATTGTGCGGGTTCTTGCCAAGCGGGGTGGCGCGATTTTGAACGAGCCCGTCGACAATTTCATGACCTCAAAGCTTGTCACGTGTGGGCGCGACGACAAGGCCGATGATGTCCTGTCCATGATGACCGAGGGCCGTTTTCGTCACATGCCGGTGATTGAGGATGGCCATCTTGTGGGGCTGATCACATTGGGTGATGTGGTCAAAGCGCGGCTTACAGAGCTGGCGATGGAAAAGGATGCGTTGCAAGGCATGATCATGGGGCACTGACCAGACGCATGCGTCCTGTTGGCTTGCAATCGCGTGGCTGAAATGCTGCATTGCCGCCACGACGATTGACGGAGCCGCCCCATGCGCATCGGCCTTTATCCAGGTACATTCGATCCCATCACGCTGGGGCATATCGATATCATCAGGCGCGCCAGTCCGATGGTCGATCGGTTGGTGATTGGCGTCGCGATCAATCGCGACAAGGGACCCTTGTTTACGCTTGAAGACCGTGTGGCCATGATCGAGGCAGCATGTGCGAAGTTGAATGCACAGACCGGGACTGAAATAGTTGTTCATCCGTTCGAGAACCTTTTGATTGATTGCGCACGCGATGTCGGCGCGCGGTTCATCTTTCGCGGCTTGAGAGCGGTGGCGGATTTTGAGTACGAGTTTCAGATGGTCGGGATGAACCGGCAGTTGGATGACAGCATCGAGACCGTGTTCCTGATGGCCGAAGCCGAGCATCAGGCGATCGCATCGAAGCTTGTGAAAGAAATCGCCCGGCTTGGAGGCGATGTGAGCAAATTTGTGACGCCGCTTGTGAATGACGCCCTTAGGGAGCGGTTTGGATAGGCATCGCCTGCCGCCAACCCTTCAAATCACTGTCTTGATTGATCAAGGTTTGGTTCTGCGCGGACACTGGACTAGGGCTACTCAAACGGACTTTAGCAACCTGAACGGCTGGTTTGATACGCTGTCTTGACGTCATCGTTGGCTCGATGAGCAATCAGCATTTTGGTGCGTTGCCAGATGTATGTAGAAGTCTTTGAACGCTGCGCGCATTGCGCTGATCAGCCAAAGCCGTACGCTCAGCAGCCTGGCGCTTATGATAATTTTCCGGCGCGGTAATTGGAAACACTCACGCCCAAATGGGACCGGAACGCAGCGTCCATTTCGCAGACGCTTTTGAACCCGAGGCGACGTGCGATGGCGGCATCGCTGGCCTTCAGGCGGGTGTTCCGCATCCAGGATTGTGCAATGCCGATGCGCCGCTCCATGCGGTAGCTTTCGATGCTGCACCCAGCTTCGGCTGCAAAGCCATGCGCCAACCGATACACACCGACATCCACGGCATGCGCCATTTCCTCAAGTGTGAAATCTTGATCCAAGTGCGCCTCGATGTAGTCAATTGCGCGCCCGAACTGTAGGCCGCTAAGATCGGTGCAGGTGTCGTCTTGTGGGTCCTTTACGGACACAAAGTCATATAGTTGCGACGCCAGTTGCAGCCCCATCGTATCGGCCCAGACGGCTGATCGCCATTGGGCACCGGATTGGATCGTTTTGATCGTTTGGCTCAGCAGCATGTGACGGCGTCCGGCAAACCCTTCAAGGTTTTGGGCGTCAAAGCCGCCCTTGCCATGTCGTTCGGCCACGCAGGTTAACACATCGGTGTCGAGCAGCACGTGCGTGCTGGTGGCGCGGCCAATCATCTCGACCGTTGCCGATTGGCCCGCGGGCAGAAAACAGAGCGTGCCGGGTTCAACAATCGAGCGCCGTGGATCTTTAAGCGCATCATAGGACAGATCGGCCACGCCATATCCCGAGGTGCACAAGGCCAGAAAGTGACTTTGCAGGGCGGGGCTGACAAAAGTCTCATTGCCCTGTTCGACCTCAAGCGCCTGAAGCCCGCTCCAATCCGAGGCGAGTGTCGACTTGGTAATGACGGCGTCCGTCTCGTCGCCAAGAAACTCTACAAATGCTGCTTCGCTGACAGCGGCGGTAGGTCGTCCTCGGCGAGTTGTCATGATGTGCTCCGATCTCGTCCCGGCAGGTCATGCCTCAACAGATTTTAGCGGCACGGTGTCGCAAGGATTGAGGTGACTTGAACAGTACTCCCGAGCATTGGCATTTTTCTCAGAAAATTTCCATCCTTATGGGAGAACTAGGTGTGTTCGGTCGGAACTGGCCGACGTGGTATGACGCGGCCTCGCCAAAAATTCTCGGATCACTCGCCTGCGCGCCTTAGACAGGGGCGGACTAAGGCCGCTCTTGGTTTGCGCATGTCTATATTTAGGCCGGGCAGGTCAATCGAAGCCGGCCAAACGCATGCAGGCAACCATGTCAGCCCCTGACGTGTCCAGCGAGATCCGAGGTTATCTGTGCAGACGAGGTGTCGAGAGAGCGGGCAACAAGAGAAACCGGGCAACAAAAAAGGGCACCACGCGGGCGCCCCTAAGCTTTGGCTTTTGCAAATATGGGTTAAAGGTACTTTCCCATCTCGACCGCGGTGTCGCCCATACGGTTTGAAAAGCCCCATTCGTTGTCGTACCAGCTTAGGACGCGGACAAAGTTACCGTCCATCACCTTGGTCTGATCCGTGGCAAAGATCGACGAATGCGGGTCGTGGTTAAAGTCCATCGACACAAGTTGTGCGTCCGTCACACCCAATACACCCTTTAGCGGGCCGGCGGCCGCTGCCGCGGACATCGCATCGTTGATTTGCTCGACCTTGACATCGCCATCCATCTCGGCCGTCAGATCAACACAAGATACGTTCGGCGTAGGGACGCGAATGGCGACGCCATCTAGCTTGCCGTTGAGCTCGGGCATCACTAGCCCCACGGCCTTGGCCGCACCGGTCGAGGTCGGGATCATGCTCATCGCAGCAGCACGGGCCCGATAGAGATCCTTGTGCATCGTGTCCAGTGTCGGCTGGTCACCGGTGTAGCTGTGGATTGTGGTCATAAAGCCACGCTTGATCCCGAACTGGTCATGCAGGACCTTGGCCACCGGCGTCAGGCAATTGGTGGTGCACGAGGCGTTGGAGACGATCACATCGTCGCCCGACAGGCTGTCATGATTGACACCATATACAATCGTCTTGTCCGCATCCTTACCGGGAGCCGAAATCAACACACGGCTTGATCCGTTTTCCAAATGGGCCTGGCACGCCGCTTTCGAGGTGAAGATGCCAGTGCATTCCATCACGATGTCCACGTGGCCCCAGGGCAGGTCGGCAGGGTTGCGTTCTGCGGTGACCTTGATGGGCCCGTGACCCACATCAATACTGTCTGCACCTGTTGTGACGTTCACAGGAAACCGGCCATGCACACTGTCATATTGCAGCAGATGCGCGTTGGTTTCGACCGGGCCAAGATCGTTGATTGCAACAACTTCGATATCCGTCCGGCCGCTTTCCACGATTGCGCGCAGCACGTTGCGCCCGATGCGCCCGAACCCGTTTATGGCTACTTTGATGGCCATGGTATCCCCCATGTCTGGTGTCAGAATACTGTCCGAACGCGGCCCCAAGTCGCGGAGTTGCGCCGTTACCGCTAACAAAGACATGAGCGCGCGATTGTCAACCGGGGATGGCGCTCAATTGGCGGCGACACGCCGCGGCGCGATCAGCGCCAGAAGGCAAGCCATTCAAGAAGGTCCGCGAATTTCTTGCCCAGAAAGACCAAGTGCTCGGTTCCGTAAAGTGTAACGTCAGCCACAATTGCGCCAACGATCAGCACAGCAAGGACAAGGGCAATCGGGTTGGTCATAGGCGCGCATCACTTGGGCATAGGTCAAGGCCGTTGTGACAGTCCCGCCGGGGCCATGCAAGTTGCGCGGTGGATCAGAAGAGCCGACCCATGGCCACGGCCACATCAGCCATACGCACCGAAAACGCCCATTCATTGTCGTACCAGGCAAGTACACGCACCATGCGACCACCGACAACCTTGGTCTGGTCTGGGGCAAAAATCGACGAATGTTCAGTGTGATTGAAGTCGATGCTGACCTTTTTTTCGTCGTCATAGGCCAGAACACGGCCCATTGGACCCGCTGCGGCTTGGGCGACGGCGGCGTTGACTTCGTCCACGGTTACGTCGCGGGACGCTTCAAAGGTCAGGTCGACCGCGCTCACATTTGGGGTGGGGACGCGCATGGCCGTCCCGTCGAGTTTGCCGGCCAGGTTCGGCAGAACCTCGCCCAACGCCTTGGCCGCTCCGGTGGAGGTTGGGATCATCGCCATCGCTGCTGCCCGCGCGCGGTAAAGGTCATCGTGCCGCCGGTCGAGCGTTGACTGGTCGCCCGTATAGCTGTGAATGGTCGTCATAACACCGCGCTCGATGCCAAAAGCGCGGTCCAGCACCGACGCCAGCGGGGCAAGACAGTTCGTCGTGCAGGATCCATTGGAAACTATCCGATCATTGGCGGCGAGGTGTTCGTCGTTCACGCCAAACACAACCGTCTTGTCTACGTTCTTGCCGGGGGCGGACAACAGCACCTTCTTTGCACCCCGCTCCATATGCACGTTGGCCTTGTGCCCATCGTTGAACTTGCCGGTGCATTCCAGCACCACGTCAACGCCGGTCCAGTCGAGTTCATTCATGTCATAGGTTGACATCATGCGGATCGGGCCTCGCCCCAGGTCCAGACTGTCGTTGGTCAAAGTCACCTGGTTGGGAAAGCGCCCATGCACGCTGTCGTACTTGATCAGATGTGCGGCTGTTTCAAGCGGGCCAGTGGCATTCACCGCCACCACGTCGATGTCATTGCGCAAGGATGTCGCGATGTGGCTGAGCGTGCAGCGTCCGATGCGCCCGAACCCATTGATGCCAACTTTGATGGTCATGATTTCCGTGGTCCTTTGCGCCGACGTCACCGATATTGCGCATGTGATAGCCATCTCATTGCGGCATGAGAAGGGCGAAAAAGGAAGTTTATCAGGGTGTTAGCGATAAAGGTGTTCCATCGTATACAGGTTGCGCTAACAGTATGCGGAACTGATTGGCTGTGTTATGCGCTAACGTAAGAACAGCGCGAGGGAGCGGGCGGTATGAGCGGACTTTTGGCCCTTTTGGACGATGTGGCGGGAATCGCCAAAGTGGCAGCGGCCAGTGTTGATGACGTGATCGGGCAGGCGGCCAAGGCAGGGTCCAAGGCTGCGGGGGCCATGATCGACGATGCGGCGGTGACACCGAAATATGTGCACGGGTTCTCCGCTGATCGCGAACTTCCGATCATCTGGCGGATCGCTAAGGGATCGTTCAAGAACAAGCTTGTTTTCCTGCTGCCGGTTGGCCTGCTTTTATCCAACTTCGCGCCGTGGGCCATTCCGCCGCTTTTGATGCTGGGTGGCTCTTACCTGTGTTTCGAGGGCGCAGAAAAGGTCGCGCACGTGCTGGGTTGGGCGCACGGTCACGAGGATTACGAGGGTAAGGAGGTCGAAAACGAAGACCCCGCCCATCTTGAAGAGCAAAAGGCCAAGGGCGCAATCAAAACTGATTTTATCCTATCTGCTGAGATCATGACAATCGCGCTGGCCGCGATCCCGGAAAGCAACTTTTGGATGGAGGCGGCGACGCTGGCGACGGTTGCCATTATGATCACCGTTGCGGTCTATGGGTCGGTTGCTCTGATTGTAAAAGCAGATGATGTGGGCCTGGCCATGGCTCAACGCGGCAGCATTGGTCTGGTTCGTGCGCTGGGGCGCGGCATCGTCAAGGTGATGCCCGGATTTATGAAGCTTCTGACAATCGTGGGCACGGCGGCCATGCTTTGGGTCGGAGGTGAGATTATCGTTCATGGGCTGGCCCAGATGGGCTGGCACGGTCCCGAAGACCTTGTCTATGGCATTGCCAAGAGCGTGGGTGGTGAGGCTGGCGCTGCGGTCTGGGGCATCAAGGCAACCCTACATGGTCTGCTGGGCCTGGCTTGGGGCTTCGTTTTGATCCCGGTGGGCGAGCGGGTTATCACCCCAATCTGGCGCGCCGTGGCCCCCAAAGCGGTCTGATTGCAAGCAATAGACAAGGGCCGGACGCGACGACTGCGTCCGGCCTTTTCGCCAAACTCCACCTGCGTCAGAGAAGTGCTTGCGCCTTTGCCACAACTGCATCTGCTGTGATCCCGAACTTTTCAAACAGCACGCCCGCAGGGGCTGACGCGCCAAAGTCGTCCATCCCTACAAAATCAGCTTTGGTCGCCTTGCCACGTTCACCCAGCAGCCACCGGTCCCAACCCTGACGCACCGCTGCTTCGATCCCGACACGGATGGGTCCGGCAGGCAGCACTTTGCGACGATAGCTTTCGTCTTGCTGGCCAAAGAGTTCCATGCACGGCATCGACACGACGCGTGTGCCAATCCCGGCCTCTTGCAACTTGGCGCGCGCGTCGAGCGCCACGGACACTTCCGACCCTGAAGCGATCAGGATCACTTGTCGCTTGCTCTCGGCCTCGGCCAGAACATATGCGCCCTGAGCCGTCAGGTTCTTCAGCTTGTGTTCTGTCCGCACGGTCGGCAGACCCTGACGGGTCAGAGATAGCACAGACGGTGTTTCTGCCGACGACAGTGCCAATTCCCAGCTTTCCGCGGTCTCGATGGCGTCAGCGGGGCGGAACACGTGGGTGTTCGGCGTGGCCCGACTGATCGCCAGATGCTCGACCGGTTGGTGGGTGGGACCGTCCTCGCCCAGACCGATACTGTCATGGGTCATCACGAATACGGTGGGGACTTTCATCAACGCGGCCAAGCGCATGGCGGGGCGCGCATAGTCGGTAAAACACATAAACGTCCCGCCATAGGGACGGATGCCGCCATGCAGCGCCATGCCGTTCATCGCGGCGGCCATGCCATGTTCGCGAATACCCCAGTAGATATAACGCCCTTTTCGGTTGTCAGTATCAAAGACACCCAGATCGCCCGTCTTGGTGTTGTTCGATCCGGTCAGGTCTGCCGATCCGCCCACGGTCTCGGGCATGATCGGGTTAATGATTTCCAGCGCTTTTTCCGACGCGGCGCGCGTCGCCAGCTTTGGCGCGCTCTCCGACATCTGCTTTTTGAACGCCTTCACGGTCGCCGAGAGTTTTTTCGGCACCTCGCGCGCGATCGTTCGGTTAAATTGCGCCTGTTTCGCGCCCGAGACGGACGCAAAGCGCTGCTCCCAAGCTGCGCGGTCATCGGCGCCACGCGTGCCAATGGCTTCCCAGGCCGACTTGACGTCCGTAGGGATATCAAAGGGCCCCGTTGTCCAACCATAGGCGGCTTTGGCATCCTGCAACTGCGCCTGATCCGTCAAAGCACCATGGCCTTTCGATGTGTCTTGCGCAGCGTGACCCAGCGCGATGTGGGTCTTGCACGCGATCATCGTGGGTTTTTTCTGCGACTTGGCCTTGGTGATCGCGGCATCAATCGCGTCTGGATCATGTCCATCAATCTCGATCACGGCCCAGCCTGCGGATTTGAAGCGCTGCGGCTGGTCGGTGGCGTCGGCAAGCGATACGGGGCCGTCAATCGTGATGTTGTTGTTGTCCCAAAAGACGATCAGCCTGCCCAATTGATGGCGCCCGGCCAGTGTAATGGCCTCCTGGCTCACACCTTCCATCAGACAGCCGTCGCCTGCGATAACGTAAGTATGGTGATCTATGATCTTCTTGCCGTGTTGTGCCCGTAGGATCTCTTCTGCCATGGCAAAGCCGACGGCGTTTGCAATACCTTGACCCAGCGGGCCGGTCGTTGTCTCGATCCCCTTAGCGTGACCGTATTCCGGGTGCCCCGCCGTGATTGACCCCCATTGGCGAAAATCCTTGATCTGCTGCAGGGTCATATCCTCATACCCTGTCAGGTGCAGAAGGGAATACAGAAGCATAGACCCATGGCCTGCGGACAAGATGAACCGATCGCGATCCGGCCAGTCAGGTGTTTTGGCATCGAACTTCAGGTGCTTTTCAAAAAGCACTGTTGCCACGTCAGCCATCCCCATCGGCATACCGGAATGGCCGGAATTGGCGGCGGCCACTGCATCCAGTGTCAGCGCGCGGATGGCGGTCGCCTTGGACCAATGATCGGGATGGGCGGTGCGAAGGGCTGTCAGGTCCACAGAGTAACTCGTCCTTTGGCATTTGGTTTCAGGCTGCATATCAGGCAAAGACCAAAGATCAAGGCGCTCTACCACGGCAAAATCTTGCTATGCCGCACAGGCGATGATTTGCTACATGAACGCCGCCGCCCAAGTGCTTGATCGCAAAGGGGGGCGCAATTCCAGACCGCTTTGGCTAGACTGGTAATCAACCGGGCGGGAAATCGATTCGAACACGCCAGGCAGGTGGAACCGACGCGCCCAAGGCGCTGCAAGACAAAGGGGACAGGCACGAAAGATGAGCGATATCGACGCATTGCAACAGCGGCTTGCAGCCGCAATGGACCGGATCGCGACCGGCTTGGGGGGACTGGACAGCGCCAGGACTGACACGCTTGCGGCGTTGCAAACCGCGCTGGATGACGAACGCACGGTCAACGCACAATTGAACGAGCGCGTGCGCAAGCTGTCCGAGGCACAAGACAACGCCCAGGCCACGGCAGAGGCCGCGCAGACACGGATGGCGAACCTGGATATTGAGTTGCAACGGCTGCGTATCGCCAACGATCAATTGCGCGAATCGAATGCTGCATTGCGCGCCGCGAACGAGGAAGGGGTGGGTGAGCCGCACCTGATCAACACCGCGATGCGGGCCGAGCTTGAAGGGCTGCGTGCCGCCCGCGCAGCCGATGTGGCCGAAGCCAGTAGCATCATCAGTGCGTTGACCCCGCTGCTGGATCAACTGGACGTACCGGAAGAGGAAGACGCAGATGCCTGAGGTGACCATTTCCATCGGCGGCCGCCCATTTCAGGTCGCTTGCCAGGATGGCGAGGAAAGCTATTTGCACGCAGCCGCCAAGCTGCTCGACGACGAGGCTCAAGTGCTTGCCGATCAGGCCGGGCGTATGCCCGAGGCGCGGATGCTGCTGATGGCAGGCCTAATGCTGGCTGACAAGACCGCCAGTTTCGAGGATCGCGTGGCCGAGGTGCAAGGCAAGCTGGCCGAGCGCGAAGCAGAGCTAGAAGGCCTACGCACCATGGGTGCACCCGAACCCGAGCGGATTGAGGTGCCGGTGGTGCCGCAGGCGGTGACCGATACTCTTGCGGAACTTGCCGCACGCGCCGAAGCATTGGCCGCAGAGGTCGAGGAAAAGACAGCCTGACATGCAATTGCAGCCCCTTGGCCACCGCGATGCCAAGGCGGCGTGCGCACTCTATCTCGACCTGACACGCAGCGGCTCAGTTGCGGCAGAGGCGCATTTCCAGTCGGTGGTGGATCACACCGGTACGGTTGTCGTCGGGGCGTTCGAGGCGAACACGCTAATTGGCATGGGCACGCTTCATGTTCTGCCCAACATGACTTACGGTGGTCAGCCCTACGCCTTCATCGAAAACGTGGTGACAGCGCAAGGGCATCGCAAACGCGGCGTGGGCCGCGCCGTTTTGGAAAACCTCATTGCACGCGCCTGGGCGGCCAACGCCTACAAGATCATGTTGCTGACCGGTCAGGCCCGCGGCGCGCGCGGGTTTTACCAGAAGCTCGGGTTTAACGACATCGACAAGCACGGCATGGTGCTGCGTCGGGATTAAAGCGTTTCAGCCGTTGGCTTCGCGTATCTTCTCCGCCGCGTCTTTGTCATAGGTCACTCCGTTTTCGTCAAACAGCGTGTCCAATTCGCCCGACAGCGTCATCTCGGTGATGATGTCGCAACCGCCCACGAACTCGCCCTTCACGTAAAGCTGCGGAATGGTGGGCCAGTCCGAGAAGTCCTTGATCCCCTGACGCAACTCTTCGTCTGCCAGCACGTTCACGTCGGCAAAATCCACACCCATGTAATTCAATACACCTGCCACGCGGCTGGAAAAGCCGCATTGCGGCATGGACTTGGTGCCTTTCATATACAACACCACGTCGTTGCTGTTGTTTGTTTCGGTGATCCGACTTGCGGCATCGCTCATGTCATTTGCCTTTCTTTTGGAAAGCGCGGTGGAACCGCGCGGCATAGGTTTCGTCTTCGGGCATCGGGGCCACGTGGGTGCTGGAGCGGGCAAAGAACCCGTCTCGTCCGATGATCGTTGGCATACGGTCCGAGGTGTCGTTGGCACGCGCGGCCTTGTCGATCACATCTAGATCCAGACCCTCCATGCCAAGAGGCACTTTGCGGTTCTGCCCCATCTCGTCCCGGCTGGGCCGGCGATCCGCCAGCGGGCGGCGCGCTGTGCGTCGGAAGGGCGTGGATATGATGTGCCACAGGCCCATGTCAGGGGGCCTTGGTCGTCAGCGCCAGCGCGTGTAACTCGCCATGACTGCCATCCATCTTGCCCTTCAGTGCCTTGGTCACCGCGCGGTGCTGCTGGACCCGGTTCATCCCCGCGAATGACACATCGATCACCTCGGCCGAATAGTGATTCCCGTCACCAGCCAGATCGGTAATGGTGATCTTGGCATCGGGAAAGCTTTCGCGGATCAGGTCTTCGATCTCTTGCGCTTGCATGGGCATGAATGGTGTCTCCGGCAGGTCTTGCTCCAAGATGTAGGCCGCGGTCGGGGGGCGTGCAAGCACAAGCCGCCACTGGCCGCGCGCAGGGGCCTGTGCTTTGGTCAGGGTTGTGTTCTGCAAGGGCGCACGATTACGTTCTGCTCAAGCGACGCAACAGCAACGGATACGCCATATGCCATCGGTCGAAACCGCGCCCGAACAGGCGCTTGAATGGGTAAAGGCCGGCACCGGCGCGGCTCTGGCCACCGTGATCGAAACGTGGGGCAGCGCGCCACGACGCGCCGGCGCGCAGATGGTCGTGTCGGGCGAGGGCGACATGATGGGATCGGTCTCGGGCGGCTGCGTCGAGGGCGCTGTGGTGGTCGAGGCGATGGAGGCGCTGGAGGACGGCACCCCGCGTGTGCTGGAATATGGTGTCAGCGATGGCGACGCCTTTGCCGTTGGGTTGGCCTGTGGCGGCACCATCAAAATCTTGGTCGAACCCGTCGGCGCCGCCATGCCGGGCGCCATGCTCGAAGAACTCGTGGCGGCGCGCGCAGGCCGGGATCAGATCGCTTATGTCGTGGACACCGACCGCTGGGACCGGCGGCTGGACCGTGACGGCCACGCCGCACGCTTTGCCAAGGACCGCACGGGGATGGAAGAGGACGGCAAAACCTTTGTCGCCATCCATAACCCGCCCCTGCGCCTTGCCATTGTCGGCGGTGTGCATATCGCCCAAGCCCTTGTGCCCATGGCAAAACTCTCCGGTTACGACCCCTATATCATTGACCCGCGCGAGGCTTTCGGGTCCACGGCCCGCTTTCCTGGCGAACGGGTGATCAACGATTGGCCCGACGACGCGCTGGCCGAGGTGGGCGTAGATGCCCGCACCGCGCTGGTGCTGCTGACACACGACCCAAAGCTGGATGACCCGGCCCTCCATATCGCGCTGAACTCTGACGCCTTCTATATTGGTGCGCTCGGCTCGACCCGCACACATGCCAAACGCGTTGCCCGCCTGGAAGAGGCCGGGTTCACCACAGATCAGATCGCCCGCATCAAAGGGCCCATCGGGCTCAATATCGGTGCGGCCAGCCCGCCTGAAATTGCTGTGTCGATCCTGGCGCAGATGGTGTCCACTCTCAGGCAGGACACATGAAATTTGGATCACGGCCCAGTGCCGAGGCCACAGGCACGATTTTGGCACATGCGTTGGCGGGCGCTTCTGGGCGCGTCTCCAAAGGCACAGTGCTTACCGACGCGGATATCGCCGACTTGCAGGCTGCTGGTCACGAAACACTGACGGTTGCTACGCTTGATCCCGGTGATGTCGAGGAAAACACCGCCGCCGAAACGCTGGCCGCCGCGCTTGTGCCAAACCCGGAAGGACAAGGCCTGCGCATCAGCGCGGCGGGGGCAGGGCGTGTGAATCTTTACGCCAGTGGCCCCGGTATCGTGGCCCTGGATGCCGATCAGATTGCAGCCATGAACGGCGTCGATCCCATGATCACCATTGCTACCGTGCCCCCGTTTCATCGCGTCGATTCAGGAACCATGGTGGCCACGATCAAAATCATCGCCTACGCCGTGCCGCAGATCACGCTGGACAAAGCCTGCGCAAACCCTGGCAATACCATACACGTGCGTGCGCCGAGCTACCGGACCGCCACCCTGATTGAAACCCAGGTCGGCAATGCAGAACCGTCTGCCAAGGGTCGGGCCGCTTTGATTGGTCGTCTGGATCGGCTGGATGTTGCACTGACCCCACGCGTCGTCGTCCCGCACCGTGACAATGCATTGGCCCATGCCATCGGCCAAGCGGATGGAGATGTGGTGTTTATCCTCACCGCGTCTGCCACGTCGGATATCCACGATGTGGCCCCAACTGCGGTGCAAGAGGCTGGGGGAACCATCACTGCCTATGGCATGCCGGTGGACCCCGGCAATTTGCTCTTTTTTGGCACCCTGGGCGATAAGCCCGTCATCGGGTTGCCGGGATGTGCCCGTTCCCCTGCGTTGAACGGGGCGGACTGGGTACTGGAGCGGCTGATCTGCGGCATCGAACTCACTCAGGACGATATCTCGCGCATGGGGGTCGGGGGCCTGCTCAAGGAAATCCCGACGCGACCCCGACCACGCGAAGGCTAAGATCCTGCACGATCTTGCGATTTTGCGAATGCAACGAAAGTTTCAGTTCTCAAGCGCGTTGCCCCATGCTTAACTCTCTCTCAGCTAAAACGCCAAAGGGAGGATGCCATGGCACAGGTCTCGATGACCGTGAACGGAAAGGCTGCGTCTGGCGAGGTAGAAGGGCGCACATTGTTGTCGTCCTTCCTGCGCGACCAGTTGATGCTGACAGGAACGCATGTGGGCTGCGACACGTCGCAATGCGGCGCGTGCGTTGTGCATGTGGACGGCCATGCGGTGAAATCCTGCACAATGCTGGCGATGGAGGCTGAGGGCGCCGACATTGCAACCATCGAAGGACAAGCCAATGCCGATGGATCGCTCAACGTGATCCAGCAGGCCTTTCAGGACCACCACGGCCTGCAATGCGGCTTTTGCACACCCGGTATGGTGATGTCGGCAGCGGCATTGCTGAAAGAGAACCCAAAGCCATCCGAACAAGAGGTGCGCGCATATCTCGAAGGCAACATCTGCCGCTGCACCGGCTACCACAATATCGTCAAGGCGATCATGGCGGCTTCGGGGCAGGACGTAACAGCCATCGCCGCTGAGTAATATCAAAATTCCACAGCGCGAATATCCTTTCGGGCTGTCAGTCAGCAGGCGCACGGGGAGGTGCGCCGCGCCAACAGGAGGAATAAAGCATGCCAAAAGACGGAGGCATCGGCGCCAGCAGCAAGCGGCGCGAGGACGTACGGTTTCTGACAGGGGCCGGGAATTACACCGACGACATTAACATGCACGGCCAGGCCTATGTGCATTTCCTGCGCTCTGACGTGGCACATGGTACGATCAAGAGTATCGACACCAGCGCCGCCGCCGGAATGCCCGGCGTGGTACGTGTGTTCACGGGCGCTGATTTCGAAGGGGTCGGCAGCATTCCCTGCGGATGGCAAGTGACCGACCGCCATGGTCAGCCCATGCAGGAACCGGCCCACCCCATCCTGGCCCAGGGCAAGGTGCGGCATGTGGGGGAACCCGTCGCAGCGGTTGTGGCAGAAACCTACGAACAGGCGCGTGACGCGGCCGAGGCGATTGGCCTCGACATCGACGAACTGCCTGCAGTTGTGGACATGAAAGCCGCTCTCGACAGTGGCGCCACAAAGGTGCACGACGATCTCAATGACAACCTCTGCTACGATTGGGGCTTTGTCGAAGAGAACAAAGAAGCAGTGAACAAGGCATTTGACGACGCGGCCCATGTCACGTCGCTGGAGCTGGTCAACAACCGCCTTGTCGCCAACCCGATGGAGCCGCGCGTGGCAGTGGGCGATTACGCCCGTGGCACCGACGAATCAACGCTCTACACCACCTCGCAGAACCCCCACGTGATCAGGCTGTTGATGGGCGCGTTTGTGCTTGGCATCCCCGAACACAAGCTGCGCGTTGTGGCCCCGGATGTGGGCGGCGGTTTCGGCACCAAAATCTTCCACTATCAGGAAGAGGCGTTCTGCACCTTCGCCGCCAAAGCGTGCAATCGCCCGGTCAAATGGACGTCCTCGCGGTCCGAGGCATTCATATCTGACGCCCATGGCCGCGATCACGTGACCAAGATCGAACTGGCGCTGGATGCGGACAACAACTTCACCGCGATCCGAACCGAAACGCACGCCAACATGGGCGCGTACCTGTCCACCTTTGCGCCAAGCGTGCCTACATGGCTACACGGCACCTTGATGGCCGGGAACTACAAGACGCCGCTGATCTATGTGAACGTCAAGGCCGTGTTCACCAATACCGTGCCGGTTGATGCCTACCGGGGCGCAGGCCGGCCCGAGGCGACGTTCCAACTGGAACGTGTCGTGGACAAGGCCGCGCGCGAATTGGGCGTCGATCCCATTGCGCTGCGCCGCCAGAACTTCATCACAGAGTTCCCCTATGCCACGCCCGTCGCGGTCGAATATGACACCGGTGACTATCACGGCACGATGGACAAGCTCGAAGAGATCGCGGATTTCAGCGGCTTCGCGGCGCGCCGTACCGAGAGTGAGAAGCATGGCAAGCTGCGCGGCCTCGGTGTCAATTGCTACATTGAGGCTTGCGGCATCGCGCCGTCCAACCTGGTGGGGCAGTTGGGTGCGCGTGCGGGCCTCTACGAAAGTGCCACCGTCCGCGTGAATGCCACGGGCGGTCTGGTTGTGATGACCGGCAGCCATAGCCACGGTCAGGGGCACGAGACATCGTTCGCCCAAGTGGTGGCCGAGATGATCGGCATCGACGAGAGTATGGTCGAGATCGTGCATGGCGACACCGCCAACACACCGATGGGCATGGGCACATACGGCTCGCGCTCTATCGCGGTGGGGGGCAGCGCCATGGTCCGTGCGACCGAAAAGATCATCAACAAGGCCAAAAAGATCGCCTCGCACCTTCTGGAGGCGTCCGAGGCCGACATCGAGTTGAAGGACGGCGCGTTCTCGGTCGCTGGCACTGACAAGTCGGTGGCGTGGGGGGATGTCACCCTGGCGGCTTATGTCCCCCACAACTATCCGCTTGAGGATATCGAGCCGGGGCTCGAGGAAACGGCCTTCTACGATCCGGCAAACTTCACATATCCATCAGGGGCTTATGCCTGCGAAGTTGAAGTGGATCCGGATACAGGCAAAGTGACCATCGACCGCTTTGCAGCAGCCGATGATTTCGGCAACATCATCAACCCGATGATTGTGACCGGACAGGTCCATGGCGGCATCGCGCAGGGCATCGGGCAGGCACTCCTTGAAAACTGCGCCTATGACGAGAACGGACAATTGCTCAGCGCGTCTTACATGGATTACGCCATGCCGCGTGCCGACGATTTGCCGATGTTCTCGGTCGATCACTCCAGCCAGACGCCCTGCACGCACAACCCGTTGGGCGTGAAGGGCTGCGGTGAGGCAGGCGCGATTGGGTCCCCCCCTGCAGTCGTGAACGCCGTGGTGGATGCCCTGCAATCGGCGGGCAAGGGTGTCACCCATATCGACATGCCCCTGTCACCCGATCGTGTCTGGGCGGCGATGAACGGCTAAGTGGAACAGACGGGACTGGGGCGCTGCCCCAGACCCCGCGGTTTATTTGGCGAAATGAAGAAGGATCGTTTCGCCGATGAAAGGACAAGACGATGTATAACTTTGAATTTGAAGAACCCGGTTCCGTCGCTGATGCAGTCGCGGCCCTTGGCGCAGAGGACGCGCAGGCGCTGGGGGGCGGGCAGACCCTGATCCCCACGCTCAAGCAGCGGTTGGCACAACCGTCGAAACTGGTGAGCCTCAGGGGCATCGCCGAGATGCAGGGCGTCTGCAAGGGCGATGACGGATCGGTCTGTATAGGTGGCGCGACCACGCATGCCACCGTCGCCGCAGAGGCGGGGGATTATCCCGCACTTGCTGAAACCGCCGCCCATATTGGCGACCCGGCAGTGCGCAATCGGGGCACCATCGGAGGCTCGTTGGCCAACAATGACCCCTCCGCCTGCTACCCCGCAGCCGCACTTGGGTCCGGCGCGACCATCGCGACCAACACGCGCGAGATTGCCGCCGACGACTATTTTCAGGGCATGTTTACGACAGCCTTGGACGAGGGCGAGATCATCACCGAGGTACGCTTTCCCGTTCCTGAAAAGGCGAATTACCAGAAATTCGTGCAACCCGCCTCGCGCTTTGCGCTGGTGGGCGTGTTTGTCGCCAAATATGCGGATGGTGTGCGCGTCGCCATTACAGGGGCGAGCAATGACGGCGTGTTCCGCTGGTCCGAAGCCGAAGCGGCGCTGTCATCCAACTTTTCGGCAGACGCGATTGACGGTCTGTCCCTGTCTGGTGAGGACATGATCAGCGACCTGCACGGCACCGGGGACTATCGCGCACATCTTTGCGCCGTCATCACCAAGCGGGCGGTCGCGGCTGCGGCGTGACTGGACCGGTGCGACATCTATGGAAGGGCTGCCTGATGGCGGCCCTTTTGCATTCTACGCCAATGGTATCCGCAGAAGGGGCGCTATACCCGCGCGCCAACATCGTAGGCTGCGCCAAAGCCGTAAATGAGCTTGGGGACTTGTTACGCGCGCCGATGCAATTGCATTGCCTCGACCTGGCTATCTCTGTCTGCGAAGGTCCCGAAAGTGGCCCTGCATCGCAGTGTTTCGGCGACCTTGTGCAAGGGCTGCAAAGCTATGCGGTCACGGTCGAGGAACTGGTTGACGCAGTGCCGCCACGCGCCGCGTCCGAAACACTCTGCGCGTCACGCTTTGTCGAAGAAACCAATCGCGCCCGCTGCCGGGTGGTGGCCGAGTTCGGCCATCTGCGCGATCTGTTTAACGTGGCCAAAGCCACGGGCATTGCGCTGCCCTAGATCGACCCTGCTTCGACCATGAAATTGTTCGCCGTGCACATCGCACTGTCGTCCGAGGCAAGCCACAGAACCATCCGCGCCACATAGACGGGGTCGATCAGGTCGGGCAGACACTGGCGCGCGCGGTGGGCGTCCAATGCCTCTGGTGTCGCCCATAGCTCTTTCTGCCGATCTGTCATGATCCAACCGGGCACAACGGTGTTTACGCGAATGCGGTGATCGCCCAGATCGCGCGCCATCGTGCGGGTAAGCCCATGCACAGCCGCCTTGGCCGTGGTGTAGGCAGGAAAGCCACCGCCGGCCTCCCACCAGGAATTTGAGCCAAGGTTGATGATGGAGCCACCCCCCGCCTCGATCATGCCCGGCGCCACCGCCTGGATCGCAAAGAACATATGGCGCAGGTTGGTTTGCATCCGCTCGTCCCAATAGTCCGGTGTCACATCCTGCCAGTTATGCCGGTCATCTCTGGCGGCATTGTTGACCAGCACCGCAAAGGGGCCTGCCTTCTCCGCCAGGTCGGCGATCGCGGCGCGTGTGGCGGTGATGTCGCGTAGATCGCACAGCGCATGCGCCGCGCCCGTGGCGTCACTGACAGCAGCGGACGCGTCGGCATCGCGATCCAGAAAGGCGATCCGGGCCCCCTGGTCGGCAAACGCCTCGACCGTCAATCGACCGATTCCCGATGCACCGCCAGTCACCAGGACCGCTGCACCTTTCAGGCTGGGGTAACGGGCAAAATCCGGCATGATGACACCTCTTGGTTTCAGCTATCGCCTTGTCTGGTCTTGAGACCCCAACGTCAAGCCACCGTCCTGTGCCCAACTTCTCAGCAAAGCCTCGCTTGTGATGTCAGCATTTGCGCAGGATCAAGGAATAGAACCTCCCGGCGTGGTAGTATGCTTTCACCAGTGGAGGAGAGACATCATGGCCAAATCATCAAAGTCCAAGGACACAACAGCGCCCAGTGCCCACCCAATGATCGACGTGATGACAAGTTGGCAGACCGCCGGCCTTGGCGCACTCAACTGGTTTGGGGCGTCTACTATCGAGCGGATGAGCGACATGGGCGCAGAATGGATGAGTTTTGTCGCGGAACGGGTGCGCGAGGATGTCGCCCTGCAACATGCCATATTGCACGCCAAATCTCCGTCAGAGGTGCAGCAGGTCCAGATGGCTTTTCTGCAAAAGGCGATGGACCAATATTCTGCCGAGACGGGCAAAATGGTCGAACTAAGCGCGAAACTGTTCGAACAGTCAAACGAGGAGCAGGACGGGCCCAGCGACAACGTCAACGTCTAGTCCTGACAGGGCAGGTGGCCCACTGCGTGGTGTAGCCGGTCAGGCGTGAAACCGCGCCGCCCAAAGCCGTGGCCGCCCAGCTGCGCCTCTACACAATTCTCTCGCCCAGGGCGCCCATCCTGCTCAATGTCAGTGACCGTTTTGGGGCGAATCCTTGGCTCATGGCATTCGACAGGCAGGGGATCGCTCTGCCGTAACGCCGCGTTTGGTTTTCAGTGAACTGGCCTTGATCCTCAGCGGGCCGTCGATTGTCGTGGGCCCTCGGCTTCGATCCGATGCTGATTGGCTGGGTGTCAGCAGCTTGCGCATTGACGCGGCTGGCCGGGACCAGAAAAGGAAAGGGCGCCGTATCAGCAGCGCCCCGTCATCACTCCGGCTGGATGGTTTATCCTTTTTGCGGCAAGGGCCCAATCATCATCACCATCTGGCGGCCTTCCATCTTGGGAAAGTTCTCGACCTTGCCGATCTCCTTGGTGTCATCGGCCACCCGTTCCAACAACTCCCGGCCAAGATTCTGGTGCGCCATCTCGCGGCCCCGAAAACGCAGGGTGACCTTCACCTTGTCGCCATTCTCCAGAAACTTGAAGACATTGCGCATCTTCACATCATAGTCGTTGGTGTCGGTGTTGGGGCGGAACTTCACCTCCTTCACCTCGATCACCTTCTGCTTCTTGCGGGCCTCGCTCTCGCGCTTTTGCTGTTCGTATTTGAACTTGCCGAAATCCATGATCTTGCACACGGGCGGGCTGGCATTGGGCGAGATTTCAACCAGGTCCAGCCCGGCATCTTCTGCCATGTCCATGGCGCGGGAGGGGCTGACAACACCGACATTTTCGCCGTCGGCGCCAATCAGGCGGATTTCATTTGCACGAATCTTGTCATTGACGCGCGGGCCTGTGTCTCTCTGCGGCGGCGCGTTGTGGGGTCTGCGAGCGATGGTGGTCGTCCTTTGATCGTTCCAAAATAATGAGGCCAGAACGTAGCCTTTGACCCAGTTTTCTTCAACCCTCTGAATCGGCCATCCTGCGCCGAAATCAACGATTTTCCCCCTTGAACCTTTTCATCCGTCCCCGCATCTGACACCCGGAACCAAAGGTACGGTCACGGGGTTGATCGTATGGACAGCAAAGGACAGGGCAATGAGAAATCTGATCTGGATTATCGTCGCGGTTGTGATCGCAGGTGGGGCATATCTGCTCTATTCTGGTCAGACACCGCAAGAGGTGGCCACCCAAGCCGCAGACGCCGTAAACGCACCCGAAGCACTTGAAAGCGCCAGCGACGCCGTTGGTGATGCGGTCGAGGCGACCGGAGACGCGGTCAACGACGCAGCCCAGGCCGCCGCCGATGCAGGTGAGGCCGCCGCAGAGGCGATCGAGGACACCGCCGCCGCCGCAACCGAAGCGGCCTCGGACGCGCTCGACACTGCCGCTGACGCGGCTGCGGATGCCGTCGACGGGGTACAATCCCTGGCCGAAGACGCCGCGACTGCGGCCGGTGACGCCGTGGACGCCACAACCGATGCAGCCTCGGACGCCGTCGATGCAGTGACTGACACTGCGACTGACGCTGCTGATGCGACCGCAGACGCCACCAGTGACGCGGCCGAAGCCACCGCCGACGCTGCCAGCGATGCCGTGGACGCTACAACAGACGCCGCCAGCGATGCGGCCGATGCTGCAACCGAAACGGCCTCCGATGCGGCCGAAGTCGCCACAGATGCGGCCAGCGAAGCCGTGGACGCCACGACCGAGGCTGCAACCGACGCAACCGAAGCAACGGCGGACACAGCCAGTGACGCCGCGGACGCTACCGCCGAAGCCGCCAGTGACGCAGCGGACGCAACCAACGATGCAGTCGAAGCGACCACCGATGCTGCAACGGATGCCGCCGAAGCAACGGCAGACGCCGCCGCGGACGCGGCTGACGCGGTTGCTGACACCGCTTCCGACACCGCAGAGGCGACCAGCGACGCCGCCACCGACACAGCGGTGGATGACGCGACAGAAGCAGCCACTGACGGGACAGAAGAGGTGGCAAGCGCCCCAGAGGCAAACAGCATCAGCGAAGAGCTGTTTACCGTCGACGGGTTCAATTTTGACCGCGTGGCCGAGATGATCGACAATTCCGAAGCGCTCAGCAGCGGCCAGAAACTGACGCTCAAGGCCGGGATCGACCAGGCGCAGAACAACCCCGAACTTTTGCAAGGCCTGCTGGACCAGCTGAAACAGGCGATGGGCCTCTGATCCAACTGATCACTTGAACATGACAAAGCGCCCCCGAGCTTCGGGGGCGCTTTTTTCGTGCCGTTGGTGGAATGTCAGCTTTGAGCCCAGAATGACAGATCCAGCAGCGCGGACGAATGTCTCCTATTTTGGTGCACATGACATCAATTTAGGTGAACGCAGTTTTAACAATCGCTCTGCGATCCGCTTTGGTCAATCAGAGATTCATGTCGTTGACGGCAATTCACGCTTTTCACTTTTTTACCGGGCAGTTAGTGTTACCGCCGCACCGGGAACCGAAGGCCATCTACCCTTGTCCCAAGGCCAAGTTTTGTGCGCTCCTATAAGTACTGAAGGAACACCGTTTCTTTGGACGCGCCAAGCTTGAACGACATGGTCCGATAAACCATCTCCATTCTCTGCGTTTGTTGTGGCTCCATATCTTCTTACCAATAATTGAGCGAGCGCAAAGCTCTGTTGCGGTGTCATGCCGCGCAGACCTACATAACAATATCCAGCACCGGCTTGGACGATAACTTCGCCATCGTCATGGGACACTGCGGGAACGACAACTCTGGTTTTGCCACCTGGGAGATCAGTCCTCGAAGCACTGTCAGGCGCGGAAGGGGACCGATATCCAAGTGCCTCAAACCGATCAAACATTGCCTTTACATCCGGCAGAGCTGCACAAGCCCTTACAGCCTTTCTTGCTTCGGCAAACGCCATGAAACTGGCAGGGGATTTGCTGATTGTGGCAGTGTTCACCGGTGGGATACTTGCACAACTTGAAACTAACGTCATCGACAGGAATACCGTGCACAAAAACTTGCCGTTCATATTGCTTTGCCTTTCTGCGCAATCTCTGGACTGGCAAAGTATTTTAGAACAGATAGCCCACTGCACGACAACAGACATTGCGGTGGCAAAATTTGTATCCCCTGAAACTAACCCAATAGCCAGTTGCAAGAGCCGACATTGGCGCAGCCGCAGCGAATTGGTGCTTCGTCCGCAAAGGAAACACAAACACAAAAAACGCCCCGGACAAAACCGGGGCATTCTGTTTTGCCTGCTTCAGTCTCGGCGCTCAGTCCAGAAACGCCTTTTCAACTACGTAATGCGCGGGCTTCGAATTGGCGCCTTCCTCCAACCCGTAGCCTTCGAACATATCCTTCAGCTCCAGGTTAAAGGCGAGGTTCCCGCAGATCATCGCCCGGTCCGTCTCGGGGTTGAGCGGCTCCACGCCCAACTCCGCGAACGCCTCGCCTGATTTCATCAGATCGGTGATACGGCCCATCTTGGCGCTCTCTTCGCGGGTCGTGGTCGGGTAATACTTGATCTTCTTCCAGAACCCGTCGCCGATCACCTCGTTCAGCAATTCATCTGACTTCAGGCTTTCGATCAGATCGCGGCCATAGGTCAACTCCCCCACCTCGCGACACGTGTGCGTGATGATAACCTCATCATAATCCTCATAGGTCTGCGGCTCGCGCAGGAGCGACGCAAAGGGGGCAAAGCCCGTGCCGGTGGCAAAAAACCAAAGGCGCTTGCCGGGCAGCAGGGCATCATGCACCAGCGTACCCACGGGCTTGGGGCGCAGAATGATCTCGTCACCCGGCTGGATATGCTGCAGTTTTGAGGTCAGCGGCCCGTCCTGCACCTTGATGGAATAGAACTCCAATTCTTCGTCCCAGCTTGGCGATGCTATGGAATAGGCGCGCAGAAGCGGCTTTTGCTTGCCGGTCTCGGGATGCGGATCGCCCATTAACCCGATCATCACGAACTCGCCGGACCGAAACCGCAGCGATGCGGGCCGCGTGCAGCGAAAGCGGAACAGCCGGTCGGTATAGTGCTCAATCTCGGTCACGATCTGCGCGTCGGGCAGGGTGGGGGATGCCTTCACGGCGGTTGCTTGGTTCACGGGTGTTTGCTCGGTCATGAATATGTCAACGCAGGTTTACACCTGTGCCTCTCATTTTGGGAAGGATTTTGTGGTGTGATAAGTGGGCGAATGGTCGCCCGCCTTGATCTGGATCACGGGCGACACCCGCTTTGTTGCTTAGTGATTGGACGCGCCGCGCAATCGCGCCTGATAGTCGTGGCTCTGCCAATCGGCACGAAACTGCCATTGATCCTCGGGCTGACGCGCGGCCAGCGCCTGGCTGATCTCAACCTCGTCAAAGCCCGACCGGCGTGCCATAGCGTATTGATCCGAAATCACGTGACCTTTTGCCCGCAGCCGCCCCTGATAGCCGCGCAGGCGCAGCATTCGCGCAATGGTGAACCCGCGCCCGTCGGCAAAGCTGGGGAAATCCACCCGGATGATATCCGCATTCAGCGGGATCTGATCGGGGTCTGCATCGCTTGGCACGTCCAACGCGGCGGCGTCATTGGCCGCTTCGCCCAGCGGGGCATAGCCCCGATCCCAGGTGTCGGGGCCAAAGCCCTGATCGGTCACTACGATTGTCATGTCTGTTGTCCTGCTCTTACGAGTTTTCCATCAACGAAGTGGATGCCACATTCGTCCTTGTCCTGATCCCGCCACCGCCCCGCACGCGGGTCTTCGCCTGCGGCAACGGGCGAGGTGCAAGGCGCGCAGCCGATGCTGGGATAACCTTTCGCTACCAGCGGATGCCGGGGCAGGCGGTTTTCGTCCATATAGTCGCGCACATCCTCGGTTGCCCACCGTGCGAGAGGGTTCACCTTGATCCTGCCCGTGGCCTCTTCGACTTCAAAGAACTCTAGCTTCGCGCGCGTGCCCGACTGGTACCGCTTCCGCCCTGTGATCCAGCCTCCATAGGGCGCGAGCGCTTTTTGCAGGGGCACCGTCTTGCGCAAGGCACAGCACGCATCGGTGTCGCGCTGGTGCAGTGTCCCATCCGGGTCGTGGTCCGCGATGTCATCGGCCCGGATCACCGTCACGTTCTCCAACCGCAACCGCTCGGCCACGTCCTGTTGATAGACCAGCGTTTCGGCAAATAACATCTCGGTGTCGATGAAGATCACCGGAACGTCTCGCTTCACCATCGCCGCAAGGTGCAACAGCACCACCGATTCTGCCCCAAAGCTGGAGACAAGGGCGATGTCCGGCACCGCCTCAAACGCTGCGCGCAGCACATCCGTAGCGCCGTGATGGGTCAGTTTTGCATTCAGCGCACTGACCATCACGTCGGCCTCGGGGCTGGCGGGCCCTCCGGGAGCGGTTTTTCTGGCGAAATGAAGCATCTGGACTTACTCCGCTGCCACCTTCGTCTCGGGGTAGAGGGCGGCCTTGAAAGGGGCGAGGCCCGTGCGGCGGTAGGTGTCAATAAACGCCTCAGCTTCGTCCTTGCGCAGCTCCAAATAGGTGTCCACGATCCGCTCGACGGCGGGCACAACCTCGTCAGCGGCAAAGCCGGGGCCCACGCGATCGCCCACGGCGGCTGCCTCCGTGTGATCGCCACCAAGCGTGATCTGGTAATTCTCTACCCCCGCGCGGTCGAGGCCCAGAATGCCGATATGACCCACATGGTGGTGCCCGCAGGCATTGATGCAGCCCGAGATTTTGATCTTCAACTGCCCGATATCGTGCTCGCGCTTCAGGTCGTCAAAGCTGGTCGCAATCTCTTGCGCTATCGGGATCGACCGGGCGGTGGCCAGGGCGCAATAGTCCATACCAGGGCAGGCGATGATGTCGCTGATCAGGCCAATATTCGCCGTGGCCAGGCCCGCTGCTTTCAGCCGTGCATGAATGGCTGGCAGGTCCGACACATGCACATGCGGCAGGATCACGTTCTGTTCGTGGCTGATGCGCAATTCGTCATGGGCGAACTCTTCGGCCAGATCAGCCATCAGGCGCATCTGGTCGGCAGTTGCATCGCCGGGCGTCTCGCCGTGCTTTTTCAGCGAAATCGACACGATCTTGTAGCCGTCGGCACGGTGCGCTGTCAGGTTCGTGTCGGCCCAAGCGCGAAACACCGGATCGTTGTGATATGCGTCTTTGAACGGCGCCTCGGACTTGGTGACAAAGGCCGGGGCCGCAAAGTGGCCCTCAATCTCGCGCAGCATCTGCAGATCGACACCCGAAAACGCCTTGCGCGTTTCCACAAACCGCTCCTCGACCAGACGACGGATCTCGTCGATGCCATGCTCGTGCACGGTGATCTTGATGCGCGCCTTGTACTTGTTGTCGCGCCGCCCGATCTGGTTCCAGACAGAGACAATAGCCTCAAGATACGGCAGCAAATCGGCTTCTGGCAGGAAGTCATTGATCACCTTGCCGATCATCGGTGTCCGGCCCAGGCCACCACCCACGATGATCTCGTAACCTCGCATGCCGTCCCGCGTGACCATACGAATGCCGATGTCATGCGCCTTGGTGACCGCACGGTCATTCGGGCTGCCGGTGATCGCAATCTTGAACTTGCGCGGCATGAACTGAAACTCGGGGTGATCGGTGGACCACTGCCGCAGCAGCTCGGCCACGGGGCGCGGGTCGGCAATCTCATCCGCCGCAGCGCCCGCAAAATGGTCTGCCGTCACGTTGCGGATCGTGTTGCCGCTGGTCTGGATGGCGTGCATCCCAACCTCGGCCAGCGCGTCCAGCATGTCGGGCACGTCCTTCAATTCGGGCCAGTTGTACTGGATGTTCTGACGCGTGGTGAAGTGGCCATAGCCCTTGTCCCACCGCTCCGCGATCTCGGCCAGCTTGCGCATCTTGGCGCTGTACAGCGTGCCATAGGGGATCGCCACGCGCAGCATATAGGCATGCAGCTGCAGGTAGAGACCGTTCATCAGGCGCAGCGGCTTGAACTCGTCCTCGGTCAGGGCGCCTGCGATGCGGCGCTCGACCTGAGCGCGAAATTGGCGGTTCCGTTCGGCCAAAAAGGCAGTATCGAACTCGGAATAGCTATACATTACGACGCGTCCTCATATTCGCCTGCGGCAAAGTCTACTTGCTTGCCATGGGCATAGTTGCTGGGGCCCGTGGCCCGAAACTCTTCGCGGAAATGGGTCGGCACAGGCACCCCATCCTCGAACGCCACATCGGCCAGATAGGCACCCACCACGACATCCACTTGCTGCGATGCCTCGATCAACCGCAGGTCAGCATCGGCCTCATCGGTCAGTACCTCGGCCTCGGCCAAGGCCCGTGTCCAGCCGTCTGCGGTCTGATAGATCACGTCGCCCGCCAGCAGGTGATTGGCGGTGACAACTTTGGGGGTGAACGCTTTGGGCATCACTGCGCCTCCTGAATTTGTGTTGGCATCTGTGGCATGGGGATCTGGGGAATGGCGGCCAGCGCCGCGCGCGGCGCAAGACCGATAAAGGTGAGGGCAGGGCCGCCCAGACCAGCCTCGGTCAGTGTCGGCTCCATCTCGGCGACGGTGGTGGACAGCACCTGTTGGTCCCCGCGCGACGCGTTTTCCACGAAGGTCACGGGTGTCTCTGGATCAATCCCATGCATCATCAGACGGCCCTGAATGAAGCGCGCGGATTTCTTGCCCATATAGATCGCGGCCACTTCGCCCGGCTGCGCCAGCGCGCGCCAATCGTGATCGGCAAACCCTTTGGTGTCGTGCCCGGTCAGGAACCGGACAGACGAGTTGCGCCCCCGGCGCGTCAGGGATTGGCCAATCGTCGCCACTGCGGCAGAGGCTGCCGTGATGCCGGGCACAATGTGATACTCCACCCCGGCTTGGGTCACGGCCCCGATTTCCTCGTCCAAACGACCAAAGACTGTGGCATCGCCGGATTTCAAACGCACAACCTGTGCGCCCGCCAACCCATGTTCCACGATCAGATCGTTGATGGTCTCTTGCGGGGTCGAGGGACCAAAGGCCTCTTTGCCCACATCAATCATGGTCGCCTCGCGGCGGGCGAGTTCCAGAATTTCCTTGGTGATCAGGCGGTCATAGATGACCACATCGGCCTCATCCAGCGCCTTGCGCGCCTTCAGGGTCAGCAGCTCGGGGTCGCCCGGACCCGCGCCGACAAAGGCCACATGACCCTTGCGCGCGTCGCGCATCAGATGATCACCCAACAATTCGTCCAGCGCGGGCTGCACAGCCTCTTCGCCCGCTGCAATCGCCTTGGGGCCCGCGTTGAAATAGTAGTCGCGCCAGAAATCGCGGCGCGCACGGCCAAAGGGCAGGGCGTCCGCAGCCTTGCGAAACGCCTTGCCGATGCGCGCCAGCGTGCCCAGCGACGTGGGCAGGCGCTCTTCCAGATCGGCCTTGATGGCACGGGCCAATACGGGCGCGGCCCCTTCGGTGCCGATGGCAACGGTCACTGGATCACGGTCGACAATGGCGGGGGTGATGAACTGGCTATCGGCAAGGTTATCGACGATGTTCACCAGCGCACCATCGGCATGGGCGATGGCAGCGGTGCGCTTGTCCTCGACGGCATCCTCGTCAGCGGCATAGAAGAGGGCGGCACACATCGCATCGCCCGGCTCCATCGCACGTCCGATCAGGCGCAGCTTGCCCATCGCGGCCCACGCCTTGATCTGATCATCGGCCTGCGGCGCGAAAACGGTGATATGCGCCGTTGTCTTCATCAACAGGCGCAGCTTGGCCAGCGCCGCATCCCCACCGCCCGACAGCACAATGCGCCGCCCTTCGGTGTTCAGGAAGATGGGAAAATGGTTCATGATCGCCTCGGCTCCGCAAAACTGACCCTCAATATAGGAAAATTTCCCCCTTTGGCGCTAGACAGCGGCGCAGATAAGGATGATTGTTCTGCTTGTGTGCAGGTGCAGAACGCCTGTTTTCCGAATTGGAGCGCTTTGGAATGTCTGTTCGTATCGACGACGTAGATCGCAAAATTCTGGCCGAGTTGCAGCGCGACGCCAGCCAGTCGCTTGACGATATCGCCAAGGCCGTAGGGTCGTCTAAGACACCCGTTTGGAACCGGATTCGCAAGCTGCGCGACGCGGGCGTGGTGGGGCAACAGACCGTGGTTCTGGATGCCGAAGCGCTGGGGTTCGAAGCTTGCTTTTTTGTGCTGATCCGCACATCCGAACACGAGGCGGATTGGCAAGTCAAGTTCCTGCAAGCGCTCCGCGACCGGCCCGAGGTACAGGAAGCGCACAGGCTCGCGGGCGACATCGACTATATTCTCAAGGTGCGCGTGAAAAATGCCCGCGCCTATGACGCATTCTATCAGGCGCTGATTTCAGAGGTGCGGGTGCATAACGTCACCGCGCTTCTGTCGATGGAAGAGATCAAATCCACCACGATGCTGCCCTTGGAAAGCTGACTAAATTGCGCGCTACCGCGCATTCCATATTCAGCAAGTGGCGAGGCGACGCTGTGCTTCCGACGCTGCGCGGATTGGTCCCTGCGCCCCTTTTGCTGAGAGGTCGTTTAAGGCGCTTTGCGTCTTAAACAGACCTGTTTCAGGGTGATGTGAGTCGCGCCCGCGTCAAGATCACGCCGCCTGACGGCGGGGCCTGCGGCCATCTTGACCCGGTCCCGACTCACGCAGTGACGATCAGCCGGTCGAGTTTGTGGAAGTGGTAGCTGTCGGCGTACTTTGGCGGTTCGGCGATTTTGAGGTTCGGCAAAGCCTCAAACAGCATCGGCAGCGCGATCTGCATCTCCAATCGTGCCAGCGGCGCGCCCACGCAGAAATGCAGCCCGCCGCCAAAGGCCACATGCGCATTCTTCTTGCGTCTTGGGTCAAACTGATCAGGCTGTTCGAACACCGCCGGGTCGCGCCCCGCTGCCCCCAGCATCAGCGCAATCTCGTCACCGGGGCCAAGGCTATGCCCGCCCACCTCAATGGGCTCATAGACATGCCGCGTGAACATATGCAGCGGCGGGTCGTATCGCAGCACCTCCTCCACGCACCGCTCGGGATGCGCCAACGCCGCCGCAGACCCATACGCCACCACCGCCTTCACCGCATTCCCCAACGAATGCACCGTCGCCTCATGCCCCGCATTCAACAGCAGCACACAGGTGCCGATCATCTCCTCCCGGCTCAGCGTCTCGCCCCCATCCTCCGCCGCAATCAACTCGGTGATCAGATCATCGCGCGGGTCATCCCGCCGCTCCTCAATGTACCGGCCCAGAAAGTCGGAAAACTCCGCCGCCGCCGCATTCGCCGCGTCCTCAGTGACCCGGTCACGCCCCGCCTGATACATCGCCACCATCGCAGCCGACCAGCGCAGCAGGTCCGGCCCCATCTCCTCCGGCACGCCCAAGAGCCGCGCAATCACGCGGACCGGCACCAACTGGCAATAGGTCGGGATCAGATCAAACGGCCCCTTGGGCAGCCCAGCCAACAGTTCCGCACAGATCGCGCGAATATCCCCCTCCAAACCCGCAATCCGGCGCGAGGTAAAGGCATGCAGCACCAGCCGCCGCAGCCGCGTATGCTCGGGTGGCTCCAGCTCCAGCAGCGAATACCGCTCCAGCGCATCAAAGTCCGCCAAATGCGGCGCTGCGGCCCCACGCCCCGGCGCAGCCCGGCCCAAGCGGCGGTCCCGCAAGAGCGCATGGACCGATCCATGATCAAAGGCCGCACACATCCCATAGTCCTGCCAATACAGCACCGGCCCCTCGGCCCGCGCATGGTCGTAAAACGCATACGGGTCCTGCACAAACCCCGGATCGTGCGGTGACTGGATCAACATGGGCCCACCTCTCTCAACCCGTACCCACCTTGGCAAGCCCGAACCGGCAAGGCTAGGGTGCGCGCCATGGGACATCTGAGGCAAATCAGCGTCATTCTTGGCTTCATCGCCCTCGTCGCCGCCGCATCGGCAGGCGTCTGGCGCTATGGCTACTTCCAGGCGCTCGACCAACTGGCCCGCCAGGGGCAATCCGACCTCGCACTCGCCTCCGACCGCCTCACGGGCCAGCTTCAGCGCTACCGCGAATTGGCCGTGCTGACAGCCGATCACCCCCGCGTCACCGCCGCCCTCGCGGGCGAAGACATCGCCCAGGTCGAAGCGCTGTTCCTTGACATTGCCGACAAGACAGCGGCCCAGGACATCCGCCTGACCGATGCCACCGGCCTCTTGCGCGCCGCCGCCCGCCCCGACGTGCCCAGCCTTGACACGACCCCCTTGGTTGCACGCACCGCCCAAGGGGCCCTTGGCTGGGGCAACGGGCGTACGGGGCAAGGGGTCCGCGTCTTCGCCTATGCCGCGCCCGTCTTCAATGCCCGTTCAAAAGTTATCGGCACCGTCGTTGTCACCGTTGACCTTGCTGGCATCGAATGGGACTGGGTCGGCTCCAATCCGGCCGTCTTTTTCACCGATGCCCGCGACCGTGTCTTCATCACCAACCGCTCCGAAATCGTCTACTGGCAACGGTCTGAGACGGGGGCAGGGCTTAAACCCGCCGACGCCCCCGCGCTTCCGTTCGACAGCTACACCCTTGGCAAACACGAGGTCTGGCAACTCGGCTGGGGCCCGTATCTGCCGCAAAACGCGTTGCATCTCGTGCGTCCATTGCCGGTTATCGGCATGACGGGCGAGGCGCTCGTGGACGTGGCCCCCGCCCGCCGCCTCGCCACGCTGCAGGCGGCGGCCGTCGCGGGCCTGTGCCTCGCTTTCGGCGCGCTGCTCTTTGTCGCCACCGAACGCCGCCGCACATTGGCCGACGCCAATACACTGCTCGAAGCACGGGTCACCGAGCGCACCGCCGAACTCTCGGACACCAATGCAAGACTGCGACGCGAGGCCGAAGAACGCGAAGAAGCGCAAGCCGCCCTCGCTCAGGCTCAAGCCGACCTCGTGCAAGCCGGCAAACTCAGCGCCCTCGGGCAGATGAGCGCCGGCCTCTCCCACGAACTCAACCAACCGCTTATGGCGATCCAGACCTATGCCAACAACGCGCAGGCCTTCCTCGACCGTGGCAAAGCCGACCGCACGCAAGACAACCTTGGCCGCATCGCGGACATGGCGCACCGCATGGGGCGCATCATCAAGAACCTGCGCGCCTTTTCCCGGCAGGAAAGCGAACCGGCAGTGCGCGTGGACCTCGTGCACGTGGTGCAAAGCGCCGTAGAACTCACCACGCCCCGCATGCGCACCGAAGACGTCACGCTCCATCTCGACACGCCTCAAACCCCCATCTGGGTCTCGGGCGGCGAGGTGCGGCTGGGCCAGGTCTTTGTCAATCTGATCTCCAACGCCATCGACGCTATGGCGGGGCGCGACACCCGCCAGCTTACCATCAGTGTCAAAAACACCTCCGTCACCATCACAGACACCGGCCCGGGCATCGAAACCCCCGACCGTGTGTTCGACCCGTTCTATTCCACGAAAGAGGTCGGCGCGTCCGAAGGCATGGGGCTGGGCCTGTCCATCTCCTACGGCATCGTGCAGGGCTTTGGCGGCGAAATCCATGGCAATAACGGCCCCCAAGGCGCTGTTTTCACAGTCGATCTTCAGCCCTGGGCGCAAGAGGTTGCCGCATGACCACCAAGGTACTGCTGGTCGATGACGACGCCGCCGTGCGCGACGCGCTGGCCCAAACACTGGAACTGGCCGATTATGATCCAATCCCCGCCGGGTCCTTCATCGTGGCCAAGGACCACATCAGCCGCGACTTCGATGGTGTGATCCTGTCCGACATCCGCATGCCGGGGCGCGACGGCTTTCACTTGCTGGCCCACACCCGCAAGACCGACGCCGACCTGCCCGTCATCCTGCTCACGGGCGAAGGTGACATTCCCATGGCCGTGCAAGCCATGCGCGATGGCGCTTTTGGCTTTCTCGAAAAACCCTGTGCGCCCAATGAGTTGCTGGCCGTTCTTGAGCGCGCCCTGAAAACCCGTGCGCTGGTCCTCGAAAACCGTCGCCTGCGCCAATTGGTCGAAAGCGGTGACCCGGCGGCCCGGATGCTCTTCGGCGAATCCGAACTGGCCGAGGGGCTGCGCGACCGCGTCCGCCTACTGGCCCCCTTGGAAAACGAAGTGCTCGTCACCGGCGCGCCCGGCTGTGGTATCTCGAAAGTGGCCGAAGTCATTCACCTGTCCTCCCTCCGCTCCAAGGCCCCCTTCGTCAAACGCGCCGCTGCCGATCTGCGCCCGAATGCCTTGGCCGAGGCGATGGACCAAGCCAAGGGCGGCAGCCTCTTTCTGGATGAAATCACAGCGTTGCCTCACGCCAGCCAATTGGTCTTGCTCGAAGCTCTGGAGGCCAGCAACGATCCCCGCCTGATCGCGGGCAGCACGCGCAATCTGGGCTCTGCCGTGGAAGAGGGCGCGCTCAACGCCGATCTCTACTACAAGATCGAGATGTTCCCGATCCGTATCCCCAGCTTGCGGGAACGCCCCGAGGATATTCCCATTCTCTTCCGCCACTACGTCGCGCAGGCCGCGGAACAGGCGGGTCTAACGCCGCCCGAACTCGCGCCCGACCACATGGCCGCTCTGATGGCGCAAGACTGGCCCGGCAATGCCCGTTCTCTGATGAGTGCGGCCATGCGGTTTGTGCTGGGCATGCCCGAAGACGCGTCCAAGGCCATCGATCTCGGTCTTGCCGAACAAATGGCCCGCGTCGAACGGTCCTTGCTGGTTGCCGCTCTGGGGCGCCAGAACGGCCACGCAAGCGCGGCGGCCGAGGCGCTGCGCCTCCCGCGCAAGACGTTCTACGACAAGCTCAAGAAATACGGGATTCGCCCCGAAGACTATCGGCGCTAACACTGTGCGGATTTCCGCACGGTGTTGCGTGGGGTGGTGCGAAAATCCACACAGAACCGAGATGCGCAACAGCTGCTCTACATTCATATTGTTCCGTAGCCCATTGAAAAATAATTCAAATCACGGTTCTTTATTTTGCTAACAAAAAGAAAACGTGAACCCCACCGTACGGTCTGGTTTTCTGAAATTCGTTGTCCCCGCGGGGACACCAGGTGATGTCCCCGCGGGGACACGGATAAAAACACGACCTCTGGGAGGAGACAGAATATGAAATTCCTGACCGCCGCCGCCCTGGCCCTGACCGTCAGCGCAGGCGCCGTGGCCGCTGCTTGCGACGATGGCGAAATCGTCATTAAGTTCAGCCACGTCACCAACACTGACAAGCACCCCAAAGGCATCGCCGCCTCGCTCCTGCAAGAGCGCGTGAATGAGGAAATGAATGGCAAGGCCTGCATGGAGGTGTTCCCGAACTCCACCCTCTACAACGACGATCAGGTGCTCGAAGCGTTGCTGCAAGGCGACGTTCAGATGGCGGCACCCAGCCTCTCGAAATTCGAGCAATTCACCAAGCAATTCCGCATCTTCGACCTGCCGTTTATGTTCAAGGACATCGACGCGGTTGATGCCTTTCAGGCCTCTGAAACCGGCCAGGCGATGAAAGAATCGATGACCCGCCGCGGTCTTCTGGGTCTTGAGTTTTGGCACAACGGCATGAAGCAGATGTCGGCCAACAAACCGCTCATGTCACCCGGCGATGCTGATGGCCTGAAGTTCCGCGTGCAAAACTCCGACGTGCTCAAGGCGCAGATGGCCGCTCTTGGTGGCTCACCCCAACCGATGGCCTTCAAAGAGGTGTATGGCGCGCTGCAAACCGGCGTTGTGGACGGGCAGGAAAATACTTGGTCCAACATCTACGGCCAGAAATTCTTTGAGGTGCAAGACGGCATCACCGAGACCAACCACGGCATCATCGACTATCTCGTCGTAACCGGCGTGGATTTCTGGGACGGTCTGCCTGATGACGTACGCGACCAATTGTCGACCATCCTCACCGAAGTGACGACCACAAGGAACGGCGAGTCGACCCGCGTGAACGCAGAGGCCAAGCAAGCCATCATCGACGCCGGTGGCGTGGTGCGCACGCTGGATGTCGCCCAACGCGAAGAATGGGTCGCCGTGATGAAGCCCGTCTGGGACCAGTTCAAGGATGACGTGGGCCAGGACAACATCGATGCAGCGCAGGCGTTCAACGCCGCCACGAACTAAGACCATCTCTTGATGGTCCCGCGCCTCGGAGCCACGTGCTTCGGGGCGCGATTTTCACACCAAAAACCGGGAATTCCGAGATGTCCGTGGGTTATGTCCCCAAGGGGCCGGTGGGCCGCTTTGTCCATGAATTCGAAGAGACGATGATCGCGCTGCTGCTGGCGGGCATGACCATTGTGACCTTCATCAACGTCGTGCTCCGCTACGGCTTCAACACCGGGCTCATCTGGGGCCTTGAGATGGTGACCTTCCTATTCTCGTGGCTGATCCTGTTTGGTGTCTCCTATGCCGTGAAGATCACCGCGAACCTAGGCGTCGATGCGGTCACGAACCTCTTCTCCAAACCGGTGCGCCGCATCCTTGCGCTGATCGCCGGGGCCATCTGCATCATCTACGCCTTCCTGCTTTTGAAGGGCGCGTGGGATTACTGGGCGAACTTTGCCAACCTGCCGCAGACGACCGGGCGCTGGTTCCCCACGGGGTTCGAAGAGATGAAGCGCACGTCGTTCCGCGGCTGGTACGAGGTTGTAGACATCCCGATGCCCGAGTGGCTGCGCTGGATTGAACCGATCATGAATGAGGGCGAGGAATACGAGAAAATTCCGCGGTTCATCCCCTATTTCATTCTGCCCTTTGGCATGGCGCTGCTGCTCTTTCGGTTCATCCAAGCCACCGTGCGTGTGTGGCGGGGTGAGGCGGATGCGCTGATCGTCAGCCACGAGGCTGAGGACGCCGTCGAAGATGTTCGCCACATGAACGCCGGAGACTGAACCCATGGAAGTCGCTGTTCTTTTTGCGCTCGTCATCGGGCAGATGTTGATTGGTGTGCCGATTGCTGTGTCCCTTGGCTTCTCATCCATCCTGTTCCTTCTGGTGCTGAGCGACACCTCGCTTGCCTCCATCGCGCAGACGTTGTTTCAGGCGATGGCAGGGCATTACACGCTGCTGGCGATCCCGTTTTTCATTCTTGCCTCGACCTTCATGTCGACGGGTGGGGTGGCGAAGCGGATCATCCGGTTTTCCATCGCCATCGTGGGGCATTTCCCCGGTGGTCTGGCCATTGCAGGGGTCTTTGCCTGTATGCTCTTTGCCGCCCTGTCGGGCTCGTCCCCGGCGACGGTGGTGGCCATCGGGTCCATTGTCATCGCGGGAATGCGGCAGGTGGGCTATACCAAGGACTTTGCCGCTGGTGTCATCGCCAATGCGGGCACGCTGGGCATCCTGATCCCGCCGTCGATTGTGATGGTGGTCTATGCCGCCGCCACGGACGTGTCCGTGGGGCGGATGTTTCTGGCGGGCGTCATTCCGGGGCTGATGGCGGGGACCATGTTGATGGTCACCATCTATGTCATGGCCAAGGTCAAGAACCTGCCCAAGGGCGAGTGGCTGGGCTGGGGCGAAGTCTGGGAATCCGCGCTGCATGCGTCAGGCGGTTTGTTCCTGATCGTGATCATTCTGGGCGGCATCTATGGCGGGATCTTTACGCCGACCGAGGCAGCGGCTGTCGCGGCGGTCTATGCCTTCCTCATTGCCGTCTTTGTTTATCGCGACATGGGGCCGCTGGCGACGCCTGAAGGCGAGCGAAACCACTCGCTGCTGACAAAGCCCTGGGCCATCGTTACCGCCCTTGTTCATCGTGATACCAAGAACGCGCTGTTCGAGGCGGGCAAGCTGACTGTGACGCTCATGTTCATCATCGCTAATGCGTTGATCCTGAAGCATGTCCTGACGGATGAGCAAATCCCGCAGCAGATTGCGGCGGCCATGCTGGATGCGGGCTTTGGCCCAGTGGTGTTCCTGATCATCGTGAACGTGATCCTGCTGATTGGCGGGCAGTTCATGGAGCCCTCGGGGCTGCTGGTGATTGTGGCACCTTTGGTCTTTCCCATCGCCATCGAGTTGGGCATCGACCCCATTCATCTGGGCATCATCATGGTGGTCAACATGGAGATCGGGATGATCACGCCGCCTGTGGGTCTAAACCTGTTTGTGACCTCTGGCGTGGCGGGCATGCCGATGATGCGGGTGGTGCGGGCGGCGTTGCCGTTCCTGGCCGTGCTTTTCGTCTTCCTGATCATGGTGACGTATATTCCGGCCATTTCGACCTGGTTGCCGACCCTGATGATGGGGCCGGAGGTGATTATCAACTGACCTGAAGGATGCGCTGGCGCAGCTGATGTGATTGGCGCACCTGCGGTGCGACGCGATTCATTTTTGCTGACGAGGGGGCTGTCTGCCCCCTCGAACTCCCCCGATCGTATTTTTGGTCAGAAGAAATCTAGGAGACGGCGAGGGCGTCGATGATGGGTTGGAAGTCGGTGGCCTTGAGAGAGGCGCCGCCGACCAGGGCGCCGTCGACGTTTTCCGCTTCGAAGATCTCTGCGGCGTTGGTGGGTTTCACCGAGCCGCCATAGAGGACGCGCATGTTTGCGCCTGCATCGCCGAAACGGGCGCTGAGTTTGGCGCGGATCATGTCGTGGGTTTCCGCGATCTGCTCCATGGTGGGCACGCGGCCGGTGCCGATGGCCCAAATGGGTTCATAGGCAATCACGGTGTTGTCCGCTGTGGCGCTGTCGGGGGTGGAGCCGTCAAGCTGGGCCGCGACGATGTCGAGGCAGTTGGGGCCAAGGCGTTCTTCTTCTGATTCTCCAATGCAGATGATGGCGGTGAGGCCGGCTTTGTAGGCAGCCTCCGCCTTGGCGCGCACCTGGGCATCCGTTTCATAATGGTCAGCGCGGCGTTCGGAGTGGCCGACGATGACGGCGGTGGCGCCGGCGTCCTTGAGCATTTGGGCTGCGATATCGCCTGTGTGTGCGCCCTTGGCATTGGCGTGGCAGTCCTGGCCGCCGATGTCGACAGGGGTGCGGGATGCAGCGTCAGAGGCGCGGGTGAGCAGGGTGCTGGGGGGGCAGATGATGATTTGCGGGCCGGTGTCGCTGCTTGTGAGCGTTGACAGTTCGGCCAGCATTTCGGGCGTGCCGTTCATCTTCCAGTTGCCTGCTGCCAGTTTGCGCTGCATGTCGATCCCTTTCCCTGTTTGCGTTGGTCCTAGCATCGCGGTAGGGCTGCGCCAAGATGGAGTGCGTGACATGATCCCACGGTTGGATGCAGCGGCTTTGGCGGCTGGGGATAAGGCGAGCCTTGCGGCGCTGGGAGAGGCGGCGACGGGCGTGGGTTTTGCAACCGTGCGTAACACCACGTTAAGTGCAGCGCGGGTGGAGGAGGCAATTGCGACCTATCGTGCCTTTTTTCACTTGCCGGAGGCGGAAAAGAGGGCGGTTGATATGGCCCTGACGGGATCGAACCGGGGCTGGGGCGCGCCGGGGTCAGAGCAGGTCGATCCAGAGGTCAACCCGGATTACAAGCAGTTCTTTGACGTGGGGTACCAGTTGCCCGAGGGACATCCCCTTGGGGACAAGCGGTTTTATGCGCCGAACCTTTGGCCGGAGGAGCCTGCGTTTAAGGCCGTGATATCAGCGTATTACGCGGATGGGTTGGATGTGGCGCGCGGGCTGTTGGTGGCGATTGCGCGGTCTATCGGGGCGGATGCGGGCCATTTTGACGAGGCGTTTGACACGCCGATGGCTTTGTTGCGCGGCAACTATTATCCGGCGCGGCCCGATTGGGCGGGGGCGAAGGATTTCGGGATTGCGACCCATACGGATTACGGGTGTTTGACTTTGCTGGCGACGGACGGGTCGCCTGGCTTGGAGGTGAGGAAGCGTGGGGGTGGGTGGATACCCGTGTCTGCGCCGCCCGGCGAGTTCATCATCAATTTTGGCGAGATGCTGGAGTTCTGGACCGGAGGTCGGGTCAAGGCAACGCCGCACCGGGTTGTGGGTGGCAGGGCGGAGCGGATTTCAATCCCGCTGTTTTTCAACCCGACCTATGACACCAATGTGGCGCCTGAAGGGTCGGATCAGGTGATGCTGGCGGGCGATCATCTGTCGGCGCGATTTGAAGAGACTTATGTGCATTTGCAAGCAAAGTCATAGGGTTGTGCGCCTGTGTTGATGTTTGGTGGGCAGATTGCCTACCCTAAAGATGGGACAGGGCCTCGCGGGCCAGGGATGTTGCCTCGTCGGCGTCGTCCTGGGCGCTGTCAGGCAGGAACCAGTAGGGCATATGCGTGGCGCTGCCGTCCTTGCGTGTGTAGTCCCAGCGGTCGAGGCCCATGGTTTCGAACCGGTCCTGCATGGGGCCTTGGCCTTTGAGCAGGAGGCGACCGTCGGACATGAGGATGGCGAAGATCGTGCCCTCGCAATAGATCGAGAGGCCGCCGAACATTTTGCGGGTGGTGAGAGGGCCGAGACCGGAAAAGAGATCGAGGGCGTGGTCAATCTCTTCCCGAGAGACGGCCATGCTACTTGGCGTTCTGCGCCGCTTGCAGCTCTTCGACGTCTTTGAAGGAGATGCTCTCGCCGCAGCCGCAGGCATCGGTCACGTTGGGGTTGTTGAACTTGAACCCGGATTCCAGCAGCGAGGTTTCGTAGTCGATTTCGGTGCCGAAGAGGAACATCTGGGCCATGGGCGCAATCATGACGCGCGCGCCGTCCTGTTCGACGGTTTCGTCGTTGGGATCGGCGGTGTCCACATATTCCATCGTGTATTCCATGCCTGCGCAGCCACCCTTTTTCACGCCGATGCGAAGGCCCTGGTGGCCCTCTTTCTCCATCAGTTTGGAGATTTGCGCGGCAGCGCGGGGGGTGATGCTGACGGCTTGTTTGCCGGGGATCGCGAACATGGGAAGCCTCTGCGGTTATCCGACCGATAAGGTAGGGCTTTGGGCGTCCGCATGCAAGGGGCGGGGACGCTTGAGGAACCCGCCGATCGCGTCGAGGGCGGCGCGGATGGCCGGGTCGTGGCGGGTGTCCTGATGGCAGACGAGCCATTCTTCGGTTGTGAGGGCGTCGATCAGGCCCGAGACGCGCATGAGGCCCGGAGCGGTATCGGCGGCGAAGGTGGGCAGGACGACGCGGCCCACGCCGCTTTGAGCCATGGCCATGCGCACTTGTGGATCATTCGAGACAGCGACCAGATCGTGGCCGTGATGGGCGACGGTCCAGGCTTCGGAGGGCAGGGTGGCGGTGTCGTCGCTGGGGCCAATCCATCCGGTGATGTCGTTAGAGACGGCATAGATGGCATGCTCGACCTGGCCGGTGCGTCGGCCTGCCAGCCAATCGTGATCGGGGCGACGGTTTCGGATGCCGATATCGACCTCGCGCCGTTCGATGTCCATGTCTTGGTTGCAACTGACAAACTCTGGTGTCCAGCGGTCGCCATGGGTCCAGTAGGTCGAAAGATGGCGGGTAAGATAGAGCGTGGTCCAGGTGCCGGCAGAGATGCGCACGCGGGGCGCACCGGTTTGTGCGGCGGACCAATGTGCGATGCCGCGGGCTGCGGCCTCCATCTTTTTGGCTTGATCCAGAAGGGCGCGGCCTTCGGTGGTGGGGGTATAGCCCGCAGCACCATGGGCAAAGAGCCTGCGGCCTGTGCGCTGTTCGAGCGCGGTCATGCGGCGCGAGAGCGTGGCCTGGCTGAGCCCGGTTTCATGGGCGGCACGGGCGAGCGAGCCGTGGCGGGCCACGCAGGCGAAGAGACCGTAATCTGTCCAATCGGTGATTTGCATGAATGCAAGCCTAGCTGCGGAACCGGGGTCTGACAATGCGGAACAGACCCCGCCATATATAGGGGCATCAGCGAAAGGAGAGGCCATGCGACATCCTTATAAGTCACTAGAGATGAACAGTATTTATGCGCAAGAACAGGCGGTGTTTGCAAAAATGCAAGCGGATGATCATATCCGCAAGCGCAGACAACGGCGCAGGCGTGCCCTGATGTGGGTGCTGCGCAGGCTGTGAGACGAAAAGCGAAGGGCCGCCGGGGGTAGAGGCGGCCCTTTTTGATGTCAGGCCCGACTTGCGCTGGGGAGGCGCTGGTTTTGGGATGCGGGCCTGATGTAGCGGGTACACCATCAATGGCGCACGTCCTTGACGGTTTCACGAACGTGAGGTGACTGTTTTGTAAAGGTGCGCTAGCCCGATGTGCCTTACATGAAGCCCAGTTCAAGCCGTGCTTCGTCTGACATCATTTCCATGCCCCAGGGCGGCTCCCAGGTCAGTTCCACATCAACCTGTTTGACGCCGGGCAGGGGTTCAACCGCATCGGCAACCCAGCCGGGCATTTCGCCCGCTACGGGGCAACCGGGCGCGGTCAGGGTCATGACAACCTTCACCTCGTTCTCGGGATTGATGTCGATGGTGTAGATCAGGCCAAGTTCATAAATATTGACCGGGATTTCGGGGTCATAGACAGACCGGCAGGCCTCGACCACGGCCTCGTGCAGGGGGTGGTCGGTGGAGGAGGGCGCGATGAGCGGTGTCCCTTCCATCTGATCGTGTGGCTGGTTCATGTCGACCCCGTCCTAGTTCCAGACCATTTATATAGGGAAATGGGGGCAGGGGGTAAAGGGTGGCTAGGCGCGGATATGCGCCCGGTAGCGGCCGGGCGATGTGCCCTTTCTTTTGCCGAACACGGTGGTCATGTGGCTTTGGCTGGAAAAGCCGCAGGCGTAAGCGATGTCTGCGATGGACAGGTTGGTGTCGCGCAGCAGTGCGCAGGCTTGGTCCACTCGTTTGTCGAGCAGGAATTGGTGCATGGTCTGGCCGGTCCGGGCCTTGAACACACGCGCGAGGTGGAAGCGGCTGACCGAGAGGTGGTGCGCGACGTCAGCGATGCCGATGTCTTCATCCGTGTGACTTTTGAGAAAGGACTGCGCCTTGGCGACCAGCTTGTCTTGCAGATCGGCGGTGCCGGGTGTGTTCGCTGGGGCAGGGTCCAACGGGGCGCTGGTATAGGCGCGCAACAGGTGCAGCGAGAGCATGGTGTCGAAACTGTCGAGCATCATCTGGCTTTGGGGCAGGTCGCTTTCGATTTCGGTTTCGAGCAGGTTGGCGAAAGATGTGATGAATGGCATCGTTGATGCCCATCAGGTCTTGCAATTCGATACGGGCGGCATCGCCGCGTGCTTCTTCGGCCCAGATGGAGCGTAGGACCGTTTCATCCATATAGAGGTGAAGGACATCCACCGAGTTGTCCGCTTGCCAATAGTTTTCGGCAGCGGCCGGTATGATTGTTGTGGAATTGTTGGCTTCGCGGATTTGTCCCGTCCGGCGGCTCCCCTCATATCTGTTTACGCCCGGACCAGCCTTGTGAACGACAACGATATTGTCACTCGCTGGATGGGTGTGCAGCCCGGTGGTAAAGTCCTGAATCATGCTGCGTGCGCGGACGCGGTTGCCATTCAACACAAACTTGTTGTGCATAGCTATTTGCTGCGCTTCGAACATATCTTCGCTGCGACTGAGCAGGGGCAATGAGTGAGGTTGAGCCATGAAGATCACCGGGACTGCGCGCAAGTTGGTGTAAAATGCACAGGTGTCGGGGTGCAGTATTTCACATTTTGGTCATCGCGGCCACGCTAGCTGCGTTTGCGCACCGGCTTTGGCTTCACCCGCGCTTCGATCATGTCATAGACCTTGCCCACGATATCCTTGCCCGTCGCATTCTCGATCCCTTCGAAGCCGGGGCTTGAGTTCACCTCAAGCACTTTGGGGCCGGTTTCGGAGCGCAAGAGGTCCACGCCCGCCTTGCCAAGGCCGAACGCCCGCGCCGCGCGGACGGCGGTTTCGCGTTCTTCCTTGCTGATCCGAACCGATTTGGCCGACCCGCCGCGGTGCAGGTTCGAGCGGAAGTCGCCCTCGGCCCCGGTGCGTTTCATCGACGCCACGACGCGGTTGTCGACGACAAGGCAGCGGATGTCTTCGCCCGCGGCTTCCTTGACAAAATCTTGCACCAGAAAGTTGGCGCGCAGGCCGCGGAAGGCGTCGATGACCGACTCGGCAGCCTTTTTGGTTTCGGCGAGCACGACGCCCTTGCCTTGGGTGGATTCGAGCAATTTGACGATGACAGGGGCCGAGCCCACCAGCCCCATGATGTTGGCTGTATCGAGCGGCGAGGCCGCGAAGGCGGTGGTGGGCATGCCGATTTTCTTGGAGGCGAGAATTTGGTGGGCGTGGAGCTTGTCGCGCGATGCGGTGATGCCGGACGCGCCATTCACGCAATAGGTGCCCGTCGTTTCGAACTGGCGGATGACGGCCGTGCCGTAGGCGGTGATGGACGCGCCGATGCGGGGGATCACCGCGTCGTAGCGGGGCAGGCGTTTGCCGTCATAGTGCACTTCGGGCGCCATGGCGTTGATCGCCATGTAGCAGCGGGTGGTGTTGATCACCTCGACCGTGTGGCCGCGCGCTTCGCCCACTTCGACGAGGCGACGGGTGGAATAGTTGTTTTCGCGGCTGAGCACGGCGATACGCAAGGCGCGGGCGGGCGCCACTTTGCGCATGGCCGATGAGTGATAGACATCGTAGCTGAGATCGGGTTGCAGGCGCTTTTCAGAGGCGGTGATCGTGATATGATCCTGCAGTGCCTGGCGGCCGAGCAGCATCCGCGACGTCATCGAGGAACGGTCCGTCAGGGTGACTTCGATGGGCCAGGATTGACCGCCGACCTCAAGCCGCGTTTCGATGACATAGCGCAATTCGGCCTCGCCGTTGGAAGAGGTGACCTCGCGCCGGTCGAGGATGGGGGCCGAGCAGGTGATGGACACGTGGTCCTTGCCCGCGATGGGGTGCACGTTGAACCGGACCTTGGGCGTCTTGGCGGGGCCAAAGACTTCGATGTCGTGCGCATGCAGGGCAGAGGTGCGGGCCCCGGTGTCGATCTTGGCCTTGAGCGCGGGCAGGCCCAGTTCCGGCAGCGCGATCCATTCTTCCCAGCCGAAATTGAGTGTATCCACGGTGGCGCCCCTTTTCCTTGATATGAATGCCCAGACTAGCCGTTGGGTTGCACCCCGGCAACGCGATTGCCCCTCTTGGCAATTGGTAAGGCTTGAGGCAAGGGAGGCGGATGAGCAAGTTTTCCTTTGATCTGAAGGCCACAGATGGCCGCGCCCGGACGGGCGTGATTTCGACACCGCGGGGGGAGATACGAACGCCGGCGTTCATGCCGGTGGGCACGGCGGCCACTGTAAAGGCGATGATGCCGGAGAGCGTGCGCGCGACGGGGGCCGACATTCTGTTGGGCAACACGTATCATTTGATGCTGCGGCCCACAGCCGAGCGCATCCATCGGTTGGGCGGGTTGCACAGGTTTATGAATTGGGAGCGACCCATTTTGACCGACTCGGGTGGTTTTCAGGTGATGAGCCTTGCGGGGTTGCGGAAGCTGACCGAAGAAGGGGTGACATTCAAGTCCCACATTGATGGGTCAAAGCACGCGCTGACCCCGGAGCGGTCGATGGACATCCAGCGGTTGCTTGGGTCCGACATCGTGATGTGTTTTGACGAATGCCCGGCCCTGCCCGCAGACCGCGACCGTATTGCCGACAGTATGCGCCTGTCGATGCGGTGGGCCAAGCGGTCGCGTGATGCGTTCGGCGACCGGCCCGGTCACGCGCTTTTTGGCATACAGCAGGGCGGGCTGGAGGAAGACCTGCGCGGCGAGAGCGCCGAGGCGCTGAGAGAGATCGGTTTTGAGGGTTACGCCGTTGGCGGGCTTGCCGTGGGCGAGGGGCAGGACGCGATGTTTGGCTGCCTAGACTATGCGCCCGAGCAATTGCCACGCGACAAGCCGCGATACCTGATGGGCGTGGGCAAGCCGGATGACATTGTGGGCGCGGTGGCCCGCGGGATTGACATGATGGATTGCGTGTTGCCGTCGCGGTCGGGGCGGACGGGCCAGGTCTTTACCCGCCGGGGGGTGATCAACATCAAGAACGCGCGTCATGCCGATGACCCGAGGCCACTGGATGAGGATTGCACCTGTCCTGCGTGCCGGAACTACTCGCGCGCCTATCTGCACCATGTGTTTCGCGCCAACGAGATGATCGCTGGGATGCTGCTGACCTGGCATAATTTGCACTACTATCAGGAAATCATGCAGGGCATGCGCGACGCCATTGCCGCGGGGACGTTCGACGCCTGGCAGGCAGAGTTCCACGCCCAGCGGGCTGGTGGGGATATCGACCCAATCTAGGAAGTGACATGGACACGTTGCGCATCGCGCAGTGCATGGCGTGAGCCAGTCTGAGGGCGCTGCGGGCGGGTATTCGGTACCTCTGTGGCGTAGGAGAGCAGGGTGGCGGGGCACGCCCACCATCCTTTGCCACCGTGTCAGGGGTGAGTGGGGGAACAAAGGTCAGGAATTCCCCCATCGTGCGGCGTGGTAGGCTGATATAGAGTGTTGGCAGTCACACCCTTGGGGGGGGGTCGTCATGCAGTTCGCTTTGTTTTCGGTAATCTGGTTTGCTGTTTCGCTGCTGGCGATTGTGGCCCTCGTCTAATGTTGGGGGCACTGCTGACAGGGTGCATCCCCAAGTGACTGCACCCTGTCAGCGCCGCAACATGTCTTAGGCGTTTGCAAGCAAGGCCAGCGCCCAACCTGCCGCACCGATTTGTGCCAGTTGCAGCACTACGCTTGCACCATGGAGCCGCTTGAACCGGCGCGTGTCACCGGTGTCGGTGGCGGCGTTGATTTGTGCCATCAGGGTTTGCCGCGCATAAATGGTGCTGAGTGCAATGCCGACCATCATCCAGGCGGCGGATGGATGAGCCACGAAAGCTGTCAGAGCGGCGAGCGCCGCGGTTCCGATCACCCACAAGTAATAGTGCGGGAAGGTGGCGCGAATGCCCTTGCGCGCGTCATCTGGCCCGAAGGCAGAAAAGAGCACCGCGGCGAAGCCAAATGAGAACAAGGTCATGCCACCAAAGAGCAGCGCCGTGAGCAGCAGAGCGAGTGTTGCCATCAATCAATTCCTTTACCAGCGCTGCGACATAGACCGCATGCCCAACGATCAAGCGCATTGGGCTGCGCAGATTGCCGCATCCGGTGAGCCTTAATGCTCTATTTTGCGGTTCGACCCGGTGGAGCCACGACAATTTGTGCCAAAAAACTGGGGACAGTTTGCATGGCCCCATTGCACCCTTGCCCCGCTCGCGTCAGGATGCACCTTGAAACACGAGGGCCGCGATCACAGATCAAAGGGTCCGACACACGGAGACAGCCAAGGGTTGCCGCAAAGCGGGGCTGTGCTGTCTTGCCAATGATAAGGAAAAGAGCATGCAAGAGCCTCTGAACGCCTCTTACCCGGTGCTGCCGTTGCGCGATATCGTGGTATTCCCCCACATGATCGTGCCGCTATTTGTGGGCCGAGACAAATCGGTTCGTGCACTGGAAGAGGTCATGGCGGACGACAAGCAGATCCTGCTGTCGAGCCAGATTGACCCGTCCGAGGACGACCCCGAATCCTCGGGTATTTATAAAGCGGGTGTGCTGGCCAATGTGCTGCAACTGCTGAAGCTGCCCGACGGCACGGTCAAGGTGCTGGTCGAAGGCCAGGCGCGGGTGCGCATCACCGAATATCTAGACAACGACAATTTTTTTGAGGCGCGCGCCGAGTATCTGACCGAGATGCCGGGGGACGTGGCCACAACCGAGGCGTTGCTGCGGTCCGTGGCGGATGAGTTTGAACGCTATGCCAAGGTGAAGAAGAACATCCCCGAAGAGGCGCTGTCGGCCGTCGGAGAGACGACCGAGCCTGCGAAACTGGCCGATTTGGTAGCCGGGCATCTGGGCATCGAGGTTGATCAGAAGCAAGACCTGCTTGAGACGCTGGCCGTGAGCGAGCGGCTGGAAAAGGTCTATGGCCTGATGCAGGGCGAGATGTCGGTCTTGCAGGTCGAGAAAAAGATCAAGACCCGCGTGAAGTCGCAGATGGAGCGAACGCAGCGCGAATATTACCTCAACGAACAGATGAAGGCGATCCAGCAAGAGCTGGGCGATGGCGAGGACGGCAAGAACGAAGTTGCTGAACTCGAAGAGAAAATCGCCGAGACCAAGCTGTCGAAAGAGGCGCGTGAGAAGGCGGACGCGGAGCTGAAAAAGCTCAAGAACATGTCGCCGATGAGCGCAGAAGCGACTGTAGTGCGCAACTATCTGGACTGGATGCTTTCGATCCCGTGGGGCGTGAAGTCGCGCGTGAAAAAGGATCTGGGCCGGGCACAGAAGATCCTGGATGACGACCACTACGGCCTTGAGAAGGTCAAAGAGCGGATCGTCGAGTATCTGGCGGTGCAGCAGCGGTCGAAGAAGATGAAGGGCCCGATCATGTGTTTGGTTGGCCCTCCGGGTGTTGGTAAAACCTCGCTCGGGAAGTCGGTTGCTAAGGCGACGGGGCGCGAGTTTATCCGCATCTCGCTTGGTGGGGTGCGCGATGAGAGTGAGATTCGCGGTCATAGACGCACTTACATCGGGTCGATGCCCGGCAAGATCATCCAGGCGTTGAAAAAGGCCAAGACGACCAATCCGCTGATCCTGCTCGATGAGATTGACAAGATGGGGCAGGATTTCCGGGGCGACCCGGCGTCGGCCATGCTTGAGGTGTTGGACCCGGAACAGAACGGGACGTTTGTGGACCACTATCTGGAGGTGGAATACGATCTGTCGAACGTGATGTTCCTGACCACGTCCAACAGCTACAACATGCCTGGGCCTCTGCTGGATCGGATGGAGATCATTCCGCTGGCGGGCTACACCGAGGACGAGAAGTCCGAGATTGCCAAGCAGCATCTGATCGCCAAGCAGGTCAAGAACCACGGTTTGAAAGCCAAGGAGTTCGAGCTGACCGACGCGGCGCTGAGCGACATCATCCGCTACTACACGCGGGAAGCCGGCGTGCGGAACCTTGAGCGCGAGATCGCAAAGGTGGCGCGGAAATCACTCACCAAGATCGTTAAGAAAGAGGTTGAGGAAGTTGTCGTAACCTCTGAAAACCTCGGCGATTTCCTGGGCGTGCGGAAGCACCGCTATGGGTTGGCTGAACAGGACGATCAGATTGGCGTTGTAACCGGGTTGGCGTGGACGTCTGTGGGTGGCGATCTGCTGCATATCGAGGCACTGAAGCTGCCGGGTAAAGGCCGGATGAAAACCACCGGTAAGCTTGGTGATGTGATGAAAGAGTCCATCGATGCGGCCAGTTCCTATGTGCGGTCGATCAGCCCCGGGATCGGAGTGAAACCGCCGCAATTCGACAAGACCGACATCCACGTGCACGTGCCGGATGGGGCGACGCCCAAGGATGGGCCATCTGCAGGGCTGGCGATGGTGACATCGATTGTGTCGGTGCTGACGGGCATTCCGGTGCGCAAGGACATCGCCATGACCGGCGAGGTGAGCTTGCGCGGGAACGCGATGCCGATTGGCGGTTTGAAAGAAAAGCTGCTGGCGGCGTTGCGGGGCGGGATCAAAACGGTCTTTATTCCTGAAGAGAACGAGAAGGATCTGGCCGATATCCCCGACAACGTGAAAGAGGGGCTGGAGATCATTCCTGTTGCTCATGTCACCGAAGTTTTGGAGCGTGCGCTTGTCGCCAAGCCAGAAGCGATTGAGTGGGACGAGGCGGCGGAAGAAGCCGCAGCGGCGGCCGCTGCGGTAGCGCGCGATCCCGGGGCGGGCGCGACAGCACATTAACCTGTTGTAGCTAGAGTGAGTAAGGTCGCGCGGGGCAGAACCCTGCGCGACTTTTTGAGTTTCGGGATCAGCTTTTGCGCTGCGCGACGGCCTATTTGCGGGCGGCAAGACTGCATGTCTCCCTCTCGTCTTATGCACGATTTAGCGTTGTGGCTCGTGCAGTCCGGAAATCCGGACTGTGCATAATAATTCATGACGTTACACTGTGTACCCTAAGATTGTTTTGTGGGGATTGAATCATGGCAATTTTGAAGAAGGGCTCGAAAGGGGCGGATGTTAAGAAGCTTCAGGACGCGCTGAACAAGAATGGCGCGAAGCTGAAGGTGGATGGTGATTTCGGGAAAATGACGGAATCGGCGGTTAAGACCTTTCAGAAAAAGGCAAAACTGAAGGTGGATGGTCAGGTCGGTCCACAGACTCAGGCCGCCCTGAAAAGTGGTGGGGCGCTGCCTGAAATGACCGTAGAAGACTATACGAAGGTCAAGGCCATCCTGAGCAAGAACCGTGGCGATAACCGTCAGACAGAGGCCGATTATGTGGTGATGTCGAGCGCGCTTAATGCGTTGGATTCGCTTTTCATGAAGGATGTGACGAAGGCGATGGATGTGCTGCGCTTGAATGACAAGCATTGGGAGGTCGTCGACAAGGAGGTTGAGGCGCTGATCAAGCTTCAAAAAGACTTTGAGGCGAAGCGCTTGTCTGACCCCAAGGCCGCGGCCAAAATTGCAAAGGATTGCGCGACCAAGGATAAGGTGATCAAGGGCATCGCCGAAGGCAAGATCGGGCCAAACCGCAAGAAGGCCAACGGGTTTCTGGGCGCCGCAAAAAAACGACTTCGCAAAACAACGGGAACGCTTGAGACCATCGTGGGCAATATCGAGGCGCGTTCAAAAGCGTAGCGGCAGCGGTCGCGTTGAGCACGGCAACCGTGTGACACGTCACGCGGCCCGTCATGCTCGCGGTTTTGCCAATGGTTTCGTGCTTTTGCCCGCATGCGTAGCGCTTCGTGGTGATAGCTGCTAGGTGTATTGCAAAGCAAAACACAAGCGAGGCGAAGATATGGCAGTTTCCCGC
>JBCBID010000021.1:0-63253 GCA_038525015.1 Pseudomonadota bacterium | reverse complement strand
TTTCATCCAGCGGCCGAGCGATCTTGGCCATAGCGACGAAGGCTATGTGCTGCCCGATCTGGACGTGCGCTACCACGAGATACCAAGCGACTACGCCAAAGCTGGCCATGAGCGCGATGGCCAGGCGCTGATGTTCACCGATCCGGCGCTGAGTCTCAGCGCGGCCAGCAACGAGAAACGCGACAGCATGCCGGCACGCGTCGAGAAGGTGCGCGAGTTGGTGACGGAAGCACCGGCCGATCATTTCATCGTCTGGCACGATCTAGAAGACGAGCGCCACGCCATCCAGCAAGCCATTCCGGAAGCGGTCAGCGTGTGGGGCTCGCAGCACCTGGACGAGCGCGAGCAGCGCATCATTGATTTTGGGGACGGCAAGCATCGTCTGCTTTCCACAAAGCCGATCATCGCCGGCAGCGGCTGCAACTTCCAGCGCCACTGCCACCGCGAGATCTTCGCCGGCATCGGCTTTAAGTTCAACGACTTCATCCAAGCCATTCACCGCGTGCAGCGCTTCGGACAGACACACACGGTACGGATCGACATCATCCACAGCGAGGCCGAACGGGAAGTTCTGCGTACTCTGCTCGCCAAGTGGGCACAACACGAAGAAATGCAGGCCAAGATGACAACCATCATTCGAGAATACGGGCTGAACCAGCTCGCCATGCAGGAAACGCTCGCTCGCTCTATCGGCGTCAAGCGCATTGAGGTCACGGGCGATCGCTTCGCTGTGGCGAACAATGACTGTGTGGAAGAAGCGAGACTTTTGCCTGACAACCACGTCGACCTGATCGTTACGTCAATACCGTTCGCCAACCACTACGAGTATTCTCCGAGCTACAACGATTTCGGCCACACAGAAGACAACGCGCACTTCTGGCAGCAGATGGACTACCTGACGCCTCAACTGCTGCGTATCCTGAAACCAGGCCGCATCTATGCTTGCCATGTGAAAGACCGCATCCTGTTCGGCAATGTGACGGGCGCCGGCATCCCCACGTACAGCCCTTTTCACGCCGAAGCCCTCTTCCACGGCATGAAACATGGCTTCGACTATTGCGGGATGATCACGGTCAACACTGACGTGGTGCGCGAGAACAATCAGACGTATCGCCTTGGCTACACGGAAATGTGCAAGGACGGGAGCAAGATGAGTGTCGGCTCGCCGGAGTATGTCTTGCTGTTCCACAAGCCGCAAAGCGATCGGTCCAAGGGCTACGCCGATGTGCCGATTCGCAAATCGAAGAACGAATACAGCCTTGCGCGCTGGCAGATCGATGCACATGCATTCTGGCGCTCGAGCGGCGAACGCCTGTTGACAGCCGAAGAGCTGGCCGCGCTGGGCCCGGATAAGCTGGCCAGCCTGTTCACCAAGTACAGCTTGGAAAACGTCTACGACTACGAATTCCACGTCAAGATTGGCGAAGAACTGCAGCAGCGTGGCGCCCTGCCCTCAACGTTTATGAGCCTCGCGCCAGGCTCGCACGATCCAAACATCTGGCATGACGTCACGCGCATGCTGACACTCAATGGCGAACAAGCGCGCCGAGCGGTGGAGAAGCACGTCTGCCCGCTGCAGTTCGATATCGTCGATCGGCTGATCGAGCGCTACAGCAACAAAGATGAGCTGGTCTATGACCCGTTCTGCGGCCTGGGCACGGTCCCATATCGCGCGATCCTGAAGGGGCGCCGTGGCGGCGGTTCGGAGCTGAATCCGACCTACTTCATGGATCAGGTGCACTACCTGAAATCAGCCGAACGCAAGTTCAGCATGCCGACGCTGTTTGATCTGGACCAAGCCGCCTAACCCAAAATCCCCTTGAATCATGCCGATGCGACTGCTAATATATTCGCAACACCCGAAGCCACGGAGGCTCAATAGTCCGCTGCGGTGAGACGCCGCGCGAATCAAAGAATGCAAAAGCCAAGTACGGTGATGACGAAGTAGCGAAAAGCCCTTGGGCAATGTGTAGCGAAAACTCTACGAACCTGAACCGCTGGCGCATGGGTGGATCCGAAAGCCCGACTGACCCTCGTTACCGGGTCGCCCGCCAAGCGCATTCGATGAGTGCTCTTGGCGGGACTGGATGACCTCTTCGTCCAAGACGGTCCCCATAAATGTCCACGGACGGACGCGGAAGGCAGACGAGCGAAATCGTATGTGCCAGCCTGCGGCTATAACAGGCGCGGCCTACAAGTTAGGCGCCGGAAAAGCGTAACCGGCACTCTCAAGCGAGCGTGCCTAGCCCTTCGCCGCACGGAAAGCCAGCCCGTAGCGAGCAGGTGGAAACTGGCTTCTAGGGCGCTCACTTGAGGGAATGCACCGATAGCTCGGTGAACATCTGGACATGTGGCGTCGTGGCCGGGAATACACGGGAGGCGGGAAACCGCTGTGGCTGCCAGAGGCTACCTACCGGAGTCGCGCCCGGCCCTCAACCTTCACGCATGGCGAAGACGCGTTATCTGGAAGTCGCGCCCAGGCGCCATGACGTGAGGGAATGCGCAGGCTGATGCGCGCGTGATAGTGAACCCGGGCACGCGGTCGAGCGGACGTATCTCGAACTGGACCATGTCGGCATTAAGCAGCGCCGGCCCCTCTAAAAGTTCGCCCAGCTTGCTGGGCTATGCAGAGTAGCGAACGCGGCTTTCTGCTGACGAGCTTGTCGCGCGTGACTGCCGGGAGAGCTCGGCAAATGCCCCGGGTTGGACTACGGCGAACTTGTCTATTCGTGCAGTAGCGCGGTTCGATTCCGCGCAGGGGCGCCAGATTACCCGCCATCGCATCATCCGAGATCGAGACCATGTCCAATCCTGAATCCAAGCGAGCCGAGCTACGCCAAGCGGCGGAAGAACTGGACCGCCACGCGCGCGCCAAATGGCAGGCCTTGATGGATCAGGATGGCGAAAATCTGGATGACGACGGCTATCCGACCGACCTTGCTTGCGACAGGATTCGCACATGGCACTGGTCCGATCCGCGTGGATGGCTCAAGTTCGTTGCAGACCTCTGGTATCTCCATGATTGGGGATGGAGCGAGGCCGACGAACCCGATGAGTGGGACGCAAAGAAGATGGTCCGCCGTTATCACGTTTCGACAGCCGGCTGGTCCGGCAACGAAACCCTCATTCGAGCAATGCAGGAAAGTTCGATGCTGTGGCATCTGGTTTGGGTGCAGTCGCGGCGCGGCGGCCACTACATCTTTGAACTTGAGCCTGCCACAGAAGACCGGCGATAGCTCAGCGCACCAACAGAAAAACCGGCCGCACCGATAAGGCGGACGCCAGACCCGTAACTGGCACCCTTCTTCGGAGATACCAATGGCACACGTCAGCGGCCCCTGCTCTTCCCTTCCTGGTAGCGCTCATGCTGTACCAGTCGGCACGATGTGCGATCAGCACCAAGACCGCCCAGCCGTCACCCGCGTCCAGGGCGAGACAGATTCCTTCGGCGCTGAGTACATCGACATGTGCCAAGAGTGCCGTGAAGAATTCAAGCGCCACAAGGACGAGGCCCGGCACGGCCCCTGCGACTGGTGCAAGACCAACGCAACCGACTTGCGCCCGCGCCGCGATTTTGAGGAGGGCATGAGCGGCCCGGTGTATCAGGTATGCGGGGCGTGCGTCAGGCGAGAGAATGAGCGGCTGGCAAAAGAGTTGGGGTGGGACGACTGAGTCTCGCCGCCACACACAAGCGCCCTTCGTGGCGCTTTTTCTTTCCGATGCTTGCTAATGTATTCGCTACGTGCTAATGTTCACGCATGCTAAGACATTCGCAAACACCCAGGAGGAAGAAATGACCGATATCGCCCAGGTCGATGCAGCACCGCCGACCGCCATCATCACGCTTGATCCGCAATCGTACGTTGCTGCCATCTATGCGCCGTTCCGCGAGAAGTTGGACGCGGCCAAGAAGGCGGCCGACGAAGCAACGTTCGACGTCACCACCACGGCCGGCATGGAGGTCGCCAAGAAGCACCGTGCGGTGTTCCGTGATGAGTTCCGGCTTGCAATCGAAAAGGCCCGCACCGAGCGCAAGGCGCCGATTCTGGAAATTGGCCGCCTGCTGGATGGCAAGGCGAAGGAGATCGCCGCCGAGGTCGAGCCCTACGAGAAGCGGTTCGATGATGCGATCAAGGCTGAAGAGCGCCGGAAGGACGCAGAGAAACAAGCCAAGCTCGCAGCCGAGAAGGCTCGCGTTGACGGCATCCGCAAGCTGATCGACGAGATCAAGACTTGCCCCACCGAATGCGTAGGCCAGTCCGCTGCCGCGATCCAAGGCGCGATCAACGAACTGTCGGCGCACGAAATCACGCTCGAAGAGTTCATGGAGTTCGCTGGCGAAGCGGACCAAGCCAAGTGCGTTGCGCTCGGGAAGATGCAAGATGCCCTGACGGCCCAACAGTCGCACGAAGCTGAACAGGCCCGTCTTGCCGCCGAACGCGAAGCCCTTGCCAAGGAGCGCGCCGAAGCCGCAGAGCGTGAGCGCCAAGCCGCTGCCGAACGTGCCGCACAGGAGGCGCGAGATCGGGCGGAGCGTGAGCGCGTCGAGGCCGAACAGCGAGCGGCACAAGAAAAGGCTGAGGCCCTGATGCGTGCGGAGCGCGAAGCGCACGAACGGCGGATGGCCGAGGAACGGGCCGCACTGGCCCGCGAGCAGGCCGCAGTCGCCGCCCAGCGTGCTGAGGCCGAGCGCATTGAGCGCGAGCGTCTGGCAGCGATTGAGGCTGAAGCCCAGTCCAAGCGCGAGGCCGCCGAAGCCGAAGAACGCCGCAAGCGGGAAGAGACGGAAGCTGCAGCGCGCGCCGAGGCCCAGCGCATCGCTGACGAACAGGCTGCCGCCGAAGCTGAGCGCGTCCGCCGTGAGCGAGTGCAGTTCGAACTGAACGGTCCCGGTGACGTGGCAATCGTCGAATTGCTGGCCGCCCACTACGGCGTCACCAATGGCGATGTGGTCGGCTGGCTAGAGCGATTCAACGTCGCCGCCTTCGAGGCCCAGATGGAGAAGGCAGCATGAACGCCCTGCAGATCATCACCGGCACCATCCAAGAGGCGCGCGATAGCTTCGCGGCCGTCCTGACGGATCGGTCGCTGAACTTTGAGCGAGAGGCGGGCTTTGCCGTCCAGATCCTGACCGGCAATGACTATGCGATGGGCATCGCTCAAAGCAATCGGCAGTCCGTCATCAATGCGGTCACGAACGTTGCAGCCATCGGCATCAGCTTGAACCCGGCCAAGAAGCAGGCGTATCTGGTGCCGCGCGACGGCAAGATTTGCCTCGACATCAGCTACATGGGCTTGCTTGACCTGGCCATCGGCTCGGGCTCGATCCGTTGGGGGCAGGCCGAGATCGTCTACGAATCGGACGCTTTCGCGCTGAACGGTTTCGACAAGCCGCCGCGGCATGAGCGCAACCCATTCGCCAAGGACCGCGGCGAAGTGGTCGGCGTCTACGTCGTTGTCAAGACACATGACGGAGACTATCTGACCACGACTATGACCCTTGACGAGGTCAACGGCATCCGCGACCGCTCCAGCGCATGGAAGGCGTGGATCAGCAAGAAGAAAAGCTGCCCATGGGTGACGGACCCCGGCGAGATGGCGAAAAAGACCGTCATCAAGCGCGCCTACAAGCTGTGGCCGAAAACGGAGCGCCTCGACAACGCCATCCACTATTTGAACACCGATGGCGACGAGGGCATCCAGTTCGACAACGGTGCCAGCGCGTCGGCCGATGACCGCATTGACGTGACGCCGATGATCGCCGAGGCGCTGGCCACCAAGACCGACGCAGACGCCCTCGCCTATTGGAAAACCAACAACGGCCGTCTTGCCAAGCAGCCGCAAGACCACACGCGGCTCAAAAAGACCATCCAGGACCATCGTACGGCCCTGCGCGCGGCTGCTGACGAAGCGCGAACCGTGGAGATGCCGAAGGCGACTGAAGCGCCGCCGGTTGATGATGAATTCGTCCGCCAAATGGACTCTGTCGGGAGCGAGCAATGATTCTGATCGAATGCGCACAAGGCACTCAAGAATGGCTGTCGGCTCGCGCCGGCGTGATTACGGCCAGCCGGTTCCGCGATGCCGTCGAAACCCTGAAGAGCGGTGCGCCCTCTTCCAAATCGACGCTCTACGCCGCCCAGGTGGCGATTGAGCGCATCAGCGGTGAGCCCTGCGAGGAAGGCTTCAATTCATGGCAGATGCGGCGCGGCCAGGAGCTTGAACCGTTGGCTCGGATGGCATATGAGGCCCGCACCGGCAATCTGGCCAGCGAATCGGGCGTTGTGCTGACGGACGATCGCCTGTTCGGGTACTCGACCGATGGCCTGATCGAAGAGGATGGGCTCATTGAAATCAAGAGCCTAGTGAGCGCCATCGGTGTGCTGGACATGTGGCAGACGGGCGATCTGTCGGAATACATGCACCAGATCCAAGGCGGGCTCTGGATCACAGGTCGGCAGTATTGCGACTTCATCATGTACGCGCCGCAGCTCAAGAACGTCGGCAAAGACCTGTACTACCGGCGCGTGCTGCGCGATGACGACTTCATTGAGGCTATGGAGCCGAAGCTGATGGCCTTCGCAGCTCGGGTGCAGGAAAACGAGCGGATTCTCCGCCAGCAAGCCGCATGACGAAGGCCACCATGGACCTCAGAAGACGCCTGCAATACAGCAACCCCGTCCAATACCGGTCGCGCTGGTTCGACGGCTTACTCATGGGTGATGATGGCCGCGCCATTCTCGCTGGTTGTGTCTACGGTGCAGCCCTGAGCCTGATGTTTCTTGCTGCCATCTAATCATGGATCAACCGGAAATCATTTCTCGCAAAGAAGCCATAGCGCGAGGATTGAAGCGATATTTCACCGGCAAGCCGTGCAAGCGCGGGCATATGGCTGAGCGTTTAATTAGCACCAAAGCTTGCGCCGAATGCATGCGGATATTTGATCTGGAGCGACGCACCAAAGAGCCGGATAGGGGCAGTAAATATTACGCTAAAAACGCAGAGGTGATGCGAGCTAAGTGGCGCAGATGGGCAGCCAAAAATCCCGATGCGAATCGTGCTAATAGTACAAAAAACAGGGCTGAGCTAAGTCGCGCATACATTGCATGTAAATTAAATATCCCTACTGCACAACTAACTGAAGAACTCTACGCCATGAAGCGCGAGCAGATCGAACTTCACAGACTTCAAATCGAACTTAACCGTCAAATCAAGAGGCTGACCAAATGAACGAAATCATCCAGAACCCAGTTTCGATCATGACGACCGGAGACGCCCGCCGCCTGATTCTTGAAACGATCATGGCCTTGAAAAACGGCGATATGTCTGTCGAGCGCGGAATGGCAATCGCGGCAAATATGAAGGTGTTGAACGACAGTATCAGCGCCGAAGTCAACGCCGCCAAAATAAAAATGCTGGCCAGTGAAAAGGGCCAGGATTTTGGCAAGTTGGTGCAGATGGGGAAAGCGCAGATTGCGATGTGATGGCGCCGCTAATGCCCCGCCGCGTGATTTTTTTCGAGTCGCGGCTTAATGATTGGCGCGCATCGCGCGCAGCTGTTCATAAGCATAAGAGGGCGGCGGCCAAGGTGTTCCAGCACCGAGGCCGCCTAATCACAACCCAAGCCATAGGAGCTTGAGTCATGACTACTATCAATTATACCAACCGTCTTACCTAAGCGCAATCGCACGCCAATTTCTTTTAACCCCACTGCCAATATATTCGCACCATGGAAACGAAACCGAACCTGGATGAGTGGACGAATCCTGATCTGAGCCTGCCGGAAGAGCCGGTGGCCGAGCGCAAGTGCATCGGTTGCGGTGCGCCCGTGATGGATGGAGAGGCGCCGCCCTGCGGTCACTAGCCATGGAACCCCTAGCAACCGGCCACTGGCTGGCGGACGAAAGCGGCGATGTGGTTCATGCGCGCCTCTTCCCCGACGTGAGGCTTGAGGTAACGGGCTTTGCGACGGAAGAGGAAAGGCATGCCGCGGCACGCTGGATTGCCGAGCGGTTGAATCAGCCCATCCACGCGCCGGCCGATGGAATGCCCGAGCGGCTTTACATGGGCCCGGACGGAGCCACGTCGGCCAGTTCGCCAGACGCCACCGAGTACGTGCGCGCAGACATCGCCGCGACGTTCTCGCCGACGGCTGATCAGTTCGCCGAGTCGATCAACGAGATGGCCGCCAAGCACCAGGCGGAACGCGAGCGAATCGTGGCCGCCCTACAGGTCGAGGCGCAAATCGCAGTGAACCCTAGCGCGTATGCGGGCATGTCTCGGGCCGTTTGTTATCAGCGTGGATTGCACGCTGGCGGGGATGCAACGAGGGAAGCCATCAAGGCCGCAGTGCAGAGGGCCATGGAGGAACAGGAATGACCGAAAGATCAAGCAAGCTCAAGTGGAGCCCCGAGGAAGACAAGATCATCGTGGACCACTGGCATACCGACAAGCCGATCAGGATGTGGGTGGATCTGCTGCCAGGGCGCAGCGAGATCGCGATCAACAAGCGCGCCATTGTGCTGCAGCTTGGACAGCGTGGCCATTTGACGAAGCGGGGTAACTCGCCTGCATGGCGGGTGATTCGGAAGCTGCTGGAATCTGGCGAGATGCTGTCGCCGATCGAGATCGAGAAACGCACTGGCATATCTCGCAGGCATGTCTACAACGAAATGCGCCTGCATCACTCAGCAGAAGTACACGTCGGCGGGTATGGCGAGCGCGGGAAAGGCGGCTATCGCCCGAAGCTGTGGAAGCTCGGCCCCGGAGAGGATGCCGCATGGCCCGAGCCGATGACGATGACGGAGCGGAATCGCCGCTACCGGATCAACGTCAAGAAGAACCCGGAGGCTATGGCGCGGGCGGAGGCCAAGAGGGCTCTGCGGGACTGCGAGCGGGCCGGGAAGTTGATTCGGCGGGATGAGGCTGCGGCGTGGCTGACGGGGGTGCAAGCATGAGTCAGAGCGAACTGAATACCGCCTTGCGCGCCGTCCAACTCTACGCAGAACGACACCCAAGACCCCGGCATGTCACGATGACCCAGGCGGCAGAAATGCTCGAGCTAAGCCGCCCCACTGTCCGCAAGCTGGTGCAATCCGGGCAATTGCGCCTGAATGGGTGCGGCCTGATCCCCGTCGAGCAAATCGACCGCCTTCTCACTGCAGACTGATCGGCTTTACGCGGCCTTTCCCAACATCACGTTTTGGTCCGGGTAGAGGGCAGAGATGTACGTCGCCTCCATCCGGTCCAAATCCTCTTCCTTGCACGGGGAGATCGTGAAGCGATCAAACTCCCGGCCATCGTCAATGTGCCTCGCTATGCGCCGAAGAACATTCTTCGACTGCCCGACATAGACGATGCGATCTCGCTTGATGAGGAAGTAGATCCCGCAGATAACGCTTGTTGGTATGGCCGCACCTAGTATTTCGCTGCGGCTCAAGGGAGCGTCAGCCATCGCCTGAAGGATGCGCTCCGGGAAGTTTGGCAAACCGGCGCCCACCTCCACCAACTCCCGAAGCTCGGCTCGGCGCAACGCCCTTGCCTCATACTGGGAGGCCCAGCCCTTGGCGTCCTCTTCCGTGCAAAACACCTTGGAAGCACGATTCCCGCGAATCTTGATTTGAGCGCGCCACTTCTCGCCGAACTTGGTGATGCTAGCCATGGTTCCCTCGTGCGTGAATTTTCCCCATTATTTACGCACAGACACCATAAATCAACAAACTAAGCCAGGTTCGATCCCGGCTCCGGGCACCACTACCGATTCCCAGCATTTCTCGCGTCACGTAACACCTTGATAAACAAGGGGTTGGATATCCACAATTGGGGATCGGCGCGATCCAAGGTTTGCCACTAAGCGTTGCTTTTCGTAGACTGTACTACCCAAAGATTACGCGCGTAATTCCCCACGATGGCATCCTTCTCGCAGCACGGCACGGGCTGGCGTGTCCAAGTCTACGTAGCCGGCACCCGTGACTCCAAGATATTCCGCACCAAGCGCGAGGCTCAGGCATGGGCATCCGCCCGCGAAACCGAGCTGCGCGAGCAGAAAGCCATGGCGCCCGCCGCAAGGCACACAGTGGCCGAAATGCTTCTGCGCTACAAGGAAGAGGTTTCTGCCAAGAAAGGCGGATCGCGCGCCGAGGGTCTAAGGATCGACGCATTCATCCGAGACTTCCCGGACCTGTCCGCAAAATCATTGGCTGACACCAAGACACCGGATATAGCAGCGTGGCGCGACGCCCGGGTCAATGGCAAGTTGCCCGATGGGAGCAAGACGCGCGCCGTTTCCCCCTCCACTGTTCTCCGCGACATCAACTGGCTCCGCAACGCATTTCTGACCGCGCGGGATGAGTGGCATTGGCTGGAGCACAACCCGTTCAAGGGCCTGACGATGCCCAGCGATGGGCCGCCGCGGTCGCGCCGTGTATTGCCTGGCGAAGTCAGGCGTATCTGCCGGCGCCTTGGTTATCGGGTAGGCGTGCCGCCCGTGACAAAGAGCCAGGAAGTCGCCCTAGCCTTTCTTGTGGCTCTGCGGACTGCAATGCGTGTGAGCGAGATACTTCGGCTGGGTCGGGCAACGCTGGATATGCAGCGACGAGTTGCCACGGTCAAACACAAAATGCAGTACGTCACTGGGCGCCCACGCCAAATTCCGCTGTCCCCACACGCGATACGGCTGCTTGCGCCGGTTGCGGATCGCGAACAGTGCTTTACCGTTTCGGCGAAGGTTCTTGATGTTCTATTCCGCAAGGCCCGAGATTCCCTGCTGATCGAAGGCCTGCGCTTCCACGATTCGCGGGCTGAAGCTCTAACCCGCCTTTCTCGCAAGATCGACGTGATGACGCTCGCAAAGATCAGCGGGCATACTGATCTACGTATTCTGCAAGAGGTCTACTACCGAGAAACTGCCGAGGATATCGCCGCCAGGTTGTAACTTCCCTCACGCATCCGGACCATTCTCGTCCGGATCGACTGCCCTGCTACGCCCTCCCTGTTTTTGCATCCCCACAAATTCCCCTTGCGCCCTTCGTGCATCGTGCTAATATATTCGCATACAGGCAATATGTTAGCGCGAGGCGACAGATGCGAAGAGCGGGCAGATCGTTACGAGAGCGGTTCGAAGAGAAGGTGGAGCTAATTCCCGGCGTCGATTGTCATATTTGGAATGCGGGCCTTCGCACCACCGGATACGGCGGGATTCTTATCGACAAGAGAAACAAGCCGGCGCATCGCGTGGCATATGAGCTCTATGTTGGGCCGATCCCAGAAGGTATGCATGTTTGTCATACCTGCGATGTGCGCGCCTGCGTGAACCCATCGCATCTTTTCCTTGGTACCCATGCTGAAAATATGCATGACATGGCCAAAAAAGGCAGACGGAAAGGAATCTGCGGCCAGCGAGGGGAGCAGCACGGAAGCTGCAGGCTAAACGCCGAACAAGTTCTAGCGATTCGTGAGGCCGCCAAACGCGGCGTGAGGCAAGGAGACATAGCCGTGCATTTCGGCATAAGCCAGCCGACTGTGTCCGACATAGTGCGCGGAAAGCGTTGGAGGCACTTGCAATGACCAAATTAAATGATCGTGCGATTGACCAGCAAGCCGCCATCACCAATGAGGCCGTTCGCATTGAGCGCGCCCTAGCCGCTCAACCGCAGCTCGCCAAGGGCCAGAAGACGCAACTCATCGGCCACGGTTTTCTGGGCGATGTTGCCGTCGACCTGTGGGGCGAGATCGACCGCGGCGAACTGGATCTGGACGACGTGACGCTGGCCGGTACGACGGTGAGCCTGGAAAGCCTGCCTGGCATCAAGGACAAGAAAGTGTGGGATTCGCTGCAAGCCGACGCTCAAGCCGCCTACGACAAAGACCGCTCGCCGTATGGGGTGGCCGCATGAACCCGATACACGCAATGGTGCTGGCGGTGATTGTCAGCCTCGCATCGGTTATCTGGCTGCTGCACTGGGCGGTGAAAAACGCTCCGGACCACACCAAGCAATTCCAAGACGAACAAGACGACGAGCGCAGCCAACGGCGGCGCTGCTGATGAGGGGAATGACCGTGGAAGATTATTTCATCATTTATGGACGCCGAGAGTTATGCGTTGTGTTGCGCGACCTAGGCCACGGCACGTATGAAGTGCAGCGCAAGAGTGACGGTCGCTTCTTCCGCGTGTCTGGACATTACGCATTTGCTTTGACCAAAGCCTAACCGGCGCTGCTGACCAACAGGGGATAGACAGACATGGAAAAGGTATCGATCCGCGTTCCAGACTTTCATCTGCGCGGCATCTCGTTGCTCGCTGCCAGCGGGGACATTCGTTATTACCTCGAAGCGGTGTGTATTGAAGCTACCGCGACTGAAACGCGTGTCACTGCAACCGATGGCCGCTGCCTGGGAACCATCACGCACGAGACAGCGAACGGCGGGATTCCGGAAGAAGGCGTGCAGCTGATCGTTCCAGCGGCGGCCGTCAAGGCCATTCGGAAAACGCGCATCCGGGACGCCATCACGCTGTTTATCGAGCCCGTGTCGGATACCCATTGGGCCATCACGTGGGGAGATGGTGGCGCAATGTTCAAGCCTATCGAGGCCAAGTACCCGGAGTGGAGAAAGGTCATCCCGGAAGAACCGACCGGCGAAGCGGCGCAGTTCAATCCCGCACTGCTGATGAAGTTCGTCAAGGTGCAGAAAGCGCTTTCGGGAGCCGGGGCGGACCGCCACTACCCGCGTGTGCATCACAACGGCCATGCTGGCGCGCTCGTCAAGCTTGCGACGGTTCCGAACTTCACTGGCGTTGTCATGCCGGTGCGCATGTAGCCGCCTAACCCCCGCCACTGAACACGAGAGAGACGAGACATGAAAACGATTGAGATTAGCGGCCACATCTTCACGCGCACCGACCGATTTAGCGTTGAGCCGGATTTCATTTTCTTCGCGTTCGATGCGAGCCAAACAGACCCGAGTTACGTCAAGGTCTGCGACCACAAGATCAGCGCCGAATTGCCCGATGACTTCGACCACCGCACTGCTCAAGTCGCATCGCTGGAAAAGCAGCGCGAGGCAGTACGTGCAGCCCTGGGCAAGCGCATCAATGAGATCAACGACCAGATCGCCAAGCTGCAGGCGCTGACGTTCGACCCGGCCTGAAAGGAGCCTGAGCATGAGCAAGACATTCAAAGAACCGGCCTTCCCGGTGCCGGGTCTGCAGCACGACGAAGACTTCAACGGCATGACGCTGCGCGACTACTTCGCGGCGAAGGCGCTCCAAGGCTTCTGCGCAAACTCGCATCACAGCGTGCTTGACGGTGCGGATTTCTTCAGTGATGCCGCGCGAGAGGCTTATCAGTTGGCCGACGCCATGCTGGCCGCAAGGGAGCAATGACATGGATGCGAAGTTCACACCGGGGCCGTGGTCGCTGTGGGGAAAAGCCGATCCTTCCCAGGTAATCGCCTGCGATGGCGGATTTGTCGCCCAGACGGTTGGTGGTAACGACGAGGCCAATGCTCGCCTGATCGCCGCTGCGCCGGAGCTTCTGGAGGCAGTAGAAGCGGCCATCCAATGCATCGGCGAACTGTCGCCCACGCAAGCGCGTGTTGAGGTGATGCAGATGCTGCAAGCGGCAGTCGCCAAAGCTGGAGCCTGACATGACCCAATCCCAGCTAAACCAGCTCTTCCAGAGAGCTAATAGCGGCGCGATCGCAGCGAAACGAGCGTCCACCCTTAGCCAGCAATTCGGGGATGACTCGGTGACTGTTTTGGTCGACGGCCCCAGCGTCAATTGGTACCTGAACGACCAGCGGATCGCATGGGATCGCCTGCAAACGCTCTGCGACGACTTCTGAGGTGCGCCATGAACACTCAAGAACTGCCATGGATGAGAAACCGATTCGTCAACGACGATGGGTCGGTAACGCACAAAGACCTGCTCGGCCGCATTCCAGATGCCATTGATGTCATCAAGGAAACGGACGAATTTCTTGAACGCATCACGGAAAAGAGGATTGTCCATCGCGTTTCCGGACTTCCTCCGATCAACTGGCCGAACTGGAAACAAGGGGGCAATCATGCATGACCGCTTCTACAGCTTTGAAGAGAAGGCGCGCAATCGCCGCCTGCTGTACGTGATCCTCGCCGGCATCTATCTGGTTGCCGTCGCTCTGAAACTGACGCATGTGGTGGCGTAATGCGAGCGCAGACACAGGAAATTCTCGAATACAACGTCAGCCGGACGCTTGAAGAGGCATACGGGCCCAGCGCGGTGCTCGCCTTGCCGAAAAACAACGACCTGCTGATCGGCTCGGCCCTGTTCCTCGCTGGGATTGCGGTCGGCGCCGCCGCCCTCTCCTTGCTTTGGCTGATCCACACCTGACATGGACAAGATCGACCTGAACGACGCCGCCGACACGCTGCGCGCCTACGAGGAGCAGCGGGAGAAGCGCGCCAGGTCGAATATTCAACGGGCGCCCGAAGGTGTAGTCCGCGACCTTAACGGCGGGCTTTTGCGAGTGATGCCGCAAATAGAGGATCGGGCGCCCACCCTACTTGAGAGAAAGGCATGAGCTACAGAGACCACGTATCAGACGAGTCGCTGGACATCATCCGCGCGAACGAATGCGATGCGCCGATCAATCTCGCGACCAAGCGATTCCGCCGACTTTGGAACGAGATCGAGTCGTTGCGCGCACGCTTGGATGAGGCTGCAAATGACGCCCAACGCTACGTCTGGTGGTGTGACCCATCCAACGACATCCCCTCCTCTGTGTTCTACCAGGGCAAGCCGGTGATCGACGCATTCATCGACGGCGCCAAGAAGGCCAAACACTGAGGGAAAGACATGGACGAGAAGCAGATTCGGGAAGCATTCGAGCAAGTCGCCAAACAGAAGAACTGGAACTTGGCGAAGGGCAATTGTGGCTGGTATGTGTCCGCAATTACGCACGAGGCTTGGCAGGGCTGGCTCGCCTGCTACCAGCACCTTGCTCAGTGGCAGCTGATTGAGACGGCGCCGAAGGATGGGACGACCATTGTCATTGCTCGCATTGAGGAAGGCACTGTCTACGATCTCTGCAACGGGCACTTTGAAGTCGTTGCAGAGGATGAGGAAGACGGCGCATGGGACATCCGTGGTGGTGAGCCGTGGTGCTCATACGTGGGCCGTAGTGCAGGCACTTATTTCGCAATGTGGCTGCCAGGAAAGGAGTGGGAGTCGCGTTGGAAGGTGACTCCGGAATTTGAATATACCCACTGGATTCCGCTGCCAGCAGCGCCCGCCGCCCTCGCCCAGCAGAAGGAGAAACAGGAATGACGACAAAGGAAGCGTTGGAACAGGCGTGCGACGTGCTACCGGAAGGCGTGAACTGGGGCGACGCGTTGATGCCTTGGATCGTGGAGCACATTATTTCCGCGCTCCGCGCGCATGCTGATGCGGGGCCGGTGGCGTGGATGCACGAGGAAGATGCGTCGCGCGTAATTTCTGCGGTCCAAAAGGCCCAAGCAGTGAAAGATGGCGGCGCCTCAGCATCTTCGGTGCGCGCCTACTCTGTACCACTCACCCACCCCTCCCTCCCGGCAGCGCAGGGGTTGAGCGATGCCAAGCGTTACGCTGAGTGGAGGCACCTTACCGAGCGCGGCCAATGGAGTGATGGCGTTCCCGCATGGGCGCGCGATCACGAAGGCCGGATGAATGATGTAACGGCCATGCGAGCTGTGATTGAGGAGCTTGCATCCATCCTCTCGCGTTCCGCGACAGTGGCCGAGCCGAGCGAAGAGTTAGTTGCTGATCTGTACGAGCAAATCAGTGAATTGCGAGTGGCTGTTCAGTATTGGTCGGATATTGCTAAAGCCAAGCATACCCACATGCCAGCCGCCCAGCAGCAGGCCGAGCCGGTGGGGGATGAGCGCGCGGTATGGCATCGTACCCAGTTCACCTATCCAACCGAGAGGGATTTTGAGCGAGGGGTAGTAGTGGCATTTAGGGGCACAGGAAACGACCATTGGTTCATTAGGGACGTTTACCAATGGACTTTCGCCATGTGCCGCTTTGGGTCATTGCCGGAATTGTGGGCGCATGCAGACGCGTTGCTACCCAAGGTGGGCCAGCGATGAACGATAAGTGCACGCCTTATTTCATACCGCGCCTGATGCAAGGGTCTGATGACGGGGTAAAGAAAATGCAAGACGAATTCAACAAGGCATACCGATCTATCCATCGTCTCGAAGCTTACGCAGAAGAACGCGCAGCGTTTGAGGTATGGCCCAAAGGGAAAGGATTCGCCATCACAAAATTCCCAAGCGGCGAATACACAGACACTCCATCTCAGCAGTATTGGGAGTGCTGGGTTGATGCTCGCGCCGACCAGCTAGCGAAACCTCAGTCCGAACCCGCAAAGAGTGGGTGCGACTCGACGCTCTTGTCGATGATTGACAACAACATCGGCGCGCTGGACGAAGTTGCGCACCACGCCGATGCCAAGCAGCCGGCAGTAGCAAAACTGTTGCGCAAGGTAGGAAACACGCTATCGGATTGCCGCACCCGCATCGCCGCCCAGTCCGGCCAGCGGGCGGGCGTGAAGGGGAAACAATCATGAGCACAGTAGCCATCGGCGACCGCGTGAAAGACAGTCCTCTAGGGGCCGGCATTCTAACGGGGGTCACTGAGCGCGGCATGCCGCAGATCGATCACGTCGCTGTCGCATGGATTGAGGCGGAAGACGGCGGCATCTTCGACCCGTTTGGTGTAAGGGAGCGACATATCTTGAAGAGAGCCGCCGCCCCCACGCAGCAGCAGGAGCGGAGCGATGCCGATCAAGCCTGAGAATCGCGGCCGCTATCCGGCCAACTGGAAAGAGATCAGGGCATCGATCTTGGCGCGTGCTGACAATCGATGCGAACAGTGCTTTGCCGAGAATGGCGACATCATCGCGCGCGGCACCGGAAAGGATGCCGACACCTACATGACCCACGAAGCAAAGGTGTTTGATGCCGATACCGGCGCATACCTGGGCCAATGGCGTATGTCCGACTACGAGTGCAATCAGGATGGCGTCAAGATCGTGTTGACCATAGCACATCTCGACCACACGCCGGAGAACTGCGACCCGGCGAATCTGCGCGCCTGGTGCCAGCGATGCCACCTACGGTATGACACCAAGCACCACGCGGAGAACGCACAACGCACGCGACGCGAACGCAAAGCCATCGGCGATCTGTTCGATGTCCGCGCAGCCGCAGCCCTTGGAGAGAGCAAGTGAGCCAAAAACAATGCAATAGCTGCGGTGGATTTTGTCGATCATCAGGATGCGAGCGAATCATGAAAATATCCATCACCGTCGATTACAAGGCAAAAACTTCAACTGGTAGCTCAATTCAAGCTGTAGCACACAATGTGTCGCTTGAGGTCCATCAGATGATTGTTTGGGCGCTAGACCATCCGGAACTGGCTAAGTGTCTTCTCCCTAGATACCACGAGATACGCGGCGATTGGGATCGATATTCTGAAGGAAGCGCCAAGAATCAAGGGTTTGAACCATGAGCCGATTTGATGCGATGTATCCGAAGTGCGGGCATGAATGCAACTGCGGCACGCTATGCCAGCGCGCCCGCGCCATCGATGAGCACTATGCGGGTCGCTTGGCCTTGATGCTTGAATGCGCTCTGATAGACCCTAACGGCTATTTCGACGCGGCGTGTGCCCTGCTGGACAAATACAAAGCCGAGTGGGACAAGGTGAATCCGCCGCCGCCGACGTTCATGGGCGAGCCGATCATTGCGCATCAGGTAACACAACCGCCCGCGATGACGGGGAGGGATGGCAACAGCAATGGTTGATGCAGCAGCACTGACGAGGATTCTGGAGACGAGCGCGGCGGCATTTATACCTGGCGATCCAGACGAGGATAATCAGGCAATCACGATGAACCCGAACAATTGCTCGACCTGCGATCACAAGAAGAACCCGGACGGCGGCCACTGCTACATGTTCAGGAATGCGCCGACCGACGTGTGCATGCAGCACACTGGGCGCCGCGCGGTGGCTACGATGGACGCACTGATGGCCGTTTTCGGCATGCGGCGCGCAGAAACGGGTACGGAGCGGAAATGAAGCCGCAAGACATGATCGGGCTCGTCTCCGGAAGCGATGCCACATTTCTGGCTCGGTGGGCTACGATATGTCGAGACGCCCAAGTTGCGGAAGACGCCTGGATCGCGAAGCTGCGCGCCGACGGTGTGAAAGCCGCTCATCCAGACGACTACTGGGTGGACCGCAAAACGAACGTGCTGCAGTTGGTCTACCCCCACTTCAACGATGGCGTCAAAGTGGGATGCACGGTAGCGCTGGGCTCGCCCACAGGCTACCGGCTTGTGAAACTAACAGGCTATCGGCGCGGCTCGTTCAGCGGCGAGTATTTTTCGTTTGAACCGATGGAGGGTGTGTGAAAGTCGCGGAACTGGAAGGGGCGTTGCTGGACTACTGGGTGGCGCGGGCGCAAGAGGTCGATGGCGTTTTTGTTCGAGGCAAGTATTGCTTCTATCGCAGTAGGGGCGCCGACTTTATCTACAGTCCGTCAGTCGATTGGGCGCAAGGAGGCCCGATCAGCGAGCGAAGGGGGATTACCGCAACCAACAATGTGGCGATTGGGCGGTGGAAGTGGCATGCGACCGAAACTTTCTCACCGTATCTTGAGAATGACTGGATTGGTGGGGATACGCAGTTGATAGCCGCCATGCGGGCTGTAGTGCGTGACGAATTTGGCGACGAAGTGCCGGAAATGGACGCGCAGCCTGGATCGGCTGGCTAGGAGGGAGGATGGAAGTCAATTACGGCGAAGGCAAGACCCAGTTCGGCCCAGGCGTCAGCATTGAGCTGACCGGCGACGAGGTTGCTACGGCGATTTATGCCTATCTCGTTGCCCACGGCATTCACGTCCAAGGGGCGCGCACTGTGACGGTCAATGGCGAGCTTTGCAGCTATGGCCGCGTGTACGTCGATCCGGAGGGATCTGTTGTCGCGGAGGGAACGCGATTTTCTGGGCGTGGACCGGGGAAGGAGTGATGATGGAAGAGCGATTCAGTGATGCGCGATATGCTGTCATGCATCTAGGCGGCTATGGCCTGGATTCCATCGGTGCTCTTGAGAGGGTCGAACTGCTGCGGCAGGATGGCGAGGCCGATCAGGCTTACCGCGAGCGCCTCATCGTCAAACTGGATTGGTTGTGCGGCGTCGGAAAGACCGTCTCGTCCATCGCTGCTGCCGATTTTCTCAAGTATCGAGAATGGTTTGAGGAAAGGAAGCCCATTGAGGTGGATGGACTGAGGTATCTCGTTCAAGCCGTGAGCTTTGAGAATGGCCGCTTTAGTGCGCAGCTAGCGCCTTTGGTGCCCCTGCGACTACCTCCGGGGTATGGCCATGAAAAGCGGAAGCCTGTCGCTTACATGCCGTTCGGTGCCGAGGGCGAGATACTTGTCGCGCTGCCTGAGTACGCCGGCAGGAATGAGGCCGAGGTATTGTCGCGGGTGATGGCCCGAGCGATCAAAGAGGGCTATCAAGGGACTGCGCAAGACCGCTTGTTCTCGCTCGGGTGGATCATCAAGGGGGTGTACGCGGAATGAAGCGCTCCGTCTTCTCATCCAAGATCGCCCGCATGAGCCTGCGTCGGCAGAAGATCGCCATCAAGCGCGTGCTTGTAGCGCGCCTGACGAAGTTTGTCGGGCGGCCAAACACGCCAGATACCATGCGGGAAATTCAGGGCGCCATCTATGCGGAGTTCCGGCTTGAGGTGCCGACCTAGGAGCTACGCTACTCTCTTGCCGCGAAAATAGGCCCGGCCATCATCCCGCACGGCGCAGAACTCGGGATAGAGCATTTCCCCATCGCGCCACGTCAGCACGGCAAAGCCCGATTGCCAGTTGGCGTTACGCCCGGTCAGATAGTGGAACTCATCCTGCTCAGGATCGGCCAGCATGCCGGTTTCGATGCCGTAGCGCAGCTTGCCGAAGCCCCGGAACTGGACGGCCTGCAGTCGGTGCGTGTGGCCGGTCACCACGTGGAAGCCGGCGCCCTTCACCACGTTGTTGTAGGCGGCATGCATTCCGTTGGCGACGGCGTGAATCACCTTCGTGTCGTCGTTGATGTCGATGCGATAGGAGTCGTGCCAGCCTGGCAGATGGTCGGCCAGCGCGAAGCCGGCGACTCCTTCATACTCGGGCGCCAAGGCAGCAAGGCGCGTATCGAATCGAAGATCATGATTCCCGGTGGTACGCAGCAGCTTGAGCCCAATGGCCGCTTTCTCAATCTCGCCAAGGCGCTCCTGCACCGCCGCCAGCTCTTCCTTGACGGAATACGACTTCTGCCAACCGATCCGACCGTGACGGCTGATTCGCGCGCCGTCCAATAGGTCGCCGTTCAGGATGACGGCCTGCAGTTCCGGTCGGTATTCGGCGATGACATTGCAGAATGCCTTGTGCGCAACGGTCAGCCGTCCGGGCGAATAGTGGGCGTCCGAGCCGACGATGATTGAACCGTTGTCGATCTGGTACTGGGTCACGTCCTTGCGCTCGGAAAGCGTCAGGGCTGGGGCACCCGGGCGGGAGACGCGTTCGCCGACCGGCTCGCCCTTCCCTATCCTGCCTCGCAGCGTCGATTCCGCCATGCCCATGCCGCGCGCAGCAGCCCGGATGCTTCCATACTGCTGAATCAGGTCGGATCGGTTCATGTCAGCTATTGAGACGTTGGCGGAATTCACCACATGCGATGGACTCAGCCTCTCGCACAGGGAACGCCTGAATGGGTTGGTAGTCGGCGTCGATGCCGACGATGACCGGAGGATGGCGACGGCACTTGCCGTCTTCCGCGAAGAAATACGCGCAGGCTCCGCATTGCGGGTATTCGGGTTGCTTCTTCTTGGCCATGGATCAATTCGGGAGAGTGGCGCTCTTGCCGGAATTGATGGACAGCGCGCAGTGATCTTTCTGGACGAGATCAAGCAGTCGGCACAGGACACACGCCCAGCGCCGCCCCGCTTTCTGGGCCTTGCCGGCGCGCGACGAAATCGTTTCCAACGGATCGCCGCCGGCCAGTGCATTGCCCGTGCAGTCGACGCAATACATCACGCTGTGAAACCAGCCATCGCCGTTCGGGCGATAGATGAACAGCACGGCGCCGAGCAGGTTGTACAGCCCGACGACGATGTTGCCGATGTAGCGGAAAATGATCATTGCGCGCCCCCGGCCGTAGCAGCCTGCTTCTGAACCCAGTCCTGCAGCGCCTTCAGTTGCTCGGCGTTTGCGTGGAAGGCTTCAGCTTCGCGCTCGTGCTGGGCTTCAACGTCAGAGAGGACAACTCCACTGGGGGCTTCATCAGTGAGGCTGGCGGTTGTGGGAACTTCGGCGCGATTGGCGCTGTTCCACATGCCGACAAAGCGGCCAGGGATGCGGCAAGCAGCGTCATCGTGAACAATGACTTCATGGGGAACCTCGCGGTCGCGGTAGATGATCCGGTCTTTGAAGACGGTCTGAATCTTGGTCTGGACTTGAGCGGCCTGGTCGGCCACCTGGGCCGTGACTTCGGCCTGTTTGGTCTCGACCTTGGCCACGGCCACCGCGGCCTTTGCAGCTTCGGCCTTCTCGACCTTGATGCGATGCAGATCGCCGGAGACGAAGCCTGCGCCGAACGTGAGCGCTAGGCCGACGATGGCCGCAAGCCAGAATCGGGGGTCTAGGAAGCTCATGCGCCCTCCTTCGGCGGGACTTCGGTGGATTTCTTGAGCCACACGCCGGCCGCTGAAGCAGCGAGCGCGCCGCCTACGCCAGTCAGGCCAATGGCGAACTGCGCGCCATCAAAAGCGCCGGTTCGCAGCGTCGTGTATGCGGTCAGCACCAGGAATTCGACGCCGCCGGCCATCGTGATTCCGTACCCGACGACGCGCGCTGGATCAAAGTCACCATTCGGCCCCGTCAGGCAGTCGGAAATAAGGCGCTTGATGGTTGCGAACATGGTTAATCCTTGTGGGCGGCCTTCAATTCGTCAGGCGAGTAGATGAAGCCTGGCATGCGCGGCCACAGCTGGAACGACCAGATCGGCATCGACTCGGCGTGAATGCCGTGCTGCGGCCCGCGGTGGAACTTCTTGTGCAGGATCAGCATGTTTGCCGGGCTATCGACGAACGTCTCAGGTTTGTCCGGATTGAATGCATCCCAGTCGAAGCCGCGGGCGCGCGTGAGTTGAATCACCACCCACAGCAACGACTGTTCGACCGGCCAGAACTCGGCGGTCGGCTTGTCGGTGCTCAGGTCAAGGACGGGCAGGAACTTCCGCTTGCCAGTTGCCACTTCCTTGACCATCTTCCAGTCGACGGCATTCATGAATGCCTCTTCGACAAAGACGTGGTGGTACTCGACCTCTTCTGTCGCGCCGGAGATTGCACACGGCAGTTTTGCGGCGTGGCCCGCGTGCTTCGTGGCCCGGAAGGTGGCCGACTCCGTGCGCGGCGAATGATCTGGATAAAAAACATCCTCTTTCAAAGAATGCGCATACTCGTGTTCTTTATCGGGTGCGGTCATGCTTGGTCCGGTGTCAGGAACAGCTTGCGTTCGGCCTGGCGACGCTTCGTCAGGCCCTTGAGTGGCTTGCCGCCGGCCTTGTCCCACAGCAGGAACTGGTTGGCCGCGCCGGCGTAGTCGCCCGCGTTGAGCTTGCGCAGCAGGGTCGACGAGCGCAGCCGCCCTGCCCCCAGGTTGAAGACGAACGAGGCGAGCGCGTCGAATTGGTTCTGTGTGAGCGGTACGCGCACCGCGCTGGCGATGCCCTGCTCGGTATCGTGCAGATCGTTGCGCAGAAGCGATTCAGCCTGCTGTAGCGAGATCGGTCCGTTGAACATCTCGCCCGGGCGGATCAGGTGGCCGTAGCCGATGGTCGATTTGCCGACGGCATCGAGGTAGGTCGACAGGCGCAGACCCTCCGATTCTTTGATGAGGGCGAGGCCGTTGAGGCCGACTGTTCTGGTCATTTGTCCGCCTTGTTGTCGAGCTTTGATTCGAGACGATCAAAACGCTGAAAGACCGCTTTGATCGTCTCGTTCAATGCATCAATCGCCTTGCTCAACTCGTTCGTTGTCACGTAATGCTCAGCGACGTGGAGCTTGTACGCAGATAGCTCGTCGGATCGGCGCTGCAGCGCCTCGTCGTGCTCCCTCAGCTTCTGGTCCATCTGCCCGACCGAGCGCTTGAGCACCCAGCCCAACACTGCCAAAACACCAGTCGCTGCAGCGCCGCCAATGCCAGCAGCCGTCGTGAAATCCATGGAGATGCCCCCGGAAAAAGAAAAACCGCCCGGAGGCGGTTGGTTGTGTTGTTCTTGACGACGTACCCATTGGGTACTATGATTCAACGCACTGAGCTACGCATTCCGCGCGGTTCGACACTCCGAAAGGAACGCCAACATGAAGAACTTTCTTCGTGCGCTTTTTCGCGCCATCAAGGAATCACGTGCACTACATAGCCCCGACTCCGGAGGATCTGGAGCGCTTGAAAAACGAACTGGGCAAGAGCAGCGGCGAGATGGCCGATCTGTTCTGTCTGGCCAACGGCCGGCAGTGGCGCCGCTATCTTTCGGAAACCAAGAGCAACGGGCGCGACATGAGCATGCCGATGTTGTTCTTCGCCATGGCCCGTCTGGAACTGGACGCCGAGACGCTCAATCGCATCCTCAATCGCATGCGCGAGGTTGGCGCCATCATCGACTTGGATTCTCCCTCGCAGCCTTAGCGGGTATCATCGCCTTCTCCAAGAACAAGAAGGCGACGAAAAACATGGCGCGCGGAATCGCCGCATCCCTGCTCGGGGTGCTTTTGATGACCTGTGCAGGCTGTGGCGGCGGCGATGGCGGCTCCACAGGCGCCACAACCACGGCAACGCCACCCGCTCCCACCAAAGCCGCGGCAGTCTTATCCTTTGATTACACGAAATTCCAAGCCGCCGAACCAATTAACCTCGGCGGATGGTTCTGGTCCGACCAGATCGTGCGAGATGAATCTGTGTTGCCAATCACTGGAAAGAGTGATTACACCCTGCTGCGCGATGTCGTAATTGTTGTCAGTGTTCGCAACCGGCAAACCGAGCAGACCTATACGCCGGGCACGGATTATCTAGTGTCCAACGGGCATCTCATCATCCCGGCCAACTCACAAATTCCAACTGTTCCCACAAACTGGACGAGTACGCCGCCAGATGGCATGACGAACAGCCCCGTACGTGCCGATGGATCACCTATCCGCGTGTCCGATGATTACCAGTACCACCAGATCGCCGTGACGTATGAAGGGAAGGCCTACACCGGAACCTTCTTGGGCAGTGCCGGCGCTCAAAAGACTCTGGCGAAGCTCAATTCTGGTCAGAAGGTGGCGATCACGTATATCGGGGACAGCATCACCTACGGCAGCACGTCCACATGGGCGCTCAACGCCAACCCGCACCAGCATGGGTACGCGGAACTGACAGCCTCACACCTGCAATCGCTCTATCCAAATCAGGTCTATTTCCGCAATAAATCTCTAGCGGGATCAACGGCTGGTTGGGGTGCATACGTCGCGCCATCCGACCTCGCTGATACCCCTTCAGATCTGGTTGTGATCGCCTTTGGCATGAATGACTCGGGTCTGCGCACCAGCCAAGACAGCTTTACCACAAGCCTGCGCGGGATGATTGCGGCTGCGCGAAGCGTAAATCCAGATGTGGAAATCGTGCTGGTTTCGAGTTGGCCCAGCAACCCCGAGTTGTCGCCGCAGAACTGGGATTGCTTCGTGTGGTACTACGGCGCGATCAGTCAAATCGCCAACGACACCCCGGGCGTCTTGGTTGCCAACATGACGTCGCCGACCTGGGATTACATCCTCAAGCGAAAGACGATGTACGACATTTCGAGCAACGGGATGAATCACCCGAGCGATTGGATGGCGACCATTTACGCGCAGGTGGTGCTCAAGTCGATCCTGGGGCTGTGAGCATCAGACGGGCGCCGGCAGCGCCTGTCTAAATTGCGCTGGCAGACTATTGCAGTAGGCAGCATAACGTGCGTCAGAGGTGTCAATAGTGCCCTGATTTGGATAGGCCGTCAGATCCTGCGGCGCGCCGAAATATGCGCAGATCGCTGTTTGTTTCGAATCGGTGAACTGGACATTAATCATCGTCATTTCATCGCCCTCTTAGAACTGATACGCGCTCACGTACACCTGATATGTGGGCGTACCTGATGCAGCCGTTGACACCCAATAAAGGGTCTGCGCGGCAATCAAATCAATCGCATAGTTGCTCGAATATCCAAGGCTTGCCGACGAGATGCCATAGCTGAATGCCTGCAGGCCGGTATTGTTGGCGTCGGAACTCAGATTGAGTGTGACCAAAGCCGTTGCCGAGGTCGTAACGTTGGTTGATCCGCGAACGGATGTCGCATTAAGCGGAGCAGCCGTCGCAATTGAGATAGGGGCAGCACTAGCCTGAGCGGTGCTTGAATTGAATGCCATAATAGTGGGGAACGAAACCCATCGATCTCGCTGCGCCCCGATCTTGAACTGCGAACTCCCGTTCGTCGCCCAAACCGACACCAGCGCGCTCGCCGTGTACCCAGCCGGCATATTCGCCCCACCATACACGTTCCCCTGCAGCGTTGCCGCATTGGTGGCTAGGAGCGCAGCCGTCTGTGTCGTCGGGTTGTAGATCGCATACAGCGCCACATAGCCCGATACTGGAGCCGAGCCGGTATCCATCCCACCCGCACCAGTCGTAGCCAGGTTGATCGTCTTGTTGAACGATGCGAGGCAGTAGCGTAGGCCACCCAGCGCGGTTTCGACGACGATCTCATCGGCCGTCATAGTCGCGGAAGCCGAAGCCGCCGTCACGGACATCTTCAGGTTGCGAGCCGAGCCAATAACGCCAGCCACCTGCCCAAGCTGCGCCGCATGCTGGCTCTGCGTGGCGGGGGAGACTTGCTGTGCTCCACCTGCGCATTCCATGAGCACGGCGATCGGATTGCCGGAATTGATGCCGGTAATCGTCTGCTTCATCAGGATTGCGGTGCCGCCCGCATAGAGTTCCCCACCCTGCAGCGGCTGTAGGCCGAGCCCATAGATGGGGATGGCAGTCAGACCATCGGGCGCATAGGTCGATGCGCCAGTGTTTGCGTTCAGGATCTTGACCTGTTGAACGACGTTGTTGACCCACGTACCCGCGACCAGAGGCGGCGTATTGGCTGCCGCATAAGCGTTCGCCGTTCCCGTGTCCGTCAGCGTGACGGTCGTCTTCGTCGCGTTGCGGATCGCCGTGACGATGTTCGCCTCGAGCGTCGCCGTCGTGCCGTCATCGGTCGAGTTGTTGCCCGAATAGTCTGCGGCGAACTGACCCAGCACGGCCGCCATGATCGAACTCTGCCGCCACGTCTTGTTCATCTGCGCCGAGTTGGCGACGCCCGATTGATAGCCGCCAGACAGAAGCGTCGTGAGCGCAGCGTATGCGGATTGGGAAAGGACGTTTGCGCCGCCGCCGTACGCGAACGGGAGAAAATCATTCGTTGCCATTGAAAGCCCAATAAAAAAGCCGCCCGAAGGCGGCTTGATTGGAAGCGGAAAGGGTTATGCGGCTACGGCCCAAGAACCGACGTCGAATCCTGAGATGTAGGAATTTTCGACGTCAAGGCCAAAGAGCGGCGTGTTGTTCGCCGAGGCGACAAAGTAGTAGTTGACGTGGACGCCTTCTGGCTTCAGGTGCAGATATCCGCCAGAGATCAACGCTCGCGTGACGGCGCTCGGGATGACCCCCGAGATACCGACCGTCATGGTCATGTCGCCGTTGTCCTGAATGAAAATCTGGCTCCCAGACCCAGCAAACAAATTTGCGTAGGCGGCAGCCGCACCCGGAACGGTCCCATCCCATCTGTTCGCCGCGATCTTTGCTCGGATCAGCGTGCGGAACGTCGCATCATCCAACGACACTAGGCCAGCGCTCGGATCAAACGGTCCTTGCCACGATCCTTGATCGAATCCGAGATTGGCCGTGTCCAGCGAGAAATAGACGCTGAGCGGGGTCTTGACCTGGCGCGTAATGCCCGCCCAGAGGCCAACCGCATCAAGCTGTACGCCGATCGCTTGGTCCAGATCGAACGCAGTCGGGATCGACTGCATAACATTGATCTGGTCGACGAAGCACTGGGCAATCGCCGCAACCATTGCCGAATAGCGCGGCTTGGAACTGTGCTCCGACGTGATAAGCCCGGTGTAATCAGAGCTTTGCGCCATTACGTCACCGTGATTGTTACGCTAGAAGATGGCGTGAGCATCTGGCCCGCGTGATTGAATGCCAGCGGAACGTCAGGCGTTCCGGCGCCGCCCGGTCCGTTCAGCGAGAAAGACGTGATGCGGAACGTGTTGTTTCCGGGAACTGCCTTTGCTGCCGCCATCGCCGAATCCCACTCAACCGTGCCGCCAGGGGCGCCACCGATCGCAACTGCGTTGACGTATGCGGCCACCGCATTCTGAATCGCCGTGCCGATGGCCGATGTGTAGCCGGCCAAAGCCTTCAGCGTGATGGCGCATGTGATCGCGTCGTACGTCGGGCGATAGAAATTGATCGGGTGCGGGATGCCATACGCATCCGTCACAGTGATCGTCGTCGTGCCGTAGGTGCCGGTACCGGGTGTTTTCTTCGAGGCAATCGCGTTTGCAATGGCCGTCGAATCACCGCCCTCCACCACCAGATAGATCTTGTTGCCGGGGATGCCGTTTGCATCTGTCGTGCTGGTGTCGTTCTCGTATGGAGTGATGCGCGTGACGCCGGGCACCGCCCACACTGCGCCGACGGTGCCTTCCAGCACTGTGCGTGATGGCAACGCAGTCGACACCGCTTGCCGAGCCTTGAGCTGCGAATCCGTCTCCACCGCAGCGCCGGCCGCAGCCGCGGTCGCGTTCGTCACAGATTGCCAGCCGAGGGTTGGCGTGGCGATCTGATTGACCGTGCCGATGCCCGCCTGAACCGCGCCCGCCGTCTGACATGTTGCCGTCACCGTGATCGTGCCGGCCGCAGGAATCGTTACCGTCGCCGGCAGGTTCCACTTATTGCCGTTCCCGTCCTGCGTCACGCCGTTCGTGATGACGGTTCCGACAGTGCCGCCGATAACCTGATCGACCGTCGAGTTGGTCGGGACATTTCGCGCCAATCCGTTGATCTTGACGACGCTCGACAGGTTGGCGTTCTGCGCGGTGGCAGGCGAGAAGCCGTTGTACCCGGCAATGATTGCAGCGTTCAGATCATTGATCGCTGACGCTTGGATAGCAAGGAACTGATAGTCCTGCGAGTCCGCGCCCAGATAGACATCTGACCCATAGATGCCCTGATATTTTGCAATCAGGTACGCGATGACATCCGAGTAAGCCGGCGCAGTAATCCCGGTCGAACTGATGACCGGCGCAACAGTTGTAATGGTCATATCGTTGTCGAAAGGGTCGTGGTGCCGTACTGCGTATTAATCGTCGCCGTGACTGTCAGCGTGCGTGTGGCCGTGTTGACAGAACTGGAATAGGCCGAAATCTGAACGACCCCAGGTGTACTAAGAATGCGATCCCGGATCGCTGCGTCGTACTGGTCTTGCGTGTACTTGTCGAGGACTTGCGTGGTCCACGGCGTGCCGTCCGTCACATCGAGAAACCACTCGCCAACGAACAACCGAAGGCGCGTAAGAACGGCTTGAGCGACACCATCCGGGGCATTCAGCCAGAAGTCGTTTTGCTGATGGCCCCAGATGTAGTCCCCCGTCGCGGGGTCTTGTTTGCGTACCCTCATAGCGGTGTTCCAGTATTTCCAGTGCCAGTCGTAACGCCGGTATGGCGGTGCGTTTCGTCGATGCGATGCCCGTTTGCCGATACCTGGCCGGTAAAATTGGTATTGCCGCTAATCGACATAGCAGTAGGCGCGCTGTTGACGTTCTGCACATTGATGACACCGCTGATCGTCACCGTTGGCGTCGTGAGATTCATTCCACCAGGGGCCACGACATTGACGATCTTTCCAGTTGGGTCTACCTCAACGTACGTCGAACCGTCGTTGCTGCGAAGCTGGGCTGTGCTCGTGCTGATGCCGCTGATCTTTGTGGCCTGCGAGAAGAACCCAACGAAGGCGAACCCATCCGACAAGTCGTGAATGCGCGACTCCATCGGAGCCTGCACACCCCCGGATTGCCACCATCCATCAATGCAACGCGCAGCGAATACCACCAAGCATTCATCGCCCTTCGCTACTGGAAACGTCAGCGTACAATTGCCGCCGCGGGGAAAGTGCACCGGCACATCCACCAGCAGGGGCATGTTGGCGAACTGCGCCTTACCATCCGGTGTGTGCACAACGCCTTTGATAGCGATCTGCACCGTTGCCGTCACCGCCGAAGCATTGAACGACTGGATAATCCCCGGCATCGCAGTCCATATGCCGGACTGGAGGCCATCCATCGCAACACGCAGGGCTTCTTCCGGGTCGTCGTATCGTTCCCTCGGGTCCAAATCAGCTCCCGCTTGCCACTGCGTTTGTGTAGGTCGATGTCAGTGGTGCCGTGCCATTCACGCCCGCACAGATCATCTCGGTGTAGAAATTCGGCCCCCGCGTGTCGCCCGTCTGGGTCATCGCGTAGACCTTGTAGAACCCATCGTCATCGAGACTTGGGAAATAGTTCGTCGCCGTGTAATCGACGCTCAACTGCGCCTGCTGGATGCTCGCGTTATTGATCTGGATTCGACTGCCCGGCCTGATGTTCGGGTTGAGCAGGCACTTGACGATGATCCCGTCGACTGTTTGCGTTGGCATGCCGACCATGCCGGTATCCGAGGTCAGTACAACGGTCGTGCCAGGCAGATAGCCGCTAATCGGGATCATGCAAAGCCGGCCGTCCTGCACACTCCAATGTGTACCGGATGCGCTTGCTAGGTCGCGCATGTAATCGCGGGCCATTCCATAGCAGACCTTACCGCGCGGGAGCTTTGTTGCCGAAAACTTCGGCGTGTAGCCGGCGTTGACACCGAATATCGCCATCGGCTGAAGTAATGCGTTGTGATAATCGGACTGGCTCCAGCCGGCCGCGAGCGTTGTGTTCACAACGGCCCATCCATACGCCTCGTCACCATCGGCGGCGATGATGTCGATGAATGTGTCGGTCGCGTTCTCGCGGCCTTTTCTGACTTGCTTGATCGACCCGCTGAAAATCTGCCCGAAGTTATCCCCGTATCCAGCCTGCAAGAAAACCTGCTGGAATTCCTTCTGAATGCTTTTTGCCGTTGCATCCGAGACGTTGTAGACGCGGATATTCGTATGCTTCGGACTCTGGGTTGTGGCACTCCACACCGTGAATTTGATGTGCAGATCAGACAGGTCCAGGCCTTTCCCGCTGGCATTCCCCACGATAAGATTGACTTTGCGTAGATATTGTGCGGTCATGCTCTGTCAACTAAAGGGGCAAAATGAATGCACTGAAACTCGTCGGCGCAGCACTTTGCGTCGCTGCGTCTACTGCGTCACTCGCGCAGGAAAAGAACATGCCGGATGCCGAATATTTCGCCGTCATAAAGGCGTGGAAACTGCGTTGCACTGACCTAGCCGTCGCCGAAAATCGGCCATCTCTTCAGATGGCCTGCATCAATGGCGTCATGGCCGGCATCGATGAGGTCGCCGCGCTTGGCAAGGACGACACGATCTCCGCGCAGATGTGGGATACCTGCAAAGCCGAGAGCGGCTTCAACTACTCAAATGATTTCCACGCCTGGGCGGCTTGCATGCGGATTGCCCGCACGCGGCCTGGACTTCGAAACTACTAAGGCGTCACCACGTACAGGTGGGATGTCAGCCCGAGATTCGTATAGGTTGGCGGCGCATCAGCGGCGTCCGTCTGCACCCACAACTCGAAGCCGAACCCCATGTAGTTGTATTGCGCGAGAAGATCCACGCCTGTCACCAATGGGATGCCGCTCACTAGCGGATTTCCATTCGCATCCGCGATATCCAGCACCCAGCCGCCATTCGTCGTGTCCCGCCATTGCAGCGTGAAGGAATACTGCACCCCACGCACAGAGACGAAGAACGTCTGCGATGCAGGCGTGAGCGGTATCTCAAATGTCTGCATCAGTGGTTGAAGAATGATGTGACCGCAGATGCGCCACGGAACAGCAAGCTACTCGCCGTCGTCTGAGGCGTCTTCGTTCCGGTATTAGCGGTCGCTGCGGTCTTTTGCGGATTGGTCATATTCGCCGCCGGCTGCAACTGCGTGGTCGTCGTCTGGACGATGATGACCTCACGACAGTTCAGCGTGACGATCAGCGAGTTTTCCGTCTTCGCATCCGTCGTCGTGCTCAACGACTGGATCAGCATGTTGCTGTACTTCCGTTTCCCGGTCGAAATATTGAATGGGATGCGAGACTTCTGAAGCGTCAACAGATCGTTGTACGTGCTGCGCGAGTAATTGCCGAATTGAAGCGATGCGATTGAAGCGAGGTTGCTATTCGACCACCCGATAGTTATCGTCAGCTCGGCGGGCTTCTTGTATGAGTGATCAGTGATGGCAGCGCCCTGCTCGACCGGGTGATCAGTAATCACCAGTTCGTCGTGATGCCGCTCTTCAATGGTCACGTACAGATGAAACGAGCCGAGCTGAGAATTGATGGATCGCTTCGGGCTGAAAAAGGCGCTGATGAGTTCACCGCCGATCGATGCCCCGATCGCAATGCCGGTTTGCAGAAAGCCACTCATTGCGCCGCCATTTTCATGTTACGCACAAGGCGCTGATTCACGCCCGACTGAGCTTGCGCGACAGCTTGGGCCGTTGCTTGCGGATCTCCAGAGCCCGACACGTGGATGGTCGTGGTTTGGGTCACGACTGGCGCAGCGCCAGGCCCTTGCTGGCCGTTGGCACGAACACCCGATGCAGCCGCGATCTGCTCCGCGCTATAAGGGTTCTTGCCGTTCTCGACCTTAATGATTGCGCCCATCAGGCTCTGAACCACCTTCGGATCGCTCAGATCGAGCGCAGCATTCGCATCAATGCCAAGGCCCTTCGACACACTGCCGATATAGGCCTGAGTATTGTTCTCGCTGGCTGGCGCAAACTTCGAGATGATCGCGCGCACAGAATTGATGCCGCGCGAGCCATACCGGCGAAGCTGATCCGCCAGAGCGCGCAGGCCCTCTTCCGCCGTCTGGAACACAGCGAAGCGTCCATTCGGGCCCGCCTCTTTCGTGGCTCCCGCCTGCCCGACGTAATTCAGATTGCCTGGGTTGTTGTTGCGGATGCCGCGGGGATCGCTTGCAGACCCGCGTGATGCGGGCGGTGCGGCGCGAGGTGAAACCGCTGGGGCTGGTGCCTGGGTTGGCGCCGCGCCACTCGGTTGTTCGGAATCATCTGAGCCGTACTTCTTGCCATTTCCGCTCATGAATTCGCCCACGGCGAATTTCAGGCGCTTCCAATCCTTATGGAAGATGGCATCGACCGCATCAACTGCAGCGATCGCTCGGTACATCATGTCGCCGAGAAGATCCTTCAGCCAACGGATTCCCTCGCCAGCCGCCTTGATGCCGGGCTCCCACTCACCCCAATCGATCAGGCTCTTGCCACCTTCCTTCCAGACCTTGTAGTCGTCATAGAGCGCAAGGATCGCCGTGCCCAGCGCAACAAGCCGGCCGATCGGCGTTGCCAGAAATCCGGCACTAAGCAGTTTCCATGCAACCAGAAGACCGCCGGCCGTTTCGATGAGGATTTTCGTCGTGTCGTCCAGCCCGTTGAACCAATCCACCACCGCGCCGATAGCCTGCATACCTCGCAATGCGAGCGTGCTGATGATGTCGGAAAGCGTCAGAATCCCTTCAACGACCTTCCCGATGATGTTCGCAATCCGGCCGAAGTTTTCAACAAGGGCCTCGCGGAACCGTTTGATGTCTCCCGACATCTTGCCGGACAGAGACGCAGCCACCTTCTGGCTGAGAATCATGAATGCCGACCCGAGTGACCGGATCTGAACCATGAACTCGTGCGATGACTTCGCGGCCTCTTGCGAGTCCAGGCCAGCCTTCGCCAGCATGTCTTTGTAATCGTCGCCGAACTCGCCCATGCCTTCGCGCAGGGCCATCAGGGTCTTTTCATCGATCCCCAACGCCTGTGCATAGGCGTTTGCCCGGTAATAGGGCATGTTGGCGAACTGCTTGCCGAGATCCGACAGAATCTCGGTCGTATCGCGCAGCCGACCATTCGCGTCCTGCGTCTGAACGCCGATGCTTTGGATCAGGCCGGAAGCCCCGGGGCTAGTGCGCATGAAGCGCGCCAGGCTCTCAAGCGAGCCCTTAGCCGCCTCCGCCGTCGAGCCCATTTGAGCCGCCGCGAATCCGAGCGCCTGGATGTTCTCGACTGCCGCGCCAGTGCGCTGCGAGGCGAAATACAACGCCTCCATCTGGTTGGCAATGACCGTGACACTGGCCACAACCGCAGTGGAAGCCGTCTTCACAGCAACGCCGAGTTCAGCGACCTTCAGCGAGGCGCCGAAAACGCCATCAATGAATTTTTTCTGGCCGGACTCGTCAACCTTAAACCCGAGTTTGACGAGGAACTCGCGGATCGTATCGACGTTACCGGACATGCTGATTCTCGTTGTGTCGTTGGGCTAATTGGGTGTTGACTGCCAGCACGTCCAGCGCATCATTCATGAGCGCGATGTCGGCCAAATCTAGCGAGCCGTCCTTCAGGGACTCGTACCGGCACATGCCCTTGACGACCGGCCGCAAAAGCCAATCCAGCCCATCGGGCAGGCTTACCCATTCAATGCCGGTTGCGGGCTCGCCGCTGGGTTCGCGATGAGCCCTTGAATAAAAGGCCCGAGGCTGTCCCAAATGACTTTCGATGCGATCTGCACCATCACGCCGATGTCGATGTCATCGAACATCAGCGAGCCGTTCCAGACCGACGCCCAGTTGTTCTGTTGATTGCGCGATACAACGCCCAGGCAGGCGCTGAATACGTATTCGCAATCCACATCCGACATATCTGCCAGCGCCTGGGCCAGTGGCTCGAATGCCTCAGCCATACCGGCCAAGTCGTCCTTCACCGCATCGCCACGTTCCGAGAACTTCAGGAACATCGGCAACAGCTTGGGGATGATCGGCGCGATCTTGCGCGAAACATGGAGTTGCTTGAACGCATCCAGCTTTTCGGCCCGATACCGATGGCCGGCAATTTCAAATTCGAGTGACATCTCGTGTCCTTGAGATTTGTCCGGTGAAGGAGCGTCGGCAGGCGCTGGACAGGCGCTTTTCGGGAGCTACCCTGAGCCGACGCAAGACCGATCAGTACGTGCCGAGAGCCGAGTCAACCTTGCCGGCATCGAAGGTCCAAGCGATGATGTCGCCGTCCTTCGCATACTTCATGTCCGGCTTTTTCTTGAACGCGCACGATCGAGCGACATGTAGGTCGCCGACTGCCGTGTTCGAGATGGTGATGATGTTGTTGCCCCAAAGCGAACCCGAAATAGACTGGGCGTCATAGGTCGCCATCAGCTTTTGGTTGAGTGGGCTGGTCTTGAGCAGTCGGACAGTCACGGTGCCCGACTTGTCGGCATGCAGGCTGTGCATCACCTCGCCATCAGCGCCGACCGTCATGGTGTTCTTGTCGCCGTTCATGACAATCTCAATGCCCTCTTCGGCATTGGCCGAGCCATAGCCGAGCGAGAAAACGCCAGTCGGCCCAACGAACGTCGCGGTGACGTCCTTAAAGGAATACGCGCTCATGGATTACCTTATCGAGTGACGTTGACGGTGAGCTGGACGCTGTGGATTGCCCCAGCTTCGAGCAGCGCCATTTGGAACGGCACAGACTTGCGAGCCTGGCGGTCGGAGGTCGATTGCGACGAGATCGGCGGGGTGTACACGTAATAGCCCTTCGACAACGTGTCGCCTTGGTTCAGCGCCCCGAAGCCAGCGCTGGTCCAAACGCCCGGGCCTGCGTAGCCGTTGTTCAGCGCGGCGTCGCCAGCCTTTTCCATCACGGCAGCCAGTTGCTGGTTGCCTGCGTCGGTCTGCGGGATCTTCGTCGGGCTCAGATAGAGCGCGTTGTACAGATCCGTTTGCACGCGGTTGCGGAACCAGATCGAGTTGTAGATCGAGTCGATGAAGATGCCGCTCGGCGTGACGCCCGTCTGGATGATGGCCGTCGAGTTGTCGAAGTTGACGAAGTAGTTGTAGCGCTTCGCATCCAGCGCATTCGCCTGCGTCGTGTTCAGCGACTCGGCGACGATGCCCGGCTCCGTCTTGAAATCCAGCGTGATCGTCGTCCGGTTGCCGTTGAAATTCACGGTCAGAAGGCGACCGAGCAGGGATGCCACGGCGTACGGGCTGGTGCTCGAGTACTGCGCGATGCTGTACTTGTAGCCAAGCTGCGCGAGCTGATACCCGAGGTCGCTGGTCTGCGTCGGATCGACCGCGGCAGGTTCCTGCGACGTCGCGCCATACAGGTGCTTCTGGTCCGCTTCGATGAACGCAGCCACGGCCAGATGCTGCATGTTGGTGATGCTCGTGTCAGCGAAGGCGATGCCAAGGAACTGCGTACCGGCATAGCCGATCATTGCCGACACTGCGTCGACCGGCTGCTCTGCGTTCACGCCGTTAGCCGGAACCGATGCAATGCCCGTCACCAAGCCAAGCTGAGTCGAGACGTCCTGACCGCCAGCCGGCGATGTTGCATAGGTCAGCGTCGAGGCATTGACGCCACCAGTCAGCGTCGCCCCGGATACCGTGATGTTGGTCGAAGTCTTCGCCAGCGTGAAAGCGTTGCCAGCCGTGCCGACCGACGCGTACGTGATGGTCGTGACGGCTAGGTTCGTTGAGTACTTGCACTTGGCGATGTTGACGTCAGCAGAGGCTTGCAGGAACGTCTGCAGGTTTGCCGCCGTCTGCGCGGCCGTGCCGCCGATTTGAACCTGATTGCCAGTCGGGGTGCCCGTCACGAACGTAACGACCGTACCGCCGACCGTCACCGTGTCATTATTGGCCGGGACGCCGCTGAACGTGATCGTGCCGCTTGCGGCCGTACCCGCGCCCGTCGACGAACTCGTGATTTCGAAGCGGCTGTAGCCCGCGTTCCACACGCACGAACCCGATGCACCGAGCGCCGTCGAAATGACCGAGGCAACGCCGTTCAGGTTCGTCTGAGCCGTGAAGTCGAGCGCGGTGATGTTCTTCACCGTGCCGTCAATGGTGATGTTGAAACCGCCATTCGAGACGGTCGTCCAGTTGGACATCACCTGTGCAGCAGCTGACAGCAGGCCGCCTTTCAGCTTGGCTGACGTTGCCGCTTTGGCCCAACGACCGACCAGCAGAGTCGAGGGCTGCGGAACTTGCTGGAAGTACAGGCTTGCCGCGAGGTATTCGGGCGCTGTCAGGCCAAAATCCGTGCCAACGGCTGCAGCCGAGGCATACGAACGGAAGCGTTCGCCAGTGTCGATGACCGACGACGCGCCCATGATGAGGCCCGTGTTCAGGTTCGCACCTTGCGCCGCCTGCGGCGACATGTTGATCGTGACGTTGATGAGCCGCGAGACCGGCAGGGTGTTCGCCATGTGGGCGCTCCAAATGAAAAGCCCCGCTCAGTGGCGGGGCTGTCGAAGGGGTGAGTCGGGTTACTGGGAACTGATCGGGCCAGTAACCGTATTGGTCTGGACCGTGCCTTGTGCAGACAGGATGTTGAGCACTGCGTAGCTGCGTGTGATCTTGCGGCGAAACGTCAATTCGACGTCATACCGCCTGATCCATTGCTCGTTGATCAGGTCAGGTGCCGCCCGGATCGGTCCGGTATCGACGTTGTTCATGTCCTGCGCCTTCAGTGCCTCAAGGTTCTGCGGGATAGCCAAGCCATCGGAAAGCAACTGCGCGTACTGCATGGCGGCCGGGCCGTAGAACGACGCCAGCACGTCTATCTGCTCGTGGCGGATGTACGTGTCCGAGCCGTTACCTGCGCCGTTGTGAGTGATTGCTGGCCCATCGTCCAAGGTCTGGACTGCGATGCCGAGTGCGCACCAGTTTGTAAAAGGCTCAGGCTGCTTCGGTGGGTTAGGCTGCCACCGCGGGCGCACCATGTTGCCGGGCAGGCCAGTGATGCCGACGATCATCTGTTGAAAGATCGCCGTCAGCGCATCATCTTCGAGAGGCGGCGACGCCACGGCTGGCGACAAATAGCCGCCAGTGCTGGAATCGTTCGCCATGGGTTAGCCTGAGAGTTGCTTGAGAGTGCAGGTCGCCGACACAAAGCCCTTACCGAACGTCGAATAGTCATTCACGTTCGTCACGGTCCACTGCAGTCCCTGCCAGTTGATGACATCGGCGTCATAGCCCGACTGTCCGTCGATCAGCTTGAACTGCGAGTGGATCGTGATCGTGTCGCTGATGCGCTCGCCTTCTGCGACGCGGTGCAGCACAGAACCGCTCAGGCTCGTCACCACGCCATAGAACGGCGTCGTCGTGGAGGTGATGACCGAATTACCGTCATTGCCGACTGTCTGCGCGTTGCGCGTGACCGTCAGCGTCTTGTCCATGAAATCCGGGTCGAGCAAGACATCGGAAACATCAAGGAACGGCATGATCAGGTTCCTGCGGTGAGGCGCAGCACCGTGCTATTGCCCTGCGTGATGCCAGCCAGCCAAGTGTTCGTGCCAAGCGTGATCGGCAGGCTGTTGTACGGAAGAATCGGCGTGCCGGTATCAACCGTCGCCGCAACCGTATTGCTGGTACCGAGCACAACATACGCCGTCAGCGGGCCGAGGTTCGATACCAAAACCTGTGTCGGCGTGCCTGCAGCGGGAATCTGAACATTGGCCGACGTGGTGCTTACCGGCAGATCGGCCTGGCCGGTCGGTGCGATTGCGGGGAGTGCCATGCCAATCCTGAAATGGAAAAGCCCCGACTCGCGGGGCTTGGTGTTTGGGGTGATGCTGGGTTACTTCTTGCGCAGCACGTATGTGACCGCGTTACGCAAGGAGCCGGTGTTGATCAGCGGCTTGATGCCCGCTGCATCCTGGGCTTCCTGCTCGGTCTTGCCTTGCGCCAACAGCTTCGCGTATTCCTTTTCGCTCTTGCGCATGGACTGCGTTTTACGCCCTCGCCTGCGTTCCGCAACGGTGCGCGGCGACAGCGGGGCGAATGGGCCGTCCGTGATCTTCTGCTTCACGGCGTTCTGCCCGACCATGCCGGCCTGTTTCAGCGCTGTATCAACGCCAGTCTGTGAGCCATCCAGAGCGGATAGCGCGCCCTTTCTCAGCCGCGCCGCAACTTCGTCTTGCACCGAGGCGATGCCGGGCACAAGAAACGGTCGCGCCGGGATGTTGTTCGCCGGCGATCCAGTCTCCATCACATAGCCGATCTGGGCGTTCGTGATGGGCGTGTCAGTGCGCTCGGGTGCGCTATCGGGAATTCCGACGAGCACATCCTTGTTTGCCAGTCCACTGATTGCCTTGATCACGTCGCCTAGCTTGTCGATCGTGATCTTGGCGCTCATGTTGGCGAAGTGCTTCCGTTTGCGTTGCCGATCGTCTGATAGCCGCCAGCGCCCATCGCGCGAGCGATCGTCAGAAATCGCAGGCCATATGAGGTCAATCCCCAAAAGCCCGCATCAGTCAGCGACACGGCACTCGTATCGTAGGACACGGACACCTTATCGACCGACTTGGAGGATGTCGGCCCCTTGATTTCACCAGGGATGCCGCCCACGGTAGATGCTTGTTGATCTCGCGCCGACAGCGCCAGATGATGCGCCGTGACCAGCTCAATGCCGAGGTTGGTCAGTTCCGCCCAGCGCGATGCATTCACCATCGAAGCGGCCAGCGTCAGCCACATATTGACGAGCGTGTCCGGATAGGTCGCCGTGTTGGCGAACTCGGGAAAATCGCTGCGTAGCTGGGCAGATGTGACGGTCATGACTTCTTAGGCCTACCGGGCTTGCGTGGTTCGATGACTTCCACCGTTTCATCGGGAGTCTCGGCGGATTCCGCAACCACCTCCGGAGCATCATACGCCTCCGGTTTGGGTTCGCAATGCGCCAAAACGTACCAATGATCGGCGAGTTCGTCCGGGATTTCCTGCTCGCCCGGAGCGAACTCGTGCCGGCGGTGGTCGTCCGTGATGAGCGCGAAGGCGCTCTTCAAGATGACCTTCGCCATGATTACAGCCCGTCCGCGTAGCCCATCGTGGTGGAGTAGCGAACTTCCACCTGACCGAATCGCGCCCAATAGGTCGTGATCTGGAACAGCGAGCGGTACTCCAGCGGCGTGCGCTGCAGTTCGGTCATCGGGTACTGGACATACTTCTTGTCCTTGTTGTACGCGACCATGCGGTCAACCGTGCCGAGCACGCCTTGCGTACCGCCCACGCCCGCACCAATCAGCCACTTGAGCGGGAGGATTTCCAGCTTCACGCCCGAGCGGGTGGCGATGTTGTTTTCCAGCACGTAGGTCAGGATCGACACGTTGCCGGCGTTCGACACCTTGGCAGCGGCGATGTAGCCGTACTGGGCCGGGGGCAGCATCAGGCGGTTCGGCAGAACCTTCCAGCCGCTGTTGGCCCAGGTCGTCGTCAGGATGTTGTTGACGTCGGTGAGGATTTCATCCGGCGTCTTCTTCGTCCATGCCGAGAAGCCCGATGCGCCGTTCGGCAGCGCCGTCGGCGTCACCGACACGTTGTTGATGAGGCCGGTCACGCTCAGGGTGGAGTCGCCGATATAGACGAGCTGATCCAAGTCCATGTTGCGCTTGAGGTTCATCGCCTCGACCTTCTGCGCATCCACCGGCATGCCCAGCGCCTGGGCCTTCACCAGTTCGGGCACGGTGTACTTGACTTCAGCACCCCACAGGCGCATGGCCTGGCCGGTCTTGCCGATGTCCAGCGAGGGGCCGGCGATGGCGTTGCCCTCGTTCGAAATCCAGTTCAGGCCACCCGGCGTCATGCCGCCAGCCATCGCGAATGCCGAGTTGGTGAACGATGCGATCTCGTCAGCCGGCGAAACGTCGGTGCGGATGTCGATGTCGCGCGACCAGGTGAACTCGACCAGCGGCTCGTTCAGGGTCTGATCCAGACGTTCCAGTTGACCGATCAGGAATGCACCCGTCGAGTCGACCGTCATCTGGTCGTAGGTCATCATGTTGTCGGTCGTGTAGATGCGCTTACGCGACGCCTCTGCGACTTCCCGACGCTTCAGGAATTTTTGAACAGACATGTCCATTGATTTGGGCTCCAGAAAAGCAAAAGCCCCGCCGAAGCGGGGCTATGGGACGTTGTTAAGCGTCAGGGGTTACAGGTTCCAGGCGACTTCGGCGACGCCGTAGGCATCGGCAGGGCCGGTGAAGTAGGTGTTGAACGGCAGGATCACCGTGTTGGCCGTGACCGTGACCGTGAAGCCGTCGCCGGCCACGAATGCGGTGCCGCCGGCGGTGATGGTGAACTGCACTTGGTTCGAGAACGCCACGCCGGTCGTGCCGACAGCGACGAACTTGCCGCTCGGGTCGTAGACTTCAAACTTGGTCGCGGCGACGAAGACGACGTTGTAGGCGCCGGGCTGGGCGGCAGCGAGTGCGCTCAGGGTGCCCAGCGTGCCGTTACCGGTGTTGCCGGCGTAGGCAGCAGAGGCGATGGCGTTGTCGGCTGCGGCTTCGATGCCACCGATCGGCTTACCGGCCGAGGCATTGCCCACACGGACGTAGACCTTGCCGTTCTTGGCTGCTGCGGTAGCGCCATTCAGCGCGACCATGCAGTAGCCGCGAACCAGCACATCCACAACGCCGGAGGTCGGCGGGGTCGAGGTGCCCAGCGGGTCGGTGCCGTTGCCTTGGATCGGATAGGCGCGCAGGTTGAAACCGTAGACCACCGACGCGGGGTCGGCGGCTGCGATCGGCTGTACTTTGCCGTTGACCAGCTTCACCGGCACGCCGAAGGCGGTCGGGTAGGTAGCCGGGTCGATCTGTTGGGTTTCAATGGTGGCCGCTTCCTCGCGTTGGAGGTCGCCGGCGAAACCGGCCGGCATGCGGAAAGTGTAAGCTTGCAACGAAGGCATGTCGGGGTCTCCTTAGACCTTGTACTTCGCCCAGAAATCGGCGTGGATTTGGTTGATGTCCTTGCGGGCGCCGGAATCAGCGGTCGTGGTGCGCACGCCCTTGTTCTTGGCCTTGACCATCTCGGACGCGGCATTGAACGCCATGGCTGCAGCGTCGCAGGTCATCTTCGAGATGTCTGCGTTACCGACAACCGACTTGACGATTGCGGCGTTGTCGTTCGTGAGCGCGCCCTTCAGGGCACGGCGACGCAGAACGCAGATCGAATCCGACGTCTTCTTGCGCTCGGACTTCGCGTCATACGTCGGCAGCTTCACGCCGGGAGCCAGGATCTCGGCGCGGGCCTTGGCATCCTGGAACTCGTCGCGCAGCGAGGCGGAATCGTTGGTCGACTTCTTCTCGGCTTCCTCTTCCGAGTCGTCGGTCATGTCGTCATCAACGTCTTCCTCATCGCCGTCGATGGTGTTCTTGCCAGGCTCCTCAAGCGAATCACCGGTATTTGCGCCTTCCAGCTTCGAAACGCGTTCGCCGATCGCGGCGACCGAATCGGCCACCGATTTAATCGCATCCATGACCTTCGCCATGGGATCGGTCGGCTCGTCTTCATCGTGCGTTTCGTTGCCGCCGATTTTCTCGGCGCCGGGAACGTGGATGTGGATGTCGGGCACGTTCTTGACCATGCCGTCTTCGTCCTGCACCTCTTCGGAGAGCGCCTTTTCGAAGGCTTCCGAGTCGCGCGTCATGAAGAGTTTGCGCAACTTGTCCTTGAGGGACTCGGCGCCTTTCTTTGTTGCCATGGGGGTTGCTCCTTTGGAGGGAAGTGAATCTTGGACGCTGCATGCCTCACCGCACCGAGCGGAACCAGCAAGCATCGCTACGTGATTTCCGACGATGTCGGTCTGTCTCGCGCGTCCAGGCGAAATCTGCGAATAGGCGGCGTCGTATCCATTGGATATTTCACGCAGCCGCTTGGTCTGGACGTCGTGAATCGCGCCCTTATCCATGATGAGAAGGTCCGCCATCAGGAAGTCGCTCATCTCGCCTTCGCCACGGCGGATGTTGTGCGCGGTTCCTTTGGCATAGACAGCCCAGTTGTCGGGGGTGACGGGCTCTCGTGGATGCTCGATCGTGACCGGCACGCCTTCGAATGACGCCATCGACTCGGGATCGAACACATCGTCTTCGTGGCGCTCAACGAGAATGATTCCGTCGTCACCCGGTTCTATGTCGGGCAATTCAATATCGGCGTATTCCTGCACGCCGATCCGAGCGATTGGCACGTCCTGACAGAGCAAAAATCCGGCGACCGTCAGCGATTGTTTCGGGCCGATTTGCTCGGTTGTCAGGATGCCGCTGGCCGTGATTGCGTCTTTCGTGGGAGCGCGCTTACTCACGCAAGCTTTGCATTGGCACGCGTGGGACATTTGGTATGGGCAATAAAAAAGCCCGCATGCGGCGGGCTTGTCATGATCGGTATAACGCTTACAAGAGTTTTCCGTTCTCTTGCGCGAAATCTATTGGGTGCTTTGCGTTTTTTCGCAAATTGCACGACGGGCACAATATCTGGATGTTGGTGATATCGTTGGAGCCGCCGAGTTTGAGCGGGATGATGTGGTCGGCGTGGCGCTCCTTCTTCGTGGAGCGCCCGCACGAAGCGCAACGATAGCGCTGACGCTTATGCAACTCGATTATCTGCTTCGTCGTGTAATTCCCGCCCGCCGCCTTCTTCGCCTTCCGTCGATTCCGCAATGCTACGACGGCATCCGGATTCGCCTGATTCCATTTGCGCCGAGCCTCTTTGACCTTTTCCGGGTTGTTGATTCGATACTGGCGGTCATACTCCAATGCGCGAGCGTGATTTTCCTCCCGCCACACCTTGGCTCTAAGAATCCATGCGTCCCGCCCCATCCTCTCGCGGGCTTCGCGATTCCATTGGGCTACGCGCTCTGGATTAGCGGCCCTGTAAGCGGCAGAATATTCCGCAATCCTTTCTGCATTTGCTTTGCGATATTCTTGCTTCTTCGGCTTCCGAGCAACAGCGCGCTCAGCCTCGCACTGGACGCAGTGAGTGCATTTCGTGAGGCGTGGGGAGATGTGCCCTTTTTTGCAGGGATTCCCGGTGAAATACTGCTTCAGTCCCTGAGCCTTCGCCTCCGCGCGGGACACGACAGGGAATTGAGCTACAATGGCGCCAGCCATGGCCGTGATCCTCGCTTGATCAGGTTGTGGTTAGAGGCCTCGGACGATTCGCAGTCGTTCGGGGCCTCGCTCATTGTAGCGTCAAATCTTTAATCAACCAGCACTGGCTCAAAAAAGCACCTGCAATTGAATATCTGGCCGGGGAACGTCTTGGTTCCATCCGACAGTAATGGCGGATCGCTCAGAGAGAACGTCTTGCCGTTCATCTCGCGGTGCGCTTTTCGCACTGCTCCGTCGCCACTGGTTCGCCATATCGCATGCGTGCAGCCGATGTGCAGGGCTCGCGCTTGTGTCAGGACAGATGCGGTTCTTGCGGTCTCGGTGCGGGCTATGAGCGTCGCGCGCGATGCCGCGACTTCGCCAGATGCCATGATTTCCTTGGCGATCTCGTTGGCGCGAGTCGAGTCCTCCAGCCCCTTGAGGGTCAACTCATGAACACGTTGCGCCGCTTCGCGCGGGATGCTCTGGATCAGCGTGACCTGCTCGGCCAGCAACGCCTTCATCACTTGGCCAGTCGGCGCATTGCGAATCTCTTCACGCAGCCCGCGCGACAATTCCTTCGCCATCATCTGCCATGCCTGCTCATCGCGCAGTGCCACATCCATCAGCATGTTGCTCGCCGTCTGCGTCGCCCAGCCCTTGAGCATGTCGGCGTAGGCGTTCAGCAATTGCTGGATCGTCGGCACCTGGCTGATGTCGCCGGGCTGGAATGGTCGGATGATTGACCCAACCTGTTCAGCAACCTTTCGAAGCTGGCCGGCGTACCGCTGTTCGATCCTGGCTGTCTTGACCGGATTGCGGTCGCGCTTGCGGTCAAGGGTGAGGATCATTTGCGGCGAAACCGTTTCAGCCAACTCAGGGCGCTGCCCGAATCACCGGTCAGGCCGGAGACATCGGGCAAATCCATCTCGCCAGGTGGCGGAGCGTTCTTCTCCTGCTCCTCGGCCTCGGCGATCTCTTCATCCGTGATGTTCCCGAACATGCCAGTCACTGGCGCGGATGCCTTCAATTCCTTCATAGCCGTTGATGGCTTCAGGAGTTGTGCATCTACGGCCTTCGTGATCGCGTCTACCTTCTTTGTCGAGATGTCGGCCTTCTCGGATTCCGGAGCATCGTCCAGCGTGCGGAACGTGAACTGAAAGCCCTCATCCAGCGGCTTCCCGAGCGTCGACATCGACATCACCGACAGCAGGCGCTGCAGCGACGTGCGCAGTTCCTTTTCTTGCTTCTGGTGGACCTTCTCGTGGTACTGACGCCGCGGACCCTCACCGGTATCGCTCAGGCCACTCGGCGATTGACCGAACAGGCGAGACAGCGGGATGCCAGTCGCGCCCGAAAGCTGCTGCGCGAACTGGATCAGTACATCCGGCAGACCAGAAAACGAGTACTGATGCGTAGCGAAATCATCGTCAGCATCAAGAACCGTCATGCCCTCGTTGGTCTGCGCCAGCCGCGTGAACTCGATCTGTGCCTTCAGGCCGGCGAGCGCAGGGCCGCCCATCGCGATGATGTCGCGTAGGCCCTTGACCTTCATCACCCGGAGGTGCGCCTTGTAGACCAGCTGGCCTGCGCCGACCGTCGCGCTGTCAAACGATATCAAGCGATCCCACAGCGGTTCAATGACCGACAGGCCCCAGCCGTTCTCAGCAACGCGTTGATAGAACGGCAGGTCTTCACCATCCAATCGAATCACACGCGAATAGTGGATATTGGCCTTCGGGATCGCTGCGTAGTCCGCGATGACGTTGTAGAAGACCGGTCGCCCCATGTCGGGGCCATATTCCGTCACAACATCACCAACGGGCGGCGAGATCATCCAGCGGTCAAGAACAAGCAGGCCCTTGAACTGCCCTTTCGCTACCGTTTCCGGGCGCAGCGGCGTTGAAAGATCTTGTCCCTCAATCAGCATCACGGCCAGAGAGCCGCCATACAACCGCGCCCACTTGCCGTTCTCGCACAGACGATCCCAGATGCCCAGGCTCGTCATGTCGTTCTCGAGCGCGGTGATCTCATCCGGATCGATGCCCGACATTTCGATCCCGCAGCGGGTCATATCCTCAGGGATGGCGTCAACGGCAGCGCGGACAATCCAGCTCGACCGATACGCCGCCTCCATCTGGATGCGGTTACGGCTCTGGTAGGAGAGCGTGTATTGCGAGGCCGAGGCCTGGTTGTTGGTGCCCCACCCTAGCTGCGCCTGCGCATTGGTAAAGCTGTCGCGCGTCTGCGTCACGCCAGAACGATTGTTTCGACGTGACTTTGCCACTTGATGGTTTCCTTAACCGGCCAGTTTGGCCCACACATCCAAATTGTTGCCGCCAGGTGCGTAGCACATGACGAATGCGTCAGCGAGGTTGGGCGAGGCGATCTCGCGCTTGGCGAGATCCTTCTTGCTCTCCACTTTCACGCGGCCGTTGTTGTCGTAGTCGCGCTTGGGCGTTGCCAGTTCATCGATCAGGCGGTCCAGATGCGGACAGTCCGATGCAATGCTGATGAGCTTGTCATCCGTGAATTGCTGCCCGCGGCGAATGGCGTTGAACGTGTTGCGGAACCGGTCGGCCAGCATCCACCAAGCTTGCGCCTTCAGATTGGCAAACATGTCCTTGTTCTTCACGTTCGGCTGGTAGTCGCGCTCAGGCTCCCACACGGCCGCGCCCGCGTTGAACTTCTCGTAGCGCACCGGGAATCGGTCGGGCGATGTCTCGTTGACTTCCTTGAACTTCGCGCCGGCAGAGGCGCCGACGCCGATCGAGTCGTAGATGATCTGGGCGTCGCGCTCTTTCGCGGCGGCGTATGTGCGGCCGCAGGACTTCAGCAGCTCATCCTCGCCGGCCTTCCACTCGTCCAACCAGGAAACGACCGAGCCATGTGCAAACACATTGGCACACTTGTCCGCGCCAGAATCCGCGACGTCGAAGCCGATTCGCTTGGCGCCGGATGCCTCAAAGCCGAGAGCCTTGTGCGCATCAAGCGCGGCCATGATCCATGAGCGCTTGATGATCGAACTATCGTCGTCATCCTTTGGCACACCCAGATAGATGTGCGCATGCTCGTCTTCGTCTTCGGCCTTGGCGGCATCGATGACGGCAAGCATGGTCTCGGAGAGAAACGAGTTCTCGTCGTAATTGATCCGACGGACGAGCGTGCCAGGCGGCGGATTGACGACGAACCGCTTGTAGACGAAATCAGTCGCAAGCCGCGGGTTGAAGACGATCCAAACCTGTGAGCCTTGCTTTCGAATCGTCGCCTCAAGAATCTTCCACTGATCCTCAGTGAGGTTGTGGCCTTCCTCGATCCAGAGGACGTCAATGCCCTCCAACGACTTGATTTCATCAATCGAGCGCCAGAGACCGTAGAACAGGAACTCAGCGCCCGTTTTGCGCCCGATGATCTTGTTGTCGAGCACCCGAAACTGGCTATTCAGCCCGAATCGGTCAATCTGGTGCTTGAGGAGGGTATAGACCGACTCCTCAATCTTGTTCTGAAACTGCCGGACGCAGAGAAAGCGCAGCTTGGCGTTGCTCGCCAGATATGTCGCGAACCCCGCGGCATCCCACGACTTCGAAGATGCCCGGCCGCCATAAAGAACGCGGTTGCGAACCGGTCGGCCGTTGACTGTCTTAGCGCCCCAGAATTCACGCAGCGCCGGATTCAACGTCGGTCGGCTAGTTTGCTCCATAGAAGTGATCAAGGTTGGTCGGGACATCTTCGCCGCCGCCATCCTCTCCGACCTTCAGCCCGTAGGCTTCGCGCTCCAGCCCGATGAGATTCTTCAACGTTTCGGCGAGCTTCTTCATGCCGTCGATGCGGCCAGGCGTCGAAATGATCTTCTGGTACAGATCGTTCAGGCGGTCCATGCCCTTGTCGTCCGGGGCACGCAGCAGTTCGCCCAGCTTCTCGAACAAGTCCAGATTGCCGGTCTGCTGCTCCAACTCACCGAGCAGCGCCATCGCCAAGGTCCGCGACCGGCTAATGTCCTTCCGGTGCGAGAGACGGATATTGGCGATGACCTCGGCGTTGGCCTCAACAATGAGGCGATCCGAGTTCGCGCTTTCCGTGCGAACCTGACTGCGAACCTCGGCCGTGCGAACCAGCGCTTCGGCCTTGTCCTGTATGCGTTTGCTGAGATCGCGCGCCCAACCATCTCGGGCTGCTCGCTTGCGGATCGCGGTATCGGTAATTCCGTGCTGAGCGGCAACTTCCCGGATCGACAAAACGCCGGCCCGGTATTCCGCCTCAATGCGCTCCCAGTCCGGCGCGGCTTTCTTTGGCTGCGCCATTTTGATTCCCATGTATTGCTCTTAGAAGTGAGGGCTGGAATTGAACCAGCGCCCTAGGGTTCTGGCGGATGGCCATATGCCCCATGCTCTCGAATCACTGAGCTACCCCACTTCTGAGAGCAGCTAGTCACACGCTTGGTACAGAAACCAGCCGAGCCCGAACGCCCCTCTTGATCCGCTCGCCGACGCGCTCCATGTCCGGCTTCACGCCAAGGTGGGTCAGCAGGATCAGCGCGCGGATATACCAGCGCACCCACCAGGCGACAGAAACCTCTGCCTTGATAGACTCGATTGGCATAGTCACGCCTTTGGCTCGCGCTCAATCGTTGCATCGCTGTCCATAATCACTTCTGCACCCCATCCGGGTGCAAACACCCTTCTCGCCCAATCTCCCCGACCACCTCGTCTTCCCCCTCCTGGTCATACAGGAGCGGCAAAACAGCGTGCGAGCTGTAACCGGGGATGCTCTCGTCATCCTGGAAGGTGCGTTGTGGCCGGGACATGCTGGAATAGAAAACGGCTCGATCAGCACGAGCCAAATCGCGCAGAGCGCGAGGGGAGGACTGGTTGCGGCAAGTGGAATCGAACCACTGACCATCGGGTTATGAGCCCGTTGCGCTACCGCTGCGCCATACCGCAATAACTGGCTGCCAAGGGTGGGATCGAACCACCGGCCAGTGCATTAACAGTGCACCGCTCTACCAACTGAGCTACATGGCAATAATCTGGCGCCCCATGGGAGGATCGAACCCGAATTCCCACTAGACAGGCGGGCACTCTGACCGCTGAGTTAATGAGGCGAAAAAGGTTGAGGGAATCCACTAGCTCCTGCCTCCAATGGCTGACGGGCTGCGTGGCGGCGGGAATTGCGTCTTTCGGTCGGCAACCTTGCCGACGCCGCATTAGGCGTTGCACCCTACGGCGATATGCGCGCTTCCCGGCTGTTACCCTCAAGACAAGGCCCGTCGCCCAGCGGGTCATGACTCCGCATCGGCACAGGGGCACTTCCGGACGATCCCCGCGCAGACCTTGTCTTGAAGGTGCCGGTCTTTCCCGACTGTCACGGCTTGAACGCGCGCCCCTTGAGGCACCCGAACTACGTGTTCCGTCACACATCTCTTTGAGCAGCCGGTTACGTTCTCCGGCGTGCCATCCCGGCACCGTCAGCTCTCTGTGCGCACAGATTCGCCGGGGTTCGCTATCTCACCGGCTAGAGCATGGTGGCCGCGCGCACGCAGCCAGCACCTCATCCAATCGCCGCGACCCGTGCGAAGCGTGTTCGCGTTCAACGGCGCTGGCCGCAGTTTCGGCGATTGGATGAAGCGCCTCGCTAGAGGCAGTGTGCGCTTTGCGCAACGCATGTGCGAATACAGTTGCTTTCTGCTAATGCATTATCTATAGTCGCACGCATCAGCAGGCTAATTAGCAGATTCGCCGGATTCCCCGGCAGGGAGATGATCAGTGACGAATAGCGCGCATCAAGAACTCAGCGCCAGGCAGCATCGAGCGCCCGGAGATACAGATAGAAGAGTTTGAGCGCGACTCCTTAAACCGGCGCAGGGGTCGCGTAGAACGGGGATGGAGCGGCCCCACGTATCTGAGGACACGAGGACTCTCTTAAAATAAGGGATAGTCTTGTGCCTATCAGTAAGCCTAGTCATTACGTGGAAAGCATCGAAATTCTGACCGAGCCGGAGCGCCGTCGGCGGCGCACGGCGCAAGAAAAAATCGCCATCGTGCAGGAAACATTGGAGCCGGGAGCATCGGTGTCGGCCGTTGCACGTCGGCACGGCGTCAACGCCAACCAAGTGTTTGGCTGGCGCAAGCAATACCAGGAAGGCAGTCTGGCGGCGGTGAAGGCAGGCGAAACCGTTGTGCCGGCATCTGAGCTGGCCGCCGCCATCAAGGAAATCAAGGAACTGCAACGGCTACTCGGGAAGAAGACGCTGGAGGTCGAAATCCTGAAAGAAGCCGTGGAATGGGGCCGTTCAAAAAACCTGATTGCGCGCTCGCCCTTGCTGCCGGGGGACGACCGATGAAGACGGTCTGCGAAGTTCTCGGCGTGGCGCGCTCTGCCGTGGCGGTGAAGCGAGCTCGCTCGTCCGACTGGCGCGATGGTCGCCGTGCCCGCGTGACCAACGATGCCGGGCTGGTCGAGGAGATTCAGGCCCATGTGGCGCACCTTCCCACCTACGGCTACCGCCGTGTCTGGGCGCTGCTGCGCCGCAGTCGGGAGCAGAGCGGTGCGCCGTGCATCAACGTCAAGCGCGTGTATCGGGTCATGCGGGAGCATCAGTTGCTGCTGCGCCGCCCTGGCGTGCGGCGAGATAAGCGGCGACATGACGGTCGCGTTGCGGTGGACCGCAGCAACACCCGCTGGTGCTCCGATGGCTTCGAGTTCCGGTGCGACGATGGTACGCCGCTGCGCGTGACGTTTGCGCTGGACTGCTGCGACCGCGAGGCGATTAGCTGGGCAGCAACGACCGGCGGGCATAGCGGTGATGTGGTGCGCGACGTGATGCTGGCCGCCGTCGAACAGCGCTTCGGCACCACGCAGGCCGCGCAGCCCATTGAATGGCTGACGGACAACGGCTCGGCCTACATCGACCACCGCACGCGCAGCTTCGCTCGCGAACTGGGTCTTGAGCCGCTGACCACACCGGTCCGTTCGCCGCAGAGCAATGGCATGGCGGAATCGTTCGTGAAGACCATGAAGCACAATTACGTCGCCTATATGGACAAGTCTGACGCACCAACAGCGCTCTCGCGTCTGGCAATCGCGTTTGAACACTACAATGAGCGCCACCCGCACAAAGCCCTGAAATACCGCTCGCCTCGCGAGTTCAGGCGTAATGCGGTGTCATCAACCTAACGGTGTCCGCGTGTCCTGAGTTACAGGGGCAACTCCAGGGGATGCTCAGCGCCGGGCGGAGGAAAACGCGACCCCACCACAGAGTGGGGTTTTGTTTTGTTTTAAGCAGATATTACAAACGTGCAGCACGGGCGCACCAAGAACGAGCGTAGAGTCAATTTCTAGGCTCAGAAACGCAAAGAGCCCGAACGATATCGGGCTCTTTTGGGGAATGTCTCTTCGCTGCCGGCAAAGCAACTTCTAACCTACACAAATACTAGCGCATACGGCGCACATAGTCAAGCATTTTGCGAATGCATTCGCATCATGTGCCTGAAAAAAGGAGTTCGACTCTCCTTTTCAGTTCGCCGATGATCCCGATGGCGTTGCCAAGATTGCTCGTCTTGGCAAGCGCCCCCATCAGCTTGTACCCCACCTCACCGTCATCTCTCACGTAAGAGATGACGACACCTCTGATCCGCCCAGCTTCGAGATCGTCTGCGATTTCCCTCAGCTGCTCGCTGGGGTCTTCACTTGCGCCGCCTCGGAAGAGGGGAAACACTTTGGCTTTTGCTTGTTGCTGCATTGTCTTTTAGGGTTACTACCCCCTCCTTGTCTGTACTGTCTGATTGATCGGCTAAGTCGATATGGCCCAGAGAACCTTCCCGCTCTGCACTATCCACCAAATCAAGAACTTCGACTAGGGAATGAAGCCGAGAAGTTGTCATCTCAATCATTTTGTCGTACAGAAACCGCGCGACCATAAGGTGCTGCTGGGTGACATGTGACTCATCCATCCACCCGTATGGCTTCCCCATCCCACTCTCCAGGCGTCGCGCCACATCATTCCCTATGTTGCGAGCCGGTAGCTTGCTGGTGCACTGAGACAGGTAATTTTCCTTGGTGCCGGCCATCTCCGCCAACTTGGCGAGGCTCCCGGCCTCGCGCTCCAGGATGCGGACATTCATGCGGCGGATGGTGCTGATATCCATACCCCTCGTCTTTCCTTGCCCAAAACTAGGCCAGCGCGCCGCGGTAGATCCTCCAGCGCGCGCGTCGTCAGGATTGTTGCGAATATTTTTGATGTCCATTCCAGAATTTTAGGGGCTGCCCATCCGTTGTCAATGCATGTGCGCAATGCCAATGCTCCAGCGTGCTAATATATTGGCATCTTCACAACGGAGGGAGAACCTCATGAATCTGTCTGAATGGCTTGTCGCCACTACAACCGCGAACAAAGCGCCCATCAGCAAAGAGGAGCGCGCAAGACGCCATGCGGAGAGAGCGCGGGTATTGAAAAAGGCCGATACAACCCTCGGCACTCTGCTCGTCAGCAAGTGCCGCAACAAGATCGGAATCAAGCTGGCACGGCGTTTGGAGAAGGCCACCAAGGGCACTAGCGCTGAGTTCAAGGTCGCGGATCAGATGCCCGAGCTTGTCCTAAAGAAGTAATCAAAAAATTTGTCGCCAGTGCGAATGTATTCGCCCAAAATTGCTGGCTTCATATCTTCGCGGGCGGCTTCGGCCGCCGCTATTTGCATGATTGGGGGTAATCCCATGAAAAGAGACCTATTCAACCCGAAGCCGGAGCTGCATGCCCAGCAGGACGCCATGGCACGCAACATCGTCAAGCTGAAGTCCAAGGGCGCAAAGCAGGCCCAGGTACACACCTTGTGCCAGTCGCTGGCGGCGATGCTTCGGGCGAAAGGGGCGCGGTAATGGCCCCTGCTCGCGTCGATACTTTACCCACACATAACCCACTGGGTTTTTTGTGGGTATGCGAAACAAATCCCAGACCGGTGGCGAGATGAAGTATTTCAGCAAAAACGTCGGGGATTTTTCCAGCGCAACGCGCCACCTGAATCTGACCGAGAGAGGTGCGTACAACGATCTGGTGGACTACTACTACGCCACCGAAAAGGCGCTGCCGTCTGATCTCGAAACGCTGTGCCGCATCGCCGGCGCACTCTCGGAACTTGAGCGCGAAGCGGTTCGCAAAGTCGCGTCGGAGTTCTTCGAGGTGGCCGACGGCAGACTGTTTCAGGAAAAGATTGAGGAGCAGATTGCCGCGTATCGCAAGCAGGTCGAGAAGAACCGGATCAACGGAAAATCCGGCGGTCGCCCTCCGAAGAAGAAGCCCAACGAAAACCCAGTGGGTTTCCCCTCGGATACCCAAGAGGAACCCAAACCAAAAGCTATTCAGTATCCAGTAACCAGTAACCATGTAAACAACCCCCCTAACCCCCCATCGCCTAGCGGCGACGAGGGGGATGCCTCCCCTTCTGCAAAGAAACCAAAGCGAGAACGCAAAACACGTGTCTCGCTCAAGACCTTCATTGAGCGCTGCGCGCAGGCTGGGGAAAAGGCGATCAGCGAGTACAAGCCCCTCATCGACTACGTAGAGGCCACTGGGCTGCCGATGGAGTTCGTCCAGCTCTGCTGGGAGTCGTTCAAAGAAGAGCACCTAGGCGAGGGCGAAAAGGCTTCTCGCATGCAGGCCAACTGGCGCCAGCACCTCCTGAACTACGTGAAGAAGGGCTATTACAAGCTCTGGTACGCCAAGCCTGATGGCTCGTACGAACTCACGACGCAAGGCATTCAAGCCAAGACCTACCACGCAAAGAAGGCCGCATGAGCCACACCGACACTCGGGACGTTCCCCATTCCATCGAAGCCGAGCAATCCATCCTCGGCGCCCTGCTGCTCGACAACGACGCGATCGACCGCGTAGAAGGCCTGGGCCGCGAGCACTTCTACCGCGCCGACCATGCTGCGGTCTTTGGTGCCATCTGCGAACTCATAACTGCCGGCCAGCCTGCCGACGTTGTGACGGTCTATGAGCGATTCGCCGCCAAAGGTGATGCGGAGCACATCGGTGGACTGTCCTACCTGAACGCGCTGGCGCAATCGACGCCCAGCTCTGCCAACATCAAGCGCTATTCCGCGATGGTGCGTGACAAGGCCGTCAAGCGCCAGCTCCTGGCCTTGGCCGCCGACGTGCCCGAGATGGTGACGGGTGCGGATGAGGCGCGGATTGTGGTCGATCGCATCCAGTCCAAGCTCGAGAACCTGGCGCAAGAGCGCGTCAAGAGCGAGCCGATCAAGGCGAGCGATGACCTGGGCAACTACATCGACCGGCTGCAGGAAGCTTCCGAGGGCAAGATCAAGGCGATCCCGACCGGTTTCCGTGACCTTGACGACAAGCTCGGCGGCGGCATGCGCGGCGGCGAATTGATCATTGCGGCCGGCCGCCCGGCCATGGGCAAGACGGCATTCGCGCTCGGCATTGCCCGCAACGTGGCGATCGACTACAGCGCCCTTGTGCTCTCCATGGAAATGCCCCGCGATCAACTGCATGATCGGAACATCGCTGCGCTGGGCCGTATCCACATGCAGCATCTGCGGCAGCCGGAAAAGATGACCGATGAGGATTGGCAGCGCTTCACGGTCGCGGCGCACAAGATCACGGATCTGAATCTGTACCTGGACGATCAGCCGGCACTCACGCTGCTGGAGGTTCGCAGCAAGGCCCGCACCGTGAAGCGCAAGCACGGGCTCAACCTGCTGGTAGTCGACTATCTCGGCCTTATGACTGGCGGCCCGAGCGAGAACCGCAACCAGGAAGTCGGCAGCTATTCGCGCGGCCTGAAAGCCTTGGCAAAGGAACTCGACATTCCCATCATCGCGCTGGCCCAGCTCAACCGCGGACTAGAGAACAGAGCCGATAAGCGCCCCGGCATGGCCGACCTGCGAGACTCCGGCGAAATCGAACAGGACGCGGACACGATCATGTTCCTGTACCGCGATGAGGTCTACGACCCGAACAGCCAAGCCAAGGGCATCTGCGAGGTTCTGATCGGCAAGCAGCGCCAAGGTGAGACGGGCATGGTGCCGCTGGCCTATCAGGGCGAGCACACGGCATTCCATGACCTGCAGCGGGGGTACACGCCGCCAGCCGCTCCGAGACGAGCAAAGGGATTGGTTGACTAATGCAAAAACCACTACCCATCTGCCCAAGTTTTATCTATACTGCGAATGTCTTCGCATAGTGCTAATTACTTCGCTATGCCTGAATGCATCGACTGCAAGAGTTGCGACATGAAGGCCGACAAAGACCAAGCGCGCGCCGGTTCCGGTCACTGCGACTTCGAGCCGATGGTCGGCAGGTTCGTGAACGTGACGTGGCCGCGTGACTGCGAGAAGTTCGATGCGTTGCCCGCCGAGCAATCTCAGGCGCGGCGTGATTGGTTGAGGGGAAAACGGTGATGGGAACGACAAGAAAGCCGCGCAAGGCGTACCGGCCGCTCGCACAGAAGCAAGCGACGCGTGCCTTGGAATCTGCCCGTGCATCGCAGATGCAGGACGGCGACGCTGATCTCTTTCGCCTCGCTGTGCTCTCCGCGCTGGATGCCATCAGCAAGGGACTTGGCGCCGCTAGCGACTGGAACACGATCGCTAGCGCCATGAACCACGCGCTGGAACTCACCCGCACCGGCGTAGGCGAAGAAATCATGCCGGTCCTGCTGGCGGCGAACGACGGAATGATGCGCACCCGCGAACGCTTCGAGCGCACCGGTCGCCTCGGCTTCGACGGTGACGCGATCCGCGACATCCGCGAAGCACTCGACCTTTGGTTCGATCAACTGATGCTCTGCACCGTCGGCCAAGTCGATGCAGCAACGCGACAAGTTCGCAAACGCACGGAGATGGCCGCCGCATGAGAGCCCCAGCAGAAAAGCCCCGCGCCGTCCGCATGGTTCAGCTTGTCCACGACCTGACCCTGCGCGCTGGCGAGCAGTTCACGATTGACGATCTCGTCCATCTCTTCAAATCGACGCCCGCACGTCTTGAACGGTTGTGCAACAAGGCCGTCGACAACTTCCAACTCCGCACAGGCCGCAACACTGCCGGCCACCGCGTCTACTGGGCCATGACCCCGGCCGAGCGCGACCGCTCGCACCGCTACGGCATCCCCGACGGCGATCTCACGGGCTACACCGACTACCTGTATTCGAAATGGCGCCTGTGTGAAGGCGTGCCTTGGGGGCGGTGATGACGATGATCCGCCATTTCCAGCGCAACGCCACCGGTCGCGATCTGGCCGTTGGAGATATCCATGGTTGCTTTAGCCGCCGGCAAGCGCATCTCGACACCATCGGCTTCAATCCAGCATGCGACCGCTTGTTCAGCGTCGGCGATCTGGTTGATCGCGGCCCCGAGTCGGACCTCGCGCTGGAGTGGCTGGATAAGCCATGGTTCCATGCCGTTCGCGGCAACCACGAAGACATGGCGATCCGCTGGCCGCGCGGAAACATGGATGCGACGAACTACACCATGAACGGTGGTGCGTGGAACGTGAGCAACCCGCCTGCGGTGCGGCAGTTGTTCGCCGACTACTTCTCTGCCCTGCCGCTCGCGCTGGACGTGGAGACGTCGGGCGGCTTGGTGGGCATCGTCCACGCCGAATGCCCCTTCCCGTCATGGCAAGACTTCATCGAAGTTCTGGGGACGCCGGAACTGTCGAACTCGCTGCGCAAGGCAATCATCGAAGCCGCCTTGTGGTCACGCGAGCGCATCACCGCCATGGAAGTTGAATCGGTCGCTGGCGTTCGCGCCGTAGTTGTCGGTCACACGCCGGTCGAGCGCTTCACGAGCCTCGGCAACACCTTCTACATCGACACGGGCGCCGTCTTCCGTGGTCGCGATTTCACGATCCTTGATCTCGAAACGCTGCGCCCGGTAGACCTGGGCAAGCGACTTGAATGGGAGGCCGCATGAACAACCCAGCTCTATCCCTTCACCTCATCGACCAACTGCGCGAAGAAGGAATGCAAGCCGCGCGACATGGGCTGCCGTTCAAGGCGAATCCGCACCCCTATGGGTCGGCAGAGGCCCGTGAATGGGATTACGGGTATCTGGGCGGCATGCGGCCCGAGGAAGAAGTCGAATGAGCGCGAGCATGCATACCCAAAACATCGGCGACGTTCACTCCGACGCTCGCGGTTCTGGCGCCAGATACAACGCTGGCAAGGCGGCGCTTGAACTCATTCCGCTGCGCCTGATCGCCGAGCAGCAGCGTCGAGCACGTGGCGGCGTGGCATACGTTGATGCGCTGTTCGCCTTGGCTCGCTTCCAAGAGGGCGGCACGGCAGACGACCTGCATGCGGCAATCGATGCTGTCGGGCCGGCATGGGAAGAGTGCGCCGCCGTCTTTGACTACGGGCGCGCGAAATACGCGGAATGGAACTGGGCCAAGGGCATGCCCTGGAGCGTTCCGCTCGCATGTGCTGTGCGCCATCTATTCCTCGGAATGATGACCGGCGAGATGCTGGACGCCGAATCCCAAAAGCCCCATCGCGGCCACTTCCTGTGCAACGTCGTAATGTTGCTGACGTACCTCCGCACCTACCCGGAAGGTGACGACCGGCCCATCAAATGGCTCGGCCAGCGTGATGGCATGGCCGAGCACGCAGCCCGCGAAACCGATGCGCGCCTGATCGCCGAATCGAATGCGATGGCCGGTCTTCCTCCAATTTCTCCGGTGGCCTGAATGCAATCCAAACGTCTGAACATCGCAGTTGATCGATTGAGAGAGTTATTGGACTACTGCCCAGAAACGGGCGTATTTCGATGGAAGGTTAAACGGTCTCGCTCTGCGCAAGCACATAGCATCGCCGGAACCGTGAACGAGCAGGGCTACATCCTAATCACGGTCGATCGTTCAATACATCGTGCGCATCGCCTCGCCTGGGTCTATATCCACGGAAGTGCCCCATGTGGCGATATCGACCATATCAACGGTATTCGGTCGGACAACCGAATTTGCAACCTCCGCGATGTCAGCCACACAGTGAATTTGCAGAACCGTAAAGGCGCAACGGTATCCAGCAAATCAGGGATTTTGGGTGTGCGGAAACACCGGGCATGCGACAAGTGGGAGGCTCGCATCAAGGTAGCCGGGAAACAGCGGTACTTGGGGTTATATGAAACCGCCGAAGAGGCGCGTGAAGCCTATCTTTCTGCAAAACGACAGTTCCACGCGGGTAACACGCTATGACGCAATCTCGCCTTGGCTCGTTTTATGAAGCCATCATTAATGTGGTGATTGGATTTTCAATCAACTACTTCGCCAATTTGGTGATTTTTCCCTTCTTTGGCCTCCACATCTCGCCCGGCGCGAACTTCATGATGGGGCTCATCTACACGGCGATCTCCATCGTCCGCTCGTATTGCATCAGGCGGTGGTTCAACGCGCGCCTGCAGGCGGCCGCGCAGCGACTGGCGGCTATCTCGGGGGAGAAGGTCGCTTGAGAAAGTACCGCAACGTCAAGGTGACGACCGAGGCCGGCACGTTCGACAGCAAGCGCGAGCACGCCCGCTACTTGGAACTGCTGATGATGCAGCGCCAACGGTCGATCAGCAATCTGCGCCGCCAAGTTGAGTACATCCTGATCCCCTCGCAGCGCGACGCCAACGGAAAGGCGATCCGGGCCGTGAAGTACATCGCCGATTTCGTCTATGACATGGGCGGCAAGCAGATCGTCGAGGATGTAAAAGGCGTGCGCACCAAGGACTTCATCCTCAAGGCAAAGCTGATGCTGCACGTACATGGCATCACCGTGAAGGAGTCGAAATGACCGCGACCATCTACACCCTGAACATCCACCAAAAGAATCCCGAGGAAGCGTTGCGCGAGGGGATCGTCAAGCACGTCTGCGGGGGCGCCCTTTTCCGGTTGACTGTTGAGGGCAACGTGTACTGCGCTAGGTGCTCGGAGGCGGTAAGCAGCCTGGAGGTGAAGGACCGCAGCGAGACGGTGGACAGTGCGGCATGACAACCCTCGCCCTCCCCACCGTAGAAGACGAAGGCGCCCTAGCCTTCCAAATCGGCCGTCGCCTGCATATCTACCGGCCCTACGGCTTTGCATTCTGCCTGTACAAGTTTGGCTCCGTGCCGCATGACAAGTGGGTGCGCGGGTACACGCGGATTTTTGAGGCTGTCAGCAGATGAGCGCCGCCCCTCTGTACCGTGAGTTCGTGCTGAAAGGCCCGTCTGTCTGGGCCAGGTTCGTGGCGCTTGTCAAAGAGAATGCAAAGGCGTTCGCCGACAAGGGCGAGCCACTGCGCATCATCCTCACTAGCGAAGAGAAGAAGCGGAACAACGAACAGAACCGGTTCTATTGGGGCGTCGTATTGCGCGACATCGTAGAACAGGCATGGGTCAACGGGCGCCAGTTCGACAAGGACACATGGCATGAGTACTTCGCGCGGATGTACGGCGTCTGCGATGAGGTGACGCTGCCAAACAGCGAAATCATTAGCCGACGCAAGAGCACTACGCAGATGAGCGTGGGCGAGTTCTCAGCATACACCGCAGCCGTACAGGCCTACGCGGCGAACAACCTGGGGGTGACTTTCGAATGAAGGATTGGAAATTCTTTGTGCTGGTGTCCATCGCCTATGTGTCGCCGAAGATGTCAAACGGCGCAGCGCTTGTCTGCTCGCTAGTTGCGATGGCCTTGGCTGCGCTCAGCTACTGGGAAGAGCGGGGCGATTAATGACCTACAGATCGGAGGCCCTGCGCCGCGCCGTCGCTTCCCTCCCCTGCGTCTGCTGCGGTCGACAAGGCGCGACACAAGCCGCCCACGCGAATCTGTCGTGCTTCGGCAAGGGCATGGGTCACAAGGCAAGCGACGCTGCGCTCATGGCGCTATGCCTGGTGTGTCACGCCGAACTTGACCAAGGCAAGACCATGACCAAGGCCGAGAAGCGGGACAAGCAGATGGAATGGATTGCCAAGACCAGCGTTGCGCTGATTGAGGCTGGATTGCTTGAGGTGGCCGCCTGATGGCCCTTGAGCATCTCGACTACTTCGACCCGCTTGAGCGGCTGCTCCGCAAAGAGCGTCGGACGTGCGCCGGCTGCATTCATCAGGAACGCAAAGAACTCTTCGGCACCGTGATCTTTGTCTGCAAGCTCAAAAACCGTGACGGCAGTGGGCGCAAGCACGGGGATCGTTGCAAGAACTACCGGGAGAAATAGTGAGAATCTTTCGCGACACCGACGCCCTGCTCCGCTGGGCCTACGCCATCGCCGAGCAACCGATTTGCAAGGTCTCGGACGCACAGAGAGCGATGGCCGGCGCGAGCGACACGAACAAATCAGCCGACGGCGCGCTGAGCATTCAGGATCAGCACGGCCAGGCGGCGATGATTCGCCGGTACATTGAGGACATGCCCGAGCTGTTGCAGGCGTACGCCTGGGCGGCCTATTCCTGGGCCGAGCATGAGCGCAAGGGCGGCAACTACATGCTGGATATCCACCTGGCTACCGAGACCGGCATCGTCAACGGGCACATGCGGTTCCTGCTCATGCGCCGGCACATCGAGCTGGGACAACAGCGCTGCATGTCCTGCGAGAGCATCGCGGAGAAGGTCGGCGTCCACAAACGGACGATTCAGCGATACGAGCCCAAGGTCAAGCAGGCCATGGATGCGCTGCGGGCCAAGTTCTTTGATCGCGCCGACGAGCACTTCGCGCGGACTGGGCTGGTTCGTCGCGCCGCTTAGCTTATCGTGCTTGCGAATACATTTGCATTCGGCTAATATCATTGCACGTTAGCGAACAGGGGCGGAAATGGAACGCAAAGACGAAGTGACGATGACCTTGACCGGTCAAGACGGCAGAGGGAACGCATGACCATCACCTACGGCCGCCTATGCGAACTAGCGCAGGAACACGGCTTCGAGATGAGCGAGAAGTTGCGGGAGCTTTTGCGGGGCGTGGAGGCGCTGGACGAATCAGCGAGCTACAAGCGCATGTTTGAAGATGCGGTGGTCAGCCTTGCGGCCATTGATGCGGCCCTCGGGATTGATCCCGATGAGGCTGGCGGCGCAGCGCCGATCCTGGAGGCAATCGCCACACTGAAGAAGCAAGCCGCCGTTGCCCTGTCCGCACTCCCCGAAGAACTGAGGGGCATTCCCGAGGCCATCCGCGAAGGCGGCGGTTTCTGGCGCACCTGCACCGGATGCTATGAAAGCGAAGATGGGCATCCGGTCGGCCACTATCCACACAGCAACGTGCTGGACTGCGCTTTGGGCGGCGGTTGCAGCGAATGCGGCGGTATCGGCGCGGTATGGGACAACACCGATTACAGCGCGATGGTGGACTATCTTGACGCGCTGGAAGAAGCTGAGGAAGCCTCCCAGCAACAGCCCAAACCTCCAGAGCAAACCTCCGAAGCCGGCGGCAAACCTTCGGAGCTGATGAGGGATGCCTACGACCTCGGCTGGCTTGGCTGTGTCGAGTGGTCTGACCGTGATGATCTCGCTGCCGATATGCAATCGCCTGCATACATCAATCTGCGCACGTCGCGGCTCAAAGCCCTTGCTGGAAAACCTGTTGCTGCAACTACGCTGCCGCCCGCCGGCACCGCCGAAGTCGTCCTCGATTACCTGAAAGCCAACGCGGTGCCGAGCTTTCAGGTTGAGGTGACAACCAATCCGGAGTCCGCCTCACTGCGTCAGCAGCAAATCATCACCGTGGGCTTCAGCTCATGGGATCTGCTGATTGAGCACATTCGACTGGCCGCCGCCCCAAAAGGAGCCGCACGATGAGACGCTACCACCTGTGCCTAGACGTCGAAGGCGCCCTGCAGAACATCAAATTCCCGAGCGGCTACCGCGGCATGTTCATCGACAACGGCCGCGAGCTGACTCCGCGGGAGGCCCGCGACACACTCCGCATTGAATCCATGAAGGGCCGCAAGGTCATCCCGATGAGCAAGGAATGCGGTGCGGCATGCCAGCATGCGGAATCCGGTTGTACCGGCTTTGACTACAGCGGCGGCGGGTGCCCGGGGCATCGGGTTAATGAGGAGGCGGCTTGAATGAGCGCCTACTACAACGAAATCGACCCATACGCTGCCCAGTGGCTGCGCAACCTGATTACCGCTGGGCACATCGCGCCTGGCGACGTCGATGAGAGAGACATTCAGGATGTTCGACCTGACGACCTCCGAAGCTACACACAGTGCCACTTCTTCGCTGGAATCGGCGTCTGGTCGCTGGCGCTCCGCCGCGCTGGATGGGCAGACGATCGACCTGTTTGGACCGGTTCCTGTCCGTGCCAACCTTTCAGCGCGGCAGGCAAAGGCCTTGCGTTTGATGACGAGCGGCACCTATGGCCCGCCTGGTTCCACCTCATCGGCGAGCGCCGACCTACAGTCATTCTTGGAGAGCAGGTTGCGAGCAAGGACGCTGATGCTTGGCTCGACCTTGTACAAGCTGACCTGGAAGGAGTGGACCACGCCTTCGGGTGTGAGCCGTTTCCGTCTGCGGGCATCGGTGCGCCGCACATCCGAGACCGCAACTTCTGGTCAGCAGTGCGTGGAGGTGGACGGAATCAGGTTTCCCGTCGAACTCTTCAACGGTTGGCCAACGCCAGCGGCGCGAGACTGGAAAAGCGGCTGCGACACAGCGGCGAACAGAGCCGCCCGCAACGCGGGCGGGATGCTGATGCAAGAGGCGGTGCAGTTGGCCGGATGGAACACGCCGGACACGACCATGACGCAAGCCAAGACGCAGCCCCCCGTGCTGGGCAATCGCAAGCCAACCGATCCTCAGATCAGTTTGGCGGATCAGGCATTTCATTTGGCGGGGTGGCAGACGCCGACCATGATCGACGCTCGCCGGGGAGACTATCAGTACGACCAGGGCGACAAGAGTCGTCCGCGGGCATCCAATCAGGGTATGGCGAAGATGTGCGGCCCGGCCCGACTAACGGCTTCTGGCGAGATGCTGATTGGCTCTTCTGCCGGGATGGCAAGTGGCGGCCAGTTGAACCCGGCACATTCCCGTTGGCTCATGGGGCTCCCGGCCGAGTGGGACGCCTGCGCGCCTACGGAAACGCGATCAACGCTATCCAAGCGCAGATCTGGTGCGAAATCGTGATGGAGGCACTTTCAGCGTGAGTCCATTCCTCGCATTCCAAATCTGGCTAGGCGTCCTGTGGCGCGCCTGGTGGCCCAACAAGACAAACAGGAGAACGGCGGATGAGTGACCGTTACGATGAGTTCCTGCGCGCCAAGATTAAGATGGCGCGCTTCGACGGGTTCGATGTGGACCCGGACGAACTGAACCCGAAGCTCAAGCCTCACACAAAGGACATCGTTCGTTGGGCCGCGAAAGGCGGCAATCGCGCCGTCTTCGCATCGTTCGGCCTGCACAAGACCGTGACGGCGTTGGAGTGGTTCCGACTCATTGGCCTTCATCGCCCAGGCCTGCGTCTCAATGTGTGCCCGCTTGGAGTCCGGCAAGAGTTCATCCTGCAGGCGGCCGAGCATTTCCGCGGCAAGTTCGCGCTAGATCTGCGCTTCATCCGCAGCGACAGCGAGATCGGTGACGAACGCACGATCTACCTCACGAATTACGAGAGCGTGCGCGAAGGCAAGGTCACGCCGGGCTTGTTTCGCGCGTCCAATCTGGATGAAGCGAGCGTCCTGCGCAGCTATGGCAGCAAGACCTATCAAGAGTTCTTGCCAGCCTTTGAGCCCGTCGAATTCAAGTTGGTCAACACGGCCACGCCGAGCCCGAACCGCTTCAAGGAACTGATCCACTACGCCGGCTACCTCGGCGTGATGGACACCGGACAGGCCTTGACGCGCTTTTTCCAGCGCGACAGCGAGAAGGCCGGCAACCTCACGCTCTACCCGCACAAAGAACAGGAGTTCTGGCTGTGGGTGGCGAGCTGGGCGGTTTTCATCCAGCGGCCGAGCGATCTTGGCCATAGCGACGAAGGCTATGTGCTGCCCGATCTGGACGTGCGCTACCACG
>JBCBID010000020.1:0-69718 GCA_038525015.1 Pseudomonadota bacterium | reverse complement strand
CATCTCCCCCAACCCATTGGGCAGTGCGCGAAAGGTCTCCGCAAAATTTGCGGTATTAACCGATGGTAAAGTGACGGCCACAAAGCCGCTTTTCTGGGTCCGGAATGCCTGCGCCGTGCTGTCATAGACATAACCCAATTCATCCGCGACCTGCCGCACACGCGCCCGCGTCTTGGTATTCACCGTTCGGTCTTCGCGCAACGCACGGCTGACCGTCATGGGTGACATGCCTACCGCCTCAGCGACGTCCCGCATGGTGACCCGTGCGCTCATGGATCAGGCTCTATATTCATTCAACTGCGTCACATGGTGATGAATACGACCCTCGAAATAGGCCGCCACGATTTCACCTGTGACCTCCCGTGATTGCGCCCGAAAGAGGCTGTTCAGCGCGCGCTCCATCGCTTCGGTATCGGGATATGTAATCGCCAAGATCAGCGGAAATTCAGGCGCACCTTCATCCCGATCTTCGCCAAACATGACCCGCACATCCGTATTGCCGGAAAACTGACGCCACAACGGCACCAGCCGCTCCAAAACGGCGGTACGAAAGGCGTCTGTCTGACCAGGCTTCACAGATCCTTCGAACAGCGCAAATCGCGTGATCATGCCTCAATCTCCTCTTTCGCACCGCTAAAAAACTCCATGACGGCCGCCTGATCCTCGCCCCCCAAACCGGCAGCGGTGAGCATGCGGTGAATCTCGGCGCAGAGTGCGGTCATGGGCATCGACGTCCCCGTCTGCCGGGCAAGGTCATTCACGGCATTCAAATCCTTGACCATGTTGTCGATCCGGCCGGTGCGCCGGTAATCTTTGGTCGCGAAACGGGGCAGATATTCCTGCAACAAAGCCGAATCTGCCCGCCCTCCCTTCAAGGCCTGTGGGATCTTTTCGGCATCAACCCCGGCGTCCAGGGCCAACTGCGTGGCTTCGGCCACCGCCAAAAAGCCCAAGCCGCACAACACCTGATTGATCAGCTTTGTGGTCTGTCCGGCACCCGATGGGCCCATATGCGTGTAGTTTGAGGCCACATGCCTCAGCGCTAAATGCGCGCGTTCGACATCGTGCGCCTCTCCACCGGCCATCAATGTTAGCTCTCCGACCAACGCTTTGGGGGCGCCACCGGACAGGGGGCTGTCGACCCAGGCAAGACCGCGTTCGGCCGCCATCTTGGCAAATTTGCGCGTGGCATCGGGTTCTATCGACGACATGTCGATGATCACAGTGCCGGCTTGCGCGCCCTCTGCAATGCCGTCCTTGCCAAAAGCGGCAAGGCCAACAATGCGCGAAGCATTCAAACTTGTAATGACAAAGTCAGCCTCACGCGCTGCCTCTGCGGCCGACCCGGCAGCAACCGCGCCCTTTGCCACCAAGACCTCAACACGCGCCGGGTCCAGATCAAAGACACACAGCCGATTTCCAGTCTCTAGCAAGCGGGTTCCGATCGCCCCGCCCATCGCTCCCGCGCCAATCAGTGCTATCGCTTCGCTCATATCATCGTCTCCCGCACATAGGCCTCGGATTGCGCCACAACCTCTGAAAAAGGTTGCGAGATATCGATCTCACCGCCCCATTCGTCTCGCTCCAGACGCTCAAGTGTTGCAAACTGACTATCGAGTAGCGAGGCGGGCATGAAATGCCCTGGGCGATGCGCCACCCTGGACACCAACACATCTTTTGGCGCATCCAAATGCAGGAAATGAACAGGTTCAGCTACTTGGGCGCGGATCAAGTTGCGATAGCGCTTTTTAAGCGCCGAACAGCCAATAGCAATGGCACCCTCATGCCCAGCAAGCGATTGTCCGACGTGGGCCAGCCACGGCACGCGATCTTCATCTTGCAGCGGAAAACCCTGCGCCATCTTGTCGATGTTTCTCTGCGGGTGCAGATCATCCCCATCGACAAAGTCCAGGTCGCACAGCACCTGCAATGCTGTCCCCACCGATGACTTCCCGCAACCAGACACCCCCATAAGCACATAGCACCTCATCACAGTGACGCCGTGATGCCACCGTCCACGAACAGTGTATGCCCGTTAACGAAACTCGATGCGGGCGACGACAGAAAGACCGCGGCACCCACCAATTCTCCAACCTGTCCCCAACGCCCTGCGGGCGTACGCTTTTCCAACCAAGCTGAAAACTCGGGGTCCGCGACCAAGGCCGCGTTCAGGGGCGTGTCGAAATATCCGGGCGCAATAGCGTTGCACTGCAATCCATGCCTTGCCCAATCGGTTGCCATGCCCTTGGTCAAATTTGCCACCGCCCCCTTTGTGGCTGTGTAAGGTGCGATGCCGGGCCGCGCGAGGGCGGTTTGCACCGATGCAATGTTGATAATCTTGCCCGCCCCGCGCATGATCATATGACGCGCCACCGCCTGACCTACATGAAAAACGCTGGCAACATTTGTCTGCAACAGTCGCTCGAACGCCTCTGCCGGAAAGTTCTCCAACTCGGTTCGATGCTGCATGCCTGCATTGTTGATCAGGATATCGATGGGACCGACGTTCTCCTCGAACCCATCAATCGACGCGCGCACTCCATCGTGGTTCGTCGCATCAAAAGCCAGTTGATGCACCGACCCTCCCAACGCATCTGCTGCTGCGGCCAGCTTGCCTGTGTCGCGCCCGTTCAAGACAATCTCGGCCCCAGCCTCGGCAAGCCCCTTGGCCAGCGCAAACCCGATGCCTTGCGACGATCCAGTGATCAGGGCACGACGGCCCGACAGGGAAAACAGATTGGACATGCGGTGCTCCGATTGTGTCGCGGCAGGATTGACCTTTACCGGTTGGTACCGATAACATGATACCGATAACATTGCCTGTCAACGCATGAATTGTCATGCTCCATCACGCTTGTGAAAGGCTGAACATGAAAGTCATCGTTGCGCACGCCGCCAAGGACCTAAGGATCGAAACCCGCGATATCCCCGCCCCTGGCCCCGGACAGTTGCTCATCAAAATGGCGGCGGGCGGCATCTGCGGCTCTGACCTGCATTATTACAATCATGGCGGCTTTGGCGCGATCCGCCTCCGCGAACCAATGATCCTCGGGCACGAGGTTGCGGGCCGCATCGCCGCGTTAGGGGATGGTGTTTCGGGGTTCGAAACAGGCGCGCTTGTCGCCCTTTCCCCATCTCGTCCCTGCGGACACTGTCTCTATTGTGCCAAGGGGATGCAAAACCAGTGTCTCAACATGCGGTTTTATGGGTCAGCTATGCCCTTTCCCCATATCCAGGGCGCCTTTCGAGAATATATCCTTGCCGATGTGGCGCAATGCGCGCCCGCCGGTGATCTGACGGCGGGCGAGGCTGCGATGGCTGAGCCCCTCGCCGTCGTGCTGCACGCCGCGAAACAAGCCGGAGATCTGATGGGCAAGCGGGTCCTTGTCACGGGCTGCGGTCCGATCGGCCTTCTCGCCGTTCTGGCAGCAAAGGCAGCCGGGGCCGTAGAAATTGTCGCCACCGACATTTCGGATTTTACCCTTGGCAAGGCGCGCGAGGTGGGGGCGGATCAGACAGTTAATGTCGCCACCTCACCAAACGGCTTGGTCGATTTCGAAGCTGACAAGGGCCATTTCGATGTGCTCTTTGAATGCTCCGGTGTGGCCTCGGCCCTCGCCTCCGCTGTGCCTGCCCTGCGCCCAGGCGCAACCATTGTGCAGTTGGGCCTCGGTGGCGACATGACACTTCCCATGCAAGCGATGACCGCCAAGGAACTGATCCTGAAAGGGTCGTTTCGCTTTCACGCGGAATTCTTCACTGCCGTGAAGATGATGCGCAGCGGGCGCCTTGATGTTACCCCGTTGATTACTCATGCATTGCCGATTGATGATGCGGTGAAGGCGTTTGAGCTTGCGGGTGACCGGTCGAAGGCCGTGAAGGTGAATGTCACATTCTAAGCGGCTCTGTTTCGTTGGGCTGCGGCATGGACTTGGGCTTCGCGGCTATGTCGTGCAGAGACGGCAATGCTCATTTCCAGACAGCAAATGAGGCATTGAGGCGCCCACCAAAAAGCGCAAACACGCCCAGAATCGTCCCTCAGGTATTTCCAGACCAAGAACAATCCGTCGAATCTCGGTTCATTGCTCACAATGACCAAAGTGTCGTCATTTTTATGACAATTTTCGCGGTCCTTTTTTGACAAGATAGAAGCCTTTGACCGCATTGAGAAATCGGAACAGACCGCATGGGAAAAGCACAGCTGCGCGTCGACGAACAGGTCTTTGCAAACGAGCTTGAGGCCGGCACACCATTGATGCACGGCCAATACACGATTTTGTCCTTCCTGAAAGCAGGCGGGTTCGGGATCACCTACAACGCGCTCGACAGCCTGAACCGTCGTGTCGTTATCAAAGAGTGCTTCCCAGCCGCGTTTTGCCGCCGGGTGATGGCACAGGTGGCTGCGCACAGCCCTGCGCATCAGTCCAAACTGGCATCAATCGTGCGCCTGTTCGTGCAGGAAGCCCACATGCTCGCCAAGCTAGATCATCCCAATATCATTGGAGTGCAGCAGGTGTTTGAGGAAAACAACACCGCTTACATGGTGCTTGATTTCGTGGAGGGCCGCGATCTGCTGGACATGATCGAGGACGGAGATGTCGGGCTTGAGCCGCAGCAGGTCGACGCGATCTTGCGCAAGCTACTGTCTGCAATCCACTTTATGCATGATCAAGGGATCCTGCACCGCGATATCGCGCCGGACAATCTCTTGCTCAATCAGAACAAAGAGCCTGTTCTGATCGATTTTGGGGCCGCGCACGAGCTAAACACGCGTCCAGGCCGCGTTGTTTCGGCCCTGCGCGCTGTCAAAGATGGTTACAGCCCGCAGGAATTTTATGTCGCTGGCAGCGACCAAGGGCCGTCCAGCGATCTTTATGCTTTGGGCGCAAGCTTTTACCATCTGATGACCGGCGAATTGCCCCCCAATGCACAGACCCGCCTGGCCGCTGTCGCATCAGGCGAAGCGGACCCCTATCGCCCGCTGGTTCATCGCTTGCCGACCTACAGCAAGACCTTTCTTTCAGCACTTGACCAATCACTGGCGATCTTGCCCAAGGACCGCATCGTCTCGGCGGCTGCATGGCTTGACACAATCGACGGCGAAGGCAGTGATCATGCCACAAATCTCATCACTGGTGCCGCGGCTAAGACCAGCGCCAAGTCGGTTGAGCCAAAGTCCCAAAAGGGCCTGATGTTGGCTTCTATTGCTGCAATCGCCGCTGCGGCAGTCGGGCTTGTTGCAACGCAGAGTGGCGGTTTCGCCCAGATCGACAAAGCGCCTTCGGTTGAAACCGCTGCAGTGGCCGCACTTGCGCGCCCTACCGTCGCGAACCAGACACCTGTCGTGATCCCGGGCACAAGCGAAGATTCACGACCGGCTGTGTCCCATCCTGCGCCACTCCAATCGCAGCCGGTAACAGCCTCCGTTCCGCTTGCCGAAGATGTGGTTCGTTCGGCGCCGCTGCCCAAAACGGCCTCCCGTACCACGGCCCCTCTCGCAGTCGTCGAGACTGCCGCACCAAACCTGCCCATGATCAGCACCGACCATATTCACGCTCCTTGGCGCAAGATGCCACTGCAGCTTGAGACAGATCCTGCCTTGAACGTGATTGATCCGGTGCCTGCGCCAGTCACCTTGGCGCAGTTCAGCATGTCCTACGAGGAAGCGCTTCACCGCACTGCCGCGCTGGATCGGTCGGTCGCCGCTGCGGTTGTTGCGGATGCCGCGGGCAAGCACCTGCTGGCTATTGACCCCGCAGTTTTATCCGCCCAACTCCCGGTCGCCGCCAAGCGTTTTGACATGTCTGGCATGCCGTCAGGGTGGAACCCGGCGCTGCCACCAAACCGATACTCCGACGCCGGGGCCGATCAGGTGACCGGGACAACGCAACGGCGCGGGGTTCAAGACCAGACCGGTACATTGCCTACCGCGCACCGGACCGTCCTCTTGAATGGCCTCACCTTCGAGGCCGCGTCAGAACCCAACGGTTGGGTCACACGCGTGACCGCCGTGCCCAAAGGGCTCAGCACCGATCTGCAAGTTGGCGATATCGTTTTGGCTCACATCGCCACCAATACCCGAATTGACACACGAAACGCACTTCCGGACGTGTTCGCAAGCGCCGTAGCAGGCGCCATAGACATGACCTTTGCCGTCGCTCGGGGCGGTAACACCCAGGTCGTTGCCCTGCCGTTTGCAAGCGTCGATCTAAACTGATCACCCGCACCCGGTCGGAGTAGAGGAGAAATTTAGAATGAGACTGTTTTCCAAGTTTTTTCGGGGCGCAGCGAAGGAGACGACACCCGAGGACATGACGCCGATCAAGCCGCTGGCAGATATTCAGGTGTCAGCGAAACAACCTTCGATATCCCAGCCCACAACGATACCAAAGACAAGTGTTACAGCCCCTAAGCCAGAATTGCCCGCTGCACAGGAAACCAAAGCTGCGCCTGCCGTGGCTGAGGCGACACCACAACCAAACGAACCCGCCATTGATCAGATTGTCGAGGCGGTGATCGACCGGTCCGGCGGCCCAACGTCTGGCAGCGTAAACATCTGGGACATTGACGTCGAAGACGCCGAACACGACATCCCAAACGATACCGAGGATCCGGCGAAACCCGACGCAGCGCAAGCCACGTCGGCCCGCAACCTTCCCGCCAGCCATACGCGGCGCAACCGCACCCGCCTGCTTGGGTTTGACACGTCCGATGGTGGTGTGGTCGACCTGTTTGACGCGCAGCCTCAGGACACTCCAAACGACCGCGTGCAGTTCCCCGTGGGCTGGTTGCTGGTCGTCGCGGGGCCGGGCCGCGGGCATTGCTTTGCTTTGCTGGCGGGCATGTCCCAGATCGGGCGCGGCACGGATCAGACGGTACAGCTTGATTTCGGTGATGCCGCCATTTCTCGCAACAACCATGCTGCGATTGTCTTTGACGAGGGCAGCAACAGCTTCACGCTGGGCCATGGGGGCAAGGCAAATATCGTCCGTCTGAATGGCAAACCGGTCATCGCGAACGAAGCGCTAAACGATGGCGACAAGATCAAGATCGGCGATACCACGTTGCAGCTCAAAACACTGTGCGACAAGGATTTCAGCTGGTCCGCAGATGAACGTGGTGACGAGGAGCACGAAGATGTGGCGATCGCCTGAGCCGCGGCACGATATTGCCTCGGGTCCATGCCAAGAAGGCCAGGACTATCGCCAAGATGCGGCTATCACCTCTAGACCGGCGACTTTCATCAGCCGGCGTGTTGCAGGTTTGCACTGATGTCCAGTACCGCCGTCGCCCAAGCCGAAACCCAAGCAGCACTCGCGGCCGCCCTTGCCGGGGGCTACCTGCCCACCGACCTACAGGGCCGTGCCGAACAGTTGCAAAGCCGGATGGAGGCACGGTTTCGCATCTCTCTCTTGGGGATGCCAAGGGTAGGAAAAACCAGCGTGCTGAACCTGCTGGCTGGCGCATCCATTGTGCCGGAACGGTGTGATTTGGGGACACTCCAAGTCGTCCACGGATCGATCGAGCAGACCACGCTTACGCTGCCCGATGGTGAAACTGCCACGCTTGACGGCTTTCCCACCGCCGAGACAGTTGCCGGACTCTACCCGGTTTTAACGCGGATCGAAGCCCCTCTACCTGCGCTCAGACGCATCTCGCTTCTCGAACTGGGTCAGACGCCTGATCACAAAGGCCAGCGGCTTGCCGTGAAATGGGCGATCAAGCAGACCGATATCATGATCTGGTGCACCGAAACCTTTGGCGCAGTCGAACGTACGCTGTGGGAATTGATGCCCAACAGGGTGCGCGACCACAGTATTTTGCTTCGAACCCGCAGCGACGAATTGGGCCGCAAGCAAGAGAACACCGCCACGGCATTGCGCGCGCAAGTGGGCCATGACTTTGCCCATGTGCTGGCCGTTTCGGCGCAACAAGCATGTGAAGCCAGCCTGGGTGGTGTGGTCGACAGGGACAAGATGCGGGCCTCGGGCGGCACCAAGCTGATCTCTACCATCCTGCGAGAGATCGAATCCGGCAAACAGCACGCTGTCGATCAGGCGGATATTCTGCTGAAAAAGTACCCACCCCCCCAGACAAAGGGCCGCCACCAGGATGCGCGCGGTATCGAAGCGCCAAGCCAGAAGCCTTCTGTCCCAGAGGCTCCCACCCCAGCAGACGCAACCCCGACGACACCGCCAGACGGGGCAGACACGCCCAACCCTGCCATCATCCTCGACACCTATCGCGCCGCCGTAGATCGCTTGCAGGATGTGGGCCGTGCGCTTGTCGCTGAGCACGCCGCAGCGTCTGGTGCGGTTCTAGATGCAAGCGCGGATGCGCTTTTTTGGCTGGGGGAGCACTTGGATCAGGCCGCTTTGCCCGCGACGCAGACAACCGACCACCTGCGCGCGATGGCGCAGGATGCCGAAGATCTGGTGCAATTGATGCGCATGGAACAGACAGACGAAGTCGGCACCGATGCGGTGCTGGTTCTTTTGCAACTCAAACGCGGCTTCCAGGCCGCACTCGCTGCGTGACCAGTGGAACAAGTTTTGTCCAGACGTCTGACATATTTTGGGCGGATTCAGTTGGTTAACCTAGGGTTAATGGGCCAGCCAGAACTGTCTGTTTCTGGTTGAGCAAAGAGCAGGTACAGAGCAATGAAAGATCTCGCATCAGAAGAGCCAGAACAGGCCCTAGCCCTGGATGTCAGCCAATGGCCTGACTTCGTGAATGCAGGGCTGGGCCCCTTCGAAGAGATGAGCGAGGCTTGCGCTGACCTGCGGGAAACGCTTGCAGATATAGAAGCCATCGTCGGTGACAAAGCCGCGACCAAGATCAGGCGCATGAGCGTCGAGCTGGACAGGTTTGCGCCTGCAATCACTTTCATCGGTCAGATTAAATCTGGCAAAACCTCTCTCGTGAACGCGATCGCAGGCCGTCCCGGCCTCTTGCCCGCCGATGTGAACCCATGGACATCGGTTGTGACCTCACTGCACCTTGGCCATCAGCGCGACATCGATGCACCTGCTGCATCTTTTACCTTTTTCGAAGCCGACGAATGGGACCGACTTGTTGACTCCGGCGGTCGTATTGGCGAGCTGTCCGAACGCACGGGCGCCGACAAGGAACATGAGCGCCTGCGCACCCAGATCGCAGCGATGCACGAAAAGACGCGCGAACGATTGGGGCGCAAATTCGAACTGCTTTTGGGCCAAACCCACAGCTATCAGACAATCGCGCCCGATCTGATCCCGCGCTACGTGTGTCTGGGCGATGATTTCGAAACAGCTTCTGCGCGCGAGCGGCAAGGCCAGTTTGCTGATATCACCCGCTCGGCAGAACTCTACCTTAATGCGTCCCACCTGCCCCACGCGCTGACGCTTCGCGACACGCCCGGCATGAATGACACGTTCCTGATGCGCGAGCAGATCACGATCCGCGCCATCCGCGATAGCAAGATTTGCTGCGTCGTCCTGTCCGCACATCAGGCTTTGAACGCAGTGGACATGGGACTTATCCGTATGATTTCAAATGTGAAATCGCGGCAAATTGTGATCTTTGTGAACCGGATCGATGAACTGTCCAGCCCGCATGAGCAGATCCCCGAGATCCGCGAGAGCCTGTTACAAACCCTCGCTGACAAGGATGGCCCAGCAGACCCGTGCATCATCTTCGGCAGTGCCATGTGGGCCGAAGCCGCGTTGACCGATCAGGTCGGTGCCTTGCCCCCGGCCAGCATTTCCGCGCTTGAGAGCTATGGCTCTTCCGCCGATGGGGATCAGCTTGACGACTTGGACGAACGCAGCGCCGTGTGGACCCTGTCAGGCGTGCCTGCCCTCATGGAGCAATTGGGCGAACGCATTCTTGAAGGGGCCGGGGACAAGGTCTTGACGGATATCCGCAAACGCGCGGCCAACGTGGTGTCCGGGCTGCGGGCGTCCTCAAGCATCGTGACGCTGCGCGCCAATTCGGATCAGATCCAGAAAATGACCCATGCCGAGGTCGAGGCACGTTTGAACCAGATTGCCGAAACCGCAACGGCCAAACTTAATGCAACGCTTGATGAGGTCTTTACCGCCTTTGCCAAACGAGTGGATCAGGCCCACACCAGCTATATCGGTCGGGCCCTTGACGCGATGCTGCAGCACTTTGAACGCAACGGCAACGACCAGGTCTGGAGCTACAACGCCGATGGCCTGCGCCTGTTGATGCGCTCGGCCTATCAGGTCATGCACAGCCGCTTTAACAAAAAGGTCGGTGGTGTGCTCGATGACGTCGCAGCCGAATTGACCACCGCCTATGGTGATATTTTCGACATCACACCGGAAAACTTCTCGGTCGAAACACCGGGTCTGCCCGATCTGCCCCCGCCCGTCACCTTGGCGCAGATGATCGCCCTCGACGTGAAAACCTCGTGGTGGAAAAACTGGTGGGGCCAGCGCAAAGGCTGGCGCGCCTACGCCGACGGCTTCCGCGAGTTGATCGAGGCTGAAACGACCCCGATGGTCGATGACCTCAAGATTGGGCAAGTGGCCGAAATTCGCGCCCTGGCCCATGCCACGTTGCAAGAATTACTGAGCGAACAACGCTCGGTCCTCGCTGACATCTGCGACAAGGCACAGATCGCACTCGAAGACTTGCACGGTCTGTTTGGCGTGACCTCGCAGCAGGAACGCGAAGACTTGTTCGAGATGATTTATCACGAACTTGGCATGTATGAGGACGAGATTGGAGAAGCGGCATGACCCTCGATCTTAATGAAAGCCGCCGCACACCGCGCATTGCGATCATGGGCGAATTCAGCGCCGGCAAAAGCACATTGTGCAACCTTTTGATGCGCACCCGCGCACTGCCTGAACGCGTGACCGCCACGCGGCTGGCTCCGGTCTGGATCACCAAGGGACCGGGCCAGGATGTCCGCGTGACCCATCAGGGCGAAGAAATTCCTGTAGACATCAACACACTGGACACCATTTCGTTCGAAGGGACGCGTTATATTCGCCTGCACCTCGACGCTGATATTCTGGATCACTGCGACTTTATTGATTTCCCGGGTATTTCCGACCCGAATATGGATGCCGAGGTATGGGAAGATGTCCTTACCGAAGCAGACGCCGTGATTTGGTTGACCCACGCGACACAGGCGTGGCGTCAGTCCGAAGCGGCCGTTTGGGACACTGTCCCCGAAGCGGTGCGCGACATGAGCGTGTTGCTGGTCTCCCGGTTTGACAAACTGACCTCGGATCAGGACCGCGCCCGCGTCTTGTCCCGTCTGGATCGCGAGACGCAGGGCCTGTTCAACTGCATCTTCCCCATCTCGCTGATTGACGCGGTAGCGGCTGGAGAGGACTACGACGCCTGGACGGAAAGCGGGGCAGCCGCCTTTATGGACCACTTGGCCGACTTGATCGGGAGCTTGGTGCCGCGCGCCGCGGTGGCTTCCGATCCCGACAGAGCAACCGAGCCCTCTCCCCTCGACACACCGCAAGAAGAACAGGTTTTGACCACGGCTGAGGATGACGACGCGCAAGCCGAAGCACCCGTCACGGTCACAACCGTGGGCCCTGCCCGCCCGGACGCCCCCATGGCCCCGCGCATCGTCCCGCGCCGCGTCAAACCTTCGGGTATGTCCCGCCGCCCACGACCCGAAGGGCTGCGCGCCTGAACAGGGTGGCTTGCGCTTTGCCCGTGTCTGACGCAGGCTCTGAGTAGAACATCAGACCAAGAAAACGCCGGGCACATTGGCAGTATGCGCAGCACAGACCTGAATGGATTGATCGGGGCACATCCTGACTGTCTTGTGGCAGCCTATGCCGATATCGGCACCGGCGTGACCTTGCTCACGTCTACGGATTCCACCGTTCCGCGCGAGGCCCTGGATGACCTCTGCGTCGAAGCCGCACTGACCCTGGGGCCGGGAGATATACCCCCTCTAGGGGCTGAACCCTGCCCGCAGGCGATCAAGGTGGATGCCACCGCCATTTACGTCTATCTGCGCGCACCCGACGACCCCAGCGACGCGCTGATTTGCAAGTGCCGCCCTACAATTGCGCTGTCATCGTTTCTGAAAGACGCACGGGCCTGCTTTGTCGCGGGTGCCGCCGAGGGGCGCGTATGACCTCGCCCACACGCGCCGACCGACTGGCCGCCTTGGCCGAAGAGACCCCCGAATTTAGCAAGGGCGCGCGGGTGCTCTCTATGTCTGACCCGCTTGCCACCATCCTCGACGAAATTGACGCTACGGTTTTGCCGATGGCCTTGCGGTTCGAGACCGAGGACCGCGCCTTGGCCATGCTGGTGTCCGGGCGGCGATTGCATCGCATCACCGAAGGGGCGCCTGACGATGTCTTGGACACCCCCCTGCCCGTCGACGACGCCAATTTGACCGAACGTGCCGCCCGCGCGCTTGAGGCGTTTGCCAATGGGGCAACAGACCTGACAGTGGCCTATGCCGCACCGCCAGCCGATGTCGATATGTCGGATCGCGTTTCAGCAGATGCGCTAGCCGCGGCCTTGGGCCGTGATGCGGACGACCCCGATGTGCCGCCGGTCAAGCGGTTTCTGTCGCGCATGAGGGGCACGATCACGGCCGTGATCCACCTTAACGACCGAGTGGCCGGAGAGATGACAGGCTCGGCCGCCGATCTGACCGGTCTGCGCATCATCTTGACCAGCCAATTATCCACATTCGTAGACACCCGTGCCAATCAGTGCGCTTTGCACGCCGACCCGTCGCTGACGCTGCTGGCCGATGTGATTGCATCAGGCACCTCTGCAGGTTTGGTGATTTTCGATGCCGAGAGCATCCTGTTCAGTTTGCCAACAGACGCCCTGCCCCGCGCCGCCGAGACGTTTCGGCGTCTGATCTAAGCGCCCCCAGCGACGAACATACAAAAGACGCGAAAAGTCGGCGCAACATTTTCGATTGAATCGAGTTTTCTGCCGCCCAAACCAAGAGCACGTGAATAAAAGCGCGCTGTCGCTTGTTGACTTCGAAGTAAGACAGCAGAAACTGAACCGGAAAGGTGCCTAGGAAACAAGCGGCTGCTCACGCATCGCCTATTTGGCAACGTGATGAACCTGTCACCCGCCCCCGTGTCCCGCGACCGGTCTGCGCGTGTGACCGCCAAGGCAAGGTACAATTCTGCTATGCTTGTGGACAGCGATTTCCAGTCGCCTCAAACTTGGCGACAAGGCACGTGAGCGAATAGAGGGCAAGCCATGACGACGTGGAAGGATCTGAGCAAAGAGCAGCGCGCCTTTTTGATCAACTATATCAAACGCGATCCAGGCATCGTTTTGCTTGGGCGCGCCGCCCGCGATGTTAACAAACGGATCATAGACAACTTTGGTGATTATGAGGCCGAACGCGCAGCCTTGAACGCCGCAATTGACGCGATACCCGCAGATCACGTGACAACGCGCCAGGGGCCTGTCGACGATTTGCGTGCCGCAGAGTTGCGTGCCGAAGACGGCAAGTTCGAAGAGGCCAGCGCAATGTTGCGGGCGGCCACACAGAACGCCGCCGCTGCATTGACGCGGATTCAGACCGAAGCACAGCAAATTTTGCAGAACGCGGGCGTATTTACGGTACCAGCGGGCACAACAATCGCGCAAAGCGACCTGGATAAGCTGGCGGCAGCACGGTTGAAGATACAGAACCTTCTGGCAGCCGCAACGCCAAGCCAGGCCGATTTGGTCGCGGCGCGCGATGCCTATGCCGATTACCTTGAGATCGGGGTTGAAGCGCTGCGGGCCCAGGGCGACACAACGGCCGCTGATGCATTGGTACAGCAAGCATGGGCCACACACGGAACCTATGTGCGTGCGATCGGCGGCGCCGACTACACCGACTTGGCCGCCACACCGCAATATGCGCAGCTTCAGGCCCTCTGCACCCAGGCGCAGGACCTTGAGGGCGAATATCTTGGCAGAGCCCCACAGGACTGGGAGGAGGCGCGCAATATCGCTGCCGCACTCAATGCCTTCGGGGCCGCGCGCGCGGACCACGACGCTTTGTTGAACACCGCCACAAGGGCACATGCAGATGCCCAGCGGGCAGTTTACAATGCGTCTGCCCCGGCTATCCGTACCGGCGCCAATGTCGACCTGACACGCTACCCAAACGGGCCTGATCTGGCCGGAATGACCGCGCTGAAGGGCCACCTGCAAAACGACGTCGCTCATATCGATGTCACGCTGGGTGGAAACGATGTGGCGGCGATTACGGCTTTGACGGCGTATATCCCGCTGGCAAGCCAACGCGCCATTGATATGGCCGCACGCATCAAGGCCGCCGAGCTTCAGCTGCTGCGCGACCAGATGACCAACGAACATGGACGCCCCGCTCATATCGAAGCGATCCTGACGCTGAAAGAAACGAACCCGGATGCAGGCCAGACCATCTTGGACGGCATCGCGGCCAACGCAGCCAAGCTGAACGGCGAAATGGCCAATTCGCAGTTCATCAATGACCGCTGGGTAGAGCTGAAACATCTGGAAAACCGGTTGGCCACCGAAAATCGCGACGCGGAAACGATCTACAACAGGGCGATCAACCGTCGCACCAACGAGATCACCCCCCGCGCCGATGAGTTGAAGGTGCTGAAAAAGAAGTTCTTTCCGTCAAAGACCCAAAAGACACGAATGCGTCAATTGGAGACGGAGCTAGAGCAACTGGCGCTGCTGGATCAGGCGGATGTCGGGCGGTTTGATGCCAAAAAACAAGAAATTGTGGTCACCCAACAACAGATCGCGGTCAAAGAGGATGTGATCAAGGCCGCCGAGGACCAGCGCGCCCTTTTCGACGCGATCACGTTTGGCCCGCTGTCGCCAAATGCCACGCCGCCCTTGCCGCCGGTCAAGGTCAAAGAGATGATCGAACTGTTCGCCAAAGCACCCGACTTGGCCACGCGCGCCTGCAAACTGGCCAAAAATGCGCAGGATGTTGGTGCGCTGGTGGATGCGGCGCTGTTTCTGGGCGACCAGCTCCAATCCGATTTCGCCTTCCAGCCCCCTGCCCTGCCAAATGGGACTTTGCCAAACCCGGTCGCGCTGAAGCCAGAACACGCAAAGGTCTTCGCCGCCTCCCTGTTGGAGCGAACCGCCTATCTGGGACCGCAATTTGCAACGGATGCGCAGGCCGCGATCACGGCAGGGGTGCACGTGACCCCGAACCCGGTCGTGGACCCGGCCAAGGGCGACAAGGAAAACATCGCCGCCCGCGCCACTCAGGCGGCGGAGACGATGATGCAGACCGGACCGGGCGGCGTTGTCACATTGGATGTCAACAGCCCGGCCTTCGCCGACATGTTGACGATGCAGAAATTCTCGGTCAGTGGCACGGTCGCGCCGTCCACCATGCAGACCAAAGAGATCGAAAAACTGCAAGCGGTGCTGAATGATCCAACCCCGGATCCAACCACCGGCCAGACGAAAAAGCAGCAAGCCGAAGCGATTTTGAACGCTGTCGCGGTGCCCACGGATACCCGCGCGCAAGAGCTGTTGTCGAAATCACTGGGTATTCCTGCTGCCGACTTCACCGACCCGGCCAAAGTGGCCGAGGTCGAGCAAAAGATGCGCGTTGCGATCCTCAAAGCGATGATCACACCGGTCGCACAGGGCAAGGTCGGGTCCTGCTTTGCGACAGCCGGCCTTCTGCAACTCAAGGAAGAAGACCCGATCCGGACCATGGGCATGTTCGCCGAGTTGGCGAATGATGGCACCTTCACGCCCAATGTCGGCGCGGTTGTGCCGGCTGTGGTCAATCTGCCGCCCGGGGATGACCCGCTAAGCCGCAGCCTTGAATACACCATTGGCAGTGCAAGCGCCCGCCTTGAAGAAAGCAAGGAGAAACAGGCCGCTTTCTACACCCTTATGGCGCCGATCCCGGCGAAAGGCCGCGATCCTGCGCGGCCGGCGCCGTTTGACACTGTGGCCGCTGCAATCACTGGTACGACGGACATTGCAGCGCTGCAAGACTACTTGCTGAGTGCGTTCTGCCTGAACCTGACGTTTGAATATGATCCCACAATGGATGCTGATCTGGCCACCGACGGGTCTTCCGACCAGGGGATCATGCGCATAATTGACGCGACTACGGGGCAAGTCATCGACACTGAGGCAAAGTTTGTGTCCTTTCTTGAGGACATGATCGACGCCTGCTTTGCCACCGGCGATCCCGACCTTGATGTAACCGACCAAGCAGCAATCAAGGCGGCATGCAGCGACCCGGCGTTCCTCGCAGGGATGAATGCGCGTCATGAGGTAGTGGCGCCATGGAAAAAAAGCGGCGGCGGCTATGGCGCACAGACTGCGGTTGTGCTGCACGGTGCGGCACCCACCGTCAGTGCAACCGCTACGCCGATGGCCCCGGCAGTCGCGGGGGCCAACACGACAGCCCGCGCAACGGACGTGCTGAAGGGGATTGCGAACATGGGTGCGGGCGGCAACATGACGATGATTGGCACGAGCGGAATTCACAGCTTTAACGCCGTACCCCACACAACAGAGATGCAGGCCCTAATGGCAACCCCACCTGGCATCGACGCAAACATCGCGGCCTTTGCCAGGGAGGGCCAGACCCTCAAAAACGCCCCAATTGCGCCGCTTGAAAAGACCGTGCACCTGTTCGAGGTCCAGATGAAACGCGTGATTGCGACCATGCCCACGCCGGAAATTGCGGATATGGTCCGGCTGAACATGCTGAACGTGCCCACCTATCCGATGACCCCACAACAGCTGAACGATCATATAGAAACTCAGATGGCAAACGCGCACGACGCGATCGCACAACGTGACGCAGAGGCATGGAAAGAGCGTCGGATCGCCGCGGGCAAGCCCGCACCGAGTCCCGCACGTATGGCCAATGAAAAAACCCGATACGAAACGAAAAGCAAACAGAGGCAAGAGAGGGCGATGGGCGCTGCACTTGTCGAAGAGTTGGGCGCACCCACAGTCGTTATCGCTGACAGCAACTGGGGCGATGCCAACGATCACAACAACTTTGTCATTGCACCCGACCCTGTGTCCGGCGATCTGAAGCTGTTTTCGCAATCCGTCCTGACTGGCGAGCTGCAAATGATGGGTGATGATTGGCTCAAAGCCGACTGGCAGAAAGAGGAATAACCCAATGGACCTGCCCCCCCTGAACATGTTGATGAACAAAACCGGCGCGATGATTGTCCGCGTGGATTTTGAAACAGATTATGACAATGCCCTTGCGCTACTGGGTGCAGTGTCGGCGCTGCGCGAGCATCCGGCCAAGGCGGCAGAGGCGATCAATCATCTCAACCATGGGTTCGATTTCTCTGTCATCACCGACCCCGACGCCTTTCGCGAGGAGTATGAAGCCAAATACGCGGCCGAAGGCGATACTCCGTACACCGCAGGCCGTCCGCAGCTGCATGACTTTGGCAAACAGGATCTCAGTTCCCTTGGCGTACCCGCATTTGAGGGCAACACGCTGGTCTTCTTTGCCCGCGACCGCACGCTCGGCATCGCCTACCGGGCCGAAATACCATTGGACACAGGTGTCGCGACCTACACGCCGGTCGCCACGCTGCCGGACTAGCAGCACCTTAACGCAGGGCAAAGCGCGCAAGCCCGGTAGTGGCAGCAACATATGCAGGCATAAATCGTTTCACGGCGACCTCTTGGGTACGGCCAAGGTCAGGCAGCAAAGCGCTAAGCTGCTTCAAGCTAGTCCCGACCACCCTCTTGACGCACGACCTGAATGAAACCGGCATCTTGCTCGCGCAGATCACCAATGCGAACACCAACAGCGGGTGGCGCGCCCCGCCTTCGCAAGCCAATTGTCCAGTTTTGGGGCGATGCGCTGATCCTGCTTGGCACCGTCTTTGCAGCCCTTCAACCGACCACCGCCAGCCACTTGGCACAGACCCTGCCCCGGCCCGCCTTGTGACAGCCCAGACAAGGCACGTGCCACCAAAGGGCTGTTTGGGCATGTCTGCCCAAGCGCCAGTGCCTTCCACCGAAGCTCAAGGCGTGGCATTTGAACGCCAACATCGCCCCAAACTGCGCGATCAAACCGGATTTCCAGTTGCGGCCAGAACATGCCATATTTATCGCCCAACAACCAATTACACGGTGAAGCCAAGGGGCTCGCAACTTGCGCGGTAACGGAACATAGTTTCGTCGCGCACCATGGCGAACTCGGAACTGACAAAGGCAATTAAGAATGTCGATTACACCTATTCTTCTATGCGGCGGGGCAGGCACGCGGTTGTGGCCGCTGTCCCGCAAAAGCTACCCCAAGCAGTTCGCCGATCTTCTTGGGGATCAGACCCTGTTCCAGGCCTCGGCCCAACGGCTTTCAGCCTTTGACAGGCCTGTTGTCGTCACCGGGTCCGACTTTCGCTTTATCGTCACCGAACAGCTTATGGCGATCGGCATAGACCCCGGTGCGATCCTCATTGAACCCGAGGGACGCAACACCGCGCCCGCCGTGTTGGCCGCCGCCCTACATCTGCACCAGCAGAACCCTGACGCCATGATGCTGGTCTGCCCGTCCGACCACCTGATCCCCGACAATGACGCGTTCCTGGCCGCCGTGGATCAGGCCCATCTGGCAGCTGATCAGGATCAGCTTGTGACCTTTGGCATCACGCCCACCTATCCCGAAACCGGTTACGGCTATCTTGAGCTTGAGGCCCCCGCCACAGGCGGCACGGCCCCCCTGTCCCGTTTCGTCGAAAAGCCCGACACAGACACTGCAGCAGACCTTGTTGCCTCGGGTCGGCACCTGTGGAACGCCGGTATCTTCATGTTCAGGGCCTCGGCCATCATCGCCGCCTTCCAGACCCACGCCCCTGCCCTGATGGACCCGGTCACCGCCGCCGTCAACAATGCCGAAGCCGATCTTGGCTTTCTGCGCCTCGCCCCCGAACCATGGGCCGGGGCAGATGATATTTCCATCGATTACGCGGTGATGGAACATGCGCAAAATCTCTCGGTTGTGCCTTACGAAAGCGCCTGGTCCGACCTGGGCGGCTGGGATGCGGTCTGGCGTGAAAGCGAACAGGATGGCCGCGGCGTCGCCACCCATGGCGCAGCCACCGCCATCGACTGTGACAGCACCTTGCTGCGATCAGAGAGCGAGGGGCTAGAATTGGTGGGCATCGGCCTGCAAAACATCATCGCCGTGGCAATGCACGACGCGGTGCTGGTGGCCGACGCCAGCCGGGGTCAGGACGTCAAGCTTGCTGTCCAATCGCTCAAGGCAAAAGGCGCGCTTCAGGCCCAGCACTTTCCCAAGGATCACCGCCCCTGGGGCTGGTTCGAAAGCCTTGTGATCGGCAGCCGTTTCCAGGTCAAACGCATCGTTGTGCATCCCGGCGCCGCCCTCAGCCTGCAAAGCCACCACCACCGCGCCGAACACTGGATCGTGGTCGAAGGCACCGCACGGGTCACCATTGATGACGAGATCAAACTGGTGTCAGAGAACCAGTCAGTCTATGTCCCGCTGGGGGCCGTCCACCGTATGGAAAACCCGGGCAAAGTGCCGATGGTGTTGATCGAGGTCCAGGCCGGTACCTATCTGGGCGAAGATGATATCATCCGCTACGAAGACGTTTATGCGCGCGGCCAAGGCGCCAAGGGTTAATCGCCGGGGGCTACGCCCGTCTTAGCCGGGGCCCGCGCGGGCAAGAGTGCCCTGCCCCGTGCGCCGTCAATGCCACATCTCTGTGCTTAAACCACCGGGCTGGTCACTTGAACGGACCCCCGCGTCAGCCTCATTGCGATTCGACAATATATGCCGCAACATGACACGGGCGTCGGCGCGACCTTTCTGGCGGGCTGGTGGCCGTCACCCCTCGTCTGCGCGAAGCCAAAGAAAATACTGTAAGTTCATAAGCTTATAGGTCTGCTTTCAAGCCATACGCTCAGCGCAAAGAATATCTTGCCATAGTCATGCCATTTCAGTCTATATTAGCGCCAATACCAAGAGTAAGCGGCATTAGACCGTGAAATGAGGCCGGTGGCATATTCATCCACAATCGCAATCTGTGCGCCGCTCGGATCAATGCTTTTGGCCCGATGACAGGAGTGTAAAACAGACCACAGAAACGAAACAGGGCTGAATGGCGGCAACCACTCAACCCTGTCTGATGAAACCAAAGAGGCTCTTCGTCTACGCTTTTAGAATAGCCTCGACGAGCAGAACCCGCAAGCAATAGCTGCGCGGGACCGAGGAAAATATGGCAAATGAGATGGTTTTTGACCGGCGAAAGGGCTTTGTCGCCCTCCCGGTCGAGGTGTTGGAACTGGACCTGACCCCCGGCGCCTTCAGGCTGCTGGTTGAGTTGTGCAGGATGGCCAATCTGGACGGGTTGTGCTGGCCGTCCCTGGGACAACTGGGCGAGCGCCTGAGACGGTCGCGGGCGGCCATTTCCGGCTATGTGCAAGACCTGCGGGACGCGGGACTGATCACAACCGAAGAGCAGCGTACCGCGAACGGATATAACTACCGGCTGCGCTACTGCGTGGTCTTCTGGAAGGCCTGGCGGGCGTCCTTGACGGGGCGGGTTTCGGCGGCGTCACCGGCGAAGGAAAATGAAAGCCGTGTTCGGCAGGGTGAACGCCCTAGAAAGATAAAAAATCAGAGTCTAATAAATCATGATCAGCGCGATCTTGGGATTTTGGAAGAATTAACGCAATCTTGGGCAGCGCTTGCAAAGGGCGCCCCCTACCCCGCTTTGCGAGGCACACCCTCACCGAGCCTCGTGGTTGAGACCGAGGCGGTCGCGCAATCTGATCCGGTGCCGATTATCTCCGCGGATATATCCGCTGGGCTGACGCAGCTCTGGGCAGATTTGGGGTTGGAACCCGATACCAAAGCGAGTGCAGCCGCAGCAGGGTATTTGAACGAAAGAGACCTTTCAGCGAATGACCTGAAAATGGTGCTGGAGAGCATTCGGAGCAAATGGCAGCGCCATTGGCGGCGGATTCCCAGTCCAAAACAGCTTGATCAATTGCTGAAGTCTGCGCGCGTGACACCCCGTGCAGCACAGATCAAGGTGCTGCGCTCCTACCTGAAGCGGTGGGAGCGGGTGCGAGAGCAGATGGAAAAGCCCTTGCGTAAAGAGACAGCTTGCGGGAGGTTGCACCCAATGGCGACACGGGCGCCCTGCCCTGCGCCAACCACATATATCCGTGGATATAATTAACATGGCGTACGGTCAGTTCGAGCAGTTTATACGCAACATGACGCGTGTCATGGGCGCGGTGAACACCAAGCTGCAGCGCGATCTGACCTTGCGGACGCGGGTGGCGCGGCGGTTTTCAATGACTGAAGTGGCGCAATTGCTGGCGGTTGACACCACATATCTGACCAAGCTGTCCGGCGACGACCCGCAATTCCCCGACGGAGAGCGCACGGGTCGCGAACGCACGTTTTCACCGTCAGAGATTATGCTGATCCGGGCGCTGATCGGATCAAACCCCGGCGCGCGGCGCCCGCACCTGCACTGGCGCAAACCGGGGGCGCCGGTGAAGGTGGTGACCTTTGGGGCGCAAAAGGGAGGCACTGGCAAGTCGCTGAGCGCGGCGCATTTTGCGCAATATATCAATCTGTTTTACGGGCTGCGCGTGGGTGTGATTGACGCGGATCCGCAGGCAACGGTCAGCTTGTATTTCGCGGATGAAAGCCTGCCGCTATTTGATCCCGAAACCCCGACGCTTGCCGATTTCATGGGGGTTGATGATCCGGGCTCTGACACGGTGACCGAGCGCGGCGCGGCTGACCTCAACGCGATCTGGCAAGCCACACCTTGGCCCGGAGTGCGGCTGATCCCAGGCGGTGCGAATATTCAGAACGGTGATATCAGCCTGTTTTTCCTATCCCAGGCAAGCCGCGTGCCGGTCTACCGGGTGCTGAAGGACGCGATTGCCACCTGGGACAGCGGCTTTGGCCCAAAGACAAAGCCCGAGGACCTGCGCGATGCCGATGGCGCATTTGATATGGAGAGCTATCAGGCTGCGCTGTCAGAGACGGTGGATGTGATTGTGATAGATCAGCAACCTTCGCTGACGCTGATGCAGTTGAACGGGTTGATTGCGGCGGACAATGTGGTGATCCCGCAGACCATGAAGGGCTTCGATCTGGCAACGCTTGCGACCTATGTGTCGAATATCGGTGAATATCTGGAGTTCATCATGGGGTTTGAGGCCGATCTTGAGATCGGGGCGGGGGATCACATGGTGTTGCCAACGATCGTGCAGGAACAGAACAACCAGGATGTGGACCAGATCGTGGATCTGTATCGCAAGGCCCCGCGCGAGGTGATGCAGGTATGGTATGCGCGGTCGGATGCGATTGCGAATGCGGCTGAGGAATACAAGAGCATCTATGAATACCTGCCGCCAAAGACGCGGCGCACCTCGGCCAAAGCCTTTATGGCGAATGCGAATGCGGTCAATGATGCGCTGGTGAGCCGGATCTGGCCCGCCCTGCCCGACCGCGGTTTCGCCAAAGCGTTTATGGAGGAGCGTTGGGACTGATGGGACGCAAACGGAAACTCAGCTCGGCCCTGCCAGAGGACGCGGTGGACGCGCCGGACGACACCCCACGCAAGGGCGCGATGGGAGGCATGTGGGCCGGGTCGGCGATGAATATGCTGCAACAGCGGATCGCCAACACGCATGGGTCCTTGGTCGAGGCGGTGATGGCGGGCACGATGGCGCTGGAACTGACGCCCGAGCAGGTCGTGGATGCGGTGGGCAGCGACCGACTGACCGAGTGGGACGCGGATGAGGATTTTGAGAAGCTGGTTGCCAATATCGACCGGCGCGGACAGACCCAGCCCATTCGCGTGCGGCCAGAGGATGCACATTGGACTCCGGACGAGGACGCGCCGCTGGAGACGGATGCGCGGTTTGTCATCCAGTCGGGGCGGCGGCGCCTGGAGGCGTGCAGACGGTTGGGGCGCAAGGTGTTGGCCGTTGTGGCGACGGCGGAGGGAGATCAGGCGCTGGCCGATCTGGAAGAACGGTTCGCCGAGAATACCATGCGGCGGAACCTGAATGGATTCGAGGAATTGCTGTCGATTGGATTATTGGCCGAGAGCATGGCCGATCTGACGCAAGCCGAGATTGCAGCGCGTTTGGGGGTGAGCCAGGGGGATGTGTCGCTGGGTCAGGCCTGTGTGGGTCTGCGCGAGGCGATCATGGCGCAGGTTGATATCGAGACGACGCCGAAGCGGGCCTATCGCACGCTGGTGCCCAAGCTGAAGCGCGGTGAGCCAGTGGGACAGCCTGAGCCCGACCCACTGGCTGCGTTCCAACCGGCCAAACAGCGCTATGACGTGCGGGGTATTCCGATGGTGTCGACGCCGGTTGAAGGTGGGTTTGACATTCGCGTCAACAAGGCCCGTGTGGCAGAGCGCGATTTGGAGCCGATGCTGGTTGAGATGGCGAAGCTGATCATGAAGTATCAGCGCAAGAAGCCGTAGGGCCTGGTTTGATCTGCACTGTCCGGAGGGGCAGGGGGCGGTTTAGCCCTGCCAATGCCGCGTTACGCCGATATCGTCAAAGGCCGCGTCGGAGGAGAGGATCGGCAGTTGATCGTGTTGCGCGATGGCCGCGATCATGCGGTCAAACGGATCGCGGTGGGTCCAGTCAAGCATGGCAGCCACCAGCGCAGTCTTGGCCGTGACCGGCACCAGATCGTAGCCGTCTGCCAAGGCGCGGTCTTCGAGGGTTTGAACATGGGCCGACATTTCGGGCCATTTGCCCAGTCGCACCTTTTGCCCGATCTCGTAGAATGAGATTGCAGAGACGGACAAACGGGTAGCATCAGCCATCAGGTCACGTGCGTAAGGTGGCAGGCGCGGATCGTCGGTAAGCGCCATGGCAAAGGCGTTGGTGTCCAGCAGGTAGGCGGTCATTCCCCGTCCCAGAGGTCCAGGTCGTCGTTGTCGATGGGGTGCAGGAACGCAGCGGGTGGTGGGGCAACCACACCCTTGAGGCTGCCGATATGGACTTTGGACGGGCGGGCGGGGATCAACTCTGCGGCCGGGACGCCGTGGCGCGTGATGATCACACGCTCGCCCCGGCTGACGCGTTCAAGCAGCTTTGACAGGTTGGTTTTGGCTTCATGCACAGAGGCTTGCATCTGAGATCCCTCAAAAAAAGACTAAGCTATAGCTAAGTTTGATTTAGGGGCATGTCAATGGCTTGTGGTGGGGTGTGGACGTGTTTGGCCCTACTGAACAGGGGGCAGGTTGTTGAACGTGGCTTGGCCCACGTCGACTGCTGCCAGCGTCACGCCTGCGCGAAATTCGTCGTAATAGACAATCAATGTTGGCCGTGCGGCGCCGCCGGTGGCCTGCTCCCACCGTCTGGTCCAGGACGAGAAGATCCCGCGGCGATGCTCTGGCTGGCGGCCTGATGCGGCGCTGGCGGCGCTGACAACGGGGCCCGCATAGTTGCAGGCCAGTTGATTGTTCACCCAGATGCGTAGGTAGCCGTCCGCGCCGGTGCTGAAATTTGTGTTCAAAGTGATGTCGGTCCATGTGCCTTGGCGGTCTGCCAGATCAAAGAGACGGCAGACATAGCCGTTATTCTCGCGCGCGCCCCAGCCGGATGCGGTGGCAATGTCATCGAGGTGCACGACCAGGTCACCTTGGGCTGTGTTGGGGCCTGCGCAGATGGCCGGGTCGCAACGGTCGAAATTACCCTCGCCCGCGCCAAGCTGGATCAGGCGGATGATGGGCCGGTTCTTGCCGCCCATTGTCCATTGTCCAAAGACGAGACGCAGGGAATTGTCGCGCTGAAAAGACGGTACGTTTTCGTTATAGAAGCTCCAGCCATACCAGATGTCCTGGCCGATGCGGGCGGGATTGGCATCGTCGTTGACGGCGATTTCGGCCCGTGCGCGGGGGTTGCCGCAATCGCTGCCGCCGCAATCGCCGTCCCGGAGTTCGAATCGTTCTGACAGGCGCCCACGGCGGACCGGATCGCCGGTATCGGTCAGACCCACGCGAAAGTTGTGTTGTGCCGGGCTGAAAAACCGCTCGTATCCGTCAGGAGGGCTGAAGAGGCTTTGGCGGATCGTCTGCGCCCGTTCAGAGGCGGGATCGGTGGCCAGGCAGCCGCCCGCCAGCGCCAGAACGGTCAGTGCCGCCAGATAATTGAAGCCCTGCATCGCCTCTTTCCTCGTCTTGCGCGAGTTTGTGATTCCGTTGAAATGTGGCCATTTTTGGCCGCTCAACCGCTGCTTTGAGGCAGAGATAAACCATAAATATGGCCAAAGAAAGGAATTGGTTAAAATACGTGACCAATATAACACAAGACCCTCGATTTCACCGGATTTGCGGAACGCTGCGCTTGGTCAGGGCAGGGCGCTTCGGCATATTTACGCTCAATGACAAGGCCGCACCCAAACACATGCGGCACAACTTGAGGCAGTATAGATGGCAAAGATCAGCGTCTTTGGCATCGGCTATGTGGGCGTCGTTTCCGCAGCGTGTTTGGCACGCGACGGGCATGATGTGGTCGCAGTCGATGTCGATCCGGGAAAAATTCAGGCAATCAACGCGGGCCAAAGTCCGATTGTTGAAGAGGGCATTGATGCCCTTGTCGCCGAAGTTGTCGCGGCAGGTAAGTTGCGCGCGACAAGCGACTTTCATCAGGCGGTGCTGGACACCGACGCGTCCTTTATCTGCGTGGGCACGCCATCGGCGCCTGATGGATCGGTGGGCCTGAAATATGTCACATCGGTCTGCGACAGCATTGGCGCGGCGCTGCGCGACAAACCCAGCCACCATGCGGTGGTTGTGCGTTCGACCATTGTGCCCGGTTCGACCGAGGATGCATGCATCCCGGCGCTGGAGCAGGCCTCGGGCAAGACAGCGGGCGTGGATTTCGGGGTGGGTTACTACCCTGAGTTCCTGCGCGAAAGCACGGCGATTGCCGATTACTATGATCCCGGTTTGATCGTGTTCGGGTATCTGGATGAAGGCACGCGCGACATCTTGCATGGGTTGAACAAGGATCTGCCCTGCGAGATACATCAGGTCGACATCCGCACCGCGGAAATGGTCAAGTACTCCTCCAATACTTGGCGCGCGGTCAAGGTGACGTTTGCCAACGAGATCGGCAATATCGCCAAGGCCAGCGGGATCGACGGCCAGACAGTCATGGAGATCCTGTGCTCGGACGACAAGATCGCGATGAGCCCGTATTTCATGCGTCCCGGCTTTGCCTTTGGTGGCTCGTGCCTGCCCAAGGACGTGCGGGCGTTGCGCTATCTCGCCGAAAGCACCGACACCCCGCATCACATGCTGAGTGCCGTGCTGGCAGCGAACGAGGCGCAGATTGCCAAGGCCGAGCAGATGGTCATCGACAGCGGCACCAAAAAGGTGGGCTTTGTCGGCATCTCGTTCAAACCCGGCACGGATGACTTGCGTGAAAGCCCGCTGATCTCTCTCGCGGCGCGGCTGATCGACAAGGGTGTGGATGTGAACATCTATGATCCGTTTGTGCAGGAGGCCTATGACACCGGCACGCCCGGCGCGGGCCGCGGCAACGAAGAGGTGCCGGACCTTGAGGCGCGGATGGTCGCTGACCTTGATGCGTTGATCGAATCCTCGGGCACCGTGCTGGTTGGCAACTTCTACCGCGACACGATTGAGCGGTTGAAACGGGCGGCCAAGGACCGGCCCGTGGTGGACCTGACCCGGATGGGGCGCGAGATGACCTCGGACAGTCACTATCAGGGCATCTGCTGGTAGGTGAACGCGCGCGATGCTGATGCTTGTCACACATATCGCTTACTTCTCGGTGGCCTTTCTGCTGCTGTGCCTTGTTCCCCAGGGATTTCTGGGGGACATGCGGGGCGCGCAGGGGGCGGTCATCGTGATTGGGGTGCTGGGCATCTGGCGCTACAGTTGGGCGCTGCTGAACTTCGGCCGCGCGCTATACTTCAAGCGCCTGGTCTATCCACGGTGGCGCAAGCGCCGCCATGCGCAGTTTGCGCAGTCCACCGCGCGGCATCACTGCTATTTCATGGTCACCACCTATATGGTGGATCAGGACACGACGCTGCCGGTTTATCGCTCGATCTTTAGGGCTGCGATGGCGGCCCGCGACGGCGCTACGATTGTGGCGTCTGTGGTGGATGGGATGGATGACCGGCTGATCCGGGACATTTATCACGCGATGGGCTGTGATCCGCAGCATGTGACGCTGGTGATTGATCGGATCAAGTCGAACGGCAAGCGCGACGCCATGAGCCAGGCGCTGCGCATCCTTGCCGGCTTTTCGCCTTCGCACAACGACATCATGGTCTTTGTAGATGGCGATACACTAGTGCCCGAAGACATCTGGGCACGCTCAGTGCCCGTATTCACTGACCCCAAGACTGGGGCGCTGACCACGGACGAGGCCGCGATTATCGATGGCGAAGGCCTGTTCAAGGACTGGTTCCGCCTGCGGTTTCACCAGCGGCAGGTGATGATGTGTTCCATGGGTCTGTCGAACCGGGTGCTGACCCTGACGGGTCGGATGAGCGTTTTTCGTGCTGATCTGGCGACCGACCCCAGCTTTGTCCGGGCGGTGGGGCAGGATTATCTGGATCATTGGCGGCTGGGCCGCGTGAACTTTTTGACCGGCGACGACAAGTCGACCTGGTACTGGTTGTTGAGCCGCGGGTTTGAGACGGCATATCTGCCCGATGTGCAAAGCCAAAGCTACGAGACGCAGCCGCGTGACACGTTCTTTGACAGCGCCAAGACGCTGATGGTCCGCTGGTTCGGCAACATGATGCGCACCAACGGGCGCGCGATTGCACGTGGCCCGCGCGACATGGGCTTTTTCACGTGGTGGTCGATCCTGGACCAGCGGGTGAGTTGCTGGACCACGATGGTTGGTCCGATCTCTGTCATCATCACGGCATTGATCTATACGCCGATTGTGATCCCGCTGTACCTCAGCTGGGTGATGCTGACGCGCTACATGTTCTGTGCCTACATCGCGGGCTTCAACCGCAGCTGGTTCCCGGTGACGCACCCGATCATCCTGTATTTCGGGCAGGTGACGGGCGCAATGATCAAGACCTTTGTGTTGTTCCGCCTCGACCGCCAGAAGTGGACCCGTCAGGGCGCTGGCAGCAGCGGCCCCGCGCTCGCCTTTTACGACCGACTGAAGATGATGGAGAGCACGGCCTATCAGGGCCTCGCCTATGTCTGGCTGACACTCGCCATCATGTTTCTGAATACGCTGGAGTAGGTTGATCTGATGATGGACACCGCCCAAAATCAACACGTGCCCCCCGGCTTTGGCCTGGAGAACGAGCACCCGATGCTGACAATGCCGTTTTCGCTGCGTCTGTTCGGACAGCGGCTTGAGGGCAAGCGTATTTCGGTGACCGAGATTGAGGTCGCCGTGCCGCGCGGCACCATGGCAGCGGGGACGCGTGACATCGCGACCCTTGTGTTTCCGTTCGAGGATTTCGCCATCACGCTGGTGGCGCAAGTGACTGTGACCGAACGGGGCGATGATGGCACGACGGTGCTGCTTTTTGCTGAGCCGACGGGCGCCCATCTGGCGCAGTTGCGTTACATCATCAACAGCTTCATCGCCGGGGACGTGATCACGCTTAAGGGGATGATGGCGTATTCCGGGCCCACGCAGCCCAAGGCGCCGAAGCCCGCGAGCGAAAAGCGGATGCGTGACCGTGTGCGGTCGATTGTTGTGGCGCTTGTGTCTGTGTCCGTGGCGCTGCTTGCGGCGGCGGTGGTCTTTTCGCGCTACACCACGGCATACGAACTTTATCCGGTGTTCATCGAGCAGGCGGGCCTGGATATGCAGGCCACGGTGGCCGGGCAGGTGACATTCCTGAACGCGGAGGCGGGTGCGGGCGAGGTTGCCTTTACCATCGCGTCGAACACGGGCGATGTGCTGAGTTTTCAGATGCCGCGCGCGGGCGAAGTGCGTGTCGCAACGAATATTTCCGAAGGCTCGACTGTCCTTCCCGAGGACTTAATTCTGACAATTTTGGACAATAGCTCAGAGTTAAGGTTAACGACACTGATCAGCATCGAAGGGCTGACGCGGGCCTTGCAGGGGGATCCTGCGGTGATCGAGTTGACGGATGGGCGCGACGTGCCCGTGACGGTCGACATCCGGGACACCACACGGGCCGCAGCACTGAGAGGAGAGCTGTTCGTACCCGTTGACCTGACGGTGCCCGAGGGCAGCTTGGGGCCGTCCGACCAGAACATGTCGGCGCGTTTGCGGTTGTCCAAAACACTGCTTGGCGTGGTCGGCCTGCGCCAGGAGAGCGGACAATGACACGGATCACACCTTTGATCATTTGCGGCGGCAACGGCACGCGGCTTTGGCCGATCTCGCGCAAGCATTCGCCCAAGCAATTCCAGCGTATCGGCGGGCCCGACAGCATGACCTTTTTCCAGGCGGCTGTGCAGCGGCACCGGGCGCCCATCTTTAACGAGCCGGTGATCGTGACGGGTCGTATCCACGAAGGCACTGTGCGCAAGCAGTTGCAAGAACTTCAGGTGCGTGCCCGCATCATTTGCGAGCCGATGGGGCGCAACACCGGCCCCGCCGTTCTGGCCGCGGCCGAGGTCATGCTGCAAGAGGACGCCGACACCGTCTTTGTGGTGGTCCCTGCCGATCATGTGATCCAGGGCGATCTGGCCACGCCGATGACGGCGTGCCTGCCCGCTGCGGAGGCGGGTCATATCGTGACGTTTGGCATTGTGCCGCGCTATCCCGAAGAAGGGTTCGGCTATATCGTCGATGGTGGTCCGATGGACGGGCAGGACGTTGTCCGCCAGGTTGACCGCTTTGTCGAGAAGCCCCCGGTGATGGAAGCCGCGCGGCTGATTGAAGAGGGTGGCGTATACTGGGCGTCCGGCATCTCGATGTTCAGCGCAAAGACGATACACAGTGAATACGCCAATTTTGATCCTGATACCGCCGCCCACGTTGCCAATTCTGTGGCCAATGCGCGGATGGATGAAGGCACGCTGCACTTGGCCTCTGGCGATTTTGGAGAGGCCACCAGCTTGCCCACCGAAAGCGCGGTGTTCGAGCGCACCGATCGTATTGCGCTGGCCACCCTTGATGTCACATGGGATGACGTGGGCAGCTGGAAAGCGATGTACGGAATTTCCAAGGCCGACCAATTCGGCAACGTGCTGCAGGGCGATGTGATCGCCAAGGATGCGCAGAACACGATGGTGCGCGCTGACAGCCGCCTTGTGTCTGTGGTTGGCCTGTCCGACGTGATCGTGATCGATACCGAAGACGCGTTGTTGATCACCCGCATGGACCAAACGCAGGACGTCAAGGCCATTGTGGATGAGTTGAAGAAAACCAACCGCTCCGAGACCGAACGCCACCAGGAGGCCAAGCCCGCCATGGTGCCGATGGTCGACCAGAAAATGGTGTCGGCGCTGGCGCAAAGCGACAATTACCAGGTGGGTGCCGCCGAGATCGCGGTGGGCCGTGCGATGACGCTGGAAGCGGGCGATGCACGTCAGGCGCTGGTTGTACGTGGCCGGTTGCACGCGCAAGGACCGGCCTGGCAGAAAACCGTGGGCGAGGGGGGGCGTATCTACAGAGACCCGGATGGTCCTATCACAATCACCAACCTGTCGGACGAACCGGCTGAGTTGCTGTTTGTGACCCTCGCATCCCCTGACTTCCAACCCAAGGCGCTGGGGCGGGTGATGAATGGCTAGCGGCGCACGCGCCATAAAGGCGGCGCTTGCTGCCCTTGCGGTGTGTGTCGCACCGCAGACCGCGCTTGGGGACCTGAGTGCGGTTGATCTGTCTGACATGCGGCGTGCGTTGACCACGCTGAAAGCGGAACTGGCGGCAGACCCCGATGCGCTGCGTGATATAAACGCAATGTGGCAGCGTTTACCGCTGGACGGTGCTGCACCAGCCCCTGCCGCTCAAAGTCCGTTTGCCGCGCCTGAAACCTTGGTCAAACCTGTGCAGGAGGCGCCTCGCCCGGTTGACCCGTCCGGTGCGTTTTTTGCCGGTGCAGCCGCATCTGCGCCCGTGACCCCGCAACAGCCCGGCGCTGCACTTGGTGTCTGGGCGGACGCGCCTGACCATGCCACGCCGCAAGACGCGGGATTGACGGACTTTCGGATCATGTTGGCGGCGCTGGCGCAGACCTATACCGGCAAGAACAATCAGGCGGTGATCAACGCGCAGGGTCCGCGCGGCACCGTTGCAATTTCGATCCGGTCGGGCGAGGTGGGTCTGACCGATCTGCAGGGTTTTTCGGCGTCACTGGGTCACCCACCGCGCCCGGACGGTACGCTGACAACACCCGTTGTCATCTGGTCCGACGCAACCCTGCGTCTGGGACCGGGCGAGCGCTTGGGACTTGCCCGTGATACCGGGGCGTTCCTGATGTCGATGGGGCGACTGGATGTCAATGGCGCCACAATCGAAAGCGTTGGCCCGGAAAACCCGCATACGCCCAGTTTCACCCCCTTTGTCACCGTGATGCAGGGCGGATCGCTTGACATGCGCGGGGCCACTTTACGCAATCTGGGCTTTGGCCAGACCCCGAAATTCAGCGGTTTGTCGGTCGCGGGCAGCCTGATCAGCCGCGACCGCGGCAGTGTGCATATCGAAGACAGCCTGTTTGACAGCCTGAAGGTTGTGTCGCTTGTCAGCACGCAGGCCCCCAAGATCATCGGGGTCACCTTTCGCGATGCGCGTGACGCCGCCTTGCACTTGATGGACGCGCCCGGGGCGGAGGTGCGTCGGACCCTCTTTGTGGGCCACTCGCCGACCAATGCGATCCGGGTTGATCAGGGATCAACCCACGTTGTGATCGAGCGCAACATGTTTCTGGCTGGTGAACGTGTCGCCGTGCTGGTCGATGCGGGGTCGGATCACGTGCAGGTGCGCGGCAATCTGATCTGGCAGCGGGCCGGGGCAGGGATCAAGTTCCTGCGCACCCGATGCGGACTGATTGAGGACAATCTGATCCTGGACAACCGCCAGAAGGGCGTGGAGGTGCGGCGCAGCACCGGCACCGTGGTGCGGGACAATCTGATTGCGGGCAATCGCAGCGCTGGCATCTGGGTGTCGGCACAGGGCCCGGCGGCGCAAACCGCGCTGAACGACAATGTGTTGCACGGCAACGGGGCAGGGGTCTCTGCCGCGACCGGGGCCGAAATCCTGATGCAGGGCAACAACTTTGCCAAGCAGTTCCCGCGCCTGTTAGACGGCGACATCGCGCGGTTGACCCGCCACGTGGCTGTCGATCTGCGGGGGGATGTGGGGCTGCGTATTCGCGACGGACAGGCCGCGACCGGACCAACCGATGCCTTGTGCGGGAGCGCGTTGTAGCATGAGCATCTTGCGGGTGGGCATATTCCTTTTGTTGAGCGGACCGGGAACCGCGCTGGCGGAGAGCCGTGCGGTGATCCCGAACGTGATCGCCCCGTCAACCGAGGGTGCACGTATCTCAGTCAAGGTTGAGCCTGGACTGCGCAGCGACAAGCGGCTGCGTTCTGCGGCTTTGCGACAGGCCCGCGCAGATCTGCATGCCGGTGATCCGGTTATGGCCCCGGACCTGCGCGCGCTGGCCGAGGCTGGCGACGGTCTGGCCGCGCAACGCTATGTGCGCGTGCTCGAAGCCTCGGGCACGGCGGCGCCATCTGACCTTGCGTATTTTGCGGCAGTTGCGGTGGGCACAGGCCGCATCTGGACCTTGGACACGATGGTGCGGGCGATGCACCGCCTTGATCCTGCGACCGAGCCAAAAGCGCGCATCAATAAGTATATCAGCGTGCTTTATCCGCATGCCTGGGCGGGCAATCCCGTGGCCTTGCAGGCGGTGGTCGATTTCAACGGGGCGGGGCGGCTTTTCGGGCCATTGAGCGAGCGGACGCGGCAGCGGATCCTGGATCAGGCTCGCGTGCAGGGTGACGGACGGCTTGAACTTGGGCTAGCCGTTGCGCTGCTTGAGCGCAGCGAGGCCATGGCACGCCCCGACCCTGACGATCTCATACAGGCCCAAGAGCTTCTGCAGCGTGCAGAGGCCTCGGACCATCTCGCGGTTCAGACGACCGCAAAAAACCTTTTGCGACGCATGAGCAAGGCGACGCCAGAAGGATAACATAACCAAACCGGACAGCGCGGGGGACTTGCGATGACACCGGAGACGACACGAGGCAGCAGACACCGGACCACGAGACTTGCGCGCGCGGCCCTGTTGGCTTGCGCAGGGATGCTTATGGCAGGCGCTGCCGTGGCACAATCGGCCTATGCCTGTCGTGGGCTTGATCGTCATGCAGGTTTGCCAGCGGTCGAAGGGGCAGGGGGCATGTTTTTTGCTATCCAGCCCGAATTGCAGGCGCATCACGCGCTGGCCGACGGCACTATTGCACAATTGGCGGCGCTGTCAGAGGCACTTGCCACGCGCGGCACGACGTTGGTGCTGATGCCTGTGCCAACCCGCGCGCAAGTTATGACAGAGGCATTGCCGACCATGGCCGCGCATCTGGGGTACGAGGTCGATCTGGCCGCAGCCGTCCATGAGAACAAGATGCACCGCCTGACGGCTGCCGGCCTGACGGTTGCCGACGCATTGCCCAGCCTGCGCGCAGCGGCGCGTGCCGGGCTTGAGCCGATGTTGCAGACCGATCCGCGCCCCACAGCCGAAGGCGTTCAGCACCTTGCCAAGGCGGTGGGTGTTGTGTTGCAGGATCATCACGGAATGGACGGGGCCGTGCGCGCGCGTTTCACCTCGACCCCGACGCAAGAGGTGACGCTACCCTCACCCATGCGGGTTCAATTGCAACAGGCCTGCCAATCCGAATTGCCGCAGACCACGGTGATGGCGCATCAAACCGTTCAGGTTGGGCAAAACCTCTTGCCTGCCTCAACCGGGCCTGTTGCTGCCGCCGATCGGCTGGTGGTTCTGGGCAGTGACCTGACCGCCACGCCGCCGCTTAATCTGCCCGGTTTTTTGTCCGAGGCCACGGGTTTGGCGGCACAGGGCTATGGCGTGCCGGGGGGCGGGGCTTTTGCCGCTATGTCCTCTTACCTGACATCTGACGACTTTGCGGCGGCCCCCCCGCGCATTCTGGTCTGGGAATGGCCGGTGACTGCGTCGATGGGGCGGCATGGCGCGCAGCCTATGGCCGAATTGATCGCCGCCGCGCATGGTCGCTGCACCCAGGCGCTTGCCTTGCGGCAGGTCGGTGACCAGCTTTTGGCCGATTTGCGAGCGGTGCCCCAGAGGGCGGATGTCATGCTGGCTTTTGATCTGGGGGGCCGTGCCGCCCAGTATGCCCGGTTCCATCTGACTGGGGCTGACGGGTTGACGCGCACACGGTCTATCTATCGTCATCAGGATCAAATCCTGACTGGGCGCTTCTTTCTGTCGCTGGCTGATATGGCTCCGGCGGGGCTGTCGCAGGTCGCGATTGAAACCGACAGTGCGCCCGGCTTGCAACCGCGCCTGAGCATCTGTTTCTAAAGGAGATGTCGATGATCCGCCCCCTGACCTTCGCCACTGCCCTTGTGATTTGCCTGAGCCCGCTGGTGCAGGCTGCGCCGCTCAAGCTTGACTTCCTGCCGCCCGACATCAGCGCCCGCGATGTGTGTGTGGCCCCGGCCCCGATCCCGGGCGCGCGCGACGACGCGATTGGCGATGGCGACGACCGGCTGACCGACGAAGACCGCTTGCGGTTTCTGCGTCGCGATATCCGCAACTACACCGCCGAGGACGCCGACCGCTTTTTTGAGTTCATTTCTGCGCTGATTGACCGCCAGGGCGTGCTGGACGAGACATTCACCCCCGAAGACGCGCTGTTTGCCCGCATTGATCTGATGCTGAGCGCAGGTCGGATTGACGCCCTAACCAGCGCCGGGCTGATCGAAACATTACACGCGCGTTTGGCTGCCTTGACGAACAATCAAAAGGTGGCGCTGGCCCGGCTTTATGCGGATGGCGTCGGCGTGGCTGCCGACCTGGCGCTGGCGCAGGAGTTGATCCGTGACGCGGCCTATGGTGGGTCTGCGCCTGCGCTGCTAGAAATCGCGCGGATGCAGCAAAAAGGTACGTTGATCGAGCAGTGGGATGCACCGCTGGATCTGACCGTGACAATGGCCTTTGGCGGTATCCTAGGGCCTTTGGACCGGGGCGTGTGCAATCGGGCAGGGCGCATCGCGCAGGAATATCTGCGCGGCGATGTGATCGAGGCCAACCCGGCACTGGCCCTTGCGTGGTTTCGGTTTGCGGCCGATTTGGGGGGGGCTGAAGCCGCCTGGCGTGTGGTGGAATTTCACCTGAATGCCGATGCCGCTGCGCAGGACAACCTGGAACTGCGCCACTACCTGAAACAAGCTGTGCGGCTGGGCGTGGCCGTTGATGACGCGGCCGCCACGTCGCTTGTCACGTCCGGGGTGGTGACCGAAGACGAACTGGCCGCGATGCTGGGTTTCAATCACAGCCAGAACGCACGTCGAACGCGGGGGGCCATCGCGCCGCTGCTGCAACTGACGGTTAACATTGACACAGAGCATCCTGGCGAAGATGGGCTTTACCTAGATTATCTGCGCGAAATCGCCGAGATGCCTGAAGCACCGGGCCGTGTTTTTGACCGCCTTGCCGCAGAGGTGCTTGTGCGCCGTGGCCGCTGGGCCGGAGAGGCCGACGCCATGGCCCTGCTGGAAGAGGCAGTCCGGCGCGGTGATGGGTCCGGTATGCGGCGTCTGGCCCGAATGCTGGTGCGCAATCGTGATGACCTGGCCACTGTTGCCCGCGTCGACAGCCTGCTCTCTGAGGCGGTTGCGCGTTACGGGATGCCCGAGGCGATGAATGACCTCGACACGCTGTATCGCTGTCAGGTCAACGACGCGCCAAGGCTGGACAGAGCAGATCATTGGGCTGCGGCCTATCGCGCGTCCGGTCATCGCGCCCAGAGCTTCTCGGCGACTGATTTACTTGGACTTGCGCCAGATCGTGCACCGGAGACCATCGCTCATATCCAGACGTTGGCATTGGACGGGCGCACACAAATGCTGGCTTCGCAGGCGCAGCGCGTCCAAGCCAATCCGCTCGCTGCCGATCAGGCGCTGCGCTATTGGGCGGCGCAGTTAAACCGCTCGGACAAAGCGCTTGAGGAATTTGCCGAGCTGGAATTCTCGCTCGCCGCAACGCCAAGGGAACGTGACCTTGCCATTGAGTTTTTTCGTCGCGTCCACCTGAACAACGGGGTCACGACCGCGCTTGATCTGGCAATCGCGCTTGTCGAGTATGATGGGCGCAACCCCGATGTGGCCGCTGAAATTTCGGGTCTTCTGATCATGGCGGGTAATCGTGGCGAGGGCGCCGCCATTCGCCTTTTGTCGCGCCTGCGGGATGATCAGGCCGCCACCTATGCCGAGTTTGCGGATGCGATCGAGGCCCGCGGCGATTTTCTGGCGCTCATGTTCGCAATCCCGCATGTCAGTCCGGCAAAGGCCGCAGATTATATCGACCGCGCGGTGTCGCTCATGAATTGCGGCACCAAAGACGTGGAAGAGCTGGCCGACGCCCATGCCATTTTGAGCGACCCTGCGGGCAGCTTTCAGTGGCAGCAGGTCGGTCTGACCTTTGATGGCGGGCATGTGCTGTCCAAACTTCGGCTGAGCGATGGGCAGATGGGCTGGTATGGTCGTGGTGCCGCACCGGAAGCCGTGGCGCGTGCCATGCGTGATCTGGAAGAAGGCGACAACAACGCCCTTATGCGTCTGGTGCGTTTGACCGCAAATCCCGACCTGCCTAGCTATGACGCATCTGTTGCCGCTGATCATATGCTGGCGGCGATCCAACGCAGCGACGGTACAACTCTTGTCGAACTGGCCGCACTTTATCGCGCAGCACCAGAGGCGCTGCAGAGCATCGTGGACAAACGCATCGACATGGTGGCGGTGCTGACCCGCGCCGCACAAGCGGGCGATCCTGACACCGCCTTTGCCCTTGCTGACCTGATCCGCACTCAGGCCACCGCCCCGCAAGACCTTGCCACCGCGCTTGACTGGTTCGAACGTGCGGCAAAGCAGGGGCATCGCGATGGGATGTTCGAGACCGGGCACGCTTTGGGTTTTGGCATTGGGCGTGAAGCGGATCTGGACGCGGCGCTTGGCTGGCTTGCCCGCGCAGATGCGGTAGGGCACCCGGAGGCCGCCGCTTTGTCGCGGCTCTTGCAACTGCACGTGACCCGGTGATGCGCTGGCTGGTGGTCTGTGCCGCTCTTTTTCCCGTGCCACTGATGGCGGCATGCCCTGACGTGCCTGCGCCCGTCGTCGATCTGCGGTTTGACAGCCGCTATGCCGAGGATGACCCAACCCGCAGCACAATCGATGTTGAGGCAGAGGAGGACGCCAAAGCCGCGCTGGCCCCTGTCGACGACTTTATTGGTGACCTGGCCCGTCGCACCGACAGCGCGCTTGCAGACCAGGATCGCGCCGCCGCTGCTTGTGTGCTTGCGGCGCTTGTAGATTGGGCCGAGGCCGACGCGTTGTCACATCTTGGGTCCGATACCGCGGGGCTGACAATCGGATCGCGCCTCGCTGCCTTGGCCCTTATCGCGGCACAGGTCTTGCCTGTGGGCGATGCGGCCCAGGGCACCATTGTGCGCGACTGGTTGTCCCGCCGCATGACCGCGCAAATGACATTTTGGGAAACTGCACCTGATGGAGCCGCATCGGGCAATCTGCGCGCCTGGGCCGCTTTGGCCGGGGCCGGGACCGCGCTGGTCACGGGCGATCCAGTCATCCGCGGCTGGTCGGCCTGGTCACTGTCCTATGTGCTGTGCACTGCAGCACCCGACGGCAGCCTGCCACAAGAAATGCGCCGCTCACATCTGGCGCTGCATTACCAATTGCATGCGGTCGGCCCGCTGGTGGTGACTGCTGCGCTGCTTGATCGGCAGGGCGTGCCGATCACGGATCGCTGCGACCAGGCGCTGGATCGCGTTGTCGCGTTTACCTTGCGCGATGTGGATGCTGGCGGTGTCGAAAGCGCTGCCCATGCCGGAGCATCTCAAAGTGTGAACGGCGGCTTGGCTGCGGTGCCTGACTTTCAACTCGCATGGGCCGAAGCCTGGCTGAGCCTGCGTGATGATCCGGCGCTAGAGGCGGTTCTTGTTGACCGTCGCCCGCTGAAATACACCAAGCTGGGCGGAGATCAGACCCGGTTGTGGGCCAGATAGGCTCTAAACCTGATAATAGTCTCGATACCAAGCGACAAACCGCTTGATCCCCTCATCGACACTCACCCTTGGTGCATAGCCGGTTAGAGCGGCCAACAGGCTGCTGTCAGCCCAGGTTGCAGGCACGTCACCGGGCTGCATGTCCATAAAGTTCTTTTCTGCCTCGCGACCAATTGCGCGTTCAATGGCCGTGACAAAATCCATCAGTTTGACGGGTTCCGAATTGCCAATATTGACGACGCGGTAGGGAGCGACGGGCGACAGGCTGTCGCCTGCATTTATGTGCGCTGGGTCGTCGGGGCGCACTGGCGCGGCGTCGATCAACCCGCGAATGCCCTCCACAAGATCGTCGATATAGGTAAAGTCGCGCTGCATATCCCCGTGATTATAGATGTCGATGGGTTCGCCATTCAGGATCGCACGCGTAAACTTGAAATGCGCCATATCGGGTCGCCCCCACGGCCCGTAGACAGTGAAAAAGCGGAACATGCTGATCGGTATATCATACAGATGGGCGTAGGAATGGGCCATCGCCTCGGTCGCCTTCTTGGTGGCGGCGTAAAACGACATGGGCAGGTCGGCCTTGTGCAGCTCTGCATAGGGCATGTCTATGTTGGCCCCGTATACAGAGGAGGTCGAGGCCAAAAGCAGGTGCTGGCACGGTGTCGCGCGCACAGCCTCAAGAAGGTTGAATGTCCCGATCAGGTTGGCATCCACATAGGATCGCGGATGATCAATCGAGTACCGAACCCCCGCTTGCGCTGCCAGGTGTATGATCACGTCAGGCGCTTCTGAGGCCACCAGCCCGTGCAGCACCCCATCTGCCTCAAGCCGGTCATTGATCGCCCGAAAGCCGGCATGCTGCAGCAACATTTGCTGGCGCCGCTGCTTGAGTGTCACATCGTAGTAATCGGTCAGCGCATCGAACCCGATCACTTCGAATCCATCGTCAAGAAGCCGCTGGCACAGAAAGTAGCCAATAAAGCCCGCCGACCCCGTGACAAGCGCCTTAGGCATTTGCGGCCCACGCATCCCGGCCCACACTGTCATAAGCCACAAAACCCGCGCGTTCGGCATCCTGCGCCGAGTAGATGTTGCGCAGATCAGCCATGCGCGGTGTCGCCATGCTTTGGGCCACTGAGGTCAGGTCCAGCGCCCGGAACTCATTCCACTCGGTCAGGATCACCACCAGATCGGCGCCCTCCGCCGCGTCATAGGCGTCATCAATCCAAACAACCCCGGGCAAGAGTGCTTCGCCCTCGTGACGGCCCTGGGGGTCGGTTACGCGGACCTTGGCCCCTGCACCGATCAGCGCGGGCACAATGGTCAGACTGGGCGCTTCACGCATGTCGTCGGTGTTGGGTTTGAAGGTCACTCCCAGTACCGCCACCGTTTTGCCGGCAAGTTTGCCATCACAGAGGTCAAGGATCTTGTCGATCATCCGCCGCCGCACCTCTTCGTTGACCTTGATCACCGTCTCGGTGATTTGCATGGGCACGGCATAATCCTGCCCAATCCGCGCCAATGCCTTGGTATCCTTGGGGAAACACGACCCGCCATAGCCAGGGCCGGCATGCAGGAACTTGTTGCCGATACGCCCGTCGAGACCCATACCCTTCGACACCTGTTTGATATCGGCACCCGTCCGTTCGCACAGCGCCGCGATTTCGTTAATAAAGGTGATTTTGGTCGCCAGAAATGCGTTGGCTGCGTATTTGATCATCTCGGCGCTTTCTAGATCGGTTGTCACAATCGGGAAGTCGCGCAGATAGAGCGGGCGATAGATATCTTCCATCACCTGTGCTGCGCGCGCGCTTTCTACCCCGACCACGACACGGTCCGGCTTCATGAAGTCATCAATTGCCGCCCCCTCGCGCAGAAACTCGGGGTTGCTGGCAACGTCGAAATCCAAGTCGGGATTGGCCTCGTGTACCGCAGTCCTGACCTGCTGATTGGTGCCCACCGGCACGGTCGACTTGGTGACGATGACCACATACTCACGCGCCTTCTGGGCAATCTCGCGCGCCGCCGCCATTACATAGGTTAGGTCGGCGTGCCCGTCGCCCCGCCGGGTGGGTGTTCCGACGGCGATGAAAATGGCCTCGGCTCCTTCGACGGCGCTGGCCAGATCGCCGGTGAAAGACAGCCTTCCGGCCTCGACATTTTTGACCATGAGCACATCCAAGCCCGGCTCGTAGATCGGAACAATCCCTGCGTTCAGTTTCTCTATCTTGGCGGGGTCTTTGTCGACACAGACCACATTGTGCCCGAAATCTGAAAAACAGACACCCGACACCAGGCCCACATAGCCTGTCCCGATCACCGCAATTTTCATGGCCTTACTCCTTGGTGCCGTCAGAGCCGTTTTGGTCAAAAAAGTGCGGAATGCGCAAGGTTATTGTCACGCTCGGTGTCGCTGGCGAACCGCACTTGCGCCGCTATGCAATTGTATCAAATGTGATGTGAGCGGGGGCAATCGTCGCGACTGTCAGGTGCCCTGTGACATAGGCCCCTGTGTCGATTGAGATTCGTTTGCCCCGCACCCGTGGGGTTTTCACGATGGTGTGGCCATGCACCACCCAAATACAATCTGTCCTGGGCTTGCGTTCGAAGTGTGGATGGCCCCAGCGCAAGGTATGTTCGGACTGGTCGGTCATTGGAACATCCGGATCTGCGCCGGCATGCACCACAGCCACGTTGCCCGTTTGCCAGACGCTTGGCAGCTCTCGCATCCAAGCAACAAGTTCTGCCCCCATGGCGTCGGCCAGGCGATCGCGCGCCTCAAACATTGCAGATTTGGCGCAAGTGTCCGTTGGACTGGTGATTCCGAAGCTGTCTAGCGTTTGAACGCCGCCATATCGCAGCCAACGCGCGCCCGCGGTGTCCGGCTGGTCGAGAAAATCCAACATCATCTCTTCGTGGTTGCCGCTCAGGCAAGTGACCTCTGGGCGCGCTTGCAGCATGCGCAGAACCTGGGCACTTTGACCCCCCCGATCTACGTAGTCACCCACGCAGATGACCGGATGCGCAGGCTTACTTTCAAAGAAGCGCTGTAACAGGTCGGCGCGGCCATGCAAGTCCCCAATGACAATGATCTCTTGCTCTGGCGCAAGATCGGCCAGATTGATGCGGCTGTTTGCGCGCGAAAAGAGTGTTTGAAGGATTGAATGCACCATTGCCAATATGTCGTTACACGCTGTTGTTGGACCTAGCCAGTCAAGCCGCTGCAATGAAGTGCAAACCGGACAGACTTGTGCAGTTGCAGGCATTTGAGTGTAGAGATGACCCTGAGCGTCTGGTGTTCTTTGGTGGTGATGTCGATTAAAACTTTAGGCTTGAACGTAAAACAGCGCCAGGACACCCGCCAGAGCTTCGTGTCGCTTGTCATCCCCGCGCGGGTCGAATGCAACGCCGTGTCGGCATGGATGATCAGGTGACGTGAGCCTTGGGTGCCACAGATCATGCCAATGTCATCAAATCTGTTGCATAGGGTAGCGATGCGCTGAGCGCCCTGACCGATCAAACTTGGCAGATTGCACAATTTAGAGCCGATTTTAGTCGGATGTATCGGCGTTGTTACGGCTTTGGCTCCAGGGCGTGATGCCGAGACGCAGAGCTGCGCGGCCTATCATGTGCGCGCCGATGGGCGCTGTGAGAAGCAAAAAGAACACGATCAGCACGCAGCGAAGGACGATGGCCGGATCGGCAAAATGCAGCGCGGCCCCTGCCATGATCAGGCCCGAGCCGAGTGTGCCAACCTTGGTTGCGGCGTGCATCCGAGTGAAGACATCGGGTAGGCGCACGACGCCGATGCCCGCGGCCACGGTCATGGCGCTGCCAAGAAACACCAGCAAGGCAGAAATGGCGTCGATCATGCCTCATCCTCCTGTTCGGCAGCGCGGCGGATGACAACGCGTTCGGCAAAGCGGGCAAGGGCGGCCGTTGCCAAGAAGCCCACGAGCGCCAGTACGAGAGCCACGTCAAGAAAGGCGGCATCCTGCGACCGGATGGCGGCGAGGCCGCAAAAGGCCACAATAGAGACTGTCATTTGATCGAGTGCGACGACGCGGTCGGGCAGGGTGGGCCCTTTGGCCAGTCGGATGAGGGCAAGGCCGACCCCGAGGAACACCAGAGCAAACCCGAGCGTCAGGGCGGTATCCATCAACATACTCATTCCCGGTCCTCCACCGCGTCGATCACCCAGCGTTCCATGCCATGTTTCAGCGAGCGGCACACGGCATCCGGGTCATCGGCGAACATCACGTGCAGCTTCAATGTCTTGCGATCAGGGCTAACGTCGATGCTGAGTGTGCCAGGTGTCAGTGAGATCAGGTTTGTAACCAGCAGGATGCCGGCGTCTGTCTTTACATCAAGCGGCATATCGACGATGGCCGGGTTCGAGCGATGTGTGGGTGTGAAGATGTCCCACAACACCTCAATGCTGGACACGATCAGTTCGTAATTGAACATCACAATCAACTTGGTCCAGTACCAGACCCGCTTGAAATATGTAGACCTAACCCCGGTCAGCGGTTGGATGAGCCACAGGATCGCATAGCCCACAGCGAGACCTGACAACACCGAAAGCCAGGTAAAGGTGTTGAAAAAGATCATCCACGCCACGGCAAGGAAAAGATTGGCAACAAGTGTGTTCACGCGTCCTCTCCCAATACGGTTGTCATATAGTCGGTGGGGTCCAGCAATTGTGCTGCGGCCGCTTCGGCAAAGGCCACGAAAGGTTCGGGGTAGAAACCGATCACCAGCGTCATGATCGCCAGGCCCGCAATGGGCAATAAGAGGTGGCGCTTGGCCTTGGGGCTAAGGGTTGTGAGGTCGGGTTCAAGACCGTCGGGATGGGGTTTCCAGAACGCTTCGGCCCAAATCTTGGTCATTGAAAAGATCGTGAGCAAGCCAACCAGGAGTGCGACAGCGGCGATGATCCATGCGCTGTCTTCCAAGGCTGCGGCGACCAGCACGTATTTGGCCCAGAAACCTGACAAAGGCGGGAACCCGGCCAGCGAGAAGGCGGGCACGAAGAACAGGATGGCGAGCAGGGGGGCGGATTTGTAGAGCCCCCCGATCCGGTTCAGGTCGGTTGATCCGGCTGTGCGCTCGGCGACGCCCGCGATCAGGAACAGGTTCGCTTTCACCACAATATGGTGGACGAGGTAGAACACGGCACCGGCCATCGCGAGCGGCGTAAAGAGCGCCAGGCCCATAATCATATAACCGATCTGACTTACGATATGGAAAGACAGGATCTTGCGGATATCGTTCTGCGCCGCGGCCCCGAGAACGCCGGTGATCATGGTGAGAGCGGCGATCCACAGGAGCACGGTGTGGGTGAAGCCGATATCGGCGTCAAAGACCAGCGTGAACATGCGGATCAGCGCATAAACGCCCACCTTGGTCAAAAGGCCGGCGAAGACGGCGGACACCGAAAAGGCGGGAGTGTGATACGAGGCGGGCAGCCAGAAAAAGAGCGGAAAGACGGCGGCTTTGACCCCGAATGCGACCATGAACATCATGGCAATGACTGTCACCAGGCCCTGATTTTCAACCTCGGGCAAACTGCGTGCAATGTCGGCCATGTTGAGCGTGCCAGTGATGCCATAGAGCAGGCCGATGCCAGACAGAAACAGGATGGTCGAGATCAGGTTGAGTGTGACGTACTTGATGCCACCGTCGATTTGTTCCTTTTTGCCGCCCAGCACCAACAGGCCAAAGGACGAGATCAGCATGACCTCGAACCAAACATAGAGATTGAAGAGGTCGCCGGTCAGAAAGGCACCGATCACGCCGCCGATGAGGATGTTGAAAAGCGCGTGGTAGCCCAGGTGTTCCTTGCGATTGTCGATGTCTGTCAGGGCATAGACCGAAACAGCCAGGGCTGTGATTGCTGTGATGACGACCATGACCGCCGACAAGTAGTCGGCCACCAGCGTGATCCCGAAGGGAGCGGCCCAGTTTCCCATTTGCGCGGCGATGACCTGTTGGTTCAGCACCCGTGCCAAGAGTAGCACAGCCGCAGCCAGCAACACGGCGTTGCCTGCGACGCTGAACCAGCGCCCGACACCGGACGCGCGCGTCAAAAAGGCCAATACCGCCGTGAGGAAGGGCAGTACAAGTGGGGTGGCGAGGGTCCAGGTCATTTGGTGTCTTCTGTGCGCGGCTCAGCGACCCGCATGTCTTCGGAGTAAAGCGTGCCCAAGGTTGTGTAGGCGCGGAACATCAACACGAGGGCAAATGCGAAAAGACCAAAGCCGATCACGATGGCGGTCAGCACAAGAGCCTGTGGTAGCGCATTGGCCACAACCCCGACAGGGCCATCGGCGCCAACGGGGATCAGCGGGGGGGCGCCTGCCGTCAGCCGCCCGGACACAAAGATCGTCAGGTTTGCGGCGTTCGAGATCAACACGAGGCCAAAGATGAACCGCAGCACGTTGCGTGCCAGCATCAGATAGACAGAGGTGGCCACCAGGATGCCGATGGTTATGGCAAGAAGGGCCTCCATCAGATTTCCTCTTCCATGGCGAAGACGATGGATAGGATTGAGCCGAAGACGACGAGGTAGACGCCGATGTCAAAGACCAGCACCGTCGAAAGCGGGATACCTTTGTCGTCGGCGGTTTCATTGATGAAGAGCCATTGGCCGGTAAAGAGTGCATCGCCAAAAAGTGCTGCGGCTATGCCGGCGAGCAGGGCGATGCCCAGGCCCGCCATCGCGATGTTCTGGGGCAGAACCTTGAGGGCTGCGCGTGCGTCTGCGGTGCCGCAGGCAATGGCAAACAGCACAAAGCCGGTCGATCCGATTAATCCACCGATAAAGCCACCGCCGGGTTCGTTGTGCCCGCGGATCAGCATGTAGAGCGAAAACAGCACCAGGATCCCGCAGAGGTACCGGGTGCCGACCCTGAGTATGATCGAGTTCATGGGTCTTTCCTTGGGTGTGTCGTACGCAAGAGCGCATAGGCAGAGAGGGCGGCTATGACGACGACGGCCACTTCGCCGAACGTGTCTAGGGCGCGGAAGTCCACGAGGATCACGTTGACGATGTTGCGGCCGAAAGCTTCTGGCCAACTGGTGGCTTCGAAGTATTCGGTCAGGCGCAGGTCTATCGGGCTTTCCAGGACTGCAAGCAAAACTAGGGTCACCGATAGCCCGATGGCACCGGCCAGTATGGCATCTAGTGGACGGCGATCAGGGCCGTCGCGGTCAAGTAGGGGCAGTCGCAAGAGGGCGACAGCGACCAGCACCACCACGAGAGTTTCGACCAACAATTGGGTGATGGCCACATCGGGCGCGCTGAATACGATAAAGATCATCGCGACGCCAATGCCTACGACGCCGAGCGCAGCCATCGCGGCCACACGAGAGCTTGTGACTGCCGTTAGTATTGCACCCGCGCTGATCAGAAGCACAAGGGCGATGTTCTGGAATGTCACGTCGCTGAGGTCGGGTAGGGCGGGCCAGGCTTGTCGCGCTGCCATCGTGCCTGCGATGGCGACCAGTACAGTCGCGAAGGTCGCGAAGATATAGCGCCGGAGGACACCGGGTTGGATGACACGAGTTTGCCAAGAGGCGAAGCCTTTGAGCGCGGCGAGGAAGCGATCCCAGCCGCGGTCAAAATTTGGGGCGGCTTCGACAAGTCGGCCAAGAGCGGGGCGCAGGCGTTTATGCCCGAGATAAAGTGCGGTGCCGAGTGCGACAGTGGCGATAGAGAGGATCAGCGGCATGTTGACGCCGGCCCAAAGCTTGAGTTCCTTGGCATCTTCGATCGAGCCGAGCAAGGATTTAACTGTTGGGTCCACCAGTGAAACCTGCAAAAGATCCGGGTTCACACCAAAAAGTGCGCCCAACACGGCCAAAAGCACCGGACCAATCAGCATCGGCCAGGGCGCTTCATGCGGAGTACGGGGCAGGGGTTCGCCTGTTTTCTGCCAGAACGGGCGCAGCGCCACGATACCCGCGACGGCGAACATAAGGGCGTTGGCCAGCAGCAGGGCAGAGGCGAACAGGAAAGGTTCGGACCCTATGGCGAGGATGCCTGCATATTTCAGCTCTTTGCCAATAAAGCCCAGGAAGGGTGGGAACCCAGCCATCGATAACGCCGCAAGGGCGGCGCCAAATGCCGTGACGGGCATGACCCGGCCCAATCCGCCCAATACGTCCGCCTCGCGTGTGCCGGTGGAATGGTCGATACAACCTACGACCAGGAACAGGGCAGCCTTGTAAAGCGAGTGCACGATAAGGAACGTGGCAAAGGCGGTCATGGCATAGCCCGACGTCTGGCCCAAAAACAGCGTTAGCGTTCCTAGCGCCATCAGCGTGGTGTAGGCCAGCGCCTGTTTCAGGTCGGTCTGGCGTAGTGCCAGCACGCTGGCGAAAACGGCAGTGAACGCACCCGCGATGGTCAGGGTCCAAAACCACACATCTGTGCCGGACATGCCAGGATGCAGCCGCGCCATAAGGTATACGCCCGCCTTGACCATCGTGGCCGAGTGCAAAAAGGCCGACACAGGCGTGGGCGCGGCCATGGCGTTGGGCAGCCAGAAATGAAAGGGAAACTGAGCGGATTTAGTGAATGTGCCTGCCAGAATAAGTATAAGGATGGGCAGATAAAGTGCGTGCGCTTTTAATTCGTCGGCCCGCGCAAGTATTTCAGACAGCTCGAATGTGCCCATGCTTGTGCCAAGCAGGATGAAACCGGCCAGCAGCGCCAAAGCGCCAGCACCCGTCACAAACAAGGCCTGTAGAGCCGATCTGCGTCCTTTTTCAGTGTCATGACCAAAGCCGATCAGCAGGTAGGAGGTGATAGTTGTCAGCTCCCAGAACACAAACAGCCCTATCAGATTGTCAGCCAGCACCAGCCCCAGCATCGCCAGCATGAAGCTGGTCAGAAACAGCGCGAACCGCGAGAATTGCGGGTGCCCGGCCAGGTAGGTGTTGGAATAAAGCAGCACCATGGCCCCGATGCCCGAGATCAGGAGCGCAAAGGTCAGGCTGAGCCCGTCAAGCAGAAAAGAGAGTGAGATGCCAAGAGACGGCACCCATTCCCAAACAAAACGCAGGCGTTGCCCGTCGGCGACCGCTGGGGCAAGGCTTAGAAACCAACCAAAAAGAAGGAGAGCGATCCCAACGGGTATCAGACCGACAAGGCCATTTCCCGATGGTTTGGTCGCGGTGGCCGTGTCGTTCAAGTTTTTTCCAGTTCTTCAATCGTCACCGGTGAAATAAAGCCCTCTGGCTTGACGGCAAGGACCGAGCAGGTGACCCGACTAAGGATCGTGTCCGCGGTGTTGCCGATGAACATACCTGACAGGCCAGTGCGCCCCAGTGTACCCATGATTAGCGTGTCGATGCGTTGATCTTGGGTGTGTTGCGCAATCACATCTGCGGCGACACCTTTCACGTGCATCACCTGCATACGGCTGGCGAACTCGGAGTATTGGTCGGTTAGCGCGGTCAGTCGCGCATGACTGTCTTGTTTCGTTTTGAGTAGCAGCGCCTCGACTTCTTCGGGCGGCGTGTGGATGCGGCTGCTGCGCAGCAAATGTTCGTCATGCAAATACCAGGCGTTCAGGACATCAAGCCTGGCGTCGTCTTGCGTTGCCAGTGATGTTGCAAGTTGCATGACCTTGTTATTGAGCGCGTCGCGGGTGGTATCTTCGGGGTCTGGATCAACGGCGGCCATAATCCGGTTGGATGAGGGTTCGGCCACGCTATTGAGAATCCAGACGGGGCAGGGGCATTTGCGCAGAAGATGCATGTCGGGGCCGCCCAGAACGCTCCAGGAAGGTGTCTGTTCAGCAGCTTTCAGGACGAGGTCATGATCGTGGATCAGGACCCGGCGGATTACCTCGATGAACCCTATGCCTTGGGCCAGGGCCGTCGAAACCTCGGCCCCCTTGTCGCGTAATGTTTGTGCAGCCGGTTCAAGTTGATCCTGACGGGCGGCCAGTAGCTCTGCGCTTAGGTCTGCGCCCCGCGTACCGGATAGCGTAGACAGCAGGCGCGTAAGGTCCGACTGGTTGGTTTCCGAGACGTCGAGCAACGTCAGTCGCGCACCGTTTGCCTTTGCCAGCCAAGCAGCGCGTGCAATTAGGGCGTCCGACACGCCTTCGGGATTGGACACAATCAGAATATTCTTGAAGCGCTGCATGGCCGGTGCCTCCGTGTTCTCTTGAGTTTGAAATGGGAGGACACTTTTGATTGATCAAATTGAAACTGATCGTCAATTTGATAGATGTTATCTATCTTTGTTTGGAGAGAGCTTTTGCCGACGCTACAACAATTGCGCTATCTGGTCGCTGTGGCCGATGCCGGGCACTTTCGCCGGGCAGCCGAGTCCTGCCATGTGACACAACCCACATTGAGCGCACAGTTGAAAGAGCTGGAAAGCAAACTGGGGGCCGTGTTGATCGAGCGCAGCCGGGGTGGAGTGGTCGCGACGCCACTGGGTGAGCAGATCATCCAGCACGCCCGCACGGCCCTGCGCGAGGTCGAGGAAATCCGCACTTTGTCCACCCTGCAAAGCGGGAGCCTGAACAGCACTATCAAGGTGGGGGTTGTGCAGTCGCTTGGATCGTATCTGTTGCCAATTTTGGTGCCCGACCTGCACAAAACCCATCCTCAGCTAAAGCTATACGTGCGCGAGGGGCTGCCGGCGCATCTGTTGGACGCCTTGGGGACGGGAGCGCTGGATCTGTTGTTTTTCCCACTGCCTGTCAAAGAAGCCGAGTTTGAGACCAGGCCCCTGTTTCGTGAACCACTTTCGGTGGTGATGCCTTTTGACCATCCCTTCGCGGCGCAAGACGCTATTGCGCCCAGCACGCTGAAAGGCGAGACGATCATGGCTCTTGAGCGGGGTCATCGGCTCTATGACCAGGTAGAACGCATTTGCGAGCAGCATGGGGCTGTGCTGTCGGCTGAGTTTGAGGGCACATCGCTGGACACATTGCGGCAGATGGTTGCCATGGGCATGGGCCTGTCGCTGTTGCCCGCGCTGTATGTCCGATCCGAGGTAGCAAGCCAGGAACTGGTGCTGGCCCGTCCGTTTCGCGGCACGCCGCCGTCGCGTACCATCGGTATGGTCTGGCGGCGCAGCACGGCGCGGGAGGCCGAGTATCAAGATCTGGGTGACGAAATTTGCGAAATCCTGTCGGCTCAGGCGCGCGAATTGGTTATGCTGGGGTAGGGCGCGCGCGCAATCCACGCAGGGTTAAAAGCCCAGCAATTCCAATGCCTAGAAGATCTGTACGCCAGTCGCCAGAGATCATGCAGACGGCACCAATTAGCAATATAAGGCGGATCACACCACCCGCCGCCCCTATGAACCAGCCCTGGACTGCGCCTGCTAGCATGTACACCCCGATCAGTGCTGTGACGAGGTTTTGCAGGCTTACGTACCACGGCGCTTCCATGAGTAAGCCGGGGCTGTAAAAGAACATGAACGGCACGATAAAGGCGGCGAGGCCGACCTTGAAGCTGGTGATAGAGGTACGCATCGGTTCGGACCCGGCGATGGCGGCACCTGCGTAAGCGGCGAGTGCCACAGGTGGCGTGATGGCCGAGACTACAGCAAAGTAAAAGACAAAGAAGTGCGAGATGAGTGGTGTGATCCCGATCTCGATCAGACCCGGTGCCACCACCGAAGCGGCCACGGCATAGGCTGCGGTGGTGGGCATCCCCATGCCAAGGATGACTGAAATCATCATGGCAAAGATCAGGGCCAGAAGCGTGCTTTGTTGTGCGAGGTCAAAAAGCAGGCTGGAAAAGCGCGCTCCGACGCCAGTGAGCGAGATGACCCCGACGATCAGGCCAGCACAGGCACAGACGATTATGATCTGAAGCGACATGCGCCCGCCATTGCCAAGTGCTTCGTAGACCTGCTTGGGTCCCATGCGGTACGGGGTAAGCCAGCTGACAACTGCCGCCGATGCGATGGCGAGAGTGCCTGCGCGGATGACGGAGTAGCCGCTGAAAAGCGCGCCTATCAGGATGACGATGGGCAGAAACAGATAGGCCTGTTTGGCCAGTTCCTTGAGTTTCGGCAACTCGTCGGCTCGCAACCCTCGCATGCCTGTGCGGCTCGCCTCAAAATCAACCATGAAGTAGATTGATGCGAAATAGAGGATGGCGGGGATGAGGGCGGCGACCACCAGTTCGGTGTAGGGAATGCCCGTGATCTCGGCCATGATGAACGCACCTGCACCCATGATGGGTGGCATGATTTGCCCCCCGGTAGAGGCAGCCGCTTCGATTGCGCCAGCGGATTGGGGACGGTACCCCACTTTTTTCATAAGCGGGATGGTGAGCGACCCCGTTGACACCACGTTGCCCGCCGACGTGCCGTTGATCATACCCATAAGGCCAGAGGCGAGCACCGACACCTTGGCCGGGCCACCCCTCGCTCGGCCCGCGGCGGCAAAGGCGAAGTTGACAAAATAGTCGCCAACCTTGGAGCTTTGCAGGAAAGCGGCAAAGACAATGAACAAGATAATGTAGGTCGAAGACACTGCTGTTGTTGGTCCAAGAACGCCGTTGTCCGTGAACACATAGGTAAAGAAGCGTTTCGCATCATAGCCGCGGTGTTCCAGAAATCCGGGCATCCACGGCCCGGCGAAGGCATAGGCGATAAACACCAGCGCGATGACCACGAGGGCGAGGCCCGCAAGTCGCCGCGTGAGCTCTGCGATCATGATGATGATGACAAAAGCGGCCCAGCCGTTATTCGGGTCGGCAAAGGGCGTGCCCGCCCGAAGGCGCAGTGACAGGGCATCAAGGCTGAAAAGAATAAAACCGCAGCTTGCTATCGTGGCGATGATCAGAGCGATGTCGGCGAGTGGCAGTTGCCCTTTGCGCGCTGGATAAAGCCAACCTGTCACGATTGCGAGCAGCGTACCGCCCGCAAGTGTCCAGCCAAATACCACCAGAGTCCACGCGGGCGGGGCGGAGGTGCCAGGCTCAAAGAACAGCACGGCTGCAATCAGTGAACAGAGCCCAATTGATGTGACCAAAAGGGCGACACCGCCCATTAGGTGTGAAAGGGAGGTATTGGGCCCTTCGGACGCAGGCCGCATCGACATTGCCGCACTAGTGCCAAAGCCAAGGATCAAAGCACCCGCAATGTGCATAATGCGGAAGGTCCAGGTTTCGAGCGGGGCAATGTTCAGCACATAGAGGTGCCAACCTGCGTAAACTGCACACAACAGAAAACCGACGCGCGCCAACAAGCTTGTGTCGATGGTCGCGTCCGGTTCGACGACATCCACCTGTTTGGGCTGCGTTGCGGTGTCCGACATCCGATTTGATCCTTTGGCAAAAAGACAACGGCATCCCGCCCGGATCGAGCAGGATGCCGTGACAGCTTAGAACACGGACGTGTGTTTAGTCAGCAAGTTCTGCCGGTATGTCAAAACCGTTATCGCGGAACCATTTGGCGGCACCCGGGTGCCAGGGAAGGAAGGTGTTCTTGTCGAAATTCTCGGGCAGTGTTTCGACCGCAGCTTTGTGAATCTCGAGCATCTTTGGATTGTTGCCCATGACCGTGTCGACCACTTCGTAAACAAAGCTATCGGGCAGGTCCGCGTGGGCAATCGCAAAGTTCCACATGGATACACTCAACTGATCTTCTTCGAGCGATGGGTAGGTGCCAGCCGGGATCGTGAACGCTGCCACAGGCTGTGATCCGATCACCGCGGCTTGCTCTTCAGACGTGAAGCCAAAATAGGTAACGTCAGTTTGTGCATCAAGCTGGCTGAACGCTGGATAGGGCAGGCCGCCTGCCCAAGTATAGACATCGATCAAGCCGTCTTGGAGTTGACCGGCCAGGTCTGCTGCGCCGCCGTTGCGGAACTCGACATTCTTGCCCATGCCTTCAAGTATGCGGGGCCAGTATGTGCCGGGTGTCCCGCCTGCCGGGCCCACGCCCACAACAGCGCCGTCGGGGATGTCGGCAAAACTGGTAATGCCCGAACTTGTTAGAGCTACAGCATGAAATCCAGTTTTGTACATTGGGAAGATGGCGCGAATCTGGTCGTGTTCTAACCCGGGCGCGAGTGCGCTATTGCCGTTGAGCGCATCAAAGGCTGGGCCCATCGTGACCATTGCCATGTCGAGATCGCCGGTTTGCACAAGCGCTGCGTTCTGCACAGGGCCGCCGGTGACCTCTGTACCGCCTGGCAAGCCGAGCGCCTCGGACACAAGGTTTGCCCAACCAGCGCCATAAACGAAGTAGGTGCCGCCCTGACTTGCTGTTCCAACTGAGAAACTGTCGGGCCAGTCGCTGCGATCCTGAGCTGACGCCATGGATGTCGCAAGGCCAAATACACCGGCGAGCGCGGCTGCTTTGAACCCTTTGGAAGTGAAGGTGATTGTCATGAGCTCCTCCTGTCAGATGACACACGCCTTGTCGGCGCTTCGTTTTTCACTACAGACCATACGTAGGGTTACGTTGGGTCCTGAAAAGCCCCTTGTACGCGCCTGCGCAAGTCTGTGCCGAAGTGGTGACACTGAACCAGACGACCGAAGATCACATTTTGTTGAGCGTTTCCTGAACACCATGACGTCTCAAGGGTTGTTGCGACGATTTCGATTACTTCAGTTTCATCGTCTCTTCTGTGAGTGCTTCGGTTGGAGTTTGCTGACAAAGGCACTTGCAGGGCGTCACATCGAAGCGCAAATTTTGATATATGCCTTTTTGAGCGGTTCTGGATTTCCATCAGCCTGGTTTCGAAGACTTCGGCTGGAGAGTGGTAGTCGAGGCACTGGCGCCGGTTGAATTGAGCCGGTGATATATCCACCCCAAATATCGGTTTGTCAGCGCCGTCGGTTCGGTTGAGCGGAGCGGGGTACTATTTCCACAGCCTGTTATCCGTGTTCTCAACCGCGCCTTTCTGGTCCGGCGCTTGCGGATCATAGAACCATGCATCCGCGCCGATCCCAGCCTCTGAACAAACGCTTTCATGATTGGCTTGGACCAGAGATCTTCATTGTGCATGACGACGGTATGCTGGGTCACGCGCTCCCGAGAGGCGCTTTTATGTTAGTAAGCTTAGTTATGTGAAATAATACATCCTATGCTGATCCAGCCGCCCCGATGCTGGCCAGTGCAGCCGTCGCAATATCTTTATCTTGATCCGCGGTGCCTGAACCGACGCCGACGCCCCCGATACAGTGGCCATCAATAAAAATCGGTAGCCCACCGCCCAAGCGCGTCACGTCATTCCCCGTCGCAGCTGCGATTGCTGGCCCGATCGTCTCAGTAATAGCATCGCTCGGTGCCCTGATAGAGGCCGCGGTGCGTGCTTTGGTTTCAGCGCTTTTAAGACTGAGATACTTGGCCCCACTCATCCGAAGCTGCCCAAGCGTAACGCCACTGGCATCCACGATCACGATACATTGTGGCTGATCCATGGTTTCGGCTTGAGCGACCGCAGCTTGCAGCATGGTTATGACGGCCTTGTGTGTCAAAATAAGTGACTTTTCAACATGCATCGCTTCCATCCTTCAATCTGCTTTGTTATCGGTAACATACCACAGTTCGAGAAAGAGGAAAGTCAATGTCCGCAGCAGAAATCGGTGTGATCGGGTTGGGTACGATGGGGGCGATGCTGGCACTCAATATTGCCGATAATGGCTTTTCCGTTGCGGTGCATAACCGCACGGCCTCGCGCATTCCCGAGTTTTTGGCGAAAGCGGGCGATTTGGCAAAACAGATTTCCGGGTATGCAGAGTTGGAAGATTTCGTGCACGGCCTCGCGCGCCCCCGCAACATCATTCTAATGGTGCCTGCGGGAGATGCGGTCGATGCGCAGATCGCCCAATTGCGCGCGCTGTTGGACGTGGATGACATGATTATAGACGCCGGAAATGCCAACTTCCACGATACTGAGCGTCGGGCCAAAGAGGCTGAGGACGCAGGCGTGCCGTATTTAGGGATTGGCGTGTCGGGCGGTGCTGAGGGCGCGCGTTTTGGCACATCGATCATGGGGGGCGGCACGTCTGAGGCTTGGGACCGTGTGGCCCATATCCTTAACGCGATTTCAGCGAAGTATGAGGGGCAGCCCTGCGCCACGTATATGGGCACTGGCGGGGCAGGTCATTTTGTAAAGAGCGTGCACAACGGCATCGAATATGCGGATATGCAGTTGATTGCCGAAGCCTATGGCGTGATGCGCGATGGCATGGGCATGGATGCCGCCGCGTGTGGCGCTGTGTTTGACCGCTGGAACGAGGGCCTGCTGCAAAGCTATCTGATAGAGATTTCTGGCAACGTTGCGACGGCGACCGACCCTGAGACAGGTAACCCGATGCTCGACATGATCTTGGACCGCGCAGGTCAGAAGGGCACAGGTCGATGGACAGCGATTGAAAGTCAGATGTTAGGCGCGCCGGTCCCGGTGATTGAGGCGGCGGTGATGGCGCGCAACATGTCTGCGCAGCGCGATTTGCGACTGGCCGGGGCCGACACATTTGGTTCGATGGGCGTGGCCATGGCAGACGGCGCGCTGACTTTTGTTGATTTGGAACAGGCGCTGATTGCAGGTAAGATCATGTGCTATGCTCAGGGCTTTGCGCTGTTGACAAAAGCGAGCGCGGACTACGGCTGGGGTCTGCCTATGGCAGAGATCGCCGAGGTTTGGCGCGAGGGGTGCATCATCCGGTCGGCGATGCTGAACGATATGGCGTCGGCTTTGACCGACGCGCCGGATCGAAACCTTGCCCTTGCCCCTTACTTCGCTGGCATCCTCAAAAAGAATGTCACAGGTCTGCGCAAAGTGGCTACCGTTGCCATAGCCTCAGGTGAACCCGTCCCGGCCCTAGCATCAGCGCTGGCCTATTTTGACACCCTGACCAGCCGCCGCACGACAGCCAACATGTTGCAAGCGCAGCGGGATTACTTTGGTGCGCATAGCTTTGAGCGGACCGATAAGGACGGCGCTCATCACGGGCCCTGGCTGGATCAGCACCTAAACGGGTGAAACGCCGTTCACATTGAGGAACACCGAGTAAAGCGAGGTTGTTCCAGCGATGAACAGCCGGTTTAGTTTCGGTCCGCCAAAGCAGACATTGGCGACCAGTTCGGGAATGTGCACCTTGCCGATCAGAACGCCGTCGCTGTTGATGCAGTGCACGCCGTCGGCGGCTGAGCTCCAGACACGGCCATGGGTGTCGAGGCGGAAGCCGTCGAACAACCCTTCGGTGCAGGTGACAAAGACCTCTCCGCCCGACAGGGTGCCGTCGGCGTTCACGGTATGCCGGCGGATGTGTTTCGGGCCGTCGGCGTCGTGGGTGATGCCGGTGTCGGCGATGTAGAGCAGGCTTTCGTCGGGGGAAAAGGCGAGACCGTTGGGTTTGACGTAATCATCCGCGGCAATCGTGATCTCGCCCGATGGGTCGACGCGGTAGACGTGGCAGGCGCCAATCTCGCTTTCGGCTCGGTCCCCTTCGTAGTCCATCAGGATGCCATAGCTGGGATCGGTGAACCAGACGGAGCCGTCTGATTTCACCACGACGTCATTAGGCGAGTTCAGGCGTTTGCCCTGATAGCTGTCGGCAATAACGGTGATGGACCCGTCATGTTCCGTGCGCGTCACGCGGCGGGCGAGGTGTTCGCAGGACACAAGCCGCCCGTGCCGGTCCAATGTGTGGCCGTTGGAGTTGTTCGACGGCTGGCGGTAGGTCGAGACGGAACCGTCGGTATCGTCGTAGCGCAGGATCCGGTTGTTTGGGATGTCGGACCACAGCAGATAGCGGCCGGCGGCGAACCATACCGGCCCTTCGGACCAGCGGGCCCCTGTCCAAAGCCGTTCGACCCTGGCGTGGCCCACGAAGCATTCTGCAAATTCGGGTTCAATGACTTCGAACCCGGTCCCCTCGATCACGCCGAACATCGTCTTTTCCTTCTATCGTATCGCCAAACCTGCGCATGCCCCAACCCGGGGCAGGTCCTTGATTGCCGGGGTGGGCTGGATCGGTACCCCAGATGGCTTGATATGTGTCGACGGCCATGCCGCGCCTTTGCAAGGACACAAACGCCACCAGCAACAGGGCCCACCATAGCCCCAATGTCAGCCACATCCAGACAGGGCCGTTGGCCTTCCACAAGCCCAACAGGATTGTGACAATGGCCAGCAGGATGACGGTGTAGCCGATCATCTTGTGCAGCGCCTCGAACATGCGCCGCCACGGGGTCATGTCGTAGTGATGGCCGCGCATTTGCGTGTCCGTAGGGCCGCCTTTAGACCCGCGCACAAGGCCGAGCACGACTTGCGCCGTTGCGCCAGCAAGGACCGCGTAGCCCAGCCAGTTGTGCAGGCTCATTGACGCCAGATCGCTGGGCAACACCAAAACAAAACCGACAAGCGATAACCCGACCACAAGCGACTGACCCATCCAATGGCTGCGCCACCAGACCAGATTGTCGACCTCACGCGGGAAATCCTGCCCCGGCATCACCTTGAAGAACCGGGCGATGATAACCGCAAGCGGCGCGAGGATGCCCCAGGCCAGCACCATCGACCGTGCGTGCCACGAGATGGCAAAGCCCACCTCATGTGCGCGGCTTGGGTCAATGGGAGCGAAGAGCCAGTCCATCAGCCCTTGACCGCGCCCGCTGTCATGCCGGTGATGATCTGGCGGCTGGCCAGCAGGGTGAAGATGATGGGCGGGATCGCCAGCAACATGCCAGTCGCCATGATGACCCCCCATTCCACGTTAAACTCGGACGTGTTATTCACGATCAGGATCGGCACCGTGCGCGTGTCACGATCCGACAGTGCCGAGGCGAGCAGGTATTCGTTCCAAGCAATGCGGAAGGTAAAGATCGCGGCCGCCGCAAGGCCCGGCTTGATAAGCGGCAACACGACTTTGAAAAAGACCTGAAACGGGCCTGCACCATCCACCCGCGCAGCCTCTTCCAGCGAACGAGGGACCTGCACGATAAAGCTTTGCAGGATCCAGATCACGAAAGGCAGGTTCATCGCCACATAGATCAGGATGATGCCGGAATGTGTGCCCGCAAGGCAGACATCCCCGCGGCCCCCGAACGCCTCGCGGATCGCGCCGCCGATCAGGCCGTCGCGATCGAGGCAGAACTCGTTGTTCCAAAGCCCAAAGACGGGCACCAGAAGAACGGCAGGCGGCACCATGCGCACCATCAGCGTACTCAGCGAGACGGTGTCGCGCCCCATGAACCGGAACCGGACAAGCGCGTAAGCAGCCATGCAGCCAATCACCAATGTGAGCGCGGTCGAGATCAGCGCGATGATCAGTGAGTTGACAAAGGCGCCGCCAAATTTGAGCGAACAGAAATCCAAATGCTCCGGCTCGTACCAAAGCACATCGCAAAGCGCGGTTTCGTAGTTCTGGATCGTGGGCAAGAAGATGAGGCCCGAGGTGCCCGAAATGATATCCACATCCAGCTTGAACGAGTTGGCGAACATCAAGATCACAGGGCCGACGGACATGAAGACCAAAAGGGCGATGACCGCATAGAATGCGGGGTTCGTGCGAGAGTTGGGGGTGGACATCAGCTTTCCTCCTCAACCAGCGCATTCAGCCGGGCGGCGCGCGCCTCTTGCCAGCGGTTGAAGGCGAACATGCCAACAGTCAGTAAGAGCAGCAGGATCAGCAGGTAGTTGGACATGGCGGCGGCGACGCCCAGTTCCCGGAATTCGGTGGCGGTACGTGAGATGCGCAGGGCGAGGATTTCGGTGCTCAAGCCCGGGCCGCCTTCGGTCATCACAAGGATCACTTCCAGCACCTTGAAGGCATCGATCAGGCGCAAGAGTGCCGTCACGATCAGAACAGGCATCATCAGTGGAAGCTTGATGTGGATGATCTGTTGCCAAGCGGTGGCACCGTCAATACGCGCGGCTTCCAACGCCGAACGGGGCAGCGACTGCAACGCGGCGAGAGACAGGATGAAGATAAAAGGCGTCCACTGCCAGATGTCGGCAATGATAACCGAGGTGAGGGCGTAATCGCCCAGCCAATCCACGCGCGGCAAACCAATACTGTCGAGAAAGCGGTTAAAGGTGCCTACGGTCGGGTGATACATATAGCGCCACATGAGCCCCACAACGACCGGGGCAATCATCATGGGCAGGATGAACATGGTGCGCAAGACCGAGATACCGCGGATCTCGCGGTCGAGCAGCAGGGCGAGGCCCACGCCGATCACCATTTCGATTGTCACCACGAAGAACGCAAATTTCAGAGTGACTGTCAGGCTTTCGTGAAAGTTTGGGTCGTTCCAGAGAAAGATATAGTTCTTGAGACCCACGAACTCGGCTTCGCCAATCGTCTGGCTCGGGTTCCAGTCGCGGAATGAACCCCAGACCATGTAGCCCAGCGGATACATCAACGCGATTGCCATGATGATCGCAGCCGGTGCCATGAACATGTAAGGCGTCAGTCGGTTGGCCATTGCAGTGCGCATGGGTCAGTCTTTCCGGGGGTCTTTTAGGGGTCAAAGGGCCGGGGCGCGGGCGTGACACCACACGCCCCAGCAGGAGGAAGGGCTTATTGCCAGGTGTAGTAACCGGCGTCTTCCATCACGGCGCGGGTCCGTTCGGCCACGCCATCCAGTGCTTCCTGAATGTCCAGATCCTCGGTCAACACTTTGGACATGGTCGTGCCGATGTCGGCGTTGATCTTGCCCCATACAGGGATGATCGGACGCCAGTCGGGATCGGCGAATTTCAGGGCTTCACCAAAGGTCGCGGCGAACGGATACTTCTCGTTCAGGCCCGCGTCCTGGTAGGTCGAGAAACGCGAGGGGTTGCCGCCTTCCATGGCGACCATCAGGTCACCCTGTTTCGAAGTCAGCCATTGCATCAACAGGAAGGCCGCTTCCTTGTTTTCGGCGTTCTTGGGGATGCCGATGCCGAAGCCACCGGTTTGGCTGCCGCGACGCACGCCCTCGGGGTGCATGGCATAGCCGACCTTGCCCACGACTTGGCTGCGCTCTGGGTCTTCGAAGCCGGGCATGAAGGCGATGGAGTCCATAAACATGGCCGCCTGACCGCTTGCAAAAGCGTTTGCCGCTTCCGACGGGCCAAAGCTCATCGCGCCTTCTGGGCCGCAATCGACAATGGTTTTCAGCGCGTTGGCAGCTTCGACGCCAGCGGCATTGTTGATGATCGGGTTCCATGCGTCATCGAAAACGCGACCACCCAACGGGGCAAGGTGCAGCAAGAACGCGTGGCTCGCCTGGTGACCGGAGGCCGCGCGCGAGGCCATACCACCCATACCTGGCTCAACCTCGGGGATTTTACAGGCCGCGTCCAGCAGTTGGTCATAGGTTTCCGGCGTCGGGATGCCATGCTTTTCGAAGATGTCCTTGCGGTAGGCGAGCACGGAAGTCTCCGACCCGAAAGGAATACCAAAGAGCGAGCCAGTCGGACCGGGTAGATACCCCTTGAAACCGCCCGCGACGCCAATGTTCTCGACATAGCCATCGATCAGGTCAGCGGCGTCATAGTTCGGGTCGGCCAGCTTGGGATTCATGAAATACTTCGCCAGGTTTTCCAGCTGATCGGCGAACACATAATCCGCCTTGGAAAACACAACGTAAGAAATCAGGTCATATTCGCCCTCGTCCTGCGCCAATTCCAGCGTCTGGCGCTCGCGCATCTTCAGGTAAGGCAGTTGATCCACCTCAACCTCGATCCCCGTTTCCTTGGTAAACTCGGGCAGCACCTTCATCGCTGCATTATAATGCGGGTGCGCGGGGAAGTTCACGATCAGGGTCGTGCCCGCGTATTCCTCGTAGGGGTTGGCATATGCCGCCCCCGCCATGATGGCCGCGGTCGTCAAACCCACCGCCGTTGTTTTCAGTCCTTTGAACATGTGTTCCTCCCTTAGAACTTTATTGATTTCAAAGTGCGTTTTCAGTTTTGCGGTCGAACAAATGGACGCCGCGTTGGTTGATTGCGAATGTCAGGCGTTGGCCGAGTGCAACAGGCGTTTCAGAGTTCACCTCAACCATCACTTGGGCCTGTCCGCATTTGCAGAGCAGGACAGATTGCGCGCCGATATATTCAGAGACCTGCACGTCGAGTGTGAGAGACCCGGAGGGGTCTGCGCCCTCTTCGTAGTTCAGGTCAGACGGGCGAATGCCGAGCGTCACATCGCGGCTGGAATGCGCCTTGGCCTTGGCTGCAATGTCGCCTGACAGCTGCAGGTCAAAGCCATCGCCGGTGATCCATATCTCCCCTGCCCGATCCTCCAGCGTCCCCTCAAGAAAGTTCATCGGCGGCATGCCCATGAACCCCGCGACGAACTTATTGACCGGACGTTTGAACAGCTCTTCGGGCGTGCCTTGCTGCTGGATGTAACCGCCATGCATGACGACGATCCTGTCGGCCAGCGTCATCGCCTCGATCTGGTCGTGGGTGACATAGATCATGTTTTTTTCGACGCGCTGGGACATCAGCGCGAGTTCAGCGCGCATCTGCCCACGCAGCTTGGCGTCGAGGTTCGAAAGCGGTTCGTCAAACAGGAAAATGCCCGAGTCCTTGGCCAGAGCGCGGGCCATCGCGACCCGCTGGCGCTGCCCCCCGGACAAGGCGCCGGGTTTGCGTCCGAGAAAATCGGTTAGGCCGACCATCTCAGCCACTTCCTTGACCTTGGCATTGATCTCGGATTTTGGGCGGCGGGCCAGCCGCAGGGCAAAGCTGATGTTCTGCGCCACGTTCATATGCGGATAAAGTGCGTAGTCCTGGAACACCATGGCCAGATCGCGTTCCTTGGGTTCAAGATGGCTGACCGGTTTGTCGTCCACATAGATCTCACCACCAGACACGTCCTCAAGCCCGGCGATCATGCGCAGAGTGGTAGATTTACCGCAGCCGGAAGGGCCAACCAACACTGTGAATTCATTCTCTGCCATCTCAAGCTCGATGCCATGCAGAACCTCCACATTGCCATATCGTTTGACCAGATTATCGAGCCGGATGGTGGGCATAAGGGTACTTTCAATTCAGTGTTACCGGTCACACTAACAATTGTGACCGGTAACACAAGAAAAATGAGGACTGCTAAGCGCCTGAAAACGGGCGGTTTTGCTATTTCGTACTGTTGCGGAAGGTCAGATTGACTGGGACAGGCACCAATGTGCGACTCGACGCGTCGCCTTCTGACAGCAGGCGTCCCAGTAACCGGCCCGTCTCGCGCCCGATGGTTTTGGGGTCAACAGATACGGTGGTGATGGTGGGCGTGGCAAAGCGCGAGACTTCGAAATCACCGAACCCGGCAATGCCGATGTCGGCAGGTACGGACTTACCCAGCTTCAACATCACAGAGAGAACGCCAAAGGCCGGCGCGTCAGACACGCAGAACACACAATCGGTATTGGGAAAATCCTGCAGGAGGTTCTCTGCGGCGGCGGCGCCCTCTTCGATGGACAGGGGCGGCTTTCCAATCTTCAGCACGCGGTCTGTGGGCAGACCCGCCTCGGTCATGGCGTCCAGATATCCCTTGCGTCGCGCCGCCCCCCGGGTCCAGTCGTCGTCTGCCTCCCCAACAAAGGCGATGTTGCGATAGCCACGGGCAATCAGCGCGCGGGTCATGTCCGCCGACGCCTGTCTGTTTGAAAACCCGATCGTGTGCCCGATGGGGTTGTCGGGCCGTTCCCACAACTCGATCACTGGGATATGCGCGTCGCTCAGCAGCGCGATGGTGCGATCCGAATGTCCGTCATAAGACAGCACAATGGCTTCGGGTCGACGCTTGAGCATATCTTCGACCAGTTGCTCCTCGCGTTCGGGAGAATAATCGGTGTGGCCGAGCAGGATTTGCTGACCAATTCCTTCCAATTCTTCAGTCAGTGCCTGTAGCGTTTCGGCGAAATGCAGATTGTTAAGCGACGGCACCAGCACCGCCACGAACCCCGACCGTTTCGTCGTCAAGCTGCCGGCCATCTGATCGGGAACATAGTTCATATCCCGCACGACCTTGAGGATGCGGTCGCGCGTATCTTTGGAGATCGGGCTATCCTTTTTTAGCGCCCGGCTCACCGTCATGCGCGATACACCCGCGGCGCGGGCCACATCACGCATGGTGACAGGGCCTGAGGATTTCGGAGGTGTTTGGGACATGTGGCACAGCGTGTGCCCGGTCACATGTGGCGTCAAGGCCTTTGTGATTGGTGCGGTGCGGCTGCCATGCGCCGCACCGCAAAAGGGTCAGCGGTCCAATGCGCCGACACCCGAAAAGCGGAACGCTTCCTGTTCAAGGGCGTCGATTTCTTCGGCGCTCATTTGGTCATGGGCCACCGTGATGCGACCAAGGAAGACAAACGGCAAGTCGCCTGCCCGCCCCTCAAGGTCCGCTTTGATTGCTTCGGCTGTGGCAGCACCCACATCGTCGCCCATACGCATCGGTGTGGCGTCCAACTCGCCGCGACGAATGGCGTCAAGCTCAAGGCCAGTTCCCCCCCATCCGGTGGAAAAGATTTCCTTCTCTTTGCCGACCGACACCTGCGCCTCCACCGATCCCATCGCCATCGCTGTGTTGGCGTTGTGAATGATCGTGGCCTCCGGGTAGGACTGCAAGATCAACGATGTGCCGGCAAAACCGCCCTCGCGTTGATACTCGCCATAATGTTCATATACGGTGGTCCAGCCCGCCTTTTCTTCTACGCAGGCTTTGAAGTCACCCGAACGCTGGTTATCGGTGATGCCCGGAATACCCCGGTTCATCGCCATCGTGACGCCTTCGCCCAACCGACCGATCATGTAGTCACACATGGTCAACGCGCCCGCAGCCGACGAAAAGTCGAACCATGCGGCAGGCTGATGCGCGAGGTCTTTCAGCGGCGTGTGGAACGCCCAAACATAAGTTGTCAGGTCGTCTTTCTCTGCCGCCAATTTCGCGATGTTGTCGCCCTGAATTGCCAGCTCCGATGGGCCAAAGACCACGTAGTCATAGATGTCTTTGTCCAGAACCACCTGGTTTGCATAGGTCGTTTGCAATGAATGCTCGATCTGGCGCGAGGCAAACTCGGTTGTCTCGTACGCAATCCCCAACTGATCCAAACGCTTGGTCATCGCAAGATAGTTGCGGGCCCAGAAGTCAGACGTGTCAGACGACGGATAGATCAGGGCGATCTGAATCGGGGCATCCTGCGTTCCCGAGAACTTTACCGCTTCGGCGCCGACAACGGCCTGCATGGCTTCCAACTTGCCCTCTGCATTAACCTCATCCGGCACCCAGTAGTCTCGATCTGCGATATCCGGCAGCTCTTTCAGTGGCAGCGTCGCATGACCATCGGCCAGAACGGCTCCTGCCATCGCCGTGGTTGCCAGCAAAGCAGTTGTTGCTAAAAATCTCATCTTGGTTCCTCCCTTTGCAATGAGAGCGGGGCCATCGGCTGGGTCGGGGCTGCACCCCCGACCCCGTCACCCCGCAGTGGCCGGTTTATCCGCTGTTCACGGTATCCCCGGCAAAGACGCCGCCAATTGCGAGCAAGGCAATCAACACGCCAATTATAAGTGCGGAAAAGCGCACCAGTTTCTGGCCTTCGGCTGTTCGCAGATCCGCGAACCAGCCACCCGCACCATCACGATCTTTCTTTTGAATCCAGGCATACAGCGCGACCGAGCTGATAATCACGAAACCGGACGCCACCGGCTGCCAGAAAAACTCAATGCGCAGCGTGACCAGCGCATTCAGCATCATGGCCAACAACAATACGCCCGAAAACGAGCCAATGATCGACGCGCGCCCACCAAAGAGCGACGTGCCGCCCACAACCACTGCCGCAATGACGTGTAGGTTGAAGAAGGGGGCCATGGTCGCCTGAATGGCATTCTGCTTGCCGGTCAGCATCAAACCGGCGAGCGCGGCACAAGCACCACACAGCACATAGGCATAGACCTTGTGGCGCTTCACGCCGATACCCGTAAGCTCCGCGGACTCAGGACTGGAGCCGATGGCGACGGTGTAGCGACCAAAATGCGTGCGCTGCAGAATGTAATAGCCCGCGACCATCGTCAGCATGCCGATCACAGCCGGCGTCGGGATAAAGAAGGGCGTCTGTCCCCGACCCATTTCCGTAAGAATGTCAGGGAAGCGCGCCAACACCAGACCTTTGGCGAGAAGCAAGGCCAGTCCCTTATAAACGAGGTCCATCGCCAGCGTCCCAATCAGGTCCGGCACATTAAAACGTGTGATGACCAAACCATTGATCAGGCCCAGCAGTGCACCGATGGTCAAAGCAATGGGAATGCCCACATAGATCGAAAAGCCAAACTGCTTCACCAGAAAGGCCATAATGATGGCCGACAACACCGCAACCGATCCGACGGACAGGTCAATGCCACGTTGCGTAATCACAAAGGTCATTGCCATTGCCATCGGCATATACAGGGCGGCGTCCTGCAGGATAAGTTCCAGGTTGCTTATGCGGTAAAAGCGGTCGGGCGATGCCACGGCCATGAACAGGAAGATCGCGGCAATCATCGCCATAGGCGCAATGACAGCCATGTAAGGTTCAAGCCGCTCACTGAGCGGTGGCTTGTAGTTTGGGTCTACGGCGGTGTTCATGCGGCGTCCTCCTTGGCACCTACAATCATGCCCAGCACTTCCTGGGTTGAGCTTTCAGCGGTGAGGGCGACACCCACGCATTGGCCGCGGCGCTGTACATGTACGCGGTCCGCCACCTCGAACACGTCATCCAGCGAGTGACTGATCAGGATCACTGCAAGGCCCTGAGCCTTCAACGCCTTGATCAGTTTTAGGGTGCGTGCGGTTTCCTGGGGTCCCAAAGCGGCAGTGGGTTCGTCCATAACCAGAACACGCAAGCCTTCGTGATAAACCGCGCGTGCAATGGCGACCGCCTGACGTTGTCCACCCGACAAACTGTCGGTGGGAGCGTCCAAGGACTTCAGCCGCACGCCCAAACGCTCCATTAGGACACGTTCGGTTTCCGACCGCATCTTCTTGTTGTCGAGCACGGTGATGCCAAAAACCTTCTTCGTCAGTTCGTTGCCCAGAAACATATTGGCGGCCGGATCAAGGTGATCTGCCAACGCAAGGGTCTGGTAAACTGCGTCGATGCCTGCCCGCGCCGCATCAGCATTGTTGGAAAACTCGATCCCTTCACCGTCGAGGAAAATGTCCCCCTCCGTTGGCTGGTAAACCCCAGTCAACACCTTGATCAGGGTCGATTTGCCCGCACCATTGTCGCCGACAATCGCCAGCACTTCTCCGGCATAAGCGCTTAGATTGACATCCAGCAGGGCGGTCACACCGCCGAACCGTTTGGTGATCCCGCGCATCTGCACGAGTGGCGTATCAGCCATATCTCTCTCCTCCGGTTAATCGGATCGATGGGGCGCCACACATGCCCACGGTTTAGGTAAAAAGTGCGGGGCCAGACCTTGCCGCCCGACCCCACGGGGAGAATTACTTGCCCCAGATCTCGGCATACGCCTCGCGGTAGGGGATGTCGGGGTCAAAGGCGTTGCTGTCGCCCAGCTTGGCCAGACCTTCGGGTGTCACCAGCGCGGGTGAGGTAACGTAGCCCGAGCATGCCTCGCCCTGAATAGCGCGGTTCAGCTCGTCCACCAGCTGCCAGCCTTGCAGGTTCAGTGGCTCAGCCACAGTGATGGCCTGATACCCGTTGGACCGAATGCGCTGGAATGCAGCCTCTGACCCATCCCCGGCAGAACCTGCGAGCGGACCGGCATCAGGAGATAGACCAGCCGCCGCCAGCGATGGCCCCATGAAGTCGAAATACAGGTCATTGATCGCCAGCGCATGGGTCCAGCTCTCACCGTATTTCTGCAACAGAGACGTGGTCAGCGGGCCCATCCGTGTGGATGTATCAGCAATCGGCGTGTCCACATATTCCAGTACCGTGCCGCCCGCGGCCTCGACCGTCTCTTTCAAACGATCCGCCTTGTCGATGGCGATCTGATAGGTGCTGTCGGTAAAGATCACGACACCAATCTCTTCGCCTTGCGCCTTGGCATCGTCGATGGCCCATTCAGCGGCCACTTCGGACACGGTCATCGCATCTGTTGAGACGTTGGCAAAAATGCCACCGGGTGCATCGCAACCAATCACAGGGCCGGAGTGCCATGCGACCATAGGCACGCCCGCATCCACCACACCTTCTAGTGCCGCCTGTTGTTCCACAGCGTCAAAACCGTTGATAATGATGCCATCGGCCTTCAGGGCCAGCGCCTGACCAATTGCAGCCGTGCGGCCCTGAATGGACCCCGCTCCATCCAGCACGCGAACGTCCCAGCCAATCTTGGCTGCCGCTTCTTCAACACCCGTGGTGACACCCAAAATGCCGCCGTTTTTCAAGTCCCCGGCCACCACGACAATAGACTTGGCATCTGCGGCTGCGGGTCCGCTTGTCGGGCCGTCCCACTCGGCCAAAGCCGGCACGGCAGTAATCACTGTCGTGGCCATCAGCCCGACCAGAAATCTACGTTTTTGCATGGTTTCCTCCCTTTGCAATCGTGATGCGTCAGCGCTTGTCTGCACCTTTTTTGCGCTGCGCGTAGCCTGCGATGCCGATGGCAACCAGCAGGGTCACTCCGTTGAACAGCGGCTCGACCCAGAAGGAGCCGCCAAATTGTTGAATGCCTGAAATGCCCACAGCAAGGATGACGACACCGACAACAGTGCCCCAAACATTGACCCGGCCTGGTTTGATCGTGGTCGAACCCAGGAACGCGCCAACCAGTGCGGGCAGAAGGAACTCAAGGCCCACCGACGCCTGCCCGATCCGTAGTTTTGCAGCCAGTAACACACCCGCCAAGGCCGTCATGGCTCCGCTCGCGACAAAGGCGCCAATCACATATTTCCGTGTGGGAATACCGTTCAACTGCGCAGCACGTTGGTTCGCACCGATGGCATATAAATACCGGCCCACAGGCGTGTATTCGAGAACAATCCACATCACGACCGTGATTACGATCAGGTAATAGGCGGTGATCGGCAGGCCAAAGACGAAGGTTGTATTGAGGGCATAGAACCCATCCGGCAAAAGCCCCACCATCTGACGCCCGCCTGTGTGCCACAGGGCCAGCGCATAGAGCACGGTGCCAGTGCCCAGCGTCGCGATAAAGCTGTCGATCTTGGCGACCTCGACCAGCAACCCGTTTAGAAAGCCGGTGATGGCGCCCAAGAGCAGGACAATCGCAACCGCGACTGGCCAGGGCAGACCCAGCATGGTTTGCAAGCTGATCGCTAAAATATGCCACAGCACAATCCCGTAGCCGACAGTGAGGTCGATCCGCCCCGCTGCCATTGGTATCATCGCCCCCAAAGACAAAAGCGCAATGATCGCTTTGTCCGAGATGATGGACCGCAAGTTCAACATTGTCGGGAATGTGTTCGGCAGCAGGACAGAGAATAGCCCAATCAAGAAAACGGTAAGGATCACGAGGCCATAGACCGGTAAGAACCGCATCAGGCGTTTGCCCATGGGCAATCCCTTGAGCTCGGCCTTTGTCGGCTCAAGCGCACTGGATTCAAGCGACTGCATGCGACGCGCCTCCTTCGGTCTTGATGTTCCCGGCAGAGGCCGATTGGATAAGGTTCTCTGTTGTCAGCCGCGTGCCGCTCAACTCTTCCACAATGGCGCCTTGGCTGAACACGATGGCACGATGGCAAATCGTGGCAATCTCCTCGAAATCGGTGGATATGATCAGGATAGCGACCCCATTGCCAAGAGCGCGGTTCAGCAGGGCATAGATCTCGGACTTCGCGCCCACATCCACCCCAGCTGTCGGGTCTTCGCAGATCAGCAGTTTGCGCTGCGTGGCAAGCCAACGGCCGATGACGACCTTCTGTTGATTGCCACCCGACAGTGCCTCAATCGCCAGGGTCGGATCGTTGGGCGACAACCCCAGTTCAGCACCAATGATCGCGGCTTGTTCCCCCTCGACCCGCGGAGACAGCAAGTCCAGCAGCTTACGCCCAATCCCATCAGGATTGAGGAACGTGTTTTCCCGGATCGACAAGCTCATCGCCACTGATTCTTCGGTGCGGTCCTTGGCAACCAATCCCACGCCGGAATGCAGCGCGTTTTGCGGTGACGATAAGTCGGGCGTTTTGCCGTTCAGCGTCACCTGCCCTTCGAAAGTAACCAGACCGAACAGCGCGCGCGAGATGACCTCGTGCCCGGCCCCGCGCAGACCAACCAGCCCAAGCACCTCGTTCTGTTGCAGATCAAAGCTCAAGCTTTGCATGCCCTGCACTTCGAAGTTGCGTAGCGAAAGAACGGCGCCACCAATTTCGTCAGTTGCTTTGACCGTCTCACGTGTTTTGCGGCCCACGATCTTTTGTACCAGTTCTTCGGGTGTGGTGTGGTCGATGCTGCGCACGCCGACCATGGCCCCGTCACGCAGGACCGCGACGCGATCAGCAATCTGGAAAATCTCATCAAGCCGGTGGCTGACATAGATCATTCCCACCCCTTTGTCGCGCAAGGGCCGGATGGCCGCAAAAAGTCGTTCGACCTCGTCCGCAGGCAAGGATGCCGTCGGCTCGTCCAGCACCAGAAACTCGCTGTCCACAGCAAGTGCCCGCGCGATGGCAACCAACGACTTCTCGGTCCGTGTCAGATCCTCAACCCGTGTCGTCGGATCAAACTCGGCATCGACCTTGCGCAATGCATCGACCGCAAAATGTTCGACATCTTTCCAGCGGATCAATCCGTTCTTACGCGAAAAGCCCAGTGCGAGGCCGATATTCTCGGCCACCGTCATCCACTCGATCAGCCCCAAATCCTGGTGGATGAAAGCCACCTTCTGACGCTCGCCAAATCCCGCCGGCTTGTGTTGATAGGGCGCACCATCAATCAGGACTCGCCCGGCATCCGCCGCGTGGATACCACCCAGCACTTTGATCAACGTCGATTTGCCTGCCCCATTCTCGCCCAGCAGCGCGACGATCTCGCCCCGACCGACGGTGAGCGACACGTCCTTGAGCGCGTAGGTCCCGCCAAAATGCTTGTCGATGCTGTCAAAAAACAAACCTGTCTGCAGGCCTGGCATGGTCGTTCCTCCGGTGTTACGGCGCTCAACCTCCCCGTTGAGTTACCCGTAACGTTACGCTAGCATCGGGTCAGATCGCGCGGTCTGTCAAGGCTTAAGTTACCCGTAACGTAAAATGGCTGAAAACGTGGATAAAAGCATTAAAAACAATAAGGTAAGCCTGTCTCAAGTGGCCCGAGCTGCGGGCGTCTCAAAAATGACTGCCAGCCGCGTTTTACGGGGTGAAGGCGGGTATTCAGAAAAAACGCGTATCAAGGTGATGGAACAGGTCGACGAACTGGGCTATCTGCCGAATCGTTTGGCGACTGTTTTTGCGGGCGACCAAAGTTCGACCTTTATCGGCGTCTCTATTCCAGACCTCGGGAACGAGGTGTTTGCGCAGGTGCTGGAAGGTATCGATCGCAATTTAGGCACTTTTGGATACCAATCAGTTCTTGGCCTGACGCAACACACCCAACAAGAAGA
>JBCBID010000019.1:0-85692 GCA_038525015.1 Pseudomonadota bacterium | reverse complement strand
CATCGGACCAAGGATATTCACGCGAGGACGCGCACCTTCCTCGCGTTTCTTCTCGGGCGGCATCCGACCCTTGGTCATACCGAACTCGGTAAAGATCCAGGTCATCGCCCGATCCGCCGCTTCCCACTGATCCTCATCAATGGTGCGCGGCAGGAATCTCTGAATATTCGTGCCTTGGGGTGTCACACCCCCGCCGATCATCTCGGCAATCGAACCGGTCACCACAACGGCTGGCAGCGCGGGGTCCAACGTCCCCCAGGCCCGCTTCATCGCGCCCTCGGTGCCATCGCGGCCCAACTCTTCCTCGCCCAGACCGGTGGTCACGATGGGCAATTCATGCGGCGGCAGCGCATCGGTGTAGTGCAGAACAGACGTCACCGGCAGGTTCTCGCACCCCACGGGGCCGTCGATGACACATTGCAAGCCCTTGACGGCACAGAACGCATAGACCGCGCCCCAGTACCCGCCTGCCCTATCGTGATCCATGATCAGCACGGGGAACGCCCCCCCTGCTTCATTTCGCCAGATAAACCGCGGGGAGTGTGAGGGGCTGGCCCCTCGCTCCAGGAATATATCACCCACGCCAACATCAGATCATCTCCGCGGCCTTCGCCGCCTTGGCCTGACGTTCCAGCTTCTTCTGGTTCTGCGCCCGGAAATCGGGCCGCAGATTCGGCGCACCTTCCCAGACCCCTGCCGTGTCACCCTCACCAACACCCTCAAAGAACTCGCGCATATGGTCCATGCGCCCTTTGTTGGCGATGGCCGCATTGATAACCTCGGCCAGCGACCCCGCCCCGGCCACACCCATCAGGGGCCGCGCCGAAATCAGGTTGGTAAAGTACAAGCCCGGAACACCCAGCTCCTTGGCCTTCTGCACCACAGGCGTCGTGCCAATGGCCAGATCCGGCTTCACCGCCTCCATTGCCGCACAATCATCTTCCAGCGACGCGCGGAATTTCACGGTCACGCCCTTGGCCTCAAGCCACGCCTGATCGTCCGCATTCCACGGCGTGCGCGGACAGGCCGTGCCGACATAAGGCACCTCCGCCCCACTCTCGATCAGCAGACGGGCCACCAACAACTCAGACCCTTCATAGCCCGACAGCGTGATGGTCCCCTTAATCGGCATCGCAGCAAGCGCACCGGAAATCGCAGGCAACACGGCGTTCTGCGCTTCGGCAATCTGCTCGGCCGAACACCCATGGGCCGCGCCAATAGCCTCCAACCACGCCGCCGTGCCATCCCGGCCCACAGGCCCGGACCCAACGACAGGCCGACCCGCCGCCTCAAACTCACGCACAGCGCTGGTGTAAAACGGATGCACCGCCGCCACGACAGCGGAATCCAACGCAGCATAAAGCTCACGCCATTCCCGGCACGGCACAACCGGCCCCGCCGCCAAGCCCAAAGGCGCGAGCATCTGCCCGATCATCATGGGATCCGCCGGGAACATCTCTCCCAACAACGCCACGGTCGGACGATCAGATGTCCCACTTGACGGAGCAGCCACCGGCCCCGCCTCCACTTCGGCGCGGGCATAGTTCAGCATCGCTCCAGCCAGAACATCCTTGGCTTCAGCATGGGTGGGAATGCCAAATCCGGGCACGTCAATTCCGACAATCCGGACACCATTGATCTCGTTCGGCAACAGCCGCAACGGCACGCCAGAGGCCGTGGGAACACATAAGTTCGTCACCACAATGGCGTCGTATTTGTCAGGGTCAGCCAGATCGTGGACAGACTCGCGAATGTCCTCGAACAGCTTGCCCGTCACCAGCGTTTCAGAGTTGAAAGGCACATAGCCCACCGACCGCCGCGCGCCGTAAAAATGGGACACGAAAGTCAGCCCATAGACACAGCATGCCGACCCGCTCAGCACCGTGGCGGTGCGGCGCATCCGCAAGCCCACGCGCAACGACCCGAATGCCGGGCACATCGACTGCGGCTTGTCATGCGGCCCTTGCGGATAGTCAGCGGCAAACTTGTCCAGCATCTCGGAATTGCCCGCCATCCGCGCGGCCTTTTCCATCTCGGACCCGGAATGGCAGCCAAGCCCGTCTTGCACAACCGCGGCATCCGGCGTAGGTCCGCCTTGCCCGGTCACGTCGGGAATACGCGACGACGTGCTTGCAGGTGGCTCGTCCGACGTCCGCACCTGCCGGGCATCCCGCGGGTGCCCCATCGTCACCTCCACCTCTTCGGCGTCGTCATATGTGACCCGATCACTCACAGCTTCATTGTTCCCAAAATATGCTCGGGGGTCTGGGGGCTGGCCCCCAGCCGGTCGAATCGCCCCGGCGATCCGAAATCCCTTGCATCACGCCTCGTCATAGATCACCTCAAGGCTCTCTTTCGGCTTGGCGTTCTTGCCGCGCATGTCCGTGTCCGTCGCAGGCTCCAGAACCACGCCCGCGCCGGTGTCTGACCCATCAAAGAGTTCCAACAATCCATCTTGTGTAAGAGGGGTCGGCCGCACCGGCGGGGCATCGGCCACGTTCAGACCCAGCTCGGCGAACAACGCGCCCCACTGGCTCTCTGCCGTGCCGACAATCTGGTAATTCGCGGATTTCTTGCGCAGGTCATCATCCTGCGGAATGCTAGCCAGCACCGGGATGTCCACGGCCTTGGCAAAGGCCTGCGCCTCACCCGACCCGTCATCCTTGTTGATGACGAGGCCAGCCACGCCCACATTGCCGCCCAGCTTGCGGAAATACTCCACCGCCGAACAGACGTTGTTGGCGACATAGAGCGACTGCAAATCGTTCGATCCCACCAGGATCACTTTCTGAGCCATGTCCCGCGCGATCGGAAGGCCGAAACCGCCACAGACCACATCTCCGAGAAAATCCAGGAGCACATAGTCGAAATCCCAATCGTGGAAGCCAAGTTTTTCGAGGAGTTCAAAGCCATGGATAATCCCCCGGCCACCGCAGCCGCGGCCCACTTCCGGGCCACCAAGCTCCATTGCAAACACACCGCCGCGCTTGAAGCACACGTCGCCAATGGCAACCTCTTCACCGGCCAGCTTCTTCTTCGTGGATGTCTCGATGATGGTCGGGCACGCTTTGCCGCCAAAGAGCAGGCTCGTCGTGTCCGACTTCGGATCACAGCCAATCAGCAGAACCCGCTTGCCCTGCTCCGCCATCATGTGGCTCAGGTTGGCCAGCGTGAACGACTTGCCGATCCCGCCCTTGCCATAGATCGCGATGATCTGCGTCTTCTTCGTGGCCTCGGCGGGCAACACGTTAGCCAGGTCCTCATTGGCCTCGTCCCGCAGGCGTTGGTCGAAATCCTTCAGATTGGGAACTTCGTCTTTCATAGGGCCTAGTGCTCCCAGTCCAAAATCATCTTCAGGCAGGCGCCGTCCGTGAACGCCTGCTCATAGGCCGCGCGCGCATCCGCGGCGGGCCGTGTATGTGTAATGAGGCCATCCAGCCGCAGCGCGCCGCATTCGACCAGCGCACGCGTTGCCGCCAGGTCCTCACGGGTCCACTCGGCCGCCACCCGGAACCGGGCTTCCTTCATAAAGGCGGGCGGAAAGGCAAAGCTCAAAGGCGCGGAATAAAAGCCAGCCAGGACAATCTCGCCCCCCTTGGCAATCCGCCCCACCAGATCATTCAGCAGATCGCCGCGACCGGAAGCATCATAGATCGACCGATAGTCACGACGCGCATCATCGTCGGGGTGCTTGACCTCATAGCCCTGCGCGCCATCGCGGCGGGCGGGATCAATCTCCCACACCATCGGCGCAGGCGCGCCCGAGGCAATCGTCAGCCGCGCCAGCAGCCGACCCAAAACGCCGTGACCCACGATCAAGTCAGGCACGGCCTTGTTCATCCCGGCCATCGCATGACGGGCCGTCGCGGCCAGCGCCAGCAGCGCGCCCTCTGCCCCAAGGCCAGCATCAATGCGGGTGACACGCGCGCTGTCGGTGATCAGCGTCTTCGCCGCCCCACCAAACAATCCATACGCATCCTCAAAACAGTTCGAGCCCGGCACAAACACGCGGTCGCCCGGCTTGAACCCTGTCAGCGGGCCAGCCTCCACCACCTCGCCCGCAGCCTCGTAACCGGGCACCAGCGGATACCCCATACCGGGAAAGGGGGGCATCTCGCCCGACCAGAACAGTTTCTCGGTTCCGGTCGAAATCCCCGAATGCGTCACCTCGACAACCAGATCACCCGCGCTTGGCGCCGTCAGCGCAAGCGTGTCCACGTCCAAATCTTTTGGACCTTTAAGAAGGACGGCTGAGGTGTCCAAGGGTGTCTCCCGTTTTTGGCTCCGACACGACCCGAGTCGGTGTCAGAGACTCAGCAGCGGCGGGGTGTCGCTACCTGTCATTCTAATTGGACAGGCGCATGTGTCAATTAGATTGGACACTTATCTGTAAATCAATCTGGACGTATCGCTGTCAAAACGCGTGTTACATACGCGCGCGCAGGCGCAGGGCTGCGCACGTCAACGAACCCGGCCTCTTGCAGCAAACTGCCTATTTCTGCGGCAGACCGGGCGCGGCCCGTCTGCATCGCCATGGTGTAGAACGCGAAATAGACATCCCCGGCCCGATCAGGCCGCACGCCCCCACCCATCGGCTCGGACACGATCAACCGCCCGCCAGGCGGCAGCGCATCATGCACCGATGCCAGCAGATCCCGCACCGTGTCATCAGAATGATCGTACAGCACCCGGATCAGCGAAATCGCATCAGCCCCTTCAGGCAGCGCATCGGCACGGAACGATCCCGGCACAATCGTCACCCGATCCGCCATACCTGCCGCATCGAACCGCGCCTGCGCGTCGGGCAGCACGGGCGGCAGGTCAAACAGGGTCATCTGCATCTCGCGGTTGGCGTGACCCGCCGCTTCCAGAAACGCGCCCGTGCCGCCGCCAATGTCCAAAAGATGCCGCACATCCTTCAGCGACACAGCACGCAACGTATCCTCGGCCACCAACCGCTGGCTCTGCGCCATCAGGTCGGAATAGATCGCCGCGTCACCCGCATCGACATCGCCGCCAAACACATAGGGCCAGAACCGGCTCAGCTGCGTCTGGTCCGGCCCGCGCAGCAAGGCAACCGGATCACGCAGATCATCATAAAACGCCTTGTGATGCCGGATCATCGCCTCCAGCCCCGGCACACCCATCAGCGCGGCTCCCTTGCGGGCCAATCCAAACCTGTCCTTCTTGCGCTTCAGCAACCCCAGCGCCGCTCCGGCCTGCAACAGCACCTGCATCCGCCCCGCGGGCACATCGCAGGCGCGACCCAGCACCTCGGCACTCTGCGGTCCAGCGCGCAGCCGTCGAAACAGGTCCAACTCCACCAGCGCCATCAACACTTGGCTCTGAACAAACCCCTGCACCACATCGAAAAGCGCCGCACCATCGGCACGCGCCCGTGAACGGATCAGAGGAAACTTGCTGGCCCAGCTTTGAAAACCGGGCCTCGCCACCAGCCGGTTCAGCCAACCGCCCCGCCAGCCGGGCAGGTCATGCGCCTTCGCGCTCATTCGCCGGGCACACGGGATGGGGAGACAACGGGCGTCAACCGCTCTGCATACATCCGCACCATCTCGGCCAGCTGTGCCTCACCCGGGCACGACGGGATCGACGCAATCGCCCCGCCCAGAATATCCTTGAGGCGCGAAATCGCCCCCTGCACACCCAACTGCGTCACCGCATTGGGCCGTCCATGCAGATCGTCCTGCCCCGCAGGCTTGCCCAGCGTCGCCTCATCATAAAGCGCATCACGCAAATCGTCGGCGACCTGAAACGCTTCGCCAATCCGGGCCCCCAACTCAAACCACGGCTCGGCCTCCTGCCCCGCCGCCACGGCCCCCATCTGAGTGGCGGCAATGAACAGCGCGCCGGTCTTGGCCTGGTGATAGGCGGACAGATCCACCTCACTTTCGCTTTCCCAGCCTTGCCCGGCACAAATGCCACCGGGCATGCCCGTGCGTTGGGCCAGGGTCATGATCAATTGTGCCACCCGGTCCGGGGCCTGCCCCGACTGCCGGGCCAATGTCTCAAAGGCCAGCACAATCAGGCTGTCGCCCGCCAGCACGGCCAGCGGCTCGGAATAGGCCTTGTGCACCGACAGCTTGCCGCGCCGCATGTCCGCATCGTCAAAGCAGGGCAGATCGTCATGCACCAGCGATGCGCAATGAATCATCTCCAACGCCGAGGCGGCGGCATTGGACACCGCAGGGCGGTCATCCCCACAGGCCATCGCAACTGACATCAGGATCGTGGGCCTGATCCGCGCCCCTCCCGGAGCGGTCGCATAGTGCAGCGCCTCGGCCAGCTTCGGCGGGGTCGCACGGCCCGCGCCCTGCCCCACGGCCACAGCCTCCGCTATTGCCGCTTCGATCCGTGTGCTCAGGCCCATGTGCCGCTCCTGTACGTCCGATTGTCACCTTGGCGCGACACCAAAGTGTAAACCATACTGGACACATGCGGTGTCACGAGTCAATATTCTCGCCATGACTCATGTCACCGCCCCAGCCCCCCAACGCGCCGTGATCATCGGCGCGGGCATCGCCGGTCTGGCCTGCGCCGTCCGGCTCCGGGCCGCAGGCTATGCGGTGACGCTGCTGGAACGGCACGCCCAGGTCGGGGGCAAAATCCGCACGCTCCCCTCTGCCGCAGGCCCGATCGACGCAGGGCCCACCGTGCTGACCATGCGCCACGTCTTTGACGAGCTGTTTGCCCAACTCGGCACCCGGATCGAAGACCATGTAACCCTCCTCAAGCAATCTGAACTTGCCCGCCATTTCTGGCCAGATGGCAGCACACTCAGTCTCTATTCAGACGAAGACAGCAATGTGGGCGCCCTGCGCGCCTTTGGCGGCAACGACGCCGTGCAGGACTTTCTGCGCTTCACCAAACGCACCCGCCAGCTTTTTGCCGCCTTCGACGGGCCCATGATGCAGGCCCCCGAGCCGCGGCTTTCAGCGCTCACCAAACACATGCTGCGCCAGCCACACCTGATCCCGGCGATGGCCCCGCTCTCGACGCTCAAGGGCCTTCTGAAACGCAGCTTCCGCGACCCGCGCCTGCGCCAGCTCTTTGGCCGCTACGCCACCTATGTGGGCGGCAGCCCCAGCCACGCCCCCGCGATCCTGTCCCTGATCTGGCAGGCCGAGGCGCAAGGCGTCTGGGTGGTCGAAGGTGGTATGCACAAGCTCACCGACGCAGTGCAGCGCCTGTTGGACCAACACGGTGTCGACACGGTGACCAACGCGCATGTCGACCAGATCGAAGTGCGGGCAGGGCGGGCCACCGGTGTTGTCTTGCAGGACGGTGCCCGCTTGCCCTGCGATGTGCTGATCCACGCGGGCGACCCGCGCGCCTTGCCCGCCGGCACCCTCGGCCCCGACACGGCCCACATCGCGCCACAAACCCTGAACGCCGCCCGCAGCTTCTCGGCCCGCGTCCTCAGCTTCGCCGCAACACCCCACGGCCCCGACCTCGCCCACCACAACGTCTTTTTTGCCGCCGATGCCGACAGTGAATTTAATGACCTCATGGCGGGGCGCGTGCCTGAAACACCCTCTTTCTACATCTGCGCCCTCGACCGCGGCCACGGCACCACGCCGCCGCCGCTCGAACGGTTCGAAATCATTACAAACGCGCCTGCGACAGGCGACACCAACGCCCCCGCAACGGCTCACACCAGACCAGAGGACCTTTCCCCATGGCTTCATCAGATCACGCACCAGATGATGGAACAGCACGGGATCAGCTTCTCCCCGACCCCGGATACGACAACGATAACGACGCCCCAAGCCTTCGCGCGGATGTTCCCGGCGACACTCGGCGCGCTTTACGGTCAGACACCGCACGGGCTGACCGCGGCTTTGAACCGCCCCACAGCCCGGACGCAGGTCCCGAACCTCTATCTCGCGGGGGGCGGGACGCACCCGGGGGCGGGCGTGCCCATGGCGACCCTCTCCGCCCGGCACGCGGTCGAGGCGATCTTGAACGACCAAATTTCAACATCCAGGTCGGCCCCAACGGCTACGCGTGGTGGTATGTCGACGGCCTAAGCGATTGCGGCACCCGTGCGGTGTCGGTCATCGGTTTCATCGGGTCCGTCTTCTCGCCGTGGTACCGCTGGTCCGGGCGCAAAAACCCGCAAAACCACGTCTGCATCAACGTCGCCACCTACGGCAAAGGTGGCCGCTTCACCATGACCGACCGGGGCACCTCAGCGCTCCGACAAACAGCGTCGCGCTTCCAGGTCGGCCCCTCCATGATGCGCTGGGTCGACAACCACCTTGTCATCGACATCGATGAAATCTCGTCGCCACCCCTCATCTCCCGCATCCGCGGCCAGATCCGTGTCCTGCCCACGGCCATCACGGATGTGGAACTGCCACTCACCAACGACGACGCCCATATCTGGCGCCCCTTTGCCCCGCGCGCCCGCATCGCCGTCGACATCGACCGCCCAGGCTGGCAATGGGCGGGCGAGGGCTATTTCGACGCCAATTTCGGCACCCGCGCACTGGAAGAAGATTTCAGCTACTGGACCTGGGGCCGCTACCCCACGGGCCGCGGGGCCACCTGTTTCTACGACGCCACCCGGCGCGATGGCTCTGAACTGGCCGCCGCCTTCCACTTCGAAAAAGACGGACAGGCAAAAAACATCCCCCTGCCCCCAAAGGCGCCCATGCGCCGCTCGCTCTGGGCCGTCAAACGCGAAACCCGCGGCGACGCAGGCGCCAAGGCCCGGCAGGTCCAAAACATGCTCGACGCGCCCTTCTACTCACGCTCCGCCGTCGAAACCACACTGGGTGGCGAGCGCACCACCGGCGTGCACGAGGCGCTCGACCTCACGCGCTTCCGCTCCCCCTTGCTCAAACCAATCCTGGCCGTCCGCGTGCCAAGACGCAGCAAATGGACCTTCTCCTGATCCACGTTCATGTGCGCAAAACAAACCGTTCCCGAATAGCCGCTTAGCCACTGCGCCGCACGCAAATGCCCCCCTACCCGTCCCGTCCCGGTTCATCCGGGTTGCTCGCATACAAAGCGATCTTGTTGCCCTGCGGATCACGCAAATAAGCCACATAGAAGTTCGGCCCATAGGACGCCCGAAATCCCGGTGCGCCCTCATCAGATCCGCCCGCCGCCACCGCCGCGGCATGCAGATCGCGCACCTGCTGCTGCGACCGCGCCTCAAACGCCACCATCGTCCCATTCCCGACCGACGCCGCACCCCCATCAAACGGACGTTTCACATAGAAGTCAGGCAAGGTTTGCGGCTGCCCCGGCACCACCGGCGGTATGTAGCTCAAGTCGCCATGATAATGCTCTACCCCATAGCCAAGCTCCAGCAGAAACGCGGAGTAGAACCGCTCCGCACGGCCAATGTCATCCACACCGACACAGACATAGCCAATCATACAATCAACTCCTTTCAGGAGGCTTTGACGCTGGGTCCGCTATTGCTCTCAAACGGGCGCCCAACGCAAGGACCGCGGATGTCAAACGGTTCACCCGCAAAACGCGCGATATCCAGGGGACGGGTCATACGTCTGTTCTGAACCCATCTTGCCCATCGGTCAGTCCGCAGCGAAGGTCTGCGTCATGCTGTGCGGGCACTCTCGGGGTTAGCGGTCTTGCTATGGAAAAATCAGACCAAACACCCGCACTTTAGCGCTGAATGTAAAGAAGTCGGGCTGCCGCGCCCGGGGCGTCCAATACATCCCATGTCTTGAACGCAGCTATATAGACGATACGCTTTTCTTCTAACGTTCCCCAAGCCTGCACGGTATTCTTTGCCAGTCCCTGACCTCTTTCAGCGTTTGTACGTGCGTCGAATTTTTTCACCCAAGGTTGTGCAAGCTCGAAACTCTGTTGCGGTGTCATTCCCTCTAAACCGACAATACAAGCACCTTCGCCACCTCTCGCCCCCAAAAGTACGACGACATCTATACCAGGTTTTTCAAGAATCACAGCGCGTTGCGCTCTTTGAATTGATGCCAAGCGAGGGTCTTCGGTTTCAGCATAGCCTTCTGCCTTCAAGGCGGTTGAAGCAGCAACCCAATTGGGTGCATGGCGACCACATACCGAAGCTGCACTTTTGGCTTCGGAAAACTCTTGTGGCGTAGCTGGAGTCGTGCTGACCAATGTTTGGTTGACTGCTGTGTCACAGCCAGAAAGCAGTAATATGACCGCAACCAAAGACATGACGGCAGGTTTCATTTTAGGCTCCAAAGGGACTATCTGTTTAGATTGATCAGCCGCAATTCGCCTTGAGTGAGCGCTGCATCGTTCTGAGCTGTTTTTTCACGCGCCTTGGGTTTGGCAAAAGTTCCATGGTCTGCATGTTGTTGGTGCCGTTATACCATGAGTCAAACAGCAGTGATTTGATGTCTTCATCAAGAACGGCGTCTGCAACCCGGTACGTGCAAAGGCAGTCGTTTTGGCTCAACCCTCCTCCGCGACCTTCAGAAATCATTTTCTGGCAAACTTGGTTTGCTGATGGTGCGGCTACTACAATGCCTGGAGCAACAAAAAGCGCTGCAATGGCACAGACTAACAAACGGTTTCTTTCTTTCACGAAATCACCTTGATGGATGATAAACTTCTGAACGACTTTTAGGGAGCTTGGCACGCTGTAATACAATCCGGTTAGGTTTTTTCAGTTCTCTTACTATCAACTCAGATGACGCGTTGAAAAGCAACAATATCGAAGGCGTGCACCCAAAAGCGGTAGTTCAATCAGTGACCGCCTGGCCCGCAAACCCGACCCCAAACTAATTCATCGCCACCCGTCAAACAGGCTTCTTGGCCTACAATATCTCCAACCCGCCCCCGGTCCGGTCGGCGAACTGAGCAAACGCAGTTTTGCCTGCTTAAAGGTCCCTCAACCCGGCTGCACCGATCCGTTTGCCGCCTCTTCCGGGTTCAGCTGCCACACCCGCCAGTTCAAGGCCGCGGCAATCGTCACCCATACCAGATATGGCACAAACAGCGCACCGGCGAGGGTATCGACTTGCCACAGCGCCAACATCGCGCTGAACACGGTCAACCACAGCACCCCGACAATCGCCATGCCCAGCTTGATATTGCGCAGCCCAAAAAACACCGGGGTCCACAGCCCGTTGAACGCAATCTGCAGCGCCCAGAACGCCATGGCGACCCCGTTATCTGCGGCCATCGCCGCGCGCGCGCCGGCCACGGCCATGCAAACGTAAAGCACCATCCACGTGACCGGAAACACCCAGTCGGGCGGCGTCCAGCTTGGCTTGTTCAGGGCACGGTACCAGGGCCCCGGCGGAAACAGCCCACCGGTCACCCCCGCCCCAATACAAGCGGCGAAGAAAATGCAAAAGAGAAGCCAGAACATGAGCGTCAGGTAGCGCGCGCACGCACGCCGATCAAGCTTGCGCGCTCGGCCTGGCGTTTCGTTTCCAGGGCCGCCAGCGCTTCGAACAGGCTGTCACTGCGGCCGTGCCGTGCGCCCTTGGCCGCGGCGTCCACCAGGAACTGAACCTCGGCTTCGGGTTTGGCAAACAGCACCGCCGATTGCGGCATGACCGTGCTTGTCGCGCTCAGCGCCACCGATTGCGCCAGCCAACCCAGCTTCTGTGCCCTGGATGTACGCGCCCGGGCCGAGATGCTGTCATAGCCCATCACGGTCAGACGCCCGCCAATGCCCGCATAGATGTAACGCGCCGCATAAATGCCCGGACGGCAGGCCGCAGGCAGCGCACTGATCCCGGCCTCGGACCTGTAATAGAGCCTATTTGCCTCCATCACGAGCCGCTTGACCATGCCCCGCACCGCCTTGGTTGGCCGCGGATCAGCGAAAAAGCCCTCGGGCGTCAGGTCCGCCTCGTCCAGCCACTCCGTGGGCAGGTACAAACGCCGCTCCAACGCGTCTTCGCCGACATCTCGGGCGATGTTGGTCAGTTGCATGGCAACGCCCAGATCACAGGCCCGCGCCAGCGCATCCGCATCGCGCACGCCCATCAGCACGCACATCATCGCCCCCACCGCGGATGCCACCCGGGCCGAGTAATCCTTCACGCCAGACAGCGTCGCATAGGTCCGCGCCTCCGCATCCCAGGCGAGCCCCTCCAGCAGGGCATCGGGCAAGGCGCGCGGCATCTCGAACTGCTCGACCACAGCGGCAAAGGCTCGGTCGGGGGCCGCATCCTTCGGCGTCCCGGCATAGACCAGGTCCAACCGGTCCCGCAGCCGCAGCACCGCCTCGACCTTTTCGGCCTTCAGATCGACCTCGTCATCGGCAAGCCTGCAAAACGCATAAAGCGCCAGCGCCGGGTCGCGCACATGGCGCGGCAGCAATTTCGACGCCGCATGAAACGACAACGACCCATGGCGGATCGCCTCGGTACAGGCTTCCAAATCCCTCGGATCAATCATCGCGCCACCGTAGGGCGGGCAATCTGCCCACCACCCCTCCGCACAAAAGCCTCACGTCACCGCATCCGGCACCAATTGCGCCAGAACCTCCGCCGTCGAAATCACGCCCGGCACGCCCGCGCCCGGATGCGTCCCCGCCCCCACCAGGTACAGCCCCTCGGCTTCCTCGCTCACGTTGTGAGGCCGAAACCAGGCCGACTGCAGAATCCGAGGCTCAATCGAAAACCCCGACCCAAAGGGCGACAGGTACCGATCCCGGAATGTCTCAGGCGTAAACACCTGCTCAGTCGCAATTTTCGACCCTAACCCGGGCAAAAGCTGATCTTCCAGCACCTTGAGCATCTTCGCCTTGTATGCCTCGGCCTCCGTGCTCCAATCCACCCCGCGATGCCCAAGATGCGGCACCGGGCTCAGCACATAAAACGTGTCATCCCCCGCAGGCGCCACAGACGGATCGGTCACCGATGGACGATGGACATACAGGCTCATGTCATCCGCCAGCTTGCCGTTGCTAAAGATATCCTTCAGCAACCCGGTATAGCGCGGCCCGTTCAGGATCGTGTGATGCCCCACATCCGCCCAGTCGTCGCGCGTGCCCTTGGTGCCAAAGTACCAGACAAACAGGCTCATCGAATACCGCGTGCGCTTCAGCCGCGCAGGCGTCCACCGCTTCTTGGGCGCGTGGCGCATCAGCCGGTCATAGGTGTGGCCGCTGTCGGCATTGCTGACGACCACATCGGCACCCAACTCAAGCCCGCTCTCCAAGCGCACCCCACGCACGCGGCCATCCTCAACGACAATCTCGTCAACAACCGTATCCATCAACAGCGTGCCACCCTGGTCCTCGATGACATCGGCCATCTTCCGGGCCATACCAGCCAGCCCGCCCATGGCGTAATGCACGCCAAATTCCTTCTCCAGGTAGCTCACCAGAATATACATGCTTGTCACATGCGTCGGGTCGCCGCCAATGAACAAAGGATGAAACGAAAACGCCATCCGCAGCTTGTCATTGCGAAACCGCCGACGCGCATGGGCATAAACCGACCGATCCGCACGCAACATCCCGAAGGTGGGCAGCACCTTCACCAATTCCGAAAGCTGATGCATGGACCGGCGGCCCAAATCCTCAAAGCCAAACCAATACCGTCTGGCCGAATCCCGCAAAAACGCGTCAAACCCTGCCACATCGCGCGGCTCAATCTTGGCCACCTCGGCGCGCATCGCGTCAGTGTCGTGCTGCGCGACAAATTTGGTCCCATCCGGCCAGCGGATCTCATAGAACGGGTCCAGCGACCGCAGGTCCACCTCATCCTCAAACCGCCGCCCACATGCCGCCCACAACTCCTTGTAAAGCTGCGGCACCGTCACAATCGTCGGCCCCAGATCAAACCGGTGACCATCCTGCCAAATGGCCGACCCACGGCCCCCCGGCACGTCCAGCTTGTCAATCACGGTCACAGTATAGCCCTTGGCACCCAGCCGCATGGCCGCCGCCAAACCGCCCAGTCCCGCACCAATCACAATGGCGCGGTTGCCCACACGGGCCGAAGAATCGATAGGGTCAAGACGTGTCATCTAATCAAAACAATACGAGTGTCTAGTTTAGTTGACAATTTCTTTTCTGTCGCACAGGCTAATCAGGTGCCAAAAGGCACGCTGCCAGTGCGAAAAAGATGAGCCAAACCACCACTATATCCTTCTTCCACTTCCCGCGGTGGCGTGACCGGGCATGGGCGCTGACCATGATGGGCGGCGCGCGGCTGGCGATGTCGCGCATCCCCGATCTGGGCTTCTGGAAGCTGTGCGGCTCCGGCACGGGCGAAGGGTTCACACCGGTCCCAAACACTGCCGTCTACGCGATCCTCTGCATCTGGCCCGACGAGGCCACAGCCCGCACGCGCATCGAAAAGACCCGCATCTTCCAACGCTACCGCGCCCGCGCGTCCGAGCACTGGACGGTGTACCTCTCCCCCACATCCTCGCGCGGCGCATGGAGCGGACAAACCCCCTTCTCCCCTGTATCAGAGCCTGTTTCTGGCCCGTTAGCCGCCCTCACCCGCGCCACAATCAAACCCCGCATCCTCACCAAATTCTGGGGCCGCGTCCCCGACATCTCCGCCATGATCGGCAGCGACCCAAACGTACTCTTCAAGATCGGCATTGGCGAGGTGCCCATGCTCCACCAGGTCACCTTCTCCATCTGGCCGGGGGCGCAGGAAATGGCCCAATTCGCACGCCACAACGGCCCTCACGCCGCCGCGATCCAGGCCGTCCGCGACGGCGCATGGTTTCGCGAAGAACTCTACGCCCGCTTCGCCATCCTCGGCGACAGCGGCACATGGGGCGGCACCAGCCCGCTCGAAGGACTAAGACTTCAATGACGAAAACCCCCTTCCCCTTCTCCGCCATCGTCGGGCAGGAGGATATGAAACAAGCCATGATCCTGACGGCTGTGGACCCCGGTATCGGCGGCGTTCTGGTCTTTGGCGACAGGGGCACGGGCAAATCCACCGCTGTGCGCGCGCTCGCGGCGCTCTTGCCGCCAATCACCGCCGTACAGGGGTGCCCGATCAACGCCGAAACCCATGACCAATGCCCCGCTTGGGCCAATGTAGAGACGAAAAGGACGCGAAAAGTCCCCACGCCCGTCATCGACCTGCCCTTGGGCGCAACCGAAGACCGTGTCGTGGGTGCATTGGACATCGAACGCGCCCTCACACGCGGTGAAAAAGCCTTTGAACCGGGCCTGCTCGCGCGCGCCAACCGCGGCTACCTCTACATTGATGAGGTCAACCTACTCGAAGACCACATTGTCGACCTCCTGCTCGACGTGGCCCAATCCGGCGAAAACGTGGTCGAACGCGAGGGGCTCAGCATCCGACACCCTGCCCGCTTCGTGCTGGTGGGCTCCGGCAACCCCGAAGAGGGCGAATTGCGCCCCCAACTCCTGGACCGGTTCGGCCTATCGGTCGAGGTGCGCAGCCCCAATGACGTCGCCCAACGTATCGAAGTCATCAAGCGCCGCGACGCATTCGAGAGCGATTTCGACGCCTTCATGGAGCATTACACCAAGGAAGACGCCAAAATCCGCCGCAAGATCCTCGCCGCGCGCAAACTGCTGCCCCAGATCGAAACGCCAGACACCATCCTGCACGACTGCGCCGAGTTGTGCATCGCCCTTGGCAGCGACGGCTTGCGCGGCGAGCTGACCCTCCTGCGCGCCGCCCGTGCCCTCGCCGCCTTTGACAAAAAGAAAGTCCTCACCCGCAACCACCTCAAGCGCATCGCCCCGATCGCCCTGTCTCACCGCCTCCGCCGCGACCCGCTGGACGAGGCCGGCAGCACCACCCGCGTCACCCGCACGGTTGACGCCGTGCTGGCATGACAGCCGGAAAAACCACCCCCAAAATCGCCCGTAGGCCGGGCTTCAGCCCGGCACACCCGGCACCCCTTCCAACCGTAGGGTGGGCAATCTGCCCACCACCGCACACAAGACCCATGGGCCAAGGCGCGCATAAATGCACACCCTACACCATCCCTTGCTCAGCCCGTAGGGTGCGCATTCACTGCGCACCACACCCCACACCATGACCACCGAAACCTGGCATAACGCGCACCTCGCCCTGCGCCTCCTCGCCCTCGATCCCGCAGGCCTCGGCGGCGCCGTCATCCGCATGCGCGCCAGCCCCGACCGCGACGCGCTGCTCAGCGCCTTTAACCCTGCCCTCCCGATCCGCAAACTCCCCATCACCATCTCCGACGAACAGCTTTTTGGCGGCATCGACCTCAGCGCAACGCTTTCATCCGCTCAAGCCATTGAAAATAAATCTTTTTTTAGCGCTCCTTGCATCGCTCAAATTCCCATGGCCGAACGGTGCCCCCCTGCCCTCGCCGCAAAACTCTCGCAACTCGCAGATCAGTCTCTAACACAGGGCCTTTTGCTGTTCGACGAAGGCATCGATGCTGATGAACGCGCCCCCGATCCCCTATCCGACCGCTGCGCCTTCCACCTTGAACCCAAAGGCCGAAACCCAGCTGTCCCCGCGGGGACAACCCATTCTGTCCCCGCGGGGACAACCATCAAAACCGCAGACGCCATCCTCCAACTGACCCTACTCGCCACCCGCTTCGGTATCGCCTCACTCCGCGCCCCGACCCTCGCCCTCCGCACCGCGCGCGCCCACGCAGAACTCATGGGCCGGGAGCACCTCACCGACACCGACCTTGAGGTGGCCGCGACCCTCGTCTACCCCCACCGCGCAACCCTTATTCCTGAAGATGTGGAGGAGCCAGAAATCTCCCCTCCCCCACCCCAAAACGAAGACTGTCCCCGCGGGGACAACTCGGAGAACGATGCGATTCCAAATAACGACATACTCGTCGAAGCCGTCAAATCCGCGCTCCCCGCAGACCTGCTGAACGGACTTGTCCCCGCGGGGACAACCCGCACATCCGGCGGCGCGGGCGCAGGCCAAAAGCGCACCTCGAACCGCCGTGGACGCCCCCTGCCCTCACGTCCCGGCCGCTTGAGCGGCACCTCTCGTATCGACTTGATCGCAACACTTCGCGCCGCCGCCCCGTGGCAACCCCTCCGCCGTCAACAGCAGCCCGACCGCACAGGCCTCCTGATCCGCCCCTCCGACATCCGCCTCAAGCGCTACGCCGAACAATCCGACCGAGTGCTCATCTTCACCGTCGACGCCTCCGGCTCCGCCGCTGTGTCGCGCCTGGGCGAAGCAAAAGGCGCCATAGAACTCCTGCTTGCCGACGCCTACGCCAGCCGCGACCACGTGGCCCTGATTGCTTTCCGCGGCACCAAAGCCGAAACGCTACTCCCGCCCACACGCTCGCTTGTCCAAACCAAACGGCGCTTGTCGGCCCTTCCCGGCGGGGGCGGCACCCCGCTCGCCTCTGGCCTGCAACACGCGCTGTTGCTTGCGCAGCAAACCAAGGGCAAAGGACTGACCCCAACGGTTATCTTGATCACGGACGGCCGCGCCAACATCGCCCTTGACGGCCAGCCGGACCGCGCCCAAGCGGGCAAAGATGCGACGGCCATGGCTGCCGCCCTGCGGGGCGCGGGCGTGACGTCGTTGGTGATCGATATGTCCAACCGGGCTCAGCACGCACTGCAAGACCTGAGCCGCACGCTGGATGCCCCTTATGTCCCGATGCCTCGGGCCGACGCACAGCGGCTGAGCGGCGCCGTCGCCCTAGCTTTGGACAACTGATCATGGAGTGGTCACAAATCGATGCGTGGCCGAATTCCGATCTGTCCCGGCGGGGACACGGGCCTGTGCATCGCTGGCATATCCAGGAAACCGGGTCCGGGCAGACCATCCTGATGCTGCACGGCGCGGGCGGGTCGACGCATTCATACCGCGACCTGATCCGTCTTCTCGCAACGCGGTTTCACGTTGTCGCCCTTGATTTGCCCGGACAGGGGTTCACACAGTTGGGCGCGCGCCATCGATGCGGCCTTGATGCGATGGCGCAAGACATTGCAGCCTTGTGCCAGCAAGAGGGTTGGAGCCCGGCGCTGATCATTGGACATTCGGCGGGCGGCGCGGTGGCGCTGCGCCTGGCCGAAACCGATCTGTCCCCGCGGGGACAAACACCGCTCGTGATCGGCCTCAATGCTGCGCTGGCGGAATTCAAAGGGATCGCTGGCTTGCTGTTTCCCGTGATGGCAAAAGCCTTGGCCGCGGTACCTTTCACAGCCTCGCTATTTTCGGGCGCATCAGCCAATCCAGACCGGATCAAGGCTCTGATCGGCTCTACAGGCTCTGAACTAGACCGCGAAGGGCTTGAGCTTTATCGGCGCCTGGTGGCGGACAGAAATCATGTGGATGGCACCTTGCTCATGATGGCGCAGTGGAAGCTGGATCCACTGATTGCGCGGCTGGATCGGCATCCGTCAAAGGTTCACTTTATCGTCGGGGACAAAGACGCAACTGTTCCGCCAGATGTCTCGGCCAAAGCCGCAGCGCGGATGCAGAACGCAACCCTGCATACGCTGCCGGGCCTTGGCCATCTGGCACATGAAGAACGCCCTGTGGAAATGGCTGATCTGATCTGCAACATCGCGCGCGATGGCCTAGAGTAAACCATCCTGTCCCCGCGGGGACACGTCAGAAGTGCCGCAAAAAAGCCCGCCAGATTGGCGGGCTTTTCTTTTTGTCCCCGCGGGGACACGCGGGTTTCAAAGGTCGAGTTGTTCGAGCAATGCGCGGACAGCGGCTTCGAGTTTACGGGGATCAACCGCGCCGAAGTCCCGGTTCATCTGCAGCTCGATCTTGCCTTTCGCGCCGATCACCTTGACCGTGCCGGATTTGCGGTTCAGCTTGATCGTGGTCTTGGAGGACGTGGACGGGGCCGCTTGCTCACTGATCGGCTTGGGGGCCACCGCCTTGTTCAGCACTGCCATCTCGGCCATCGCATCCGTGGGTTTTTGGTGGTGCAGAAGTGCGTCAAGCTGCTGGATGGCGCGCGGCTGTTCCTCGACCGCTTTGATCAGCTTCAACCCCAAGGCGCGTGGGATGGCTTCGGGATATTGGAGCAGATGGCCCAAACGATCCATCAAAAGACTAAATTGGGCAATATAGCTGCGTTTTTGGCGCCCCGCGGAAGCAAATAACACAGCGATGGCGTCATTCAATTCCAGATCCATCTGGCGGGCATAGCTAGAAGCCAACTGGCCCATCTCGGCAAAGGAGATGTCACGGCGGACGAGGTTTTCGTCGACCATACGACGGTAGAGTTTTTCAAGCGCTTCGCCCTTGGCCACCAGCACGGCGGGGATGGTGGCGAAGCGATCATCGCCGGTTTCCTTGTGCAGCGCCTTGTAGGCACTGAGGCGTCGGAAACCCTGGATCAACTCGTAGCCATCGCCGGTATCTTCAACCTGGATCGGGTTCGATAGGCCCAGATCACGAATCGAGGTTTTTAGTTCCTCAAGCTCCGGGTCGCGTCTTGTGCTGCGGTCGCGTGTCAGTTTTTTCATCGCCACGTCCCCGAGGGGAACGCGCGCTACGATCGCGCCGTCCCTTTTTAGAGACACATATTCGTGGGCGAGGCGGTCATTTTCGGCACGAATGTCCGCCTCGGCAGATTGGCGTTCGCTGAGCGCGTCAGCATTCTCCGAAATCGCGGCTGCCATTGGACCGCGGCGCATTTGTTCTTCGGTCGGGGCAGGGGTGTCTGTGACCTCGTCCGGCTGAAAATCAATGTCGAATACGCGGCGTTTGCTCATGCCTCATCCTCCAGTTGGTCCCAGGCTTGGCCCAGATTTATTTTGAATTCTTCGTAGGCCCGGTCGAAAGACGCGCGGGCGCGGCGCCAGGTTTCACGGGTCATGTCTCGGTAATCTATTTCGTAGATGCTGCTGAGGAATCGCCCCGATTGTTCAACGGCGCGGGTCATTTCGATCGGGTGTTCGCAGACGCGATCGCCAAAGACTTTTTGGAACGCGCCCTGCATGGCGCGGTGCAGGTCATTGCCCGGCTCGTAGCGGGTGAGCAGGAAGCGGAGGTCGAGGAAGGATTTGGGCAAGGTCATTGTCCCCGCGGGGACAAGTCCGTTGAAGCGCGACAGATCTTCGAGGGCTTCGGAAAGCTGGCCGATGAAAGAGGTTGTTGAATCGTATTCCCAGTAGCCGGGGCCGGAGGGGATGTAGAGCACGTCGGCGGCAAAGACCGCGTTCATCGACTGGTAGCCGATGGCGGGCGGGCAGTCGAAGAGGATGAGGTCGTAGGTGTCTGCTGCTACCTGGTCGAGAAAGCGCGACACGGCGGCGAAGAAGGACCATTCGGGGTTGATGTGCCGGTATTGGGCAGAGGCAAATTCGACAAAGGCGGCGTTGGCGCAGCTGGGCACGATGTCGATGGTGGGCCAGTTCGTGGGCTTGATGAAGTCGGAGGCGCGCAGGTCGTTCAGCCCCATGTCGGTGATCGCGGCGGGCAGTTTGCGTTGGGGCAGGGCGGTTCCGGACTCCGCGCCCCGCAGGGCGGAGTTCATGCGGTCGGTCTCGTGCCCGAGGTCGCGCGCCATGATGCCCCAGACGGTGTATTCCTCGGCCACGTCCGACAGACCCATGGAGTGGCTGAGCGTGGCCTGCGGGTCGAAGTCGACGCAGAGTACGCGGTAGCCGTCGAGGGCGGCGGCGTGGGCGAAGTGGAGCGCTGTGGTGGATTTGCCCGCGCCACCCTTGAAGTTGGCGATGGCGGCGCGGATCGCGCGCTTATTCGCCGGGCGGTAGGGCATGAGCGACTTGCGGTTCACCTTGATGCGGCGGCGAAGCTCGTTGATTTCGTCGAGAGTGTACCAGCGTTGGCGGCCGTCTTCTTCAACCGTACCCTGGGGCAGGGACGGGTCGGCGGCGAGGCGGCCGCGTAGCGTCGATTGGTTGGCTTTGAAGATGAGTTCCGCCACCTCCCAACTTGAGAAGCGACGAAGGGTTTTTTCGCTCTCGGGCGAGTAGGTTTGTTGGCGGATGAAACCCTGCATTTTGAGGGATTGCGCCTGAAGCTGGGCGAGGTCTGTGTGCGTGAACATGCGCTGCCTGTCGAGGTGTCCCCGCGGGGACAGGTTGTGTTTTACCCTTGTTGGGCCGTTTGCTCTGTCCCCGCGGGGACGCTTTTTCTGCTGACTTCCAGATTTACGCCGATTTTGCGGAAAAAGCAAAAGGGGAATATGGTTGTCCCCGCGGGGACAGATCGGACGTTGCCTTAAGGATATGGTTAGCTTGGTTGTGATTCTATGAAGCCTGCGTGCGGTGGGGCAGGGGCCCAGATTTTGGGGGACAGTTTTTGTCGTGCCCCCACCTATTGGGTGACAAAAGGGTCAGAATAGGGGACAAACAGGGTGTCCCCCAATACCATACCAACCTGTTTTTCTTTTGATTTGGGTTTGGGTCTGACAGGTTATCCACATCTGCGCTTGACAGAATCGCAGGTTCGGACGCAAATCAGAGGCAGAGACGGAAAAGCGGCCAGAACCGCGGGGAAACCCAACCGTTGGCAGGTGATGTTCGGGGCAGCCCGGACCATTCAAGAAAATGAGGGCAGGGATGCAAACGCTGAGGCCGGTGGGCCGGGGCGCGTCTGCGCGCAAATACGATATTTTGACAGCCTTGGGTGCGTTCGCGTTGGCGCAGGGCAAGCATGAGCAGCGGCGGGTCTTGCGACTGATGACGCTGGTGACGGCGCGCTATAACTGGGCGCGGGATGAATTGGCCGTGGGCCAGCGCGAAATTGCACGGCTGTGGTCGGTGGATGAGCGGACGGTGAAGCGGGAGATGGCGTTGTTGCGCGCGCGCGGGTGGCTGGTCGTGAAGCGGCAGGGTGCGCGGGGTCGTGTTTCGGAGCATGGGTTGGACCTTGAGCGTGTCTTGCACGATACGGAGGCGTATTGGGCGGCCGTGGGACCAGATTTCGAGTTGCGGATGGGGGCCGTAGAGGAGGAGGCGCCGAAGGTTGTGCCGTTGCCGGTGAAAGGGGCCGTTGTGGCGCCGGATATATCCAAGGGCACGGAGTGGTCGCTGGCGCAGGCGATTTTGCATGGCGAGGATGCGGGGCTTTATGCGTCGTGGATTGCCGGATTGGAGCGTGTGGAGCGGGCCGGGGGGCGGTTGACCCTGCGCGCGCCGTCGCGGTTTCACGGGGCCTATGTGCAGACGCATTTGGAGCGGCGGGTTCTGGCAGCCTGTCGTGAGGTCGATGGGGATGTGACGGAGGTGCGGATTGTTGTCTGATCGCGGAGTGGTGGGCAGATTGCCCACCCTACATGTCTGAGTTTGTCGACCATCTGCGGCAGATGGCGCGGTATAATGCGTGGCAGAATGGGTCTCTGATGACCGCGGCGGATGGGTTGAGTGATGCCGACCGCTGGCAGGATCGGGGGGCGTTTTTCGGCTCTATTGCGGCGACATTCAATCATTTGCTTTGGGATGACGCGCTGTGGCTGGCGCGGTTTGCGGGGGATACGCGGCCTGAGTTGACGGTGCCTGTGTCTTTGGAGGCACCGCGCGATTGGGAGGTGTTCAAGGCGCTGCGCTTGGCGCGGGATGCGGAAGTGTTGGCCTGGGCCGAGGCGCTGTCGGAGGCCGATCTGTCAGGCGTGATCGCGTGGTATCCGGGTGGGGGAGATGTGCGGGTTTCGAGGCCTGCGACGGTGTGTTTTGCGCATTTGTTCAATCACCAGACGCATCACCGGGGGCAGATCCACGGGATGCTGACGGCGGCGGGGGCGGTGCCGGACGCGACGGATTTGCCGATGTTGGGGTAGGGTGGCAATTTTGTCCCCAGTCGGGACAAAGTTGCCGTTGGATGGCTTTCTAGGAATGTCGGCTACGCGACGTAACTTACCTTCCTAGGCGCAGCAGGAACTGATGCTCTCCTGCGACCTAGATGTCGAACAGCAAGAGGATGGTTCCGCCGAACTTTTTGCGCCGCCGCAACATTGACTTGAATCGCCTGGTCCTTTGCTTGCTCTCTCGGCGGGTTTGCAGACCGCACGTATTTTGCCAAGACCGATGACAACGCGGTCGCCACGGTGCTCTGGGTGGCGCAGATCCATTATTTGAAGGCCCTTGTTGTGGTGTCCAAATTCAATCTTCAATGGGGCTTGTCCTAACTCAGGCATGACAGACAGGCTTCTGGACACGATGCTGTTGAACTTGCCAACTGTCATATGATCTGAACCTTGACCGTCGAGAAGTTGCAATCTCACCTCCTGCCAAGTGTCAGTATTGCCGCCGCAGTCGATCCCTTTTGCGGAATAATGTACAAGTTCGGTGACGTGATATCCGGGCAAGACCTCACCATCCTTGGTTTCAAAAACCAAAGGAAGCGCAGCGTCTTGGAGTTCAAGATCATACAAGAGAGCTGAAAGGGTTTTCATACCGATGTCTTTCATTTCAATGATTCTTGAAATAACTTACAGACAGACAAAAATATTTCAAGGGATGTTGAAATATGATCGCAGAAGACGCCGCCAGCTTGTTTGGCGTGCTTGCAAATACGGACCGTTTGGGTGTTATCCGGGCTTTGGTTGAGGCTGGGCCGGACGGCATGAGCGCTGGAGACATCGCACGAAAGATCGGTGCAAGCCCATCGAGAGCCTCTTTTCATCTGCATGCACTTTCGGAAGCGGGTTTCTTGCACAAAGAACGTCAGTCGCGGAACCTGAACTACCGAATAGACTTCAATACGATTGGTACTCTTATCACGTTCTTGATGGAAGATTGCTGTAAAGGAAGCGCCGAACTGCGCCGTTGTTGCGCGATGAGGGGGATAAACTGACGACGTCCAAGTCCAGACAAAACGGCCTTCCAACACACTCGCAGCATTAGTACTCTGGCCTCAAACCAGACATTTACCTCATGGCATTGCGCGATACCGAGACCGCGCGTCCTGGCCCGGGATCAAGCGCGCAGCGCGCCGGGCCGCGCCCGACCTCCCCCCGGGGAGGGCGCATGCCACCGTGGGCGCTCGGATAGACTGTTACAGGCAAACACCGACCATAAATCACGCCGCTCGACATGCTGACGCCCGACCTAGGGCGGGCGCGGCCCTCTGTCTGGGGGTCGATGACCTTGCAGGGCTCTCAGTCGACATTTGCAAAACCTGCACCGTACGGGAGTGCTGCGTCGCATGGTGCGCAGTGAATGTGCACGCTGCTGCTGCGGTTTGGTGGACAGGTTGACCGTCATTGGGGTTGCCGGGCTGAAGCCCGGCCTACGGTTGGGAATGGCGATGGGGTTGGTGGGCGGTTCAGGTCGGGGCGACCTCGCGGAGCCATTGGAAGAGCCAGGTTTCCGACAGCTTTTGCGTCTCGTCTGCGACGTGGGCGGTGAGTTCGATCAGGTCGTGATCGCCGCCGTCGATGTCGATGAAGAGCCGCCAGGATGGTTTGGCGGCGTCCTTGATCTTGTGCAGGACCATGCCCGTGATCTCGCCCGCGGAATGGGTGACGACGGGGGTGACATCTGCGTCTTCGTCCATCAGGCCCAGTGCGCCGCCTTCGAAATCGACCACGAATTTGCGCAGGTTGGGGTTTTCGAGCGGCACGCCCGAGGGGCCGCCGACGCCTGCGAGGGTGCCCTGCACCCATGCAAGGCCGCCTGACGGGGGCAGGTCGCCCCAGTGCATGCGCCAGGCGTAGGTGCGGCTTTCTCCGGTCTGGGGGGCGTTTTCGGGGACCCAGAAGGCGACGATGTTGTCATCAATTTCCAGATCGGCGGGGATTTCGACGAGGCGGACGGTGCCGGGGCCCCAGTCGCTGAGTTGCTCGATCATGACCGATGGGCGGTCGTGGTAGCGGGCGCCGGCGTCCTGGTAGTCTTCGTATGTGCGGTCGCGCTGGACGAGGCCGAACTGGGCCATATCGGGTTCGTTGAAATAGGACGATGAGACGCGGGGTGGGTTGTTGAGTGGGCGCAGGAGGACATCGCCGTTCTTGCGGATGATCTTGAGCGCTTCACTGTCGTGAACCTGGGGGCGGAAGTCGTCGAAATGGCGCTCCGAATGTGCGGCGAAATAGAACATGGAGGTGAGGGGGCCGAGGCCAAGTTGCGGGACGCTGTTGCGGAAGAACAGCGTGGCTTCGACATCCATGGTGGTGTCGTCGCCGGGGGTGATTGTGATCTTGTAGGCTCCGGTAACGGACGCGCTGTCGAGGGCGGCGTAGAGCGTGAGGTGTGTGTCGGTCGCCTTGGGTTTTTCCAGCCAGAATTCCGAGAAGCGGGGGAATTCTTCGGGGCCATCGAGCCAGGTGTTGATCGCGAGGCCGCGGGCGGACAGGCCGTAGCTGTTACCGCGGCCCAAAGCGCGGAAGTAGCTGGCGCCGAGGAAGGTGGCGACCTCGTCAAACTTGTCGGGCTGGTTGAGCGGGTAGGTGAGTTTGAGGCCCGCGATGCCCGAGAGTGCGGCGTGGTCGGGCACGCGGGTGCCGACGTCGTTGCGGTATTCGAAATCATCGGTGGAGAAGGTGAGGGGACGGGCGGTGCCGTTTTCGACCTCGTGGATCTGGACCGGTTCGTTGAAGAGCCATCCGGGATGGAAGGATGAGACGTGGAAGGGCAGATTGGTATCTGACCAGCGGGCGGCTTGCGGTTTGAAATAGATGTTGCGGTAGTCGTCGTAAGTCAGGTTTTGCAGGAAGGTGTCGAGCGGGGGCGGGGGTGTGTCGGGCGCCTGGGCGCGGGCCTGCATACGGTCCTTGAGCCAGTCGAAGGAGAAGGGCTCGGGTGTCTGTTGGGCCAAGGCTGATTTGGGTAGCGCGACACCCGCCAGAAGCGTGGCGATGGCGCTGCGACGTGTCAGTGGGGCTGTGAGGAGGGGCATGGCGGTCCTTGTCTGTCTGTAGCGCTACAGAAGCGTGGCCCGTGCAGGTCCGTCTAGTCCTCTTGGCTCACGATTGCGGGGGCGGGCGTGACATCAGCGGCATTCTGCCGGCAAGGCAAAAGGCCGCCGGGGGGTCCGGCGGCCTTGAGGCATGTCACTGTTTGGGGCGCTTAGCTGCCTTCGTCGGCAGGGGCTTCGGCGATGGTGGCGAGGTAGGCGTAGATGTTGATCGCGTCCTCTTCCTTGCGCACCTTGTAGGTCATTTTCGAGCGGCCTTTGTCGCCGGTGACTTCGCGCAGGTAGGCTGTGGGGTCCTGAACGTAGGCGACAAACACCTCTTCGGTCACGGTCAGCTCTTCCATGCTGGCGGCGAGTTGGTTGATGTCGGAATAGCGGAAATCTTCGACCATGCCAAACTGGCCGCCGATGATGCCGTAGAGGTTGGGACCCGTCTTGGCATTGCGGCCGGCAAGGGTTTCGCCCTCTTCATTCTGGACGATGTGGCACGAGATGCATTGACGGAATGCCTTTTCGCCCTCGGCGGCGTCACCGGATGCGGCATGGCCGTCGGCGAATGCGGGCACGGCCAGCGTGGCAGATGTAGCTGCAATGGCGAGTGTGCGGAACATGGGTAATCTCCTTCCTGTGTTCTTGAGCCAAAACGTAGCGGGTTAGTGATCAAGTCAACAGTAACTTTGGCTTGATCCGGTGATAAGCGGGAATTGTGGTGTCATTTTCCCGTCAGGCGACGGCATGCGCGATAGCGCATTGTTTCCACAGGTCTTTCAGTGCCGTGACGAGGTGTTCGATATCGTCCGTGCTGTGCAGCGGGCCGGGGGTGAAGCGGAGCCGTTCGGTGCCCTTGGGCACGGTCGGGTAGTTGATGGGTTGGACGTAGATCCCGTATTGCTGCATCAGGTAATCGCTGAGCATCCGGCACTTGACCGGGTCCTTGATCATCACGGGGATGATGTGGCTGGGATTGTCCATATGGGGGATCCCTTCCTGGTCCAGCCGCTTGCGCAGGTAGGCGACCCGTTCACGCTGTTGGATGCGTTCCTGATCAGATTGCTTGAGGTGGCGGATCGAGGTGCGTGCCGCTGATGCGACGGCGGGGGGCAGGGCGGTGGTGAAGATGAACCCGGACGAGAACGAGCGGATGAAGTCGCAAAGCGCTTCGGAGCCGGTGATGTAGCCGCCCACGACGCCATAGGCTTTGCCAAGCGTGCCTTCGATCAGGGTGATGCGGTCCATCAGCCCCTCGCGTTCGGCCACGCCGCCGCCGCGGGGGCCGTACATGCCAACCGCGTGCACTTCGTCGATATAGCTCATCGCGCCGTGTTTTTCGCAGACGTCGAGGATTTCGGCGATGGGGGCGATGTCGCCGTCCATGGAGTAGACGGATTCGAAGGCCACGATCTTGGGCGCGTTGGCGGGTAGGGCGGCCAGCTTGCGATCAAGGTCTTCGGGGTCGTTGTGCTTCCAGATCACCTTGGAGGCGCGGGAGTGGCGGATGCCTTCGATCATGCTCGCGTGGTTCAGTTCGTCTGACAGGATCACCGCGTCTGGGAGACGGGAGCCCAAGGTAGAGAGCGCGGCCCAGTTGGAGACGTAGCCGGAGGTGAACAGCAGCGCGCTTTCCTTGCCGTGGAGGTCTGCGAGTTCCGCCTCAAGCTGTTTGTGTGCGTGGTTGGTGCCCGAGATGTTGCGCGTGCCGCCCGCGCCTGCACCGTAGAGTTCCACGGCGTCCTTCATGGCCTTGATGACGCTGTCATGCTGGCCCATGCCCAGATAGTCGTTCGAGCACCACACGGTGACTTCGTCGGGGGCGTCCGCATCGTGGCATTTGGCGCGGGGGAAGGCCCCGGCCTGGCGTTCCAGTTCCGCGAAGATGCGGTAGTTCCCCTCCTCTTTCAGCGCGTCGATTTGGGTTTGGAACAATACATCAAAGTCCATGATGTCCCCCTTGTGGTGTCGTGTTCTTGGTTGGTTTTGCCTCTGGCAGCATCCAGCGCCAGAGCCGTTCGTCGGGGATGGGAAGGACCATCACCCAGTGTTCGAGGGCCGCGAGGGCCGTAAGGGCGGTGAGCAGGGCAAAGCCCGTGATCTGGCCCATGGTTTCGGCGGCGTAGAGCCGTTCGAGCCAGCAGGCGGCGGCAAAGGTCAGGGCCGTGACAGAGACGGGAAAGAGCCAGTTCATGCCAGCGGTGCGGAAGTGGCTGGGCAGGTGGGCGAGTGCTTCGGGCAAGAAGTCCACGTGGATGCGGGGGACGCCGAAGAACAGGTTCAGCTTGGCCGAAATGCGGGCGAAGAACAGCACCGCGAAAGTGTAGAAGGCGAACGGGTTGGGCGCGTGCCAGAGCGCAAGACCGAGCGCGATTAAGGTGCCTGTCAGCAGCATCTCGTGATAGGCGATGGTGCCCCAGGCGCGGATGAACCGTTCCCATTCGGGGGTGCCTGCGGGTAGGACCATGCGGTTGGGGCCAGTGATGATGCCGGTCAGGAAGGCCAGTTCGATCCAGCCCCAGAGGGCGAGGGCCGAGAGGAACGCCACATAGGTGCCGAAGATGTCGGTTTGGGTCATGGACCAATAGGTACCATAGGCGCCAAGCGCCATCAGGGGCAGGGCGGCAAGGGTCGTGGTACGCCGTGCTGCGTCGCCCGCCCGGTCGGCATATTTGACGGCCATCAGGATCGTGCCGGTGGAGAACCACCAGATGAACAGGGCGATGAGGGCGGCGATCCATGGGGTCATGTGGTGGCCCCTAAAGAAATGAGGGCAGCGCCCGACCTCGGGTGGGCGCACGTAACGTGTGAGCGGAGCGAGGCCCGCGAAGCATGCAATTCGATGGTTTGGCGCGTGACATGACCAGTGCGCCCTCCCGGGGGGGAGGTCGGGCGCGGCCCGGGGTAAACCCGGGCAAGACAGTTCCGCGGTTTTGCCGTGGCCGGCGTCCGCGAAACTGGGTGGTTATGCCAAACGGCCTGGATCAATACGCAGGCTCCAGCCGGGTGGAGGCGGGCACCACGTGTTTTTTCGCCGGGATGGTGAACAGACCGAAGAAGGCTGTGGCCGCCCGGATTTGCGCACCGAGTTTGCGCAGCCCCTTGGCGTCGGCCATGTCGGCGTTGGCCTTTTGCAGACGCTCCAGCCCGCGTTGCCAGCGGGGGTGTTCGATGTCGAGCGTGATGGGGAAGATCTGTTCCGACAGCTTGGAGGTCTTGGTGAAGACCTCGTGTGCGTACCAGTCGGGATCGACCCCAAGGGCCTTGTGGAAGGCCGGGCGCTGGTGGTCGCGGACATACATGGTGCCATAGACGGCGGTGAGGAAGAACTTGATCCACAGCACGTTGAGCCCGGAGGTCAGTTTCGGGTCCGTTTTCATCAGCAGGGCAAAGGCCTCGCCATGCGAAAACTCGTCATTGCACCATTCCTCGAACCACTTGAAGATAGGGTGGAAGCGGTGCTCGGGATTGGCCTGTAGGTGCCGGAAGATGGTGATGTAGCGGGCATACCCTATCTTTTCCGACAGATAGGTCGCGTAGTAGATGAACTTTGGTCGGAAGTAGGTGTACTTCTTTTTCTGCGTCAGGAAGCCGAGGTTCACGCGCAAGCCAGCCTCGCGCAGGGCGTCGTTGATGAAGCCTGCGTGACGTGCCTCATCCCGTGCCATAAGCTGGAAGAGTTGCGTGATGTCCTTGTTCGCCCCGCGCCGTTTCATTTCCTTGTAGAGGACGCAGCCGGAGAATTCGGCGGTGCAGGAGGAGATCAGGAAGTCGATGAATTCCTTTTTCAGTTGCGGTTCCATCCCGTCCCAATCGACGTGATCCCAGTCTTCGTTTTTCTTGAAATGCCCTTTGTTGGGGTCGGATTCCATCTGGGCGATCAGCTTGTCCCACTCGTCGCGAATGCCCGAGACGTCGATGGCGTCAAGCTCATCAAAGTCGGTGGTGTAGAAACGCGGCGTGAGCAGGGTGTTCTGCATCGCCGTTTCGGTGGCAAATTCGGACGTGAATTGTGCGTCCTGCTGTTGCGCGATGGCGAGGCCTTCTTCGACGCTGGTGGCGTCGGCGGTGTGTTTGGTATGGGCGTTCATAGCGTGACCTCCTCGGAGAAGGAAAATTCGCAAAGTTCCATAACCTCGAAATCGCCGGTGAGGCGGGTCCAGAGGCGTTCGAGTTTTGAGGCGCGTGTGATCACGGCCTCGCGGTCTTCGGTCACAATCTCACCGAAGGGGGCCATGATTTCGGGGCCTTGCACCTGCACTTCGTCGCCCGGATAGACGGTGGTGCCGTTGTTGAACCGCACGTGGGCGTGCAGGCTTTCGAATTTGTGGCTGATCTCGACCGTGCAGGGGGCACGTTCGACGTCTTTAGTCAGTAGTCCCATGGTGGCTTCCTCCTTGGGATTGGGGTGGCTCCAGCAACCTGGCGAAGGTGCGGAGATTGTCGGCGCCAAAGCCCATCAGCTCGGCGCTCCAGTCGGTGGTGGGGTCGTAGAGCGAGAGGCGGTTGCCTTCGCGCAGGCGCAGCAGGACGGGGGCCGCTGCGTCGGCGCCGGATTTGGCGCGTTCGCGGGCGATGACCCGCTCGATGCCTGCTACGAACCCGCCCTTGTCCGCCGGGAAATCGGCGAGGACGGAGCCGTTGGCGTCCAGCACGAGGGCCGCGCCCGAGGCGTTGCCGCTGAGGTATATGGCCCGTTCGGCGATAATCGCCGTTTGCTGTGGCGTGCTTTCGAGGGGGCGATCCGTGAGTGTGGCGATGGTGACCAGCGATAGCACGATCAGCAGCAAGGCAAGAACGGCGCGCACGAGAATGCGGGGGACAAGTTCGTCCTCCTTGGCGCGGATGCGGGGGGTGTCGGCGTGGGACATCTGGGTCACTCCGCCGCAACGGCGCCGCTGGGGGCGACGCGGGTGATTTGGGGCGTGGTGATGCGTGCTTCGGCGGCATCGGCGAGAATGCGCGCCACGTTTTCAGCATCAGGAATGCAGCGCAGGGCGGGCTGGGTGTTGCCGAAGCGCCAGGGGCGTGCGTGGGGCCAAAGGACCAGATAGCTGATCTTGGTGCTGCCTGTGGTGTCGAGCGCGATGGTCCCGGTGCCGTTCGCACGCAGATCGAGGGCGGCATTGCCAAGTTCGCGATAGGGCAGGTTGAGGGTGAGCGTGAGGGCCGCGCCAATGCGCATGGCGATGCGGGACGTTGTGATCGTGTACATTGTCGCGCGCGCCTGGATCAGGGCCACGGCATAGAGCAGGGCGCAGACCACCATGCCCAGCAGGACAAAGGGGATGGTGGCACCGACGGCCTGCCCAAGTGGCATGAGGTCGATGACCGAGATGAACCGCCACGCGGCCAGCACGCTGAAATAGCCGATGATCCAGTTGATGTTCAGCGCCTCGCGGGCGAGGGCCCATGTGTTTGGCCTGCCTTGCCACAGGATCTGTTCGCCTTCGGGCGGGCGTTCGGGGAGGCCCACGACGGGCTCTATTTCGAAATCATCATGGGACATAGCGCACGTTCCCTCGTGGTTGCGGATTGGTGATGACGAGACGGTTGAGCCGCATTGCCCGGAGGCACGACGGGCCGCGCCCGACCTCCCCCATGGGAGGGCGCATGGCTGATGTCATGCACCGAACTTTTGACTTGCTTGGGTCAGCCGCCTCACCTCGCTTGGACGTTGCGGACGCCCTCCCTAGGTCGGGCGCGGCCCGTCTAATGTTGGACGCACGCGCCATGCTTCGGATTGCCCCGAAGACTTGCCAGGATATGACGCGAGCGGGCTGCATCAGAGCTTGGGCTCTTGCCGTTTGCTGTCGGCATAGAGCATGCCGCCACCGTAGTAGCCGCAGATCTTCTCTTCTTCGAGCAGAGTGACTTGCGTGGCACTGGCGTGCTGCGGAACAGTGGCAAAGTGCTTGCCGTAGAGCGTGCGGATCACGACGCGGTCGGATTTGATCCGGGCCAGTGTCAGCGGCACCAGGCGGTTGCCGGTACCCCATTTGGCATCCAGCGAATATTCGAGGTAGCGGACCAGTTGTTCCGGCTCGTCAATCCACATGTCGGTGACTTTGCCCACGACTTCGCCGTCCCCAGACATCACAGGCAGCCCGCGCGGGTCGCGGCCGGTGGCAAAGCGAAAGGCGTCATTGGCCGACATCGGGATGATCTTGGGGTGGCCGTGGCCATCGAGTTCCGGCACATCGCGGCGCGGGGCCCAGGAGGCGGGGCCGACACCGTCGAGCATCGGATCGCCCGTAGGCTCCAACGGGTAGCCGTTGCCGGGACCGCTGCGTTTCATCGGGATGTCCTCACGCTCGGGCGGTTGGCCGGAGGGTAGGGTCACCTCGCCCCGGCCATGGGGCAGTTTGAACGTCTTGTCCTCGGGCAGGGGCCACATGGAGGGGTTCGACGACTTGTCGCCATTGTCATCCTCAAGCGGATACCCCTCGCGCATGTTTTCGCGCTGGATCCAGATGATCAGCCCGAAGAAGAAGAAATAGAACAGCCAGAGCGACAGCGACGCGAGGTCGAATTCGCCAAAGAAGGTGGAGGTCATGGGTGTGATCCTTTCCTGGAGAAGATCATGTGGGGAAATCCGCAAGCCCCAGCGGGCCCGCGTCCTTCCGTTCGGTGGGGGGACCCGAAGTGCGCACAAGCGGTCCCAGGATGATGAGAGTGACGAAGAGCAGGCCAATCTCGGTGTGGTAGACAAAGGCGTAGCCGGTGGTGGGGGTCACGAGCCCTTCGCCCCAGGCGCCGGTCATGGCGATGGCGTCAATCCAGTCGCGCAACGTGCCACCCAGAGCGATAGCGACACCCGCTGCGGTGGCTTGCGCCGCCCCCCAGGCCCCGAGCGCAAGGCCCCGGCCCGCGACGCCCTTGGCGGGCATCGCCATGGCGGCGGTGAGGGTTGAGACGGCAAAGAGCCCGCCGCCAAAGCCGATCAGTGCCGCCCCGGCGTAGAAGAGCGCGTTGGCTTGCATGGGGGCGGCAAAGATCACGAGGCTGAACGCCCAGATGCCCGCAAGGATGCCGCCACCGGCGAGGCGGTAGGAGTTGGAGCCTGCCGCCAGCCTGCGCCCGGCCCAGAGGAAGCCAGTGAGCGCCCCTGCGGCCCAGAGCGCGGTGAGGATCGTGGTGGCGGACACGGACAGGCCAAGGATTTCGCCGCCATAGGGTTCAAGCAGCACGTCCTGCATGTTGAACGCCATGGTGCCGACGAACACGCAGGCCAGAAGCCGCCCGGCCTGTCCGCCGGTGGCATAATCGTTCCAGGCGTCGCGGAAGAGCGGACGCGGGGCGGCGCGTTCTTCCCGGCTCATGGGGTTGACGCTTTCCTGTTTCCAAAGCGCGATGAAGGTGAGGATGGCCCCGACGACGGCGGAGCCCTGCACCACGCGGATTAGGGTCAAGCTGCTGTAATTGCTGAGAATACTGCCTATGACGAGGGCCGAGATGCCCATGCCAACCAGGAACATGACGTAGAGCATGGCCACGACCCGGGGGCGCGTTTCATCTGTGGCCCGATCGCTGGCCAGCGCAAGGCCAGCCGTTTGGGTCATGTGGATGCCGAGGCCTGTCATGAGGAAGGCGAGGGCGGCAAGGACTTCACCTGCGAAAGGCACTTTGATCACGGTGTCGCCCGACAGGACGAGCAGGGCGAAGGGCATGATGGCGAGCCCGCCAAACTGCCAGAGCGCGCCGAACCAGATATAGGGGATGCGCTTCCACCCAATGGCGGAGCGGTACGTGTCCGAGCGGAAGCCCAAAAGCGCGCGGAACGGGGCGGAGAGCACGGGCAGCGCGATCATGATCGCCACGATCATGGCCGGGACGCTGAGTTCCACGATCATCACGCGGTTGAGCGTTCCCAGCAGCATGACCGAGGCCATGCCGACCGAAACCTGGAACAGCGACAGGCGCAGAAGCTGGCCCATCGGCAGGTCTGGCGACGCCGCATCGGCAAAGGGCAGGGCCCTGAGCGAGAGATGCTTGAGCATGCTCACGGGCGCAGCTCCATCGCTTCGGAAATGTAGAAACCCGATGTGATCCGGTCGACGGGGCGCAGCATACGGCGGGCGCCTGCGGCTTTGGCGGCCTTGGCGAGTTTGGTGTGCGCGTGCGGGATCATGACCGGCGAGCGGTCGGAGCGGGGGAAGGCCTTGCCCGCGTACCACATCGCCATGAGGGCTGGCGTGCGGGGGGCGACGGTAAAGACAATGGGGCCACTGACGCGCGGCTCAAGCGTTGCGAGGGCGTCGCCGATGTCGGGGGCTGTATAATAGATCAGGCTGTCCATCGCGATGACCGCGTCGAATGTGCCCAGTTTGGGGTCGAGCATGTCGCCCGCGTGGAATGTCACTTGTTTTTGCAGGTCATGCGGCAGGCGCAGTTGGGCAATGTCGATCAGTTGCGGCGAGATGTCCGCGGCCACGACGGTCGCGCCGCGTTTTGCCATCTCGATCGTGGCCATGCCCGGCCCGCATCCTGCATCGAGGATGCGGGCGCCGCGCAGATCCTCGGGCAAGCGGCTCAGCATCAGGTCGCGCATACGCTCCCGCCCCGCGCGCACGGTTTCCCGAATGCGCGACACGGGCGCGTCCGAGGTCAGACGCTCCCATGTCTTGGTCGCCGTGCGGTCGAAATAGGTTTCGACCCGGGCGCGGGTTTGGTCATACATCGTCACTTTCCGCACTCCTGCGGGAAGTGAGCAGTGCGCGGCAATTGCTCTTGCATGCAAGAGCTATGGGAGCGGCACCCGGTGCAGTATTGCGTTGCGGTTTTCATCAATCGAACCCCAGCAGTTCAAAGATATCGCGGTCTTCCATGGGGGCTGGGGCCAGCCCCTCGGTCCCGTCGAGAAGGGTTTGGGCCAGACGGATGTATTCGGCGCGGCAGCGCACGATGTCTTCCTCGTCGTCCATCTCGAACAGGGTCTTTTTCTTCAGGCGGCTGCGCCGAATGGCGTCTACGTCGGGCATGTGCGCGATGCGGTTGAAGCCGACGGTGTCGCAATAGCGGTCCACCTCGTTGGTCTCGCGCGAACGGTTGGCGACGCAGCCCGCCAGCCGCACCTTGTAATTGGCCGACTTGGCCTGCACCGCCGCGATGATGCGGTTCATGGCATAGATGCTGTCGAAATCATTGGCTGTGACGATGAGCGCCCGGTCGGCGTGCATCAGGGGCGCGGCAAAGCCACCGCACACCACATCGCCCAGCACGTCAAAGATGACGATGTCTGTCTCTTCCAGCAGGTGGTGCTGTTTCAGCAGTTTGACGGTCTGGCCGACGACATAGCCGCCACACCCGGTGCCTGCGGGTGGGCCGCCCGCTTCGACGCATTTCACGCCGTTATAGCCTTCGGTCACGAAATCCTCGGGGCGCAGTTCCTCGGGGTGGAAATCGACCTCCTTGAGGATGTCGATGACGGTGGGCTGCAGGTGCCCAGTCAACGTGAACGTGCTGTCATGCTTCGGATCGCACCCGATCTGCAGCACGCGCTTGCCCAGGTTGGAAAAGGCGGCAGACAGGTTCGACGACGTGGTCGATTTGCCAATCCCGCCCTTGCCATAGACGGAGATAACCTTGGCCCCTTCGATCTTGGCCGAGGCGTCCTGATGTACCTGCACCGATCCTTCGCCATCCTGACCGCGCAGAACGGGTGGGTTTCTGTCGAGTGGGCTCATACGCCCCTCCTTTCAATCAGAGCGGGACGGGTCCCTTTCTCTGTTTCAAAAAAATCCCCGCCGGAGGCTCCGACGGTATGTGTGTCGCAATGGGTCATTCGGCCGCGATCCCTTCGAGCTTGTCCTCAAGCGCGTCCGCTGCATCCTGCAGCGCGGCCAGCGTTTCGGCATCGGGCGCCCAATAGTCGCGGTCGGACGCTTCCAGCAGGCGGTTGGCCATACGGCTTGAGGCGGTCGGGTTTAGGTCGGCAATGCGCTTGCGCATCTCTTCGTCGAGCACGAAGGTTTCCGAGATACGCTGATAGACCCAATCGTCCACCTGGCCCGTGGTCGCAGACCAGCCGAGCGTGTTGGTCACGGTTGCCTCGATCTGGCGGACCCCTTCGGCGCCGTGCTTGAGCAACCCTTCGAAAAATTTCGGGTTGAGCGCGCGGCTGCGGGTTTCAAGCGCGACCTGCTCCTTGAGCGTACGTACCTTGGCATGGCCGCGCGTCTGGTCGCCGATATAGACGGACGCCTCGGACCCCCGCGCACGTTTCACAGCCCGCGCGATACCGCCTAGCGTGTCGAAATAGTGGTCGACCGTCGTGACGCCCAGTTCGACGGATTCAAGGTTTTGGTAGGCCACTTCGACATCCGCCAACGCCTTTTGCAGCAGGGCCGGATTAGCCGCCGACTTGCCATCGACGCCGTAGGCAAAGCTTTTGCGGGTTTCGTAGGCATCGGCCAGCTCATCCTTGTCCCCGAAGGCGGAGCTGTCGACCAACTGGTTCACGTTCGAACCATAGGCCCCTTCGGCATTGGAAAAGACGCGCAGGGCGGCGGTGGCGAGGTCCACGCCTTGCGTCTTTGCATAGGCCAGCGCGTGGGCGCGGATGTAGTTTTGATCGAGCGGTTCGTCGGCTTCCGCGCATTTCAATGCCGCTTCGGCCAGCATGCGTGTTTGCAGGGGCAAGAGATCGCGAAAGATGCCCGAGAGGGTCATGATCACGTCGATGCGCGGGCGGTCGAGTTCTGCCAGCGGGATCAGATCGGCCCCGGCAAGGCGACCAAAGCTGTCAAAGCGGGGCGTGCAGCCCATCAGCGCCAGCGCTTGGGCAATGGGGCCGCCATCGGACTTGATATTGTCCGAACCCCACAGCACCAGCGCGATGGAGCGGGGCAGGGTGGGGTGCGTGTCGAGCAGAAGCTGCGCCTGTTTCATGCCGTCGCGGCAGGCAAAGGCCGTGGGCATGCGGAACGGATCAAAGGCGTGGATGTTGCGGCCCGTGGGCAGGATGTCGGTCGAGCGAATGAGATCACCGCCGGGCACAGGTTTGATGTAGCGCCCGTCAAGCGCGGTCATCAGCGCGCCCAGTTCAGTTTCGTTGCGCAACAACGCGTCGGCACGGGCCCGTGCCTCTTCATCCGCGTGCGACATGAGGTTCAGGTACTCCGCGCGCGCCGCGTCGGAGAGCGGTTGACCGACAATGTGCAGCCCCTCCGGGATCAGCGCGTCTTCTGTCTCCAGCAGTTTGAGCCACAGCGCCTCGGCGGGTGTGCCGCCCATATCCACGGCCTCGGCTTGTTCAGCGATCAACTCTTCCAACTCGGTCCGGGCCGGGTCATCGGCGTCGGTTGCGCGCCACCGGGTCAGGGAGTCCTTCAGCTCTGCAAGCCCCTTATACAGCCCGGATGTGGCCAGCGGAGGCGTCAGATGCGTCACCGTTACGGCGTTGGACCGTCGTTTGGCCAAAGTCGCTTCGGACGGGTTGTTGGCCGCGTAGAGGTAGATGTTCGGCATCTCGCCAATCAGTCGGTCTGGCCAGTCCGCGCCACTCGGGCCCGCCTGTTTGCCGGGCATGAACTCAAGCGCGCCATGCATGCCGAAATGCAGCACCGCGTCGGCCTGGTAGGTGTCGCGTAGCCAGCTATAGAAGGTGCAGAATGCATGGGTGGGCGCAAAGCCATGCTCGAATAGCAGGCGCATTGGGTCGCCCTCGTACCCAAAGGCGGGTTGGACGCCGATGAACACGTTGCCCAGATCCGCGCCCAGCACAAAGACGCCGCGCCCGTCCGATTGGATGCGGCCCGGGGCAGGGCCCCAAACGGCCTCAACTTCGGCCAGATGTTTGGAAGTGCGCACGATGGTGTCGGCATCCACATGGGCGGCGACGTTCGCCTCTTGCCCATACTGAGCGGCGTTGCCGTGCAGGACGGCGGCGCGCAGGGCGTCAATGCTCTCGGGTAGATCAAGCGTGTACCCGCGCGCCTTCATCTCGGTCAACGTATTGAAAAGGCTTTCGAATACGGACAGGTAAGCGGCTGTGCCCACGGCCCCTGCATTGGGCGGGAAGCCGAACAGGACGATGGCGACCTTCTTGTCGGCATTGGCTTTGCGGCGCAATTGGGCAAGGCGATAGGTCTTTTCCGTCAGGCAGGCGATGCGCTCGTCGCAGGGCACCATCGCCTTGGCATCTTTCAGCGGGGCATCGCCGTCTGTGGCCCCAAGTCGCCCGCCAAAGACGGTGGGGCAGGTGGCGCCATCAAGTTCGGGCAGGGCAATGAGCATTGTGGTCTCGATCGGTCCAAGCCCGCCGGTGCTCGCCTCCCACTGGCCCAGGGTCTGGAATTCGAGGGCGTGCGCGGCAAGGTAGGGCACGTCGAGATCTGAAAGCACGGCAATGGCCGCTTCGTTGTCGTTATAGGCGGGACCGCCAACCAGGGAGAACCCGGTAAGCGAAACCATCGCGTCCACCCGACCCTTGAAATAGGTGTCAATGGCGGGGCGGGCGTCGAGCCCCCCGGCGAAGGCGGGCAGGACGCGCATGCCCCTGGCCTCAAACGCGCGGATCACACCGTCGTAATGCGCGGTGTCACCGGCCAGCACGTAAGAGCGCAGCATGACGATACCCACGGTCATCTCGGCCCCTATTGGGCCGGGGATTTCGGCGGCATCTGTGGTGATACGCTGGGGCAGGTCGGGGTGATAGAGGCCGGTGTCTGGGTAGTCGATGGGCAGGGCGGCTTCTGGTCTCGCGCTCCAGTCAGCGGAGGTGGCGTAGCGGTTCAAAAGGAACTGGATCATCGCCCGGACATTGTCGTCCGAGCCGCCCAGCCAGTATTGCATGACCAGGAACCAGGCGCGCAGATCCTGCGCTTTGCCGGGGATGTATTTGAGTATTTTGGGCAGACGGCGCAGCATCTGCATCTTTTTCGCGCCATCCTCGGTCTTGGGCTTGGAGGAACCGCGCAGGCGTTTCATCAGCTTGCCCATAGTCGAGGGCGGGGCCTGCATGTCGAGCGTGCCCATGCGGGTGAGCCGGACCACCGAGGCGTCGGCGACGACGCCGATCATGGCGTCGCACTGGTCGCGGCGCGCGGTGAGGGCCGGCAGGATGCGGGCCACATGCTCTTCGAGAAACAGGAGGTTGGCGACAATGATGTCGCCGTTCATGACCGCCTCTTCCGCGGCTTCGAAACTGCCGGGGGTTTCACCCCACTCGGCGGCGGCGTGGATCTGGAGGTCAAGACCGGGATAGTCGGACGCAAGCGCGTCCATCGCGCGCCGGGCGGGGCCCGCGACGTGGCTGTCCAGCGTGATGATGACCACGCGGTAGCCGGGCAGACGCCCGTTTATATGCGTGTCATCGCGCATAATGGGCCTTGGCCTCGTAAAGCGTGTCGACGGAAATTTCGGCCACGCCCCGCTCGGTTGCAAAAGTTTCGGTGTTGCGACGCGCCTTGCCGCGCACAAAGAAGGGGATCTTCTTCAACTCCTTCTCGGCATCGGCGAGCCAGATGACCTGCCCTTTCTCTGTTTCAGAAAAGTCCCGGGGGGAAGCCGCAGGCTGGGGGGCTGGCCCCCCGTCGCCCTCGAGTTTGGGCGCATGGCCGCCATGGTGCGAGGGGCCAGCCGCATCGTGGAATTCGAAATCCTCGCGGAACATGTGCAAAAGGTGCTCTTCCAGGCCCATGACCAGCGGGTGGACCCAGGTGTCGAAGATGACGTTGGCGCCTTCAATCCCCATTTGGGGGGAGTAGCGGGCCGGGAAGTCCTGTACGTGCACCGGGGCCGAGATGACCGCGCAGGGAATGCCAAGGCGCTTGCCGATATGCCGCTCCATCTGGGTGCCGAGGATCATTTCGGGCTGGAGCGCTTCGATCACCCGCTCGACTTCGAGGTAGTCGTCGGTGATCGTCGCATCGACGCCCAGTTCTCGCGCCTTGGCGCGGACGGGACGGGCCATCTCGCGATTGTAGCAACCCATGCCAACGACGTCGAAGCCCATCTCGTCCTTTGCGATGCGGGCGGCGGCCAGCACATGGGTGCCGTCCCCGAAAAGGAAGACGCGCTTGCCGGTCAGATACGTGCTGTCAACGGATTTGGAGTACCAGGGCAGGCGGAGGCGGGACGTGTCGAGATAGGCGTCCTTGCCGGTGATCTTGGCGACCTCGTCGATGAAGTCGCGGGTGGCGCCGACGCCGATTGGGACTGTCTTGGTATAAGGTTGATCCAGTTCCCGTTCCATCCAGCGCGCAGCGCTTTCGGCAGTTTCGGGATACATCAGCACGTTGAAATGGGCGGCGCCCATACGCGCGATGTCGGCGGGTGAGGACGTCATGGGCGCGACCACGTTCACGCTGATCCCCATGTCGGACAGAAGCGCGGTAACCTCTTGGATGTCATCGCGGTGGCGGAAGCCCAGGGCGGTTGGTCCGATCAGGTTGGCGGTGATCTGGCGCGTCCGCTCCATCGGCTTGGCCAGGGTTTTCACAATCTGGAAAAACGTCTCGTCCGCGCCGAAATTTTCCTTGCGCTGGTAGCTGGGCAATTCCAGCGGGATTGTAGGCACCGGAATGCCCATGGTTTCGGCCATGCCGCCGGGGTCGTCCTGGATCAGTTCGGCGGTGCAGGAAGCGCCCACGATGATCGCCTGCGGCTTGAACCGGTCATAAGCGTCCTGCGCGGCCGTCTTGAACAGATTGGCGGTGTCAGAGCCGAGGTCGCGGGCCTGGAAGGTGGTATAGGTCACCGGCGGGCGGTGGTCGCGCCGCTCGATCATCGTGAACAGCAGGTCGGCGTAGGTGTCGCCCTGCGGCGCGTGCAGCACGTAGTGCAGGTCGCGCATGCCGGTGGCGACGCGCATGGCACCCACATGGGGCGGGCCCTCATATGTCCAGACGGTGAGCTTCATGACGTTACCTCGCATTGCGAGGTGGATGGTGCGCTGAAGCCATCGGCTAAGCCGATGGCGGGCGCACACCCCTGAAATTCTGGGCGACGTGTCATTCCGCAGCCTCCAGCTTCAGAAGATCAGCTCGGCGGATGGGCCGGGAGAAGAGGCCAGCAAGGTCGCCCGCCTGTTCGTAGAAGTGGACGGGGGTGAACACGAGTTCGATGGCCCATTTGGTGGCGAGCCCTTCGGCCTCCAGCGGGTTGGCGAGGCCGAGACCACAAACGGTGAGGTCCGGTTTGGCGGTCTTTGCGCGGTCGAGTTGAAGGTCGACATCTTGCCCTTCGGAGATGGTGGGACCTTCGGCGAGTAGGTCGAGGTCCGGGCCGACTAGCCCCTTGTGGATGAAGGGGGCGCCGACTTCGATAGCCTCCATGCCGCATTCGCGGGTCAGGAAGCGGGCCAGCGGGATTTCAAGCTGGCTGTCAGGGAAGAAGAAGATGGATTTGCCATTTAGCGTCTCGGCGGCTTGGGCAATGGCCTTGCGCGCGCGGGCGCGGGGGGCGGCGGTGACCTGTTCGAAGAGGTGCGGTGCAACCCCGAACTCTGCGGCGATGGCAGCGAGCCACTGTGTGGTCCCTTCTTCGCCGAAGGGAAAGGGGGCCGGGATGTGCCGTGCGCCGCGGCGGGTCAGTGCGTCGTGGGTGTCACCGAGAAAAGGTTGGGTCAGGGCGTAGACCGTGTTGGGGCCGACGCCGAGGTCATCTGTGGCGCGTGGCGCGGGCAGGACCTTGATCGGGCCAATGCCCATGGCTTCGAGCAAACCGATGGCCTGTTCTTCGACGACATCGGGCAGGGCGCCGACCAGCAGCAGTTGGCGTTCGTCCGTTTTGGGTAGGACCGGGACCATGGAGGCAAGGCAGGCATCCTCGCCCTGCGTGAATGTTGTTTCGATGCCGGAGCCTGAGAAGTTCAGAACGCGGACGTGGGGCGCATGCGCTTTGGTCATGCGTTCGGCGGCTTTGGCGAGATCAAGTTTGATCACTTCGGAGGGGCAGGAGCCGACCAGAAAAAGCTGTTTGATATCCGGGCGGCGGGCGAGCAGTTCGGTCACTACCTTGTCCAGTTCGTCCTGCGCGTCGGCGAGACCAGCAAGGTCGGTCTCTTCCAGAATGGCGGTGCCGAAGCGGGGTTCGGCAAAGATCATCACACCGGCGGCCGATTGCAGAAGGTGCGCACAGGTGCGACTGCCCACAACTAGAAAGAACGCGTCCTGCATCTTGCGATGCAACCAGATGATTCCTGTCAGACCGCAGAACACCTCGCGTTGGCCGCGCTGTTTGAGAATCGGTGTGTTGCGGCAGCCACCTGCGGTGGGAAGGCGGGGAAGTTCGGTCATGCCGCAGCCTCCGCCGGGGGTGTTGCGGCCTGCAATCGCGCCGCGCGCAGCTTGCGCACGAATTGGGCAGCGTTGATGACGTAAGCGCTGTAGGCGGCAAGCGCGAGCCACATGAGTGAAAGGGGGCTGAGCGTACCCGAAAAGAGGGCCCAGAGATAAGCGGTATGCAGTCCGATCACGAGAAAGGAAAACACGTCTTCCCAGAAGAAGGCAGGAGCCAGAAGATATTGACCAAAAACGATTTTCTCCCAGATCGCGCCTGTGATCATGATCACGTAAAGCACGCCGGTTTTGATCACGATGGACCACGTCGTGATCTCGTAACCATCGCCGGTTGCGAGATAGCGAATGACCAGTGCCAACGACACCAGAAAGACGACGAATTGCAGCGGCGCCAGCACCCCCTGAACCGGGGTCCAAATCGTGCTGTCACGGCGCGCGCGCTCTTCTGCGGTATAGAGCCCGACGGGTGCTGTTTGGGGGGGTGTCCGCGTGGACATCTGGGTGCGCCTCTCCCTTTGCGTCTTGGGGTTAGCGTATCGGTTTTCGGTAAAAAGTGTCAATTAGAACTTACACTTTGGTCTGTATGTCGCAATCACCCAGATCACGGTGAAATTATTGGAAAACTGGGTAAATCTTGATTTTGACTTAGGTATTTGGCTATCTGGCCAGCTTGAGTGGGCGTTTGACATATTTCAGATGTCAAATTGAGTTGACAATTGTGGTGTTCGGTCAGACACTTTTGGCACTTCCACGGCTCTGACGCGCCAGAACCGTTCAATGCGTTCTCACGGATCGAGGTAATCCATGACGCAGGACGACCCATTTGGCACATCCCGGAGTCCTGCCGGGCGCACCCGCGAGCACGAGTCGCTGGCGAGCGAAGTGATCTCGATCCTCAAGAACCGCCAAGTCGTTGGACCTTCAGGCGCGCGCCAGATTGTTGTTGATTATCTGGTGCGGGTCGCAACCGCCCGCGTGCACTATGATGCGGCGCTGGTTCTGGAAGAGATCGGTGCCTATCGGCTGACCAATGACGCGCTGATCGATCTTTATATTCCGCAAGCAGCCCAGCATTTGGGGGCCTTGTGGATGACGTCGGATCTGGACTTTGCGAGCGTTACGGTGGGTGCGCTGCGCCTGCAGGCGCTTTTGGGTGAAGCGTCGCACGGACTGACGCGCGAGCATGTGGCGCAAAGCCATGTTTTGCACGCTCTTGTGGTCGTTCCCGAGGCTGAGCAGCATTTTCTGGGCGCAAGTGTCGTCGCTGCCCAATTGCGGCGGCTTGGATGTGACGTGAGCCTGTCGATCAACGAAACCCCATCGCAGGTTGTAGGTCGGGTGGAATGTGATCGGCTCGATATGGTCCTGTTCTCTTGCGCGCGGGCTGCGGGCCTTGAAACCACGCTGAGAACGGTTAAAAAGATCAGACAAGTTGGTGGCTTGTTGCCGGTGATTGCCGTTGGCGGTGCGTATTCTGGGGTCACGGACACAATAAGAGAAGAAGCAGGCGTAGATCTGGTGACAAATACGGCAAAAGACGTACTGGGGTTCGCGACCAAGCGCCAGAAGGCATTGGGTCGTTAATGACGACGGATGGTAGCAGTTTCTGGACAAGTGGTGCTGTCCCGCTCATCGAGCCCGAATTCCTAAGCAGTATTATTGCGGCGGCCTCTGACATTGCGTTGGTCGTGTCGGCTGAGGGTATGATCCTATCGGTGCTGTTGAACACGCAGGATGACAGTTTTGGCAACCTCAAGCACTGGGAGGGGCGACCGGTTGTCGAGTTCCTCACCGAAGAGAGCGTTGAGAAGTTCCAGGATGCCCATGACGCCTATATGGCGGGTCTTCCACCGAAAAAGCCGCTGGAGCTGAACCATTTGGACAATGCCGTCTGGCAGTATCCCGTCCGGTACACCTTCCATCGATTTGGTCAGGAGAACGCGGTTCTTTTGCTGGGCCGGGACTTGCGGCCCATCGCCGAGACGCAGCAGCAATTGGTGCAGGCGCAGATCGCGCTTGAACAGGGATATGAGGCGCGTCGCGAATTCGATGCCCGGTATCGGGTTGTGATGTCCGGTGTCAAGGACGCGGTGGTGTTTGTGTCCGTCCAGAGCGGACGGATTGAAGATGCGAACGCACAGGCTGCGCATTTGCTGGGATTGAAGCCAGAGGCGTTGATGGGGGCCGCGTTTGCCAGTCTCTTTGCGGACCGGTCCGCGGCGGAACTGACCGAAAGTTTGATGAACGCCACTCTGACGGATGATGGTGGTCCGGTGTCTGTGCGAACGTCCCGTACCCGTCAGGCCGTTGCGCTGTATCCGGTGCTGTTCAGGGCGGCGGGGCAGCGGGTGCTGATGTGCCGTTTGGTCGGCCCCGAACGTGCCGCGAGTGCGGGCGAGAATAGCGCGCCCCATGCTGCCGCGCTGTTCAAGAGCACGACCGATGCGATTGTGTTCATGGACCCGCGTGGCACGACACTGTCTGTCAACGACGCGTTTATCGATCTGGTGGGTGCCACGCATCTGTCGGAAGTGGTGGGGCAATCGTTGGCTGAGTACCTGGCCCGCGGGCAGATCGACCTGAGCGTGCTGCTGGAAAACGCAGCGCGCAGCGGTCAGATGCGTGTGTATGCAACGCGTCTGGTGAATGACCTGGGTGCGCGTGTGCCGGTCGAAGTATCGGCGACAGCGTTAGAGGACTCCGCAAACCCGGCTGTCGCCCTGATCATACGGGATGTGAGCCGGATGGAAGCCGTACGTAGGTCGGACGGTGTGAGCGGAGCAAACATGCCCGAGCCGGGTCGCAACGTGATGGACCTTGTCGGCTCGGCGTCTTTGAAAGAGATTGTGGCAGAGACCACGGATGTCGTTGAAAAGATGTGCATTGAGACGGCTGTGAATCTGACCCGTAACAATCGGGTGGCGGCGGCCGAGATGCTGGGCCTGTCGCGGCAGTCGCTCTATGTGAAGCTGCGCAAGTATGGCCTGTTGAGCAAGAACGGCTAGCGCACTCTCAACCTTGCGCCGACTCAAAGTGTCAGCCATAGTTGACACATGGATGTCAGTCCCTCTTTACCTTTGCGCAGATTTCCCGAGCCTGCGGCGGCCCTGCGTCTGATCAAGCCAATCACATGGTTTCCGCCGATGTGGGCGTATTTGTGCGGCGTGATCTCGTCTGGTGCATCGCCTGTGGGGCAGTGGGGTTTGGTGCTTCTGGGTGTTCTGCTGGCCGGGCCTATCGTGTGCGGTATGAGCCAAGCCGCCAATGACTGGTGTGACAGGCATGTGGATGCCATCAACGAGCCTGACCGTCCGATCCCGTCGGGCCGTATTCCGGGCCGCTGGGGGTTGTGGATTGCTTTGGCAATGTCGACCTTGTCCTTGTTTGTGGGCTGGCAGTTGGGCCCGTGGGGCTTTGCCGCAACCATCGCGGGCGTGCTTGCCGCGTGGGCCTATTCTGCCGAACCTGTCCGTCTGAAGCGGTCGGGCTGGTGGGGGCCGGGGCTGGTTGGCCTGAGCTATGAGACATTGCCGTGGATCACGGGTGCCGCGGTGCTGAGCGCGGGTGCGCCAAGGTGGGAAGTGCTGTTGGTCGCGGTGCTGTATGGGCTGGGTGCGCATGGCATCATGACCCTGAATGATTTCAAGGCCCTGGAAGGTGACCGACAGATGGGTGTGAATTCGCTGCCGGTCACGTTGGGTCCGCGCCGCGCGGCACAGGTGGCCTGCGCCGTCATGGCCACGCCACAGGTTGCTGTTGTTGCTCTGCTTTTGATTTGGGGCCGTCCTGTTCATGCCCTAGCAGTGGGCACTGTTCTTGCGCTGCAATTCTGGGCGATGACGATCATGTTCCGTGATCCGAAGGCCAAGGCGCCTTGGTACAATGGCACTGGCGTATTGCTTTATGTCGCGGGCATGATGATCGCCGCCTTTGCCCTCAGGGGTCTGTCATGATTGCGGGCTGGGGCATGTTGGTAAGGCTGTGCCTGGTGAATGCGGCCATCGGGGGCCTCGCCGCGCTGCCCGTGAACTTGTTCAACCGCTTGATGACGGTCGAGCTGGCCTTGCCGGCGCTTTTGCCCGGCCTGCTTGTCGCGCTGCACTACGGTGTGCAGCTGACCCGGCCCGTGTGGGGCCACCGGTCTGATGTGAAGGGCGGGCGGACGCCGTTCATTCTGGGCGGGATTGCCGTTGTCGGCTTGGGTGTGCTGGGCGCAGCGTGGGGGATTTTACTGGCTGAAACCTCGGTTCCGTTGGCGCTTACCGTTTGGGTGGTGTCCTATGCCGCGATTGGCTTGGGCATCGGGGCGGCCGGTACATCGTTCCTTGCTCTTTTGGCCTGTGTCACTGGGCCTCGCAAAGGGGCAGGGGCCACACTGGCGTGGTTGCTTTTGATTGCAGGAGCCATCTTTGCCTCTGTCGGGACCGGGATCGCGCTCGAACCCTATAGCGCGGATCGCTTGGTTTGGGTTGTGGCGGCTGTCTGCGCCATCGCCTTCCTGATGTGTGTCGTGGCAACCATTGGCGTCGAAAGCCATGCGGAGTTTGAGCATGTGCCGGATAACACCCCGCTGGTGGCCGCGCTAAGGCGCACTTGGGCGGACCCGGTCGCGCGACGCTTTACCGGTTTCGTGTTCCTGTCGATCCTTGCGTTTTACCTGTCCGAATTGATCTTTGAGCCTTTTGCGGGGCACGTGCACGGGCTGAGCCCTGAGGACAGCACGAAGCTGTCGGGGGGCAAGGATGGTGCGGCGCTCCTGGGCATGATCGGGGCCGGGGCGCTGTCGCATCTGCGCATTGGAAGTTTGCGGTTCTGGGCCGTGGCGGGCTGTGTGCTGTCGGCGCTTGGCTTGCTGGGGCTTGGTCTGATGATGCCGCTGGTGCCATCGACCGTCGTTCTGGGTCTTGGCAATGGACTGTTTGTTGTCGGCGCAGTTGGGTCGATGATGCAATTGGCTGCTGCCCACGCGCGCAGCACGGGCACACGGATGGGTGTCTTTGGCGCGGCGCAAGCCATTGCCGCGGGGCTGGCGGGTCTGGTCGCCACGGGCATGCTGGATCTGACCCGTTTGGTCCTGCCTGATGCCGCCGCTTACGGCACTGTTTTCACCTTTGAGGCGGCCCTGTTCCTGTGCGCCGCCTTTGTCGCGGCGCGCGTGATGCGGGCGGCGGACACCACTGATGCAACCTTGGTTCCGGGGGAGTAAGTCGATGTATGATGTTGTTGTTGTGGGCGGGGGGCCGTCCGGTGCCACTGCGGCCGAGGATTTGGTCCGGTCGGGTCATTCCGTGGCGCTGCTGGATCGTGAGGGGCGGATCAAACCTTGTGGCGGGGCCATTCCCCCGCGCCTGATGCAGGATTTCCACATCGGGGAAGAACAGTTGCTGACCAAGGTTAAGACCGCGCGCATGATTTCACCCACGGGGCGCCGCGTCGATATCCCGATCGAAAATGGCTATGTCGGCATGGTCGACCGCAAGGACTTTGATCCATTCCTGCGCCAGCGTGCTGTTGATGCGGGAGCCGAATACTTCACCGGCACGTTTGTGCGCATCGACCGACCCGAGGGGCGTCCGGTTGTGATTTACCGCGACAAGGCCACGCAAGAGGAGATGGAATTACCCTGCAAGCTGGTCATCGGGGCCGATGGGGCAAAGTCACGCGTCGGCCAAGCCGAGGTTGAGGGCGCGGACAAAGTGCCGCTGGTCTTTGCTTATCACGAGATCATCAAGGCGCCGCCGGCGACCGATATCTATGATCCGCAGCGCTGCGATGTGGTTTATGACGGCGCAATCTCGCCAGACTTTTACGGTTGGGTGTTTCCGCATGGTGGCACCACGAGTGTCGGCATGGGGTCCGAACAGTCTTCGGTCAACTTGAAGGAGGCGACGGCGGCGTTGCGCGTGGCGTCGGGACTGGACCAGTGCGAGACCTTACGTAAGGAAGGTGCGCCCATCCCTCTGAAACCGATGGACCGCTGGGATAATGGCAAGGATGTGGTACTGGCCGGAGACGCAGCGGGTGTGGTTGCGCCTTCTTCGGGCGAGGGCATTTACTATGCCATGGTCGGGGGCCGGGTGGCCGCGACGGCCTGTGCTGCGACGCTTGCCTCGGGCCGGGTGAAGGATTTGAAACTGGCGCGCAAATTATTCATGCGTGAGCACAAGACGGTGTTCCGTGTGCTCGCGTCCATGCAGAACGCGTATTACCGCAGCGATGACCGACGTGAACGGTTTGTGTCACTTTGTCACGACATAGATGTGCAGCGTCTGACGTTCGAGGCGTATATGAACAAGAAGCTAGTCAAAGCGCGGCCCATGGCGCACCTCAAGATCGGCATCAAGAACCTGGCCCACCTGACCGGACTGGTAAAGGCGAACCACGTATGACCATCATGATCCCCGCTTGGGTCGACGGCGTGTTGACCCCGGTGGAAAAGCTGGAAGCGCACCAGAGGGGCCTGAAGCACAAGGCGGTGTCGGTCTTTGTTGTGCGTGGGACCGAGGTGTTGATGCAGCAGCGCGCGATGGGCAAATACCATACGCCTGGTCTGTGGGCGAACACGTGCTGCACCCATCCCGATTGGGAAGAAGCCCCTTCGATTTGTGCGTCGCGGCGGCTGAAGGAAGAGCTAGGGATCACCGGCGTGCCGCTGGCCCATCGTCATCACTTGGAATACCGCGCCGAGGTTGGCGGAGGGTTGATTGAGCACGAGGTCGTCGACGTTTATCTGGGGCAAGTGCGTGGCGCATTGCCTATCACGCCGAACCCTGACGAGGTTAAGGCCCATGAATGGGTCGATTATTACGATTTGATGGCAACGGTGCGCCGCCATCCTGACCGCTTCACGCCCTGGCTGCGGATTTACCTGGCCGAGCATTCGGACACGATTTTTGGTGCTGATCTGGCGCAAGCGGCACGGGTGTGAATGCCGAGACGTACATTCTATACCTTGCCGCGATGGCTGTATTTTTCGCCACCCCGCCGGATACAAGCCAACTGCTCATCGTTGCCAATTCAATTAAACATGGGCTGCGGCGCAGCCTTTGGGTCATCGCGGGCGATCTGAGTGCGAACATTATCCAGATGACGGCCGCTGCGTTTGGTCTGGCCGCTGTTATCGCAACATCTGCGGCCGCCTTTGGTGTGATCAAATGGCTTGGCGTTGCGTATCTGGTTTTGATCGGATTGCGCTTGATCCTGTCGAAACAGGGTATGAGCCGGGGTCACGCGGATGTCGCCGCCCGCCCTGTCCGGCTGTTTCGCTTGGGCTTTATCACGTCGATGACCAATCCCTTTGCCGTCGTCTTCTTTGCCGCGCTGTTTCCGCAGTTCGTTGCAGTTGATGCGCCGATTGTGCCGCAGTTGCTGATCCTCGGGGCGACCTATCTGGTTGTGGATGGCACCACCTTGCTTCTTTGGGGTTGGGCGGGGGACCGTGTGGCGGCGCGCTTGGCGCGTCGGTCTATGGTCGCCATCAATCGGTTGTGCGGTGGCGTGATGATCAGCGCCGCAGTGCTTTTGGGTTTCAAGGACATCACGCCGCAGCGTTAACGCTAACGATTGAAGACCGCCTACTATGGTCTTAAGACGTCCCGGTATTCCATGCGGAGGACACGGGCGTGGCAGACGATAAAGTCTATGATCTGTTTGTGATTGGTGGAGGCATAAACGGGGCCGGGATCGCCCGTGATGCATCTGGTCGTGGTCTGAGCGTGGCGTTGGCCGAAGCAGGTGATCTTGGTGGAGCGACGTCCTCGGCCTCGACCAAGCTGTTTCATGGCGGGCTGCGCTACCTGGAGTTCTTTGAGTTTGGGTTGGTGAAATCCGCGCTCAAGGAACGCGAGGTGCTGCTGAAGGCAATGCCACATATTAGTTGGCCCATGCGCTTTGTCCTGCCCTACGCCCCTGACATGCGGTTCGATAGTGACACGCCTACCTCGCGCCTCCTGCGCACGTTGATGCCTTGGGTCGAGAAAGGGCGGCGTCCTGCTTGGCTAGTGCGCCTTGGTCTCTTTCTTTACGACAATCTGGGTGGGCGCGAGATTTTGCCCGGCACCAAAACCCTGGATCTGACCAAAGCGCCCGAGGGCGACGGGCTGAAGCCGCGGTTTAAGATGGCTTATGAATATAGTGACTGCTGGGTCGAGGATTCCCGATTGGTCATGCTGAATGCCCGCGATGCCGAGGCGCGCGGCGCTACCATCCTAACCCGCTGTGCGGTCAAAGAGGCGGCGCGCGATGGGGATACTTGGCTAATTGAGACGGAGAAGGGAACGTTCCGTGCCAAGGCGTTGGTGAACGCGGGTGGGCCTTGGGTGGCCGATATTCTGACAGGCGTGATGCGGCAAAATTCGCAGCATAACATTAGACTGGTGCGAGGGTCGCACATCGTAACTGAGCGGCTCTACGATCATGACAAGGCGTATTTCTTTCAGGGCACCGATGGACGAATCATTTTTGCCATTCCTTACGAGCAGGACTTCACGCTGATCGGGACCACCGATGCCGAACATACGGATGCTGATACAAGACCTGCTATTACGGATGAGGAACGGGACTACCTGTGCGCATTCGCTTCGGAGTATTTCGAAAAACCGGTGACACCTGAGGATGTCGTCTGGACCTATTCCGGGGTGCGCCCGCTTTATGATGATGGCGCGTCGTCAGCAACGGCTGCGACGCGGGACTATGTGCTGGCGTTGGATGACAATGGCCCGCCGGTACTGAGCGTGTTTGGTGGCAAGATCACGACGTATCGCAAGCTGGCCGAGCAGGCGCTGGCCAAGATGGGCCTGGGTGAGGCGTGGACGGCGGGTGTGGCACTGCCGGGTGGGGATTTCAAGGTAAGCCAGGTTCGGTCTCTGACGCAGAAACTGATGGCGGACTATCCTTTCCTGCACCAGCAATGGGCGGGCCGCCTTATTCGTGCCTACGGGACCGAAGCGTGGGAAGTCCTGAGCGGTGCGAAGACCGCCCAAGATCTTGGACCCGATTTTGGGGCAACATTGACCGGGGCCGAACTGAAATGGATGATGACACGCGAATACGCGGCCCGTGGGGAGGATGCGCTGTGGCGCCGGACCAAGCTGGGTCTGCGCCTCACGTTTGATCAGCGCGCGGCCGTTGACACTTGGATGAAGGAACAGGCCGCATGACCCATATTCTTGCCATTGATCAGGGCACCACGTCGTCGCGGGCAATACTATTTGACCGCGACATGACGCCTGTGGCGTCTGCGCAAGAAGAGTTCACGCAACATTTTCCAAATAGTGGTTGGGTCGAGCATGATCCCCAGGACCTTTTGGATACAGTTATATCTACCTGCAACGCAGTGATGGACAAAACGGGTCTGGCGGGTTCGGACATCGCGGCCATTGGCATCACGAACCAGCGCGAAACCACCGTGATCTGGGATGCAGAGACGGGCGCGCCTTTGCACAAGGCCATTGTCTGGCAGGACCGTCGCACTGCTAAAATGTGCGAGGAGCTGCGCGAAGAAGGGCACGGCGATCAGGTGGCTGCGATCACCGGGCTGCTGCTTGATCCCTATTTCTCGGCGACCAAGGTGAAGTGGATCCTTGATCAGTATGAGGGATCGCGGGAGCGTGCCCTGGCTGGGCAACTACTATTTGGTACGGTTGATTCATTCTTGATCTGGCATCTGACGGGCGGCAAAGCGCATGTGACGGATGCAACGAATGCGTGCCGCACGATGCTATATGATATCCGCAAGGGCGGCTGGAGCCCCGAGATGTGCGAGATGCTCGACATCCCTATGGAGATGCTGCCCGAGGTGCGCGATTGCGCATCGGACTTTGGCATTACGGGCGTGCTGGGGGGTGAAACTCCGATCTACGGTGTGGCCGGTGACCAGCAGGCTGCTACCATCGGCCAGGCCTGTTTCCAGCCGGGCATGTTGAAATCCACCTATGGCACCGGGTGTTTCGCGTTGCTTAATACGGGCGCCGCGCCTGTGATATCTAACAACCGTTTGCTGACGACCGTGGCCTATCAACTGGATGGCACGCCGACATATGCGCTTGAAGGTTCGATCTTTATCGCCGGAGCGGTGGTGCAATGGCTGCGTGATGGCTTGGGTATTATTGCCAACGCGGCAGAGACCCAGGCGCTGGCCGAAAAGGGCAGTGGGAACGTCACCCTTGTGCCTGCTTTCACTGGTCTGGGCGCACCCTATTGGAACCCGGATTGCCGCGGCGCGACATTTGGCCTGACGCGTGATACCGGTCCTGCCGACATGGCGCGGGCTGCGTTGGAAAGTATCGGGTTTCAGACCCGCGATCTGTGGGAAGCCATGCGCGCGGATTGGCCTGATGGCGGTGATGCGGTGCTGCGCGTTGACGGCGGGTTGAGCGCCAACGATTGGGCCATGCAGTTTCTGTCTGATATGTTAGGCGCGCCTGTTGATCGACCCGCGGGTGTCGAGACAACGGCGCTGGGTGCGGCGTGGCTGGCCGGTATGCGCGCCGGGATTTACCCTGGCATGGAAGGATTTGCCGACACATGGGCGCGCGAGGCACGGTTTGACCCGCAGATGCCTGACCACACACGCGACACGGTTTATGCGCGGTGGAAACGAGCGATTGAGGCGACCCAGGCAGTTTAGAGGCGCTGTCCGATTGTGACCTCGATCCCTCCAAGCCCGTCCACACCGCCAGTCATCGTGTCGCCTGGCTGTACGGCGCCGACGCCGGCTGGCGTGCCGGTCATGATTAGGTCACCGGGGGCAATAGCGACGGCCTGCGACAGGTAGGCTACGTGATCCACAACGGGCCAGATCAGATCGCCGATATCGGCGTCCTGTCGCGTGTCTCCGTTCACTGCCAACCAGATGCGCCCTGCCTTAAGGCTTGGCACATCTTCGAGCGGTGTCAGCGCTGACATTGGCGCTGAAAAATCAAATGCCTTGGACCAGTCCCATGGGCGGCCCATCTTCTTGGCTTCGGCTTGAAGGTCGCGGCGGGTCAGGTCGATACCAACGCCCGCGCCCCAGACATGAGCCCTGACGTCATCGGGCGCGATGTTTGTCCCCCCTTTTCCGATGGCAACCACCAGTTCGATCTCGTGATGCAAGTCCTCCGTCAGCGTCGGATAAGGTATCGTGCAGGGGCTATCCACGACCGCATCGGCAGGTTTGGTAAAGAAGAAGGGGGGTTCGCGGTCGGGGTCTTTTCCCATCTCTCGCGCGTGTGCGGCATAGTTTCGCCCGACACAAAATATCCGGCGCACGGGAAAGCGATCTTTGGAACCGGCAATCGCGACTGAAGCCTGCGGCGGTGGAGAAATGGCGAAGCCCATCTGAAACCCTTTTTCTGCTGTTACGCCACATGACTGGAAGAGTCGCAGAAGGTCTAGATGCGATAATATCACATCACCATAGCTATCAGAATATCACTAATTTTGTACAAGTATTTGTTCTTAATACTAAAAAGCCTTAGTTAAAAGTGCTATAATCTGTCTTATGTTGAATTTTTGCTGAAACGGGAACTTCAATGCTGTCGTTTCAACAATAACCAGCCGAACACCGGCGCTCCGATGACAGCCGTCACCAGACCTGCGGGAATCTGAATTGGCGCAAAGGCGGTACGGCCAATTAGATCAGCAATAGCCACGAGAGCTGACCCGGTCGCCAGACTTAGCGCCAGATGTAGCCCTGGCCCGCTTCGCGCCAGCCGCCGCGCAAGATGTGGCGCAATCAGGCCAACAAATCCCAAGGGACCGACCATCGCAACCGCAGAAGCAGCCAGAGCGACAGATAGGGCGATGAGTGCTGCACGGTCCCGTGTGACAGCACATCCCAGGCCAGTAGCAATTTCTGGCCCCATGCGTAGCGCGGCAAGTGGCCGCGTCGCCCAAATCATCGCAGGGATCAGCAGTGACAGAGAGATGCAGAGCACTTGAACGTCGCCCCAACCCGCCGCGTGTACAGATCCGGCAAGCCAGCCAAGTGCCGTCATAGCTCGGTCAAGATCGCCATAGGTGAGCATCGCTTGCGTCACAGCACCCAGAAAGGCTGCGACGCCAATGCCGGTGAGGATGAACCGCATGGTCGCGCCACCTGTCCGTCTGATCGCTATGGCCTGGATCAACACGGCAACGGCCAATGCGCCGACGAAAGCCAGAATGGGCCGTAGCCCGATGGGCGTTTGGGGATATATCACCAAAACGGTCACGACCGCCAAGCCCGCGCCTTGGCTTACCCCGACAAGGCTAGGATCGGCGAGCGCATTTCGTGTCACGGTTTGCAATACTGCCCCCGATCCGGCGAGTAAGGCCCCTGCCATTGCAGCGGTGAGCGCGCGGGGCAGACGAAACTCCCAGACCACGGTTGCAGCCATGTCTGATGGTGGATTGCCTGCGATGCTCTGTAGTGCGTCAGTGGCAGACATCGGAAAGCTACCCGACACGAGCGCAACAAGCGTTATCGCGCAGATCAGGGCAAACAGCGTTGCCAAGACCAAGATTGCCAGTAGCGGGACCGCGAAGGTGACCCTCCCATCCAGTTTTTGCCAGAGCGCCTCGCTCACAGCCGCGCCCTCACCAGCCAGACAAAGACCGGCGCGCCAAGGAGCGCGGTGATTAGACCAGTGGAGATCTCGACAGGAGCGAGCAGCATCCGCGCTGCAATATCCGCGAGCAGCATATAGGTGGCTCCGACCACAGCCGAGGCCGGGACGATTACGCGGTAATCATGGCCTACCACCAGCCGCACCATATGAGGCACAACTAGACCTACAAAGCCCATTGGTCCTGCCAAGGCGACCGCAGCCGCCGTGAGCGCAACGATCGACGCGAGTATCGCTAGGCGCAGCTTCTTCACATCCACGCCTAATCCTGTTGCCGCCTCGTCTCCCATGGCCAGAGCCGTCACTTGACGCGCCGCACCCAAAGCAATGAAAAGACCAAGCGCAAGCCAACCCATCGCCCACAGCCCGGCCGACCCCGGACGCCCGGCTAACGTGCCGGTCAGCCAGACGCGCAAGGCTTCAAAGCTGGTCTCGTCAATGAGAAGCATGATGGCCGTGAGAGCCGCCAGAAACGCTGTCACTACCGCTCCCGCCAGAACAAGTGTCATCGGCGTGGCACCGCCAGGCACGGCCGATGCAATGCCCCAAACCACGGACGCAGCGGCCAGCGCGCCAACAGCGGCCAAAACCGGGATTGCCGCCGGGCCGGTCAACCCAGTGAAAGTGCCAAGAACCACAGCAAAACTGGCCCCTGCCAGCAATCCCAAGAGCCCCGGATCGGCCAGCGGGTTGCGTGTGACGCCCTGCATCAGCGCTCCGGCGACTGCCAACCCCGCCCCTACGGCGACCGCCATCAGAGCGCGTGGCAAGCGCAGGTCGCGGATCACCACATGATCAAAAACGGTCTCATCATAGCTCCATAAAGCCTCAGCGACGGTCCCAAGCGGGATCATCTTCGCGCCGACTGCGATGTGCCAGGCGAAGGCCAACACGAGCGCTGCAAGAGCGATTGCGCCTGTGCCGAAGCGCAGCCCGGTCACGAACCGATCCTCGGCACACAGACAGGCCGCCCGCTTTCCGGGTCAGTCAGTACGCGCGCATCTAAACCAAAAACCTGTTTTAGGTTGGTTTCCGTGAACACGTCGTTGACAGTCCCTTCCGCCACGATGGCTCCCTCTTTCATCATCACAAGCTGATCTGCGAAAGCTGCTGCCACGTTTAGCTCATGCATAACCACAACCAGCGTCCGCTCTTCGTCACGGGCGGCCCCTCGCAGAAGCGTCATCAGATCAACTTGCACCTTGAGATCGAGAAAGGTCGTGGGCTCATCAAGGAGCAGGATCGGCGTTTCTTGTGCCAGGACCATGGCAATCCAAACGCGCTGCCTTTGACCGCCTGAGAGCGCATCAACAGGTCGGTCTGCGAACTGCGCCGTGTCAGTTGATTGCATCGCGCGCTCTACGGCAGCTGCATCCTTGCGTGACCATTGCCGAATGAGCGATTGATGCGGGAACCGCCCTTGTGCCACCAACTCGCGCACCCGCAGCCCCTCCGGCGCGACGGGACCTTGTGGAAGGAGCGCCATGACCTTTGCGACATCCTGCGTCGGCATGGAATGGACCGAACGGTTGTCCAAAAGCACTTTCCCAGAACTCACCGGCAATACCCGCGCCATGGCTTTAAGCAGAGTTGATTTTCCGCAGCCATTCGGTCCTATGATCGCGGTAAGGGCAGACGATGGAAATGATAGGGTTATATTTTCTATAACCTTATCAGTTTGGTATCCACTAGATATCTGCTCAATCCGAAAGCTCGAACGTTTCATCAGTCGCTAAGCCTATCAATCAGTTTCGCACGCGTAGCAAATGAAGCGCTGTAGGCATTTTTGAATTCCGTTGATCGAGCAGCAGGGTTTAACTATCGACTACTCCCGTCCTGGCAGACCATTGCGTCCGGTAAAGCGACGATTCACGGCCTCGTTTGTGATCAGTGACAGTGTATCATGGAGGTGGAGAAAGGTTGGTGAAGCGGTGGTTTCACGGCTGAAAAAAATCATACGCCCTTCTTTACACGCGGGCAGAAAATTGCACCAGTTGGGAATGTTTGCATCCAATAGCCTCAGCTGATCCTCTAGATTTGACCATCCTTGGTCGGTGAAGGGAACAAATACGAAATCTGCCTCCATCTCGGGCAATTGCTCCCAACTAAGTAGCTGTACCCAAAAGAGGTTGTCATCCTCGATCTGTTGCATGCTTGGATTGCGCACAAGACCTAAATCCTCGGCGACGTGGTTCACACCGAAAAGCTCCCGAACCAGCAAGCCTTGTTCGGTGGCCTCAAAGATGGTGTAGGTCGCACCTTCGGGGAGGTCGATATATCTTTTGATCTTCGCAACCCGATCTTCATAATCTTGCTTGCGCCGCTCAAACGCCTCCATCTGGTTCACGGCATTGGCCACAGCTTCCTGATATTCCCACGGGTGCGGGGTTTCGTTCAGAAAAACCGTCGGAGCAACGGCGCCGAGCAGATCTACTTGCTCATACGTGCGCGCGGTAGCGAGGATCAGATCCGGGTCAAGCGATGCGATCAGTTCAATGTCGAACGGGTTCGCGATGGGGATTGGCGTAATGTTGTCTCCCTTTAAGGTCATCCCGTAGGACGCGGACATGGCCGGTAGATAGTATTCGCTCGTGTCTGTGTCGAGGCTTGCCACAGAGGCGATGAAGGGCACGCGCAAATCGGCCAATATGGCAGTCGCCCCAATGACATCAAGCGACACGATACGCTGTGGATCGGCAGGCACCTCCACCTGCCGATCAAAGTGATCAGTCACCACGCGTGTCTCAAACGCCATGCCCGCAGAGCCGAGGCAGAGCAAAACAAGCGTCACGAGACAGCGCATGGTGACCCCTTTCCGCCGCACGAACATGACGCTCAGAACTCGACCGACACGGACGCGCGAACGGTCCGCGGCGAGCCGAGGGCCAATTCCCCAAAGGTCGTTCCGTTGAAATAGGTCTCATCAAAGACATTATCGACGGAAAGCCGAGCGGTGATCCTGTCATTGAAATCGTACCGCGCGCCGAGGTTTACCGTGGTCCAATCCGGGATTTCGACTTCGTTGCCCTGTATGACGCGTGCGTCCGCTTGATGACGCAGACCCGCTGTCACGGTCAGGCCCTCAACCTGGCGAATATCATATTCCAAATTTGCGGCGATCACGAAATCCGGGACACCGGCGACACTTTCGCCCACAATGGCCCCGTTGGCGGAATTGCTGATTTCGGTGTCATAGACAGTCAGACCACCCACAAAACGGAGGTTGGGTGTCAATTCCCCGAAGGCATTCAGTTCCAATCCGCGAATGCGGCTGTTGCCGACCTCACCAAATACATTCGTCACTGGGTCAACGCCCGTTGAAACATCATCAATCTGAAAGAGAGCCGCATCAAAGCCAACACTTCCGAAATCGAATTTCGCGCCGATCTCAATGGCATCCGAGACCACCGGCCCAAGCTGTTGTCCAGCATTGACAGCAGTGAGCGGGGCCGTCCCACCATTGCGCAACCCTTCAAGGTAGCTGCCGTAGACGGAGAAGGTATCGCTGATGCGATAGAGCGCGGCAAAGCCGGGCGAGAACCTGTCGCCGCTGCTTTCGTTCAACAGCGCGCCGGTTGTCCCATCGAAATTTTTAAATTCAATATCTTGGTATCTCAGGCCAAGGGTGAGTTGCAGCTGGTCCTGAAGGAAGCCAAAGGTGTTGGCAACCGTCACGCCGGTAAAGTTCCCTTCCGTTGTATCAAAGTCGGGGTCTGTAGCCAGGAATGGCGGTGGGGTCGAAACAATCGGATCGAAGATATTGTTGGTAAAGGCATCCGCGGGGTCGAACCCGACAAAGGAGAACCTTTGCCGTATCTCTCCATAGCTGACCGCCGCTACAAATGCGTTGCTGACCGATCCCAGCTGGAAGTTAGAGCGTATACCCCCCTCAATGTTGAAGTTTGTATTGCCGTCATCCACGAAGCTGCCGACGTTGGTGGTGAAATCTCCATTAGGCTCAATAAAGCTTGGAAACCCGGTCAGGCTCGCCCGATTATGCCGCGCGCCACTGATAGCGCCAAAAATAGTGGTTTCCGGCGCAATATCGTATTCAAGCCGCAGCGCGGCCATCACAGTGTCATTGTCAATGAACGCCCAGGGTTGGTTTGGGTTTGTATCCGCCGAGAAACTGGTTGGAATATCTGGCCCCATCGCTCCGAAGATTTCGCGGGAATGGCCGTCCTGGCGCACCTCCATGTAACGCAGGTCGAACGCAGCCCGGAAATTTTCGACTTCATAGTCGAGGGCAAGCGCCACAGACCCTTGGAACCGCTCCCCAAAACTAAGCTGGGTATCGCCGTCCAGAAGCTCCGCACCAAAGTAAATGCCGAACTGACCCTGATCGCCATAGCGCTGCTCGGTCTCGAACTGTGTGAAGGCGATGCCGTCAGATTGATAGCCGAAGGTAAACGTGTTCACGTTCTCCGGACCGGCCCGTTTCGGCACGAAGTTGAGCGTGCCGCCGGTGACGGAGGCAAACGCGCTGGTGGCGCCGGTGAACAGCGCCGCAGGCGCGCGTATGGACTCAACCCGCTCAATGCCCAGCAAGGTGGGCTGCGTGTCAAAAAACAGATTGCTTGTCCCGTTGAACGTAATGTCCGCGCTCGAAACCTGGACACCTCTTGAATTGAAGTTCGTGATGCCTTGGTTCGGCGTCGTCGTGGCTTGCAAAGACGGCAGGATCTGGATCACATCGTAATAGCTGGTGGCCTGTGTGTTCTTGATAAATTCGGACGTGAGGCTGGTCGTGCTGAGCGGGGTTTCAAGCCGATCGCGATTGCCCAGAACGCCCAGTTGCTGACCTGTCGCCACCTGACCGCCAGCAAATGGTGGCGGTGGAGGACCAAGTGTGCCCGTCTCTGGAGTTGCGGCGCCCAAGACGAGCTCACCAAGATCAGTTGCATCATTGGCGTCTTGGCTCACGAAATTCAAATGTCCGACCGGAACAACCGCCAACCCCCCGTCGGCGCGTTGCTCCACCTGCAAAGACGGATCGTCAAGCATGGCCACTAGGGCCTGACGGGCTGACATTGGACCGACAACGGCTTTAGACGTCTTGTTGGACACCAACCGTGCGTTCAAGGCAATTGGCGTGCCGGTTTCGATGCTAAGCTCTTCGATCGCAGCGAAAAGTTCCTGCTCCGCGATGTCGATCACCGAAGTATCGGCTTGAGCGGCTGTCACCGCCATTGCGCATACGGAAACCAGCGCTGTCGTGCCCAACATTCGTCGGGCTGTATTTCGGTTTTTCATCGATCATGTCCCCATAAACTTTTCTTGGCTAAGGAGCAGCGCGCGCCACATTCCTCCGGCTTCAAAGCTTTAACGGGCGGGGTCCGCAATTTTTTCGCAAAAAACCTGATCTTTTTTATCGGTTACGGATCACATTGAGATATCGCGCCACCTGAGTCACGCCTGCTCCGCTTGTCGCAGACAGCAGATCAAGAGCGTTGAGCGGGTCAGCCAGATCGAGGACGCCCGCGACTTCGTCTTCCACCACGTGCCTGTTCACGATCACAACCTGTCCGGGCAACCGGCGTGCAACGACTGACACGGCTTCACCAAATGTCATACCATCGAGTGTCAGCTGATCGCGTCGCCAGCTGGCAATGGCGTCAAGTTCAAGGGTTCGCGAGCTTGTGGTGAGAGGTGTCACGCGAAGTTGCTCACCCGCATGAAGCCTGATCACCTGCCCTGCCCCAGTCACTTCCACCACGCCTTCCTGAACCGTAACGATCACATCATCATCAAAGCGCATGACTTCAAATTCCGTGCCAAGCGCCTCAGCCGTCACCGACCCAGCTTCGACAACAAATCTACGCCCGTCGCTATCAACGTCGAAGAACCCTGAACCGTCCAAAAGCACGACCGTTCGTGTATCGCCTGATGTCTCATCCGCGATCGCCGACGAGGCATCCAATGTGGTGATGTCACCAGAATTCAAAGTGACCACTTTGGTCGATTGGCCCGTCAAGTGATCTGCAAGCAGAGCGAGCCGCAGGTCATTCCATGAAGAGAGTAGCGCTAGCGATGCCAGCAGCGCGCCGAGAAGAGCAAAACTGTACCGCCGATCTCGGTCCTTCAGTGACTTCGGCGCACCGGCAAACCCGCGCTCCATGACTTCATAGACGTGGCGGGACAGCTTACTTCGGCTCAGAAACGCTTCTTTGTCGGCGAGTGCCCGAGCGTCCTTTGGATTCTCATCTAGACGCCGCAAAATAGATGCTGCCACTTCCGCGAGCTTGCGTCGTGCTAGGTCCGAACCGTCGTCAGTACTCATATGCCTAGCTGGGTTATCCTCATATCAATATAACGGACGGGACGGTCTTTTTTCGGTGAGTTAGCGGTCGAGCGCAAAATAAATTTCGACCATCACCTGTTCAATGAGCTTATGCGAATGAGAGATCGAAAGGTCGAGGGCTGTGGCGACTTCTTTATAAGTACGTCCCTCAAGCGTGCGCATGCGAAACGCGCGCACATGTTTTTCGGACATGCTCAAAAGAGTTTGTACGATAATCCGCAGCTCGCTGCGCGCTATCACTGCGGCTTCGGTACTCGGCGCGTTGGTGTGCATCGCACAGATGTCCGTCAATGCAGCATGCTCGACGGTCCGGCTACGGCGCCAGTCTCTTGCTAGGTTTGACACGATCCGGCGGAAAATTGGGCCTGCTTCCGTTGGCGTGTAATCTTTTCCGTGCCAACGGATCCAGCTTTCCTGGACAATCTCTTCTGCAACGGCACGGCTTTCAACGATGCGCAGAGCAACGTCAATCAGCCTTTCGCGATCGTTCACGAAGGTTTTCTCAGCACCACCCGCGGTCTTGTATTGATTCAGTGACATGCACCCACCCGGCACAGATTCCGTAAGATTTACGTCTCGCTACACACAGTGGCTTTGCTGGATATCGGAAACCTTAGTATTTTACACAGGAAAGCAAGTCTATAGCTGCAAAACGGTCTTTCTGGTGTGTTGCCGAGATATTGCCAAGGCCAGATGCCCACCCTCGTGCGCACCGGACATGGTTTCTCTTTGACCCTCTTGGCGAAAAAATAGGGTGCTGACCCGTTATAATGTTGAAGCGTGGGATGCTGGCCGGTGGGTTCCTTTCTTGCAACCAGTCATTGAGGGGGTCGTTCGGAGTCGGCTCATGCGGCACGTGCATCGTTGGCACAAGTCGCAGTGTCGAAAGACAGCGGCGCTAAAGACATGGAGAGAGAGATTGAGACGACTAGCCACGGCAGCCATATTGCTTTTAACAGCAACGGCCTTGCACGCGCAAAGCTTAGATAAACCACCCGTGATCACTGTTAAGCTCAACACCGCCTCAAGCGTCGAGGTGGGTTGCCAGCTCAGCTTTTTTTGATCTCATCCAGCTTTGAAGAAGGTGTCGACAGCCTCGTTGTTGAGACAGTCATCTTCGACGCAAGCGGCGGTGTTAATCGGCTCACGCTTTTTGACTTCGGCACGATCCCGGCCGGGCGTCCGCGTGTTCGGCAGTTTGTCGTGCCCGAAACCAGTTGTGATGGCCTGGGTAGTCTTCTCATCAACGGCGTGAACAGATGTGAGATGTCGGGCGCAGCATCCGCCGCATGCCTTGATGCTTTGGTAACCTCAAGCCGCACCGATTTGGAGTTCGTGGGATGAACGAAGCGCTCCAGGCATTGCAGCAGCTTTACGACCTCGGCGGCCCAGTCATTCTACTGTTGAAGGTCTTGTCGATATTCGTCGTTGGCACGGTCATCTACAAAGCCATCCAATTCAAAGTTGCTGGTGTTGGTCGACACCGCGCTCTGAATGACGCTGTAAAGGCTTGGGACGCTGGTGACAGAAACGCTGCCAGCACCCATCTCTCCAAGTCTAAAAGTTACCTCGCGCCCGTAATCGATATGGCGTTTGCAAGCGAGCGCGACGACAATGATCGACTGGTCGCCGAAGCAGAAGCGCTCTTCATCAAGCTTGAGCGTGGGCTCCGACCGGTCGAGAATATCGCGCAACTTGCCCCATTACTCGGTCTTTTTGGAACGGTGCTTGGCATGATCCAAGCTTTCCAGGCCCTGCAGGACGCAGGCTCACAAGTGGACCCTTCTATCTTGGCAGGCGGCATTTGGGTCGCACTTCTGACAACCGCAGCTGGCCTAGCGGTGGCGATGCCAACATCAGTGTTCCATTCTTGGTTAGAGGCACGCATGCAAGAAGAGCGCGGCATAGCGGATCGAGCCATCCAGACCATATTGCGGCCAAGGGATGCCTCCGCACTCCGGACCTCAACCGCCGGTACACGGGCCCATGCTTAAGAAAACCCATCAAAAGCGGCCACTTTCTCTCACGTCACTCGTAGACGTGATTTTTCTTTTGCTGTTATTTTTTATGCTCACATCGACCTTTTCAAAATTTGCCGAGGTTGAGCTTATGGCGGCATCGGGGGGTGGCGCGCCGAGTGATGTGCCACCGATCTTCATGCAGCTATTTGAGGACCGCGTGACTCTCGCCGGAACCCAAGTTGAGCTTGATAGCCTCTCATTAGAAGCCGAGCCCGGCCAGACCCTTCTACTCTCCATGCAGAACGGTGTTTCGGCACAACGGCTTACGGATGCGCTTGTGGCGCTCCGAGCCTTCCCGGATGTGAGCGTCGCCGTCATAGGGGGTGCTTCATGAAGCGGATCAAGTGCAAGCCCACAAAAGACGCCTCCGTGCCGCTGATCAACATCGTGTTTCTGATGTTAGTATTCTTCGTGGTCGCAGGCACAGTCGCGCAACCGTTGGATCCTGATCTCCGCTTGATCGAAACCCGCGAGCTTGATGGCCGCGAGCCGCCAGATGCACTGGTTTTGAATGCCGAAGGTACCCTGAGTTTCCGAGGAGACACCATCGAAGATGTGCCTGCTTATCTTGAGGCAAGGCCAGACATTGACCCCGCAGTGGTAAAAATCGTTCCCGACAAAAATGCCGATGGTGGGCGTTTGTTGCAGGTTGCCCGTGCGCTAAGGTCCGCCGGAGCGGAGTCCGTCATAATCGTCACGGAACGCGCTCTACAATGATCTCCACATTTCCCCTTCTTCGCGCTGTAGTCATAGGGGGATCAGCCGCTGCTCATATTTGGCTGGCAATGTGGTACTTTCAATCCGCACCCACCCAGATCGAAGGGGGAAGCCTAGGCAGCCAAGAAGCGCGGCTGGGCAATAGTTTCGACGATTTTGCTACGGGCGTTTTGACGCCTGAGACTGACGTTACAGAAGTCGTTCAACCCCTACCAGCTGAGCAACCCAGCGAGATTACAAATGAGATCGAGCCCATGGCGCCTCTGGAACCGGAAGAGCCCGCTGAAGTCGAAGAAACTGCACCTATCAAAACAGTCGAAACTGCCACGGAAGTGCTGGAGATCATCCAACCAGAGATCGCAATTGCTGTGGAAACCACCGGGGCTACCAATGTCGCCTTGCCCACGTCCGAAACAGAAGCACTCCCTTCGACAACCCCCGTCGATCTGACAACAGCCTTGCAGCCTGAACTTGAGACACTGACGGCGTCGGAACCGGATGCGCCAACAACATCCCTCAAACCGGCGGTGCGTTCGCGCGCTATCGAGCAAGCACAGCAAAACCCGCAACCTGTTCGCAGACAGGCAGCCCCAAGCGGCAACGCAACTCAGAATGCCGTGAGAGGTTCGACAACAGGTACAACCACCGCTACCGCTGCCCAGCAATCGGCCAATCGAGGAAACGTAGCACAAGAAGGCAATGCCGCCGCCACGAATTACCCCGGCGTTGTCATGCGGAAAATCTCCGGTGTCCCACGACCACGTGTGCGCGCGAGTTCTGTGGCCACGGTGCGTTTCGTAATCGCAAGAGCGGGCGGCTTGAACTCAGTCAGCATCGCACGCAGTTCCGGCAACAGTTCTTTGGATGCCGCCGCGCTCCAGGTCATTCGGCAAGCAGCCCCCTTCCCTGCCCCGCCACCCGGCGCGCAGCGCACCTTTACCATCAGAATTCGAGGTCGCGGATGAAAGACGCTCTGGTCCGGATGTTTGGGTTTGCTTGGCCCTACAGAGCATCGGGTGCGCTCCTGATCCTGTCCACGCTTGCCGTCACATTCTCTGGATTGGCTGCTCCATGGCTGATCAGCAAGATCGTCGAAGTTTTGGAGGCCGGAGGGGCAGACACCGTTCGTCAGCTGGGTCTCATTTCTGGTTTGCTGGTCTTGGTTGTGGTTCTGCGCGGCATTGGGCAGGGAACCGCCAACCACTTTGCCCATGTTGTCGCCTTCAATGCCTGCCGCGATCTCAGAGACGCCGTTTATGCGCATGTTCAAAGCTTCTCGCCAAGCTGGTTTTCTGAACGCAAATCCGGGGACATCACAAAACGCGTGGTTGACGACTCCCTCAAGCTCGAACCCATCCTGGCCGATGCTTTTCTGGAGTTCTTTACCGCTGCGCTCCTATCGATCGGCATCCTCATCATCTTGCTGCTGATCTCCCCGCTACTGACCCTGGTCGTGCTCGCGCCGCTGGTCGCCGCAATTTTTATCATCAAGCATTTTGGCACACGCGCCATGCGGTCTTTCGATTCCGAAGCACATCGTGAAGGGCAGCTCGTGGCCCTGGTTCAGGACCACGTTTCGGGGATCAAGGAAACGCAGATATTCAACCGCGAAACTTACCTTAGGTCACTCTTCCAAAAGCGCTCATCGCTCCTCGCGAAACGGCAAATCCGGTCCAGAACCCTGATGTCTGGATTTTTCCCAACAATTGAAGGGGCCGCCGGTCTGTCTACAGCGCTTGTCGTGTTGGTCGGCGGTATCCTGGCCTTCGACGGGACACTCACCACAGCCCAAGTGGTCGCCTTTATCCTCTATATAGTCTACCTTTACGAGCCGCTCTACTCTGCCTTAATGCCGCAGAACAGGTTCAAACCGGCGTGTCAGCCATGAAACGCGTGGCCGAGTTTCTGGACACGGAACCAGAAATTACAGACTCTGAAAATGCGGTTTCCATTGATCGGGCTGAAGGACGGTTGGAACTCGAAAGTGTGGGATTTGCTTATCGTGCGAATGAAGCGGTACTTTCTGGCATCTCATTGAGGGTGGAGCCGGGACAGACACTCGCTTTGGTCGGTGCCACCGGCGCTGGCAAATCGACGCTCGGGCAACTGCTCGCACGTTTCTACGACGTGGACTCCGGGCGTATTACCCTCGACGGACAGGATCTGCGTCAGATCCGCTTGAACGATCTGCGCCGCAACATCTCTATGGTCATGCAGGATGTGTATCTCTTCAACAACACGATCAAAGAGAACATCCGGTTCGGCAATGTCGATGCCACCGACGCGGAGATCGAGAGAGCTGCCAAAGCTGCTGGCGCACATGAGTTCATCGTCAACTTGCCGAAAGGATACCGCACCGTAGTTGGAGAGCGCGATGTAAAGCTGTCGGGCGGTCAGAAACAGCGTGTGTCTATCGCGCGCGCGCTTCTAAAAGATGCGCCTCTCCTCATCCTGGATGAGGCGACCAGTGCCGTGGATGCCGAGACTGAGGCCGCCATACAGGCGAACGTCGAAGCGCTTCTAGAAAATCGAACTGCGATTGTTATCGCACACCGTTTGTCGACCGTGCGTCGCGCAGACAAGATTGCGGTATTGAGCGAGGGTAAAGTTGTCGAGTTCGGATCCCATGAAGAGCTTGCGTCTCAGGATGTTGCGTATGCCCGTCTCCTCGCCCGCGACATGCTCTCGGCGGCTTGACTTAGGGCGCAATCGATCATGCGTAATCTTGTCTCCTTCACCCATCAACACGATCCCCACCGGCTCGAACTTAGTGGATGGTCGCGTGCATCGGTGCAGGGCGCCAATGACGGTTTGGTCTCTCCGTCGGCCTGCGCTTTATCGTGACAACATCATGCGATGAAGCTGATCCATATCCGCAATCCGCTGTTCGGTTGAGGCAGGTGCGATCCCCGTATAGAAGCCGAGCCACGCAACATAGGCGATCCGCGCTCGTGCCTGGGCGTCGCTCTTTGGCGTTCCTGCCTCGCAGGCGAGGTTAGCCATATAGGCGATGCGCGTATCGTCCACACGACGAACAATCTCGCGCGCATCTGCGTCGCCTGCCGCCCACTCGCGCACGCTCATCTCAAGGCGACCATCTTCTGATGCGCAGGCTCGTAGAAGACGTCGCAGGCGGTCTGCTGCCGTTCCGTCGCCTTGCTCATTCTCCTCGATTACACGTTCCGTTTCACTTTCGACCCAACGATCAAGAAGTGCGCGCAAAAGGGCAGCCCGGTTTTTGAAGTGCCAGTAGAAACTGCCGCGCGTAATCCCAAGCCGTTTGGCAAGCGGATCGACTCGCACGGCCGAAACGCCGCCTTCTTCGAACATTTCATAGGCAGCGCTGACCCAGGCATTCGGGTCAAGGTGAGATGGGTCGGATGTGTCCATACAGTATGTATTGACATTCAAAGCGCGGTCGTCAACAAAGTGATCCATACATACTGTATGGAGGGGTGCAATGAACACTGACACACCATCGAAAGCCGAGCCGTGTCGCACGCCGAAAGAGCGGTCCAACGTCGCGACAGTCCTGACAATGTTCGGTGACGGTTGGGGAGCAAACCCCGGTTGGGAAGACGTATGGCGCGCCAACGTCGCACCGAACGTCCGGACCTACTTTCATTCCCATCCACCGATGGAGGGGCTGGATGCTGCGATAGAATTCAATGCCGAACTATTCGCAGGTTTCCCGAAGCTGCGGATGACGGTCGAGAACACGATTGTCGAAGAGGACACGGTAATCGTGCGCGGTCGCCTAAGAGGCTCACAGGACGGCCGTTTTCTTGGAGCACCGGCGTCACGAGCCGCCGTTGACGTGCCAGACGTCACGCTGTTCCGTCTGGAGGACGGCAAGATCGTAGAGAGCCGGTACTTTACAGACCTTTTAGCCGTTATGACCGCCATCGGTGCTGTTGAGATGAAGGAATGAAATTTCTGTCGCTTTCAGATGATGAAACGATCTGCAATGTGTCGTTCAGTATCTGACCTTGGCGTGAAGTATGGCGAAGGGCAGCTCCGTCCGCGACCTGCAAAGCACAGCGGCACACAAAACCGCCGTAACCAGCATTATCTCTACCTCTAGCAATTTACGGAGCGCGCTATCCTGAGGCGTAACTCCTATTAGAAAACAATGCGCTGTCTAATAGGAGATTATCGTATGGAAACCAAATATCGGCGTAGTATCGACCTAATTGCGCGATACGCGCAGCTTATGCCGGTTCACGCGGCACCGCAATCTTGATGCGCCCCTGCACAAGACCGTCGCGTCCAATGATCGGACGGTGATCTTGGCCGCGCAGCACCACATCGACTAAATGTAATCCTGGCGCAAAGGGTCCGATATCGACGACCGGAAAATAGGCCGAGGCCACCTTTTCCCCATTGACGTGGACATGTGCGTGACCAATCGGGACGGCGTCGGCCTCGGGCACACAGATTTCTGTGAACATAAACGCTTCTGTGTCGAGATGCAGACGATACCGACCATCGCCAATGGCCTCCGCCCGCAGGTTTACCGTGGGCGGTGCAACGGCGTCCGGCAGGACCAGGAAGACCGCGCGCGGCGGTCTTCCCTTGGCATTCACGATTGGAGCCGCGATCACCAGTGTACTCAGAAGCATGGCAATGATGCATGGGGCGATGCTGATCCGGGATAGAAGGTTCCGCAACATCAGACCGTCCTCGCGTTAAGGGACGGTGTTATGCCCCGGGCGATGGGCACGCTGCGTCCCGCAAGCAGAACGACAATCAAAGCGCCGTAAAGGTTCGCGTGAAACAGGGGTGTTTCGCCCAAAACCACCGCCAGAAAGGTGATCGCGCCGAGGATTGCCAATGCGACCGGACGCACCAGTCGCCCAGTGACAAGCAGTGCGCCGCACAGGATTTCCACACCTGTCATAATCAGCGCGATTAATGGCATCGGCAAGCCAAAGGTCGGCATATTGCCATGTTCAAGGATGGCAATCAGTAGGGTCGGCTGCATCAACTTGTAGACAAGCCCAAGATAGATAAACCCTGCCCCGATCAGCATGTGCGACACGCGCCACAGAACCTGGCGGACGGGTGCGACAATCCGGTCACCGGCATCGACATTCAGCAGATCATCACAGGACCAACGCCCGGCACCGAGAGCTACGAGAATCAAGCCGGGCGCCGCGAAATGTGGAGTGTAAGACCAGAAGGCCGGACCAAACAGGATGGGCCCAGCGAGCGAGAATCCCACCAAGGCCAAACCACACACACGGGTAAACAAACCGGCGATCAGCAAAATACCCAAAGTCGCCTGAGACACGATCAGCACCTCGGCGCCAACGACATTGATCAATTGCATGTCGGGAACCATGAATGTGGGTGTTGTCCAGGCGTCGATGCCATGGCGTGGCAGGCCACCAAAGGACCCAAGCAGCAGCATCGCAGCTAGACCAAAGCGTAACACCAGCGGGCCGATGTCGCCATAGGTCTTCCAGATTGGAACGATCAAACGATCTTCGATAAGCGCGATAATCGGTTCGATCCGAAGGGCAACAAGGGTCATCCCGAAACCCAGGGCGGCGGCAAGGCCCAGCCACAGCTGACTTCGAAACAGCGGTGGTGGGGGGGCCTTGGACAACTCCTCGATCTCGGTTGGTGTCAGCAGCCAGGCCTCGTGCGCGTTGACTTGGTCGGCAAGCAAAAAAAGTATGGGCAGCGCGATAGCAAACCGCGCCGTACTTAAATGGCGTTTCATAGCAATCTCCTGCGAAAAAACAGAATTTGGGGTCTTAAATGTAATTGTTGAGAACCCAGAAAATGCGGGCCCGAAGGTCTTGAAATAGGTCGTCTAGTTTTTGGGGGCCGCGGAAAATGTCGCGTTGCCCTCGCTTTCGTGTCATCAATGTATTCTGCACCTGCAAACATACCAAGTCAGGAACTCCCTACCTTGGATTGAGATGCGGACGTTCAGTCACAATCACTGACTTGCCGTAGATCAATGTCGCTGGCAGACTTCCGAAAAAGCGGAGGCTCGCATGGCCCTGAAAACAACAGCTGCCAAGATGGTCGCGGATGCAAGAGCACGGATCAAAGAGGTTGAAACCGCAGAAGCCATCAAGATGATGGACGATCCTGACGTGGTTATCGTCGATATCCGTGACATACGCGAGCGGCAGCGATCAGGGTTTGTGCCCGGGTCGGTCCATGCCCCCCGCGGCATGATCGAATTCTGGGTAGATCCTAGCAGCCCTTACTTCAAAGAAGTGTTTGGCCAGCCGGACAAAATCTATATCTTTCATTGCGCGTCGGGCTGGCGATCAGCCCTGACCGTTGCCACATTGCAAGATATGGGATTTGATGCCGCGCATTTGCGAGAAGGATTTTCAACTTGGGCAGCACAAGGCGGACCTGTTGAAAGAGAGGACACTCGATGACCCCTGACATGACATGCCATCCAACAGTGACACCTTTCTTTGACGAACGCTCGAACACGATTTCATACGTGGTACAGGAACCAAACAGTGTCGGCTGCGCTGTCATCGACGCGGTTATGGACATCGACTATGCAGCAGGCGCGTTGAATTTTGATGGGGCAAACAAGATGATCGCCCATATCCGGGCCAATGACTTGCGTTTGGACTGGATCATCGAAACCCATGTGCATGCGGATCATCTTTCAGGCGCCCCTTACATCCAGCAGGCCCTGGGCGGGAAGGTCGGCATTGGGGCCAAGATTACCGAGGTGCAGGACACCTTTGGCAAAGTCTTTAATGAGGGCACTGAGTTCCAGCGTGATGGCTCGCAATTCGATGCCTTGTTCCAGGATCAGGACACATATGACGTTGGCGAAATGACCTGTTTCGCCATGCACACGCCGGGCCATACGCCCGCCTGTATGGTGCATGTGATGGGCAATGCGGCCTTTGTCGGTGACACGCTTTTCATGCCAGATGGCGGTTCAGCCCGCGCGGATTTCCCTGGTGGTGACGCAGGCGAACTTTACGACAGCATCATGCGTGTGCTGTCGCTACCCGATGACATGCGCCTGTTCATCTGCCACGACTACGGCCCCGGCGGCCGCGCCATCGCATGGGAAACAACAGTGGCCGAGCAACGTGCGGCCAACATCCACGTAGGGGATGGCAAGACGCGCGAGGATTTCATTAAATTTCGCACTGAACGAGACAAGGAGCTTGCCATGCCAAGCCTCATTATCCCGGCTTTGCAGGTGAATATGCGCGCTGGCGAAATCCCCCGTGACGATGCAGGCGATATGGCGCTCAAGGTTCCATTAGGCAAACTCTAGGCCATAAAACCCATTTACTTTGCCAGAGAGACCCGCCCCGAAGGATAGGATGACCTTGTTTCAATTTTCTTCAAGAGGGCGCGTCGCGGTTGAACGCGTTCTGGAAGCAGCATCGACCATCTGGACCTTAAGACTCAGCAACACATCGATCGGATCGATACGCTCCGCGACTGAGTAGCTTGAAGGACCAGGTGAAATGGAACCGGCCTGCACGCCTGATGCGGTGGGGCATCACCTATGTGCTCGACCGCTCCAAGCTGATAGACCAGACGCTAAAGACCCTTTGCTAAAGCGCGCGCGGTACATCGATATTGTCGATCAGTCGCACCCCAGCCATGTAGGCTGCGGCAAACAATCTGGCGGGCTCCGTCGCGCGTTCTATCAGCGTTAATGTATCTTTTGTTCGCATCTCTAGATAATCAATGTCGCCGAACCCCGCTGAGGCCAGTCGAGCGTGGGCATCTGGCAAAAGCGAACAAAACTCTGCCCCCCGCCCCAACGCCTCGGCCATATCTTCCATCACCTCGTTCAACGCTGCGGCGCGACTGCGGGCCTGGTCCGACAGCAGCAAGTTGCGGGAAGACATCGCAAGCCCGTCGATCTCGCGAATTGTCGGGCAGCCCACCACTTCGACACCCAGATCGAGGTCAAGCGCCAACCGCCGCACCACCTGTAATTGCTGAAAATCCTTCTCCCCAAAGAACGCCAGATCTGCTGAAGTCTGGGTAAAAAGCTTGGTCACCACCGTCGCCACGCCGTCAAAGTGCCCTTCACGGTGCGCCCCGCATAGCACATTGGTCAATCCGTCAACACTTACCGTCGTGGCAAAACCGTCGGGGTACATTTGTGCGCCATCTGGAACATAAATCGCATCAACCTCAAACCGTTCCAGCTTGTGGGCATCTTCATGTTCGGTCCTGGGGTAGTTCTCCAGGTCGTCGGGATTGTTGAATTGTTTAGGGTTCACGAAGATGGTTACGATGACCCGGTCAGACATCTCCTTGGCGCGGGTCACAAGGCTTAGGTGGCCGTCGTGCAGCGCTCCCATGGTCGGCACCACGCCGATGCAATCACCCGTCTTATGCCAACCGCGCGTCATCTCGCGCAATGCCGCCCGCGTCGTCACAATGGGTGCGGTCACGGGTTTGCCTCGGGTGCCGTGTCGCCAAAGACATGCTCGGGCCCGGGAAACCGTCGCGTGCGCACCTCTTGCGCATAGGCGGCGATGGCGGTCTCGCCCTGTGCTCCCAACTCCGCATATCGTTTCACAAACTTCGCTTTGAAAGCGGTGAACAGTCCCAACATGTCATCCACGACAAGGATCTGTCCGTCACACCCCGCTGAGGCGCCAATCCCTATAGTCGGAATGCGCACGGATTGTGTGATATCATTTGCCAGGCTTTCTGGCACCTTTTCAAGCACAACCGCAAAGGCGCCAGCACCAGCCACAGCCTTTGCATCCGCGATCAAGTTCGATGCCGCCTCGCCCCGGCCCTGCACCTTGTAGCCACCCAGAGTGTTGATGGATTGCGGGGTTAACCCCACATGGGCCATCACCGGAACACCGCGGGCCACCAAAAACGCAATGGTGTCCGCCATTGCCAGCCCTCCCTCCAGCTTCACAGCACCTGCGCCCGTGTCGGCCATCAGGCGCGCCGCATTGTGAAATGCCTGTTCGGGCCCCTCTTCGTAAGACCCAAAAGGCATGTCGATCACCATCATGGCCGATGAAAGCCCCCGTGCGACGGCGCGACCGTGCATGATCATCATGTCCATGGTTACACCCAGCGTTGAGGGCAACCCATGCAGCACCATCCCGACGCTGTCCCCGACCAGCACAAAGTCGCAATGCGCATCCATCATCTGCGCCAAAGGTGTGGTATAGGCGGTCAGGCTTACAATCGGCGTGCCGCCTTTCATGGCCCGGATGTCATCGGGCAACGGGGCTGATTTGCGGGCGGTGGCGCTCATAGGGTGCTTCTTTCGCTGATCTTTGTGCTGCGCGGGATAGCAGGCCGCACCGGTCCGCGCTACCGCACAAACCGAAACCGGACTTGCGCGGCGCCACATTTGCGGGAAAGCTGGGTACAAATCTTACCGATGGGGAGACTGCCATGCTCAACCGACTGCTGATGACAACCGCCATTATGGCCTTGGCGACCAGCGCTCTGGCCAAGACCGACATCACCGTTGCGATGCAACTTGAACCTCCCCACCTTGACCCAACCTCAGCCGCGGCCGGCGCGATCGACTCGGTGCTTTATTCCAATGTGTTCGAGGGACTCACGCGCTTTATGGGCGACGGATCGGTTGTGCCCGGTCTTGCCGCCAGCTGGGAAATTTCGGACGATGGTTTGTCCTACACGTTTACGCTGCGTGATGCCGTAACCTTCCACGACGGCACGACGATGGATGCCGAAGACGTTAAATTCACCTTCGACCGTATCCTCGCCGAAGATAGCGCGAACGCACAAAAGGCACTTTATGCTGCCATCAGCAGTGTCGAGGTGGTTGACCCACAGACGGTTCGCATGACCCTGTCTGAACCCAATGGCAATCTGCTTTTCAACCTTGCTTGGGGGGATGCGGTGATTGTCGCACCTGAAAGCATCGACAATATAAAACAGCAGCCCATCGGCACGGGCCCCTTCAAATTCGACAACTGGACCCAAGGTGATAGCATCCAGATCAGCCAATATGATGGCTATTGGGGCGAAGCGCCCACGTTGAAAGAAGCAACCTTCAAGTTCATCTCGGACCCCACTGCCGCCTTCGCCGCTATGATGGCCGAAGACGTCGATGTGTTCTCTGGCTTTCCCGCCCCAGAAAACCTGCCGCAATTTGAAGCGGACCCGCGGTTTCAGGTGCTTGTCGGCTCGACCGAAGGCGAAACGATACTTTCGACGAACAACGCCCAACCCCCTTTCGACGATCTGCGGGTTCGGCAAGCCGTCGCCCATGCGATTGACAGACAAGCGATCATCGATGGGGCCATGTTCGGTTACGGCACCCCCATCGGCACCCATTTTGCGCCACACAACCCGGCTTATGTAGACTTTACAAGCGGCTCGGCTTTTGATCCGGATAAGGCGCGCGCGCTTCTGGCCGAGGCCGGCATGGAAGGCGGCTTTGAAACCACCCTTCACTTGCCGCCACCCTCCTATGCCCGCCGTGGAGGAGAGATCATCGCCGCCCAATTGGCCGACGTCGGGATCAAAGCCGAGATCATTAATGTCGAATGGGCCCAATGGCTCGAAACCGTGTTCCGCGGCAAGAATTTCGGCCTGACGATTGTATCTCATACCGAGCCAATGGACATCGGCATCTACGCCAACCCAGACTACTACTTCCAGTACGATAATCCGGCGTTCCAGGATTTGATTGGAACACTCAACAGCACGACGGACCCCGACACGCGCACCAATCTGATGGCCAAGGCCCAAGAAATGATCGCCAATGACGCGGTCAACGGCTACCTGTTCCAATTGGCGCAGCTCTCCGTGGCCAAAGCAGGCGTAGAGGGCCTCTGGATCAACGCACCAACGCAAGCGACTGACCTCACGGGGGTTAGCTGGGCCGAGTAGACGCCCGGCGTCCACCTTCTCTGTTTCAAAAACCCTCCCCGAAGAGTCGGTTTACCAAACAGTCTTTGCAGGCAAACGCAGACCGTACCAAGGACATATCATGATCATCCACCACGCTGGCACACGCCCCAGCATCCGCGCCAACCCGGACTATTTCACAGGTGATGTCTGGCAGGACCCGATCATTTCTGCACCAGCACCTGGACGGCTCAACGCTCTGATCGTGCATTTTGCGCCCGGGGCCAGAACAGCGTGGCACACCCACCCGCTGGGCCAGACCCTTCATGTGACCCAAGGCACCGGGCGCGTCTGCTTGCGGGGCGCTGCCCCGCAGACCATTCGTGCGGGCGACACGGTCTGGATTCCGCCAAATGTTGAACATTGGCACGGGGCGGGCGCCGACACGACCATGACCCATATTGCCATGCAGGAAATGGAAAATGGCGCTGCGGCGACCTGGCTCGAACAGGTCAGCGACGCGGATTACGGCTCATAAGATATGGCGGCCAGTTCCCCCCAAGAAGTCATCTAGCAAGATAAATGAGGCTGTCGCGCACCTCGTCCCGGATTGTGCCATATCTGGGCGTGTCGCGCAGGGTTGTGAACCAATGATTGGGCGGGCTTTTGCCACGCTGGTTTCCCTCGAACCGAAGCGCGCGCAATACGTCTTCACCGTCTTGAGTGACGCGATTGGGGATGTCGAATCCGTTCAGTGTTGCCCAAACCCCTGTCCAAAGCCGGCCGACGGACCAAGGGTTGTAGCCTCCCCCACCTAGCACCAAAAGACGAGGGGCCATCCCCATCAAAGCATGAACCACCGCCCAGTGCGCATTATTGGAAAGGCACAGATGCGCCTGCGGGTCCTCCTCTACCGCATCTGCGCCGCATTGCAGCACAACCGCATTTGGTTTGAATGCTGCGACGCGTGGTAGGATCACTTCGTCCCGAACCAAGGCCATTTCATCGTCGTTGAAGCTGCGCGGCACAGGCATGTTGGCCAGGGTCTCTGTCGCGCCAAGCGGACCGGTTCGGGGCCATAGTCCCTGCTCGTGTACCGAGATCATCAGCACCTCCGGGTCGTTGGCAAAAGCAACTTCAACTCCGTCGGGATGATGCGCGTCAATGTCAATATAGGCGACACGCCTTGCCCCGTTGCGCCGAAGCGACAGGATCGCAAGCACCGGGTCATTAAGATAGCAGAACCCCCCTGCCCTATCGGGCATTGCGTGGTGCGTGCCACCAGCCGGGTGGTAAACAATCCCCCCGTCCCGCAGCAATTCCCCAGCCAAGAGCGAGCCACCCGCAGCCGTTGCCGGGCGGCGGTACATCTCGGGAAAGACAGGATTGTTCGGCGTACCCAAAGCATGGCGCGTCTTGACCTCTGCACTCACAGCCTGTGCAGCCTCCGCCTGCTGCAAAGCAGACAGGTAGTCCGGCGTATGCCATATCGTCAGCGCATTTGGCTTGGCCCGCGGGCTGGGCACATAGACGTCGCGCGGCAGCCATCCCATGGCGCGGCTCAAATCAATAACAGTCGATACCCGCGGCACCCGCAACGGATGCCACGATCCGTAGGATGATCCGCGATAGATCTCGGAGCCAATGAAAAGCGGGCGGCGCATAGCCCATACATAACCGCCCTGCACGTCGTGGCGAGGGATCAGACCGCCGCAGCGCCCATGATTTAAGTCTTATGTGACCAGTCCGTATCTGCACAGGCCCAGACGCGCCAAGCGGGCGGCGGGGACCCGTATTCAGAAGCGTCGGATTAATGACATCATATAGACCATCATAGCATCGAACGAAGATGGCCGCGGCACCGCAAATACCGACCGATCAAGGCATGTCACCCGATGCGGCCAACATGATTTAATCGACTGACCTGCTTTGGCCGCTTCCGTCACTGCGCAAATGGCATAAATTCATGCAGTCCTGCGGCGCGGGGCTGCGACATTGCCACGCTCTGCGGCATGACCACTGCCACCTTGGTGCACGATTTTCACACATCCAGCGACGTGCTTGCCTGCGCCGAGCCGCCCGCCTAACGTCGCAGTCACATGCTGCGTTACACTGTCAAACGGCTTCTCTCCCTGATTATCAGCCTCGCAATCGCGTCGCTTCTCATCTTTGCGGTGATCGAGATCGCACCGGGTGATCCTGCGTCATTTATGCTGGGCATCAACGCAGCCGAGGATACGCTCGCCGCTCTACGTACCGAACTGGGCCTCGATCAACCAAAGTGGCAGCGTTACCTGTCCTGGGTGGGCGGTATGATGCAGGGCGATTTCGGCACCTCTTATCAATATCGCACCGAGGTCGCCGATATGATCGCTGACCGCCTATGGGTCTCGGTACCGCTCGCACTCTATGCGCTTGCGCTGTCGACACTCATCGCCTTTCCCGCGGGCATCTACGCGGCGTCCCGGCGGGGCAAAGCGGCGGATTTAGGGGTTATGGGCGCCACCCAAGTTGGCATAGCCATCCCGAATTTTTGGTTTGCGATGATGCTGGTCCTGATCTTTGCCATTCATCTGCGCTGGTTCAGCGCAGGCGGCTTTGCGGGCTGGGACAAAGGGGTGTGGGCCGCCATGAAATCCCTCACTCTTCCCGCCATTGCATTGGCCCTGCCCCAGGCCGCCATCCTTGCCCGCGTCATGCGCTCATCTCTGCTCGATATTCTCGATGAAGACTTCATGCGCACCGCCCGCGCCAAAGGTCTGAGCCGCGGTGCTGCCTTGCGGCACCACGGGCTTCGCAACGCCATGATCCCAGTGCTTACGATCCTTGGCCTGCAATTCTCGTTCCTGCTCGCTGGGGGCATTATCATCGAACAGGTGTTCTACCTGCCCGGCCTTGGGCGGCTGATCTTTCAAAGTATTTCGGCTCGCGACCTCATCGTGGTGGAAAGCGTGACGATGCTGCTCGTTTTCGCTGTGATCGTGGTGAACTTTCTGGTTGATCTTGCCTATGCCGCCGTCGACCCGCGGCTGAGGGCAAGAACATGAGCCGGTCGCTGATCCTGGGTGGTCTTTTGTCGGCGCTGATGGTGATCGCGGCGCTGGTGTCCTTTGTCTGGACCCCCTTTGACCACACCGCCCTGAACATCCCCGAAAAACTGCAAGCCCCAAACAGCACACATTGGTTCGGCACCGATCACTTTGGGCGCGACATGTTCTCGATGATCATGGTTGGCGCGCGAACGTCTATCGCGGTGGCCTGTGTCGCCGTGGGCATTGGTGTCGGGCTTGGCGTGCCCCTCGGCCTTTGGGCTGCGGCGCGACAGGGCAGCTGGCTGGATGAAGTGATCATGCGGGGCAATGACCTGATCTTTGCATTCCCATCGCTGGTCATCGCCATCCTGATCACCGCCGTCTTTGGCGCAGGTGCCATCAATGCAATCATCGCTATCGGCATCTTCAACATTCCCGTATTCGCCCGCGTCACTCGCGGTGCCGCCCTCCCGCTCTGGACGCGCGAGTTCATCCTTGCCGCTCGTGTTGCAGGCAAACGGGGCGCCCGCATCAGCGTCGAACACATCCTTCCCAATATCGCGAACCTGCTGATCGTTCAGGCTACAATCCAGTTCTCGCTCGGCATCTTGGCCGAAGCCGCATTGTCCTATGTCGGCCTAGGTGCACAGCCACCAACGCCAAGCTGGGGCCGCATGCTGGCAGATGCGCAAACACTGGTCAGCATCGCGCCCCACATGGCACTCGTGCCAGGATTTGCAATTATCCTGACGGTGATGGGCCTCAATGTGCTGGGCGACGGTTTGCGTGACGCGCTTGATCCGAAACTGCGGGTGTCACGGGCATGAACCTGCTCGACATTCAGACCCTGTCTCTGTCTATCGGAGAAACGCCGATCCTACGTGACGTGTCGTTGGCCATCGCGCCCGGCGAAGTGGTCGCTGTGACCGGCGAAAGCGGGTCGGGCAAGTCCATGACCGCTCTTGCTGTGATGCAGCTTTTGCCTTCCGCGGCCAAAGCGAGCGGCAAGATCATCCTTGATGGGCACGACCTCCTTGCCCTTGACGAAGCAACCCTCTGCACTCTGCGCGGCGATCTTGCGGGTATGGTGTTCCAGGAACCCATGACAGCGCTGAACCCTGTGCAGTCCATCGGCGCCCAAGTGGCTGAAACTGTGGGCCTGCACCGCCCCGATCTTGATCCCCTCAGCCATGCGCGCGAGGTGCTGGACCGCGTGGGACTTACTACAATCCCGCTGTCACGCTACCCACACGAACTCTCGGGCGGCCAACGTCAACGCGTGGTGATCGCCATCGCGATCGCCTGCGGCCCCAAATTGCTGATCGCAGATGAACCGACAACCGCGCTGGACGTCACCACACAGGCCCAGATTCTCGCGCTGCTGAAACAGCTTGCCACCGAAGATGGCATGGGCCTTTTGATGATCACACACGACCTTGCTGTCGTAGCCCAGATGTCCGACCGCATTGCAGTCATGCGCCATGGTGAGGTGGTCGAGGCGGGCGATACCCACACCTTGCTGGGCGCGCCACAGCATCCTTACACCCAAGCGTTGCTAGCGGCGTCGACCCACCGTGTCGACCTTCCAAACCAAGTACAGGACATGCCGTTGTTGCAGGTCCAGAATGTCGTCCGAGACTATACGCTGCCCCGCTCAAAACTGTTTGTCCCCGCGGGGACACTCCGTGCAGTAGATCATGTCAGCTTCGACATAAAACGCGGAGAGCGCGTTGGCCTCGTCGGTGAAAGCGGCTGTGGCAAGTCCACTCTGACGCGTGCAATCCTGGGATTGGAACCCGTGCAAGGCGGCTCGATCACGCTCAATGGAACGCCCGTCTCCGACCCCTCTGTCCGGCGCCGGATGCAAGTGGTGTTCCAAGATCCATATGGCAGTTTCAATCCGCGCCACAGGGTCGCACGGTTGATCTCTGAGCCCTTTCATCTCCTGGATACGCCACCACAGGATCGCAATGCCCGTATTGCCGATGCCCTCACCGATGTAGGACTTTCACCCGACGACGCCCACAAGTACCCCCACCAGTTCTCCGGTGGTCAACGACAGCGCCTTGCCATCGCGCGGGCGCTGATCATTCGGCCTGAGTTGGTGATCTTTGACGAAGCGGTCAGCGCGCTCGACGTATCGGTGCGGGCCCAAATCCTAGACCTGATCGCAAAGCTCTGTGGGCAATACGCGTTGACCTACCTGTTCATATCTCACGACCTGAGCGTTGTGCACACGATCACAGATCGCGTGTTGGTTATGCAGAGCGGAAAGATTGTCGAACAAGGTGAAACAGAAACCGTGTTCAACCAAGCCACGCACACCTACACGCAGACACTGATTGACGCCGCCCCGAAATTGCCCACGACTGGTGGCGAAAGGACACTTGCATGACCTCGCCACTCTGGTTCGATCCATCTCTTGTGCTGATCGGAAGCGCATGGCGCGCCGTAGATGAGACCCTACCCCTTATCAACCCATCCGATGGCCGCGATCTGGCCCGCATCGCCCGAGGGAAGGCCTCTGACATCGACGCTGCGGTGGCAGCCGCGCGCATTGCACGCCAGGACACGTGGGGCCGCATGACCGCTACCGAACGGGGGCGTATCCTGACCGAGATTGGCCGCAAGGTACTGGACCGGGTTGACGACCTTGCCACGCTTGAAGCGCTTGACGTGGGCAAACCGCTGACACAGGCCCGCGCAGATGCTGTGGCCCTTGCTCGTTATATGGAATTCTACGGCGGCGCAGCGGACAAGATAATGGGTCAGACGATCCCTTATCTTGACGGCTACACCGTTTACACGTTGCGCGAACCGCATGGGGTCACAGGCCATATCGTGCCCTGGAACTATCCAATGCAGATCATTGGCCGCAGCGTCGGGGCTGCTCTAGCGATGGGCAACGCCTGTGTCCTGAAACCCGCTGAAGAAGCATGTCTGACCGCACTCGCCTTCGCTCATATCGCGCAAGAGGCCGGATTGCCCGATGGCGCGCTCAACGTCGTGCCCGGCCTGGGGATCGAGGCCGGGGCCGCACTGGCAGCGCATCCGGGTGTGCAACATATCAGCTTCACCGGGTCTGTCGGTACGGGTGCACTGGTACAACAAGCCGCAGGTGCAAATGTTGTGCCTGTCACATTGGAACTTGGGGGCAAGTCCCCGCAACTGGTCTTTGACGACGCCGATCTTGACGCTGCTCTGCCCTTCCTGGTGAATGCGGGCATCCAGAATGCGGGCCAGACCTGCTCATCGTCATCTCGCATCCTCGTGCAGCGCGGCGTTTATGAAAACGTACGTGAGCGTATGTCGGCGAGCTATGTCGACCTGACCGTTGGCCCTGCCCTAAATGACTTGCGGGTTGGACTACTGATATCGACGCGCCAAAAGCAGGTCGTAGAAGGGTTTCTCGCCAAAGGTGCAGACTTGACAATCGCTGCCCAGGGCACTTTGCGGGACGCGCCTGACACCGGCGCCTATGTGCTGCCCACCCTCTTTGACGATGTGCCGTCTGATCACGCCCTGGCGCGCGACGAAATCTTCGGCCCCGTGCAGGTCCTGATCCCCTTTGATACCGAAGAGGACGCATTGCGGATCGCCAACAGCACCGACTATGGCCTTGTCGCCAGTGTCTGGACGCGCGACGGCGCGCGGCAAATGCGGCTGGCAAAGGCGCTACACTCGGGTCAGGTGTTCATCAACAACTACGGCGCAGGCGGCGGCGTTGAATTGCCCTTTGGCGGTATCGCCAAGTCCGGCCACGGCCGCGAAAAGGGGTTCGAGGCGCTATACGGCTTCTCCACCCTCAAAACCGTGGCCGCCCATCATGGCTGAGATCGTGCCGCTCAACTTGCCCGCAGACGGCAAACGGGTGCTGAACCTGTGTATCCGCGCCAACGACTACATCTTGCTCGAAACCGGGGCCGCCCCCGACATGGCCTATGTCCAAGAGACGATGACAGACGCCCCGCCAAATGTGCCAGACAACCAAATCTGGTGTTGGGGCCACGCGACTGCTGACGGTACATTGAACGGCGTCGCCACCTGCCTCAAGGGCTACTATGAACCGGATGACTGGTATCTCGGCCTTCTCCTGCTTGACCCGACGGCCCGTGGCGCGGGTCTTGGCGACCGCATGGCCCGGCACGTCATCGCACAGGCAAGTGCGGACCATGCCGCCTGCCTGCGCATCGCTGTGCTCGACGCCAACCCACGCGCCCGCGTTTTCTGGGAACGGCTTGGCTTTCTCTATGAAAAATCAACCGACAACGGTGACGGGCACATGCGCCACGTGCATCGCCTGCCCTTGCGAAAGGACTGACATGGACGACGATCTGACACAGATGGACCGCGCCGCGCTGGTTGCCGAGGTTAAACGCCTGCGCGCGGGCATCCGCACTCACCGCGACAGCAGCGGCCATGACCTGTGCTGGTACCACCCGGACCTTTGGGCGCTGTTGCCGGAAACCAATGCCGCCGACATCGCTGTTCCCGCCTGGGACACGTTCATGCGGGGCTGCATCGCCTACCGCCGCAGCCTGGATGCACAGGCCCCTGACGCCCCTGTCCATGACACCGAATTCAACGAGAGCCCAAAATGATCTTTGAAAACCGCTTTCAAGGCCGTCGCGCGGTCGTCACCGGGGGCGCTGCCGGGCTGGGCCACGGGATCGCGACACGGATCTTGGCCGAAGGTGGCGCGGTCGAGGTCTGGGACATCAACGCCGACGCGCTGGCCGCGCTCGACATGCAGACCCGCCAGATCGACGTCACGGATGCACAGGCCGTTGCCAAGGCTATGAAGGACGCCGCCCCCGATATCCTCGTCTGTTCCGCCGGGATCACCGGGCCGAACACCACGACATGGGACTACCCGATCGACGACTGGCTGAAGGTGCATGACCTCAACCTCAACGCCGTTTTCTACTGCAACCGGGCCGCCGCCCCGATCATGCGGGCCAAGGGCTGGGGCCGGATCGTCAACATCGCCTCTATCGCAGGCAAAGAGGGCAACCCGAACGCCCCCGCCTACTCCGCCTCCAAGGCGGGTGTGATCGGCCTGACCAAGTCACTGGGCAAGGAATTGGCAACGAGCGGTGTGACCTGCAACGCCATTGCACCCGCCGCCGTGCGCACCGCCATCTTCGATCAAATGACGCAAGAGCATATCGACTTCATGCAATCCAAAATTCCCATGGGCCGCTTCGGGACGGTGGACGAAATCGCCTCCATGGCCTGCTGGCTCGCCTCGGACGAGGCCAGCTTCACCACCGGGTTCTGTTTCGACCAGTCCGGCGGGCGGGCCACAGCGTAATGCGGATCGAGGTCAACGGCGTCCGGCTTTATGTCGATATCGAAGGGTCTGGTTTGGTGCCGGATGGCCAAACCATGCGGGAAAGGCCGACGCTCATCGCCCTGCATGGCGGGCCGGGGGCGGATCACTCCATCTTCAAACCGAAACTCGGCCAACTCTCCGATCTATGCCAGATCGTCTATGTCGATCACCGCGGCAACGGGCGGTCTGATGACGGCGATCCCGACACATGGAACCTGCCGCAATGGGGCGATGATGTCGCGGGCCTGTGCGATGTGTTGGGCATCGACACACCCATCATCTATGGCGCATCCTTCGGCGGCTATGTCGCCCAGTCCTTTGCCACACGGCACCCCGACCGCCTGTCCGGTCTGATCCTGTCGGTCACTGCCCCGCACGTCGATTTCGAAGCCGTGTTCGACGCCTTCACGCGCATTGGTGGGGCCAAGGCAGGCGAGGTCGCCCGCACCTACTGGTCCGATCCAACCCCCGAACGCCGTCAGGCCTATTTCGACACCTGCTTGCCGCTCTACTCGGTCAAGGGGCTCGACCCCGACATGATGGCCCGCATGATCGTCAAGAACCCGGTGGCCATGCACTTCAATGGGCCGAAAAACGAACACGGGGCCTTTGACTTCCGCGCTGACCTGGCACGCGTCATCTGCCCAGCCCTCGTCATTGCGGGCGACCGGGACCCGATCATGCCCCATGCCTTCGGAGCCGAAATCGCACGGCTCCTACCGGACGCCCGCTACCACTTGCTGGAAAACGCGGGCCACACAGTCGACGTTGACGCGGCAGGGGCGTTCTATACCCTCGTGCGGGACTTTATCGGGAAGGTGTCAGATGCAGCTTGAAGGCAAAACCGCCATCGTCACGGGCGGGGCCAGCGGCTTCGGCGAAGGGATCGCGCGCGCTTTTGCCGCCGAAGGGGCACAGGTGATGGTCGCCGACATCAACGGTGATGGGGCTCAGACGGTCGCAAATCACATTGACGGGTACGCCACGCAGGTGGACGTATCTGACAACGCGTCGGTCAAGGCACTGCTCGACCATGCGCTTGCCACTTTCGATCACCTCGACATCCTCGTGAACAATGCGGGCATCACCCACCTGCCCGCCGCGATGGAAGACGTGACCGAAGACGATTTTGACCGCGTGCTGGCAGTCAATGCCAAGTCCGTCTACCTCACCGCTCGGCATCTCGTTCCGCATTTCAAAGAACGCGGAGCAGGCGCCATCCTCAATGTCGCCTCTACCGCCGGGGTCAGTCCGCGCCCCCGTCTCAACTGGTACAACGCCTCCAAAGGCTGGATGATCACCGCAACCAAGGCCATGGCGGTGGAACTTGCCCCCCACGGCGTACGGGTGAACGCGATCAACCCCGTCGCGGGTGAAACCCCATTGCTCAAGTCTTTCATGGGCGAAGACACCCCAGAAACCCGCGCCAAGTTCTTGTCGACAATCCCGCTCGGCCGCTTCTCGACGCCACAGGATATGGGGTCTGCCGCGGCGTTCCTGTGTTCTGATGCGGCCTCGATGATCACCGGCGTCGCCATGGAAATCGACGGCGGGCGCTGCATTTAAGGGGATCTACCAATGCACATTGATCTGAACGGCGCACGGCTCTTCTTCGACGTGGTTGGCCCGCACCTGATGCCCGAAGGTGGCGACATGGTGGCACGACAAACACTGCTCGTCCTGCACGGCGGCCCGGGCTACGACCACTCCACGTTGCGCCCCTACTTCGACCGGTTCGCGGACGCGTATCAGGTGATTTACCTCGACCACCGCGGCTGCGGTCGGTCGTCAGGGACGCAAGAGACATGGCATCTCGATCAGTGGGCCGATGACGTGGCCCACTTTTGCAACCATTTGGGCATCGAAAAACCGCTGGTCTTTGGCCAATCCTTTGGAGGCATGGTGGCAATGCACTACGCCGCCCGCCACCCCGACCACCCAGCCAAATTGATCTTCTCCTCGACTGCCGCCCGCTTTCTGCTGGACGAAACCGTTGCCAAGGCAACCCAACTCGGCGGGGCAGATGCAGGTCAAGTGGCACGTGATTTCTTCAGCGCCCCCACGCTTGACGGATACAAACGCTACGCAGAGGTATGTCTGCCGCTTTACAACCGCGCGCCCTCGCCCGACGGCGCCGCCTTCCGCAGCCGCGCGATCGAAAAACCAGAGGTAGCGATACATTTCTTTGCCAATGAAATGAAGGACATGGACCTGCGCCCCGGCCTTGCGGCGGTCCCCTGCCCGACACTGGTGCTGGGCGGGGCCGAAGACCCGGTTACCCCACCCCGCTGCTCCGAAGAGATCGCCGCAGCCGTCGGCTCCAACGCACAACTCGAGATTTGGCCCGGCTGCGGCCACGGCATCCATCGTGACAAACCTGATGACGCCGAACGGCTCATGCGCGCCTTCCTCTAGGACTTAACTTGAGACCTGGCCGCTTTCAGGCATGATGCCGCTAGAAACGGAGACAGCCATGCAGCCCATCAACCTCAACGCCAAGCTCGCTCAATTCGCCACTCACTGGGACCCGCACGTGGTGGCAGACTACAACGACAACGACGTGATGGTGGTAAAATTCCAGGGCGAGTTTCCCTTCCACCTGCACGAGGACACCGACGATTTCTTTCTCGTGCTCGACGGCGAAATGGTGATGGACATCGAAGACCAAAGCCACGCGGTCAAAGCAGGCGAGTTGTTTGTGGTGCCCAAAGGGATCACCCACCGTCCCCGCGCAGATCAGGAATGCAAGGTGCTGCTGATCGAACCCAAAGGCGTGCCCAACACGGGCGACCCGGCCACAGCCGCGCCCAAACCGCGCATCTAACCCTTCATTGTTCCAAAAATATGCTCGCCAGAGGCACAAAATCAAAATGACCCCAGGCCCGC
>JBCBID010000018.1:0-89850 GCA_038525015.1 Pseudomonadota bacterium | reverse complement strand
GCCAATGAATTGTTTGGGTCGATCTCCACTGCCCGATCAAACTGCGCCTCTACCTTTGACAAATTTGCTAGATCACTTGAGCGGATCATGCCGTCAAACGTCAGAGACAAAGGGCATCGAGGGTTACAATCGAGAGCCCGCTTCGTACTGTCGATGGCATTTCGGCTGTCCAGCTGAGGGTCGGTACTCCACCCTTGCGCAATTGAGAGAACGTACCATTTTCCAAGCCACGCATGCAGTTCCGAATTGTCCGGAGTACGCGAAATGAGTTCTTCGAGATGGCTTCTTGCACGAGCAAATCCAGCGAGCCGATGCTGATGCATGTTGGAGACGGCTGACATCAGCAGTACGTGGCTTTCCACATCGCCCGGCGCCCGGCCGCGGGCCATCTCTACTGAGGCCGAGAGTATGCCATGTCCGATCTGAGAACACAGGTCGAGCAGGTCACCAGAGTTACTAAGCAGATCGGCCAGCCGCCCCGATATCTGCCGCGTCCACTCGATGTGGCCGTTCGCCGTCTGAACCAAATCTGCGTCGATCCGATAGCTGTCGCCGTGCAGCCCAACCGTTCCGTACACAACATAATCGACGTCAAGTGTTTCGCGAATTTGAGAGATGTCCAGGAGTGTCCCATCCACGCGTCTGCTGGAGAGGTGCGATATGACTCCTATCAGTCGGGAACGCGACAATGTGCGGGAGATCTCCTGAGCGACCAGGTCACTCAGATGCTGCTCCTCTCGTGCCAGGTGACGAGTCGCAAACGGCACGATTGCGATCTTCGGCGCTATTCCTCTATGCGGAGCCTGAGATGATAGCATAAAGTCGTTGTTCAGCAACTTTCGTTTCTGATTTACCCACTGAGTAAATCCTTCTTCCGGAATGTTGATCCCTTCCGCAAATTCACCGTCCAAATGGCTACCGACCAGTTCAAATGTACCTGGCTCAAGCTGAATTTCGGCGTTGGTGGTTTTGAAAATACGATCAAAATCATCCCCGAAGACTTTGCGGATGTCAGAAAGAGAACGGCGAAGGCTCGCGCGTCCGTGTTCTTCCCCGGCTCTGCGCCAAAGCGTATCCTGAATCCAGCTCCGGGTATGAGTTCCGTTTGGCGCAGACGCCAAAAGAGCAATTAGTGCCCTGTGCTTCGCACCTCTGACATCGACGACCTGACCGGTATCCCATCGGCAGTAAAAGCTGCCGTAAAGTCTTATCTGAAGCTTCCGAATAGCCAAAACCGTACCATCAAAATCAAAAGTTGCCGTCAAATAATGATGACAATAGCAGAGATTGATAGATCACTCACATTTTATTCACGCGACCAACGGAGCCGGCAAGGAGCATATTGGTCTTAAAACATGGACTTAACCTTAAAAAAAGGAGTTTCGGTTGAAAAATTCATACGAGCCGGCCGGCAGTATCCGAGACCTCAGCGAGTTTTGTGAATTGTGGCCGGAACTCCGGGAGAATGTTCTGGGGCATATCGAGAGCGATACGCTGAATGATCGAGAACTGAGGATCACTCTTAAGTGGTTGTGCCTGTTGTCGGACCGAATTTGTGCTCAAGCGTCAGACTTTGAACTTTGAAATATTGCGGACGAAGGCGGTCCTAACCAAGAGTTGACATTGGTGAAGCTGCAGCGAAATGACGCCATGTCCCGCTCCATGCTTTTCCGTCATGCGCGCTGCAAATGTTGGGTCTCGGTTGATGTAAAATCTGAGCATGTCGATGACCGATCTGGCGACATGCATTGCGCTGCAGCAACGAACGTGCCGTGCTTGCGAACATATGCTGCGCGAGCGAAGGCCGACAATCCAACGTCGGGAAAGTCCGCCAACCGTCTGTTCGCCTAGACCACGATTTTGCGTCCATGGCCAATGTCAGCACGCCGGATCGCGACCGCGACCTCAATAACAACTGAGGGCTCTCCGCTCATAGCCAAGACGTACTCAACGGGCTCACGACCGAGATCTAAGCTAGCGAGTGCTTCCACATCTCTTCAAAGAAGGTGACCAAAAAACACCACAAAAATAGCCCAGCAAAACGAGCCATCATGCATGTGGCAAGCCTTCGTGACGTTTGTGGCAGAAAGCCTGGCAATTGTGGAAGACTCTCGTGACTACTCACAACAACCTTGTCAGTGGTGAGCCGTGCAGGGTTCGAACCTGCGACCCACTGATTAAAAGTCAGTTGCTCTACCAACTGAGCTAACGGCCCACTAGGCGGCCTATCTAGAAAGGGTCAGACGCAGGGTCAAGCCGATTCTGGCGCGTTTTCCTGCGACATACTGGATTCCCCTACGGCCCGGGGTTATATGCGCGCCATGGCGGATATTGCGACCTCTGATTGGCCCTTCATGAAGATGCACGGCGCAGGCAACGACTTTGTCGTGATCGACGGTCGTATAACGCCTGTGGTGCTGACTGAGCCTTTAGTGCGCGCGCTTGCTGATCGGCACCGGGGCGTAGGCTTTGACCAATTGGCATTGATCTCGGACGGTGATGACCTGGCTGTCACGTTTTACAACGCTGACGGTTCGAAATCAGCGGCGTGTGGCAACGCGACCCGTTGCATCGCCGCGCGTGAGCTGGCGCACAGCAACGTGGATACACTCAATATCGACGTCACCGGCCGTGGCACATTGCAGGCGGTGCGCACTGCCAAGGGCGGCACCGCTGTCAATATGGGCCAGCCTCAGCTGGATTGGCGGGATATCCCTCTGGCGCAGGATGTCGATACCTTGTCTCTACCCATTGACGGCAACCCGGTTGCCACCGGCATGGGCAACCCGCATTGCACTTTCTTTGTGGATGATGTCACGGCCATTGACCTCGCCGACGTCGGGCCGATGATCGAACACCACCCGCTCTTTCCCGACCGCACCAATGTTCAATTCGCCCAAGTGATCGGCCCAAGCCACATACGTATGCGCGTGTGGGAACGGGGCACCGGCATCACGCTAGCCTCCGGCTCATCGTCCTGCGCAACTGCGGTTGCTGCCACACGCCGGGGTCTGACAGAGCACAGGGTTCAGATCGATCTTGATGGCGGAACATTGCATATCGACTGGCGCGACGATGGTGTCTGGATGTCAGGCCCGACGGCCCATGTGTTCGACGGGCGCCTCACGGCCGAATTCCTGAATAGCCTATGAAAGCATCTGTTTTCTCCAATCACGGCTGCCGCCTCAACGCCTATGAAACCAAGGCGATGGAGGAGCTTGCCCAGCAGGCTGGTATCGAAAACGCGGTGGTCGTAAACACTTGCGCAGTGACCGCAGAAGCGGTGCGCAAGGCCCGCCAAGACATCCGCAAGCTGCGCCGGACCCACCCAGACGCCAAGCTAATTGTCACCGGCTGTGCGGCCCAGACCGAACCAGGTACTTTTACCCAAATGGCCGAAGTCGATGCCGTCATCGGCAACACCGAAAAGATGCAGGCCAAAACATGGATGGGCCTTGCGGGTAATTTCGGCACCGAACCCGTGCAGGTCGATGATATCATGTCAGTGACCGAAACAGCAGGCCACCTGATTGACGGCTTCGGTACCCGCAGCCGCGCCTATGTTCAGGTCCAAAACGGATGCGATCATCGCTGCACCTTCTGCATTATCCCCTACGGCCGCGGTAACTCCAGATCAGTACCCGCCGGCGTCGTGGTGGATCAGATCAAGCGTCTGGTCGACCGTGGCTTTAACGAAGTGGTTCTCACCGGCGTCGACCTCACCTCGTGGGGGGCCGACCTTCCCGGAACACCGCGCTTGGGCGATTTGGTGATGCGTATCCTCAAACTTGTCACCGATCTGCCACGCCTTCGGATCAGTTCGATCGACTCGATCGAGGTGGACGACGCACTCATGCAGGCCATCACTACTGAAGCCCGGCTAATGCCCCACATGCACCTATCGCTGCAACATGGCGATGACCTGATCCTCAAACGGATGAAGCGGCGACACCTGCGCGACGATGCGATCCGCTTTGCGCAAGAGGTGCGCAAGCTGCGCCCTGATATGACCTTTGGCGCGGACATCATCGCGGGCTTTCCCACGGAAACCGAAGCCATGTTCGAAAACTCGATGCGCCTTGTCGAAGAGTGTAACCTTACCTGGCTGCATGTTTTTCCCTACTCGCCCCGTACTGGCACGCCCGCCGCCCGGATGCCGCAAGTTGACAAAGCAATGATCAAAGAGCGCGCTGCGCGCCTGCGGGCTGTCGGAAAAGCCCAGGTGGCGAAGCACCTCACATCGCAATGCGGCAAGACCCACCATATACTGATGGAAAACCCTCATATGGGCAGGACCGAGCAATTCACCGAGGTCACCTTCGACAAGATCCAACCCGAAGGCCAGATCGTCACAGCCAGAATAACCGGCCACTCAGAAACCGCGCTCACAGCTTCTTCTGACTGAAAATACGACCGGGGGGGGGGCGGCACATGCCGCGCGGGGCAGCGCCCTCTCAACAAACCTCATCTGATGACGCTGTATCATCAATGCATATATCTTAAGGCGCAGGTGTTCTGCGCCTGGCCTAACAAAAAAGCCCCACCAAATGGCAGGGCTTTTCAGCAATCATGCAGTCCGCAATTTACTTGGACTTATAGCGTGCCTTGACCGGTGCCCACAGGCGCTTGTTGGTCAAATACAGCAATACCGACAGGATGGTCAGGAATATCACACCGACAAAGCCAGCCTGCTTCCGCGCCATCATCTTGGGCTCGGCCGTCCACATCAAAAATGCCGATACATCTTCTGACAGGCTCTGAAGGTCTGTGGCCGCCCCATCGGCAAATTCGGTATCATCACCGTAAAGCGGTGGCGCCATGGCAATCCAGCCACCCGGGAACCACTTGTTCTCGTAAAGAACCGCACCCGCTTCTTCTTTCTCTTCTCCGGTATAGCCGGTCAGAAGTGCAGTGATGTACTCTGCGCCGCCCATACCATTCATGAGCTGATTGATGCCCAGGCCATAAGGGCCGTGAAAGCCGGCGCGGGCCTTGGCCATCAGGCTCAGGTCAGGCGCGTTTTCGAGGTTCGAGCTCGGGAAGTGATCGTTCGGGATCGCCGTACGAAAGTCGTCGATGGCCGGGTCAAACACTTCGTAAAACTCGGCATAGGCGCGCACCTGATCTGCAGGCAGACCCGGACCGCTCTCATCGCTGAGCGTCCGGATCGGCACATATTGCAAACCGTGGCAGGCCGCGCAGATCTCGGTATAGATTTGCAGGCCCCGCTGTAGCTGGTTCTGATCGAAGGACCCAAACGGCCCATCGAAACTGAAGTCAACATTTGGCACATTCTTGGCTTCGCCAGCGGCGAAGGCGCCGGTGGCCAGCGCGAACGCTGCCACCATGCTCACTGCAAGTTTCTTGAACATATGCAGTTCTCCTTATTCCGCAGGCTGGGCCGAAGGGGCAGCCGTTCCGCTGTCTCCCTTACCCATTGATGCGGCAAAGTCTTCTTCGATGGTCTCTGGCTGCGCATTCGGTTTCTCGATCACGCCCAGAAGGGGCAAAATGACCAAGAAATATACAAACCAGTAGGTCGACGCGATCAGCGCGATGGTATTGTACGGCTCTTCCGCCGGGCGGGCGCCCACCCACATCAGCACGAAGAAGTCGACCACCAGCAGCGCAAACCACCATTTGAACATTGGGCGATACCGGCCCGACCGAACGCTCGATGTATCCAGCCATGGTGCCAGTGCCATCACTGCAATCGCACCAAACATCGCCAGCACACCAAAGAAGTCGGCCTGGATGATGCCACCGCTGATAAACGTCGCGAACTGCACGATCCAGACATCAGGGGTAAAGGCACGCAGGATTGCGTAGAACGGCAAGAAGTACCATTCCGGCACGATGTGCGCAGGCGTCGCCAGTGGGTTCGCCTCGATGTAGTTGTCGGGGTGGCCCAGATAATTCGGCATGAAGCCCACGATGGCAAAGAACACCACCAGAATGATCGCCAGGGCAAACAGATCCTTGATCACGAAATAGGGCCAGAAGGGCAGCGTGTCCTTCTCCGCCTCCTCTTTCGACGTGCGGCGCACTTCAACACCCGTCGGGTTGTTGTTGCCAGTCGTGTGGAAGGCCCAGATGTGTACAACCACCAGCCCGGCAATGACAAAGGGCAGCAGATAGTGCAGGCTGAAAAAGCGGTTCAGCGTGGCGTTGTCCACTGCAGGTCCGCCTAGCAACCACGTCTGAAGTGCATCACCAACAAATGGGATTGCACCAAACAGTCCGGTAATCACAGTCGCACCCCAGAAAGACATCTGCCCCCAGGGCAACACATAGCCCATGAACGCGGTGCCCATCATCAGCAGGTAAATCAGCATCCCGATGATCCATGTGATCTCACGCGGGGCCTTGTACGATCCGTAGTAGAGACCACGGAAAATGTGAGCATACACGGCCACAAAGAACAGCGAGGCGCCGTTCATGTGGAGATAACGCAGCATCGCGCCACCGTTCACATTGCGCATGATGTGCTCAATCGAGGCAAACGCCTCGTTCACATGCGGCGTGTAGTGCATCGCCAGCACAATCCCAGTGATGATCTGCAACGCCAGGCAGAAGGTCAGAACGATGCCCCAGATCCACATCCAGTTCAGGTTCTTAGGCGTCGGTATCATCAGCGTGTCGTACATCAGCCCGACAATCGGCAACCGCTTGGCCAGGCCTTTCTCCCAGGCCGCTTTCGGTTCATAATGGTCGTGAGGAATTCCAGCCATAGTGTCTCTCCCTTAACCCAGTAGGATCGTGGTTTCGTCCACGAATTCTGCAAGTGGCACCGGTAGGTTCTGCGGTGCGGGTCCACGGCGGATGCGGCCCGCCGTATCGTAATGCGAGCCGTGGCAGGGACAGAACCAGCCACCAAAGTCCCCAGCATCGCCCAATGGCACACAGCCCAAGTGCGTACACACGCCCTGCATCACCAGCCACTCGCCAGCCTCATCCAGCGTGCGGTTGGCGTCATCCGCGGGCACATCACCCAGATTTGCGTTGCGCGCGATGTCGTCGGGCAGCTCATCCAGCGATACATCGCGGGCCGCCGTGATCTCTTCCTCGGTCCGGCGACGAATGAATACGGGCTTGCCCAGGAATAGAACGGTGATTTGCGTGCCGGGCTCAACGCTCGACACGTCCACGCGCATTTGGCTTGCCGCAACAACGTCGGCCGACGGGTTCATCTGGTGCACCAAGGGCCAGATCGCCGCACCTGCCGTTACCGCACCCGCGCCAGCCGTGGCGTAGTACAGAAAATCGCGCCGGGTGCCTTCGTGGTCTTCTTCAACGTGGGACACGGGGGACTTCTCCAGTTTCCAGCGACCCCGAGGGGCCAATAACACAATGGGCCGCGCGCACGTGCAGCCTTATCACCGGGCTATCTAGCGGGGTCCCCCGCCCACGTCCAGCGCGCAAACTGACACACGTGGTCGCAGGGACCTTTATAATTAACGCATTGATAAGACTCAGGACCATGCGATGCGTTGACCACGGCTTTTATGTCAGGCCGGTGCACAGGGCGTGTACGGTTGATGTATCGCCAATTTGCCTGGCCTCTGGGCGCTAATCGCGATTCGCTGCCGTGTGGCGGAGAGGGACCATCGCGCGTTGCGCAGCACTAACCCTGTGGCTCGGTCGCCTGCATGGATGGACGGGCCAAAAATGCCTCATACCAAGCGGTCAAAGCGTCCCGCCCTTTGCGCCAATCCCGATCGCCATGCCGGAAATCCAGATACCCCAACCCACACGCCACACCGATATGCCCGATATCCATCGGTCCTGCCAAATGGCTCATCCAGCGGGCATTCAGCGCATCCAGCGCACCTTCGACCTTGCCCCACTGCGCCTCGATCCACTCGGTGGACCAGATTTCCTCTGGACGGAACCGCTTTTCGTAAATCATCAGAACCGCCGCCTCCATCAGCGCATCCGCCGTGGCCTCCAGAACCAACGTGTCCCAGCCTTTTTCGGGGTAAAGGCCCGCCTCTGCACGCGCGTCCAAGAAACGGCAAATCACCTTGCTATCATACAGCGTCGGCCCCTCATCCCGCACCAGTGCGGGAATTTTACCCACCGGGTTCGCAGCTTTCAGCGTGGCGTCGGTACCCCCCGGCGCGGCCGTCACGGTAACGGTTTCAACATCTTCCGCTTGCCCTGTTTCATGCAATAAAACGAGTACTTTACGCACAAAAGGGCTTGGCCCCGCCATCAACAGCTTCATCGCGATTCTCCCTGTGATCCGGGGCGCAACCTAGGCCCCGCGCATCAGCGCAGCAAGGATGCGCGTTTCCTGCCCAAGCCCATAGGCATCGACATAATCCGACGCCCGCAATCGCACCTCATCGGGCTTGTTCTGGTTCAACTTCCAGGTGCCATCAACCGCTTCAATCGTCAGCCGACAGGGCACAATCTGGCGCATCATCTTATCCAGCACCTCGGGTGTCATCTTGTCCGTTTTCCATGGCGCCTTGGGCAACAACTGATCCTCAAAATGCTTCGATTGCCGGTCCAGCATGTCGCGAATCTGCGCATGCGGCAGCATCTCCAACGTGCCGGTGATATGCACCGCCACATAGTTCCAGGTCGGCACCTGATCCGGCACCTCGTACCAGTCGGGCGAGATATAGCCATCCGCCCCACTCACTGCGATCTTGGCTTGTGTCGGCTCTTTCAACGCACGGGCAATCGGGTTTGACCGGACAAGGTGCAGGTCCAACTGCACGCTGTCTGCATCTATGAGAAAGGGGACGTGGCTCATCATCGGACCTTCATCCCCATTCACCGCCAAAACGCCAAATGCACGCTCCCGCGCAAAGGCGATGTTCCGCTCTGAGGTTTCGGTGTGAAAGATCGGGTTTGGGTGCATGATCAAAGGTCCGTGATACGTTGCGTCCCTCTTGCCTCTGCGCGCACGGCTTGGCAACCTGAGCCTGTTCTCAGGGCGGGGCGAAATTCCCCACCGGTGGTATTTGCTTCGGCAAGAGCCCACGAGCGCAACGCGCCCCTCTGACGAGGGACGCTTGGTCAAGCAGATCAGGTGAGACGCCTGAGCCGACGGTCATAGTCCGGATGAAAGAGAACGCAGGTGACGGCATCCATACGGGTGCGTCTTGTTACGTGCGCAATCGCCTTGGGTGACGTGTCGAAACCTAAAGGAGAAAACCCATGACACACACCCGCTTCGCCTTTGTCAAAGCCCGGTGGCACGCAGCCATTGTCGATCAGGCTTTGCAAGGCTTCACCGAAATTATCGTATCAAATCAAGTTGATGTTTTCGACGTCCCCGGTGCATTCGAGATGCCGTTGATGGCCCAAACGCTGGCCGAAACAGGGCAATATCACGCCATCGTCTGCGCCGCCCTCGTGGTCGACGGCGGTATCTACCGCCACGACTTCGTCGCCTCCGCCGTGGTAGACGGTCTGATGCAAGTGGGCCTCAAAACAGGAGTGCCAATCCTCTCGGTCTCGCTCACCCCACACCACTTCCAAGAGACACCGCACCATCTGAGCATCTACGCTGACCATTTCGTTCTGAAGGGTCGGGAAGCCGCGCAAGCAGCTCTTGGTATCGTGGATACGCGACAAAGTCTGCGCTCAGCGGCCTAGATACGCCCTTAATGCCTCCGGCGGATGCGCTAACATTTCTGACACCGGACGAGGCGGGTGCACGTGACCCGCCTCGACAAAAATCAGATCATCCGCTGCCCGCACGGCATCCTCGGGCGTATGGGTGATCACCATCACAGTTGCGCCTGCATCGCAGGCCACCTGGCTGTTCAAATCCAACATCTCGGTCCGTAGCGCTGGGCCAAGCGCCGCAAAGGGTTCGTCCAGTAAAAGCAGCGGTTTGGCCTGTACCAACACCCGCGCCAACGCCGCCCTGCTTTGCTGACCGCCTGACACGTCGCCCGGCTTCCGATCCGCAAAGTCTTCCAGCCCAACCTGATGCAGTGCGTCGCGTATCTGTGCCGTTTCAGCCTCTGTCATCTTCAATGTGGGGCGTATGCCAAGCCCAACATTCTGCGCCAAGGTCATATGCGGGAACAGGTTCCCGTCCTGAAACAACATCGCAATCCCGCGCTGATCGGGCGGTGCGGCGGTGACGTCTTCACCATCCACATCGATCCGACCCGACGCGATATCAATATACCCCCCCAAGGCATTCAGAAGCGTGGACTTCCCCGCACCCGAGGGCCCTATTACCGCGACCCGTCGACCACGCGGTAGCTCGAAATCGGCACTCAGGGCAAAGTCTCCCTGAACAATTCGCAGCTGCTCAACCCGCAACATGTCGGCGTCCCCACGCATCGCAGATCCAGAACATCCCAAACGCCAGCGCCACCAGAACCAGCGCGGCTCCCGATGCTGCCTCGGTTCGGTAACTGCCCATCAACCGATACATTTGCAACGGCAAGGTCGCCACTTCAGGGTCCGCGAACAACGCCACCACGCCAAGGTCGCCCACGCTCATCGCTGCCCCAAGACCGGCGGCAAAGCCAATTTGCGGGCGCAGGCGCGGCATCAGCACGACACGCCACAGACTGATCCCCCGCAAACCCAATCCAGCACTCAACCGACCGTAATTATTGAACACTTGTCGCATCGGCGGCAGCAAGATGCGCACGGCAAAGGGCAGCGCCATCATCGCGTTCACCAACGCCGTCACCGGCAAGGCAAAGCGCACCGGTGCTGCAAACGGATAGATCAGGATGAACCATCCGGTTCCGATCATCAGCGGCGACGCCGCCAAGCCCAGCAGCGTCAGCGTCTCGCCCCCACCCCAGCGCGCTTGTGCCAACCAGGCGGAAATAGGCAAGGCCATGATCAGTAAAACAAAGGTGCTCACGGCCGCCACCCACGCCGAAGTCCACGCGGCAGTAAGCACTGAAAGCGGCATCTGCCACAGGCCAATGGCCCCGGAAATGGTGACAGCAAGCAAGGGCAAAAGCAAAAACGCAGCCGCCACCCCGATCCAGGCCGCATCAACCCAAGGTGCAGGCGCATCCCAACGACGCCTCACCCGATCCCGCCCGGCTTGCAGCGCCAGTGGTGGCAATACCCAAAGCGCGATCACCGCTGCCCCACCAGCCACAACAAGCTGCAGCAGGCTCAGCACAGCGGCACGTCCCAGATCGAAATCAAAGCGAAACGCCTGATAGATGGCGAGTTCGATGGTCGTCGCCCGTGGTCCCCCGCCCAGCGTCAACGCAACCGCAAAACTGGTCAGACAGATGACAAAGACCAGCGCAAACGCTCCCGGCGCCACCTGACGCAAGATTGGCCACTCGACGATGCGAAACACCATCGGTGGTGGTAGGCCAAGCTGCCCCACCAGTCTGAACTGCTCCGCAGGAACGGCCTGCCAACCTTGCAGGATCAAACGCGTCGCCAACGGCATGTTGAAGAACACATGTGCAAGGACAACGCCTTGCACACCGTAAATCGACAGAGGCGCCACTCCAAACATCCCAAGGACTTCGCTGACCCAGCCGGCCCGGCCAAACACGGCCAGAATACCCAGCACCGCGACAATCACTGGCAGGATAAACGGCGCACCCAACAAAGTGACCAAAGCACCGCGCCCGGGAAATCTGCGCCGGGCCAAGGCGCGTGCCACGGGAATGGCAAAAAGCACGCTGAAAAACGCCGATAGAAACGCCTGCCAGACGGTAAAGCGCAGCACAGCCCAATCAGCGGTGCCCAGTGTCACGGGCCAGTCGGCCCGCGACATCACGGCCAGCAATGCGGCCAGGATCAGGACAACGACGCCGCCCGCCGCAACCGGTCCGGTTACTGCGCCAGTGCGTCGCGCCATTCGGTCAGTGCCTCGTCCCGTGCGGCAGCGGCCTCTTCCGGCGACTTCAGCAGCGATTTCGCAGGGGTAATCAACGTGTCAAACCCATCGGGAAGGCCGCCCGCAGGCGTCACCGCGGGATACATCCAGTTGGTGGTGGGAATAATCGACTGAAACGCCTCCGACACCATAAAGGACAGGAACTGATCCGCCAGATCAGGTTGATCCGTGGCCGCCAGCTTCCCGGCAACCTCCACCTGCATATAGTGCCCCTCCTCAAAGGCCGCCGCCGCCTTGGTGGCATCCTGCTCTGCGATCAGGTGATAGGCAGGCGACGTGGTGTAAGACAGCACCATGTCCGCCTCCCCATCCAAAAACAGCCCGTAGCTTTCTGACCACCCCTTGGTCACGGTCAGCACATTGTCCGACAGCCCGTCCCAGATCTCAGGTGCCTGATCCCCATATGCGGCCTTGACCCACATCAGCAGACCCAAGCCGGGCGTGGACGACCGTGGGTCCTGTATAGCGATCTTCAGGTCACTGTCGGCCAGCTCCCTGAAGTTTGCAGGCGCGTCCATCTGGGCATTATGGACAAAGGCGAAATAACCCCAGTCGTAGGGTGCAAAAGTGTCATCGGTCCACGCCACCGGCAGGGTGTAGTCGGCCTCGACCGCGTGCGTGGTAAACAACCCCGTCTCTTTTGCAGCAGCCACCAGGTTGGTGTCGAGGCCCAGCACAACATCCGCCTCTGACCGTGCCCCCTCCAGCTTGATCCGTGCCAACAGCGCGGCCCCGTCACCTGCACCGATCAACTCCAGATCGCAGGCGCACACCTCTTCAAACGCGGCCTCCACGGCAGGGCCTGGCCCCCAGTCGCTCACAAAACTGTCGTAGGTATAGACTTTCAGAACGGGCGTTTCGGCCCAGGCCGCGCTGGCACATAGCACCGCGGCGGAAAACATAAGATACTTCATCGCATCCTCCAAATTTAGAGGCGGCGGGACAAGGCTCATTGGATGATCCAAACCTTCCCTCCGCCGGTGTTAACCGGTTCAGGTTCAACGGGTTCGCATCGCGCATCTCAGCCCAGTTTGGGCACCCCGAGGTGTCGGTATCTATAAGCGGGCACTCACCAACTGGCAAGCGCCCTCCATATTCACTTTCGTTCTCTAAAAGTAGTGGTCGCGCCAACTGCCATCATAGCGCCCGCTGCGCAAACAGCACCGCTTGAACCGTCGTCCCGACCCGCAAGGGCATGGATCATTACGACCAAGTTTTTCAAACAGTTCCACATCGCCCGTGCACCGTGCGATCGCCGGTTTTAACACGGCTTTCGGAAGGGAAGGACCGCCTCCGCTTAGACATGATCTCGAAAGGAAGGGCTGTCATCGGAATGAACTCGCTTTGCCATATCAGCCTCCATCGGTTTGTATGGGCGTTCGGGTTACATCCGGATATCTTTTGAATCAACGGCTTCAATCAACTTGGCATCATATGCGACGCGGCGTATGTCCTCGTGACCTTTGTTGGAGCACCCGATGTCGATCAACAGCTTTGGCCATCTTTTCCGCGTGACCACCTGGGGCGAAAGCCACGGGCCTGCGCTGGGCGCAACGGTCGATGGTTGTCCGCCGGGGGTCCCCGTGGACGAGGCGATGCTCCAGCACTGGCTCGACAAGCGCAAACCCGGCCAGAACAAGTACACCACGCAGCGTCGGGAGCCTGACGCGGTCAAGATCCTGTCTGGCGTGTTCGAAGGTCAAACCACGGGCACACCCGTGCAACTGATGATCGAGAACACAGACCAGCGGTCCAAGGACTATGGCGATATCGCCGAAAAGTTCCGGCCCGGCCATGCCGACATTACCTATTGGCAGAAATACGGGATACGCGACTATCGCGGCGGCGGTCGATCCTCAGCCCGTGAAACAGCTGCACGGGTGGCCGCGGGTGGTCTGGCGCGTGCGGCGCTGGCAATTTTGGTGCCCGGGATCGAAATCAGGGGCTACATGACCCGCATGGGCACGCACGAGATCGACCGCAACAACTTTGACTGGGAACAGATCGACCAGAACCCGTTCTGGGTGCCTGACGCAAAAGCTGCCCGGACTTGGGCCGACTACCTCGATGGTCTGCGCAAGTCCGGATCGTCCGTCGGTGCAGTGATCGAAGTGGTTGCCCGTCACGTGCCCGCGGGCCTGGGCGCGCCGGTGTATGGCAAGTTAGACACTGATCTTGCCGCCGGAATGATGAGCATCAACGCGGTCAAAGGGGTCGAGATTGGTGAGGGCATGTCCGCTGCAATGCTGACCGGAGAGTTGAACGCCGACGAGATCAAAATGGGTTCCAACGGTCCCGACTATACGTCCAACCACGCGGGCGGTATCCTTGGCGGTATCTCGACCGGGCAGGACATCGTGGTGCGTTTTGCGGTCAAGCCGACCTCATCGATCCTTCAAACCCGCAAGACAATCACCAAGTCTGGCGAAGAGACCGAGATCATCACCAAGGGGCGTCATGACCCCTGTGTTGGCATCCGCGCCGTTCCGGTGGGTGAAGCGATGATGGCCTGCGTGATCCTTGACCACCTGCTCTTGGATCGTGGTCAGACCGGCGGCATGCGTGGCCCGATTGGCTAGCCCAACATCACACCTACCGAGCGTACGATGTTGTGCAAAGTTTCGTGGTCTATCCGCGCGCGGGCCATCGTGCGCAGCCCGACATATTGCGCAATAATCATATCCGCCAACGCGGCACGCTCCGCTGTGCTGAGCGTTGCGTGTTTCGGCGATGCGCCCAGCGCGGTGTAAATGCCGTCGCGTAATTCGCCAAGCCCGCGCGAAACCGCCCGCGCGATTTCGTCATCATAGGTGCTGGGACCCGCCGCCGCCGTGCACAGCAGACAGCCCCTCATATCGCCGTTGACAACACGCTGATACGACCCCTGGAACAGTGACATGATACGCTCGGACCCGTTTGGTACAGCCGGATCACTCAACATCGCCACCCCTGCCTTGACCGCTTGTCCTTCGTAGCGCTCCAACACTTTCAGAAAAAGCGTCTTCTTGTCCGTAAATGCCTTGTACAGACTCCCCCTCGTCAACCCCATCCCGTCTAGCAGATCAGGCAGGGATGCCCCCTCATATCCGTGCGTCCAAAAAACGTGCATCGCTTTTTCAAGCGCGTCTTCGGTATCAAATGATCTTGGTCTTGCCATATTCAGTCCCCGATGTCCGCTGCTCAATATAGCGTTCGGAACCACATAGTCCAGAATTCACAGCTTTGTGTTTTGTACCAGTCGATTCCTAATGATAGCTAGAGTTAGGAACCAATCAGTCCATAACGGAGGCCAACATGCTTAACGTACTCAAAACCCTCGCTCTGACCCTTGCCATCATCCTTGGCTTCGTGGTCGCACCCGCATCTGCCGGAACCGTATCCAAAGGCACGTTTATCGGTGCCTCGGATCACATCACCACCGGAACAGTCGAGGTGATAAAAAATGCCGATGGCAGCCATACAATTGTGCTGGCCGACGACTTCAGCCTCGACGGTGCCCCCGATCCTCGCGTGGGCCTGGGCAAGGATGGCCACTTCAATGGCAACACGGATTCGGGAAAGCTCGGCAACCTGACCGGCGCGCAATCCTTTGTTGTGCCCGCGGGCATTGATGTCTCCGAGTTTAACGAAGTCTACATCTGGTGTGAAAAATTCAGCGTGCCGCTTGGCGTTGCCAAACTGAACTGACCGCTTGCCAAACATCTCCCGAGCCCCCATGGAACGGGAGAGATGAAAGCCCCCACCACCCAGAACAAACCCGGCACCGCCATCGCCTTGAAGCTGATGGCGGTGTTTTTGTTCATGGTCATGGCGGCGATGATCAAAGCGGCCACGCAGAATGTGCCCTCAGGTCAGGCCGTGTTCTTCCGGTCGTTCTTTGCCATGCCCATCATCGTCGCCTGGATCTGGCGGGCCGGTGAAATGCGCGAGGCGCTCACCCCGCACAACTTGATGGGCCATATCTGGCGGGGTCTGTTCGGGACGATGGCAATGGCATTGACCTTCGCGGGCCTTGGGCTTCTGCCCCTGCCCGAGGTCACGGCCATCGGCTACGCCACACCGATGTTCACCGTCATTCTGGCAGCCGTCATGCTGGGCGAACGCGTCCGACTTTTTCGGATCAGCGCTGTTGCTTTGGGCCTCGTGGGCGTCATGATCGTGATTTGGCCGCGCCTGTCCCTTGCAGAGATTGGCACCGCAGGCACGCTTGGCGCACTTTTTGTCCTGGGAGCGTCTGTCCTGCGCGCCTTTGTGCAAATTCACATCCGCACGCTGGTCAAGACCGAACACACCGCCGCCATCGTGTTCTATTTTTCACTGACAGCAACGGTTTTGAGCCTTCTTAGCCTGCCCTTCGGATGGGTTGTCCCCGCGGGGACAGATTTGCTGCTCTTGATCAGCGCCGGGCTGGTCGGTGGCGTCGCCCAGATCATGGTGACGGCAAGCTACCGCTTTGGTGCAGCATCCATGTTGGCGCCGTTTGACTACACCTCCCTGATCTTCGCCGCGCTCATCGGCTACCTGATCTTTGCCGAGCTACCGACGGTCGAGACGGTGATCGGTGCATCGCTCGTGGTGCTAGGCGGCGTGATCATCATCTGGCGCGAGCGGCAATTGGGCGGCGGTCGCAGCCGCGCACGGGCGGTGACGGACCCGAAGGGATGAGGCACTCAAAACTTCTTTTTCAAGCCTGCGTCTTTCATTATGCCGTTCGCCGTATGTTTCTTTTTGAGATTAAACGGCACAATCTGCATGTCATCTTTATCTGAGTTGTACCATTTCTGATGACTACCCTTGCCGCCTGGAATTTGAACATAACCAGCGGCACGCAGAAGCTGACAGACTTGGCGATAGTAGTCTGCCACGTCTAGGCTGCTTGTCCTGACTTTCGCTCGTGAGATACGACAACCGCCGGGATCATGTCGCGCATGGTCTTACCAACCATTTCGACGTCCGAGTAGTGGTTGGTCACAATCAGCTCCGAAGCGAACTCGTTCACTAAGTCGTAGAACTCTTCGAGAGTCTCAGCCTCAATATGCAGACCTTTGATGTCGCTTTCAGACAGCCAAAGCTGATCTTCTTCATCCCAGATCGCCTTTACCGAAAAACTGCGCTTCATTATCGTGTTGCTCCAAATCGGATCAAACCACCTTTGTATTAAGGGTCGCATATACAGAAGCTTATGGGAATCCCCAAACGACTTAGGATTTCGTCACGGTGAAAAGCTGTATATCGTTCTAATATTGAAAGACCACAAGCTCCTCATAGCGGACGAAGGTATGCTCAAGATCGTGCGCACTCCTCCGCCCTTCCCACGCAAAGGCTAAACCGGCGCGGTCCTACTTACTCCTTACTCCCGCACCAGCTTCTCATAATCCTCAGCCACGTCGCGGCACATGGCACCAACTTCAAAATTAAAGTCACTAATCTGACCAACCGGCGTGACCTCAGCCGCAGTCCCGGTCAACCAGCACTGCTCGAACCCTTCCAGCTCTTCTGGCATAATCACCCGTTCGTGCACCTTGATCTGCTTGTCCTGCAAGCGGCCAATCACGGCTTGCCGGGTCAAACCGTTCAAAAACACGTCCGCCTTCGGCGTGTGCACCTCGCCATCCTTCACAAAGAAGATGTTGGCGCCTGTGCACTCGGCCACGTAGCCGCGGTAGTCCATGAACAGCGCGTCGGAACACCCCTTGGCCTCCGCCGCATGCTTTGACGTGGTGCAGATCATGTAAAGACCTGCGGCCTTGGCATGCACCGGGATGGTTTCCGGCGACGGACGCTTCCACTTGGCGATGTCGATCTTGGCGCCCTTGAACTTGGCGTCGCCATAATAGCTGCCCCATTCCCAGGCGGCGATGGCCAGGTGAACCGGGTTCTTGGCAGATGCGACACCCATATCCTCCCCCGCACCGCGCCACGCGACGGCCCGGACATACGCGTCGGTCAAGCCGTTCGCAGTCAGCACTTGCTGCTTTGCTGCTTCGATTTCGTCCACCGTATACGGAATTTGAAAATCCAGCTCGCCAGCGGAAAAATGCAGGCGCTCGGAATGCGCACGGCTCAGGAATATCTTACCGTTATAGGCGCGCTCACCTTCAAAGACAGATGACGCGTAGTGCATGGCATGGGTCAGAATATGGACGTTGGCCTGACGCCAGTCGACCAATTGGCCGTCCATCCAGATTTTTCCGTCGCGATCATCATAGCCAGCCATGGCATCCTCCGAATTTCCGTTTATTGCGCCAATATGGCCGATACAGTCATAAAGTTGCGCAAAACCTGCGATTCGATATCGCTTCACTCTTGGAATGTCAACAAGGCTGACTTAAACTGCCACAAAAGACGGCGCGGCATCGGGGGCGGGCATGGACGACGGACGGGCAACCATCACCAGAGGCGGAGAAAACCTGCTTTTCCTCACCGACGAACAGTTGCGGCAGGGGATCGAGGCGATGTTCTTCGCCTATCGCGGCTTCACCGCTGACCCGGATCGCATCCTCGCAGACATGGCCTATGGTCGCGCGCACCACCGGGCGATCCATTTCATCAACCGTGCTCCCGGGACGACTGTGAACAATCTGCTCAACATCCTTGGTGTCACCAAGCAATCCCTCAACCGCGTTCTGCGCACGTTGATAGAAGACGGGCTGGTCGAAAGCCGGGTAGGAAAGTCAGACAAAAGAGAGCGGCACCTGTTCCTGACCGAGGACGGGCACGCGCTTGAAGGCAGGTTGTCGGATGCGCAACGCGCCCGCATGCGCGCGGCTTTCCGCGACGCAGGACCAGAGGCGGTCGCAGGCTTCCGCACTGTGCTTGAGGCAATGATGGACACGGAAATGCATCGGACCTATCAAAGACTTAAGGAGAGCGGTGCATGAGCGATTTCGATACCCATCTGTTGATCGTCGATGACGACGAACGTATTCGCAGCCTGCTGCAAAAATTCCTGATGCGAAACGGATTCCTGGTCAGTGCGGCGCGCGATGCAGCCCATGCGCGGCGGGTGCTGTCGGGCTTGGATTTCGACCTGATCGTGCTCGATGTGATGATGCCGGGCGAAGACGGGCTAAGCCTCTGCCGGTCCTTGAGAGAGACCCACGCCACCCCGATCCTGTTGCTGACCGCCAAAGGCGAGACCGGCAACCGGATCGAAGGCCTGGAAGCGGGCGCAGACGATTATCTGCCCAAGCCGTTCGAGCCCAAAGAGCTTTTGCTGCGCATCAACGCCATCCTGCGCCGCGTGCCCGATGTGGCCCCGGAAGAAGCCGCGCCCAAGATCCTGACCCTTGGCCCCATTCGCTATGACATGGAACGCGGCGAGATGTGGCAAGGCGAAGACCTTGTGCGGCTGACCGCCACCGAAATGCAGTTGATGAAGATTTTTTCGGCCAAGCCCGGCGAAGCCATCAGCCGCGCCAAACTGGTCGAGGATTTGGGCCGAGACCGCGGGCAAGCGCAGGAACGGGCCGTGGATGTCCAGATCACCCGCCTGCGCCGCAAGATCGAGAGCAATCCCAAACAGCCCCGGTATTTGCAAACCGTGCGCGGCGCAGGGTATATGCTGGCGCCAGACTGAGCCCCAGGATTTGCATATTTTTGGAACAATGAAGTCATGAGCACGGCCCTGCTGACCCATGCCGACGGTCTCTTGCACGTCACGCCCCCCGGAATGCCCGAACAGGTGGCGCGGCTCGACTATATCCAGCGCGCACTCGCCGATCTTGACCTGATGCGGGTCGACCCGCCCTTGGCTGACGACGCCTCAATCGCACTGTGCCACCCGCAGGATTACATCGACTTTGTGCGCGCCAAGGTGCCAACTGACGGCTTTGCCGGGCTCGACCGCGAGACGGATGCCGAGACCTTTCTCTCGCCCACGTCTTACAACGCCGTCTGGCGCGCAGCGGGCGGTGCAGTCAAAGCGGTCGACATGGTGCTGGACGAGGAAGCCACCAACGCCTTTGTCGCAATGCGCCCGCCGGGACACCATGCGGAACAGTCTCTACCGATGGGCTTTTGCATCTTCGGCAACGTCGCTATCGCCGCGAAACATGCGCTTGAAGTGCATGGGTTGGCGCGGGTCGCTGTTGTCGATTTCGACGTGCATCACGGCAACGGAACCCAAGCGCTGTTACAGGATGACCCCCGGGCCCTCGTCATCACGTCGCAGCAAATGCCGCTCTGGCCCGGCACCGGGCAGGCGTCAGATCGCGGCCCGCACGGCACCGTTCTGAACATCCCCCTAGCCCCGCACACGGACGGGGCCCACGCTATTGCAGAATACGAACGCCAAGTGCTCCCGGCCCTCATCAAATTCCACCCCGACCTGATCCTGATCTCCGCCGGCTTTGACGCACACCAGGATGATCCGCTGGCGCAACTCAACTGGACGGCAGACACCTACACCCGCCTCACCGACATGCTTACGAAAACTGCACGAGACCTGTGCAAAGGCCGGGTGGTGTCCGTTCTGGAAGGCGGCTATGATCTGGACGCGTTGGCCGCTTGCGCCCGCGCTCACGTCCAATCCCTGATGAAGGCCGCCCAATGACCGATCGCCCCGTAGACGAGATGAGCTTCGAAGAAGCGATGGCCGAACTCGAACAGGTGCTGGGCCAGTTGGAACGAGGCGATGTCGCGCTGGACGATTCCATCACGCTCTATGAACGCGGTGCGCTCTTGAAAAAGCGCTGCGAAACCAAGCTGCGAGAGGCCGAGGAAAAGGTCGCCGCCATCACAACTGACGCTGACGGAAACCCAACAGGTTTGAAACCGGTCGAAGGCCTCTGATCCATGTTCCGCCAAAGGCTGAGTGACGCGGGCACCGCCATTCAGGCGCGGTTTGATACCGTACTGGGCGCGCTCGGCGATGTGCCCGTCACGCACGCTATGGCCCACGCCACCAATGGCGGAAAACGCCTGCGCGGGTTCCTGGTGCTAGAAAGCGCACGGTTGCACGGAATAGACCCTGACAGGGCCATTTGGCCTGCAACCGGGATTGAAGCACTGCACGCTTATTCGCTGGTGCATGATGATCTGCCCTGCATGGACGATGATGATCTGCGTCGGGGCGCGCCCACCGTGCATATCAAGTGGGACGAGGCGACCGCCGTGTTGGCAGGTGACGCGCTGCAAACGCTCGCCTTCGAACTGTGCACGCATCGCGATGTCGGCACGGGCGACGTGCGGGCGGACCTTGCGCAATCCCTCGCCACGGCGTCGGGGGCCCAAGGGATGGTGCTGGGCCAAGCGCTCGACATCGCCGCCGAAACCGCCAACGCCCCGCTGACCCTTGATGAAATCACCGCGCTCCAACGGGGCAAGACGGGGGCCCTGATTGAATGGTCCGCGACCGCTGGCGCGCGCATGGCGCAAGCTGACCTTGGCCCATTGCAAGCCTATGCCCGCGCGCTGGGCCTTGCCTTTCAAATCGCCGACGACGTGCTGGACGTGACCAGCGACAGCCAAACCATGGGCAAGGCCACGGGCAAGGATGCTGACGCGGGCAAGGCCACCTTTGTATCGCTGCTTGGACTGGACGAGGCGAAACGCCGCGCTGATCAACTTGTGACCCAAGCCTGCGACGCCTTAGATATATACCAAGCGGGTGCCGACGTATTGCGGGACGCTGCCCGCTTCGTCGTGACCCGCGAGAATTAGAGACTGACATGTCAGACCGCCCCAAGACCCCACTACTCGACACAGTGCACCGCCCCGCAGACCTCAAACGGTTTTCGGATGCGCAATTGCGCCAGATTGCGGATGAGGTGCGTGCCGAAACGGTCTCTGCCGTGTCGGTTACGGGTGGCCATCTTGGTGCAGGCTTGGGTGTGGTTGAGTTGACCGTCGCTTTGCACGCCGTCTTTGACACGCCGCGCGACAAGCTGATCTGGGATGTGGGCCACCAGTGCTACCCGCACAAAATTTTGACCGAACGCCGCGACCGCATCCGCACCCTGCGGATGAAAGACGGGCTCAGCGGCTTCACCAAACGCAGCGAGTCGCCCTATGACCCGTTTGGTGCTGCGCATTCCTCAACCTCGATCAGCGCGGCGCTGGGTTTTGCCGTGGCGCATGACCTTGGTGGCCAACCGCCCGAAGGGTCGGGTGACGCCGTCGCGGTCATTGGCGATGGTTCGATGAGCGCCGGCATGGCCTATGAGGCGATGAACAACGCGGGCCACCTGAAAAAGCGCCTGATCGTCATCCTGAACGACAATGAAATGTCTATCGCTCCGCCGACCGGCGCGATGTCGTCCTATCTGTCCCGGCTTTACGCCCAGAACCCGTTCCAGGACCTCAAGGCAGCGGCCAAGGGGGCCGTCAGCCTGCTGCCCGAACCCTTCCGCGAAGGGGCCAAGCGGGCCAAGGATATGCTCAAGGGCATGACCGTTGGCGGCACGCTGTTCGAAGAGCTGGGCTTTAGCTATCTCGGTCCCATCGACGGCCACGACATGGACCAGTTGCTGCCCGTCCTGCGCACGGTCAAAGAGCGTGCGACCGGCCCAATCCTGATCCATGTGCTCACCAAGAAGGGCAAGGGCTACGCCCCGGCAGAGACGGCCCGCGACAAGGGGCACGGCGTGTCAAAGTTCGACGTCATCACGGGCGAGCAGAAGAAAGCGCAGTCAAACGCCCCCAGCTATACCAAGGTGTTCGCGCAACACCTGATCAAAGAGGCGGAAGCCGACGACAAGATTTGCGCCGTCACCGCCGCTATGCCGGATGGCACAGGCCTGAACCTCTTTGCCGAACGCTATCCCAGCCGCTGTTTTGACGTGGGCATCGCGGAACAGCACGGCGTCACCTTCTCTGCCGCGTTGGCTGCGGGCGGGATGAAGCCGTTCTGCGCGATTTACTCGACCTTCCTGCAACGCGGCTATGATCAGGTTGTGCACGACGTGGCAATCCAACGCCTGCCCGTGCGTTTTGCCATCGACCGTGCGGGGTTGGTGGGGGCCGACGGGGCGACACATGCGGGCGCCTTCGATGTGGCCTATCTGTCGAACCTGCCCGGTTTCACCGTCATGGCCGCCGCGGACGAGGCGGAACTGGCCCACATGGTTGCAACCGCCGTCGCCCATGACGACGGCCCCATCGCCTTCCGCTTCCCGCGCGGCGACGGCACGGGGGTTGAGATGCCAGACCGCGGCACACCGCTTGAGATCGGCAAGGGCCGCATGATCCAAGAGGGCAAGGGCGTGGCGCTCCTGTCGTTTGGCACCCGCCTCGCAGAGGTGCAAAAGGCTGCCGAAAATCTGGCTGCCAAAGGCATCACGCCCACCATTGCCGATGCGCGTTTTGCCAAACCGCTTGACCGCGATCTGATCCTGCAACTGGCCGCCCACCATGATGCGCTCATTACGATAGAAGAGGGTGCGGTCGGCGGCTTTGGCAGCCATGTTGCCCAGCTTCTGGCCGAAGAAGGCGTGTTTGATAAAGGCCTCAAATATCGCTCCATGGTCCTGCCGGATATCTTCATCGACCAGGCCAGTCCGGCGGACATGTATGCGGTTGCGGGAATGAATGCGGACCAGATCGAAGCCAAGGTGCTGAAGGTCCTTGGCGTCACATCAATTGGCGAGGCGCGCGCGTAATTCTTGCGTGCAAGGTGCCATTTCGGCCAGTGTTAGGGTCACATAGCCAAAGGCCCGCAGCCCATGGACATCCATAGTCGCCCCGTTCTGATCTATCGCTGGACCGTATTTTTGCTCGCAGCGGGATATTGCCTGCACCAACTGTTGTTCGGGGCGTGGTCAGGTCCGGGTGGGCCGTTTCGCTTCCTGACCATTTGGGCGCTGTTTCTGTCTTTCTTCGCGGCCAGCCGGATGCTTGCGCTTAGTGAACATCGGATCACGCGCCGACACGAGGTGACCGCCATGTGCGCCGCAGTGCTGAACGTGATGGTCGTGTTCCTCTATTGGCGGCTTTACTTCACCGACCCGTCATTGGTGAACGGACGTGGCCCTATCGACTGGTGGCTGGAATATTACCTGCACGCGCTGGGCCCCGCACTTCAGATCATCGACGCCATGTTTGTGGGGCGGGTGTTTCGGCGCGTCTGGCGTGCGGCTCTGCCTCTGATCTTGATCATCGGGTGCTATGTCGCCTGGGCAGAGTTGTTCGTGCAGCGATTCAACGACAGGCCCGCGGGGGCCGTCACCAGCGGGCTGCCCTATCCGTTTCTCAACGCCATGGAGTGGCCCGAGCGGGCGACGTTCTATGTCATGAATGCAGCGACGGCGCTTGGGCTTCTCGTGGTCTTCGGACTTGTCGGCGCGGTGCTCTACCGGGTCTTGCGGCCTCAGGTCGCCGCCTGAAGCACCCAAAGCACCATTCCAACAATCCCCGCGGTCACCGCATACCCAGCGATCAGGAAATACCCGTCGCGGGTCAGCAAACCAAACGCCAAAAGCGCCACAGCGCCCGCACCGAATGAGGTAAAGAACGGCAGCAATTCAAGAAACGGCCACGACAACGGAATAACAAAGCACAGCACCAGCGCCACCTGGCGCAGTGGATTGCGGGCCAGAACCCGCAGCCTCGGATGGGAATGCCGATCAAACCAGGCCGCCGGGCGCCGCAGCCAGCGGGTCGCCGCATGCAGCCGGCCCCGGCTCACACACCTGTGGCGCAAAAGCGGTGGCAACCAAGGGTGCCGACGCCCGGCCAGCGCCTGCCCAATCAGCGTCAGCAGGATCAGCGCCGACAATGTTGGGAAACCCGGAATACCCGACAGCGGCGACACAAGCAGGATCGACACAGCCAGAACAATGGGCATGATCGACCGATCCCCGATCTCGTCAAGAATGTTCTGAACCGACACCTCTTCGCCCTCGCCCGCTTCGTCAAGCGCATCCAAAAGGTGATCCAGGGTGCGCTCGTCGTCGGGGGTCATTCCGGGTGCCGCAGCAAGGCTGCCAGCCCTTCCTTATAGGTGGGGTAGATCAGTTTCACACCCAACGTGTCCTTGATCCGATCGTTCCGCACCCGCTTGCTCTCGGCATAAAAGCTGCGCGCCATCGGCGTCATCTCGGCCGTCTCGAACGCCTCGGCGGGTGGGATGGGTAGGCCCAACAGATGTGCGGCATGTTCAATCACATCCTGCGGCGGGGCCGGATCATCGTCACAGACGTTATACGCCGTACCGGGGGCAGGCCGCGCGATGGATGCCGCCACAACCTGCGCAATATCATCGACATGCGTACGCGAAAAAACCTGGTTCGGCTTGATGATGCGCCGCGCCGTTCCGGCTCGCACTTTGGCAAAGGGTCCTCGCCCGGGCCCATAGATCCCGGCCAACCGAAAGATGTGCAGGGGCAACCCAGGAATGGCGGCCCAGGCGGCTTCCGCCTCTTTCCGCCACTGGCCCCTGCGCGTGGACGGCGACAGCGGGGTGTCTTCGTCCACCCAATCGCCGCCGTGATCGCCATACACCCCGGTGGTCGACAAGTATCCAGCCCACTCTAAATCCGATGCGCGCGCCCGGATTGTCTCCCCAACCTCGCGCAACACCGGATCCCCCGCCGCATCTGGCCCAGCCGAAATAAGCAGATGCGTTGCGCTTGTGATCGCGCCCGTCACGTCCTCGCCCGGAAAGATCAGCGGCGCGACGCCCGTACGCTCCAACACTTCCGCCTTCTCGGCAGTCCGCGTCGTGCCCATCACGCGCCAGCCCTGGGGAAGAAGCAATTTGGTCAGCGCCTGCGCTGAATAACCGTGACCAAAAGAAAGCAGTGTCTTCGTCATGGCCCATAGGTGGCGCGCCTCGCCTGCGCGCACAAGCCCCTTGCCAAGATGCGCGCGTCACCGCCTAATCGCCTCATGACCAAAGACCCCTCTCTCGACGCGGCCTACGCGCTGGAAACGCCAGCGGACTCGGTGCAGCTTTATGCGGCATGGGCCAGCAGCTATGACAGCGATTTCGCCCATCGCAGTGACTATATTCTGCATGAACAGGTGGCGCGCTACTTCGTGACTATCGGCGGCTTTGGCCCGGTGCTGGATGTGGGCGCCGGAACCGGGCTATGCGGCGCGGCGCTGCACGCCCGAGGGATCGAGGGGATTGACGGCAGCGACATCTCGGCCGAGATGCTGGAGGTTGCCGCCGCCAAAAAGGTCTACCGCAGCACGCGGATCGAAAACATCTTTGACGGCCTCGCCACGCCGGACGGGCTGTATCAGGGGGCGGTCAGTTCCGGCACCTTCACCAACGGGCATGTCGGCCCCGAAGGACTTGACCATGTGCTAAAGGTGGTTCGGTCCAGAGGTTGGATTGTCATTTCCGTCAATGCACGACACTACAAAGCCGCAGGGTTTGAGGACAAAATGGCCATGTTAGAGCCACATATTACCGATCTCACGACCAGCGAAGTTGCCATATATGGCCCTGATGCCACCGGTGAACACGCCGCAGATACAGCATGCCTGCTGGCATTTCGCAGGGCCTAGTCCTTGTCGAAAAACGGGGTCACCTGCGCCACGATCACGGCGTTTTCATCCAGTGCCCGCTGCATCAACCCACGCTCTTCGCCATCAATCTCGTGCCCTTCAGCCAGGCGTTCGTCCAGCGTGCCATAGCCCGTCACGTCGAGAGGTGCGGTATCAGCCTGTTTTAGCAACGCCACGGTTTCACGCACCGCCTCCGCCTCGTCCACGCCCGATGCAAAACACATCAACGCGGCCCCGGTCGCAGCCTCTGGCAACCCATCGCCTGCCTTGCGCCCGATCTGCACCACAAGAGTGTAAACCTGTTGGCGAGACGCCTTCTTGTTAGTCATGCCATCCCTCCGGCGGCTCAATCCAGGATCCATTTGCATCAGGCGACGCCCAGAACTCTCGTTCCAACGCGTTCGACTCGGCATGCAACACGGCGAAACCGTTCAAAAGCGCCGTCCGCCACGGGTCTTCCAAGGCCCGAAACCATGCTTCGCCCGGCGTTTGAAACCACCGATAGCCCATGTAGTCATACTCAGACCCTTCCAACTCGGCGACCAGCAGCAGCGCGTTGCAGAACATCTCGGCCACTGTCGAACCGCCATCGACGGCATAGGCAATCAACTCGATAGGCTCGCTTGGATACCAAGTGTTTCCCGGCTGTCGCACCAGCCGCCACTCGTATTGATCACGCAGAGTGTTCAGGGCCGCACGATGCTTCAGAACATCAGCCTCAGAGGCGTAGCTATCCCCATACGAGACTTCGTCCAACAAGGCTTCGGTGGCGTGTTTACGGATAAGCACCAGCAGATCATCAATCACGCGCTGCCGGCTGGCGGATATTGAAGTAGGGTTCGACATTAAAAAGGGCCGCCGCAGGTCAACTGCGCCAGCCCTACCCCAATTCGTAAACCTACGAAAGCGTCAGGCGCTGCGCACCGCGCGCCCAACCGAAATCAGCAGGCAAGCTCCGACAACGCCTACAAATAGCTGTCCGATCCAGCCGCCCAGCGAAGAGCCAAAGATAAAGGTCAAGATCGCGTTGAACACGACCGCGCCCAATATCCCCAGCACAATGTTCAACAACAGTGAATGATCCGTCTTCATGATCTTTTCCGCGATCCATCCCGCAAGTGCGCCCACGATGATCGCCGCAAACCAACCCAGTCCTGTCATTTGGATGTCTCCTTGTGCCAATCTGCACAGCCAACCAATGACAGGGCCAGTTCGTTCCCTCTAGTCGCGCAGCAACTCGTTGATCGAGGTTTTGGACCGGGTGCGCTCGTCCACGCGCTTCACGATGACGGCACAATAAAGGTTGATCCCGTTCTTTGATGGCATCGACCCCGCCACCACGACAGACCCGCTTGGCACTTCACCATACATGACTTCTCCGGTCTCGCGATCCACGATCTTGGTCGACTGACCAATGAACACACCCATGCCCAGAACCGACCCTTCGCGTACGATGCAGCCCTCGACCACCTCGGACCGGGCCCCGATGAAACAATTGTCTTCGATGATTGTGGGGCCCGCTTGCATCGGCTCAAGCACGCCGCCGATCCCCACGCCGCCCGACAGGTGCACATTCTTGCCGATCTGCGCACAGGACCCGACCGTGGCCCAGGTATCGACCATCGTGCCCTCATCCACATAAGCCCCCAGGTTCACAAAGGATGGCATCAGCACCACGCCCGGCGCGATGAATGCCGACTTGCGCACCACGCAATTGGGCACCGCACGAAATCCCGCGGCCCGCCATTGTTGGTCACCCCAGCCCTTGAACTTGCTGTCAACCTTGTCCCACCAGCTGCCACCTTGCGGCCCACCATCCTGCTGTTCCATATCCTTGATACGAAAGCCCAGCAGCACGGCCTTTTTTGCCCACTGGTTCACATGCCAGTCACCGCCGTCCTGACGCTCGGCCACGCGCAGCTTGCCGCTGTCCAGCGCATCCAGCGTCGCCTCGATCGCCTCACGCGTCTCGCCTGTGGTCGCGGGCGTGATCGTGTCGCGGGCGTCCCATGCGGCTTCGATGGCGGTTTCAAGCTGTGCGTTAGACATCGGCGGTCTCCCTGATTGATCGCGGCGCTTAGACAACAATCCTTGGGTTCATGCAATCACATCTGGGCAAGCCGCGCCGGTCACGTTAGGCCTGTACCACCCCGAATGGAGCCGATCAGATGAAAGACGATAACCGCAGTCCGTTTCGCGACGCCCACACAGATCGCAAAGCCGCCGAAGGCGTGCCCGATACGCCCCAAACCCGGTCCCCGGCATACGCACTTGCCTTTGCCGACGAAGAGTTTCTGTGCCGCGATGAACTGCGCCCGGTGCGCCTGCAACTTGAACTGCTCAAGCCCGAAATGCTGATGAATGAACGGGGGATCACCTCCACCATTGTCTTGTTCGGTGGTGCACGTATCCCCGACCCGGCCCACAAGGAAAGCGCCCGCACCCAGACGCTCGCCGACCTGTCGCAATTCTACGATGAGGCGCGCGAATTTTCCCGCCTGATGACACTGAAATCCAAGGAAAGCGGCTACACTGAAAACGTCATCGTCACCGGTGGCGGCCCCGGTGTGATGGAGGCCGGCAACCGCGGCGCGGTCGATGCGGGGGGCCACTCCATTGGGCTCAATATTGTCCTGCCCTTCGAACAGGCGCCCAATGCCTATGTCACGCCCGACCTGTGCTTTAACTTCCACTATTTCGCGATCCGCAAGATGCACTTCCTGATGCGCGCCCGCGCGATCTGCGTGTTCCCCGGTGGTTTCGGCACACTTGATGAGTTGTTCGAAGCACTGACCCTGATCCAAACAGGCCGCATGGAACGTGTGCCCTTCCTGCTCTTTGGTCGCGCCTTCTGGGAAAAGATCATCAACTGGGAGGCGCTCTCGGACGCAGGCACCATCTCTGCCGACGACCTTGATCTGTTCCGCCTTGTCGATACCGCCCAAGAGGCGATTGATCACATCGACACCTGGGGTCCCACCGACAAACGCGGTGACGTGCCGGGCAGATAGTTTGGAACCATCGCCCGCCTCTCCAGTTGTGACGATGAACAGTTCATCGAACCGGAGGGTCCAATGGCACAAGCACGCAATGGCAAAACTGACACCGCTGATGTGGCGGCACAGATCGAAACCATCAAATCCGACATCGCTACGCTGACAGCACTCATCGGCGACGTCGCGGCCAAGAAAAAAGACGAAGCCGCCTCTACGGCATCCAGCACGGCCGCCAGGCTCAAAGCCTCGGCCGCAGATCAGGCAACACTCGCGCAGGTGCGCGCCGCTGAAATGGGTGATGCCGTCCGCACCGCTGCCGAAGACAGCTATGCACAGACCGAGGACGCAATTCGCCGCCAGCCCGCCATGGCCGTCGGCATCGCCGCAAGCGTTGGCTTCCTGATCGGGTTGCTGGCCACACGGCGCGCCTGATGCTTCAGGCACTCAAAGACAGTGTCGCTCAAACCGCTCAGCGCGCCGCGCTGGGCGGTCTTGGCGGTTTGCTCATGCTGACAGGCGTTGGATTTCTGACCGCGGCCCTGTTTCTGTACTTGCTGACGCAAACCGATCCAATCACCGCATGTCTCATGATCGGCGGCGGATTTGCCGGGATCGGTCTGATCCTGCTGGGACTATCCCGCAGCAGCGGCGGCACCACCAAAAAGCACACGCCCCAGACCGCGCAAGCCGAACTGCCACAGTCCGCCATGACACCGGTGGTCGTGGCCTTCCTCGACGGGTTGCAACAGGGCATGGCCGCACGCCACGCCGCGCATCCAACCAACCGAGGGTGAGTTAGGCGGCGACGTCAGCTGGCAGTTTGCACACCACAACACGATGCGGCAGCGTTTCTACAACGTCGCCCGCAGCAGTTTCGCGGATGCCATAGCCATAGCCAGCCAAACGGTGTTTCCACTCGCGCCGCGACAGTGCCTGGCTGCGTTCGCGTGTGACAAGGTCAAGCACCTGCGCTTCGCGAAAAGGATCCTGTCCAAAAACAATCGACATAACACTCACTCCATTTCCGTCCCCGACAGGCCTTTTGACGGACCACCAAGGCGCCATTGGTGCGCAAACGGGAAAAGATTGTGACCATTTCAGGGATAGTCACCAAAGAGATGATATGTGTCAGCCGTCCAAACCGGCCTCCGCCGCGATCTCCCTGCGGCTCTTGCGGGCGCGCTCGGTGGCCGACTTCAACTGCCCGCAGGCTGCCAGAATATCCTCGCCCCGTGGGGTCCGAATTGGGCTGGCATAGCCCGCCTGGTAAATGATGTTGGCAAAGGCGCGAATGCGATTGTTCGATGACCGCTTGTAGGGCGCACCGGGCCATTCGTTGAACGGGATCAGGTTCACCTTGGCCGGAATGCCCTCCAACAGAGCAACCAGCCGGTGTGCGTCCTCGTCGCTGTCATTCACCCCGTTCAGCATCACGTATTCAAAGGTGATACGCTCCGAATTGCGCCCCCGCGGATAGGCCTTGAGCGCATCAAGCAGCGCCTCGATGTTCCAACGCTTGTTGATCGGCACCAGTTTGTTTCGCACCTCATTCGTGGTGGCGTGGAACGACACAGCCAACTGGCAGCCAATCTCGTTGGCGGTCCGCTCGATCTCCGGCACCACGCCCGAGGTGCTCAACGTGATCCGACGGCGGGACAGCTGGATGCCTTCCTCGTCCATGCAAATCTTCATCGCGTCGCGCACATTCTCGAAATTGTACAGCGGCTCACCCATACCCATCAGCACAATGTTCGACAGCAACCGCGTTTCGTCCTTGGGCGCGCCGGGCACCGGCCACTCCTCCAGATCGTCCCGCGCCATCATCACCTGTCCGACAATCTCAGCGGCTGTCAGATTGCGGACCAGCTTCTGCGTCCCGGTGTGACAAAACGAACAGGTCAACGTGCACCCGACCTGGCTCGACACACAAAGCGTCCCCCGATCCTCTTCCGGGATATAAACGACCTCAACCTCGTGCTCGCCCGCAATCCGCACCAGCCACTTGCGCGTGCCATCGACACTCACCTGCTTTGACACAACCTCGGGAATCTCGATCACAAAAGTCTCTGCCAACGCCGCACGGTACACTTTCGACAGATTTGTCATCTCGGCAAAGTCACGCACCCCCCACTGATAAACCCACTGCCAGATCTGCCCAACCCGCATCTTGGCTTGCTTTTCCGGCGTGCCATGGGCGATCAACGCCTCACGCATCTGCGAACGCGTCATCCCAACCAGGTTGACCGGCCCCTCCGGCACTGTCCGGGGGATCGTCAAAACATCCTGCGTGATCGGCGCGTCAGCCATAGCGGTATCCATCCTTGGGGTGATGCGCCCCTATATAGGAAAGCCACCGACAATCAAAAGGATTCGCCAAAACTGAAAAGAGCAGCGGGGGGTGCCGCTGCTCTTTCTTCTGGCCGAAAATACTCTCGGGGAGTTTGAGGGGCAGACAGCCCCTCATCCCTGAAAATAGATCGCGCGCGCCGTCAGGCGCACATCAGGATCACTCCGCAGCGACGGTCGATTTCGGTTCCCATGCAAACGGGGCAAAGGCCGAGTCGGTTGGCGTCTCGAACAAAGAGTTCGTGAAATTGGACATGACCTTTTGCGCGATGATCAGGATCACATCCAGAATCGCCCGCTCTCCGTATCCCGCCGCCTCAAAGGCGGCGATGGCGTCGGCACCGGGGCGACCATGTGTTTCACGCACCACCAGGGTAAAGCGACGCAGCGCTTCCAGCTTTTCGGGCAGCGGCGTCTCGTCGCGCAGGGCGTTGATGATAACCTCATCGATCTTTTCGCGTTTGGCGATGCCGGTATGGGCCGGCACACAATAGTGACAGGCATTGGCGACATTGACTGTCATCCACACAACGGTCCGCTCTTCGGGTGTAAAAGCGGTGCCCTCAATGGCAAGCCGGTGCAGATGCTGATACCCTTCCAGCAAACCCGGGCTTTCCGCCATCACACCGTGCAGGCTGGGCAGACGGCCAAAGGCACGGATCGAGTTTTCAAGCAGCGGGACAGATGCTTCGGGCGCGGTATCAAGATTGTGGACAGTGGTGGTAACCATAACAGGTTCCTCTTTCAGGCGGTTAAAACGACGCCAAGTCACATAGTAAGGAACCTAACAGTTCCAAACTGCCCAGATACACAGAGGGGCCGTGCATTCCTGCACAGCCCCTCCCGGTCTTGTGATTTGAACCTGTGCGGCGTCTCACCCGCCGCAACGGGCCTCCGCATCTTCCACAGCCGCAGTAAAGCCCAGCAGCGAAAACGTGTCCTTCGTGGTGGTGCCACGGCTCGACACGCCGGTGACAATGGCATCGGCCCCGCGCTTCATCGCGGTCACAATCTTGGCATCATCCGCAGGTGTTGCGGGCCAGGCCCATTCCCCTTCGGTGAACAGCTCAAATTCATTGCCACTGATATTCACATTCACGGTCGATCCGGGCCGGAACGGATAACCACCGGTAAACGCCACCTGCCCTTTGGCCCCGGCGCTTGGGCGATAAAACACCATCAGCAAAATCTGACCCCGCGTTGCGGCCACAACGCGGCCCTCGCGGGTATTGATCACTTCCTTGGGTGTCGCCACACCCCAGCACTCGGTCGGGTTGTCCTCGACAAAGACACTCCAGTCGGTCTTGGCCGCCACCCGATTGGTGCTTTGCTCCTGCGCCAGACCTGCGCCCGCCATAAGCGAAACCGCGCCAACCACCCCGATCATCGTCTTCCTAAATGCCATCACCACAGCCTCCAAGCTGTCACAAACCTCAATACCTGATCCACCCACGGGCGCGCCGTTTTGGGCGCATTCTCTTGCAAGGGCGGTCTTTCTTCTCGACAAGTGGCACATTAGCGCGAAAGGCGCGACGCAGGAAAGACGAATTGGCAGGAAATCGCCAAGAAGTGAGGGAAAAAATGACCCACCCCGCCCACGGCGCCGTCACACTCACCGAGATATGGCGCGGCCCCTTTCTGGAAAGCGCCCATCAGGGCCATGCCGTGGTCTGTGACGACACCGGCCAGATTGTCGAAAGCTGGGGAAATCCGGGCACTGTCGTGCTGCCCCGCTCTTCCTCCAAGATGATCCAGGCCCTGCCCCTGCTGGAAAGCGGCGCCGCCGCCGCGCACGGCCTGACCGCCGAACACCTCGCGCTTGCCTGCGCCTCGCATCAGGGCGCGCCGCTCCATGTCGACAAGGTCGGCACCTGGCTCAAATCCATCGGCAAAGGCGACGATGACTTCAAATGCGGCCCGCAAGAATCACGCGACCCCGCGCTGCGCACTGCCATGATCAAATCCGACACATCGCCCTGCCGCATCCACAACAACTGCTCCGGCAAACATGCGGGCTTCCTGACCGTCGCCCACCACCTCAACGCTGGTCCCAACTATGTCGACCCCGACCACCCCGTGCAGCGCGCCTGCCTCGAAGCCTTCGAACGCACCACCGGTGAACGCTCCCCCGGCTTCGGCATTGATGGCTGCTCGGCCCCCAACTACGCCTGCACCCTGCACGGCATGGCGCGCGCGATGGCCGGTTTCGCCGCCGCCGATCCGGACAGCCCCCAGGCACAGCTTCACCGCGCGATGGCCACGCATCCCGACCTTGTCGCGGGCGAGGGGCGCGCCTGCACCCGCCTCATGCGCGCCATGAATGGCAGGGTCGCAATCAAAACCGGGGCCGAGGCGTTCTTTGTCGCCATCCTGCCCAACCAGCGCCTGGGCGTGGCCCTGAAAATTACCGATGGCAGCACCCGCGCTGCCGAATGCGCCATCGCGCAAATCCTCGTCCGCCTCGGCGCGCTCGACCCCAACCACCCCGAAGCATTGGCCTACACCGCCGCCCCAATCAAAAACTGGGACGGCCTGGTTACGGGCCACATGCGCGCGGCGCCTGCACTCCTGTAGCCGCCGCACCTCTGCACCCAACCCCGACGGCGGCGGACCAACAGCGCCGCATCGCGGGCCGCGACCCGCTCAGAGGACAGGCCAACCAGTCGCGCTGTAGCAACCCGTGGCAACAAAGCGACCTATTTCAAACCCAAGGCAAGCCGCTGGATTTTAACGTACTTCTCGCGCGACACGGGCCCCCCAAGCGGCCACCATCGGGACACGCACAAACACCAAAACGGGCCGGTCCCCGGGCGCACCCACCTATCGACGCGCTCTAATACGGTCGGCTCCGGGAGTGATCGCCGACCGGATCGACACTGCGCGCGGACGCCTCCCCACGCCCCTACATCTCAAAAATCGGTGCCACCTCCACAGACCCCGACCCATCGGCGACCATCGGGCAGCCCTTTGCCATCTCACAGGCCGCTTCGGGCGTGTCCGCACGTACAATCGTATACCCGGAAATCGGGTTGGCCCCGCCATCTTCGGTGACACCCGCGGCGCTTACCGTCATCGACTGCCCCACCGGGTTCCCCCCATTCACGACGTTCTCACCCATCGCCTCAAACCACGCACCCCAGGCCGCCATGGCCTTTTCACCCTCTTCCTGCGTCTCGGGGACCGTCCCCCCGTGATAGGCAAAAATGAAATCCGGCATCCCGGTCCCTCCCTGTTGGCTGGTGTCAGGCTACCACGATTCGGTCCATCTTCTCTGTTTTCAAAAAATCCCGGGGTGAGGCCGCAAGGCCGAGGGGCAGCGCCCCTAACCGCTCACAAATTCAGACCGTGCATAACCCTGAAGGTACAGCAGCGCGGTCAAATCCCCGAAATTCACCCGCACATCGCACTGTGCCGCAACAGCCGGTTTCGCATGCAGCGCCACCCCCATCCCGGCCCGCCCCAGCATACCCAGATCATTGGCCCCATCACCCACGGCCAGCACATCCGCCTGCACAATCCCAAGTCGCGCTGTGATCTCTTCCAACGCGTCCACCTTGGCCTGCTGCCCAAGGATGGGCAGCCCCACCTCCCCGGTCAGCACCCCGTCCGAGGTCAAAAGCGTATTCGCCCGGTTCTCATCAAACCCCAGATGCGCTGCAACGGCAGAGGTGAACGCGGTGAACCCCCCGGACACAAGCGCCGCATAGGCACCCTCCGCCCTCATCGTGGCCAGCAACGCGGCCCCCCCCGGCATCATCGTGATCCGTGTCGCCAGCACATCACCAACGACACTCTCGGGCAGGCCCCTCAGCAACCCCACCCGCTCCCGAATGGCCGCTTCAAAATCCAACGCGCCGTTCATGGCCCGGGCGGTGATGTCCTTCACCCGCTCACCCACGCCCGCCACATCCGCCAACTCGTCGATGCACTCCTGCTGGATCATGGTGCTGTCCATGTCGGCCAGCAGCATTTTCTTCCTGCGGCCTTCCCTGGGCAGGATCACAAGGTCGACGCCCAAATTTTGCAGATCCGACCACACGTCCCAGCGGTTGCCCGGCATGACGTCCAGCGCAAAGGCCGCCGCCTCGTCCACCGCCAGCCATTGCACATCGCCGCCGCCCCAGGCGTTGCGCAGGTTGTCAATCAGGGCAGGCTCAAGCGACGGCGCAGCCGGGTCCGTCAACAGCGTACACACAAACATGGCAGTCCGTTTCCGATAGGCGACGCAGACGTCGCAAAAAGTCTCTCAATCGGCGCTATAGCCCCGCATTCCCGGTTGCGCCACCCTACCCGCCCCCGTAAACGCGGCACTGGGACACCCTTCCCCAACGAAGGGCGCATATCTGTAAGGATAACATCTGATGGCACTCGACGCTCCGGTCACGCGGCCGGTCAATCCGCGTTTTTCTTCTGGCCCCTGCGCCAAACCCCCCACCCATACACTGGCTGCCCTCGCTGACGCCCCTCTGGGCCGCTCGCACCGGGCCGCAATCGGCAAGGCCAAGCTGAAACAGGCCATCGAGGAAACGCGCGACATCCTCGGCGTGCCCGCCGATTACAAGATCGGCATCGTGCCCGCCTCCGACACTGGCGCCTACGAAATGGCGATGTGGTCGCTTCTGGGTAAACGCCACGCCGAAATGGTCGCCTGGGAAAGCTTCGGCGCAGGCTGGGTCACCGACGTCGCCAAGCAACTCAAGATCGACCACACCGTCCACACCGCCGATTATGGCGACATCGTGGACATGGCCGCCCTCAACTACGATCACGATGTCTGTTTCACCTGGAACGGCACCACCTCCGGCGTGCGCATGCCCAACGGTGACGCGATCCCGGCGGATCGGGCTGGCCTCACCCTCTGCGACGCAACCTCCGCCGCCTTCGCCATGGACCTGCCCTGGGACAAACTCGATGTAACCACGTTCAGCTGGCAAAAGGTGCTGGGCGGCGAAGCAGCCCACGGCATGCTGATCCTCAGCCCCCGCGCCGTGGCACGCCTGGAAAGCTATACACCCCCCTGGCCACTGCCAAAAATCTTCCGCCTGACCAAGGGCGGCAAGCTGATCGACGGCATCTTCGAAGGGGCGACAATCAACACGCCCTCCATGCTCGCGGTCGAGGATTACCTGTTCTCGCTCAAATGGGCCCGCGACGTCGGCGGCCTGCAAGGGCTGATCGCCCGTGCCCAGGCCAACGCCCAAGCGGTCTTCGACTTCTGCGATGCGCATGACTGGATCGACAACCTCGCCACCGACGCAGGCACACGGTCCACAACGTCCGTCTGCCTCAAGTTCACCGATGACCGCATCACCGATGGTGCGGCCTTCGCCAAGGCCGTCGCCAAACGGCTCGCAGATGAAAACGTGGCCCTCGACATCGGAGCCTATCGCGACGCCCCTCCCGGCCTGCGCATCTGGTGCGGCGGCACGGTCGAAACATCAGACATCGAAGCGATGCTGCCCTGGCTGGTCCACGCTTTCGAGACCGAAATGGAAGCACAGGCACAAGCGGCCTAAAACCTCTTCTCTGTTTCAAAAAATCCTGGGGGAGGCGCGCAGCGCCGGGGGCAAAGCCCCCAAACGCCTCCCACCACCATCCAACCCGTAGGGTGCGCATTCACTGCACACCGCCCGCCCAAGGACATCACACATGCCCAAAGTACTCATCTCCGACAAACTCTCCGACGCCGCAGTCCAGATCTTCCGCGACCGCGGGATCGAAGTCGACTTCCAACCCGATCTCGGCAAGGACAAGGACAAGCTGGCCGAAGTGATCGGCCAATATGACGGCCTCGCCATCCGCTCCGCCACCCGCGTCACCCCAACGATTCTCAAGCATGCCACCAACCTCAAGGTCATCGGGCGCGCCGGCATCGGCACCGACAATATCGACAAGGAAGAGGCCAGCAAAAAAGGCGTGATCGTCATGAACACGCCCTTCGGCAACATGATCACCACGGCCGAACACGCCATCGCCATGATGTTCGCCGTCGCCCGCCAAATCCCCGAAGCATCGACCTCCACCCATGCAGGCAAATGGGAAAAGTCCAAGTTCATGGGCACCGAACTTACGGGCAAAACCCTGGGCGTCATCGGCGCGGGCAACATCGGTGGCATTGTCTGCGACCGTGCCCGCGGGCTCAAGATGAAGGTGCTCGCCTACGACCCCTTCCTGGGCGTCGAAAAGGCCGACAAGATGGGCGTCGAAAAGGTCGAGCTTGACGACCTGATCAAACGCGCCGACTTCATCACCCTGCACGTGCCGAAAACCGAACAGACCGCCAACATGATCACCGCCGAGCGTATCGCGATGATGAAACCGGGTGCGCGCATCATCAACTGCGCCCGCGGCGGTTTGGTGGACGAAGCAGCGCTTGCCGAAGCGCTCAAATCCGGTCACGTCGCCGGTGCCGCCTTCGACGTCTTCGCCGAAGAACCGGCAAAGGAAAACGCCCTCTTCAACCTGCCCAACGTCGTCGTCACCCCCCACCTCGGGGCCGCCACGACCGAAGCACAGGAAAACGTGGCCCTCCAGGTGGCCGAGCAAATGGCCAATTACCTGCTCACCGGTGCGGTCGAAAACGCGCTCAACATGCCCTCCGTCACCGCAGAAGAGGCCAAGGTCATGGGCCCTTGGGTCAAGCTGGCGGGTCACTTGGGCAGCTTCGTGGGCCAGATGACGGATGAGCCGATCAAGGCGATCAACATCCTTTATGACGGCGTCGTCTCCACCATGAACCTCGAAGCGCTCAATTGCGGCGTGATCGCAGGCATCATGAAGCGCGCCAACCCGGACGTGAACATGGTTTCCGCCCCCGTGATTGCCAAAGAACGGGGCATCCAGATCTCGACCACCAACCAGGAAAAGTCCGGCGCGTTCGAGGGATATATCAAAGTCACCGTGGTCACCGACAAACGCGAACGCTCGGTCGCGGGCACCGTGTTCTCGGATGGCAAACCCCGCTTCATCCAGATCAAGGGCATCAACATCGACGCCGAGATTGGCGTCAACATGCTCTACACCACGAACGAGGACGTGCCCGGCATCATCGGCCTCTTGGGCAACACCATGGGCAAAAACGGCGTGAACATCGCGAACTTCACCTTGGGCCGCGCAGATGTCGGCGGCGAAGCCATCGCACTCCTCTATGTCGATGACCCGATCCCGGCTGACGTGCTGAACACGCTTGAAGGCACGGGGATGTTCACGCAGGTCAAGCCGTTGGCGTTCGACGTGGCCTGACGCCAAAACATACCGTTCCCGTCTCGAACACGGCGGGAACGGCGACTTTTCCGCCTCTGCTTGACGGTAGGGGATTCCCGTATTGAGCGATCGACCAGCGATGGTACCCTTCTCACAGGAGGGTGCCATGCTTGACTATCTCATGTCCGAAGTCGCCATCGCCGTTTGTCTGGGCAGCGCGTTCCAGGAGGTGCTGCACTGGTACAACCTGCGCACCCGGCTTCACCTCAAAGGCACGCAGCGCCTGTTACGGTCACCGCTCTACTGGGCGATGACAGCCGTGATGATGATCGTGTCGGTCCTCGGCGTCTATTTCTGGTTCGATGGCCAGCCCGATGATCACTCGCTGCGCGATATGTTTGTATTTGGCGCAGCCTTCCCACTCATTTTCAAATCACTCGTTAAATCACTGTCATCGGGTCAATCCGTTGAACTGGGTGACTCACCCGCACCAGCAAAAGACACACCAACCAACGCAACAGGAGTTCTCACGCATTATTTTGGAGTTTGATTATGTCCAGGAATTTTCTAGGTCCAATTCTTCACCTCGGCCTCTTAGGTGTCATGGCACTGCCGCTTCTCGCCCGCTCTTGCGATACAGTCTCAACCACCGCGCGGGTTGGGGATGCCACGACGACTGCGATCTCACAAACCAGCCGTGTCAGTCGCTTTGACGATTCTCAACTCGCGTTCCGTGCCGCGCAGGGTGATGGCGCCAGTCTGTTTCAGGAACTGGCTCTTGACGCACCGCGTCTGTCCGAACGTCTCGCAACCTCCTATCTCAAAGAAGTCGAACCGACGATCCGGTTCGCGACAGCCCTTCCAGATCATTCGACCGAATTCGTGTCGATATTTGGACGCGAGCCGACTCTCGCCATGCTGGACGAAACAGCGACGACCAATCGCAGCTTGAACGCGTTCGATGATGCCGCCCAAAGTGCAAAATCGGCGGATGACATAGCGCAAGTCATTTCAGTCTCAGACGAAAACGTCATCGCCATCATCGGACACAACGACGGTGGCAAGCTGATCTTCCCTGATGGAAGCCAACTTGAAATCTCTGAAGTGGCAAATATGTGCGCCGCGGCCGAAAAACGCTGCGTTGTACTCAGTTGTGAATCGTCTGAATTCATGGCTGACAACGAGACGAGCATTTCGGGTGTGTCCCGGGTGATCACCACCTACGAGGCACTTTTTATCTCGCGTCGGCTTTCGGGGTATCTGAAACAGCTGCGCAGCAAAGACAAACAGATCAGCTATCGCGACCTTGATCTTGGCATCCGGTATGTCGCCGCCAACAGCGAAGCTATGGCATTGACCATGGGCCAGGCCAAACGCGCGTCCAAAGTGGTTGCTGCAGGCGGGACCGTTGGCGCCATCGTATTTTTCGGAGATGAAGAGTGACCCGTTCGCGAGTGCAAAGATCTAATTCAGCCACGCGATAGTCGCACGCCGACCTTGCACGCAACAGCCAATTGCCCTTTCTTGGCGCTCACTTATGGTCTGCACACGTTCCAGCCCAAAGTCGTGGTCCAAATTCTAGGGCAAGCCTGTCTCATGCACGATCCGATCTACGCCATTGGCGACATCCACGGCCAGATGGCCGAACTGACCCGCGTTCTGTCCCTCATTGAAGCCGATGGGGGCCCCGACGCACAGATCGTCTTCCTTGGCGACTACACTGACCGCGGCCCCGACAGCCGGGCAGTGCTGGATGCGCTGATCGACGGGCGCGATACAGGCCGTAGCTGGACATTCCTCAAGGGCAACCACGACCGTATGTTTGAATGGTTCATGGCCGACCCTCTGCGGCACGACCCTTTCCTGATGGTTGAACTCTACTGGCTGCATGACCGCTTGGGCGGCGCCACGACGCTCGACTCCTACGGGGTCGATGTCAGCGCCCACCGGCGAGAGAAGGACGTGCAGGCCGACGCCCGCGCCGCAGTCCCCAAAGCGCATCTTGAGTTCTTGCGGGACCTGCGCCTGACCCACATCGTCGGTGATCTGATGTTTGTGCACGCAGGCATCCGCCCAAGCGTCGCGATCCAGGATCAGACAGAGGAAGACCTGCTTTGGATCAGGCAGGAGTTCCACAACGTGCGCACCCCACATCCAAAGCTGATCGTGCACGGGCACACGCCCATCGACAGCGCCAAACATTACGGCAACCGCATCAACCTCGATACCGGTGCAGGTTATGGCAAGCCCCTGACCGCCGCCGTGTTCGAAGGTGATCAGGTCTGGACCCTAACCGCCAAAGGCCGCAAACCCCTAGCGCCGTAATCCTCCCCCGGTCAGACCGGTAGGGCGGGCTTCAGCCCGCCACCCAAACGCCCCCAAACCCCGCGACATACCGCCGCAAGTTAACCTTTCGAATCAGGGATTTAGCGGATCACTTGGCAAAATTCGCAGTTTCGGGCGCAAAATATGCGGTTTCGCCCCAAAGCCCCGAAATGGGCGTCTCCCGGGTTGATCAAAATATGCAGTTTTCTCGCAAAACTGTGCGTTGTTGCCAAAACAAGGCATGCACAGCGCCACTGAGCGCCGTCAAATACGGTGGTTAACGCAGCGTGCGGTGCTCAGCTCCACTCCAGCACAACCTTGCCCGACGACCCCGACTTCATCGCCGCAAACCCGGCTTCAAACTCCGTCGCCTTGAACCGGTGCGTGATGACACCGGACACATCCAGCCCGTTCTGCAACATCGCGATCATCTTGTACCAGGTCTCGAAAATCTCGCGCCCGTAAACGCCCTTGATCGTGATCGCCTTAAACACGATACGGCTCCAGTCCACCGGGCTTTTTCCAGGCGGAATCCCCAGCATTGCAATGCGCCCACCCATGGTCATCGCATCGACCATCTGATCCAAAGCCTGCTGGTTCCCCGACATCTCCAGGCCCACGTCAAAGCCCTGTTTCATCTTCAATCCGGGCATGATGTCCGCCAGCTCCTGCTCTGCCACATTCACCGCAACCACATCCGCCACCCGTGCCGCCAGCGCCAACCGATCAGGGTTCACATCCGTGATCACCACATTGCGTGCACCCACGTGACGCGCGACCGCCGCTGCCATGATCCCAATCGGTCCCGCGCCGGTCACCAGCACATCTTCTCCAATTAAATCAAAGGACAAAGCGGTGTGAACCGCATTCCCAAGCGGGTCCAGAATGGCCCCGATATCGTCGTCAATCTCGTCCGGCAGCGGCACCACATTGAACGCAGGCAGCCGCAGATATTCGGCAAAGGCCCCCTGCTCATTCACCCCGATCCCCCGTGTCGTCGGGTCCAAATGAAACCGGCCCGCCCGGCTCTGCCGCGAGGTTTTGCCGATCAAATGTCCCTCACCCGAGCAGCGCTGTCCCAGCGCCAAACCATCCACCTGCGAACCGATCTCAACAATCTCTCCGGCAAATTCATGCCCCGTGATCAGCGGGGTCGGCACTGTGTCTTGTGCCCACGCGTCCCAGTTCCAGATATGAATGTCTGTCCCGCAAATCCCGGTCTTCTTCACCCCGATCAAAACGTCATCCGGCCCGATTTCAGGTACCGGGGCCTGCACCTGCCACAAGCCCTCGCGCGGATGCGTTTTTTCCAATGCAATCATGGTGTTCTGCATCAGATAACCCCCAATGCCCGGCCCGCCGTCTCAAACGCGGACAGCCCCCGGTCCAGGTCCTCGCGCGTCAACGCCGCATTCATCTGCGTCCGAATCCGCGCCTGTCCGCGCGGCACAACCGGAAAGAAAAAGCCCGAAACATAGACCCTCTCCTCGAACAATCGCGCCGCCATATCCTGGGCCAGTTGCGCCTCGCCCAGCATAACCGGGATAATCGGATGTTCGCCGGCCAGTACCTCAAATCCCAGCGTTTCCAAGCCGTTACGCCAATAGGCGGCATTGTCGAACAACTGTGTGCGCAGATTGTCGCCCGCCTCTACCAACCGGATTGCTTCGATCCCCGCGGCCACAACGGCAGGCGGCAACGAGTTGGAGAAAAGATACGGCCGCGCCCGTTGACGCAGCAGGTCAATCATGGGCTGCGGCCCCGCGATGTACCCCCCGATCGACCCGCCCAGCGCCTTGCCCAGCGTCCCGGTCAGCACATCCACATCCACGCCGAAATGCGCGGGCGTGCCCTCACCTTTCGGTCCCATGAATCCCGTGGCATGGCAATCATCCACCATCACCAAAGCCCCGAAATTTCGTGCAAGTTCAGTGATCTGGGGCAGCTTCGCCAGATACCCGTCCATCGAAAACACGCCATCCGTCGCAATCATGATGTGCCGCGCCCCGTCCGCCTTGGCCGCGCGCAGCTGCTTTTCCAGGCTGTCCATGTCGCTGTTGGCGTAGCGGTAGCGTTTCGCCTTGCACAACCGAATGCCATCAATGATCGACGCATGGTTCAACGCGTCCGAAATGATCGCGTCCTCCGGCCCCAAAAGCGGCTCGAACAGGCCCCCATTGGCGTCAAAACAGGCCGCAAACAGGATCGCATCGTCTTTGCCCAGAAACCGCGCCAGCCGCTGTTCCAGATCCCGATGCAGGTCCTGCGTCCCACAGATGAACCGTACCGACGCCATGCCAAACCCATGGCTGTCCATCGCTGCCTTTGCTGCGGTGATCAGATCGGGATGATCGGCCAGGCCCAAGTAGTTGTTGGCGCACAGGTTCAAAACCGCGCGCCCGCCAACATCAATCTGACCCCCCTGAGGCGAGGTGATCTCGCGTTCGCGCTTGAGCATCCCATCTGCCTCAATCTGGGCCAACGTGTCGGACACATGAGAAAGAAAGGTCTGGGTCATCGGATACTCCTTTGCAGGCGCATCTAACATCCCGGAGGTGATTCCGGTAGAGCGGATTGCGCAATTACGGACAAAACTCCGTGAAAACGGATTTGACTGCGCGTTACGCGTCCTGCACCACCAGAAAGGCCCGCGCGGGCCGGTCGGCCTCGATCCGATGGGGCACATCGGCTGCATAGCGTGCCGTATCGCCCTGTCCGATCTTCTCGACAGCGCCGCCACTGGTGACCTGCAGCTTGCCCTCGATCACGGTTAGATGTTCGCGCGCACCACGCGCATGGGGTTGGCTGTCCAACACACCCCCCTCCAGAAACCGCAACTCGTACACTTCGTGTCGACCGGCCTCTTCCGCTGGGCTGAGAATGCGAATGGTACAGCCCGCGCCGCGATTTTCGATGCTGGGCACATCCCCAGAGCGCAACACCTCGACCCGCTCGGCCGCGCCATCATCCAGCAGCCCGGCAAAATCCACCTGTAATGCGCGGGTCAGGTTCCAAAGTGTCGCAATGGTGGGCGAGGATTCGCCCCGTTCAATCTGGCTGACCATTGACCGAGACACGCCCGACAATTTGGCGACCGCATCCAGCGACAGACCCTGCGCCCGCCGCGCCTCTTTCAGGCGCGTGGGCAAAAGCGACAATATAGCGTCATCTTTCTCCGTCATGTCGGACAAATGGCCGTGCTGATGCGACGAAGTCAACAGTTCCGGCCCAACCGATCCACATGAGAGCAGATTTCACAGTTGGGGCGCTGGCGTGGAGATGGAAGGTGAAACGGCGCGTGAAGGTAATTTCGCGCCGTTGGTTAGTAAGCGTCTCTAACGCGGCGGCATCAGAGCAGCGCTTCCAATGTCAGGACCAACGTGGTTCCGAACAGCGTGCCCAGGATCATAGCCAGCATGATCCATCGCCAAAACCCGCGTCGCTTGGGCGGCTTCGGGTTGGATTGCGCGATAAGCGCCTGTTCGACCAGCCGGGGCAGGCGGGGGCCGAACCGGGTTAACACCCGTGCAGTCTTGTAAAGGTCGCTGACCACGGCGCGGGGCCCAATCGACTTCTGGATGTAGTCGGACACCACGGGGGATGCGACCTGCCAAATGTTGATGTTGGGATTAAGCGACCTTGCCACACCCTCAACCACCACCATGGTGCGTTGTAGAAGGATCAGTTCGGTCCGCGTTTCCATCCCGAACCGTTCAGTTACTTCAAAGAGATAGGCCAAAAGGCGCCCCATCGAGATTTTCGAGGCGTCCATGCCAAAAATCGGCTCTCCTACGGCGCGCAAGGCGCGGGCAAATTCATCGACATCTTTGTCGGCGGGGACATAGCCCGCTTCGAAATGCACCTCGGCCACGCGCTTGTAATCCTTGCGGATGAAGCCGAACAGTATCTCGGCATAGACGCGGCGGGTGTATTCGTCGATATGCCCCATGATCCCGAAATCATAGGCGATGACGTCACCATTCGGTGCGACCTTGAGGTTGCCCTGGTGCATGTCGGCGTGGAAGTACCCATCGCGCAGGGCGTGCAGCAGGAACAGTTTCAGCACCCGTTCGCTCAGCATCACACGGTCATGACCTGACGCATCAATAGCGGCATTGTCCCCCATGGGAACGCCATCTGCCCATTCGAGGGTCATGACGCGGCGGCCGGAATATTCCCACCTGACTTTGGGCAGCGCAAAGCCTTCGTCTTTCTCGGTGTTTGCCGCGAATTCACCCGCTGCCGAAGATTCGAGGCGCAGGTCCAACTCGCCCTGCACCACACCGTCGAAATGAGCGATGACATCGACGGGTTTTAGACGACGTGCACCAGGGGCAAAGAGTTCGACAAAGCGGGCGGCGAAATAGAACGCGTCGATGTCTTTCTGAAATGCCTTTTCGATGCCGGGGCGAAGGACCTTGACGGCGACATACGTGTCTTCATCGGCGAGTTTGGCCTTGTGCACCTGTGCGATGGAGGCGGCAGCGACCGGTTCGCTGAACTCTGAGAAAAGCGTGTCAGTGGGCACGCCAAGCTCGCGCGCCACCTCGGTCTTGGCATCTGCTGCATCGAAGGGGGGGAGTTTGTCCTGCAGCACGCGGAGTTGGACGGCGAGTTCATCCCCCACGACATCGGGGCGGGTCGACAGGATCTGGCCAAATTTGATGTAGGCTGGGCCAAGCGCGGTGATGGCGCGGATGGCGGGCGGCATGGCCGGGTCGCCCTTGTAGCCCAGCCAACTGAACGGCTTGGCGAGCGCCTTGGCAACAAGGCGCAGGGCAGGGGGCGCGCCGAACGCGTCGAGCACGACGTTCATGGCGCCCGCGCGTTCCAGGGTCGCGCCCGTGCGGATCAGGCGGATGATGTTGTGGGGGCCTTTCACCGGGCTGTCCCCGCGGGGACAAACGCGCGTCTGAAAAGTGTCCCCGCGGGGACACTTGCGATTAACGCTTTATTAACCACAACATGTTGAAAAATCATCAGATTTTCCACCCGGAATGTAGGCAGGCGATGCCCATCGACAGGTTCCGGTACTTCGCGTTCTCGAACCCTGCTGCGCGGACCATGGACAAGAACGTCTCTTGGTCAGGAAATTTGCGGATGCTTTCGACAAGGTATTGATAGCTGTCGCGGTCGTTCGCAATCATCTGCCCCATGCGCGGGATCACGTTGAAGCTGTAAAGATCATAGAGCTTTTGCAGCCCGTCATTGGGCAATTGGCTGAACTCCAGCACCATCAAACGGCCACCGGGTTTCAACACGCGGAAGGCTTCGTTCAGCGCCTCTTGGGGGCGGGTCACGTTTCGGATGCCAAAGCTGATCGTGTAGACGTCGAACGTGTTGTCATCGAAGGGCAGGGCCATGGCGTCGCCCACAACCCAGTCGAGGCTGTCGGCCATCTTGTCCGCCTCGGCCCGCTTGCGCCCTTCGACCAGCATCGGTTCGGTGAGGTCCAGCACGGTGGCGTGGCCGTGGCCCGCGCGTTTGAGGAACTTGAACGAGATGTCGCCAGTGCCGCCCGCCACATCCAACAACTTTTGGCCCGCACGCGGGGCCAGCCAATCCATCATCGCCTCTTTCCAGATGCGGTGGATGCCGACGCTCATCACATCATTCATGATGTCGTATTTCGAGGCGACAGAGCCAAACACGCCTTGGACGCGACCGGCCTTTTCCCCCTCGGGCACGGTTTCAAACCCGAAATGCGTGGTCTTGTCGTCGGTCATGGCTGGGGCGTCTTTGTTGTTTTGTCAGGCCTTGTTATAGGCCGCTTCCGATCATACACAACGTGACCCTTTCGCCGCAGGAGACAGCGCCCATGCCCGAACTGCCCGAAGTTGAAACTGTCCGACGTGGCCTTGCGCCCACGATGGAGGGCGCGGTGATTGCCCAAGCGGATGTGAACCGGCCTGATCTGCGGTGGCCGTTTCCGGCTGGAATGGCGGAGCGGCTCTGTGGCCAGCAGGTGCTGGGGCTGCGGCGGCGGTCGAAGTATATTCTGGCGGATTTGGCGAGCGGTGAGACGCTGCTGATCCACTTGGGCATGTCGGGGCGGATGTTGGTGTCGGGCGATCCGCTGGGCGTGTTTGTGCATGAGCATCCCGCGCCTGAAAAGCATGACCATGTGGTGCTGCACATGGACAATGGGGCGCGGATCACTTTCAACGATCCGCGGCGGTTTGGGGCAATGGACTTGATGGAGACGGCGACGGCAGAGCAGCACAAGCTGCTGGCGGTGCTGGGGCCGGAACCCTTGGGCAATGGGTTCAACGAGGATCATTTGATCGCTGCTTTCAAAGGTAAGAACACGCCCGTGAAATCGGCGCTGCTGGATCAGAGAATCGTGGCGGGGCTGGGCAATATTTATGTCTGCGAGGCGTTGTTTCGTGCAGGCATCTCGCCCACGCGCAAGGCGGGGCGGATATCCGCGCGCCGTGTTGCAGCGCTGGTGCCGATCATTCGCGATGTGCTGGCCGAGGCGATTGAGGCGGGCGGATCATCGTTGCGCGATTTCCGCCAAGCGGATGGAGAGCTTGGGTATTTTCAGCATCGGTTTGATGTTTATGGGCGCGAGGGGGAACCGTGTCGGACCCCTGGGTGTTCACAGAGCATCGCACGCATCGTTCAGTCAGGGCGGTCGTCGTTCTACTGTAGGTCGTGCCAATCTTAGCTTGAAACGGGGTCCGCTCGTGATAAGCGTTACGACTTGAAACACAACAACCCAAAGGCAGACCCATGGCCTATGAGACGATCATCGTCGACGTAGAAGACCACATCGCAAAGGTCACGCTGAACCGTCCTGATGCGCTGAATGCCCTAAACGATCAACTGATGTCAGAACTGGCCGATGCGATGGCGGGGTGCCAAGAAAACGACAAGGTGCGTTGCATCGTCATTACCGGGTCGGAAAAAGCGTTCGCCGCCGGGGCCGACATCGCGATGATGAAGGACAAGTCCTTTACCGAAGTGTTCACCGAGGACCTGTTTGGGCCGGAAACGGATGCCATTGTGCGGGTGCGTAAGCCGGTGATTGCGGCGGTGTCCGGTTATGCGCTGGGCGGCGGCTGCGAGTTGGCGATGATGTGCGATTTCATTATTGCAGCGGATACGGCCAAGTTTGGTCAGCCCGAGATCAATCTGGGTGTCATGGCCGGGATCGGTGGCACGCAGCGTCTGACCCGCGCCGTGGGCAAGGCCAAGGCGATGGATATGAACCTGACGGGCCGCTTCATGGACGCCGAAGAGGCGGAGCGGTCGGGGCTGGTGAGCCGTGTGGTGCCCGCCAAGAAGCTGATGGAAGAGGCGATGGGTGCGGCCGAGAAGATCGCCGAGAAGTCGATGATTTCCGTGATGGCTGTGAAAGAAGCTGTGAACCGGTCCTTTGAGATGCCGCTGCGCGAGGGCCTGCTGTTTGAACGGCGTGTGTTCCATTCGTTGTTCGCCACAGAGGATCAAAAGGAAGGCATGTCTGCCTTCCTTGAAAAGCGCGAGGCGCAGTTCCGCGACAAGTAGCGGCTATGTCTGGTTTGCGCCTCTGAGTTGGCGAATCGTGGCGCGGATCTTGTGCCAGTCTTCCGCTTCGGTGTGGTTGCCTGCGTCCGAGGCGGCACGGGCGTGCTGCGCGGCGTGGGCTTCGGCCTTGTCGCCATGCGCGCGGTAAAGCGCGCGGGCGTGCTGAACAGTGGCCATAGGTTGTGTCATGTGATCCTCCGGTGGCTGCTGAGTGCACCGAGTATAGCACGGATGTGCGCGGTCCGTCGCGGGCCGTTGACTCTGATCGGGAAGCCGCCTATTGCACGGCTTCTTGAAACTACCGCACCAATAGATTGGGACGAGATAACATGGCAAATTCGCCTCAGGCCAAAAAGCGGGCCCGTCAAAACGAAAAACGCTTCCAAGTGAACAAGGCGCGCCGGTCGCGCATCCGGACACATTTGCGCAAGGTCGAAGAGGCGATTGCCTCGGGAGACAAGGACGCGGCTTCGGCTGCGCTCAAGGCGGCTCAACCAGAGCTGATGCGTGGCGTGACCAAGGGTGTATATCACAAGAACACCGCGTCGCGGAAAATGTCGCGTCTGTCGGCACGGGTCAAAGCACTCGGTTAAGTTGAGGCATCCGCGCAACAAACAGGCGTCGCAATTTTGCGGCGCTTTTTTTGTTTTTCCCATGAAAACAAAGGGCGCGCAGATTCTTTTTTCAGAATCTTGGAGTCAACATTTAAGTTCTGTGGACGGCGCGCGCAGGAACTTGATACCTGTGTTTTGCGATTTGGAATCGCCTTGGGGGGACAGGCCCGATGCCACCGTGGTTTAGATCATACGGTTGGCCGGGGAGGGGATGACAGGCATTGTCTGAACCGATTTGGTGTGCTGCATAACGCTGCTGCCTGACCTGTCAAAAAAGTTTGGGTGTGCGGACGGCACGTGTGGAAAGCCCTAGGGCTTGGGGACTGCATGCTGCCATCTCTGTGAATATCCGAAGGATCGATGTCACGCCGTCGGCAGTGGCCTGGTTTCGATCGCCCTGAGTTTGGGACGGGCTGACCTGGCGAGCCATAGATCGTCAGGACGTAACAGTGGCAGAAGGGATGGGTGAACGCACATGACTCAAGAAAAATGGGGACAGCTGAGACAACGGCTGCTCAAAACGGTAGGCCAAAATAATTACACAACATGGATCGAGCCCCTGCAATTTCGGGACTTGCGGGACGGCATAGCAACATTCGATGTGCCCACGAATTTCATGGGCAATTACGTCAGTCAGAACTTTTCGGATTTGATCCTTCATGAACTGAAATCCGAGGATGACAGCATTCGCCGTTTGAGCTTTGCTGTTGCCGCCAATTCACAGAACCGACCGTCAGCCGTGGATGCGCCTGCGGCCGGTCCGGCCCTGGCCACGGCGGGCAAGTCGGCGCAGTCTGGCCTGTCGGCGGCGCCGCTCGACAAGCGGTTTACCTTTGACAGTTTTGTGGTGGGCAAGCCCAACGAACTCGCCCATGCGGCGGCCAAGCGGGTGGCGGAAGGTGGGCCTGTCACCTTTAACCCGCTGTTTCTGTATGGGGGTGTCGGTCTGGGGAAGACGCACCTGATGCACGCCATCGCCTGGGAGCTTCAAACGCGACGCCCCGACCTGAACGTGCTGTATCTGTCTGCCGAGCAATTTATGTACCGCTTTGTACAGGCCCTGCGCGACCGAAAGATGATGGATTTCAAAGAGATGTTTCGGTCGGTCGATGTGTTGATGGTTGATGACGTGCAGTTCATTGCGGGCAAGGACAGCACGCAGGAAGAGTTCTTTCACACATTCAACGCGCTTGTGGACCAGAACAAGCAGATCATCATTAGCGCCGATCGTGCACCTGGCGAGATCAAGGACCTTGAGGACCGCGTGAAGTCGCGCCTGCAATGTGGTCTGGTTGTCGATCTGCACCCCACAGACTACGAACTGCGCCTGGGCATCCTGCAATCCAAGGTCGAGCAGCAGATGCTCACCTATCCGGGCCTTCGGGTTGAGGATGGCGTGCTGGAGTTTCTGGCGCACCGCATTTCGACCAACGTGCGGGTGCTGGAGGGGGCGCTGACCCGGCTGTTTGCCTTTGCGAGCCTCGTAGGTCGCAAGATCGACATGGACCTGACGCAGGACTGTCTTGCGGATGTGCTGCGCGCGTCCGAACGCAAAATCACGGTCGAGGAAATTCAGCGCAAAGTGTCGGAACACTACAATATCCGGCTTTCTGACATGATCGGTCCAAAGCGCTTGAGGGCTTATGCCCGACCGCGCCAAGTGGCGATGTACCTGGCCAAACACATGACATCCCGTAGCTTGCCCGAGATTGGGCGCCGGTTTGGAGGGCGCGACCACACCACGGTGATGCACGGGGTGCGCAAGATCGAGGAACTGAAGCAATCCGACGGTCAGATTGCTGAGGATTTGGAGTTGCTGCGCCGGTCGCTCGAAGCGTAACGCTGTTATTCTTTTGACAACCAAGGGCGTCCTATGGGGCGCCCTTTTTTCTTAGAAATGCCGCTCTTCCTCGCCGCGCAGAGCGTCCGAGATAAACGCGTCCGGATCGGCAGTGAACGCTTGATACAATTTGAAGTGAGACGTGCTGCGGTAGTCGATCTTGGCAACTCCGTGGCGGGTGACTTGCAACACCCGCGCGTCCGGCACGGCCATCAGGATAGGCGAATGGGTGGCCATGATGACCTGTGAGGTTGCAGACCGCTGGACACCATCCAGAATGCGCAAAAGTTCAAGCTGACGGCGCGGGGAGAGTGCGCTTTCGGGTTCATCCATGAAGTAGATGCCCTGACGAGACATCCGTTCTTCGAAAAACCGAACGAAGCCTTCCCCATGGCTCCACGACAGGAAGTCGGGGGGCGCGCCGCCGCCTTCGCGCGCAGCATCATCCAGATATCGGGCGACTGAAAAGAACGCCTCGGCCTTGAAGAACCAGCCATCTGTGACTTTGGGCAGCCATCCCGCGCGCAAAACATCCGCCAGCAAAGCACCGCTTTTGTCGATGGCGTGCGAATGGTCCACGGGTCTGTATCCCTTGCCGCCGCCTGCCTCATCATAGCCGCTGAGCGCGGCGATTGCTTCGATCAACGTCGACTTTCCGGTGCCGTTTTCGCCGACGATGATGGTCACCGGGGTTGTGAAGCGCAGTTCAAAGTCATCGTCACCAAGCCACGGCACGTTGAACGGGTATCCGGTTTGCCCCTCAAGCCGGTCTGTCAGGACGGTCAGGCGTTGCAGGAATGGCGCGGGAAGCTTGGTTGTTGTCTTGCGTCTTGCCACCTGTCCGGCCCCTCGGAAGTTTGCATGCAATATTGGGAATGCGCGCCCAAAAGCCCACAGAAATCCGCGTTGCGACAGCTTTTTGGACGGTCATCGCGGCGCGCGCCTTGACGGCCCCAGCAATCCACCCGACAAGCAATAAAATGCTTGTGAAGTGCCGTGGTTGGGCTAGGCTGCCCGTCCCGGTGTCAAGGTGGGGGAGACGGACCATGAAAATCAGTGTCGAACGCGGTGTGCTGCTGAAGGCGGTCAGCCAGGCCCAGTCCGTGGTCGAGCGTCGCAACACCATCCCGATCCTTGCCAATGTGCTGATCGAAGCCGAAGGGTCCGATGTGACGTTCCGCGCGACCGATCTGGATATCGAGGTGGTTGACAAGGCCCCCGCGCAGGTGGAGCGCGCCGGGGCCACGACCGTGGCCGCGACGACCTTGCACGAGATCGTGCGCAAGCTGCCCGATGGGGCATTGGTGACGTTGAATGCCGATGCGGCCTCGGGTCGGTTGACGGTGGACGCGGGGCGGTCGAACTTTTCACTTGCGACGTTGCCCAAAGAAGATTTTCCTGTGATGGCCTCGTCGGAATATGCGTCGAATTTTTCTGTTGATGCCCCAAAGCTGCGCCGTCTGTTCGACAAGTCGAAATTTGCGATCTCGACGGAAGAGACCCGGTATTACCTAAACGGTGTCTATATGCACATTGCCGACGGCGATGATGGCAAGGCATTACGTTGTGTCGCGACCGACGGGCACCGGTTGGCGCGGATCGACAGTGATCTGCCCGAGGGGGCCGCGGAGATGCCGGGGGTGATCGTGCCCCGCAAGACGGTGGGAGAGTTGCGCAAGCTTCTGGATGACGACGACATGAAGATCGCCGTGTCGGTGTCCGAAACCAAGGTGCGCTTTGCGACGCCGGATATTACGCTGACATCGAAGGTGATTGACGGGACATTCCCCGATTACACGCGGGTCATTCCGGTCGGGAACACACGCAAACTGGAGGTGGACGCATCAGATTTTGCCAAGGCGGTGGACCGTGTCGCCACCGTTTCGTCGGAACGGTCACGCGCGGTAAAGTTGCAACTGGACGAGGATCGCTTGGTACTGTCGGTGAACGCGCCGGACAGTGGTGCCGCCGAGGAAGAACTAGCGGTTGCCTATGGTGACGAGCGGCTGGAGATTGGGTTTAACGCGAAATACCTGCTTGAAATCGCATCTCAGGTGGATCGCGAGAATGCAGTGTTCATGTTCAACTCGTCCGGTGATCCGACCCTGATGCGCGAGGGCACAGACCAGTCGGCGGTCTATGTTGTCATGCCGATGCGCGTTTAAGATTTTTCGGCGAAAAATCTTGCCTCCGGCGGGGATTTTTTTGAAACAGAGAAGGGGGCCGTGATGGCACTGTCCCTCTCCGCTTTGACCGTTTCTCATTTTCGTTCCCACAAGCTGGCCCGGCTTGAATTGGATGCACGACCTGTGGCGATCTTTGGTCCCAATGGTGCGGGCAAGACCAATATTCTCGAAGCAGTATCCTTGTTTTCTCCGGGTCGCGGCGTGCGGCGATCCTCGGCCGAAGACATGACCCGGCGGCCGGAAGCGGTGGGGTGGAAGCTGTCTGGGGTATTGCACTCTTTGCAGCAGGTGCATGAGGTCGAAACCTGGTCTGAGAAGGGGGCCGCCCGGCAGGTGAAGATCGACGGCAAGGCAGCCGCACAGACTGCGCTTGGCCGTATTGCGCGCGTACTTTGGTTGATCCCGTCTATGGATCGGCTGTGGATCGAGGGGGCTGAGGGGCGGCGGCGGTTTCTGGATCGGATGACGTTGAGCTTTATCCCCGATCATGCGCAGGTGTCGCTGGACTATGAGAAGGCGATGCGGGAGCGGAACCGGCTGCTCAAGGATATGGTGCGGGATGCCCATTGGTATGCCGCGCTGGAGCAGCGCCTGGCAGAAACGGGGGTGGCCATTCACGGCAACCGGGTGCGGGCGTTGGCGGCACTGGTCGAGGGGCAGGCGGGGGCGCAGACGGCCTTTCCGGCGGCGGATTTGACGTTGGAGCCTGGCGAGTTGGGGATGCCTGACAGTGTCGAGGATGCGCGGTTGGCGCTGGCCGAGGGGCGCAGTCGCGATCTCGCGGCGGGTCGGACATTGCTGGGACCACATCGCGCTGATTTATACGGAGTTTTCGCAGCCAAGGGCGTGCCGGCCAAAGATTGTTCGACGGGTGAGCAGAAGGCCTTGCTTGTGTCCTTGATCCTGGCCAATGCCCGGGCTTTGGCGCGGGATTTCGGGGCGCCACCCTTGTTACTGCTCGATGAGGTGGCGGCGCATCTGGATCAGGCTCGGCGGGCCGCTTTGTACGACGAGATTTGTGCGTTGGGCGCGCAGGCGTGGATGACCGGGACCGGGCCAGAGTTGTTTTCAGAACTTGGGGACCGGGCGCAAAGCGTTGAGGTCACCGCTGACGCAGGCGGCATTTCAGAGGTGAGGACCATATGAACGACGCCGTGTCACCGGGCATGTTTGACGTGATCCGCGACAGGTTGCGCGACATCGCAGATGAGGAAGATGTTCGTATTCTGCTTGCCGTTGAAAGTGGATCACGCGCATGGGGCTTCCATTCGCCCGACAGCGATTACGACGTCCGGTTTATCTATGCCCGGCCACTGGACTGGCACTTTCGCCTCGACAAGCGGCGCGATGTCATCGAGCGCCCCATTGATGACGAACTGGATTTGTCGGGGTGGGAACTGTCCAAGGCGCTCTGTCTGGCTGTGGGGTCCAATGCGGTGATCGCTGAGTGGTTGCAGTCACCTATCCGATATTTGGCGGACGATCAGGCCGTCGAGGAATTGCGCGGTTTTGCCAAGCGGGCATTGGACCGCAAGGCCGTCACCTGGCACTATCTTTCGCTGCTTAGACGTCAGCAGGCGCGGTTGCGCGGGCCAGATGGTGGTGTTCGCATCAAGAGGTATTTCTATGTCTTGCGCCCGGCTCTGGCCTTGCGGTGGATGCGTCTGAATGATGCCGCGATGCCACCTATGGATATGCCGGAACTGCGGGCGGGTTGCGATCTGGATGCGCTGACGTCCGAAGCCTTGAAAACACTTACCGCCAAAAAGATGGTCGTTCAGGAACGGGCCGAAGTCATGGTCGCCGAGCCGATCTTGGACGCTTTGGTTGCCGATGAGGTAGCATCCGCCGAGCGCTGGCTTGCTGAAAGTGGCAGAACCGATCCGCGCGACCTTTGGGGTGAGGCAAATGCGCTGCACCAGAAATTTTCGCTGGGATGACGCTGCAGTTGCTGGACATCGCGCTTTATGCGGGTGCGCTGGCGGTGCTGTTTCTGACGCCGGGGCCCGTGTGGGTCGGCCTGATCGCGCGCAGCCTTTCGGGAGGCTTCCAGGCAGCCTGGCCGTTGGCCCTGGGGGTCGTGGTGGGCGATGTGCTGTGGTCGCTGCTCGCCATTTTTGGCATTACGTGGATCTTGTCAGTCTATGGTGGGTTTCTGGCGGTCCTGAAATGGGTGGCGGCAGGGATTTTCCTGCTGATGGGCGCGCTGGTGATCCGCAATGCGGACAAGACGATCGGGTCGGACAGTCGTTTGACGCGACCCGGCATGTGGGCCGGGTTTCTGGCGGGTCTGGCAGTCATCCTCGGTAACCCCAAGGCGATCCTGTTCTACATGGGCATGCTGCCGGGTTTTTTTGATCTGACGCGGCTCACAACACTGGATGTCGCCGTGATTGTGCTTCTGTCTCTGGTCGTGCCGCTGGTCGGTAACCTGATCATGGCGCTGTTCATCGACCGGGCGCGGCGGCTTTTGACCTCGACCCGTGCCCTGCGCCGGATGAACCTGATTGCGGGTGGTTTGCTGATCTGTGTGGGCTTGATCATCCCCCTGACCTGACACGCAAAATCTTGTGTCGGTTGCGTGACAATCCTTGTGAAAAACAGTATATTTTGTGCAACCACTCAAGGGGCACAAAAATGTCAGAAAACGAGCAAACCCCCGAAGATTACGGCGCGGATTCAATCAAGGTTCTCAAGGGCTTGGAAGCGGTGCGCAAGCGTCCGGGCATGTATATCGGCGATACCGACGATGGCAGCGGTCTGCACCACATGGTCTACGAAGTCGTCGACAACGGAATTGACGAGGCTTTGGCTGGTCACGCGGATGCTGTGACGGTCACGATTCATGCGGATTCTTCCGTGTCCGTCAGCGACAATGGCCGCGGGATTCCGGTAGGTATTCACGAAGAAGAGGGTGTGTCGGCGGCGGAGGTCATCATGACCCAATTGCACGCAGGCGGTAAGTTCGACAGCAATTCTTATAAGGTGTCGGGCGGTCTGCACGGCGTCGGCGTGTCGGTGGTGAACGCGCTGTCAGTGGAACTGGACCTGCGCATTTGGCGCGATGGCAAGGAACATGTGGCGCGCTTTGCCCATGGCGACACGGTTGAGCATCTGAAAGTGGTTGGGGACGCCGGTGGACGCACCGGGACGGAGGTGCGCTTTCTCGCTTCGACAGAGACGTTTTCCAATCTCGACTACTCGTTTGACACACTCGAAAAGCGCTTGCGCGAACTGGCGTTCCTAAATTCGGGTGTACGCATCATTCTGGTGGATGAACGGCCCGTTGAACACCTGCGCTCAGAACTCTTCTACGAAGGTGGTGTGCGGGAGTTCGTAAAGTACCTCGACCGGTCCAAATCCTCTGTGATGCCCGAACCGATCTTTATCCAAGGCGAAAAAGACGAGATCGGGGTTGAGGTCGCGATGTGGTGGAATGACAGCTACCATGAAAACGTGCTGCCCTTTACCAACAACATCCCGCAGCGCGATGGCGGCACGCATATGGCGGGCTTTCGCGGCGCGCTGACCCGCACCATCAACAACTATGCCCAGACCAGCGGCATCGCGAAGAAGGAAAAGGTGAACTTCACCGGCGATGACGCCCGCGAGGGGCTGACCTGCGTGCTGAGCGTTAAGGTGCCGGACCCAAAATTCAGTTCCCAGACCAAGGACAAGCTGGTGTCTTCCGAAGTGCGCCCAGCGGTCGAGGGGTTGGTCAACGAAAAACTGGCCGAGTGGTTCGAAGAGAATCCGAACGAGGCCAAGATCATCGTGGGCAAGATCATTGAGGCGGCTCTGGCCCGTGAGGCGGCGCGCAAAGCGCGCGAACTCACCCGGCGCAAGACGGCGATGGATGTGAACTACCTTGCTGGCAAATTGAAGGATTGCTCAGAGAAGGACCCCAGCAAGACCGAAGTGTTTCTTGTCGAGGGTGACAGCGCTGGCGGGTCGGCCCAGACTGGCCGTGACCGGCGGACGCAAGCGGTCTTGCCCCTGCGCGGTAAAATCCTGAACGTGGAGCGGGCACGGTTCGATCGGATGCTGTCGAGCCAAGAGATTGGCAACCTTGTCATGGCGCTGGGCACGGGTATTGGCCGCGACGAATTCGACATCTCGAAGCTGCGCTACCACAAGATCGTCATAATGACGGACGCCGACGTGGACGGCGCACATATCCGTACATTGTTGCTTACGTTCTTCTATCGGCAGATGCCTGAACTGGTCGAGGGCGGATATCTCTATATCGCGCAGCCCCCGCTGTACAAAGTGTCACGCGGCAAGTCCGAGGTGTATTTGAAAGATCAGACGGCACTTGAGGATTACCTGATCGAACAGGGCACCGAAGGTGCGATGCTGCGGCAGGGCAATGGCGAGGAAATCGTAGGCAAAGATCTGGTTCGCGTCGTCGAAGACGCACGGCAGTTGAAACGCGTATTACAGGCCTTTCCCACCCACTATCCGCGTCACATTCTGGAGCAGGCGGCCATTGCGGGTGCTTTTGTGCCCGGAGCAGTCGATAGTAACTTGCAAGATGTGGCCGACAAGGTGGCCGAACGTCTGAACCTGATCGCGCTGGAATGGGAACGTGGCTGGCAGGGTCGGATCACGCAGGACAAGGGCGTGCGACTTGCCCGTATCTTGCGCGGTGTGGAAGAGGTGCGTACGCTTGACGGCCCGATGCTGCGGTCGGGTGAGGCGCGTAAGACCGGGTCATTTACGCAAGGGTTGCAGGATGTCTATGGCACACCTGCCACCCTGATCAGAAAGGACCGGCCACAGGCGATCATGGGGCCGATGGACCTGCTGGATGCCATTCTGGATGAGGGCGAGCGCGGCCTGTCTTTGCAACGATACAAGGGGCTGGGAGAGATGAACCCCGATCAGCTTTGGGAAACCACGCTGGACCCGGATGCACGTACGCTGTTGCAGGTCCGTGTCGAGGATATGGCCGAGGCCGACGACCTGTTCACCAAGCTGATGGGTGATGTGGTGGAGCCACGCCGCGAGTTCATCCAGAAAAACGCTCTGAGCGTCGAGAATCTGGATTTCTGATGTTCTCAAAGGACAAGCTGGAATATAGCCAACTGCCCCTGCCGGACCGGCAAGACCTGGACGAGGCAGAGATGCTAAAGCGCGTGGCCGCGTTTCGCGATTTCATGGCGCAACGCCACACCGTGCGCGACTATTCCTCACGTCCCGTGGCCCAAGAGGTGATTGAGGCATGTGTGGCCGCGGCGGGCACCGCGCCATCCGGGGCCAATCACCAGCCATGGCACTTTGTTGCCATAAGCGACACGGCTATCAAGCGGCAGATCCGCGAGGCGGCGGAAGAAGAAGAGCGCAAGTTCTACGACGGCGGCGCCAGCGACGAGTGGATCAAGGCACTGGAACCCATCGGCACCAATGCCGACAAGCCGCACCTTGAGGATGCGCCGTGGCTGATTGTGGTCTTTGCCCAGCGCTATGGTCTGTTTGACGATGGGACGCGGTACAAGAACTATTATGTGCCGGAGAGCGTTGGCATCGCGACGGGTATGCTGCTGACGGCATTGCACACTGCCGGCTTAGTGACACTGACGCATACGCCGAACCCGATGAAATTTCTGGGCGGTCTGCTGGGGCGGCCCGAAAGCGAAAAGCCCACTATGATCATTGCAGTGGGTCATGCAGCGGACGATGCCACCGTGCCTGCCGTGGCCAAGATCAAAAAGCCGCTGGATGAAATCCTGACGCTGCGCTGAAGAAAAAGTGATGGCGGCGGGAACCTTCGTATCTGTCCTTCGTTGGTCCACCAATGGAACCAAGGAGGATCCTATGACACTGAAAACATTGAAAATGTCGGCCGCTTTGGCCGCAATTCTGGCTGCTGGTACGGCGTATGCCGGGTCCGACAAGGCCGAGGACAGCGCCAACGCGACATACACAGACAAGGCCGAAGATTTGGCCGAGACAACGACGGAAAGTGATGCAATCCCATCGGGTGACGCCACAACGACTGACGAGTTGCCACTCACGGCGGATTCAGAAGCGCCAACCGATCCGGTCACTGAAACCGGCATGGAAGATGCCGAGATCGCCGAAGCAACCACCGAGATGACGGTTGCCGACATGCTGGGCATGAATGTGCTGTCAGCAAATGATGAGGTGATCGGCGAGATCGACTATGTCGTCAATGCGCTGGACGGTCAGGCTGCTGTTATCGGCATTGGTGGCTTTCTCGGACTTGGTGAATATACCGTCGCCATCGATGTGGACGAGTTTGCGATGACCGAAGATGATCAGCTTAAGCTGTCACAATACACCGAAGAAGAGCTTGAGGCGATGCCGCAGTTCGATGAAACCGGGGTCGAAAGCTTGCCGGACGATACGGTGATCGAAGCCCAGTTCTAAGGTCACTGATTACGCAACAACGAGGGGGCCCGAACTGGCCCCCTTACGTGTTTTTGCTTAGGGGGAAACTGGCATAACTTTTTCCTTTGTTTCAGCACCTTTGCTGCTCTAACCTCGCGCCCAAGGTCACGAAGGGTGGCCAAGTCCAACGGTTGGGAGACAAATAATGGGCAAGAGGGACGATCTGATCGCGCAATATGCCGAAGATCTGAAGAACAAATGCGGCATGACGCCGGACATGGACCTGCTGACAAAAGTGACCATCGGCTGCGGCCCGTCGATCTACGATGCCGATGCGTCGACCGTCGCGTCCAGCCAGCCCGGCGAGTTGGAAACCGTCAAGAAAAACTTCCTCATCAAGAAGCTGGGTTTAGCCGATGGACCCAAGCTGGATGAGGCAATTGCATCCGTCATCGAGACGTATGGCAAGTCCGAGCGCAACAAATATCGCGCCGTGGTTTATTATATGCTGACCAAGCATTTCAAAAAAGAGAGCGCCTACGCCTGATATTCGCGATAGCGGCGTTAACGGATGAGACACCCGCCCTTAAGCGGGTGTTTCTTTTTTGGGTCCAATCAGAAGCACTATAGAATTGAGTTTTGGGATATATGCGGTTACGCACGCAATTGTCCGACCAGAAGGTCAGGCCCGAAATTCAGCCTTGCAAGCGGTGGCCACTGGGAGTGTGCACCGGGGTGAAAGAGGGTTCTGGCCATCAAAGGTCGGAACCCTTTTTTCAGAACAGCATCAGAACGGCACCGATCGTGGTGCACCCGAACGTGGCGTATCCTCCGTCGATCATCGTCAATCGAAAAGGTCGTGCGCCAAAGGCGTAGAATGTGGCGATCCACGGCGTGACCAAAAACAGACCGATGCCAAGGCCCGATACCAACCCTTCGCCAAAGCTGTCGATACCGCTTAGGACAAATACGTGGCGCATCATGCCCGCCACCAAGATCGCGCCAACGATGCTGGTGATAAAGGGCACTGGATTGGCCTGATTGGCGGGCGCGTCACCAGCCTCGTTCAGCGGCACACCTGATACTGCCATCCACGGTTTGGCCAGCATCGTGTACCAGATTGCCCCGAACATGAACCCGGCGATGCCCGCAACCACAACTGCCAAAACTCCCATCTGTCCCTCCGTTTTTCGGCTGTTCGTGCGTGCAGCCTGACAGAAAATAAGGGATTTCCCAAGAATTTAGGGGACGACACCCGCCATCTCGCAGACTGCGGTCCACTCGGCATCTGTCACGGGCTGAACGGACAAACGCGAATTGCGGATCAGCGCCATCTCTTCCAATCGTGGATCAGCCTTGACCATTTCGAGCGTTACGGGCGTTTCCACCGGCCCGATGGCCTTGATGTCCACGCATTCCCAACGGTCATCGTCCGTTGTACTGTCGGGATGTGCTTCGGCGATAACCTCGACGATGCCGACAACGGCCTTTTCGGTCTGGGAATGATAGAAGAACCCGCGATCCCCCACCTTCATGTCGCGCATGAAATTGCGCGCCTGATAGTAGCGCACGCCATCCCATTCTTCGCCCTTGTCACCCTTGGCCACCTGCTGGTCCCAGCTCCAGGTCGAGGGTTCAGATTTGAACAGCCAGTATTTCATGACCCGATCACCTGTTTCCACGCTTTGATCTGCACGTCGCGGAACAGGCCCGCCTTGGCGTAGGGATCACCTTCTGCCCAGGCCTTGGCGTCAGCCATGCTGTCGACCTCAAGCACGATCAGTGATCCGCAGGGGCTATCGGTGTCATCTAGGAACGGACCTGCTTGTCTGACGACGCCCGTGCTGTCCAGGTACGCAAGATGCGCCGGGCGATTGTCCATGCGCACATCCAATGCACCATCTTTGTCAAAGGCCATCAGGGCAAACAGCATGTCATTCCTCCTTGAGCGGGCGAGCCATCAATTGGCGCATCGCTTCCGCTACATCTACATTTCCGTCCAACAACTCGGCGATGGTGGCGCAAATCGGCAGGTCGAGCCCGTGCTTGGCCGCTACGATGCGCAAAGCCCGCGCCGTGCCTGCCCCTTCGACGGTGATGGCAGTATCAAATTCTGTTCTAGCCCCAAGAGCAAGGCCCAGACGGTAGTTGCGGGACTTTTCCGACGTACAGGTTAGCGTCAGGTCCCCAAGACCGCTAAGCCCCATCAGCGTTTCTGGTTGTGCGCCCAGCGCGATGGCGGCGCGCTGGATTTCGGCAAAGCCACGGGTCAAGAGAGCTGCACGCGCGCTGTCGCCCAAACCTGCGCCTATGATAGCGCCCGCGCCAATCGCAATGACATTCTTGAGCGCGCCGCCAAGTTCGGCCCCCTTTACATCCGACGTTCGATAAAGGCGCAGTCTGGGTGTCGACAAAAGGCTTTGTAGTGTTGCGGCGGTGTCGGCGTCTGCGCAGGCAAGCGTCAGAGCCGTCGGCAGCCCACGCGCGATATCATCGGCAAAGCTGGGCCCAGTCAGCGCCGCGGCGTGCCGTGCGCCCGCCAGAATAGATGTGGGTCCAACGCCTGTGGCGACCTCAATTCCCTTACAGCAGGCGACCGCCTTGTGTGTCGACAGGTCCAACCCAACCAGAAACCGGCGCAACCGCTGTGTAGGGATCGCAAAGAGCAGTGTAGGACAGGCCAATACATTCTCTAATTGGTCGGTTATCTTGATTTCTCTTGGTAAATCAAGGCCGGGCAAACGCGCCGGGTTCTGCCTGGTGTCGGTCATATCCCTGGCCTGTTTGGCATCACGCGCCCACAAGGTGACAGGTTGATATGGCGCCAGGGCGATTGCCAGCGCGGTGCCAAAGGCCCCGGCGCCGATGATCCCGATAGTCATGCCTTGGCGCCTTTCTTACCCGAGCCAAGCATCGCGGCGCTATGCGTATCCAAAGGCATACGCGGGCGGGCGGACAGGTCCATCCCGTCCGGGTCACGCAGCGGCATCTGTTCAATGCCTGCCGCTGCAATCATGGCTGCGTTGTCCGTGCAAAGTGACAGTGGCGGTGCATTGAAAGCGGTGGCAGCGTCGGTGCAAACAGTCTCTAACGCAGTGCGAATGGTCATATTTGCGGCCACGCCGCCAGCAACGCACAAGGTCGGAATATCTGGGTCCAAGTCCAGATACGCATCGAGCGCCCGGCGCGCCTTGCCAGCCAAACTATTCGTCACCGCTGCCTGAAAAGAGGCCGCGAGATCGGCTTGGTCCTGTGGTGTCAGGCCGTTCTGAATGGCGACAAGATCATCGCGGGCGCGCAGCACGGCAGTCTTAAGACCTGAAAAGCTCAGATCGCATCCCGGTTTATTGGCAAGCGGGCGTGGAAACGAAAACCGGACTGGGTCACCCCGGAGCGCCGCGGTCTCGATTGCGGGCCCGCCGGGCTGGCTCAGGCCAATCAGGCGGGCCACCTTGTCAAATGCCTCGCCGGGGGCGTCGTCGATGGTGCCGCCCAGCCGCGTGAATTGGTCGGGCCCGTGGGTCAGCAGGAACTGACAATGTCCCCCTGACACCAGAAGCATCAGGTAAGGATAGGGGATGCCATGTGACAGGCGCGGTGTCAGCGCATGCCCAGCCAGGTGATTGATGCCGTAAAACGGCTTACCTGTCGCGGCAGACAGCCCCTTCGCCGTCATCACGCCTGCCACGACACCACCGATCAGGCCCGGCCCGCAGGTTGCTGCAATTGCATCAACATCCGACAGAGTGAGGTGCGCCTGCTCCAACGCCCTTGCAACGCACATATCCAGCCGTTCGGCATGGGCACGGGCCGCGATCTCGGGCACGACACCTCCAAAGTCGGCATGCAGGTCAGCTTGCCCAAACACGACCGAAGACAACACCTGCATCTGACCGGGCACGCCGCGCACGACTGCCGCCGCCGTGTCATCGCAGCTGCTCTCGAGTCCCAATACTGTCACAGGGTTGGTCATGGCCCATCCGTTGCACCACAGGCGCGTGCGAGGTAACAGCATAAGCCGTGGCAAACAATGCATCTCTCCCCTCCGTCACCTTGCTGATGACACGCCCCCGCGCCGCCGCAGAGCGCTTTGTGGATGCGATGCCACGCCACCTGCGGGCGCAGGTGACACCGCTGTTCAGCCCCTTGCTTGAGATTGTTCCGGTTGGATCATCCGACACCGTGGCGCCGCATGAGGTGGCGATTTTTACGTCATCCAATGGTGTCGCGCATGCACCGGAGGGTGGGGGGCAGACGGCTTATTGTGTCGGATCGAGCACAGCAGATTATGCGCGCAGCCGTGGATGGGTGGCGGAAGAGACCGGTCGGGACGCCGCCGACCTGATCGTGTATTTGACAAAGTTGCCCCCCGGCGCACCGCTGGTCCACTTGCGCGGTCGCCACGCCCGAGGTGATGTAGCGGGGCATCTCGGATCAGTGGGTCATTCTGTGCGCGAGATTGTGGTTTATGACCAGTCGCTGCGCCCGCTGTCGGAGGCTGCGCTTGAGGCGCTGGCCAGCGAGCAACCTGTTATCGTGCCTTTGTTTTCGCCCAGAACGGCAAGACAATTTGCAAATTGCATGACGCGCGCCACATCGTTGCGTGTGGTCGCCCTAAGCCCTGCCGTGGCCAAGGCCTCGCCTTCGGCTGATGTTGACTTCGTGGCGGCTCGCCCGGACGCTCAAGCGATGTATGACGCGATTAGTCTTGCCATTCGTTCGGGTTGAGGGGCGGGGGGGCGCGAGGTAGACTCTGTATCGGCACAGCGCCCGTAAGTGAGAATCGGAAGGGGAATGTCCTTGGCCAAACGCAAACGTCCGGAAAAGGGACCCCAAGACGATCAACCCTCGGACACGCCTGAGATCGATACCGAACAGTCTGACAAGGTGGACCTCTCTGTCGACGCAGCGGAGGATCTGGGGACGGATCTGTCAAAAGACGTGATGACCACCGACGTTATTGAGGGCGAGGCTGAAGAGGTAGACATCGCTGAAGCTGAAGCCACCGCAGAGCCTGAGGCTGAAATTCTTGAGGCAGAGCGTGAAACCGAGGCTGAGGTGGAAATTGGCGAGCAAGAGTTTGAAACGCTTGAGCCGGACCCTGAGCCACAGTCCGAGCCGGTACCCGCAGCGCCCCCACCCCCGCCGCAACCCGAATCAGAACGCCCCAGTGTGCTGCCTTTGGTCTTTGCGGGAATTATCACCGCGCTCTTTGGATTTATCGCTGGACGATCCGAGATACTGGACCCAATCTTTCCGCCTCGTAGCACGACCGTCGGAGCAGATGCTGAACTGGTCGAGCAATTGAACAACACCGTTGTCGATCTGACCGCTCAACTGGATGAAACCAATGCGCGTGTGGCGGCACTGAACAGCGATATCGAAGCCTTGCCAGAGGCTTTGCCAACAGCCGCGCCCGCCGAGACGGTTGACCTTGGCCCCCTGGAGCAGCAAGTGGAAACCTTGGCCAGTCGCATCGATGCCATTTCGGGTCAGCCTGCGGTTGTTCCAGATGCGGCCATTGACGCGGCACTTGCTGATTTGCGCGCGACGGCGACGGCTCAGCAGGATGAGATTGACCGTTTGCTGGCGGATGCGCGGTTGGCCCGTGAAAACGCCGAAGCATCGGCGAGCGCTACTCTTGCACGCGCCGCCGTCAGCCGTGTTCTAGCGGCTGTGGACAACGGCGCCCCGTTCGCCGCCGCATTGGGTGATCTTGAGGCCGCCGGTGTGACAGATATACCCGAACCCCTACGCGCCACAGCCACTGACGGGGTTGCACCGTTGGCTACGCTTCAAGCAAATATCCCGGACGCTGCCCGAGCATCCCTTGCTGCGGCGCGGTCCGCCGAAGGGGGTGGCGGTCTTGGCGCATTCTTTGAGCGCCAATTGGGCACCCGGTCTATTCTGCCACGCGAAGGGTCCGACCCCGACGCCGTGCTATCGCGGGTCGAAGCGGCCGCGCGTGATGGCCGTCTAGGCGATGCGCTCGCCGAAGCGGATGCGTTGCCAGATGCAGCACGCGAGGCACTGGCACCTTGGTTGGAGCGGGCGCAACAGCGTCATCAGGCGGTCACCGCTGCAAACGCTCTGGCACAACGCCTATCGGCACTCTGAAGGGGCCCGTTATGATTTGGTCATTGGTAAAAATCGTCATTTTCGTGGTCGCTGTCGCGGCGCTTGCCCTGGGGGCCGGTTGGTTGCTTGAAACCGAAGGTGGCATTCAAATTGCTGTCGCGGGCAAGGAATATACGCTGGGCCCATTGCAATCCGTCATCGCACTTGTTGCTTTGGTCTTGGCGGTTTGGGTGCTTTTGAAGCTGCTGGGCCTGTTGGTTGCCGTCTGGCATTTCCTGAACGGCGACGATACCGCAATTTCGCGGTATTTCGAGCGCCGCAAGTATTCCAAGGGATACGACGCCCTGGCTGAAGGGATGATGGCACTCGCCTCGGGTGAAGCGCGCACAGCGCTGGCCAAGGCTGAAAAGGCAGATCGCTATCTGGATCGCCCTGAACTCACCAGTCTCTTGACGGCGCAGGCCGCCGAGATGGCCGGTGACCGGAAAAAGGCCGAAGAAACCTATCGCAAGCTGGTAACAAATGACGCGACCCGCTTTGTCGGCGTGCGTGGAATTATGAAACAGAAACTGGCAGACGGCGACACCGAGACCGCCTTGCAACTCGCCGAGAAAGCCTTTGCCATCAAACCAAAACACGAGGAAACGCAAGATATCCTGCTCAAGCTGCAAGCGGACAAGCAGGACTGGACCGGCGCGCGTGAAACGCTGAGCGCAAAGCTGAAATACGGCAATCTGCCCCGCGACGTGCACAAACGACGTGATGCGGTTCTCGCCCTGAGCGAGGCCAAGAAGGTGCTTGAAGAAGATGAGACCATCGAAGCGCGCGAGGCATCCATCGAAGCGAACCGCCTGTCACCAGACTTGATCCCCGCCGCGGTCATGGCAGCGCATGGCTATATCGAAAAGGGTCAGAAACGCTATGCAACCCGCGTACTTAAAAAAGCGTGGGACGCACAGCCTCACCCAGATGTGGCAGCTGCCTTTGCAGATATCGAGCCGGATGAAAGTTCGGAGGCACGCCTTAAACGGTTTGGCGCGCTGACAAGGTCCAAGCCGGATCACCCCGAAACCCGGATGCTGCTGAGCGAATTGCACATCGCCGCCGAGGATTTTCCTTCCGCCCGCCGCGCGCTTGGCGATTTGGCGGAGAGCGATCCGACCACGCGGTCGTTGACGCTGATGGCAGCCATTGAGCGGGGCGAGGGGGCCACCGATGCGGTGGTTCAGGGCTGGCTGGCCCGTGCCGTAACCGCGCCGCGTGGCCCGCAATGGGTGTGCGGCAATTGCCAAAATATCCTTGGGGTCTGGTCGCCGACTTGCGACAATTGCGGTGCCTTCGACACTCTGACGTGGAAACGCCCGCCTGCTGTTGAACTATCGCTGCCCGGTGGCAGCGAGATGTTGCCGCTTCTGGTGGGCAAGCCCGCGTCATCCGACAGCAGCGTGGTTCCTGTTGGTGACGACACTGACGTCATCGAAGCCGAAGATATGGGTCACCCTGACGCCCGTAGCACCTAAAATAATCAATAAATTGCTGGTAGCTGGGTTCCGTCGGCAATTGCCGGCATGAAAACAAAAAAACCAGTATGAGAGGCGCAAAATCCAAGCTACAACCCTGGGTGGTAGAGACACTTACCGATCAGGGGACAGATTTTGCGCCATCCCATTCGTCTTTTGACATCAATCGCTCTGCTTTTTCTTGCGCTCGGCGCTTGCGCCTTGCCAAGAGGTGCCGCCATTCAGAACGAAGTAGTGCGCAGCCAAAACGATGAGGAAGCATCCTTTTCCGTTGTGCCGATTACGGTTACCAGTGTCGGCCTACTTGCTAAATGGCCCGCAACCGGATGGGAGGGGCACTATCGCTGGTTTACCCGCGATCCCGGTCCCAAATCCAATGTCATTCGACCGGGCGACACCGTCGATCTGGTCATCTGGGACAGCCAAGAGAACTCGCTGTTGACCGGTGAGACCCAGCAGCGCGTTGTGCTTCAGGGTGTGACCGTGTCGCCCAGCGGAATGATCTTTGTGCCCTATATCGATGAAGTGCGCGTCAGCGGTGCGACACCAGACGCTGCCCGGCGACAAATCGAAGAACAATTGGGTGTCGTGATTCCCGATCCACAGGTGCAACTGGCGGTCACCTCTGGCCCAGACAATTCCGTGGATGCGGTGAGCGGTTTCAGCGCCCCGGGAACCTACCCGCTGCCCAATCGAAACTACTCAATCCTCAGCTTGATATCGGCGGCGGGTGGAATACTGCCTGACTTCGAGCATCCCCTGGTGCGTGTCATCCGTAATGGCCAATCTTATGGCATCCGAGCTGATGACCTGTTCAAGCGTCCGTCTGCGAACGTCATTCTACGCGGTGGTGACCAGATTATCGTCGAGGAAGACGAAAGATACTTTGTCGCCTTGGGTGCCACGGGAGCCGAGACCCTGGTGCCCTTCACCCAGGAACAGATCAACGCGGTCGAGGCTTTGGCCCTGGTCAATGGGCTGAGCGATACACGCGCCAACCCCAAGGGAGTTTTGATTTTGCGTGACTATGCGAGCGAAGATGTTCGGCGGGATGGCACAGGACCCGAGAAAGCCCAGGTCGTGTTCGCGATTGATCTCACGTCCGCTCAGTCGCTCTTTGCTGCGCGCAAGTTCAACATCAATCCGGGCGATCTGGTACTCGCCACCGAAAGCCCGGTGACATCCGTGCGCACGGTTTTTGGCGTGCTCGGCTCCATCGTGGGGATCGGCTTGGCACTCGACAACGGCTAGGGCCAAGCCGTAAGGCGGGGTGACACCCCGCCGTTTTGATCAATAACGATAATGCTCCGGTTTGAACGGGCCTTCGGGTGCAACACCGATATAGGCAGCTTGCTCTGAATCCAGCTTCGACAGTTTCACACCGATCCGTTCCAGATGCAGACGCGCAACTTTTTCGTCCAAATGCTTGGGCAGGATGTAGACGTCGTTTTCGTAGTGCTCGCTGCGGGTCCACAGTTCAATCTGCGCCAGAACCTGGTTGGTGAAGGATGCCGACATGACAAAGGATGGGTGGCCCGTCGCGTTGCCCAGGTTCAGCAAGCGCCCTTCGGAGAGCAGGATGATCCGATTGCCCGACGGCATCTCGATCATATCCACCTGCTCCTTGATACTGGTCCACTTGTGGTTCTTCAGAGCCGCAACCTGAATTTCATTATCGAAGTGGCCGATATTGCCGACGATGGCCATGTCCTTCATCTCGCGCATATGCTCGATCCGGATCACGTCCTTGTTGCCCGTGGTGGTGATAAAGATGTCAGCGTCAAGGTTCTCTTCCAGCAGCACAACCTCGAACCCGTCCATTGCCGCCTGCAACGCACAGATCGGGTCTACTTCCGTTACCTTCACGCGTGCACCCGCACCGCGCAGCGACGCGGCCGAGCCCTTACCCACATCGCCATAGCCCATGACCACTGCAACCTTGCCCGCCATCATGGTGTCGGTGGCGCGGCGAATGCCATCCACCAGCGATTCCTTGCAGCCATACTTGTTGTCGAATTTCGACTTGGTGACACTGTCGTTCACATTGATCGCGGGGAAGGGCAACTGCCCCTGCTTTACCAGATCGTACAGACGGTGCACGCCTGTCGTGGTCTCTTCGGACACGCCCTTGATCTGGTCGCGCATCTTCGTGAACCAGCCGGGGCTTTGTTCCATCCGCTTGGCGATCTGCGCCTTGATCACGGTTTCTTCTTCAGATGTCGGCACAGGGATGATGTCTTCGCCCGCCTCAGCGCGCGCACCCAACAAAACGTAAAGGGTCGCGTCGCCGCCATCGTCCAGAATCATGTTTGGTCCGTCCGCAAACTGGAACGACCGGTCCAGATAATCCCAATGCTCTTCAAGCGATTGTCCCTTGACGGCAAAAACTGGCGTGCCACCCGCCGCAATGGCTGCGGCTGCGTGATCCTGCGTCGAAAAGATATTGCACGACGCCCAGCGTACATCTGCACCCAGTTCAACGAGCGTCTCAATCAGAACCGCGGTCTGAATTGTCATGTGCAACGAGCCCACGATCCGCGCGCCGGACAACGGCTTGCTTGCACCGTACTCTTCGCGACATGCCATCAGGCCCGGCATTTCCGTCTCTGCGATATCCAGTTCCTTGCGGCCGTAATCGGCCAACGCAATGTCCTTGACGACGTAGTCCTGACTCATCCGTTTGTCCTTTCAAATCGAATTGAAAGGCAGATAACACCGACCCCCAGCAGGGGCAATCGCGGTCAAGGGTCGCGGCGCGCGGCCATGTCCTGGCGGTCTGCCGACAGCAGGGCCATGAATGCCGTCACCTCTGTTGTCACCGCGCCATCTGATTTGTCGAGAGACCTGCGCAACGCAACCAAAGGGTCGCCGGAACCGCTCCAGTTCTGCCCTTGTCCCAGCACGCATGCGGTGCCGTCGCTGTTCAATTGCATAAGGGTCCAGGTCCCGGTCGCATCTGACGCCCACAATTGCTGATCTTTGGCTTTGGCGCCGCGTACAGGTGCTTCGCCATACCAGTCAATCAGAGCTGCCTCCATTTCCGCAGCGTCCATACAGACCGTTTCTGCAAGAGCGGCAGAGGTCGCAGCGGCAACGAGAATCATCGACAAGACGGCGCGTTCCATAGGGTCATTCTGCCAAAGTAAAACCCGTCTGGTCTTCCCGGTTCCTGCGTCAGCCTTTGTATATTTGTGACCTAAGCGCCGATACCACCCACACCATCGCTTTCACCCCATGAGCGGCTGCGCTAGGACTGGCGAGATCGGAGGCGCATATGGCCAAACAACCCCGGGCATGGCAGCGAATGCTGTCGGGCCGCAGGCTCGACCTGCTGGACCCGACACCCATGGATATCGAGATTGAGGATATTGCCCACGGTCTTGCCTTTGTGGCGCGGTGGAACGGTCAGACAGCGGGGGATTATGCCTATTCTGTGGCCGAGCATTCCCTGTTGGTAGAGACGCTTTTTGGCCGGATCGCACCCAAGGCTCCGGCAAAGTGGAAGCTGGCCGCGTTGCTGCACGACGCACCAGAATACGTAATCGGCGACATGATTTCGCCAGTCAAAGCCGCGGTTGGACCGGACTACAAAGTGCTGGATGAACGGCTTGAAGCAGCGGTGCACATCCGCTTCGGCTTGCCCGCCAAAGTGCCGCAACAGATCAAACGCCAGATCAAGAAGGCCGACAAGATCAGCGCGTGGATGGAAGCCACCCAGATTGCCGGATTTACCGAAGCCGAGGCCAGCAAGTTCTTTGGCACGCCCGACCAGACTTTGATCGACGCCTTGCAGATCGTCCTGCGCCCGCCCGTCGAAACCCGCAACGCATTTACGGCCCGACACGCCGAATTGATGGAGCAATGCACATGATCCACGTCCGCCGCGCCATCGCGCTTGATGCCCCGTCGATGGCTGATCTGCTGAACCCGATTATCCAGGAAGGCAGCACAACGGCGATCGCAAACACCGTATCTGGCAATGATCTGGTAGAGTGGATGGCCGAGAAGGGACGCGCCGCGTGGCATGTGGCCTTGAATGAGGCCGAACAGGTCGTCGGCTTTCAGTGGATCGCGCAAGGCGGCGATTACCTGCCCGCAGACGCTGCTGAAATTGCGACGTTTGTTCAGGTCGGCCAGACCGGTCTGGGCATTGGATCAAAGCTGTTTGATGCCACCCGCAATGCTGCAAAAGACCTTGGCTACACCTGGATCAACGCCAATATCCGCGCGGACAACGAAGGTGGCTTGATCTACTATCAATCCCGCGGATTTCAGGATTACGGACGGATCGAAGGCTATGAGATGGCCAACGGTCAGTTGGTCGACAAAATCCTCAAACGCTACGATCTTTGAGTTCGTTGCTGCTTCGTTACGCCACCATGACGATGGGGTGCGGGGGGTCGCAGCCCGGAATCACCACATCGTTTTCAGACATTGAAAACCACAAAGTTCTCACAGTGCCGGTCTGTCCCTTCTCTGTTTCAAAAAATCCTCGGGGGGAGGCCGCAGGCCGGGGGGCAGACAGCCCCCATCCGACCTCTTAGCGTGGAGAGCGTTTCGCCAGGATACGCTGCAAGGTCCGCCGGTGCATGTTTAACCGCCGCGCGGTTTCCGACACGTTGCGATCACACAATTCATAGACACGCTGTATATGCTCCCACCGCACGCGATCGGCACTCATCGGGTTCTCGGGCGGCGGCGGCAGGTCATCCCCGGTGGCCAGCAGCGCATTGGTAATGTCGGTCGCATCGGCCGGTTTCGACAGATAATCCGTCGCCCCGATCTTAACCGCGGCAACAGCGGTTGCGATGGCACCGTAGCCTGTCAGCACCACAACGCGTGCATCGGGCCGCTTGTCCCGCAACACCTCGACCACATCCAGCCCGTTGCCGTCCTCAAGCCGCAGGTCCACCACCGCATAGGCGGGCGGGCGGGCTGTTGCGATGGCTTTGCCTGCGGTCACGCTGTCCGCGGTTTCAATCTCGAAGCCGCGTTTTTCCATTGCCTTGGCAAGCCGCCGCAGAAACGGTTCATCGTCGTCAACAAGCAAAAGCGATTTGTCTTCGCCCAAGTCCCGCAATGCTGCATCGGCCATCAACGTCTCCAGTTCCCGCTTATTTTTCTGGCTGTTCGAGAATATGGCGCGCGAGAGTAGCGGGGTCAAATTTTTCCGCGATTTCAGGCGTTTTCAACGAAGCATGCAACCCGATCCGCCATCGCATCAGCGCTCACATCCCGCCGGAAAAACTCGACAAATCCATGCTCCGGCATCACCAAGTAGGTAAAGGTCGAGTGATCGACGAGATAAAACTCGTCCGACTTGTCATGCGCTTTGTAATATGTGCGATAAGTCTTACTTGCAGCGTCGGTTTGTTCCAGTGATCCGGTCAGCCCAATCATCTTTTCATGCAGGTTATAGGCGAAATCACCCACGATGTCGGGTGTGTCCCGTTCGGGGTCAATGGTGATAAACACCGGGGTTACCGACATGCCACGCTCAGCCAGAACATCCACGGCCTCGGCGTTACGGGCGGTATCCAACGGGCACACATCGGGGCAGAACGTGTAGCCGAAATAGATCAGGCTTGGTTCGGTGATCACATCCTGATCCGTGACGGTTTGCCCCTCGGCATTGACCAGTTCGAATGGTCCACCGATCTGGTTGCCTTCCCCAGCAACTTGTGTGGCATTGCATTGGGCAAAAGCAGTGTCTTCGTCCCCGGATTGGCTGACCCACCAGAGACCCCCAAGAAAAAGTGCGGCGACAATGGCGGCAACGGGTGCGATGATACGGGTCATGTTCGGCCTCCGGGCTGGGGTTATCTCTTAGCTATCAATCTGAACCCCGAGTTCAATAAACGAAGAAGTGACAGAATGGCGCAACCTGATATTGGCCTGCTAACCGGTCAGCAACGCTCAAACTGGATTCGCTTGCGCACCATGATCCTGCTGCGCTGGGTGGCCATCGTCGGCCAGCTTGTGGCGCTGACCGTGGCCCAGCGGCTTTACGGCCTGCAGCTTGAACTGGGTTTGTGTTACTTGGCCGTCGGCGTGTCGGTGATCGGCAACCTGATCGCGATTTTTATTTTTCCCGAGAACAAGCGCCTGAGCGAGTTTGAGAACCTCTTGATGGTTCTATTCGACGTGCTTCAATTGGGATTCCTGTTGTTCCTGACGGGCGGGCTGAATAACCCGTTTGCGCTGCTTTTGCTGGGGCCCGTTACAATATCGGCCGCCGTCCTGACAACCCGGTCGACACTGCTGGTGGGGGCAACGGCCATCGTGATCGTCACGATCCTGTCCGACTACCATTTGCCCCTGCGCACCCAACAGGGCTTTATCCTGCGCATCCCCGATCTTTTTGTTTTTGGAAACTGGATCGCACTGGTCATCGCCATCTGCTTCATCGGCCTCTACTCCCGCCGCGTCACTTCCGAGATTCATTCCATGTCTGACGCGTTGTCGGCTACGCAACTGGCGCTTTCGCGAGAACAGAAATTGACCGATCTTGGTGGTGTGGTCGCCGCCGCAGCGCATGAGTTGGGCACGCCACTTGCCACGATTAAGCTGACCAGCGCTGAATTGATTGAGGAACTGACAGACCTGCCTGAATTGCAGGAAGACGCGGCCCTGATCCGTGAACAGGCTGATCGCTGCCGCGACATTCTACGCGACATGGGGCGGGCGGGCAAAGACGATCTGCACCTGCGGCAGGCCCCCTTGATGGCAGTGGTCCAAGAGGCTGCTGAACCCCACACCCATCGTGGTAAATCCGTTGAATACGCCCACGATCCAGATGCTGGAGACGAGATTGATCAACCCGCAATCCTGCGCCAGCCAGAAATCATTCACGGATTGCGCAACCTGGTGCAAAACGCCGTCGATTTTGCCCGTTCAACGGTCTGGATCGAAGCACATTGGACCAACGAGCTGATTACCATTCGCATTATCGACGACGGCCAGGGGTTTCCGCCACAGCTTCTGGGCCGGATCGGTGACCCCTTCGTGCGGCGCCGGCGATCCTCCTCTGACCGTGCGCAACGACCAGAATACGAAGGGATGGGGCTGGGTCTTTTCATTGCCAAGACATTGCTTGAGCGTTCAGGGGCCGAACTGACTTTTGCCAATGGCGCTGACCCCTACGCCGCGCGGGACGCCAGCGATACGCATATCGGCGCAATTGTCGAAGTGGTTTGGCCACGTCAAAAGGTTGACGCGCGCAGCGGTGAAAAGGCGGTTGCGCTGGGTCGAAATGAGCAAATTCAGGTCTAACGGCCATCAGCGTTAACATGGCGTTAACCATCCCGACCGAATAGTGCATGGGGTGGTGAAAGGTCAGACGATGCTGCTGGTCGAGATGTTTGTGCTGTTCGGGTCCGCGTTCCTTGCGGTGGTCGCGGGCATCCTCTATCTCAGACGACCCGTGCTTTCCACGGGTGCTCCCCATTCGGGCGGCGACATGGCGTTGTCGTTCCTGTTCGACGGCGTTGATCTTGAACATGCATCTCCCGAAGCGGAAGCGGCTCTGACGCGCCAATCCGGCGTCACGGATTGGCAAGCGATGAAGACCGCGTTAAGCGCGCGCTTCCCCGGCATCCCTGATGATGAGGACCTCGACCGCGTAAGCACGCTGACATTGACCGCCGCGCGCCCGGATGACAGCGCGATATTGCACCTCCACCGTGACACCGACATGACGCGGATCGACATCGAGGATCGGGTATCGACCAATGCAAGCACCGAACACGCGATCCGTTTGATGGAGACCGAGCTTGACAGCTTGCGTCTTGCAGCGCTGGCCGCGCCTTATCCGATCTGGCTTGAAGATGCGGCGAACACGGTTGTCTGGCGCAACACCGCATATGGCTCGCTGGAAAGTGCAGTGGGTGGACCAGATGCACATGATACCAAGCCGCTCTTCGATTTCACGCCCAGCGACCTCACGGGAAAATCTGCCGTGCGCGTCCCGGTCAAGTCGGACAAAACGGATACAACCGAATGGTACAGCGTCACCGCAACCAAGGCGACTGACGCCACCGTATTTCATGCAGTTGACATCAACGCCGTCATTCAAGCCGAAGTCGCACAGCGCAACTTTGTGCAAACGCTCGCCAAAACATTTGCGCAGCTTTCCATCGGGCTGGCGATTTTTGATCGCAACGGGCAACTGGCACTTTTCAATCCGGCGCTCGTCGATTTGACATCCCTGCCCGCCGAGTTCCTGAGCGGGCGCCCCGATATGCTGTCGTTTTTCGACAGGCTGAGGGACAATCGTGTGATGCCCGAACCCAAGAATTACGGGTCTTGGCGGCAAGAGATATCAGAGATGATAAACGCTGCCTCTCACGGCAGCTATCAAGAGACCTGGACCCTCGACAGTGGCCATACCTACAGGGTGAATGGTCGCCCCCACCCGGACGGTGCCATCGCCTTTTTGATCGAGGACATCACGGCCGAGATTTCGCTGACCCGCAACTTCCGTGCCGAGCTTGAACTGGGACAATCTCTGATGGACACGTTCGAGGATGCGCTGGTTGTGTTCTCCTCTGCAGGTGTCCTGACATTTTGCAACGCCGCCTATCGCGACTTGTGGAAGCTGGACCCCGACAACAGCTTTGCGGACGTGACTATCGTGGACTGTCTCCAGGTCTGGCAAGAAAGATGTGCGCCCGATCCCGGTTGGGGAGATATGCGTGACTTCGTGATGAAACTGGGCGATCGCGCGGCCTGGGACGTCAGGGTGCAGCACCAAGAGCTTGGACCCTTGATTGCACATGTGTCGCCCATTGCGTCGGGTGCAACGGTCATCAGGTTCATTGAGGTGGCCGTTCACCTCCAGACACAGCGCACGCCCGCGACCTGACCGTTCCTGCTTGCAGCGCCCGGCGATGGCGGTAGTTTGCTGGCATGATCACCGCCCCCTTTGTTCAACATTGGAAAACCGAGCAGTCGACCGTCCGTGCTGGCAGCGCCTTGGGTCCTTTGCTGGCGTTGGGGGACGCGGTTTTGCTGACCGGAGACGTGGGCACAGGCAAGACGCATTTCGCGCGGGCCCTGATCCGGTCGATTTTGTTTGTACCAGAGGACGTGCCGTCACCGACCTTCACGCTGGTGCAGGTTTACGACACAGTGCAGGGTCCATTATGGCATGCGGATCTTTATCGGGTATCGACGGCGATGGAGGTGGATGAGCTTGGCTTGACGGAAGCGTTTCAAGACGCAATCTGTCTGATCGAATGGCCGGACCGGCTGGGTTCGCTCGCTCCTTCAGAGGCGCTTTGTCTGGATATTCAAATGGCCAAAGATGGCCGGCGTGCGACATTCAACTGGACCGATCCAAAATGGGCGCGCCGGTTGGAAAACATGGCCGCTCATGTCTGACCGCGCGGCACTGAAATCCGACTTCCTAAGGCACAGTGGATGGGATGATGCGGTGCGCGTTCTGATCGCGGGGGACGCATCGAACCGCACCTATGAACGCCTGACGCTGGGCGGTGAGACCCGCATCCTGATGGATGCCCCGCCGCAGAAGGGCGAGGATGTGCGGCCTTTTCTGTCTGTGACCCAGATTTTGCGATATGCAGGGCTTTCCGCCCCCAAGATATATGCCGAAGATGTCAGCCGCGGTTTTCTGCTGATCGAGGACTTGGGCGATGATCTGTTTGCGCGCGTGATCGCTGCCAACCCCCAACTTGAACAACCGCTCTACAAAGCTGCGGTTGATGTGCTTTTGCATCTGCATCACTCGTCCGCACCGAACCTAGTGCGATTTGATGCCCCCGCCATGTCCAAGGCCACCGGCTTGGTCTTTGACTGGTATCAGCGCGCCACATCCGGATCAGCGAATGCCGCCGCGCGCGACAGGTTTGATGCTGCGTTCCAGTCTACATTAAAGCCACTTGACGCCGTCCGCCCGGTGCTGATCCAGCGTGACTACCATGCCGAAAACCTGATCTGGCTGCCCGACCGACAGGGCCTTATGCGGGTCGGCCTGCTTGATTATCAAGATGCCGTGTTGGGGCATCCCGCATATGATCTGGTATCCATCCTCCAAGACGCGCGCCGAGACGTGTCGCCCGACCTGCAGCGCGCCATGATTGATCGGCACATCGCCCGCTCGGGCGCCGATCCTGATGACTTCAGGAACGCCTATGCGCTGCTTGGTCTACAACGGAATTTGCGGATACTTGGCGTCTTTACCCGGTTGGCATTGGATCGTGGCAAGCCATCTTACATCGACTTGATTCCGCGGGTTTGGGGCCACATTGAAACTGGTCTTGCACAGCCGGCCGCGGCACCCATCGCCCCGCTGATCCTTTCCGAACTTCCGGCACCCACCCCGGCCATTTTGCAAAGCCTGAAAGACCAATGCCAAAGCGTACCCCAGCCGTCATGATCTTTGCGGCCGGGTTCGGAACGCGGATGAAGCACCTAACCCGGTCGCAACCCAAACCGCTGATCGAAGTGGCGGGAACACCGCTCATCGATCATGCGCTAACCCTGGTCGAAGCGTGCGATCCCCCACGCATTATCGTGAATCTGCACTACCTGCCCGACCTGCTCGAAGCACATCTGGCGGATCGCTCGGTCACAACACTGCGCGAAGAGGCGCAGATACTGGACACTGGTGGTGGGCTGCGTCACGCGCTTCCTGCGCTGCAAAGTGATCCCGTTATAACGGTCAATTCAGATGCGGTCTGGGCGGGCCCTAATCCGCTAAGGCTGCTGATGGACGCATGGACTCCAACCCGGATGGACGCATTGCTGATCTGCGTCCCAACCGGGCAGACCCATGGGCGTATCGGAAGCGGCGACTTCCAAATCCAGGCCGACGGGCAGCTACAACGGGGCGGTGACGTGGTCTATGGCGGCGTACAGATCATGAAAACAGACATCTTGCATGATGTGTCCGAAACGGCCTTCTCCCTGAATGTCGTCTGGAACATGATGGCGCGGCGCGGGCGGCTGCACGGTTTGGCATATCCAGGGCACTGGGCTGATGTCGGGCATCCTGAGGGTATCTCGATTGCCGAAGACATGTTGAAACGTCACCATGTTTGAACCGTCTGACACACCGCGACTGTTTGGCTGTGCGCCCGGCATGGATTTCCCGCTGGCCGTCGTGCGCGGGCTCGAAGACCGGCTCCAGGCCGCGCCGCCCGACGCTTGGGCCCGCATCACCCTTTTGGTGAATACCACGCGCATGGCGCGCCGATTGCGAACATTGTTTGATCAGGGTCCGGCGCGGTTGCTGCCGCGCATCCGCATGATTACGCAGCTTGATGATTTGCTGCCCGGGCCTGCCTTGCCACCGGCTGCCTCTCCTCTTAGGCGCAGGCTCCAACTGGCGACGCTTGTTCAGAACCTGATTGACCATCAGCCCGACCTTGCACCCGATGCGGGGCCCTTTGATCTGGCGGACAGCCTGGCGACGCTGATGGACGAAATGCAGGGCGAAGGTGTAAGCGCCGCTGACATCGCAGGGCTCGACGTATCCGACCAATCCGGTCACTGGGCGCGGGCGCAGCAGTTCATTGCCATTGCGCAGACCTATATCGACCAAAGCGACAGCGCCCCGGACCCCGAAGCGCGCCAGCGCGAGACGGTGATGCGCCTTGGTGTTCACTGGTTGGATCAACCGCCCCGCGATCCAATCCTTGTTGTTGGATCAACCGGGTCACGCGGCACGACGCTCAAGTTGATGCAGGCCGTCGCCACTCTGCCGCAGGGCGCGGTACTGCTGCCAGGGTTCGACAATGAAACGCCCACCAAGGTCTGGGACGCGCTAGCAGATGATCATATGGCCGAAGACCACCCGCAGTTCCGCTTTCTCAAGTTGTGCAAAGCACTTGATATGCGTCCGTCACAGATCAAGCCATGGACGTCGGTTGCTCCGCCGTCATCTGCCCGCAATGCGCTTGTGTCGCTTGCCCTGCGCCCTGCGCCTGTCACCGACGCCTGGCGCGCCGAAGGTCCCCACCTGACCGATCTGGCAGGCGCCACAAAAGACGTTACTCTGGTCGAAGCAGACACACCCCGGGCAGAGGCCATCGCGATTGCAATGCGCCTGCGGCAGGCGGCCGACGACGGGCAAAAGGCGGCACTGATCACGCCGGATCGCGTGTTGACGCGCCAGGTCACCGCCGCGTTGGACCGGTGGGATATTGTGCCCGACGACAGCGCCGGTACACCGCTCCATCTGTCACCTCCCGGGCGATTCCTACGCCATGTGGCCGCCCTGTTTCTATCGCCGCTGGACGCAGAAAGCCTGCTGACCCTACTTAAGCATCCACTGTCGCATTCTGCGGGTGATCGCAATCTACACCAACTGAACACGCAACGGCTGGAATTGCGCATGCGCAGGGACGGATTGCCATACCCCACACCTGACAGCCTGATCGCCTGTGCGCGCAAATCCACCAAACAACCAGATGATATTGCCCCCTGGGCCTCTTGGGTCGCGGCATTGCTCTGCGGGCGCGACGTGAAAGAACGCCAGCCCCTCGAAACGTGGGTGTCGCAACACTTAGCGTTGGCCGAGGCACTGGCACGAGGCCCTGGCGACGCAGAAACAAGCGAGCTGTGGAAAAAGAAAGCGGGGCAGGCCGCCCAAAACGTCATGGCGTCCCTGGCCGAAAGCGCGCCCTTTGGCAGCGACATGCTGGCACGCGAATACGCTGATCTCGTCAGTATTGCCTTGCGCCAGGGCGACGACGTGCGCGACCGCGACGCGCCGCATCCTGACATCATGATCTGGGGCACGTTAGAGGCCCGCGTGCAAGGCGCCGATCTCGTGATCCTGGCGGGGCTCAACGATGGCACCTGGCCCGAATTGCCAGCCCCAGACCCCTGGCTGAACCGCAAGATGCGCTTTGATGCGGGCTTGCTGCTGCCCGAACGCCGCATCGGCCTGTCTGCACATGATTTCCAACAGGCAGTTGCCGCGCCCGAGGTCTGGCTGACCCGCTCGATTCGCACGGATGACGCCGAAACGGTGCCATCGCGATGGGTCAACCGGCTCCGCAACCTGCTGCTGGGGTTGGCAGAGCAAGGGCAGGACGCCCACTGGGATGCGATGCGCACCCGTGGCGCCTATTGGCTGGGATTGGTCAAACAGCTTGATGCCGCCCCGGAAACGCCCCGCGCGGCGCGCCCCTCGCCCTGCCCGCCGGTGTCGGCCCGACCTAGGCGACTGACGGTGACGGAAATCCAGACACTCATACGCGATCCCTACGCGATCTATGCCAAACACGTGCTACGGCTGCGCGCCCTGCGCCCGCTGGTCCAAACGCCTGATGCCTTGTTGCGCGGGATTCTGTCGCATGACGTGATGGAGCGTTTCGTGCGCCACACACTCGACGATGGCGCAGCGTTGTCCGTGGAAACGCTCATGGACCACGCGCGGCACGTGCTAAACCGGGACGTGCCGTGGCCCGCGGCTCGGGCGCTGTGGCTGGCACGTTTTGAACGGGCCGCCGATTGGCTTATCGAAACGGAAAGACTGCGCCAAAGCATCGCAAAACCTACGCTTTTTGAAAACGAGGCGATTGGCAGGCTGACTTTGGGTGCGATCAGGACCGAGCTGGAGGGTCGGGCCGATCGGATTGATCTGGACGCAGCGGGGTCGGTCATTCTGTATGACTACAAAACCGGCGCCCCGCCCACGAAGGATCAGCAAAAGCACTTCGACAAGCAACTTCTCATCGAAGCGGCGATGGTCGAGCAGGGCGGTTTTGCCAAGCTGGGGCCACGGCCCGTTCGCGCCGCGCAGTTTATTGGCATGGGCAGTACGCCCAAGACCGAAGATGCGCCCCTCGATACCGAGCCGCCCAATCAGGTTCTGGCTGATCTGTTGGGGCTTCTGGGTGCCTATCTTGAGGGCGACAAAGGTTATACCTCGCGGCGTGCGCTTTACGAAGACCGCGAAGCCCGGGATTATGATCAGCTTGCCCGCTTCGGCGAATGGGACGTCACCCAAGAACCAACGCCCGAGAGACTGACATGACAGGCGTGAACGAAGCATCCCTGCGGCAGCAAGAGGCGGCGCACCCGCTGCAATCCACCTGGCTGTCTGCCAATGCGGGGTCTGGCAAGACGCGCGTGCTGACCGACCGCGTGGCGCGCTTGTTGCTCGAAGACGTCGAACCGCAACACATCCTGTGTCTAACCTACACCAAGGCGGCCGCATCAGAGATGCAAAACCGCCTGTTTCAGCGGCTGGGCGCGTGGGCGATGCTGGATGATGACACGCTAAGCGCCCAACTTGCTGAGCTGGGGTTGATGGGCGTTCCAGATGCGCGGGACCTCAGCCATGCTCGCACGCTGTTTGCCCGTGCGATTGAAACGCCAGGTGGTCTAAAAATCCAGACGATCCACTCGTTTTGTGCGTCTCTACTCAGGCGCTTTCCGCTTGAGGCAGGGGTCAGCCCTCAATTCACAGAGATCGAAGATCGCGCTGCCGATCTGTTGCGCGCCGACCTCGTGGATCAAATGGCCGACGGGCCTGACGCGCCCGTTCTTGCTGGGCTTGCGGCGCAATACAAGGGCGAGGACTTTCTTGCGCTCACCAAGGAGATCGTCGGGCACAGCGCGCGCTTCGAGGCACTGACGCTGCCTGATGCGCTGGCACTGTTTGGCCAGCCACGCGACCTGACACGTGATCGCTTGGTCGACCGCACCTTTGCACCCGGTGACTGGGACCTGATGCAGGGCTTGATCCCCGTTTTGGCCGCACAGGGCGTGCGGGACCAGGCCGTTGGTGAGACGCTCAAGGAAATGGTGGCGTTGGATGCGCAAAGCGTCTCTATCGCCGAAGCCGCCTTTCTGACGCAAAGCGGTACCCGCAAAAAGACGTTTCCAAGCAAAGGTACACAAACCCAGGCCGCGCACCTGCTGCCCGCACTCGAAGCGCTGGTCGCGCGGGTTGAGCACGCCCGCGAGGCGCGCCTGGCGTTGGATGCAGCCGAGCATACCGTGGCCCTTCATCAATTCGCCCGCCGTTTCTCGCAGCTTTATGGCGATGCAAAACAGCGGCGCGGTTGGCTCGACTTCGATGATCTGATCGGCAAGGCGCGGCAATTGTTGACCGACGAACGTGTGGCTGCATGGGTGCTGTATCGCCTTGATGGCGGCATTGACCACATCCTCGTGGACGAGGCGCAAGACACAAGCCCCTCGCAGTGGGATGTGATCCGAAGACTTGCCGAAGAATTCTCAAGCGGTGAGGGTGTCCGCCCGGATGTGATCCGCACGATCTTTGTGGTCGGGGACAAGAAGCAGTCGATTTACTCTTTCCAGGGTGCTGACCCGCGTGAATTTGATCGGATGCAGTCAGAATTCGGCTCTAAATTAGGGGAATCGGGCCAAAAACTCTGGGGCCGCAGTCTCGATTTTTCATTCCGGTCATCGCCCGCGATCCTGGGCCTGGTCGATAAGGTGTTTCAGTCAGAGACCGGCGCCGGGTTCGGCGAGCGCCGACACATCGCCTTCAATACCGATCTGCCGGGCCGGGTTGATCTGTGGCCTGTGGTTCCCAAGCCCGACAAGACGCCTGAGCGTGAGTGGTTCGACCCGGTGGACCGGCGCAGCCCTGAGCATCATTTTCGCACTCTTGCCATGGCGGTCGCAGGGCAAATCAGGCAGATGCTCGACAAGGGGACGCTGATCCCCGACCGCTATGGTCCCAGGCGGGTGCAGCCACGCGATTTCCTGATCTTGGTGCAACGTCGCGGGGGCATCTTTGCGGACATCATCCGCGCCTGCAAGGAACTGGACCTGCCCATCGCAGGGGCTGACCGGCTGCGGGTCGGTGCTGAAATCGCAGTGCGTGATCTGGGCGCACTCTTGTCATTTCTAGCAACGCCAGAGGACAGCCTTTCACTTGCAACCGCGCTAAGGTCGCCGCTTTTTGGGTGGTCGGAGCAGGACCTGTTCACGCTCGCACATCAACGGACCGAAGACGCATTGTGGCGCGCCCTGCGCACCAAGACAGATGAGCACCCCCAAACGGTGTCTGTCCTGCGGGACTTACGCAACAATGTCGATTTTCTGCGCCCTTACGATCTGATTGAGCGGATGTTGACCCGCCATCGTGGGCGTCAGCGTCTTCTGGCGCGACTGGGCACCGAGGCCGAGGATGGGATCAACGCGCTGCTGTCGCAGGCCCTGTCATACGAGCGCAGCGATGTGCCCAGCCTGACAGGATTCCTGACCTGGATGGAAACCGATGATCTTGAGGTCAAACGCCAGATCGACTCGGCTTCAAACCAGATCAGGGTGATGACGGTGCATGGGTCCAAGGGGCTGGAGGCGCCCATTGTGATCCTCCCGGAATGCGGCAAGCGAGATGTGCAAATCCGGGACACGGTGATCGACATTGCCAACACGCCGGTCTGGAAAATGCCGTCAAACCGCCAACCGGCTTCGATGATCTCAGGTCTGGACGACATGAAAGCCGCCCAAAGCGAAGAAGGGCTTCGCCTGCTCTATGTGGCTCTAACCCGGGCCGAACAGTGGCTTATCGTTGGGGCTGCGGGCGAGTTGGACAAGGCGGGCAAGGACTGGCACCAGCGTGTTCAGCACGCAATGCAGGATGCCGAAAGGGTGGTTCCGCTTGAGACGCCCGTGGGCCTTGGTCTGCGCCTTGAACACGGCAACTGGGACCACGTGGCTGCGTCTCAAGACCAAAGCGAGGGTGTCTCACGCCCGTCCATGCCCGCGCTGTTCCGATCCGTGGCGCCGACGCACCAGCCCGCCCCCGAGGGACTTTCGCCATCCGATCTTGGTGGGGCCAAGGCATTGCCCGGGGACGGCCTTGAGGAAGACACCGCCAAAGCGTTTGGAACACTCGTACATGCCTTGCTCGAAGCGCCCGACGCCGCGCAGCGCGCGTTGTCCGACACGCTTTTGTCCGACGCGTTGAAAGACGAGGCGCAGGCGCAAGCCGATCGCGTCAGAAGCGATCCGGCGCTGGCTTGGCTGTTTGCTGCGGATGTGCTGGCCGAGGTTCCCCTCACTGCGCCCCTTGGCGCTCGCCGTCTGCACGGGACCATCGATAGATTGCAGATCACGCCATCCTCCGTTCACATCGTCGATTTCAAGACAAACCGCGTGGTCCCTGACACCGCCGATGAAACGCCCGATGGTGTCTTGCGACAGATGGGTGCCTATGCCCATGCAATCGCTCAGATCTTTCCCCAACATCGGGTGGAACTCAGTATCCTGTGGACCCACACCGGCCGATTGATGTCCATTCCGCACGATATCGTGACGACAGCCCTGGCGCGCACGCCATATCTTGACGATGCCACAGGCGATACCTAGGTTGCGATCCTACGCTTGAGCCTGGCAGGAGAACTCACATGGCAACCGTGGCAGTCACCGACGCGACTTTCGACGCCGAGGTCAAAAATTCCGATGTCCCCGTAGTGGTGGACTTTTGGGCCGAATGGTGTGGCCCGTGCAAACAAATAGGCCCGGCTCTGGAAGAGCTGTCCTCCGAGATGGAAGGCAAGGTCAAGATTGCCAAGGTGAACGTGGATGAAAATCCCAACTCGCCCGCGCAGATGGGTGTGCGTGGTATCCCGGCCCTCTTCATCTTCAAGGATGGTCAGGTGATCTCGAACCGTGCAGGTGCCGCCCCCAAGGCCGCGCTGCAAAGCTGGATCGAAGAAAGCATCTGAACCATCAAGCTTTGGAAATTCCAAAGGCATCCGCTGGGCGGATGCCTTTTTTGTTGCGGGCAGGTCGAATCGTCTGGCCCTTGCCCGTTCCCCCGCAGGCCGCCATATATCCCGACAATCAGACAAGGAGAGGCGCATGCCCAAATCGGATTTCCCCGGCTGGCACGGAACCACGATCATTGGGGTGAAAAAGGGGGGCGAAGTGGTGATCGCCGGCGATGGGCAGGTGTCACTTGGCCAGACTGTCATCAAGGGCACGGCGCGCAAGGTGCGGCGTCTCAAGCCCGGCGGCTATGACGTGGTGGCGGGCTTTGCCGGATCAACCGCTGACGCATTCACCTTGCTGGAAAGGCTAGAGGCCAAGCTCGAAGCGACACCCGGGCAATTGGCGCGCGCAAGTGTCGAATTGGCCAAGGACTGGCGCACCGACAAATACCTGCAAAAACTCGAAGCAATGCTGATCGTCTCGGACGGTGCGGACATGTTTGTGATCACCGGGGCTGGCGACGTTCTGGAACCCGAACATGACGTGACCGCTATTGGATCGGGAGGCAACTATGCCTTGGCGGCTGCGCGCGGAATGATGGACAGCGACCGGGACGCCGAAGCCGTGGCGCGGGACGCGATGCAGATCGCAGCCGATATTTGCGTCTACACCAATGGCAACCTGACAGTCGAAAAGATCAGCGCGTGACTGACATGACCTACACCCGCCTCGGCAACAGTGGGTTGATTGTCAGCCGTATGTGCTTTGGCACCATGACCTTCAGCCACGGGTCCGAATGGCTTCCCGGTGTTGCCAAGGTGGCGCAGGATGCGGCGAACGAAATGGTTCACCGTGCACTCGATGCGGGCGTGACCTTCTTTGACACCGCCGATGGCTATTCCAACGGCGAATCCGAAGACATACTTGGCCGGGCGCTGGGCAAGCGCCGGAACGAGGCTGTCATCTGCACGAAGCTGGGGTTTCGACAAAGCGATCAGATCGGGGATGCAGGCCTCGGCCGCAGCCACATTCTGAAGCAGATTGACGGCAGCCTGGCTCGCATGGGCCTTGATCACATTGATCTTCTCGTGCTGCACAAAACCGACTTTACCACACCGATGGAAGAGACGCTGGCCGCTCTGCAAATCGCAATCGAACATGGCAAGGTGCGCCATATCGGCGTTTCAAATTGGCCCGCGTGGCAGATGGCGCGGGCGATGCAATACCAGCGTGATCACCGGCTGACACCGTTCATCGCAGGTCAGTACCTCTACAACCTGGTGGCGCGGGACATCGAGCAGGATATCCTGCCCATGATGACCGAAATGGGCGCAGGGCTGATGGCATGGTCCCCGCTTGCCGGTGGGTTGTTGTCGGGCAAATACGACCCCGACAATCTTGAGGACGGGGACGGACGGTTAAGCGAAGGTGGCGACTTCCTCGGGATCGACACGGCCACAGCCCGCCAGATGATCGAAACGCTGGCCGCTCTCGCCAAAGCGCATGACGCGCATCCGGCCAGTGTCGCCCTGGCGTGGCTGCTTGCCCAGGATCGCAGCCATAGCGTAATTTTCGGGGCCTCACGGATGAGCCACCTTGAGGCCGCCCTTGCCGCCCAAACTCTGTCGCTTACGCAGGATGAATTGGCCAAGCTTGCCGACATCGCACAACCGGCCAAGCGTTACCCGCATTGGTTCGACACGATGATGACCGACGATCTCCACACCAGGACCCTGTCCTGAAACGACAAAGGCCGCTGGGATCACAGCGGCCTTTCTTTTGCGCTTTGGCCCGGATCAGTTCAGCTTGGCGACGCCCAGCGGGACGTTGAACTTCTCGCACCAGATCCAGACTTCGTTATAGGTCGACGCGTCGATACCGGCAGGCACGTCAAAGGTCTGCTTGCCCGAATTGGCCTTGAGCAGACCCATCAGCGTGTCCTTGTCATATCCATCACGGCCAAGCGCGACCTTGGGGTCAGGGGCGCCATCGAACCAAAAGTCGTCCTGCAAGATGACCTGGCTCTTGCCGTTTGCGGTGACCAGTTCTGCGCGACCTTTGGTGACGTGATTGCTGGCACCTGTAAATTCACCAACGCGACCATGACCGCCAGCAAAAGACAGCGAGGGCAGGGCAGTTGTGGCCATCAGGGTGGCGGATCCGATCAGGAAAGAGCGGCGGTTTGTCATGGGAAAGTCTCCGAGGGATTGACGAATGCTCCCAAGCTACGCCCTGGACGTGACAAAATAACCCTGCCTCTCGCGCACGTGATGAAACCGAAATGAATTGCGCCCAAATCGTTGCGTTTCCTCCGATTTCGCATACGTAGGGCTGGAAACTTGTAACAAACGGCTTGCTTGTGACTGACCTGACCCCGCGCGAAATCGTCTCTGAACTTGATCGATTCATCATTGGACAAAAGGATGCCAAGCGCGCTGTCGCCGTCGCATTGCGCAATCGCTGGCGTCGCAAGCAACTGGCCGATGATCTGCGTGACGAGGTTTATCCAAAGAACATCCTGATGATCGGACCCACGGGCGTGGGCAAGACCGAAATCAGTCGCCGCCTTGCCAAACTGGCGCGCGCGCCATTCCTCAAGGTTGAGGCAACCAAATTCACCGAAGTGGGCTATGTCGGGCGAGACGTCGAACAGATCATCCGCGATCTTGTCGACGCAGCCATTGTCGAAACGCGCGACTACATGCGCGAAGACGTCAAAGCAAACGCCCACAAAGCTGCCGAAGAGCGCGTGATCGAGGCCATCGCAGGCACCGACGCCCGTGACGCCACGCGCGAGATGTTTCGCAAGAAACTCAAAGCGGGTGAATTGGATGACACAATTATCGAACTGGACGTGGCCGACACCAGCAACCCGTTTCCCACCATGGATATCCCCGGCCAGCCTGGTGGTGGCATGGGCATGATGAACCTTGGTGATCTGTTTGGCAAAGCCATGGGTGGCCGCACTGTGCGCAAAAAGCTGACGGTCGCACAAAGCTATGATGTCCTGATCGGCGAAGAGGCTGACAAACTCCTCGACGATGAAACCGTGACCAAGACCGCGCTCGACGCGGTGCAAGAAAACGGCATCGTCTTTCTCGATGAAATCGACAAGGTCTGTGCGCGCTCGGACGCCCGCGGCGCTGATGTCAGCCGCGAAGGGGTGCAGCGCGATCTGCTGCCCCTGATCGAAGGTACAACCGTCAGCACCAAACACGGGGCCGTCAAAACCGACCACATCCTGTTCATCGCCTCGGGCGCGTTTCACATCGCCAAACCGTCTGACCTGCTACCCGAACTGCAAGGGCGTCTGCCCATCCGGGTCGAATTGCGTGATCTGACCGAGGACGACTTCGTTCGCATTCTGCAGGAAACGGACAACGCGCTGACGCTGCAATATACCGCGCTCATGAAAACCGAAGAGGTGGCGGTCACCTTCCAGCCCGAAGGGATTCGCGCCCTCGCGCGGATTGCTGCAGATGTGAACAAAAGCGTCGAAAACATTGGCGCGCGGCGTCTCTACACAGTGATGGAGCGGGTGTTCGAAGAACTGTCATTCAACGCCCCTGACCGCGCCGGTGATGAAATTACCGTTGATGCAGCCTTTGTCGAAGAGCATTTGGGCGAACTCGCGCGCTCAACTGATATCAGTCGCTACGTGCTCTAGGCGTCAGGTTGCTGCTCGGGTACACGCACATCACCTGAGAGGGACGACGGCCCGATGCGCACAATTCTCTTTATCCTGATCTTTGTTGTGGCCGCATGCAGCGACAGAACGGCGGCTCCGATCCTGCCCGAAGCCAAGACGATTGGGACCAATCGCACGGTATTTGTCGGCACCACCCGTGCCATGAACGAAGCCGGGGAATTTGGCATTGGCCGATCCCCGTCTTTGAACCTGCTCCAGGCCACTGTATCGTTGCCGCCGGGCCGTGCGCTTGGCACTGTCTCCGATGGTCAGGACCGGCCCCGGCCAGACCGCGATTTCGTGCTCGCCGCGCTCGACACATACACATCGGATAATGCGTTTCGCTCAGCACTGTCCGCAGAACTCAGTGCGCTTCCCCCCGCCGAACAAGAAGTCACTGTGTTTGTACACGGCTTCAACAACAGCTTTTCGAATGCGGCTTTCCGTATCGCGCAATTGGCAGAGGATCTGGAAGTGCCCGGCACCCATATCACCTATGCCTGGCCCAGTCGCGGCAATCCGCTGGGCTACGAATATGATCGTGACAGCGCGCTTTTTGCACGCGACGGTCTGGCCGACCTGTTGCGCCTTGTGCGGTCCGCCAATCAGCCCGACATCATCCTCGTGGCCCATTCGATGGGTGGCTATCTGGTGATGGAGACACTGCGCCAGTTGGAAATTGCGCAACCCGGATGGGTCGGGCGCAACATCAGCGGCGTGATCCTCGTGTCGCCTGACATCAATATCGACGTGTTTCGCAATCAGTTCGCCAAGATTCAAACGGCGCCAGACCCCTTTGTGGTCATCGTGTCGCGCAAGGACGCGATCCTGCGCCTCTCCTCACGCCTGCGGGGCGAAAAAACACAATTGGGCAACATCCAAAACGCTGATGCGGTGGCTGACCTGCCGATCACGGTCGTGGATGTAAGCGCATTCACCGATCGAAAGTCCGGCAACCACTTTGTCGCTGCCGGCTCGCCTACATTGATCCAGTTGTTGCGGCGATCCTCTGACCTGGATCGGGAATTTCTGCGCGGGCGCGCGGGTACCGTGCTGACTGTCCCCGGGGCACGCCGCATCCAGGCGCCGACCCGACGTGTCTCAAAGGGCAGGATACCCGGCGAGGCGCGCTAAAGCGTTTCGATCTGAACTTGAATCGCGGGGGATTCCCATGAGGGGTCAAATGTGATTCATCCTTATTGGGAGG
>JBCBID010000017.1:0-97967 GCA_038525015.1 Pseudomonadota bacterium | reverse complement strand
TGTAGAACCGACTTTAAGCCCTTGCGCCTAGCCGCGTAAGGCGGGGTTCGCAGGCACCTGGCAACAGAAGCCTGCACTTCATTCTTCAAAGGTAATTTGGTGCGACACACTCGGTCGTCGCAAAAACTAAGTGACTTCAATGGTTGTTAATCTCCCTTCGCTATCGCTGGCATTCTACGGTTTTTGCAGACGAGGGCGACATGCCGCACAAGATCAAGACCCTGCAAGGTTGGTACGATGAGGTGTGGATTAAGGGTGATCTTGATGCTATCCGCACCTTCTTGCACCCCGATGCAAGATCGCGCGGCATCATGGGGGATGTCCCATTTGCGATCGACGACCTGGAAGAGTTGGTGACGATGGTTCGCGAACTGCTTGGTCCTATTGAAATCACCTTGCCCATCACGATGGAACAGGACAATTGGTTGTCGGCCCTTGTCGAAATCAAAAGCCACTCGGCAGACACCGGCGATCCCGTGCATGTATTTGGTCAGGTCATCGCACGTTTTGAAGGCAAGCAGATGGTCGAGATTTACACCGGCACAGACTCATTGACCTTGTTCGAGCAACTAGGTCTGCTGCCCGAGAATGCTATGGCTGTGATGCTGGGCGGTACGCGCTTGCAATAGACCGCGCATGATGGGGTTGCCTAGCACCGTGTCCACCAATCTCGGCAAGGCCGATCAAAAAACACGCGACAGACGCTTATCGCAAAACACGGTCATCATTTTTGTCGAACACCCAATCGTGTGGCTTGACGCCTTGGGGTGTCGAAGCTAACCAGCACAGGCGGGGCGAAAGCGACTGCCCCATCAGGCTTTGTGCGCGCGCTGGCCCAAATGTCGCATCTTTTGCTGTGATCAAAGGATGCCATTATGGACCGCACACCTCATGAAATCTCTGCAGACGATCTCTTGTTTCAGCTGGGCACAAAGTTGACCCCTCAGATTGTTGACGTTTGCTTGCCCGAAGATATTGCTACAGACCAATGGCGCGTCCCCACCGCGCGCCATGTGCCTCATCAAGATATCGCGGACTTCGCACAGCATTTGGATGCGCAACGACCCGTGGTCGCGGTCTGTCAAAAGGGTCTGAAATTGTCGCAAGGCACCGCCGCCTTACTCCGTTGCCTGGGATTTCAGGCGCAGGCGCTTCAAGGGGGTAACCGCGCCTGGTTTGAAGCGGATCACCCCAGGCTCGCACTTGGGAACGCCCCACCGCCGGGCACGGTTTGGGTATTGTCAACGCAGGGCAACCTGCGTGCAATGTTGGCCGCTTGGGTGATCAAGCGCTGGTATGACCCGCTTGCTTCGGTGATTTGGGTAGAAGAGGCGTATGTCACAGACGTCGCGGCGCGTTTTGGGTTCTTCCCCCTGCCCCACGACGTGCCATTGTCCGAGGCCTTCCGCGCGCTGGGCTTGGTGCATGAGCCATTAAGTGACTGGATCCATTCAGTCGAGACAGCCAAGGCCCCAGTTTCGGCCTTGCTGAAGACATTGCCGCATCTTCAAAACACGGAAGAATCGATCGCGCGGGCGGCCGAGCCCCTACTTGATGCAGCCTGGATGGCTGCGCGCCCCACGGCTGCGGCGGAGGTCGCTTAATGGACAAAAGCTGGTCACAGATGACCCGGGTGTTCGGACGGATCGGGGTCTTGTCGTTTGGGGGGCCTGCCGCTCAGATTGCGTTGATGCATGACGCGCTGGTGACGCGCGAGAAGTGGTTGACCCAGGATGAGTATCTGCGCGCGCTGTCGCTGTGCATGTTGCTGCCGGGGCCCGAGGCGATGCAATTAGCGACTTACGCAGGATGGCGACTTCGAGGGGTGCTTGGCGGTCTGCTGGCGGGTCTGCTTTTTGTGGTGCCTGGTGCTTTGGTGATCCTCGCACTTGCCCTGGCATATGTTCGATTTGGCGACCTGCCAGTGGTGCAGACGGCCTTTTTGGGGGTCAAGGCCGCGGTCATTGTGGTGGTGCTTCAGGCCCTCCTCAGACTGGGCCGCAGCGCGTTAACCGGACGGATGGCGTGGGTCTTGGCAGGCGTTGCCTTTCTCGCGCTTTTTGTTCTGGGCCTGCCTTTTCCGCTGGTTGTCATTGGTGCGGGCGTGTTCGGAGCGTTGCGGTGCGCGGACGACGGCGCCCCCACCACGCCTGCGATTGCGAATACATCAACGCTGAAACCTGTCCTCACCCTTGGCGTGCTCTGGGTTGCGCCGCTCGCAGCACTCTGGCTGACGTCGCAGGCCTTCCTGCTTGAGATCGGCCTCTTCTTTTCCAAACTTGCGGTCGTGACCTTTGGCGGCGCCTATGCGGTACTGGCCTACATGACGCAAGAGGTGGTGCAGGATCATGGCTGGATCACAACCGGGCAGATGATCGACGCGCTCGGGCTGGCCGAGACAACGCCCGGCCCATTGATTTTGGTTACTGAGTTCGTCGCACTTGTCGCCGGCTACGCCCAGGGCGGCGTTGGGCTGGCACTCGCCGCCGGTGCTTTGGCACTTTGGGTGACCTTTGTGCCTTGCTTTCTGTGGATTTTCGCGGCTGGTCCCCATCTTGACCAAATCGCCGCGCGCCCGCGGCTTTCGGCGGCTCTTCAGGCCATTACGGCGGCAGTCGTCGGCGTCATCCTAAACCTGTCAGTTTGGTTTGCGCTGCATGTCATATTTAACAGCGTTGATACGGGGCCGTTGCTCGCATTGCCGGTCCCGGATGTCACATCGCTGAATATTTGGGCGTTGGTGCTTACGGGCTGCTCCGCCTTGCTCATTCTGCGCTGGCGGGTCGGGCTTCTACTAACTTTGGGCATCATGGCCAGTACGGGATGTGTGCTTTCGCTTCTTGGATGGGCTTAAACCCGACAATGGTCCGACATTGGGATGTCCGGCCCCTTCCCTCTGCGTCAAATTGGGATATGGTTGTGACAGAGAAACGAGGGGCGCCATGGGCCGCAGTATTGATTACGGCAACCTGATGCACGAAGCCATGCGAGGGCTGATCCGCAAAGTGTTGACTGATGTGGCCCAGAACGGTCTCCCCGGCGCTCACCATTTCTTTATCACTTTCGATACCAGTCATCCGGATGCAGAATTGGCCGATTGGCTGAGCGACCGTTATCCGGGCGAAATGACAGTGGTTATGCAGCATTGGTATGACAAGCTGGATGTCGGCGCCGAAGGGTTCGCAGTAACGCTCAACTTCGGCGATGCGCCCGAGCCGCTTTATATCCCCTATGACGCGATCAAGACCTTTGTGGACCCATCGGTTGAATTCGGGCTGCGATTTGAAACCCAAGGTGAGGAAGGCGACGAGGCAAGCCCAGCCACACCACCAGAGATACTGCCAAGCCGCGCCCCCGCGGCGCCAAAAGCCGCAGACAGCACAACAGATGACAAAAGCGATGGCAAGGATGCCGAAATCGTTTCGTTGGACAGCTTCCGAAAGTAGAAACGACCGCTAGTTTCGCGTCAGGAAAGTCTCGACCGCGCGCAGAATCTCGCCATTGCGAATGTTCTGGAACCGCAGATCAAGCCCACCTTCGCTGAGGGTCCGATCATATTGCTGCAGGCTGTAACCGCCATCTTCGGCCACAAAGAGTGAGTAGACCGTCAATGTCTGTTCGTCGATCCGAGACCAAACATAAGGTTCGCCCTTCATCGGATCGAGCTGCACCTCGTGGCCAAAGACGTTTTTCTTTTGGGCGGCCGCATAAACGTTCCCACGCCCGCTGGGTACGAAATCAACGGTATAGGATTTCTCTGACACTTTGCCCGAGGCTCTGTACGTCACCGACGTCCATTTCACTCTAAAGCCCTGCTTGGTCTCGCTGATCTCAACGCTCATGTCACGCGGGATCTTCATTCCATCGATCTGTGTCACCTCGGCGCTGCCGACATAAGAGCCCAGAAACGGTGTAATCTCTGCCCGTGCCTGCCCGGTCGACAAGATCATCGTCAAAGTGAAGGTAAACAATGCAGCCCAGACTGCTGAGCGCACCCAGCGCGGAAATGTGCGTGACATGGTCATGGCGAAGCCCTCGATCCTCCTGCTGCCTTCAATATATAAGCATGACTGCGGGTAGATGCACCCTTGTCACTGCGGTCTGTCATCACGTGGCAGAGACAAGGATTGCAGATGCTTGTCTGACAGCCCTCTGCCCGATAGACGCAAAGGAAGACGACACGCGCAACAAGGAGCCGCTCTATGGCCAACACCCGCACCGAATCCGACAGTTTTGGCCCGCTCGAGGTCCCTGCCGATAAATATTGGGGCGCGCAGACACAACGCTCAATCATGAACTTTCCCATCGGCTGGGAAAAGCAACCTGTCGCAGTGGTCCGCGCGCTAGGTGTGATCAAACAAGCCTGCGCAATGCAGAACAGGGCTCAGGGCACGCTCGACGCGCGTTTGGCCGACGCAATCATAGAAGCGGCAAGCGAAGTGGTGGCGGGTAAATTGGACGACAATTTTCCGCTGGTGGTGTGGCAGACCGGGTCGGGCACGCAATCGAACATGAATGCAAACGAAGTGATTGCCAATCGCGCCATTGAAATCCTGGGCGGCGTGATTGGGTCGAAGGACCCCGTGCACCCCAACGACCACTGCAACATGGGTCAATCGTCGAACGACACATTCCCGACTGCTATGCACATCTCGACCGCGATGACAGCGCGCGATGTGCTGTTGCCGGGGCTTGAAAAGCTACACGCGGGGCTCGAGGCAAAGGTCGCAGCCTTTGACGGGATAATCAAGATTGGGCGCACCCACACCCAGGACGCAACGCCGCTGACGCTAAGTCAGGAATTTTCCGGCTACAGCCATCAAGTCGCGATGGGTATTCAACGCGTGAAAGATGCACTTGGTCGTATCTATGAACTGGCCCAAGGGGGCACCGCAGTGGGCACGGGCCTGAACACCAGGGTCGGTTGGGCCGAAGCCGTTGCGGGCCACATGGCCGAGATCACAGGACTGCCATTCGTCACCGCTCCCAACAAGTTTGAGGCGCTTGCCGCCCACGATGCGATGGTCGAAATGTCTGGCGCGCTCAAAACCGTGGCCGCGTCGCTGTTCAAGATCGCGAATGACATCCGCCTGCTGGGCTCGGGCCCCCGATGCGGTCTGGGCGAGTTGGTCCTGCCTGAAAATGAACCCGGCTCATCAATCATGCCGGGCAAGGTGAACCCGACACAATGCGAGGCGCTCACGCAGGTCTGCGCCCACGTGATGGGCAATGATGCAGCGGTCGGTTTTGCCGGATCGCAGGGGCATTTCGAGTTGAACGTCTACAAACCCATGATGGCCTACAACGTCCTGCAATCCATGCAGCTTCTAGGGGACGCCTGCTCCGCGTTTACCGACAATCTCGTGGACGGTTTGCAGGCAGATGAGACGCGGATCGATAAGCTGATGCGTGAATCGCTTATGCTGGTGACTGCACTTGCTCCTGAGATTGGCTATGACAATGCCACCACCGTCGCCAAGACCGCGCACAAGAACGGCACCACTCTGATTGAAGAAGCTGTTAAGTTGGGTTTTGTCACCGAAGAGAGATTTAACGAAGTCGTACGCCCAGAAAACATGATCGGTCCAAAGTGAAGGATAACATCAAGGAACCCGCGCGGGCATTTTATGCGCCCGCCAAACGACGCAAAACATGGGGACCGCGCCTTTTCGAATTGGGACAGACCCTGTCTGCGGGTGTTAGAACTTTGATGCTGGCAATGCTTGGCAGTGGCAGTCTGCGCACCAAGGACGGGGTTCAGGATGCCTGAACCGCTGCTTGACCTTCCCGTGGCTTACCGCACGACCAAACAAGGTCAGTGGCGGGTGCCAAAGACGCTACCCAATCTTCTCGGTTTGGGGCGGTGCTGATGGCGAAAGTGGTCAACCTGAACCGTGCACGCAAGGCAAAGACACGCGCCCAAAAGAAAGCGCAGGCCCAGGCAAACACAATCGCCTTCGGACGCACAAAAGCCGAGACGTCAGCGATACAAGCCGAGAATGCACGTCAGACGCGCACACTGGATGGAAAATCCATGCGCAAACCGCCCAAAGACTGATGGCGCGCCGTCCAGAAAAACACTCTTTAACACTCAAGGGGCATCGCACCAGCGTCTCGCTGGAACCGGAATTTTGGGCTGCGTTCTGCCAGATTGCGTCGGAAAGGAACGTCCCAATCAACGCCCTGGCCAGCGAAGTTGATGAAGCGCGCGGTCAGGATGTCGGTCTCGCCTCCGCCATTCGTGTTTTTGTGCTGCACCAGGTGCGCAAGCGCTGACGATCAGGCGATCGACGCCTTGTATATCTTGTCAATGTTGCCACCAAGCGCGGCCACGAACCCTTCACTTGACATATCCCGCTGCAAACCTTCGGTTAGCGCACGGCTGAAACTGGCGATCATCTTGTGGTTCTGCGCCAGTCGTGCGCTCGCATCCTGCGTCGAGTACCCGCCCGACAGCGCGACCACCCGTTGCACGCGCGGGTGATCTGCCAGCGCGTCGTATAGACCGGGCACTTCGGGCAATGTCAGCTTCAGCATGATGTCCTGACCATCGCTAAGGGTCGCCGTCTTATCCATGAGTGCCTCGGCCAGCAGCGCTTCCGCCTCGGCCTTGGTCTCGGAATGGATGTTCACCTCGGGTTCGATGATCGGCACCATGCCCGCCGCGATCACTTCATGCGCGACCGCAAACTGGTTGTCGACAATGGCCTTGATCCCCGCAGCGTTCGCCTGGTGCACCACCGACCGTTCTTTTGTCCCGTAGATGCCCATGGCTTTCGCAGCGGCCAACGTGTCCGCCAAACCCGGAATGGGCTTCAAAAGCTGTACTTGATCAACTTCATCCTGCAAGCCCTTGTCAATCTTCAGAAAAGGGACAACGCCGCGTTTCCCCCAAAGATACGATGGAACGTCCTGTCCATCGATCCGCTCATGCAGCGTCTTCTCAAACAGGATCGCACCAATCACCTTCTCAGACGTAAAGTCCGGGCTTAAGATGATGCGCTCACGCATCTTTTGGATTTCTGCAAACATCTCGTCCTCAGAGCCGTAATCTGATGCATCTACCCCGTAAAGCGCCAGCGCCTTTGGGGTCGACCCGCCCGACTGGTCGAGGGCTGCAATAAACCCCTTCCCCCGCTCCATCTGGTCCCGCATTTTGGCAAAGTCGATCATCCCGCGCTCCAAGTTCTTTCGTTCATTGCTTTTTGGTCTATCGCATTCCAGGCATCCGGCCTATCCCGCCAACCCACTGTTTGCGCTACCGTTTGCGCAAATTCAGCCAAATCCCATCGCTTGCTCGAACGGTCAGGTGTGCAACCGGCACCGGGATACGTCCCTCAACCGGAGACACCGCCACATCCCGGAGCAAACGGGCCAGAATCAGCGGCCCCTCAATCATCGCAAAGCCCGCCCCCGGACAGACCCGCGCGCCTGCGGAAAACGGTATATAGGCATCCCGCGCGCAAACCCGGCCATTTTCGGTCTGCCAGCGCCCGGGATCAAAAGCATCGGGGTGCTCCCATAACCTTTCATGTCGATGCAAATGCCAAGGGCTCAGGACCAACTGGCTGCCTCGGGCCACATCGCGGTCTCGAAAGCGCTCGGGACACGCGGCCTCGCGGACCATCATCGGCACCGGAGGATATAGGCGCAACGCCTCGCGAAACACATCCCGCGTGACAGGCAATTGCGACATGACAGCAAAGTCACACGCGTCCAACGCCTGCGCTTCCATTGCCACTCTCTCCTGCCACTCGGGATAGAGTGCCATTAGGTAAAGCGCCCAGGCCAAAGCCGATGCGCTTGTTTCATGTCCAGCCAAAAAAAAGATGGCGACCTGATCCACCATTTCCTGCGGCGAAAACGTCTCTCCAGTCTCGGGATCGCGCGTGGTCATGATCTTGGTCGCCAGATCGTCAGGCGCCGTTCCCTGCGCAATTTCGTCGGCGCGCCTGTCTACCAATTGGCCGATCAGGCTCCGTATGCGTGCGGCGCTCGCCCGCGTGTCGCGCCGAAACAGGCGTGGCATCCACCGAGGCAAGGGCACAAAAGCAGCAAGGTTCAAGATCGGTTGACTGCGCTGATAGGCGCGAAACTCCTGGAACACGGCCCGCGCCAACACGTCTTCGATGGGAATGGAAAACAGCGTTCGAAAGATCACATCCGCCGCCGCATGGCTGGTCTGCTCCTCTATCTCGACCAGCCCGTCGGGCATGCGCTCTGCTGCGGCCTCCGACGCCTGCCAAATCGCCGGGAACGTCTCCCTCAAACGTCCTCCTTCAAAGGCAGGGTCAATAATCCGTCGTTGTCGTTTCCAGACGTTACCATTGGTCAGAAAGACGGATTCGCCAAGAAGTGGTCGCAACCCTTCGCCGACGCGGTCGGACTTTGGGAAATCATCCGGCCTTTGCCTGAGCACCGCTTTTACAAGTTCAGGCTGATTCATCAGGTAGCTGCGAAAGAACGGCGTGCGAAACTCGGCCATCCAGGCGCGATAAAGACGCGCGGGCTGGGCCGACAAAATATCTTCTCGAAACAGCCGCATGTATCGCCACAGCGATACGCGATCTGGGCGGCTTGGAGGTTTCGGAGGGATCATACTGCGACAGAAGTGTATTTAGAGACGGGCACATCAATGCGCGACTTCGACGGAGGCCGGTCAGCATATCGATCTGCCAAAGTCAGCGGACCCGCCGTGATCTGAAAGTAGTCATAATCCTTGGGCCGATCGAAAGCGCATAGATATTGGAAATGGAGCCGAAAAAACCGCCAGCGCAAGGCCTTCCATCTTTCGGGGCTCAAGGTCTGGGTGAAGGCCGCGGAAAAGACCAATGGCCAGCGTTTTGCCGTGGGCGCCACGCCCGAAACTGCCACCGGGTCGCACAACGCAAAAGCGCAACCGTCCCCAGGGGCTGTCACATCCACCCAGGTTAGTTCCGCGCGTGCCGACAGGTATTGCAAATCGGCGCGCAACCGATGCGCTTGCGGCAGAAATGACACCATCGGCACCACCTGCCCCAAGGATAGAAACGCCAGCGCAGGACCATTTGCGGGTGCACGGCCTGCTTTGATCAAGTCAGCCAGTATGGAAACGGCCAGATGCGCGCCAGAAGAATGGCCCACCACAAGCACTTCATCCACATCCTCGGTCAGCGCCGCAGCAATGCTGTTCTGAAAACCGCGCATCCGCGTTTCCAACTCGGCGGGATTGGCCCCGTTCGATGCAGCCGAATACGCATAATCATGCATCAGATAGTAGGCAAATAAACTGCCATCCCTCGCTTTGAACCAGCGCAGTATCAATATAAAAGCCGCCGCCCCAAACGCCACGCCGAGCCATGCACCCAGACCACCAAAAATGGCCCCAATCCGCCAAAACAGATACCAGACCAGCAACGCCAACAGAGCCTGCCCCAAAAGCATCCCGACAGGATAAAGTGCAGCAATCACAGGTCCTTTGCGCAACCTCATCAACCGGCGCAACGTGCCCGAAGCGATATAGATCCATGCGGTGCGCGCAAGCTGAGCATAGGTGCCCAGAATAGAGGCCTCCATGCTGTCGCGCACGATGTCCGACCAAACCAGAACGTCGACATCCGCACGCACCTGCCGTCCGTCGATGCGCGCAGCAACCTGCCAGCCAAAGTGAGCTTGTCCATTGTTGGCCTGCAGAGCAATATCGTACCCAGAAATCGCCGCCTGGGCGGCGCTTTCCTTGCGGTAAAGTTCGCGGTAGCGGCGCGGGTGAATGGGGTCGTAGCCCGGGATGTAAAACACCCGACGCCGTTTGACCGATTTTGGATGCGATCTGCTCATTCATGCACCTTTTGGCGCAGTCTAGCGTGGTTTGAGGGCCAAAGTAAGGCGAAGACGGGCGCTGCACTCGGGCGGCCTCAACACAAAGTCAGATCAGCCAAGCGTGGCAAGAGCGGGAAAGCGTTCCAGCAGCCAAAATGAAAACCGTGTGAAAAGACCAAAGAGCATGGCGGCGCCCACCAAGAGTAAAAGCCCCCCCATGACCTTTTCGATCAACGCCATATGCCGTTTGATCCGGTTCATCACGCCCATCGCACGGCTCATGAACATGGCCGCCAGCAGGAAAGGAATACCAAGGCCTGCCGCATAGATGCCAAGCAGGACTGTGCCACGGGTTACCGATGCCTCGGATGCGGCAAGCGTTAGGATCGCGCCCAGTTGCGGCCCAATACAAGGGGTCCAGCCAAAGGCGAAGGCAAGGCCAAGGATATAGGCGCCAAAGGATGATCCGCCGTGATCCCCTGCCTCCATCCGCGCCTCTTGATCCAGAAACGGAATGCGGAAGACCCCCAAGAAGTGAAGACCGAAGATCATGATGACCGCGCCTGACACCTGCGCGAATAATATTTGGTTCTGTAGGAAAAAGGCGCCAAAGGCGGATGCTGCGAAACCCAGGATGATGAACACCGTCGACAGGCCCAGCACAAAGAACAGCGCCGTGATCGTAGCGCGGTTGCGGCCTGATCGGCCATCTGACATCTCACCCACTGTCATACCCGACATGTAAGCCAGGTAAGGTGGCACGATGGGTAGAACGCAGGGGCTGAGAAAGCTGATAATACCCGCTAGAAGCGCCACGCTCATTGCGGGGATCAGACTTGCATCGATGATGTCGATTCCAAACATAGCTCCCACCTAGACGCCCTTGACCCATACGTCACGTTTCATGCGGTCACATGTCTGTGGACAGTGTGTAACATCACGCCTATTTCCGCTCTTATGGACGATGCATATGAACTCGACGCCGTAGGGCTGCTCTGCCCCTTGCCCGTGCTCAAGGCCCGCAAACGGCTGCAGACACTGGCGACCGGAGACATTCTGATCATCACGGCTGATGACCCGGCCGCCGTGGTCGATGTTCCGCATTTTTGTGCTGAGGCAGGGCACACGCTTGTGTCGTCCGATATAGACGGGGTCTTGCAACGCTACGCCATCCGCAAAGGATAAAGGGCGCGCCGCTGGCACGCCCTTCCCAATCACTTGCTAAGCGACCACCAACCCCGCCGCTTCGGCTTTGACGGCTCGTCTGGAACCGCGGCGCTTTCAGCAACCGGTTCTGGCACTTTGTCAGGCTCAGCCGCCGCGGGTTCGGGCTCCGCTGGAGCCTCTGCCGCTGCCTGGGGTACCTCTGTGGTGGGTGCCGGCTCGGCGACCTTCTTGGCGGGCCGACGCGTCCGGGTCTTCTTGGGTTTCTCACTTGCCGCTTCAGCCTCAGCCGGTGCCTCGCCCTCGGTCACTGCGTCCTCCCGCGCGCGCTCCTCGATCACGGGATCGGCGGCTTTAGCACGCGAACGGCGCGTGCGCGTCGGCTTCTTCTTCGGCGCCTCTTCGGCCACCTCCTCGGTTGCCGTCGCATCCTCTACCGGCGCCTTTTCTGCAACAGGGGCTGGGTCGGTTGCAGCCTCGGCATTTTCGCCCTGGTCACCTGTATCGGCGCCGTTGTTGGACTTGCCACGCCCCCGGCTGCGGCGGCGGCGACGACGGCGCTTGGGCTTGCCTTCGCCCTCTTCGGCATTCAGCGCCTCGGGCGCGACCTCTGGTGTGGTCTCCTCGTCTTCGTCAATCTGATCCATAATGGACGTGTCAACACTGACGACCGGCGCTTGGACAGCATTGATCACGCGGGTCGCCGTCTTGAACTTCTCAAGCGAAAAATCAGGGCTGACCAGCTGGGGGTCCGCCTCGATCCGAACCGCCATGCCATAGCGGCCTTCAATTTGGGCAATGTGGTCCCGCTTTTGGTTGATCAGGAAGTTGGAAATGCCCACCGGGCACTTGACCAGCACTTCGCGCGACCGGCGGCGCGTGCCCTCTTCCTCGATCTGGCGCAACACACTTAGGGCCATACTGTCATCGGATCGGATCAAACCGGTGCCATGACAATGCGGACAGGGTTGGGTCGTCGCCTCGATCATACCGGGGCGCAGACGCTGGCGGCTCATCTCCATCAAGCCAAAGCCCGAAATACGGCCCACCTGAATGCGGGCGCGGTCCGTCTTGAGCCGGTCCTTCATGCGCTTTTCGACAGCCGAGTTGTTTTTGCGCTCGTCCATGTCGATAAAGTCGATGACAATCAGACCGGCCAGGTCACGCAGTCGCAACTGACGGGCGACTTCCTCCGCCGCTTCCAGATTGGTCTTCAACGCCGTTTCTTCAATCGACCCTTCCTTGGTGGCCCGGCCCGAGTTCACGTCAATGGCCACAAGCGCTTCGGTGACACCGATGACGATATAGCCACCCGACTTCAACTGAACGGTCGGATTGAACATGCCCGCGAGATAGGTCTCCACCTGATACCGCGCAAAAAGCGGTAGGCTTTCGCCATAGAGTTTCACGTTCTTGGCATGGGACGGCATGATCATCTTCATGAAGTCTTTGGCGATGCGATAGCCGCGCTCGCCCTCGACAAACACTTCGTCAATCTCGCGGTTATAGAGATCGCGGATGGACCGTTTGATCAGGTCACCTTCTTCATAGATTTTTGCTGGCGCAATCGACTTGAGGGTCAATTCGCGGATCTGCTCCCATAGGCGTTGCAGATATTCATAATCGCGCTTGATCTCGGCCTTGGTACGCTTCGCGCCTGCGGTGCGCACGATCAAGCCCGCCCCCTGCGGCACCTCGATCTCGTTTGCGATTTCCTTCAGCTTCTTGCGGTCGGCGGCATTGGTGATCTTGCGGGAAATACCGCCGCCGCGCGCCGTGTTTGGCATCAGAACGCAATAGCGACCTGCCAGCGACAGGTAGGTGGTCAGGGCCGCGCCTTTGTTGCCGCGCTCTTCCTTGACAACCTGCACCAGCAGGATCTGGCGCACCTTGATGACTTCCTGAATTTTATACCGGCGCGGGCGTGGCTTGCGCGGTGGCCGAATGTCATCTGTGTCGTCATCGTCAGCGACCGATTCGATGCTATCATCCTTGGCCGCCGCGTCTTGGCCCTTGGTGGCTGCGTCATCGTCGCTGTCATCGTCGGCGGTCTGTTCATCCGCCGTGTTGTCGACCTGAGTTGCCGCGTCGGGCGCATCACCCTCGGGGTCCGCGTCTTCGCCCGCCTCTGGCGTTTCAACGGGCGTTTCCTTGACCGTTTCCATGGGCGAGCTCGCCTCGTCCTCGGGCACCGCCACATCCGTTTCGGCATCGACCTTTAGGTCGATGGTCTCCATACCCTCTACTTCGGTTGTGACCTTAGCATCCGTATCAACCGCCTTGGCAGCCTTGGATTTTGACCGGGACCTGCCCCGCTTGGGCTTGGGCTTATCCTCTTCCTCATCGCGCGCCCTCATCGCTTCGGCATAGGCGCGCTCTTCTTCCATAAGCGCTTCACGATCGGCGACCGGGATCTGGTAATAATCCGGATGAATCTCGGAAAAGGCGAGGAAACCATGACGGTTGCCGCCATAGTCGACAAAGGCCGCCTGAAGTGACGGTTCGACCCGTGTTACTTTTGCGAGATAAATGTTGCCAGCAAGCTGGCGTTTGTTTTCGGATTCAAAGTCAAACTCCTCGACCTTGTTTCCGTCCACCACCACAACGCGGGTTTCTTCCGCGTGGGTGGCATCGATAAGCATTTTCTTAGCCATAAAAGTCCATTGCGCGCCCGCGATCGTCCCGCACCTGGCGGCGCGGCAGTCTTGGGGGCGTGTCTTGTCTGTGCGAAGGGGGACGCACCGCAGATCAGGCCGGAGGGGCCGTCTGCTGGGTTCAATACTGACCTCGCGCGCGTCATCGCGGTTCTTCTCCGACACGCGCGCAAGATACGCGGTGTCCGTTCATACGCTGCGCCAAACCTCAGTTCGCGTCAGCAACTCGTAGCCATTTCAGGCCCAATCGGTCTGTTGAATGCAGCAGGTCGTTGCCCGGATCAATCAACAGCGAAACTCACATGGAACGGCGCCTTCGGGCACCAGCGCTCCATTCCCTTAGATAAGAGCAAGCGCTTGCAAATGACAATGGTCAATCAGCGGGAACGCTTGGTGCGAGAAATGTTTCGCGTGCGAAACATTTGAGCAACGCGCGACGGCGCAGCAATGCAACACGCAGTCGCCCGCTTCGTCAGACGGCGCTGAGCGTCGTCAGAGGTAATCCGACCGCTGCAAACCATACTTAGCCATCTTTTCATTAAGCGTGCGACGCGGCAGGCAAAGCTCCTCCATCACACTCGCAATGGACCCCTTGTGACGACGCATCGTGTTGTCGATGAGCATCCGCTCAAAGGCTTCTACATATTCCTTCAGCGGCTTGCCCTCGGTGGTCATCACCGGCTGCATCTCTTCGTGATCATTCATCAATAGTGACGCAATCGATCCAGTCCCGCGCCGCGCCTGCAACACCGCGCGCTCGGCGATATTGATTAGCTGACGCACATTGCCCGGCCAGGGTGCCTGCAACAGTTGTGCCGCCTCTTGCGCAGACACTTTGGGAGCCTCGCAGCCATATTCGTCGGCAAACTGATCGCTCAGACGGGTGAACAGAGTCAGGATATCCTCGCCCCGTTGCCGCAAAGGCGGCACCGTGATCTTTAGGGCTGCCAAGCGATAATACAGATCAGGCCGCAAGGCGTCCTCGCAGGTCTTGCCCGCCTCCTGCATGTTGCAAATGCCGACAATGCGGGTCTCGGCCGGTGTGCCCTGTTCGTTGATGATCGACAAAAGGCGGGCCTGTAGCCCTTCACTTAGTGCCTCGATGTCTTCCAGCACCAGCGTGCCACCGCGGGCCTCTTCGACTGCCGGCAAAGCGGCGTCCTCCGGCAGCATCGGGCCAAACAGGCGCTTGGCCAGCGCCTCTTCTTCCCACGCAGAACAGCTTACCAACACAAACTTTTTCCCGGCGCGGCTGCCCACAGCATGCAGAGCATGCGCAACAAGCGTCTTGCCGGTGCCTGTCTCGCCGTCGATCAACACGTGACCATCTGCCTGGCCCAGGTCCAAAATGTCCTCGCGCAGCCGCTCCATCACCGGGCTTTGACCAATCAGCTTCTTCATCAACTGACCGCCATCGCTCAACTCGCGCCGCAATGCGCGATTGTCCATGGTCAGACGGCGGGCGCCCGTGGCACGCTTGGCAAGTTCACTCATTCGGTCAGGGTTGAAGGGCTTTTCAAGAAAGTCGAACGCCCCCACGCGCATCGCTTCGACCGCCATCGGCACATCACCGTGGCCGGTAATCATGATAACCGGTAGCGCGCTATCATTGCCCATCAGCTTCTTCAAAAACTGCATCCCGTCCATGCCAGGCATCTTGATGTCGGAAATCACGATACCAGGGTAGTCCGGCCCCAACGTCTTCAGCGCATCCTCGGCACTGGCAAAGGTCTCGGTGTCGTAGCCCGACAAAGCCAGCCACTGGCTGATGGATTGGCGCATGTCCTGCTCATCGTCTACGATGGCGATTTTCATGGCTTGGGTCATGTTTGCTCCCCGCGGGGCTACTCCGCCGCGCTGATCTTGGTGTCCTCATCTTCCGCGCCCTCGTCCTCGAGCACCGGAAGCTGCATTTCAAAGACGGCCCCACCCGCCTGTCCGTTGCGGGCCACAAGGCGCCCGCCTAAATCGTTCACAATGCCGGACGAGATGGCAAGGCCCAGCCCCACCCCGTCGCCGGGCTGCTTGGTGGTATAAAACGGCTCGAACAGACTGTCCAAATCCTCAATACCCGGCCCGTTGTCCCGGACTGTTAACGTCGCCGTTTCACCTGCCGACAAAATGATGGAAATCTGCGGCTCTCGCTCTGACTTGGTGGCGTCGATGGCGTTGCGCAAGAGGTTCACCATCACCTGCTCGATGCGCATCCGATCGCCCATCACCTCGATAGGCTCAGGTGGCACTACACGGTTGATCAAGACCCGACGCTGGCGCAGTTGCGGCTCCATCATAGACAGGGACGCGGCCAACGCATCGCCCATATTTACAGGGCTCAACGCATCCTGCCCCTTGCGGGCATAGGATTTCAATTGGCGCGTGATCGCCCCCATCCGTTCAATCAGATCGTCAATGCGCCCAAAGCTGACAAGTGCCTCTTCGGGACGGTTGCGTCGCAGCAGCAATCGCGCACCGGCCAGATAGGTTTTCATCGCAGCAAGCGGCTGATTCAACTCATGACTTACTGCGGCCGACATTTCACCCAGGGCGGCCAGTTTCGAAGATTGTTCAAGGGTTTGTTCGGCCTGTGCCAGATCTTCCTGCACCCGTTTACGCTCGGCGATTTCCCGCTGCAACTGGACGTTCAGATGGCGAAGCTCTGCCGACTCGCGCGCGAACAGGGCAACCCGCAGCGCGGAACGACGGCTCAGCGTATAGAAAGCCAGCGCCAACAATATGGCGAATCCCATAATTTCCAACGCCAGCACACCGTTCACACGCTCGCGTACCGGCGCGTAAGTTGTAAACGATGTCATACGCCATCCTCGGAACGGAATACGCGCCTCTAGCCGCATAACACCTTCGCCCTGCAAGTAGGCGTCGGGGGGCAAAGCCGTCCAGTCAGCCGTAGCCCTAATGGCGCGCTCGATTGCGCTTTGCGGGGTCTGGCGCGCCAGCGCTTCTTCCTCGGATCGGCCCCGCCAGCGCGGCTCCGTGGCCAGGATGATTTGACCCGCGCTGTCGGTGACCAGTACAGCGGCCGAGATCCCCGCCCAGGCACGTTCAAACTTCTGAAGATCGACCTCGACCGCGATCACACCTAGAACATCGCCGCCCGCCATCACGCGGCGCGAATAGGTGAAGGTAAATCCACCCGCCTCGCGCTCGGCTACGGTAAAGACGGTATCATTGGCGCGCAGCGCGTCGATAAAATACGCCTCGGACCGGTGGTTTGATCCCAATCGATTTCGGTCAGTGGCCGCCACGGCGCGTCCATCACTGTCCAGCAAGATCAGGTTGGCCGCGCCAATTTCTTCTACAAATGAGATGAGCCGCTGGGTCGATTGTTGATAATCCTGGCTGTTCAGCGCCCCAATCAGCGTGGGATCGCGCGCCAGAAGTTGTGGTACAATCTGGTTCTGACGCAATTCACTCAGCAAGTTCCCGGAGTAAAGCGCCAAGCGCAGTTCAGCACGGTTGCGCGTGGTTTCGGTGAAACGGTCGGTCAGGAGGCGATTGGTGAAGAAAACAGTCGCAACAGCCGCGATGGTTAGCAGGACAAGAGCGATGCGGATACGCCAGCTTGTGGCGGGCGTTTGCGGTGCTGGCGTACGAGCGGCGGCTGACATGCACGCGACCCTACGGCCTCGACCGGTCCGGCTCAAGTCACGCAGACGTCAACTGCCCGACCACTGCGCGGAAGAGCGCCTGTCCATCGGTGCCGCCATGCTGTGCATCCGCTGCCCGTTCAGGGTGCGGCATCATGCCAAGTACACGGCGGTTGTCCGACAAGATGCCCGCGATATCGCGCTGCGACCCATTTGGGTTTTCGGTATAGCGAAAAGCGATCCGGTCTTCGCCTTCTAGGCTTTCCAGCGTGGTGTCGTCGGCGAAATAGTTACCGTCGTGGTGGGCGATTGGGATGTCGACCACGTCACCGGCATTGTACCCTTCAGTAAAGGCCGATTGCGAGGTTTCGACCCGCAGACGCACCGTTTTGCAGATGTATTTCAGCCCGGCATTGCGCAGCAGAGCACCAGGAAGAACACCGGTCTCTGTCAGCACCTGAAAGCCGTTGCAGACCCCAAAGACATAGCCACCGCGTGCCGCATGGTCGGCAACCGCGCGGCAAATGGGCGAATTGGCGGCAATAGCGCCGCAGCGCAGGTAGTCGCCAAAAGAAAAACCACCCGGCACGCCCACCAGGTCAGTACCGGCCGGAAGTTCCGTATCCTTGTGCCAAACCATCTCGACCTGGGCGCCCGCCGCGCGCAAAGCAACGGCGAGATCGCGGTCGCAGTTTGACCCAGGAAACACGACAACGGCAGCTTTCATGTCTGGCACTCCTCGGCCTGTCGGCATTGAAGAAACGCCACAATGTCATTTGTGTGAACCAAGCCGTCTAACCACCTGATAAAATTCACCTTACCTCTTGTCAAAGGTCACCCCATCTCCACCCGGTAACTCTCGATCACGGTATTGGCCAGCAGCCGCTCGCACATCGCCGTGACATCGGCCTCGCTGGTGCCGTCCGCCAGGTCCAACTCGATGACCTTGCCCTGCCGCACGCCATTCACGCCCTCAAAGCCCAAAGCCCCCAGCGCGTGCCGCACCGCCTCGCCTTGCGGGTCAAGCACTCCGGTCTTCAGCATCACATGTACGGTCGCTTTCATGCCCCGCCCTTCATCGTTCTTCAAATATGCAAATCCATCGCTCAATTGATGAGCGTCGGTTTGGTGATTGGCGCTGCGGTCTTGGGCATTACCCCCAGACGTCGGGCCACTTCGGTATAGGCATCGGCAAGATTGCCCAGATCACGGCGAAACACGTCTTTGTCCAGCTTCTGGCCCGTCTCGATATCCCACAGGCGGCAACTGTCGGGGCTGATCTCATCCGCGATGATCAGGCGCATGAAGTCGCCATCATAAATGCGCCCGACCTCGATCTTGAAGTCCACGAGGCGAATGCCCACCGCCAGCATGACACCGGACAGAAAGTCATTGACGCGCAGTGCGAGGCTTAGGATGTCGTCCATGTCCTGCTGGCTGGCCCAGCCAAAGGCGGCAATGTGTTCTTCGGTGACCAGCGGGTCGCCCAGCTTGTCGTCTTTGTAGCAGTATTCGACAATGGGGCGCGGCAATTGTGTGCCCTCTTCGATGCCCAGTCGTTCGCTCATGGTACCCGCGGCGTAATTGCGCACAATCACCTCAAGCGGCACGATTTCGCAGGCGCGCACCAACTGCTCGCGCATGTTGAGGCGTTTCATGAAATGCGTGGGCACCCCGATCTGACCGAGCCCTGTCATAAAGAACTCGCTCAAGCGGTTGTTCAGCACGCCCTTCCCTTCGATCACGTCCTTTTTCTGGGCGTTGAATGCGGTGGCGTCATCTTTGAAATATTGGACAATCGTGCCGGGCTCGGGACCTTCGTAGAGAATTTTGGCCTTGCCCTCATAAATCTTCTTGCGTCGCGCCATGGGCGTCCTTTCGCGTGTATGGGCGGTTGAGTCTGCCCAGCCTCGGGCACCTCATAAGCAATCGACCCAAATGCCGCAAGCAATGGGGTTGCGTCCCCTGTCATGGCCTGACTATCTGATCTTCAGACATTGCCAAAAGGGGGGTGGCCCATGAGCACCTTTGATGATCGCGAAAACGCATTTGAAAACAAGTTCGCCCACGACGCTGAAATGCAGTTCAAGGCGGACGCACGCCGTAACAAACTGCTCGGCCTGTGGGCCGCAGAACTGCTTGGCAAGACCGGAGAGGACGCGGCGGATTATGCGCGCGAAGTGATCAAATCCGACTTCGAGGAAGCAGGTGACGAAGACGTCTTTCGCAAAGTGTCGGGTGACCTGGGAAACAAGGCCGACGAAACGACCATCCGCACAAAGATGGTCGAGTTAATGGCGGAAGCCAAGGCGCAACTCATGAAAGAAATCGACTAATCCAGGAACTGAGCCCTATAGCAAGGCAGAATAAGGCGCGCATTCCGTCGGATGTGCGCCTTTTTATTTGTTTTGTCACCACTCGAAAGGCTCTCGTTAAGAGTTGGATCACCCTCACCCGCTAGCCGTGGACCCGGTCGCGGAAAGGTGTGCGGATGGATCGATATCAAATCGCAATGGTTGCGCGTAGGGTATGGCGGCTTGGGCTACCTGTTATGGTACTTACCGTCTGCGCCCTGATGCTGTCGCGCCAGATCTCGACAGAAGCCCTTGCAAGCCTGCCAGACCAGCTGGGCGATATTACTCCGGCTCAATGGCTTTTGGCAGTTCTTTTTACTACGGCGAGTTTTTTTGCGGTGGCACAATATGACGTGCAAGCACATCGCGTTCTTAGTACGGGCGTCTGCGCGTCACGCGCACGTCTCACCGGCGCGGTCGGAATTGCCATTGGGCAAACGGTTGGCTTTGGCCTGGTGTCCGGCGCTTTGGCGCGCTGGCGTATGTTGCCAGAGGTCGGGACCGCGCAAGCATTAAAGCTTTCGACTTTTGTGGCGCTTAGCTTTGTCGTGGCTTGGGCATGCCTGACCGGGTTGGTCAGTTTGATTTCGCCTGCACCGCCCTGGGCCATAGTCGTGTCTGTTGGCGGGATATTGTTGATACCGGGTGGAGCGGCGCTTCTGTTCTTTTTCCCCACTCTGCGCATCGGTCAGCACCGAATACCCCTGCCTAGCCTGCCTATCGCGGGTGCGATCCTGTTGTGGGCACTGGTCGATATGGTGTTTGCGGCCGCAGCACTTTGGGTGCTGATGCCGCAGACCACGATAGGGTTCTTTACGTTGCTACCCCTGTTCATGATCGCGCTAGGGTGTGGCTTGATGTCCAACACGCCAGGCGGCGTCGGGCCGTTTGAACTGGTACTGGTAGCGGCTTTGCCCGTCGGCGCTGAAACTGGGGTGTTGGCGGCCATTCTGGCATTCCGCTGCGTCTACTACGCACTGCCCGCTTGCCTTGCGATGGTGGCAATGTTGCGGCCTTTGTCACAGCCAACACCCGGTCCCACGCCTGAAGTTGAGACAAAATGGCAAAAGCTACCTCGATGCGAGGCACTCGCGCTGACACAAAATGGCGGACGGATGGCGCGCATCCCGACAGGTGAAACCGCGCCGATATGGCCAACAGCGCAGACCGAAACCGTATTTACCGGACCTACTGGGCGCGCATGCCCCGCGACACTAGAGTGGTTATGCGGTGAAGCCCAACAACGCGGTCGTGTTGCCATGCTGTATAAATCAGACGCCCGTTTGGCCGCGGTCGCACGCCGCGATGGTTGGGCCGTGTTGCACATTGCGGACGATGCAATTGTCGATCTGGCAGAGTATGATGAGAGGGTGCCAGCGCGGCGACGCTTGCGCCGAAAGCTGCGCGCCGCTTGCAAGGCAGGCGTAACCATCTGTTCCAACGCGTTGCCGGATGCACGTGCCGCCAAGCGACTGGATCAGATATGGCAATCGAACGTCGGCGCGGCGCGGGGGGGCAGCATGGGGCGATATTGCCCACATTACACGTCCAATCAATGGGTCGTAAGCGCATATTCCGGCCGCGATTTGGTCGCCTTCGTCACCTTACACCGCCACTGCACCGAATGGTGTGTGGACATCATGCGCCATGACACCGCCCTAGCGGATGGCGTGATGCACGCCTTGGTTCACCAAGCCCTTTTGGATGCGCGCAGTAAAGGCGCGCGCAGGGTCAATCTCGCGTCCATCATCGCCTGTCCTGATCCATCAAGCCGGGTGTGGCGCGCTTTGGCCCAACATGCTGTGTCACGGGCTGGTGGAATGGGTTTGCGCCAGTTCAAATCGTCCTTTGCGCCGCGCTGGGTGCCCCGTTATGCTGCGGCCCCCTCTTGGCCTGGTTTGGCCCTGGGCCTGGCCGATCTTGCCCGTGTGATCCGGTCACCAGCGCCAATCACAGGCAGAGATGCAAAGCACCTTCATCATAATGATGAGAATTATGAAGTGGCTTCACGTTCAGCCGCGTGAGATAGCGTGGCAATCAACGCGCGCGAGGTGCTCCCTATGTCTGACCCACTTACCGATCTGTTGGCCGAGAAAGGCACATTGCTGGCCGATGGCGCGACAGGCACCAATCTGTTCGCGATGGGCTTGATGTCTGGCGATGCTCCCGAATTATGGAATGAGGACGAACCGGCCAAGGTGCGCGCGCTTTATCAAGGAGCGGTTGACGCGGGCAGCGATCTATTTCTCACCAACTCTTTTGGGGCAAACGCGTCACGGTTGAAGCTGCATGACGCAGGCCACCGCGCTTTTGAGCTGAGCAGGAGTGCAGCCGAGATTGGCCGCGAGGTCGCGGACGCGGCAGACCACACGGTGCTCGTCGCCGGATCGGTTGGTCCCACCGGCGAGATCATGGAGCCTGTTGGCAGTCTGACGCATGCGGACGCGGTTGAGATGTTTCACGAAACTGCCGCTGGTCTGAAAGCAGGTGGTGCCGACATCGGCTGGCTTGAGACGATATCGGCACCTGAGGAATATGCGGCGGCTGCCCAGGGATTTGCGTTAGCGGAGTTGCCTTGGGTCGGCACGATGAGCTTTGACACAGCGGGGCGTACTATGATGGGCGTCACCAGCACCGATATGGTTGCTTTGGTTGCGGGTCTGGACTTTCCGCCAGTGGCCTTTGGTGCGAATTGCGGCACAGGCGCTTCGGACCTATTGCGCACGGTCTTGGGCTTTGCAGCCACGGGGACCGAACTGCCCATTGTCGCCAAAGGGAATGCCGGCATTCCCAAATATCACAACGGGCACATTCACTATGACGGCACGCCCGCCCTGATGGCGGATTATGCAGCGCTGGCGCGCGATTGCGGCGCGCGCATTATTGGTGGCTGTTGCGGCACGACCCCTGCACATCTAGAGCAGATGCGTGAAGCACTCGATACCCGACCGGCAGGAGTTGCCCCGACATTGGATCAGATTGTGGTGGCCTTGGGCGCGTTTTCGTCAGCGGGTGATGGAACCGGCGACGACGCGACCCGCCCGACACGCAAGCGTCGTGGTCGGCGTGCCGCCTAGAGCAAGCTTAGCTGGTCTTTGTCTGGATGCGGAGGTTGGAAGAGATCGGTGCGCATAGGCCGTATTTTTTCCTTCAAACCAAGACGTTTGATGGCGACCTTGAACCTATGTTGCAAAAGCTCTGCATATGGTCCGGTCCCGCGCATGCGGTGACCCCATCGGGCATCGTAATCCTGTCCTCCATGCATGTCACGCAGGTGCGACATGATGCGTTGCGCTCGGTTGGGGTAGTGTTGCGCCAGCCATTCCTGCCAGAGCGGCGACACTTCCCGCGGCAGGCGCAGCATGATCCAACTGGCGCTGCGAGCCCCTGCCCCTTTCCCGGCTTCAAGAATTGCTTCAAGCTCGGGATCTGTGAGCGTTGGTACCATTGGCGACGCCATGATGCGCACAGGAATGCCTGCATCTGCAAGCCTGCGGATCGTGGCCACCCTGCGGTCCGGCCGCGGCGCACGCGGCTCCATCTTGCGGGCCAGGCTTGCATCAAGCGTCGTCACCGAAATACCGACACGCACCAGACCGCGCCTTGCCATACGCGCGAGGATATCAATGTCACGCTCAATCAGCGCGCCTTTGGTGACGATCGCGACGGGATGATTGCAGGCCTCAAGCACCTTGAGACAGCCCCGCATGACGCCGTAGTCGCGATCAATGGGCTGGTAAGGGTCCGTATTTGTACCAATCGCAAGAGGCGCTACTTTGTAGCTTCTGCGCGCCAACTCGGCCCGCAACACCTCCGGGGCGTCAAGCCGGGCCACCAACCGGGTTTCGAAATCCAACCCTGGCGACAGCCCCAAATAAGCATGGCTGGGGCGCGCAAAGCAGTAAACGCAACCATGTTCGCACCCCCGATAGGGGTTGATCGACCGATCAAAGGGCAAATCCGGCGAACGGTTGTAGCTGATGATAGTACGGGTGCGTTCGACGCTCACTTCGGTCCGCAGAGGCGGCAGCGTTTCTTCAATGTGCCACCCGTCCGTCTCGGCATGGCGCGTGATGTTATCGTAGCGACTGACCGCGTTGGACACAGCACCCCGACCCTTGGCGCGCCTTGTTTGGAGATCATGCTTCATGAATCTTGAGATAGAACACAAAGTGAACAAACGCCAGAAAAGAGTTCTAAAACAACCGCAGAATTGCACGCTGTAGCATGCAAAAGTGACCGTCTACGTCGCACCAGAAGCGGGCCATGTCGCAATTCGGACAGTCCAGGTGCGACATTCTGAACGATATATTCAGTAATAGGCTCCGGCGCTGGAGCCTGCGCAAAAGGATTGCCACATGTCAGATGAAGACGACATCATCCTCTCTGAACTGGACGACGAAGAACTGGTCCAGCAAATGTTCGACGATCTTTACGACGGCCTCAAGGAGGAGATCGAAGAAGGTGTGAACATCCTGCTTGAACGGGGATGGGCGCCTTACGATATCCTTACAAAGGCGCTCGTTGGAGGCATGACTATTGTAGGTCATGACTTTCGCGACGGGATTCTGTTTGTGCCTGAAGTGCTGCTCGCTGCCAACGCGATGAAAGGTGGTATGTTCATCCTAAAACCCTTGCTGGCTGAGACTGGTGCCCCCCGTGTCGGCAAAATGGTGATCGGCACGGTCAAAGGGGACATCCACGATATTGGCAAAAACCTGGTGTCGATGATGATGGAGGGCGCCGGGTTCGAAGTGGTTGATCTGGGCATCAACAACCCAGTCGAAAACTATCTGGAAGCCATCGAGCAGGAAGGCCCGGACATCCTGGGCATGTCGGCCCTGCTGACCACGACCATGCCATATATGAAGGTTGTGATCGACACGATGGTCGAACAAGGCATTCGCGACGACTATATAGTGCTGGTCGGAGGTGCGCCCCTGAACGAAGAATTTGGCAAGGCCATCGGCGCTGATGCATATTGCCGCGATGCGGCCGTCGCGGTTGAAACGGCCAAGGAATTCGTGGCGCGCAAACACAATCAGTTGGCGGCGGGATAACCCTGTCGTCCCGGCGGTCCGGAGGACGACATGCTACTCGAAACGCCCGGCTGCGACTTTGGTGATCCCGCCCCACCCTTTCGGTTGGAAGACGCGCTTGGCCAGGTCCATAATCTAAACGACTATCTTGGTCCAAAAGGCGCGCTGATTGCGTTCATCTGCAACCACTGCCCATATGTGGTCGCGATAGCCGGTCGCTTGGCACAGGATGCGCAAACCGTGATGGATGAGGGGATCGGCGTTGTAGCAATCAATGCCAATGATTACGCCGCTTATCCCGCCGACGCACCGGCCCGAATGCCGGCCTTTGCCAAAAAATACGGGTTTGGATTCCCTTATTTGATCGATGAAGATCAATCGGTGGCGCGGGCCTATGGGGCGGTCTGCACACCAGACTTCTTTGGCTTCAGTGGCGATGGGTCACTGCAATATCGTGGTCGCTTGGACGATGCGCGCATGGCCGATGGGTCAGATCGCACGCCAGAGTTGGTGAACGCTATGCTGCAGATTGCGGAAACTGGCGCAGGGCCGAGTGACCAGATGCCTAGCATGGGCTGCTCAATCAAATGGCGCTGAGCGACACCGACCTGACGCAGACGGGGCTTGCGGCCACGGGAAAGGGCCGCATCCTGCTGATCGCGTGTGGCGCCTTGGCCCGCGAAATCCTTGATTTAAAGGCATTGAACGGATGGGATCACATGGATCTCACCTGCCTGCCTGCCAAGTACCACTTGTTCCCAGACAAAATCACTGAGGCTGTACGCGCGGCGGTCGCCAAGCATCATGACAGCTATGACACCATATTTGTTGTCTATGCCGATTGCGGCACTGGCGGACAGTTGCAGTCGGCCTGCAAAGAACTGGGTGTCGAGATGGTTGCAGGCCCCCACTGCTATAGCTTTTTTGAAGGAAATGAACGCTTTGCTAAACAAAGTGAAACTGAACTAACGACTTTCTATTTGACTGACTTCCTGGTCCGACAATTCGAGGCGTTCGTGATCAAGCCGATGGGCTTGGATCGCCATCCCGAACTGCTCGACATGTATTTTGGCAATTACGAAACGCTGGTCTATCAGGCACAGACAGATGATCCCGACTTGACGGAGAAAGCCCGCGCTGCCGCCCGGCAACTGGGCCTAAGCTTTGAACGCCGCGTTACTGGCTACGGCGACCTCGAGACCACTCTAGCGCAGCTCTCCCCCGCGTCATCTGGCTGAAAATACTAAAGGGGCAAGGACGGGGGCAGCGCCGCCTTGTTATGTGGCGGCGGCCACTGCGCGGATGCGCTCGATCATGGCGCGCAAGCCGTTTGAGCGTTGCGCTGATAGGTGATCGTTCAATCCCAAGCGCTCCATCTCGGCACGGGCATCGACTGCGGCAACCTCAGCTGCAGGCAGCCCGTTGTAAAGTCTGCGCAGCACGGCGATCAGCCCCTTGACGATCATTGCATCGCTGTCACCGTCAAAACGAAAGACACCATTTTCGATTTGGGGATGTAACCATACCTGACTGGCACAACCATCGACCTTCGTGGCAGGAACCTTGAGCGCCTCAGGCAACGGGTCCATCGCCTTGCCCTGTTCGATCACATAGCGATAGCGATCTTCCCAGTCCTCGAGAAACTCGAAATCCTCGACAATCTCTTCAAAGCTATCTGTTGCCATGTGCCGCCTCGTTGCATCCTGTGGCAGAGACCTAGGCTCCGCTTCCGCAAAGGTCCAGAGCCGCAATGGGTGCTTTTCAATGGGGGCTGCATCCGTTACCACATGGCACAAAAGCAAAAGATGCGAGCGGACGATGCGCCCAAAGCTTATAGTCACCTTAGTATTGGTGCTGTCACTCTCGGCCTGTGCGGCGGTGCGTGACAGTCGGATGAACCCGGCCAATTGGTTCGGAAACAGCCAGTCCGAACCTGTGGCGCGGCAACCCGCTGAACCGCAAGAAGTCAATCCGTTGATCCCACAGAACGCGCGCCCGGGTCTGTTTGCCAATTTGCGCGCGCAGCGCGAATTATATGTCGGCACACCGATCGATCAGGTCACCGATTTGGTGGTGGAACCGGTTCCCGGTGGTGCAATCGTGCGAGCCACGGGCATTGCGGGTGAAGACCGCGTTTTTGACGTTCGGCTGACCACACCTAACGAAGAAAATGTGCCCGTCGATGGCGTTTTGACATATCAATTACGCGGCATTCACTCTGCGCGCCCGACACGTACGCTGAGCCCACGGGTGCGCACTGTCACTGCCGCACGTCGCCTGACTGACCAGGAGTTGGCCGAAATCAGGGTCATTCGTGTCGAAGGATTGCGAAACGCGCAGTCTACCACGCGTCAGTGACGGTCTAGTCCAGCGAAATGATCTGAACGTCGGCGCCATTTGCCGTGAGAGCCACGCGCCCATCGCACAATCGAAGCGCATCCGTGCCAAACACCTCCGAGCGCCAGCCTTTGAGGGCAGGTACATCGCGGACGCCGGCGGCCAGCGCATCAAGATCAGCTGCGGACGCGATCAACTTTGCCGCGACACCCGCGCTTTCTGTTTTGGCCTTGAGCAGCACACGCAGAAGATCCGCCAGCGCCGGGTTCACCTGCAGTTTTTCACGCGACCGATCCGGTTGCGGCATCGCGTTGGGGTCCATCTCGACCCCGCGTTTGACCGCGGTGAGGATGCCATCGGCAATGTCACCCTTGCGGGCTTCACGCAAGAGCAGCCTTGAGCGACTCAAATCTTCATATGATTTGGGTTTGTTACTGGCCAACTCCACAAGCGCATCGTCTTTGAAAACGCGATTGCGAGGCACGTTTCGCGATTGCGCATGCCCTTCACGAAAGGCGGCCAGTTCCTTGACCACAGCCAGAAACCTGGCCGAATTGGTGCGCGTCTTTACACGTCGCCAAGCCTCTTCGGGCTTGATGATATAAGTTTCGGGGCTGAGCAGCGTTTGTAACTCTTCGGACACCCATCGTGAACGCCCGCTGTCCGCAAGCTTGGCTGACAGAAACTCATATATCTGCCGCAGATGGGTCACATCTGCGATCGCATAAGTTTTTTGCGCATCTGTCAGTGGCCGACGTGACCAATCGGTGAAGCGCGAGGTCTTGTCCAGAGACTGTCTGGCGATTTTGCGCACAAGGGTTTCGTAGCCCACCTGCTCACCAAAGCCACAGACCATGGCCGCAACTTGCGTATCAAACAAAGGCTCAGGAAAGACATGAGCATCGACATAGAAAATTTCGAGGTCCTGCCGCGCGGCGTGAAACACTTTGACCACCGACGTATCGCGGAACAGCTCGTAGAGTGGCTCGAGTGACAAACCTTTGTTTAGGGGGTCGACCAGCACGGCGTTGCTGTCATCGGAACCCGGCATAGCAAGTTGGACGAGGCACAGTTTGGAGTAATACGTCCGTTCCCGCAGGAATTCTGTGTCGACCGTCACGTACGGGTGCGTTCTTGCCTCATCACAGAAAGCCTTGAGCGCGTCCGTCGTTGTGAGTGTTCGCATATGCGGTTCTTTTTCTTACTTTTCACCGTCCGGTTTTCCGGTCCTACACCAACACACACGCGCTGGCTAGAGCATCAGCGGCGTCTGCACCCCGCTGGCGAAACGGCGCAACACTGCAGGATAAAGCCGGTGTTCCTGCACCAGGACACGTGCCGCCAAATCGTCGGGTGTATCGCCATTCTTAACAGGCACCTTTGCCTGGCCGAGGATGGGCCCATCATCAAGCTCAGGCGTCACCAGGTGTACGGAGCAGCCATGTTCGGCATCGCCCGCCTGAAGCACTCGTGTATGGGTATGCAGGCCGCGGTATTTGGGCAAAAGCGAGGGATGAATATTCAGTATCCGCCCCCTCCATGGTGTAACAAAACCCGAAGTGAGCACCCGCATAAACCCCGCAAGACAGATGATATTGAGGTCAAAAGGTAGGAGGCCCTCGCGGATCGCTTCCTCGAATGCGACGCGGTCGTCACCGAACGGACGATGATCGACAACGAGGGTGGCAAGTCCGGCGTCCCGCGCCCACGCGATGCCCGCCGCGTCAGCATTGTTAGAGACAACCACCACCGGCCTTGCTGGGTGATCAATATCCATATCCTCGACCAGCGCACGCATGTTTGATCCACCGCCCGATATGAAAATTCCAACGCGTTTCTTCAATAAAGCGCTCCGGTATAACGTACGCCCTGCCCCGCATCGACCACGCCGATGCGCGTGACAGTTTGCCCCTCAGCGTCCAGCGCAGCGGTCACATCGGCTACAGAGCCTGGTGCGACGACAAGCACCATGCCGATGCCAGCATTGAACGTCTTGAGCATCTCTTCTGTGTCCATGCCCCCCTGCGTCGCGAGCCATTGGAACACAGGTGCCAAATCCCACGCGTCAAGATCGATGCTAACCCCCAGCCCTTCTGGCAACACACGCGGCACGTTTTCGGTCAGGCCACCGCCGGTGATGTGGGCCAGGCCATGCACCTCACCCGCTTTGATGGCGGCGAGGGCCGCTTTGACGTAAAGCCGCGTGGGCGTGAGTAACGCAGCTCCCAAGCTGCCACTACTCCATGGACAAGCATCGTCCCACGCTAGTCCTGATCTTTCTACGATCTTGCGAACAAGCGAATAGCCGTTTGAGTGTACCCCATCAGAGGCAAGCCCGAGCAGCACGTCGCCTTCGGAGACATGCGCGGGCAAAGCGGTTCCCCGCTCCATCGCGCCGACCGAGAAACCTGCAAGATCAAAATCCCCAGCCGGGTACATGCCCGGCATCTCAGCGGTTTCGCCCCCAATCAAGGCACAACCAGAGGCTTCACACCCGCGCGCGATCCCTTCGATGATGCGCACGGCCTGATCAGGTTCAAGTTTTCCGGTGGCAAAGTAATCAAGGAAAAAGAGAGGCTCAGCACCCTGGCACACCAGGTCATTGACGCACATTGCGACCAGATCTATGCCCACGTCGTCCACGTTGCCTGTGTCGATGGCGATCCGCAGTTTGGTACCCACGCCATCGGTCGCGGCTACGAGGATTGGATCGACAAAGCCCGCCGCCTTGAGGTCAAAAAGCCCACCAAAGCCACCCAAACCAGAGGCCACACCGGGCCGCTTGGTCGCGGCCGCCGCGGGTTTGATCCGGTCAACCAGCGCATTCCCAGCGTCGATATCGACGCCTGCATCAGCATAGGTGAGCCCGTTTTTCTTGTCTGACATGTGCATCCCCCGCCTTCCCGCGCCCCTTAGCGCGAATTGCAAAGGGGATGCAAAAGGAAAGCGTAGACCTGCAACGACGCAAAATCAATTGTAGCCTAGCGCAGAGGACTTTGGGTGTACGATACGCTGAAGTTGTCGCGAAAGATCACCTGAGGAACTGCATTTCACGCTTCGCATTTCAGGTTTTAGGGCGTCGATTCCGCTCACTTTCTTCTTTCAGCCAACACGCGACTGTTCAGGTCATCGACCCAGCTAACGGCGTGCGCTAGTTATGCATTCGGTGATTGCGCAATCGGTGTCGGGATTGACTAGGGTTTCGAGTTTTCGACATCAAAGGTGGTCAGAAAACTCAATTCCAACATCAATTCTTCAGTTTCGAGTGCGCGCAAATTCGAGGTGTTTGTAAACACACCTTAAGGCAACTTCGCTTACGGCCAGGGCGACGCCGCATCTATTGGCATTGCCGAGCTTGACCTGTCGGGGCGTTCACGCAAAACAAATCCGCGCGGATTTGATCGCGAGCGGGCAGGTCTTTCACACAGCCGCCCGTGGGTTCAGCGGCAATGACTTGCGCGACCTCTTTTTCAATTTCGACGGGATCATTCGAATCGAGCGGTTCCATTGTGATACGCCCCGCTTTAGCGGGTGCTTCCGGGCATCGGTGTCTCTTGGCGAGGAAAACCAGAACGATATCGCCTTACACTTTAGCCGAAGGCTTGGGAAGTAACGCATCCGCAGTGGAATCACCAATGCTGAAGTCGGCGAGACCGACCAGATTGCCGGGTTATTTCAACCCTTCACGACCCGACAGGTTCTAATATAGCCTCTACATTTGGCCGGGATGATCTGAAAGTGGCAGCGCGCGATTACTAGAGATACTGCTACCTGAAACTCGGCTATCAGAAGAAAGGCGCGCTGCTTTGGGGTAGAAGCTGATTCACAGTCAATTTTTATGATTGGCGTGATCAGGCAGTCAATGGTGCTTCCTCGGAAAGCGAGGGGATCTTTACGCTCCAGAAAGTTGACAAGATAGACACCGCGTTCTTTGCCGGTATATCCACGTCAGCGGCAGAAACGCCCACAGAACAATTCCAAAACATCGACGTGGTTCAGGTGAGCGCACGCTACAGGTTCAGACATGTCGGCCCGCTTGACACGCGCTGACGCGATGGTATCCCATCGATATGGCGGGCCTGTAGCTCAATTGGTTAGAGCAGAGCGCTCATAACGCTTTGGTTGCGGGTTCAAGTCCTGCCGGGCCTACCACATCACGCCTTTCGCACGTGCCACCCAACAATCATGGTGACAACCGTTTCGCCGTCGCTATCCCTGATATCTACGTTGATTTCGAACGCTACTTTGCCGACCTCTTCCAGTTCCCTGACCAGCTCGGCTCCAGGGCGCTCGGTTTCGGCAAACGCGGTCAGCCGACCCTTGGCAATTTTCACATATTTAATGCTGCCGCCCGACGCCACCGGGCGCGCTTGAAAGATCATTGGCCCGAAGGCGCCTGCGAGCGCCGCGCCCGATGCTGCCTCGCCTAATGTGAACATTGCGCCCGCGTGCTGGCTTTGGATATGGTTGGACGTCTCGGGGCGTTGATCCAGCGCTGTGACGCCGGTGCCATCGCCGACCTCGACAACTTCGACGCCGACATAATTGGCAAAAGGGACGGCCTTGCCGAGTTGGTCGCGGATCATCTCGTACTGGGACATTGGGGCGGCTCCTTGGGTATTTGACGCAGGATAAAGTCGATGTGTTTCCTACGGCAAGCGTGCCGCAGCGGCAGATCAGCGGGCTATGACGATATCAGCCTGCAAGCCCCCCAGCCTTTCGCTTTCTCCAAGCCGTAAAACACCGCCGTGGCTCCGCGCGATGTCAGTGGCGATCGCTAGGCCCAGACCCACTCCACCCCCCTTATCCTGATTGCGCGCAGAATCGAGCCGGGTGAAGGGGCGCTGTGCGTCGGCGCGCCGGTCCTCGGGGATCCCGGGGCCGTTGTCCTCGATCCGAAAGCGCAGTGACTTTTCGGTCAGCGCAACGCTGACCTCGGCATTGCGCCCGTAGCGCACCGCGTTGCTGATCAGGTTACCAACGGCACGGCGCATCGCGACAGGGCGCAGCATCACAGTCCCTTCTCCCATGACGTCGTGTAGGGTGACCGCCTGGCCAGCGCGCTGTGCGTCATCGACCAGCGCTCGGGCCAGGGCAATAGGGTCCACTGCTTCCGGCTCCCCTTCGCCATCTCCCTTTGCAAAGTCCAGAAAGGCATCAATCATGCCCTGCATATCATCCACATCCGCCTCGAGTGCGGCACGCGTGTCATCGTCCACCATGGACAAAGCCAACCGCATCCTAGTCAATGGCGTGCGCAGGTCATGGCTGACACCCGACAGCATCAAGGTACGCGTTTCGATCTGCCGTTCGATGCGGTTTCGCATGTCAACAAATGCGGTACCTGCTGCACGTAGTTCCGAAGCGCCCCCGGGTGTATATATCATGTGCCGTCCCCGCCCAAAGGCTTCGGCGGCACGCGCTAAGCGACGAATTGGGCGTAGCTGGTTGCGCAGATAGATAAAGGACACCAACGTCGTCAGGATGGAGAAAAAGACCATGTAAACCAGCAGCTGGTGCGGGTTGCGCGCCGAAATGCGGCGTCGATCAAATGTGATAGATATAGGCCCTGCTTCCGACATCACAGCCAACCGAACCACTCTGCTGCTACTCAAATCGAAGGATCGAATGGCGGGCATGCGTTCGCTGAGACGGCGAATGATCACCCGCCCTGAAAAGTCATCCCAATCCCGCAGGTCTGGCGCATCAAGCGCGCTTGCAGGAATGCTTTGCACCGATATGTCCAACGGCGCAGCGATATCTTCCAAAGTGTCTCCCACAGCCGTGCCCGGCGGCAGATCCTCCAGCGCGTTCAGCACCAAGCGGATCTCGCGTTCAACTGTGTCGGCCATTTGCACGGTCACACCTTCGAAATGGCGCTGCGCGAACAAGATGGACACCACCACCTGCACCACGACAACCGGCAAGAGCAGGATCAGCGCAGCGCGCGCATATATGCCGCGCGGCATATACTGTTTGAGCCAAGCAAAGGACATGCGCTAGACCCTAGCGAGCCACGATCGGGGACGAAAGGCCAGCATGTTGCCACCAGATGATTTTGATCCGCCCATCGGAGTGCCCGAAATCCTGGAACCTCGACTGCGTCGCATCGTGGCGCCCAATCCCTCCCCGATGACCTATCGTGGTACGAACACATATCTAATTGGCACTCACGATCTCGCTGTGATTGACCCTGGCCCAGACAGCCCTGACCATCTACGAGCCATTCTAAGCGCGGTCGGGCCAGATCAGAATATCTCGCATATTTTGGTGACACACACTCATCTTGACCATTCGCCTTTGGCGCGCCCTCTGGCGCTTCGAACTGGCGCACCCGTAATAGCCTTTGGCAACGCCCAAGCCGGACGCAGTGCCGTAATGACCGACCTGTCGCGCAATGGCTTAAGTGGCGGTGGAGAAGGCGTGGATGTCAACTTTCGCGCGGACCAACCTGTCGCCAATGGCGACATCATTGCTGGCTCAGATTGGGTGTTGGAAGTCATTCATACCCCTGGCCATTTGGGCAACCACATCTCGCTGGCCTGGGGAGATGCGTGCCTAACCGCAGATCATGTCATGGGATGGGCCAGTTCGCTTGTGTCGCCACCAGACGGGGACCTGACCGATTTCATGGCGTCCTGTGCCCGTCTTTCCGAGCGCGATTGGCGAGTTTTCTATCCGGGTCATGGTGCGCCAATTCTTGCACCCCAAACCCGCCTGACTTGGTTGATAAAGCACCGGCTGGAGCGCGAGACCGCCATCCTTGACGTATTGAGGACTGGCCCGAAAACGGCGTCGGAGGTCGCCAAAGCTGTCTATATCGACACACCTTCCGCAATGCTGCCCGCAGCGACCCGGAACGTCCTGGCGCATCTTATTGATCTAATGGGTAAATCGCGGGTGGCAGCACTAGGTCCACTGGGCGAACACACACGCTTCAGACATCTGTAGTAGGTCAGCAAGTTTTTGTATTCGAGGTGTCAAATCCCTCTGGACGAGCTGAATCGCCCTTGTTATATCGCGCGAACCGTTCCGGCGTAGCTCAGCGGTAGAGCAGTTGACTGTTAATCAATTGGTCGTAGGTTCGATCCCTACCGCCGGAGCCAAAGAATTCAAGGGCTTAACGTGGGATCGTTAAGTCCTTTTCGTTTGGGGTGAGCGGACCACCGATCTACGTCGATTGGTGTTGTACTAACAGAGTGACTTTCGCACTGATCATGGCGGTCGCCAGCGGTGCTGCGACTGGCATACTCTGGTGTTGCAGCCTCTCGACAAAAAAGCGGGCCGAAACGGCCCGCCATTTCAAAACAACCTTGTCTGACCTTTGGTCAGGCTCTGTCGCGACGACGCCCTACGGCAACGAGGCCAGCGACCCCAAACAAAATCAACGGCAGGCTTGCGGGCAGCGGGACGGCCGGAACCGTCGAGATAGTTGCTGAACCGCTGAATTCTCCTGCGAATTCAACACCCGCAAAATCCAGTGCGTCGATGGAAACTTCGGAAAATAGGGCGGTAAATGTGCCTTCGCCAGAGAATGGTCCGGTAGGCGCCAGCGTGAAATCAAAGGCAAAGAAAAGATCCGGCACGATTTCGGTTTGCAACAAATCGCCGTCGGTCACTTCCGCGACAACTGCGTCGATCAGACCCGGCAGCGCCAAATCGATATCGGACAGAATTCCAAGCGCAAAGCCAAGGATCGCGTCTCCGGAGATTCCGGGAACGAAAAGCTCTTCGTCGATTGTCGATGCGCCATCAACTGTAAGATCAAGTTCGAACAGAAAATCATTGTTCGCAGATGTGTCGAAGCCAAGATCGGCGAATGCAGTGTAGTCGCCGCCTAGTTCGATCGCCGACACTTCGCCCCCGGCACCGTCCGCATAGCTTGTTAAGCTATAGTCGCCATCGGCGGAAACTGAGGCAACCGTCGCGGCGCTGGCTATCGAGCCAACTAAAGCAATGCCTGCTGCGGCCGATAGCGTCTTAAGTGCGTTTGTGATCATCCAACCTGTCCCGTGTAAGTGGAATTTTGTCTACATGATCGGCAAATCACCCAAAAGACAAGGGGAGTATCGTCATCGCCCAAAATAGATTGGTCTCGCTGCCTAAAACATATGCTGGAGGACGCACCTCCTGAGATAGCGAGCAGTGTCTACCGATCCTTCGTCAAAATCTGGAACTAAATATGGTCACTGCGTGCAGATCAGCACCCAATGTGATCAGTAAAAGTGCGGTAGGTTTTTTTGTCGAGCGGCACGTACCCAAGTTGGCACGAACGGGACAACTTTATCTTGGGTCGGCACCCGGATTTCAATGAAGTTCGCGCCGGTATTGGCGAATGCCTGCGCAAGTATCGGCTCAATCTCGGCATCAGACGTAATGCGCGCGGCATCAAACCCAAATCCTTCAGCGATAGTTACATAATCGATCCCCGAAAAATCCGTAGCCCAGGATGTGTCGACTTCGTCTAGCAAGACCGCCTCGCCACGGATCCAGCCGAAGCTGTCGTTGCGCGTCAGGACAATCGTCACATTCTTGCCGGAGCGTTTTAGGGTCTCCATATCGCCCATGACAAATCCAAATGACCCGTCACCTGTAAAGGAAACCACAGGGCCATCTTGTGCGAAACAGGCCCCCAGAGCTGCGGGAAGCGAGTAACCAAGCGCACCCATGGAATAATTTGTGATGTAACGCCGTCCCGGCTTTCGAAAAGTCAGCAGTGCCGATGGATAGATCGCACTGACTCCAGGTTCAGACGTGACCACAGAGTTGTCTGGCAACAAGCGATCCACAGCCTGAGACAGCTTGACGGGCGAAATTGTTCCCTGAGGCATCGGGATGTTTGCGTTAAACACTTTTTCAAGCGCGGTTGTCTTGATTGATGTGAGGTCGACGCGGGGTCGATCAGGCGCGGGCTGCTCGTTCTTGAGCGTTTCAAGCATGAATGAAAGGCTCGCGCGCGCGTCTCCGACCATTGCAACCTGAACAGGATAGTTGTTTCCAACATGCGCCTCGGCAATATCGAGGTGCAGGAACGTGGTTGTATTTGGATCGCCATATAGCTTCCAGTGATCAGTGGCCGCGCTGTCGGTGTTGGAACCGACAAAGAACACCACGTCAGCATCGTGCACATAGGTGTTCGAATATTCCATGCCTCCGCGCCCACCGATGACACGCAGCGCGAGCGGGTGATCTTCGGGGATCGTTCCTTTGCCGGGTGTTGTCGTTGCAACCGGAATTTGGAGGTAATCTGCCAATGCGACTACAGCATCAGAGGCTTGTGAGATGAGCGCGCCCTGGCCGCACACGACAACTGGCTTCTTGGCGGCTAGCAAAATCTGGGCCGCCGCCCGAATTTTTGAATGCTCCGCGACCGGGCGGTGCGCGGGGAATACCCGGTAATCTGGTTCGGCATAAAGATCGGTGAAATCGGCAGTCTCGCCAAAGATATTGATCGGGATGCGGATGTGGACTGGTCCGGGCTTGCCAGAGGTTGCGACACGAAATGCGCGCCTAACAAGAAACGGTATCTCGGCAGCTTGGGTTACGATGAACGATTCCTTGCAGATGCTGGCGTAGAGTGCTGTCTGATCAATGCCAGTCAGACCATGCATCTTATCCTGGTTCAGCGGGATGTCTGAACTGAAGAAGATGACTGGGATCGAACTCAGGAAGGCTTCTGCAATGCCAGGCGTGCAATGGGTCACACCAGGGCTTGGCGCTTCGAGCACCGCCGGCTTGCCCGTGATCTTTGCATAGGCTTCGGCAGCATAAGATGCTGTGCGCTCATCCCGCGTTAGGACAAACTCGATATCAGAATGCGTGCGCCATTCCTTGTACCAGCCGATAGTCGTTTCTCCCGGCAAGCCAAAAACGTGGGTGACATCATGTAGCTCAAGCATGTGCAGCAGCGCCTGTGCACCGTTTATGCGGACAGGCTCGGGTTGTTTGGGCATCAGCAGTCCCCGCTTTTTTGAAACAAGACGGTACGGTATCGGCCGAGCATTTCACGATCAGGCATGCAGCCAAGACCAGGCACCGTGGGCACGTGGACATGTCCATCCCGGACCGGAAACGGCGACACTGCCAGGTCAACCTCGGCATAGAAACTAGACATGTAGAATTCGCAGCCGAGCGTCAGGTTCGGGATCGCAGCCATCAGATGTGTTCCTGCCATATGCGCGATGGATGTTTCGAACATGCAACCACCATAGACGTCGATCCCGCGCGCACGTGCTATTGCCGCAACTTCAATGCATCGACGGATGCCCCCAGACTTAGCCGCTTTGAGAGAAAAGATGTCGGCGATCCGCTCAGATGCGCCGTCGACCGCATCAACCACACCAAAGATGCTCTCATCCGCCATGATCGGAACATCGACGGCTCGGGTGATCTCGGCCAGCGCTGCGCGTTCGGACATTTTGACAGGCTGCTCCACGAAGTCAGGCACAAAGGCCTCGATGTCTCTGATGTGCCTGATCGCGTCATAGGCAGGCAGCCCCTGATTGTAGTCAACCCGCAGTCGTATCTTATCTCCGTAAAGCGTGCGCAGTTTGTCCAGCCGCATCAGATCAAATGCGTGTTCTTGAAATCCGGTTTTCAGCTTGAATATGCGCACGCCGCTGTCCCAGATCCGCGCAATATCATCCAGATCCGCATCAAAATCCGGATTCGCAACGGAAAAACTAAGAGGAATGCTATCGCGCTGGCGCCCACCTACAAGTTCCGCAATGGGAAGCCCGGCGATTTGCCCTGTCAGGTCAAGCAATGCACATTCCAAAGCGGCCTTCGCCTCGGTATGCCCTACGAGCACACGGTCGGCGTTTGACAGGATAGGTTCTACGTACAATGGGTTTTGACCCACAACGTAAGGTCTCAGGTAGATGTGCAACGCGGCGGCGCTGGCCTCAGTGGTGCCGGTAAACACAGGCCAGGGCGATGCCTCGCCCCAGCCGGTTAGGCCACTTTCAGTTTTTAGTTCCAGCAATACGGCGTTGATGCTGCCAACATCACCCGAGCCGTGGGAGTGAACAGCCTTTGCCGGAATGGACACGCAGTGAACGCGCATGCCTGTGATGCGATGCGCATTCACGATCTGGGCAGTCTGGTGTCGTCAAGGTGGCGCGGAAACCTTGATGGCGTCAGCCCGGACTGAAACCAGCAAAGGTAGGTGTAGATCGAAAACACCGGGCGCCCGGTAGCGCTTCGGATATCGGCGGCGAAAGGCACCATATTTGTGCACTCCAGCAAGATCGCACCAACCTGTGGATGGACTTCGATCAAACGAAGTGCAGCTTCGATGTTGTCCCGACGCGCTTGATCAAAATCTATGTCGACCGAATCCCCAAGAATTTGCGTGGTGAAATGAGATGTCGCGCCCGTGCCACCCAAGGGCGTGTCATGCGCAATACCAGCGGCATCAAGGTGAGCGGTGGTCAGCGTTTCGGCAGATATGGTCAGGATGCCAACCGATTGGTCCTTGGGCAGCGTCTGGGCGATCAGTCGCGCCTGCAGCAATGATGAGGACGCAACGGGCACGTCAAGTGCTTCTGACATCTCGTTCTGGAACGGGACCAAGAAACCGCAGTTCGTTGCAATGCCGTCGCAGCCCTGATCGACAAGCTCACGGCCCGCCTTGATGAACTCTGACAGAAGCGGCGATGGGTCACCCCGCACCACATTGTCCGGCGTGGCGGCTTTGACGATCTTGTACTGCACTGGGAACGGCCATGTCGTGGCGTTGCCTATGTCGCCCGGGATGCGCGGAAATCTCGTGTTCAGCATCAATATGCCGATCGCTGCGCCAAAGACGTTTTTTCCACCTGGCGTCATCATTTCGAAACCTCTAGCGGTGCATAGAGATCAGCAAAGGCCAACCGCACCGCATCCGACGCATGTTTGGCGCGATCTTCGATGTGATCACGCATAGCATCCGATGCGGCTGCGCCGTCTCCCGTTCGAACGATATCAAGCACGGCTTTGTGTCGGGCCGTCGTGGTGCGCCCAGCTGCCTGTAACCGACGCAGATCGGCTGTCCGCACAAACCTGATCTTGTCATAGACCGTCGCCAGCATTCTGATGAGTTCCCCATTCTCCGACAGGCCTGCGAGCCGCTTGTGAAAGGCCTCGTCCAACTCCATCAACCGGATAGGGTTGGTGCAGGTCGCGTACTCATCCGATGTGGCATCCAGTGTCGCTTCCAACGCGTCCAGAGCCAACGGAACCGCGCGTGCGGCCGCCTCGCGCACTGCTTCGCATTCAATTGCGATCCGCGCCTGGTAGAGATGCGTGATACGTTGATCCGAAAGATCGCGACAAAAAAACCCCCGACCTGCGTGAAAATCAACAAATCCCTCGGCGACAAGTCTGTTCAGCGCCTCGCGCAGTGGTGTGCGACTGGCCCCCAGATCGCGTGACAAGGCAGATTCGTTGATCCGCTCACCCGGTTTGAACGTGAACGATGCCGCCATTTCCCGAAGGCGCCCGTATAACACGCTGACCGTGTCGTCCAAATCGGTTGTAGTCTGTGTCACTGGATTTTCCTTAGGGGTCGGCATGATGATAGCGCGCGGGTTGCACTGCGCGCAACACTGTGTTTTGCTCTGTATACAATTTGAGCGAAGGCACACAGGAGCAGATTGATCCCCGAGCGCGTGATCATAGTTGGAGCCGGCATCGTTGGCGTTTCAACTGGTATCTGGCTGCGGCGGTTTAGCGACGCAAACGTTGTAATTGTTGACAGACTGCCTCCAGGAAAAGGCACATCTCACGGCAATGCAGGTGTGATCGCCGCATGCTCTATCGCGCCGGTGACGGCGCCAGGACTGATGCGCAAAGCGCCTGGAATGCTGATGAACCCGGACTTTCCATTGTTCATGCGGTGGGGGTATCTGCCAAAGCTTCTGCCTTGGCTACTAAGGTATCTGTCGAACGCGAACGATGCCGACACGCGACGGATTGCCAGCGGCCTGACCACAATCGTGGCTGATAGTCTGGACCAGCACAAAGCTTTGTTGGCCGACACCGATGCCGAGGCTTGGTTACAAGACAGCGACTATTCATTCGCCTACGCCAACCGTACCGCGTTCGAGGCTGATGCCTATACATGGGGGCTCAGGCGCGAGGCAGGTTTTGAACCTGTTATTCGTGAAGCTGGAGCGGTACGTGACCATGAACCCAACCTTTCGCCTGATGTGGGGCTGCTCGCCACACTGCGCGACCATGGATATGTGCGCGATCCGGGCGGGTATGTAAGAGCATTGGCCAGAACCTTTGAAGCTTTGGGCGGAACAGTTCGAATGGCCGAGATCAAGGACTTCGACCTGACCGACGGCAAGGTCACCGGTGTGGCAACCGACGCGGGCGTCTTGACATGTGATAAGTTGGTTCTCGCCACCGGAGTTTGGTCTAGGCCGCTGATGCAAAAACTGGGGCTCTCCGTCCCGCTCGAAACCGAGCGCGGGTATCATATTGTGCTGAAAGACGCGACAGGCGGCCCCTCTCATCCCATAATGGTGGCCCGGGGAAAGTTCGTTGCAACGCCCATGTCCGAGGGCTTGCGCTGCGCAGGCGTTGTCGAATTTGGGGGTTTGGAGGCCGGGCCATCAAAAGAGCCGCTTGCGTTATTGCGCAAGCAGGTCAGGGCAGCCTTTCCCAAACTGGAATATAACGAAGAGATAGAATGGCTCGGGCACCGCCCGGCCCCATCGGACAGCCTGCCGTTGATTGGCGAGGTGCGCGCAACCGGCATCTATACCGCATTTGGGCATCATCACATCGGATTGACGGGTGGCCCCAAAACGGGAAGGATCATTGCAGGCCTTGTCGCGAACCAGCGCACAAATACCGACATCGGCGCATTCGACCCGATGCGATTTTCATGAGGCTTCAAAAATGACCAATTGGGAGAAAACGATGACAAAAGTGACGACGACATGTGCGACGCTAGCGGTCTCAGCGATGCTAGCGGTGCCCGCAATGGCACAGGAGAAATGGGACCTGCCAATGGCTTATTCTGGGTCCAACTTTCATTCGGTTACCGGCGCAGAATTTGCTGAATGCGTAACCACCGGCACTGGCGGCGCGATTGAGATCACAACGCACCCCTCGGGCTCACTCTTTGCTGGCGCAGACATCAAACGCGCTGTTCAAACCGGCCAGGTACCCATCGGCGAGCGTCTGCTGTCAGGGCACCAGAACGAAAGCGCGATCTTTGGTTGGGACTCTGTCCCTTTCCTCGTGTCATCCTTTGATGAGCACGCCAAACTTTACGAAGCTGCCAAACCCCATGTCGAAGAGTTACTGGCCGAGCAGAACATGACTCTGCTCTATTCCGTGCCTTGGCCACCCCAAGGCCTTTACTTCAATAAGGAAGTAAACGCGGTATCTGACATGGAGGGGATCAAGTTCCGCTCCTACAACAACGCCACCGCGCGTCTGGCGGAATTGACAGGCATGCTCCCGGTGCAGATTGAGGCTGCCGAAATCAGCCAGGCGTTCGCCACCGGCGTGGCCGAATCCATGGTGTCGTCAGGGGCCACCGGCTACGACCGCAAAGTTTGGGAAAGCCTCAGCCACTTCTACGCGGTGGATGCTTGGCTGCCCCGCAACTACATGCTGATCAACTCGGATGTGTGGGCAGACACATCTGATGCCAACAAGAACGTCATCAACGCCTGCGCCAAACTGGCCGAATATGCGGGCACATGGCGGGCCAAGGAATACACCGGCTTCACACTGGCAGGTCTGGCCGACGGTGGCATGACGGTGGGCCCGGCGGGTGATGCGCTGATGTCCGACCTCAAAGCGGTCGGCGCGACCATGACAGAAGAATGGCTCGAAGCGGCAGGCGAGACCGGCAAAGCCATCGTCGACGCGTTTAACGCCAACTAAACCCTGACAGGCGGGCCGGTCCACTGGGATCGGCCCGCCCGTCCTTGCGCGGGGGACAGACCCATGCCCGGATTACTGCGCGGTCTGCGCCGCGTCCTTGATTTCATTTACCTTGCCGCAGGTATCCTCGCCGCCCTGTGCCTGATCGCGATCCTGTTGCTGATCGTGGCGCAGATGGTGGCCCGTTGGACGGGCGAGATTTTCCCCGGTGCTGCTAATTATGCAGGCTACGCCATGGCCGCGGCCAGCTTCTTTGCTTTTGCCAATGCACTTAACCGAGGCGCGCATATCCGGGTGTCGCTGGTGCTGAACGCAGTACCCGCACGGTTCCGCCGCTTCATGGAAATTTGGTGCTTCGCCATCGCCGCCGGCGTCATGTGGTACTTCACCTATTACGCCTATTGGTTTGCCTACTGGTCCTGGAAATTCAACGAAGTTAGCCAGGCGCAAGACGCCACGCCCATGTGGATCCCCCAATCGGTCATGGTGATCGGCGGCGGCATCCTGGCGCTGTCGCTCACCGACCACCTGATCCACGTCATCCTGCGCGGCGATCACCGGATCAAGCGCGACCTCGTCGACCAGAGCTTTGCGGAGTAGCGCCATGGAAGAAGTTTACGCCATCACGCTATTCCTCTTTGTGCTGTTCCTTCTGCTTGGCACCGGGGTCTGGGTCGGCCTGGCCCTGATGGGCGTTGCCTGGGTGGGGATGGAGCTGTTTACCTCCCGCCCCGTGGGCGACACGATGATCACAACGATCTGGGCCACGTCCTCAAGCTGGACCCTCACGGCCCTGCCTTTGTTCATCTGGATGGGTGAAATTCTGTTCCGCACGCGATTGTCCGAAGACATGTTTCGGGGCCTCTCTCCGTGGCTCGCCCGCCTGCCGGGCGGGCTGGTACACACCAACATCGTGGGCTGCACAGTCTTTGCCGCTGTTTCCGGCTCCTCAGCGGCAACGCTCACGACCGTGGGCAAGATGTCGATCCCTGAATTGCGGGCGCGCGACTATCCCGAGCGGATCGTGATTGGCACACTGGCAGGTGCTGCCACGCTGGGGCTGATGATTCCGCCATCGCTGGCGCTGATCGTCTATGGCGTGACCGTCAACGAAAGCATCACGCAACTCTTCTTTGCAGGCGTATTCCCGGGCTTGTGCCTTGCGCTGATGTTCATGGGTTATGTGGCCGCTTATTCGTATCTGTCCGGCAACTGGAGCCCCAAACGCGAAACCGGAATGTCCTTTGCCGACAAGCTGAACAATTCCCGTTTCCTAATCCCCGTCCTATGCCTGATTTTCGTGGTGATCGGGTCTATGTATGCAGGTTATGCCACCGCCACCGAGGCTGCGGCAATCGGCGTGATCGGTGCACTTGTGCTGGCGGCGAGCCAACGATCACTGAACTGGAACACCTTTACCGAAAGCCTGATGGGGGCCACACGCACATCCGCCATGATCGCACTGATCCTTGCGGGTGCTGCGTTCCTCAAACTCGCCATGGGCTTTACCGGCCTGCCCCGCGCTTTGGCCGACGGCATTGCGACGATGGAGTTGTCGCGCTTTGAGTTGCTGATGATCCTGATGGTGTTCTACATCATCCTTGGCATGTTTCTTGACGGTATTTCATCTGTGGTTCTGACAATGGCGGTGGTCGAGCCGATGGTGCGCGAGGCGGGGATCGACCTGATCTGGTTTGGGATCTTTGTTGTTGTCGTGGTCGAGATGGCACAAATCACACCGCCAATTGGCTTCAACCTCTTTGTTCTCCAAGGCATGACTGAACATGAAATGGGCTACATCACCCGTGCCGCCTTTCCGATGTTCATGATCATGGTGCTGATGTGCTTTGTCCTGATCTGGTTTCCGGACATCGCCATGTGGCTGCCAGAGACAATGCGACAGGCGCCTTGAGCGGTGCTTTTGGATGCGCTGATCTGGCTGGGTCGCCAAGGTCGGTACTGCCTGATCGCTGGTCTTATCGTGGGTTTGCTATCGCCTGACCTGGCCCAGATCATGCGGCCTTGGGTCGGGAGCCTGGTTGCGGTTTTGTTGTTTGTAACAGCGATACGTATCGGTGCTCGGCGCGCCGTCGGTCGGTTCGACGAGCGCCTGGCGACGCTGATGCGTGTTGCAGTGCTTCAGATGGCACTTCCTCTAGGCGCGCTGGCCGTTCTGGCCGAAATGGGCTTATTGAACCATCCCCTGGCGTTGGCCGTGGTGCTGATGCTTGCCGCACCCTCGCTTACCGGTGCGCCCAATTTTGCGATCATGTTGGGGCATGATCCGGCGCCCGGCGTCCGGCTTTTGGTCTTAAGCACAGCTCTGTTCCCGCTGACTGCGCTTCCCGTGCTCTATATTCTGGATCCGGCTGGCACCGGAACAATCGGCGCGATCATCCTGTCGTTTAATCTGCTCGCTGCAATTCTAGGGGCAGTGGGTCTTGGGTTCGCAATCCGTTGGTTGGCGCCACAACTCGGCCAAACGCGCGCGCAATCAGCGCTGGATGGATGTGCTGCCCTATTGCTTGCCATCGTTGTCGTCGGCCTAATGAGCGCGATTGGCCCGCTCTTGCGCAGTGATGCCCCTGCATTTGCAGGCTGGATGGCAACCGCGTTGATCATCAACGTGGCGCTGGTCTCAAGCACGCTGATGTGTTTGGCACGGACCCGAGCGGGCATGCCACTCTCAACCGCGATCTATGCCGGAAATCGCAACATCGCGTTATTCCTAATTGTTTTACCAGAAGAGGCCGTGGCAACACTTATGATATTCATCGGCTGCTATCAGGTACCAATGTATCTCACACCGATGCTTCTGTCTCGCTTGCAAAGAAGGGTTTTAAGAACCTGAGCAAGGATGTGTCGTTACCCAAAGTGGTCGCAGGACGCCGCTCTGGTTGTCGACACAAGCAATCTGGTCGCATAGGTTGGGCACGCGCATACGCAACCCCAAAACCATGCAGGACATCAGATGGACCTGAAAGATAAAACTGTCGTCGTCACCGGAGCGGCAGCAGGCATCGGGCGCGCTCTGTGCAATTCGTTTGCCGAAAGCGGGGCCCGCGCAGTGATCTGTGCAGATATCGACGCACGAGGCGCCGGAGTAACTGCAAGCAATATCAATGGCGTATCATTTCAGGTTGATGTGTCGTATGAAGATCAGATCAAAGCACTGATAGATAGCGTAGAAACCGATTTCGGCGGCATCGACCTGTTCTGTTCAAACGCTGGGGTCCTTGTCGAGGGTGGGGTCGACGCCTCCGACAACGATTGGCAAAGGCTTTGGGACATCAACGTGATGGCGCATGTCTGGGCCGCACGGCATGTTGTACCTCGTATGATAGCACGCGGAGGCGGATACCTGTTGAATACGGCGTCTGCGGCCGGGCTCCTGAACCAGATCGGATCGGCCCCCTACGGTGTGACGAAACACGCGGCCGTGGGCCTGGCAGAATGGCTGGCGATCACCCATGGCGACGCGGGGATCAAGGTGTCTGTCCTGTGTCCTCAGGCCGTGCGCACCGCCATGACCGAGGGGCACGAAGACCATGTTGCTGCCATCGACGGCATGCTTGAACCCGCAGATGCGGCACGCGCTTGTGTCGAGGCGATCAGGGACGAGACATTCTTGGTTCTACCTCATGGAAACGTACGCAAGTACATGCAGTTGAAAACCGGCGATTACGACCGCTGGATAGCCGGGATGCAAAAGCTGAACCGGGCCTATTCAGGCTAAGCTTGCGGGATGATAGGGCGGATCAATCCTTCCTGCGCGACAGACGCGACCAATGTGCCGTCCTTGTCGTAGATCATCCCCCGGTTAAAGCCCCTCGCTTTACCCGACCAGGGACTGTCCATCGCGTAAAGATGCCAATTGCAGAAAGCGGCAGGTGCATGGAACCACATGGCATGGTCCAGACTGGCCGCCATCACCCGTCCGGTGAACCACGTCTGCCCATGTGGGCGCAGCGCTGTGCCAAGCAGGTTCAGGTCAGATGCGTACGCCAGCAGGCAATGTTGCAGTTGCGGGCTGATGCCCCGCGCAGCGGCCATGCGAAACCACAGGTGGCTCTGATCCTCCGTCGGTTCGGGGGTAAAGAAATCGCGGGGCGCAATCTCGCGGATGTCGATGGGACGCGGGCGCAGGAACTCTTCGTGATACTTTTCAGGTATCCGATCTACGACAGTCTCGCGCAACGTCTGGCGATCCTGCAAATTGTCTGGGCCCTCCACCTTGGGCATGGGATGCTGATGCGACCAGCCTTCTTCCTCGGCGTGAAAGGATGCTGACATATTCAGGATTTGTCGCCCATGCTGGATGGCCACGACCCGCCTTGTGGTAAAGCTGCCGCCATCTCGCGCACGATCCACCTGATAGATCACCGGAATGGATGGGTCGCCAGGACGGATAAAATAGGCATGTAAACTGTGGCAAAGGCGATCCTCGACCGTGCGATAGGCTGCCGCAAGGGCCTGACCAATCACTTGCCCGCCGAAGATGCGTGTGGGCGTCTCGCCGCCTTGCCCGGTGCCACGAAACATGTCAACTTCTAACCGCTCAACGGCCAAAAGGTCCAAAAGAGTCTGATGAGCATCTGTCATGGGTATGGTCCTGTCACATCAGAGCGCCGTGGACCAGCGCCTTGAGTTCAGCACGTGCCGGATAACTGGAAGATGGGCTAAGCTGAGTGAAAAGCACCACGCTGAAATCGTGCACACGGTCGATCCAGAAAAAGGTCGAAGCCATACCGCCCCAACTGAAATCGCCGGGCGATGACGGTACCCGGCTTCGGGCCGGGTCAATCACCACAGCGCCTCCGATGCCAAAGCCCATCCCCTCCATCGGTTGCTCAGCAAAGCTGGCCGGGCCAAGGCTCGCGATGTCTCCGACCAGATGGTTCGACATCATAAAGTCAGCGATCGAAGGCGACACAAGCCCCTTGCCACGCAGCCGAAGGCACTCCGCAAAAGCCATGTAGTCATCAATCGAACCAACAAGCCCGCCCCCACCGCTGAAACAGGTCGTGGACCGGAAAGGGGAGTTCTCCGCGTCATCAAACAGACGCAAGCTGCCGTGGCCGGACGCCCCAGAGTTGAGGTCCATCGCGTCTCCAGCCAGCGGCGTGTAAAGGGAAGCAAAGCGATCCAACGCGCTGTCGGGGACCGAAAACCCGGTCTGCGTCATACCAAGTGGCTCAAGGATTCGTTGGAAAAACACTTGATCAAGAGGGTCGCCCGTCACCACCTCGATGACCCGACCAATCACGTCGATGCCCACCGAGTACTCCCAACGCTGCCCAGGGGCAAAAGCCAAAGGCAGTGTCGCCAACACGTCACACTGATCTGCAAGCGTTCCCGCAGTAGGTTTGAAGAGCAGGTCAAACTCCGCCATCGCCTCTGGCAGCAGACCCGGGTTGAACGGATAGCTCAGACCCGATCGGTGCGTCAGAAGCTGGTGTAGGGTTGGGGTCGCACATGGCTCAGTCTGATTGATGTCGGTTGCACCGGGGCGCAGTGCGCGCACGTCCGAAAAGGCGGGCAGATACCGTGATAACGGGGCATCAAGATGCAGACGCCCTTCCTCGGCCAACATCATGAGGATCATGGATGTAATCGGCTTCGTCATCGAATAGATACGTGCGACCGTGTCTCGCTGAAATGCTGCATTGGTGGCGAGATCACGCAGACCCGATTGCCAATAGTATACCTCGTCCCCACCTTGTCGGATCAACACCGACAGGCCCGGAAACTTGCGCTCACACGTATATCGGTCCGCCCAATTGTGAATACGGCCAAGGCGCACGGGATCGAGGGTCAGCGACATAGCGTCACGATAAATGGCTGCGCGCTCTTGCCAAGCCAAAAGCGCCAACGCTAGCGTCAACGCTCAGGGGGCCATGATATGATCAAACTTTACTTTGCGCCGCGCAGCCGCGCCGTCCGCGTGGCCTGGCTGCTCGAAGAGATGGGCCTAAGCTATGAACTTGTCACGTACAAACTGGGCGACCCGATCATGCGCAGTGCCGCATTTCGCAACAAGGTTCACCCGATGGGACGGGTCCCCGTTTTGGTCGACAAAGGGGTGCAAATCATGGAGAGCGGCGCGATCTTGGAATACCTGCTGACCCGTCACGGAGATGGGCGGTTTCGCCCGAGCACCGATAGCCCCGACTACCCCAATTATCTGCAATGGCTGCACTATTCCGAGGGAATGCTGATGCCACAAGTAAACAGCTACATGGTAGAGACAACTTTTCTGCCACCCGAGCGTCAGTCTGAAACCCGTGCAAAGCGCGCAAGGAAGCTGTTGGGACAGATGTTGGTGCCGGTCAATACGGCTTTGCGGGGGCGTGAGTATCTCGCAGGGGAATTCTCGGCGGCGGACATCATGACCGGGTCTGCGGCAATCACGGCGAGAGGGATCGGCATCGAAATGGACGATCTACCGGACCTGGCTGCCTACGTGGCCCGGCTGGAAACACGACAAGCTTACCGAACCGCGGCAGCGCTGCATTAAACCTCAAGCCACTCCTTGCGAATGTCGTCGCGCGCCTTGAGGTCCGCCGGTGTGCCCTCAAACACCACATGGCCATGTCCCATGACGTAAACACGATGCGCGATATCAAGCGCGATTGACAACTTCTGCTCGACAAGCAGCGTTGCAATTCCGCGCTTGGCGATCTCTTGCAAAAGCAGTGCAACGCGCTGCACCATCTGTGGGCTCAGCCCCTCGGTCGGCTCGTCAATCATCACAAGGTCCGGATCCCCCATCAAGGTCCGGCACATCGTCAGCATCTGCTGTTCACCACCCGACAGCACAGACGCTTCTACATCTGCCCGGCGCGCAAGATTTTCGAACATGTCGAACATATCCTGCATCGACCAGCGCCCCTGCCCCTCCTTTTGCCCAGGTTTCAGACCCAGGATCAGGTTCTGACGGGTTGTTAGACCGGGAAAGATATCACGGTTTTCTGGCACGTATCCGATACCTAGATTGGCTACCTCATAGGCTTTCTTCCCCGCAATCTCTTGTCCTCTGAATTTAACCGACCCGTGTGGTTCAACCTCACCCATCACCGCCTTGCAGGTGGTCGAACGCCCCACGCCGTTGCGGCCCAGTAGGGCAACGATTTCACCCTCGGCAATCTGGATGTTCACCCCCTGAAGGATGTGCGACTTGCCGTAATAGGCGTGCAGATCGGTGACATCGAGCATCAATGCGCCTCCAGTGCTTCACCAAGATACGCTTCCTGCACCTTGGGATTTGCACGCACCGCCTCGGGTGTGCCGGTAGCGATAATCTCGCCATAGACAAGCACACTGATCTGATCGGCGAGGCCAAAGACCACGCCCATATCGTGTTCCACCATCACCAGCGTCTTGCCTTCGGTCACCGTTCGGATCAGATCGACGATGTAATCGGTCTCGGAATGGCTCATGCCAGCCGTGGGTTCATCCAGCATGATAACATCCGCCCCGCCCGCAATGGTGATCCCGATCTCCAACGCGCGTTGCTCGGCATAGCTCAGGACACCAGCAGGTAGGTCACGCCGCGCGGTCAAGTTGATCTGGTCGAGGATTTCGTCAGCCCCATCGGTTAGCGCGCGGCTGCGACCCACCATCGACCAGAAATTGTAGCGGTATCCCATCGACCAAAGCAGTGAACAGCGCACGTTTTCGAAAACCGTCATCTTGGGAAAGATGTTCGTAATTTGGAAACTGCGGGACAGGCCCATCCGGTTGATCTCAAATGGGGCCTTGCCTGCAAGGTCCTGCCCATGCAGGCGAATGGCCCCCTCGGTCTGAGGAAAGCGGCCTGTGATCAAGTTGAACAATGTGGATTTACCCGCACCATTCGGCCCGATGATCGCGTGCCGTTCTCCCGCGCCGATGCTCAGGTCCACACCTCGAATAATCTCTGTCTTACCAAATGACTTTCTCAGCCCATCCAATTCCAGCGCCGCAATCATCGGCTTGTGCCTTCGGGTGTATTCGCATCAATCCATGCCCCGACCAAACTCGGTGCAGTGTGCCGTGCGACGCCAAAGCCGAACGCGGTGACGGCGACTGCCACGGCCCAGGGCAAAATCGTATGGTTGTCGAAGGTCGTCCAATAGAGGGTCATTTCGTGATAGCCTGCGCTCGCATGACGCAAATGGAACGTCATTTCGATCAGCGCCGCGGCCCCAAGACAACCAACCGCTCCCGCACCCAACGTCTTTAGGTAAGGGATGGTCAACAGTCCCAGCTTGCCCAATCGCATTGCAGGCACGTGCATCATGATCAGACCGGCCAAGCCACCGGGAAAAAACATGACAGTCACCACAAAAACAATGCCCAAGTAAAAGCCCCAAAGCTCGGTTTGCAGGCTCAGCACGGTCTGCACGAGTGTAAAGACGATGGCACCAAGGATGGGACCAAAGAAAAAGCCCACACCGCCCAGAAAGGTCACCAACAGGATGATGCCGGACTGCGTCGTGTTCAGGTTTTCTTCCGTCAGGATCTCGTAGTTTATCGCAAAAAGGGCTCCGGCGATGCCTGCGAAAAAGCCACTGGCGACGAAAGAGTAAAACCGAACCCAACGGGCGGAATAGCCCAGAAACTCGGCCCGCTCGGGGTTGTCACGCACTGCGTTGGCCATGCGTCCCAGCGGTGTGCGCGAGTAGAGGTACATAAGGGCCGCGGAAATCATCAGCCAGACCGCGATCAGATAGTAGACCTCGATCTGTTGCAAGAACTCGACGCCAAAGAACGGCAAGCCATAGGTGCGATCCCCCGAGATCCCCTCTTCGCCGCCGAAAAATGCCACAATGATGACTGAACAGGCCGCGATTAACTCGCCGACGCCAAGCGATATCATAGCAAAGACTGTACCGGCCTTTCGGGTCGAAAAGCTGCCCACGATGGTTGCCAGCCCCATCCCCATTAGCCCACCAAAAATGGGCAATAGCGGCAGCGGGATCGCAGCAAAGAAATCGTCCATATTCATAATGTGCACGCAGGCAAAGCCACCCACTCCGGCATAGACCGCGTGTCCAAAGCTCAGCATCCCGCCCTGCCCCAGAAGCATGTTATAGGCCAGCGCGAAGATGATCGTGATCGCCATCTGGTTCATGATGGTTATGGCGGAATTGGCCGTGAAGATGAACGGCAGCACCGCCAGCAAAACAGCGCCCACGATCCAGGGGATCAGCAGAACGGTCACCGATCCCGCCCGCATCCGCTGCGCCGGCTTGGTAGGGTCAGTGGTGAGTTGGTCAGTCATGCGTCCCGCTTTCCGAAAAGGCCGTAGGGCCGGAAGATCAGGATCAAAACCATCAGGATATAGGGAAGAATATCTGCAATCTGCGGAGAGGTGATAGACCATAGGTCGCGCCATGCACTGTCCCAGATCGGTTCAGGCTTGCTAAAGCCAAGCGTGGTCAGCAGGTCCTCCATCCGCAAGTTGTATGCTTTGGAAAAGGTGGTGATCCATCCGATCAGAAGCGATGCCACTAGCGCGCCCCACAAGCTGCCCAGCCCACCAATGACAATGGTAACAAACACGATAGAACCCAGAACAAAGGCCATACCTGGGAAGGTGCCCAAAACCGGTCCGGCAATCACCCCGGCGACGCCGGCGAGCGCCGTGCCTACCCCAAAGACCCCCATAAAGATAAGCGGCACGTTGTGACCCAATGCCTCTACCGTCTTGGGATAGGTCAGCGCCGCCTGAATGATCATACCTACCCGCGTACGTGTCAGCACATAAAGCAGGCCGATAAAGATCGCGATAGAGATGAAGATCATAAAGATTTTATAGGCCGGGATCGAATTGCCGGCGATGGAGAAGGCCGTGAATTGCAGAATTTCCGGTGTGGAATATGGCATCTGGTTCTTGCCCCAGATGAACTGCACCAATTCCTCGATCAGTAGGGCCAATCCGAAGGTAAAGATGAGTTCTGGCACGTGTCCATATTGATGCACGCGCCTAAGCCCATAGCGCTCGACACCGGCACCCAACACGCCAACGACAAGCGGCGCGATCAGCAGCCCCAACCAAAAGCCCAAATAGAGACTGATCTGGAAGGCGAAATAGGCCCCCAACATGTAAAAGCTGGCATGCGCAAAGTTCAGCACGCCCATCATCGAAAAGATCAGCGTCAGACCCGCGGATAACATGAAGAGCAGCAGCCCAGTGACAAGGCCGTCGATCAGGTTGACGAGGATAAGGTCCATATCAGGCGTGATCCAATTGTCGCTTGCGCGACGCGATTTGCTTTTTTGAGTGAGCGGCGTTGTCACTCAGAAATAAGGCAGGGGCGGACGCTATTGCCCGCCCCAATACCTTACGGCCGACGCATCTCGCAGGTCGTAGGGCTGTCGGCGGCAGCCATTTCAACTGTCTTGACGACCTTCACGCCAAAGCCCGAATTGTCATGGTCATGCACCACATCATCAGTGTGTTCCATGATATGCACGTTCTGGATCATCTGGTGATCGCTCTCGCGCATCATAAGCTTGCCACCCCACAGGCTGTCGTGTTCCATGCCCTCAAGCGCATAGGCAACTTGCACCACATCATCGGCTGTGCCGGCCTCATTGATGGCTTTTGCAAGCATCTCAATCACGTTGGTAATGCGGGCCTGGCTCATATTCCCATCGGGGTACTTTGCCTTGAATGCCTGAATATACTCGGACGCGCGGTCATTGGCAGGTGGGTTCAACTGACCTTCAGACACCAGCCGCAAGCTGCCCTTGCCCGCATCGCCAAAGGCCGCCGTGATCCCGTCTGCAGCTGCATAATAGGTATAGATCGGTCCGGTAAAGCCGTTCTCAAGAACGGATTTACCCAAGCCCACCATGTCTGCACCCCAATTCCCGGTTATGACCGCATCCGCGTCCGACGCCACAATTTTGCGACTATAGGGCGTGAAATCCTTCACCTTGCCGATGGGGTGCAGTTCATTGCCAACGATCTCGATTTGTGGCGCCTTTTCTCCCAGATACCTGACAGCGGCAGCCGCCACCGCTTTGCCGAAGCTGTAGTCCTGGCCGATGATATAGACCCTTTCGATCTCATCATTGCTGACAATGCTGTCCGTCAAGGCATCCATTTTGATGTCCGCATTGGCGTCAAAGCGGAAGTGCCAGAAATTGCACTTGTCATTGGTAAGCGCAGGATCGACGGCGGAGTAATTAAGAAATAGCACCCGATCATCCGGGTTCCGGCGGTTGTGCTTATCAATGGCTTCAGTCAGCGCATTTGCCACACCCGAACTGTTGCCTTGCGCAATATATCGGATGCCTTGGTCAATCGCGACCTGCAGCTGGATCAACGATTCCTTTGGGCTGATCTTGTTGTCAAAGGCCACAATTTCAAACATGTCGCCATCAAGCACACCCCCTTTCTTGTTCACCAATTCATCGGCGGCAAACTCGTACTGGTGCAAGCCGTTGGTGCCGGTCCCCGCAAAGGGTCCGCTCAGCGGATCAATGAAAGCGATCTTGATCGTGTCAGCGCCAGCGGCGAATGCACTGGCAGCAAGGGTCAGGGCCGTAGTCAGCCCCAGCATGGTCGTGGTGCGCATGATGTTCCTCCCTAGAACGCGTGCCGCCCTCGCGGCCTCTGTCGGGCCAGATTGTGGGGCAGCGTAAGGCCAGCGTTGCACAGGCACAGGATAAGTCAAGCGTCTAGGTTGAATCCGGGCGTGGTCTCGCCAGATGCAGAGTCACCTCGAGCACCTACTTTAGGAATAGATCGCAAGTGTTTGTTATCTATCTGACTCAATCGCCTTCAGCCCATTTTCAGCAAAGATCGGGACAAAGGCGCCAAGCTGCATCGCACGTTCCGGGTTCGATGCGTTTCCGTCTATAGCGCGTTTCAAAACGCCTTGAATGATTGCGCCCATACGAAAAAAGCAAAATGCGACAAAGAAGCCGAACCGATCAACCCTCTCCAGCCCGCGCCTTTGGCAGTAGGCCGCAACAAATTCTTCATCTGAAGGCAGGCCAAGCGTGGATCGATCCACCCCCATCAAACCCCGCCCCTGAGGCCCTGCAGGCAATTGCCACTGCATGATCACCGAGGCGAGATCGGCATATGGATGTCCAATCGTGCTCAGTTCCCAGTCCAGCACCGCCAGGCACCGGGTGCCGTCCGCCTCGAAAATCATATTGTCGATGCGATAATCGCCATGCACCAGCGTGCGCTGCCCATCATCGGTCGGCATGTCCGCCTGCAACCGCTCGATCAGCGTGTTCATCGCAGGGATATTTTGGGTTTCAGACGCGCGATATTGCTTGCTCCAACGCCCCACTTGCCGCTCAAGGTAATGACCGGGCGGACCATAATCTGCCAATTCCACTTCTTCGACATCCACAGAGTGAAGCGCCGCAAGCACGCGGTTCATATCATCAATGACAGCACTGCGATCCGCGCTCGAAAGCCCATCCATTGTCGGCTCGTTGAAATTGCGGCCGGGCACATGGTCCATGACGTAAAAATCCGACCCGATGATCGACGCGTCCTCACACAAGAGATGGACCTTGGCGACGGGCACATCCGACCCGTAAAGAGCATTTTGCACGCGAAACTCCCGATCCACCGCATGGGCGGATTTCAAAAGTTGCCCCGGCGGCTTGCGGCGCAGCACATAATCAGCCGCGTTCGTTCGCAGCAGAAATGTTGGGTTAGACTGCCCCCCCGAAAACTTGCTGGCTTCAAATGGGCGTTCAAAGCCCGGCAGCTTGTCTAAAAGATAGCGAGCAACTGCATCCGTATCGAGCATCTGTGTCTCTATCACGGCCCTGCAAACTCCTGTGCCAGACGCTTGCCCGCAGCTGCGTATTCCTTGGCGATCCGATCAACGATGTTGCCCGCGGGCACTACGGACTTGACGGCGCCGACACCCTGACCCGCGCCCCAGATGGTCTTCCATGCCTTGGGCTTGGACGACCCCGAAGCAAAGTTCATCGACGCGGCATCGGCGGTGGGCAGGTTGTCGGGGTCCATACCTGCCGCTTCGACAGACCCACGCAAGTAGTTGCCCCAGACACCCGTAAATAGCGAAGAATAAACAATATCTTCTGCACCGCTCGCAACGATCATGTCCTTGTAGCCCTGCATTGCATTGGCTTCGTCGGTGGCAATAAAGGGTGATCCGACATATCCGAAATCTGCGCCCATGGCACGCGCCGCCAGCAATGCCTCACCCGTGGCAATCGCACCTGACAACGCAACGGGGCCATCAAACCACTCGCGAATTTCTTGGACCAAAGCGAAAGGCGATTGCTGACCCGCGTGCCCACCGGCCCCTGCTGCAACAGCGACAAGCCCATCTGCCCCCTTGTTGATCGCCTTGCGCGCAAAGGTGTCGTTGATGATGTCGTGCAAAACCACGCCGCCGCAGGAATGCGCCGCGTCATTGACCTCCACCCGCGCGCCCAGCGACGTGATCCAGATCGGCACCTCGTGCTTTACGCAAATGTCCAGATCGCGCTCAAGCCGCCCGTTCGAGCGGTGTACGATCTGATTGACAGCAAAAGGTGCGGCAGGCTGGTCAGGGTTGGCCTGATTGTAGCGGTCAAGCTCCTCAGAAATCTGGGTCAACCAGATGTCCAAAAGCGGTGGTTCGCCCTCCGCTTCGCGCGCGTTAAGCGCTGGAAATGATCCAACAATGCCTGCCTTACACTGGGCGATCACCAGTTCAGGCACAGAGATGATGAATAGGGGGGCTGCGATCATGGGAATGCGCAACCCCTGCAATGCAAGTGGCAATTGATGCTCAACACCCATGAAACGCTCCGCCGTCCATCTTCTCTGTTTCCCAAAAATCCCCGCCGGAGGCTCCCGCACGTTTAAGCCGCATCACGGTCAAAGCACCTCAAACAAGCCCGCCGCCCCCATGCCGCCCCCCACACACATGGTACACACGACATGTTTGGCACCACGCCGTTTGCCTTCGATCAAGGCATGCCCCACCATGCGTGCACCGGACATGCCATAGGGGTGACCGATCGAAATCGCACCGCCATTCACGTTCAACAGTTCATCAGGAATGCCCAGCGTGTCACGGCAGTAAAGCACCTGAACGGCAAAGGCTTCATTCAGTTCCCAAAGGCCGATATCGTCCATGCCAATCCCATGTGCCTCAAGCAACTTCGGCACGGCAAAGACGGGTCCAATCCCCATTTCGTCCGGCTCGCAGCCCGCAGCCATCACACCAACACAACGGCCCAAGGGCGACAGACCCTTCTGTTCGGCCAGCGATGCTTCCATGACCACAGCAGCCGACGCACCATCCGACAATTGCGATGCGTTGCCCGCAGTGATGTACTCGCCTTGCGCGACGTGGATGCCATTGGCAAAGACCGGCTTCAGCCCTGCGATGCTCTCGTAGGTCGTGCCCGGACGGTTGCCTTCGTCCTTGTCCAAGGTCACCTCGTGCTCCGAAATGGCTTTGGTCTCCTTGTCCTGAAACTTCATTGTCGTGGTCAACGGCACAATCTCGTCATCAAACTTGCCGGCGTCTTGCGCGGCCGCGGTCCGGGCTTGCGACTGCACGGCATACTGGTCTTGCGCGTCGCGGCTCACGCCGTATCGGTCCGCCACGGTCTCGGCGGTTTCCAGCATTGTCATGTAAATTTCGGGCTTGTGCTGCTTTAGCCATGAATCGCCATGGGCGCGCATCTCCTGCGTCTGCACCATGGACACCGATTCAACCCCACCGCCAACGACAACGTCCATGCCGTCATGAATGACCTGCTTCGATGCGGTCGCAATGGCCATCATGCCCGACGCACATTGCCGGTCAACACTCATCCCCGCCACGGTCACGGGCAGCCCCGCCCGGATTGCCGCTTGCCGCGCAATGTTGCTGGCCTGGTGCCCTTGCTGAAGGGCAGCGCCCAGAATGACGTCCTGCACCTCGCTCCCTTCAACACCGGCGCGGGCAACTGCATGTTCGATGGCGTGGCCCGCCAGCGTCTGCGGTGGCGTCGCATTGAATGCACCGCGATAGGCCTTGCCGATTGGGGTGCGGGCGGTAGAGACGATAACGGCATCGCGCATGATCTGAGGTCCTTCTGGATTGAGAGGTCAGGACCGGGGCGCTGCCCCGGAGCCCGAAGTTTAGTTGGCAAGATGAAGGCGCATTGCGCCCTACCAGTCAAGCGTCACCCCTTTGGCCTTGGCAGCGCGTACCGCGTATTTGCGGGTCTGGGCAAAGGCGTTTTCGAGCGGTTCGGCACCTGCCGGCTCTGTGATTTCAGCCCAGCGGCTTGCGACATCTTCCGGCGTGATGTCGCCTTCGATCAGCGCGCCTTGGGTCTCTGTGATCCGGGTGACAGCGAATGTTCCTCCGCCCGCGGCCAGGATTGTCCGGTTGGGGGCGTCACGGCTGGCAAGATGCAGGACACCCGGCGTGATCGTGTCGGGCTGCAATAGCTCCAGCGCCGCTTCGGGCAGCAATCCTTCGGTCATCGCGGTGGCTGCGGTGGGGGCCAACGTGTTTATCCGTATGTCGTCTCGCGCGCCTTCCAGACACAACGTGTTCATCAGCCCCACCATACCCGCCTTGGCCGCCGCATAATTCGACTGCCCGAAATTGCCGTAAAGGCCAGACCCCGACGACGTCAGCACAATCCGGCCATAGCCCTGATTGCGCATGATCGGCCAGACCTGGTGACAGCAAAGTGCCGTGCCTATCAGATGCACCATCATGACTTTTGTGAAATCGGCCATGTCCATCTTGGCAAAGGTCTTGTCCCGCAGGATTCCCGCATTGTTGATCAGAACGTCAACCCGACCCCAACGCGCCATGACCGTCTCGACCATGTCAGACACGTCCTTGCCGCTCGACACATCTGCGGCCACGGCCATCGCCTCTCCCCCGGCCGCCTCGATATCGGCCACCACATCGCCCGCCTGGCCAATGTCGTTGACCACGACCTTGGCCCCGCGTGCAGCCAGCCCAAGCGCATGGCTGCGCCCAAGTCCGGCGCCAGCGCCCGTAACAATTGCAACCTGATCGTCAAAGCGGATCATCCGCCCAAAGCCGCGCGGAACAGGTTTGGACCTGACATGACCTGAATACCACCCGAGACCGGCAACACCGCACCCGTCAAATACGATCCCCCTGCCCCACACAGGAACTGCATGCAGCCCGCAATATCTTCGTCGCGGCCCACGCGCCCCAGCGGGACATCAGCTCCCACCTTCTGGCGCATCCCCTCATCCGCAGTGGCAAAGGCCGTCATTTTCGAAACAAACGGCCCCGGTGCCAGCGCGTTGACCGTGATGTGATAAGAAGCCAGTTCCTTGGCCATGATCTTGGTCAGATGCAGCACCGCCGCCTTGGACGCAGAATAGGAATAGGCGCCATCCCCCAACGGGGCATCCCCCATCACTGATCCCACATTGATCACCCGCGCCGGATCATCTGCCGACGCGCTCTTCATCAGGATCGGCAGCAGCGATTGCGTCAGATGGAACGCCGCAGCCACGTTCACATTCATCACCTTTTCCCACGCAGCATGGGGGAACTGGCCCATCGGTGCACCCCAGGTGACCCCGGAATTGTTCATCAGGATATGCAGGTCGTCGCTCCGACGCACCACCTCGGCCACCAGGGCCGCAATCCCCTCCTCATTGCTCAGATCACCGCCAAACCCTTCGACCGAACCGGGCGCCTCCATGGCGTTCAACTCCGCTGCAACGGCTTCGCAGGCGTCACCCTTACGGCTCGCAATCAACACCCGTGCGCCTGCCATCATCAGCCCCGTGGCGGCCATACGGCCAATACCGGTTGCACCCCCCGTGACAAAAGCCACCTTTCCCTCCAATGAAAACAGGGTCTTGGGGTCCATCGATCTTTCCTCCCTTGCGCGGGCTACCGCAACGTCGCCCAGGCCACAGCTTTACAGCAGCGTATCCTCAACTGCAGGATGAGACAAAGGCAGAGGCATTGCACCCCTGCCGTAACGTCATGGGTGGGAGGACCCGATATGCACGCCATGCTCAGCACCGCGCCCGGCGGCCCCGAAACGCTGCAATGGACCGAAGGCCCGACGCCCGAACCGAAAAAGGGCGAGGTTCGGATTGCGGTCAAGGCGGCAGGCGTGAACTTTCCAGATACCCTGATCATCCGCGATCTTTACCAGATGAAACCGCCCCGCCCTTTCGCGCCAGGAGGCGAAGTTGCAGGTGTGGTCGACGCGGTCGGCGAAGCGGTGACGCACTTGGCCAAAGGCGACCGCGTGCTCGCCATGACCGGCTTTGGCGGCTTCACCACAGACCTCTGCACCCAGGCCACAGCTTGCGTGAAAATCCCCGACCACATGCCCTTTGATGAGGCTGCCTGCTTCATATTCACCTACGGAACCTCGCATTACGCGCTCAAGGATCGTGGCGCGCTGCAAGCGGGCGAAACACTCCTGATCCTGGGCGCGGCGGGCGGTGTGGGTGCCGCGGCCATCGAGTTGGGAAAAGCGACCGGCGCCCAAGTCATCGCCGCGGTCAGTTCACAGGACAAGGCCGATTTCTGCCGTGACCTTGGGGCCGATGAGACCATCATCTACCCGCGCGAGATGGACCGCGACGCGCAAAGAGCGCTGTCAGCCGACATCAAGAAAATGGCCGGCTCCGAAGGCGTCCACGTCGCGTATGACGCGGTGGGTGGTGACTATGCTGAGCCAGTGATCCGTTCCATGGCCTGGGCTGGACGGTTTTTGGTCGTCGGCTTTCCGGCTGGCATCCCCTCCATCCCGTTGAACCTGACGCTTCTGAAATCCTGTCAGATCGTGGGCGTTTTCTGGGGCGCGTCTCTTTACCGCGACCCGGCTGGCCACATGCAGAATATCGCTGAACTCTTTGATATGTATGGCAAAGGACAGATCAAACCACGCATCTCCGCCCACTTTTCAATGCAGGACGCAGCACAGGCGCTGACCCTCATCGCCGACCGAAAAGTACGGGGTAAGGTGGTGTTGACCAACGACTAAAGGTGATCCAGATGCTGCGTCTCGTTGAACCCTCGCACACTCATGCGATCACCGTGGATCACGATTCGACTGATTGCACCATTCGCCGAACCCAGAAAGGCAAAAGGCTCGGACCCGGTTGCAATGGCCAACGCGGCCCCGATCACACCACCATGCACAAAGACCGCCACGCGCTCATCCGCGTGGGCACGGGCGATGTCCAGCAAACCCTTGCGCACACGACCGAAAAACGCATCACGGCTCTCGGCCCCGGGGATGGCGGACCAGTCTTGCGTCTCCAGCACGCGCCGATAGATCGGGTCCCCCTCCGCCGCCTTGATGCGATAAAGCCCGCTGTCCCAATCGCCCAAATGTACCTCGTGCAGGTCAGGGCTTTCGATCGGTCTCAGTCCAAGACGCGCGGCCAAAGGCGCCGCCGTTTGCTGAGTTCGTGTCAACTTCGTCACGTAAATCGCTGCGAATGCTTCATTTTTCAACCTTTCGCCTACCGCGTCTGCTTGCCGCTCGCCCTGCGGATGCAAAGGCGGGTCGCCACTCCCGTCCTTCATCGGAAAGCTGACCCCGGGGCGCGCGGGCGCACTTTCCCCATGCCGGATCAAAAACAGGTCCGCCGCCCCCTTGGGCGGCGCATATACGGGTTGGCGATACTCTTGCGTCATGCCGACCGACATATAACAGGAGCCATCCCATGACCAACCGTCAGATTGTTGTCGCGCAACTGCCCTCAGGTGCGCTCGCGCCCGAACACTTCGCGTTACAGACCATCGACATGCCCGAAGCCAAGGAGGGTGAAGTGCTTCTGCGCACGGTGCTGATGAGCATTGACGCCGCCAACCGGTCTTGGATGCAGGGGGCCACCTACCGCGACGCGGTGCAAGCCGGCGACGCAATGCCAACCTATGCCCTATGCGAAGTGGTCGAGAGCAAATCGCCGCGCCTCAAGGCCGGCGATATCGTCGCTGCCGAGAGCGTGTGGGCTGATCATGTTGCGCGTCCGGCCCACAAGGTGGAAAAACTTCCCAAAGCAAAGCCACTCAGCCATCTTCTCAGTGTCTACGGTATCGCGGGCAAGACGGCCTTTCACGGACTCATTCAGATCGGCCAACCGCTGGCCGGGGAAACCATCGTCGTCAGTGCCGCCGCCGGATCTGTGGGCAGCTATGTCGGCCAAATTGGCAAAGCGCTTGGATGCCGCGTGATCGGGATCGCTGGCGGTCCGGAAAAATGCAAATTCGTGACCGAAGACTTGGGATTTGACACCTGTATCGACTACCGTGCCGGGGGTGTATTCAAAGCCCTGCGCGCCGCCTGCCCCGATGGCGCCGATGTCTACTTCGACAACGTGGGCGGCGACATTCTCGAAACCGCGCTTGCTGTGATGAATGAACGAGGTCGCGTAGTGTGCTGCGGCGCGATCAGCCAATACGACACAGCCACTCCAACAGGCCCGCGCAACCTCCCGGGGCTCTTGGTGGTAAAACGGTTGAAAATGGAAGGGTTTATCGTCATGGACTTTGCCCGCGATGACGCCAAGGCGACGCGCGTGCTTCAGGCCTGGGTCAGTCAGGGCAAGATCAAGGTTATCGAGGATATCGTCGAAGGGTTGGAGAATGCGCCAAAAGCGTTAATCGGCCTGCTGAACGGCGACAACACCGGTAAGCGCATGGTGCGTGTCGGCCCAGACCCATGAGCATCGATGCCGCACTTGCCCAATTGAGCCAACAGATCGGCACCGAAGTCGGTGTGTCAAACTGGATCACTGTCGACCAACCTATGATCGACCAATTCGCAGAAACCACGCATGATGACCAATGGATTCACATAGACCCTGTCCAAGCTGGGCAAACGCCATTTGGCGGCACCATTGCACACGGCTTTTTAACGCTCAGCCTGGCGTCGCGCTTTGCCTATGACTGTTTTCCGCTGCTGGCAGGGCAAAGCATGAGTATCAACTATGGGTTCAACCGGCTGCGCTTTCTGAACCCGGTCAAGCCGGGTAATCGCTTGCGGGGCCGGTTCGTTCTCACAGATGTCAAACAGCGTTCCCAGACGGAACTGATGCGCACCACGGCGCTAACCATCGAGATTGAAGGCTCGGAAACACCTGCACTTGTTGCAGAATGGCTTGGATTGGCTGTGTTTGTAACGGCGCACTGGACAGAACCCCGACAATGTCGCTAACACCTCTGTAACACTAAGGTATTTCCAATGCACTCCGTCCTGGTTCTCAATGGCCCCAATCTGAACCTGCTGGGCAGGCGCCAGCCCGAAATCTACGGGTCAACCACCCTGGCCCAGGTCGAGCAGACATGCCGCGATTATGGCAAGGAAAACGGCTTCAAGGTCACCTGTGCCCAGTCCAACCACGAAGGCGGACTGGTGGACGCGATCCACGCAGCGAAAGGCACGCATGACGGCATCATTCTGAACGCAGGTGCCTACACGCATACATCCATCGCCCTACACGACGCGATCCTCGGCACCGAAATGCCAACGGTTGAACTGCATCTCAGCAACATCCACGCGCGCGAAGTGTTCCGGCACACAAGCTATATTGCGCCGGTCGCGATCGGGATGATTTGCGGCTTTGGTGTTGCAGGCTATACACTGGCGCTAAACGCATTGATCGGGCATCTTGGGGGACGCACGTGAAAAGCTATTTGCACAGGTTGTCTAACTGCCAGACGATCGAAGAGCTGTGGGAAGCTCACACAAAAAAGATGGAAGAATACGGGTTTGACAGGCTGATCTACGGCTTCACCCGCTATCGGTCGGGCAACTCGCTTGGCGACCCCGAGGATTTCATAATCCTGACCAATCACGACAGGTCATACACCGACGTGTTTATGGGCGAACAACATTACGTGCATGCCCCCATGGTCAACTGGGCGCTGAACAACGAAGGTGCCTGCAGTTGGGGCATTCTGGCCCAGATGCAATCGACCAAGACACTCACGCCCGCCGAGCAGCGTGTGCTCGAATTCAACTATTCGATGGGTGTAACGGCCGGCTATACGATCAGCTTCAAATCCGTCTCTGCCCGGTCCAAGGGCGCCATTGCCCTCACCGCGCGCAAGGGTATGACCCAGAACGAGATTGATGCCGTCTGGGCCGAACATGGCCGCGACATTCACCTGATGAACAATGTCGCACATCTCAAAATCCTGACATTGCCCTATTCGGCCCCCAACCGCGCACTGACCAAGCGGCAGCGCGAGGCGCTTGAATGGGTAGGTGACGGCAAAACAATGCAGGACATTGCGCTTCTAATGGGCCTCACCTCTGCCACGGTCGAGAAGCATTTGCGCCTCGCCAGAGAGGCGCTGGCCGTTGAAACGACAGCCCAAGCGGTGCTCAAAGCGGCTTTCGCAAACCAGATGTTCATCCTCGAAGCGTGACGAAGCGCCCGGCGCTCCCGCTACCTCGCCAGCCTCTTCAATATTCGACGCGCCAACGCGGCCATAAATCTCATTGAAGCCTTGAAGCAGATCCATCAAGAAACGGGGATTTTGCGACCGCAGCGGTCCGACAAGTCGACCCGCAAACCCAAAGCCAGCGAACCATGCGCGGCTATTTTGGCTCCAAAAACGACTCACTTATGTCAGGTGTCTGGCTGCCGGACAGCAACCATAGCTGCGCCCAACCCTCTGAAATACCCGCCTAGGTCGAAGATATGTTCTGTTTTGCTGCGCGCGCGAAATAAAAAAACACTGAACCTAGGGTCACTTAGAATTTTTGACCGTTAGGTAAGGAATCCCCCACTTCCCTAACGCTGGGTAAATTTGGCAATCTACACATGTTCCGTGAGTGGTGGCTTTAGCCAGGGAACAAGGAGACGAACCCTTCGCGATTTCGAAGGCCCTACGTCTTTGCCGGTTTTGCCGGTGGCCGATCCATCTGTGTATTCTTCCGCAGGTGGATCGGTGCTATCAGCGCCCATGTGTCTCATCCCCGTGGCCAAACGGGCGCCGAAGACGGGCTGGATTGCGGACCCAAACGCGATCTTGCTCGTCTTCAAACTCTTAACGCATCAGTCGCCGCACGGATCTCCGCCGTCATCTCGGCATCCAAGGCAGAATGTGCCGTGCCATCCAGAACACGCAACTCGGCACGTGGCCAGACTTGCGCAAGCTCCCACGGCGCGCGCAATGGGCAAGACGGGTCAAACCGGCTGTGGATGATCGTACAAGGTATATCTTTGATCAAATGTATGTTGGCCAGCAGTGGGTCGTCTTCCAGCCAAGCGCCATTTACAAAAAAATGCGTAACAATCCGCGCAAAGCCCAGCCTGAAGCTCGGGTCCGCGTAACGCGATCCCGGATCAGCGATGTCGCCTCCGAAAATTGCTGTCTCCCACTGGCACCACGCATCCGCCGCCGCTTGCGCCTTGTCAGGGTCGCACAACCGCGCGGCGTAGGCCGCAATGCGCGCCGAAGTCTTTGCTGGATCATGGCCCACGCCCGGCACATGCGCACAAAAGGCGTCATAGGCCTCCGGGAACATCGCGCCAATATCACCATAAAGCCAACGCAGGTCCCGCGCCGCTGTCGTCGCAACACCGGCCAGAACCATGGCGCGCACCCGACTCGGATGGGCCTGCGCATAAGCCATCGCCAGCGTCGACCCCCACGAACCACCAAACAAAACCCAGGCCCCAACCCCCAGATAAACCCGCAATGCCTCGATATCTGCGATCAGATGAGCCGTCGTGTTCGCCTCAAGCGCGTCTAGGGTTTCACTGGCGAGCGGCCGCGACCGCCCACACCCGCGTTGGTCCAGCAGCGTCACACGGTAACATGACAGATCAAACAGATCATAATGGCCGGGCCTGCACCCAGACCCTGGCCCGCCATGCAACACCAGCGCATCCTGACCCTGCCCCGCTTGTTCGAACCACAGCCGGTGCCCGTCGCCCACATCCAGCATTCACCCCTCCCCAAAGCAAAAACGGCGCGCCCCCATGGACACGCCGTTCTCAAGTCAACGCAACGAAAAGATCAGCCCTGAGCGGCCTTGGCCACCTCGGCAGCGAAATCTTCCTTCTCAACCTCGATGCCCTCGCCCACTTCCAGACGCGCAAAGCCGGTGATGGTTGCGCCCGCTTCTTTTGCGGCGGCCTCAACGGTCAGGTCAGGGTTCACCACAAACTGCTGATTCAGCAATGTAACCTCGGCCATGAACTTCTTCATCCGGCCCACGATCATCTTCTCGATGACCTGCTCGGGCTTGCCGCTCTCGCGGGCAATGTCCATCTGTACCTGCTTTTCTTTCTCGACCACGGCGGGGTCCAGATCGCCTTCGGACAACGCCGCGGGGTTCACTGCCGCAATGTGCATCGCAACCTGCTTGCCAAAGGCCTCGTCACCACCGTCCATCGCGACCAGTACGCCAATCTTGCCCATGCCGGCGGTTGCCGCGTTGTGAACATAAGACACAACTGTGCCGCCCGACAGCTTCGCCATACGACGCACCGACATGTTCTCGCCAATCGTGGCGATCTTGTCGGTCACAACATCGGCCACGGGCTTTCCACCCATGTCAGCCGCAACCAGTGCGTCCACATCGTCTACACCTAGGGCTGCCTTGGCGATGCCCGCAACCATCTCCTGGAACTCTGCGTTCTTGCCGACAAAGTCGGTTTCCGAGTTCACTTCAACCGCGACGCCCGTGCCACCATCTACGACCACGGCCACCAGACCCTCGGCCGCGGTGCGGCCCGATTTTTTCGCCGCCTTCGCCAGACCCTTGGTGCGCAGCCAATCCACCGCTGCGTCCATATCGCCATCTGTCTCGGTCAGCGCTTTTTTCGCGTCCATCATGCCTGCGCCAGTGCTGTCGCGCAGTTCTTTCACCAATGCTGCTGTGATTGCCATCTTTTGGCTCTCCTCAAATAGGTGTGGGGTACGGCAGGCCAATGCCCGCCGCACATGTCAGATACGTGACGCGGCTTAACCTTCGGCCTTGGCCACAGTCTCTTGCGTCGATTCGATATCCAGCGGCGCGTCCTTGGACATCGCGTCATTCGACACCGTTTCGTCCGACGCGGCACCCACTTCGACCCCGGTGCTCTCTTCGGCCACGGCCTCTTCGACGGGTGCTTCTTCCATCGCACCCAGATCAACACCAGCCGCTCCAAGTTGTGCGCTCATGCCATCAAGGGCCGCGCGCGAGGCCAGATCGCAGTAAAGCGAAATGGCACGGGCCGCGTCATCGTTGCCGGGGATGATGTAATCCACACCATCAGGGGAACAGTTGGTGTCGACAACCGCAACAACCGGGATGCCCAGCTTGTTGGCCTCAGCCACCGCCAGCGCTTCCTTCTTGACGTCAATAACAAACAACAGGTCCGGGCGACCGCCCATCTCGCGGATGCCGCCAAGCGACGCCTGCAGCTTGCCCTGGTCACGTTCCATGCCCAGACGCTCTTTCTTCGTCAAACCTTCAAAGCCGGTCTCGGCCTGCTCATCAATCGACTTCAAGCGGTTGATCGACTGTGACACGGTCTGCCAGTTGGTCAGCGTGCCACCCAGCCAGCGGTGGTTCATGTAATATTGCGCGCATTTTTCAGCCGCTTCCGAGATCGGGCCAGATGCTTGACGCTTGGTGCCCACAAACAGAACGCGCCCCCCCTTGGCAACGGTATCGCGGATGGCTTGCAGCGCCTGATCCAGCATCGGAACGGTCTGTGTCAGGTCCATAATGTGGATGCCATTGCGCGAGCCGTAGATGAACGGCGACATACGCGGGTTCCAACGCTGTGTCTGGTGACCAAAGTGAACGCCTGCTTCCAGCAGCTGGCGCATGGTGAACTCGGGAAGAGCCATGTGCTATATCCTTTTTCCGGTTTTCGCCTCGTCCGGGGTATTAGTGCAAGTGCACCAACCGGTGGACATCTGGGGATGTCTCCCCCAAATGCCCGCCCCGAACTGCGGAATGCGCGCGCTTTACGACAGCGCCGCCCAATTGACAAGCCCCTCTGATGCACGCCGCGCCGAAGCGCGGCCACTTGGTCTCATCATCATGTGCCAAAACACGCTCTCCAGCCAGAGCATCATACCCACGCGGTACACCCGGTGCACGGGTCGTGCACCACTTCCGCCAGTCGGTCGGTCGCATCGTGGCACGGTAGAAAGTTAATTTCCCGTACGCGCATCAACGCTTTCTTCAGACTTCGCCAGCCCGTGCCCACCGCGCACCAGCGCCTCCGCCGCCGCTGCAAGGGCCTTGCGATCCGGATAAGCCTGCACCGTCAGGCTGGGGTGATAGACCACCTCGACACGCCCCTGCCGTGGCAGCGCAAGCGTTGCCAAAAGATGCGTGCCAAAATCCATATCACCCCACCAGCCATAGGTCCGCGTGTCGCGCCCGTCCGGTGCATGGTAAATCACCGTCACAGGCTGGACCGACATGTGAGGACGAAGTTCAGGCACAAAGAACGGCGCAAACAACGTGGTCTTGAAGGGCAAGACCCGCAACCCGTCCGTACTTGTGCCCTCTGGAAAAAACAACAAGCGCTGCCCGGCCAGAAGCCGCTCTTCAAAGAGCGCGATCTGCTCTTTCGCGGCACGCCGATCACGCGCGATAAAGAGGGTACCCGTGGCCCTGGCCAGCATGCCGATCCCCGGCCAGGCCGCCACCTCGGATTTCGACACGAAATAGAGGCGGTCGGCGGCGTTAAGCACAAAGATATCCAACCAGCTTGAATGATTGGCAACAATGGCCCCCTGCCCCTGCATCGGCGTCCCCGTCCGATCATAGGACAAACCCAGCCAGAACAGCGACAGGCGGCAAACCACCTGCGTGATCCACGGCGTCCAGGGCCGCGCCAGACCAAAAAGCGGGCGCTCCACCAGACGCAGCCCCAGCAACAGCACCAGACCAAGAACCACGATCACAAGAATGCCGGCACCGCGCCACGCCATCCGCATGAGCGCGAGCGGGCCATATTCCACGTGATCCGGCGGCGGCGCCCCATCCCAGGTCGGGGTCATGGCAGCGCCCCATAAATGCGCTTTTGCCGCGCTGACATGGCCGCCATGTCCAGGATCAGGCACACATCCGTCGTGTTGAAACCATGATCGACATAGGCACCCTCGCCCACCACACCACCGAGGCGTAGATAGGCCTTGATAAGGGCAGGCACCCGAACCATCGCGGCCCGCCGGTCAATCTGCGCCTCCGCCAGCAAATCCATGGGGGCGGCATGCGGCGGACGGGCGCTGACACGCAAGGCCTCCGGTGCCAAATGCCGATGGTGCAGCAACGACAGCGGACCGGCCAGAGCCTGCACATCTGTCCCGTGAAAGGACGCAACGCCAAACAGGATGTCGATCCGGTGATCCGCGACATAAGAGGCCAGGCCATTCCAAAGGTGGTACATCGCCGGCCCCCCGCGATAGTCGCGATGCACGCAGGATCGGCCCAGTTCCAACAACCTTCGACCCGTGGCCCGCAACGCGGTCAGATCATATTCATCTTCGGAATAGAACTGGCCTGCGGCAGCGGCCCGTTCGGCGCGCAGCATGCGATAGACCCCGACCACCTTCCCGATCTTGTCATCATGCAGCATCAGGTGATCGAAAAACGGATCGAACCGGTCCCGTTCCAGCCCCGCATCATGGTCCACCAACGCACCGCTGCCCCCCAGTTCCCGCACAAACACGTCATAGCGCAGGCGCTGCGCCGCGCGCAGGTCCCTGTCGTCCTGCGCAAGGGTCACGCGAAAGGTCGGATCGTGGGTCAGGCTCATCGCGTGGGGTGTAGCGGGATAGATCGCAAATGGGTAGGCATGGCACCGCGATGCGACCTGTGGTTGCAACGCGTTAAGATTTCAGAAAGGATGTTCAGGCATCAAAGACCGGGATAAGAGCCACCCGCGTGCCGTCAATCACCACCTTGCCCTCATTGGGAAAGTTGACGGTGACCTTGGCCGCGATGTTGCTTTGGACCTGCCCAATACCCCAGTCCTCGTACTGGGGATGACGCACAAACATACCGGGGGCCAGAATGGCGTTCAAATCTTCCATGGCCAGGTGTCTACCTTTTCTCAAGTCGGAGGCCGCTGATGGGCCAAAGTAACATCAACCTTGCCGCGCTCATCGGCAGCCGGATTTGCCACGATCTCATATCGCCAATCGGCGCCATCAACAACGGCCTGGAACTTCTGGGCATGTCCGACACGCCAGAGGGGCCGGAGCTTGAGCTGATCTCGGAAAGTGTCGGCAATGCCAGCGCCCGCATCCGCTTTTTTCGCATTGCCTATGGGGCGGCCAGCGATCAGCCGCTCGGGCGCGCCGAAGTGGTGGCGATCCTCAACGACAGCGCTCGGGGCGGACGCCTCAAGGTGGCGTATGGCCCGCTTGATCCGCAACCACGTTGGGCAGTGCGCATGGTATTTCTGGCCGTGCAATGCCTTGAAACCAGCCTGCCATATGGCGGCCGGGTCGAAATTGCGTGCACCGATGGCATCTGGGACATCACTGGCCACGCCACCAAACAAGGTGTCGACCCCGCGCTTTGGGGGTTGCTCCGGGGCCACGACATGGACGACCTCGCACCGGCGCATGTGCAGTTTGCGCTGCTGCCCTCGGTCGCCGCGGATGCAGGCCGCAAATTGCGCACCGATCTCACGCCCACGCGTCTGTCGATCCGGTTCTAGAACACACTCACAGACAGCCGGCATCTGGTTTGACAGATCTTTCTCTGAAAACGATCACCTGGGTCGGAAAAGTGGTTCTGTTTCAATCGGATCTGAGGCAGATCAGAGCAAAAAACACATCAACTCCAAAGAACGCCTGTTTGCGGCATCAGCACGGCTTGGCGCTCTCATCCGTGGCGCAGCTACGATCTGTCCCCCTAACAATCTGATCCTGCAACAAAGCGCCGGGGGTGCGCTTTTATAAGGGCGTGCCCTAGGCCCGCACCGTCCCGGTGCCGCGCACCAGATATTTGAAGCTGGTCAATTGCGCGGCCCCGACCGGCCCACGTGCGTGCATCTTGCCCGTGGCGATCCCGATCTCTGCCCCCATGCCAAACTCGGCCCCGTCCGCAAACTGGGTCGAGGCGTTGTGCATCAGGATCGCGCTGTCAAGCTGCTCAAAGAACTGCGCCACAGCGCCCTCATCTTCGGTCAGAATGCAGTCTGTGTGGTTTGACCCATAGGTGCGGATATGTTCAATCGCCGCGTCGATGCAAGGCACCACACGTGCGGCAATATCCATATCCAGATATTCCCTGCCCCAATCTGCCTCGGTCGCCGCCAGCACACCGTCAATGGCCTGAAGTGCGACATCCGCGTGCACCCGCACCCCCGCATCCATCAGCGCCTTGACCACACCACGGCCTATGGTCGATGCGACATCTTCATGGATCAGTAAGCACTCGGCAGCACCGCAAATACCCGTGCGTCGCGTCTTGGCGTTCAGCACCACGCGCAACACCTTTTCGGGGTCGGCATCCTTGTCGATATAGATGTGCACAATCCCTTCGAGATGGGCAAAGACAGGCACACGCGCCTCACGCTGCACCAACCCAACCAGACCTTTGCCGCCACGCGGCACAATCACATCAATCGTGTCGGTCATGGTCAGCATCTCGCTCACCGCCGCCCGATCACGCGTCGGCACCAGCTGGATCGCATCTTCGGGCAGGCCTGCGTCACGCAGACCCGCCTGCAAGGCCGCATGGATCGCACCCGACGAATGAAAGCTCTCGGACCCGCCACGCAGGATCACCGCATTGCCCGCCTTTAGGCACAGCGCGCCCGCATCCGCGGTCACATTCGGACGGCTTTCATAGATCACGCCAACCACGCCCAACGGCGTACGCACCCGCTGGATGTTCAGACCCGTGGCCTGCGTCCAGTCGGCCAGGACTTCGCCCACCGGGTCGGCCTGTTCGGCCACGGCGCGCAGGCCGTCAACGATGGACTGCACCCGCCCGTCATCCAGCCGCAACCGATCCATCATGGCGTCCGACAGCCCCTTGTCGCGGCCAAACTCCATGTCTTTGGCATTGGCTGCAATGATCGCATCACGGCTGGTCCAGACATGCTCTGCCGCGCTGATCAGGGCCGCGTGTTTCCGCTCGGCAGTGGCAAAGGCCAGCGTGGCGGCGGCGGTCTTGGCACGGATGCCGATATCGATCATCAGCGCGGGAATGTCAGCGAGGTCTTTCATCGTGTGGCGTCCTTTGCGGGCGGTGTGCCAGAGGATTTCGTGCCTCCGGCGGTCGTATTTATAGTCAGAAGAAGATCACAGCGCCATATCATCCCTGTGGATCAGCGCGGCACGGCCCGGATAGCCTAGCAAGGCCTCGATCTCTACGCTGCGATGTCCTTTGATCTTCTGGGCCTCATCGGCTGTGTATCGGCTCAGACCCAATCCCAATTGATGCCCGTCAGGCCCCGTGATGGCCACCGGATCACCGCGGCCGAATGTACCGCTGACCGCGTGAACACCGGCAGGTAATAGGCTGTTTCCCTTTGATAACGCACGTACAGCACCGGCGTCCAACGTGACAGCACCACGCGGCTTCATCGCAGCAATCCAGCGTTTGCGCGCCGCCTGCGGATCAAGCGTGGCCGTGAACCACGTGGCATTGGCACCTGTGTCCAACGCTGTCAGCGGACGCAAACCAGCCCCATGACAGATCGCCATGGCACAGCCCGCCGCCGTCGCCGTCTTGGCCGCCATCAGCTTGGTCTTCATCCCGCCTTTGGACAGGCCAGACCCGGCATCACCTGCCATCGCCTCAATCTCGGGCGTGATCTGGTCGATCGCATCATAGCGTTGGGCTGTGACATCCTCGGCCGGGTTGGCGGAATAGAACCCGTCCACATCCGACAACAGAACCAGCATGTCCGCCCCGATGGTCGCGGCGATCTGAGCCGCCAGCCGATCATTATCGCCGAACCTGATTTCGTCTGTGGCGATGGTGTCGTTTTCATTGACGATGGGCACCACGCCCAAACCAACCAATTGTTCCAGCGTCGCCCGCGAGTTCAGATAGCGGCGCCGGTCGCGGCTGTCTTCCAGCGTCATCAGCACCTGGGCGGTCTTGATGTCATGCGGGGCAAGCGCCTCTTCATAAGCGCGGGCCAGGCGGATCTGACCCACCGCCGCAGCAGCCTGCGATTGCTCCAGCGGCAAGTCAGGCGCGGGCAGGCCCAACACGCCGCGCCCCAGCGCGATCGAACCCGAAGACACAAGCACGACCTGCACGCCCTGGCCCGTCAACCAGGCAACATCCTGCGCCAGCGCTGCCAGCCAGTCACTGCGCAGCGCCCCCGTGGTCCGGTCGACCAGCAAGGCCGAGCCGATCTTGACCACCAGCCGTTTGGCCGTGGTCAGGGACGCCACGGCTCGGCCTCTTCCGCAGGGCGATGGCGCAGACGGTCATCGTCGATCTGGCCGCGCAAGCTGCGCAACACCTCGGTCACGCCGTCGCGCGCCACGCTCGACATCAGCATCACAGCCCCGCCCGAGGCATGTTCCAAAGCCTCACGTGCTGCAGCCCGTTCGCTTTCGTCCAGCGCGTCGATCTTGTTCAGGACGGTCACACGCGGCTTGTCAGCCAGATCACCGCCATAGGCCTCAAGCTCACCAATGATGGTTGCATAATCCTCGGCCACCGTTTCCGACGTGCCATCGACCAGATGCAGCAGCACCGCGCAGCGTTCCACATGGCCCAGAAACAGATCGCCCAGACCACGCCCCTCGGACGCGCCTTCGATCAAGCCGGGGATGTCGGCCACCACAAATTCGGTGTTGTCCACACCCACAACGCCCAGGTTCGGGTGCAGCGTGGTAAAGGGATAATCCGCGATCTTGGGCCGTGCGTTCGATGTGGTGGCCAGGAACGTAGACTTGCCCGCATTGGGCAGGCCCAGCAACCCCACATCGGCGATCAGTTTCAAGCGCAGCCAGAGGGTGCGCTCCACACCCTCCTGCCCCGGATTGGCCCGGCGCGGGGCCTGGTTGGTGGCAGACTTAAAATGCAGGTTGCCCCAGCCGCCATTGCCGCCACGGGCCAGTTCCACGGTGTCGCCCACATTCACCAGATCGGCAATCACCGTCTCCTGGTCTTCATCCAGTATCTCTGTCCCCGCGGGGACACGCAGCACGATGTCGTCGCCATCCTTGCCGGTGCGCTGCCGTCCCATGCCGGGCTGGCCGTTCTTGGCAAAGAAATGCTGCTGATAGCGAAAGTCGATCAGCGTGTTCAGCCCATCCACCGCTTCGGCAATGACAGACCCGCCCGTGCCGCCATCGCCGCCGTCGGGACCACCATATTCGATATATTTTTCGCGCCGGAACGAAATGCACCCGTTCCCGCCTGCACCCGAGCGGATGTAGACCTTGGCCAGATCAAGAAATTTCATGGGGTGGTCCTAGCGCGGGGGCCCGCCCCCCGCAATCAGAGTTTGCGGCTATAGGTCCAGGTGGGCACCGTGGCATCCCGCGCGACCGAGAAGCCTTCGGCATCGCCCAGATACTCGAACCCGCAATGGGTCAACACGCGGGCCGAAGCCGGATTGTCCTGAAACACAGAAGCGAACATGGTGGCGTTGCCCATCGGGTTCGCCTCTACCAACTCCTGCACCGCGTCAGAGGCAAGACCTGTGTTCCAGAAATGCGGTGCGACCCAATATCCAACCTCGGACTGGTTCCGGTCCATCCGTGTGAGGGAAATGAGCCCCATAACTTCGGACCCGCCGGATTTGTGACCGTCCATCGCCCACACATCCTCGTCCCGTTCGTCCGCCATTGCGCGCGCAACGAACGCGTCGATGGTTCCGGGCGGAAGCGGGTGCGGGATCGACTGAGTGTTGCACGCGACGCGTTTGTCACCGGCATACATCTCGATCAGGCCCATGTCGGACCGACGCAGCGGGCGCAGAACAAAGCGCTCGGTCTCGATCACATCCTGGGTCACAATCTTTTCCATCTCCATTGTCATGTCCCTCCTCCGAACAGAACAAACAGAACCGATGCGACCGTGAGGGCCGCAAGGGTATACATCAGATAGGGTTCCGCACGCGTTCCTGCGAGGGTGCGCGCGATCCGATCGCCGGCAAGTGTCCAGAGCGGGTGCAAAATCACCTGCGTGGCCAGCAATATCCCGGCAATTGTTGCAGTTGCGTAAAGCGGCTCGGTGCCTGGGGCCACAAAGCCTGTAAATCCGGCCACAATCATTGCCCAGGCTTTTGGGTTCAGCGGGTGCACAATCAGCCCGGCCACGAACCCCGGCGCAGCAGGGGCATGATCAGACGGCCCCAACCGCAATTGCGACACCTTCCACGCCAACCAAATGATATAGGCCGCCGACACCCATTTCAGCGTTTCAAAAACCCACGGGGCGCTGTCGGCCAATTCCATCAGGCCAAAGCCCACCGGCCAGATCACAAACTGCTTGCCCAGGGCCACGCCCACCACAAAAGGCAACGCCGCCCGAAAACCATAGCGCGCGCCGGTGGCCAGCAGCGCCATGTTTGCAGGCCCCGGCGTGCCCACCTGGCTGGCCGCAAACACGGCAAAAGAGGCGGCGGCCACACTCATGTCAGCCGCACCAGATCACGGTCAATTAACCCCATGATCAGATCATCATGCCAATCGCTGCCGATCAGCGCCGCCTCACGCTCACGCCCTTCAACCTTGAACCCCACCTTTTCGTAGGCCGCCACCGCGCGGTCATTGAAATCCAACACCCGGCACCCCAGCCGGTGCAGGCCCATCGTGTCGAACGCGTGGGTGGCAAGGACTTGCATCGCTTCGGTCCCAAACCCCTTGCCCAACGCCGCTGGGTCCAGAATGCCAATGGCAATCTGGGCGCGCTTGTCGGCATGGTTCACGGTGTGCAGGCGGACCGACCCTAGCAGCGTACCATCCGCCTCGATAATCCAGGCATACGGCTCCGTCTCCTGAGCGCTCACCCACGCCCCGGCCGCGTCGCGGGTGATGTCACGCACCTGCGACGGGTCACCGCCGAACATCCGAATGATGTCCGGCGTATTCCCAAGGGAAAAACGGGCCTCCACGTCACCCTCCTTTACATCGCGCAGCGTGATGCGCGGGCCTTGCAAAACGGGCTTTGCTCCGATGCTCATACCCGCGCCTCCCACATGGTTCTGGTCAGGACCATACGCTGCAGAACGTGGCAGTCGCCGGTGGCGGGGCAGCGCGCCTGCTCTTGCGAGCTGCGCACGAATCCCAGCTTTTCTAGCACATGACGCGAGGCCGCGTTTTCCAGAAAATAGCCGCTGCGCAACTCGTCATGGCCCTTGGCAAAGTGGCGATGGATCATTGCGCGTGCCGCTTCAGAGGCATAGCCAAGCCCCCAATGGTTCTTGCCCAGCCAGTATCCCAACTCACCTTCGGTCGCGACACATCCGACCACCTGGTCACCGGTGCAAATGACAAATGTGTTGCCACCACCAGCAGCCACCCGCGCGACAAACTCCTGCGCATGGACCAACCCGTAAGGATGCGGCACACGTGTCAGCCAACGTGACACGTCCAAATCGCCCACCAGCGCCGTGATGGCAGCGGCATCCTTTTGCTGCGGCACACGCAGGGTCAGGCGTTCGGTTGTCATAAGGTCTGTCATCAGACCGTCCTCGCTTTGGGTGCGGGGGAAGGGCGGAAACGAAAAAGGGACCGGCATTTCCGCCGATCCCTGATTTTGTCAAAATCTTATGGGTACGGCTTATTCAGCAGCCTCCGCGGCTGGGAGCACGGAAATAAACGTGCGCCCCTTAAGGCCCTTGTGAAAGGTGACGGCGCCATCGACAGTCGCAAAGATCGTGTGATCCTTGCCCATGCCCACGCCTTCGCCCGGCCAGAACTTGGTGCCGCGCTGGCGTACGATGATGTTGCCGGGGATGGCGGCCTGGCCGCCATAAAGTTTCACGCCAAGACGGCGGCCCGCGCTGTCGCGTCCGTTCCGGGATGAACCGCCTGCTTTTTTATGTGCCATGCGTCTCTCTCCTTAGCCTTTGGCCAGTTCTTCGGCCTGTGCGATCCAGCCTTCACGCTCGATCCGGCCTTTGAACGACAGTTTCTCGTCCATAGCAGCAACGTCCTCGGGGGTCCATGCTGCGATCTGCGCGAAGGTGGTCACACCCGCCTCGTGCAGTTTTTTCTCAAGCGCGGGGCCCACACCCGACAATTGCTTCAGATCGTCGCCACCGGCTGCGGCCTTCTTGGGCGCGGCTTTCTTGGCTTCTTTCTTCGGCTCTGCCTTGGCTTCGGCTTTGGGCGCTTCTGCTTTCTTCTTGGCGGGCTTGGCCGCGACAGGGGCCACAGCGATACCAAAACCTGCACCGTTCTCGGCCGCCATCACGCCCGACTTGTCCGCGCCCGAGGCGAGGATATCAGTGATCTTCACCAGCGTCAGTTGCTGACGGTGACCCTTGGTGCGCTTCGACGAATGCTTCCGACGACGCTTGACGAAGTTGATCGTCTTGGGGCCCTTGATCTGTTCGATGACTTCGGCCTGCACACCTGCGCCTGCCACAACGGGAGAACCGACCTGGGGCTTGTCGCCACCAACCATCAGCACTTCGTTGAATTGAACCTTGTCACCTGCATTTGCGGCCAGCTTTTCAACGCGGAGCGTGTCGCCCGATTGAACCTTGTACTGCTTGCCGCCGGTTTTCAGTACCGCGAACATTGCGTTCTTCCTTTGTCTGCCGCGTTCTGTGGCCCCGGTCACCCGGCGTTGTTGGCTTTCGCCGCCTCGAACAGCGCGCCCTGCATGGGGCGTCATTCCGAAATAAAGCACCGCCGGGAAGACCCAGCGGCGATTGCGCGCTATATGAGCGAGGCCGCGCCCGGTGTCAACGGCAATATCGCGACGGCGTCGTTACCCGTGCGCTTGCTGGCGCAACGCCCCCGGGGTCATCCCCGTATGGCGCCCCACCACAGTGGTCAGATGCGCCTGAGAGCTGAAGCCGCAGGCATAGGCCACCTCGATGATCGGCATGACGGTATTGGTCAAAAGGCGCCGCGCCTCATCCACACGCAGGCGCGTGATATATTGGTGAAAGGTCGTGCCTGTGGCGGACTTGAACGCACGACCAAAGCCATAGATATCACGCCCCATAAGGCCCGCGACCTCATCCAGCCCAATATTCTCTTCCAGATGCGACTGCACATAATCGCGCACCACCGCCAGATCATCCCGCCCCAGCGGACGCGCGACACGCTCCACCGCATTGGACAGCGATTTCAGCAGCTCGACGGCGATCTGAGTGTTGCAAGCGTCGGTCAAAGACCGCCACCCGATGTCTTGCTGTGACACAAGGTCGATCAGCGCGTTCATCCTGCGCATCAGGCGCGGATTGCGAAACGGAAAGCGGGGCTCATCTATGGGCGCATCCCGAAATTCGACATTCTCCTCCTGCACTTTCTTCAGGATCGACATGTCTAAATTTAGGAGAGTGTTCCTGGTGGCGCCCTCAAACTCATATCTTTGACGCACACCTGCCGGGATGAAATACAACATCCCCGAGGTTGTTTCGTGGCCATTCGCATACCCGTCCATGCGGGTATCAAGATACCCTTCATTATCGCTCGTTGCGATCAGAAACAGCTGATCCGACATAAAAACCGAACTTGAGTGCATCCCAGCTTTTATGCGCGCCGCTTGCATCTGACCCGTTTCATAGACGGTGTTTTCCTCGACCTCGACAAAGCCACTGTCCAAAAAATCATTGAGCGCATCCTGCACCTCAACGTGTTTCCGCTTGGTCGTCTTTACATCGGTTTCCGATGTCATGGCGCATACCTTTTTTGTCTAAACTTGCCCGTCTCGGCGAAACACTACTTTATACATGCCTCATTCGTTTTCACATACCTGCGCACGCGGCGCGGATCCGCCCGTCTGTCGCGCTTATAGCTCATTCTGCGGCGCCAAATGCCCCGCCGCCTGCCCCAGCGCATAGGACAAGGTGTTATAGCTTTGCCCAAAACCTGCAAAAAGCGCATCATCAATCGCGCTGCCCACCTCGGTGTCCCAAAAGGCGGTATAGATTTCGATCTCGTCCTCGGTCATCGCGGATTGCACCAGCGCGTTATAGCCCCGCAGCCAGCTTTCCGTGTCCACCAGAATGCGCGCACGCAGCTGGTCCATATCGGGCGCATCCCCGGCCCGCCCGGACGTCTCTGAAAACCCCTCCAGAAACGCCGCCTGTGCGGCCACAGCCACATCCGTGTTGCGCTCGATCAGATCGCGGATCAGCAGGAAATCGGTCACCGCCTCTCCTTGCGCCTCGGGCGTTGCCTTGGCAGTCTCCTCCACCATCTCGTCCAGAAACGCCTGCCGCGCCTGCACCTCAAGGTCGATGATCCGCGCGCCCATCTCGCTTTCAAAGAACAAAAGCGCCTGTGCCGCGACCTCCGGCTCCAGTTCCTCGGCCATCGTGGTGCGCAACTCGGCCTCCATCCGCTGCGCATCGTAAAGCTGCCCGACTGTGTCCGCCCACACAGCACCACCCTGCCCGTTCAGAAACGCATCGTCGATGGATTCCCCGGCCTCCACACCCTCGGTCACAAAGGCCGCGATAAGTTGCGGCACCCCCATCGCATCAATCAGACGGTCAACATCTGCCCACGCCGCCTGCGCCATCAGGCACAACGACAAGGCAAGCGGCGCCATGCGCATCTACAACTCCTGACTGGGCTGCAGCGACTGCATCGCCCGCGCCAGCGCCTCGAACCTGTTGGCCATGATCTCGTACTGAACTGCGTTCATCAGGTCATAGACCTTGCGCATCTTCGGATGCTCCAGCGCCTTGGCGTAATCCAGCACCTCCTCATCTGAAAACGACTGATAGGTATAGGCCGCGCCGGTCAGCGCGCCGGCTGCGATCTCTTCTTTCATTTCGTCTTCATCGGTTGACAGCAACTCGCGCAGGTCCGGCTCTTCCAGTTGCAATTCAATCACCCCGGCCCCCGCCGCGGCCATCAGAAACCGCACCTGGATCTCCTGAATGGCGCGCACGCTCACGCCCGCCGTGTCAGATGCCTCGTTCATGCGGCGCAGATAGCCCAGCCGCGGGCTCTCCAACTGCTCCAACCCCGCCACAATCGCCTCGCCGCTTTCGTGCTTAAGGTCATCATCCTCTTTCATATGGCTGGCATTCTCGGCCTCGACCAGACGCTGGCCCAGATCGGTTGCATAAAACTCCGCCGCATGGGTCAGCAGCGCGTCATCCAGCGTTTCCTCAAGGATATCCAGCGCCAGATTGTGCATCACCTCGGTTTGGAACACATCCCCTGTCAGCCGGGTCCATTCTGTGCCGAAATCCTCGGCCTCAAGCCCCAGCATCTGCGGCGCGGCTTCCGCCGACAGCCGAATGCTCTCCAGGGCGACATCAAAGCCGGTGACTTCCAGAAAGTCCTGTAGCTTGGCGCGGTCCGCAGCCCAGGCCATGACCGGCAGGGCCAGCGTCAACGCAAGGGCGGCAAAACCTATTCGAAGGGCACGCATCCGTATCTTCTCCCGATATCTGCTCGTGTGTTGTGGTGTCGCTTTATAAAACTATGGGTTTTTGCCAGCGCGTCCATCAAATTTCCCGTGTGGGCGGGATTGCGCGAAAACGTCCTTGCGCGCCGCTGCCGTTCGCACTAATTGGGCGCACCAGACCCCCGCGGAGAGGTGCCGGAGTGGTCGAACGGGGCGGTCTCGAAAACCGTTGTGGGTGCAAGCCCACCCAGGGTTCGAATCCCTGTCTCTCCGCCACTATGTCCCCATATCCCTGCCCAAAGAAGCAGACTGAGCGCCCTAGCCCGCGACAAAATCCACGTGAATGTGGTTTCCATCCGGGTCCCACACGTTGAAGGCCGACAGGTGCAGCGCCTCGATGCCCGACCGCCGGAACGACACGCCCTTTTGCTGCAAGCGCTCCTGAAACACCTCCGCATCGCCTGACGCGCGAAAGGCAAAATGCTCAAGCTTGAGCGCGGTTTCCGATCCGGCCGCGCCATCCTCGTCGACCGTGACCAGATGCACCACAGCCACGTCGCCCGCATAAAGCCACGCGCCATCAAATCCAAACGCGGGCCGCGCCCCCGCCGACAGGCCCAGGATTTCCTCGTACCACTGGATCATCTCGGCCAGCCGCGTGGTGCGCAGGTTCACATGATCAAGGCGTTCAATCGCCATGGCTCCCCTCCCTCTTCTCCGGGGGACACCCTAGCGGGGATCGCTCAGCGCGTCATCCGGTAGACCGCGCCGTTGCCCACGGAAATGAACAGGATACTGCCATCCGGCGCCTCCACGATGTCGCGCACCCGTAGCGTCTCGTCACCCTCGATCTGCTCAACCTCGGACACGCTGCCGCCCGACACGGCCAGACGCGAGATATAGCTGAACTTGAGCGATCCCACGAACATATCACCCCGCCACTCGGGGAACATGTCGCCCTGATAGACCATCAACCCCGACGGGGCCATCGACGGGTCCCAGAAAAACGCGGGCTGCTCCATGCCGTCCTTGAACGCGCCCTCGCCAATCCGACCCCCGGAATAGTGCACGCCATAGGAAATGACCGGCCAGCCGAAATTCGCGCCCTTCTTCACCTGGTTGACCTCATCACCGCCCCGTGCGCCGTGCTCGGCCGTCCACAACGTGCCGCGCGCGTCCAGGCCCGCCCCCTGCGGATTGCGATGCCCATAAGACCAAATCTGCGGCTGAACGCCCCCCTGACCGACAAAGGGGTTGTCGGCAGGCACGGTGCCATCGCGGTTCACCCGCACAATCGCCCCGTTATGATTGGCGCGGTCCTGGGCCGAAGGGCGATCGCCCCGGTCGCCAATCGTGACATAAAGCGTGCCATCCCGCGCCTCGACCACACGGCTGCCGAAATGGCGGCCCGTGCTGCCGCCCGGCGCGCTTTCAAACAGATCGCGCACATTCTCCAACTGGCGGCCATCCGCGCTCAATTCCGCCGCGGCCAGCGCGGTGCCGGACCCACGCCCCTGCGGCTTGGAATAGGTCAGCCACAGCGTCCGGCTTGTCGCAAAGTCCCGCGCCAGCGTGATGTCCAGCAGACCCCCCTGCCCTTGGGCGGCCACACGCGGCACGCCGCGCACCGATTGCGCGGACCCGTTCGCCACATGGATCAGATTGCCGTCCCGCTCGGTCACCAACAGCCCGCCATCGGGCATCTGCGCCACACCCCACGGCGCGTCCAGCCCGGTCACAACTGGCGACACGGTCACCGCCCCGCGCTCGGTGTCAAGCGCAAGCACGGCTGCGGGCCACACAGCAAGGGCAAGGGAAACAAGCAAACGCATCTGACATCCTCCATCTGGGTGCATTCTGTCTTCTGATGATACCTAGGCAAACACCCGACCCGTTCCACCCACATTCCCGTGGGGCAGGCCCGACTATTCGACTTTTCTTTTTCCAACGCCCCGCTTAGGCTCCGCGCCAGGACAAAGTTCCACAGGGAGTATACACATGAAAAAACTGCTTATGGCTTCGGCCGCAACAGCATTGATGGCCGGTGCCGCCTCTGCGGCTGACGACGTCAAAATCGGCATCATCCTGGGCTTCACGGGCCCGATTGAATCGCTGACCCCCTCCATGGCCGACGGGGCCGAACTGGCGATGAAGGAAGTCACGGATTCGGGCCTCCTGCTCGACAGCGCCACCGTCATCTCGGTCCGCGCGGACTCAACCTGCATCGACGCGGGCGCGGCGACTGCCGCCGCCGAGCGCCTGATCACGTCGGATGGCGTGGACGCGATCATGGGCGCCGACTGCTCGGGCGTGACGGGCGCGATCCTGAACAACGTGGCCGTCGCCAACGGCGTCGTGATGATCTCGCCCTCGGCCACCTCGCCCGGCCTGTCGCACAATGACAACGAAGACAATGGCCTGTTCTTCCGCACAGCCCCGTCTGACGCGCGCCAGGGCGTCGTGATGACCGAAGTGCTGATGGAAGAAGGCATCAACGAAGTTGCCGTCACCTACACCAACAACGACTACGGCAAGGGCCTGGCCGACAGCTTCCAGGCCGCGTTTGAAGCCGCGGGCGGCACCGTGACCATCAACGCTGCCCACGAAGACGGCAAAGCCGACTACTCAGCCGAGGTTGGCGCGTTGGCCGCAGCCGGTGGCGACCGTCTGGTTGTGGCGGGCTACGTGGATCAGGGCGGCTCGGGCATCGTGCGCGCGGCGCTTGATTCCGGCGCGTTCGACACGTTCCACTTCCCCGACGGGATGATCGGCGCCAAGCTGCAGGAAAACTTCGGCGATGAGATCGAAGGCTCCACCGGCCAGCACCCCGGCACCGACAGCCCCGGCGTTGCGAAGTTCAGCGAAATGGTGGGGGACGCGTTCGATTCCACCTCGCCTTTCACACCCGAAAGCTATGACGCCGCCGCACTCATCATGCTGGCGATGCAGGCTGCCGGGTCACAAGACAGCAACGACTTCAAGGATCACGTCATGGACGTGGCCAACGCGCCGGGCGAACAGATCTTTCCCGGTGAGCTGGCCAAGGCCCTGCAAATCCTCAAGGACGGTGGCGAGATCGACTATGTCGGCGCCACGGCCGTGGAACTGATTGGCGCCGGTGAAAGTGCTGGCAACTACCGCCAGATCGTCATCGATGGCGGCGAAATCACCACAGCCAAGTTCCGCTAAAGCAAGACGGACAAATCAACAAACAGCCCGGGGTGAAACCTCGGGCTGTTTCAATATCTTAAAGACTGTTCTTAAGACAGCACGGGGATAGACATGATCGTCGTAGACGACATTCACAAGCATTTCGGCGGCTTTCATGCCGTGGATGGCGCGACGCTGTCCATTTCACAGGGCTCAATCACCGGGTTGATCGGCCCCAACGGCGCCGGAAAAACAACGCTTTTCAATGTGATCGCAGGCGTTCTTCCGCCCACTTCGGGGCGCGTCACCATGGACGGCGAAGACATCACCGGCCTGCCGCCGCACACGCTGTTCCACAAGGGGCTGTTGCGGACCTTCCAGATCGCGCACGAATTCTCATCCATGACCTGCCGCGAGAACCTGATGATGGTGCCGGGCACGCAATCGGGTGAAACGCTGTGGAATACCTGGTTTGGGCGCGCACGCATCGCCGATGAGGAACGCGCGCTGGCCGCCAAGGCCGACGAGGTGCTGGAGTTTCTGACCATCGAACATCTCGCCGACCACAAGGCGGGCCAAGTCTCGGGCGGGCAGAAAAAGCTCTTGGAACTGGGCCGCACCATGATGGTTGATGCCAAAATCGTGTTTCTGGACGAGGTGGGCGCCGGCGTGAACCGCACCCTGCTCAACACGATCGGCGACGCGATCCTGCGGCTGAACGCCGAACGCAACTACACCTTTGTCGTGATCGAACATGACATGGATTTCATCGGCAAGATTTGTGATCCGGTGATCTGCATGGCCGAAGGGAAGGTGCTCGCCCAAGGGACGCTGGACGAGATCAAGGCCAACGAACAGGTGATTGAGGCCTATCTGGGCACAGGCCTCAAGAACAAGGACAAGGTGGGCGCATGATTTTGTTTCGAATTGGCTGCGCCAATCCGACCGACGCGGGGGTTTCACCCCCGCACCCCCAGGATTTTTTTGAAACAGAGAAGCAGGGGACGGCGCGATGACCGGCCCCTATCAAGAGGATCGTGGGAACAAGGATGGGTCGATCACCAACCCGCATGGTGCCGGGTCGTTGCAGGCGTCGCCGGGCACCAAGGGCGCCATGAACACGGCCGAGGCATTCCTGATCGGCGATACGATGACGGGTGGCTATGGTGCTGGGCCGGACATCCTGCATGACTGCACGGTTGCGGTGAACCCCGGTGAGATCGCAGTGATCGTGGGACCGAATGGCGCGGGCAAGTCCACCGCGATGAAGGCCGTGTTCGGGATGCTGGATGTACGGCAGGGATCGGTACGGCTGGACGGGGAGGATATCACCGATCTGTCGCCGCAGGACCGGGTGGCCAAGGGTATGGGCTTTGTGCCGCAGACGTCGAATATCTTCACCTCGATGACGGTCGAGGAAAACCTTGAGATGGGCGCGTTCATCCGGCGCGACGATTTCGCGGACACGATGCGCCAAGTCTATGACCTTTTCCCGATCCTCAAGGAAAAGCGCCGCCAGCCTGCGGGCGAGTTGTCGGGCGGGCAGCGCCAGCAGGTCGCGGTGGGCCGCGCGCTGATGACCCAGCCCAAGGTGCTGATGCTGGACGAGCCCACCGCAGGCGTCAGCCCCATCGTCATGGACGAGCTGTTTGACCGGATTATCGAGGTCGCCCGCACCGGCATCCCGATCCTGATGGTCGAACAGAACGCCCGCCAGGCGCTTGAGATTGCCGACAAAGGCTATGTGCTGGTGCAGGGGCGGAATGCGTATACGGGGACGGGTAAGGAACTGTTGGCTGATCCCGAAGTGCGCAAGAGTTTCTTGGGGGGGTGAGGATGGTTTTCACGCGGATAGCTACCATAATTGCTTGGCTTGGTCTTCTCTTAGGGGCATTTATGACCCTCTTGGGATTTCTGGCGGCGACGAACCAGCTTCAAAGTCCTTGGCCCAATCGGACGACCGGTGAAGTGATCGACATGGGCTTCTGGATCATAGGGGTCTCAGTAGTTCTCGGCTTGGGAACAGACATTAGCAATAACTTGAAACGGCTTATAAGCCGTGATGCGGAATAGAGCTAAGATGGACCTCCTCAACGCCTTCATCACCCTCTCGAACTTCGTCCTGATCCCCGCCATCGCCTACGGCTCGCAACTGGCCCTGGGCGCCCTTGGCGTGACGCTCATCTACGGCATCCTCAGGTTTTCGAACTTCGCCCATGGCGACACGATGGCCTTTGGCACCATGGCGACCATCCTCATCACATGGGCCTTCCAGGCGGCTGGCATCTCCGCCGGTCCCCTGCCCACCGCGCTCCTGGCCCTGCCGTTCGGCATCGGCGTCTGCGCTCTGCTTGTCCTTGCCACCGACCGCGGCGTCTACCGCTTCTACCGCAGCCAAAAGGCCAAACCGATCATCTTCGTCATGGTCTCGCTTGGCGTCATGTTCATCATGAATGGTCTTGTCCGCTTCATCATCGGCCCCGACGACCAACGGTTCCTGGACGGGGAACGCTTCATTATCTCGGTGCGCACGTTCAAGGCGCTCACCGGCCTTGACGAAGGGCTGGCCATTCGCACCACCCAGGGCATCACGGTGATCACGGCGATCATTGTCGTCGCCCTCCTGTTCTACTTCCTGAACCGCACCCGAACAGGCAAATCCATGCGTGCCTATTCGGACAACGAAGACCTGGCACTCCTCTCAGGCATCAACCCCGAACGGGTCGTGATGGTTACCTGGCTGATTGTGGCAGCACTGGCGACGGTTGCGGGCGTCCTCTACGGCCTCGACAAGTCGTTCAAGCCCTTTGTCTACTTCCAGCTTCTGCTGCCCATCTTCGCCTCTGCCATCGTAGGGGGCCTCGGGAGCCCGCTGGGCGCCATCGCGGGCGGCTTTACCATCGCGTTTTCCGAAGTGATGATCACCTATGCTTGGAAAAAGGTCGCAGGCTACGCGCTGCCGCAAGCGCTGGAGCCCGACGGCCTCGCCCAGCTTCTGTCCACGGACTACAAATTCGCCGTCAGCTTCGTGATCCTGCTGATCGTGCTTCTGTTCAAGCCCACAGGGCTGTTCGCGGGGAAAGCGGTATGACCGACACCACACGCAATGTCGTCTATTTCGGGCTGATTGCCACCCTGCTCATCGGCACAGGGATCATGACCTCGTGGAACCTCGCCATCACCATCCTGAACTTCGGCCTCATCTCTGCCATCATGGCACTTGGCGTGAACCTGCAATGGGGCTTTGCGGGCCTGTTCAACGTGGGCATCATGGGCTTCGTCGCTTTGGGCGGCCTTGCCACCGTTCTCGTATCGATGCCCCCCGTGACTGAGGCCTGGGCCGCAGGTGGCCTGCGTGTCATCCTCGCGCTGATCCTGGGCGCGGCCACCATCGTGGGCGCCATCCTCGTCTATAGCGCATTGCCCAAAGGGCGGATGCGCACCCTCGGCCTGCTGACAATTCTGATCGCGGGCTTCTTTATCTACCGCGCGATTTTTGACGGCGGCGTGCAAGCGGTCGAGGCGGTGAACCCCGCCAATGCGGGCTATCTGGGCGGGCTCGGCCTGCCCGTTCTGCTCGCTTGGCCCGTGGGGGGGCTGCTTGCAGCAGGGGCCGCATGGATCATCGGCAAAACCGCCCTCGGCCTGCGCTCGGACTACCTTGCCATCGCCACGCTTGGCATCGCCGAAATCATCATCGCCATCCTCAAGAACGAAGACTGGCTCGCCCGCGGCGTCAAAAACGTCGTCGGCCTGCCCCGCCCCGCCCCGTACGAGATCGACCTGCAAAACAATGCCAATTTCGTGGAACGGGCCACCGGTCTGGGGCTCGACCCGGTCACCGCCTCCACCCTCTGGGTCAAAACCATCTACGCGGGCCTTTTTACCGTTGTGCTGCTGATCCTGTTCCTGCTCGCCCAACGCGCCCTGCACTCGCCCTGGGGCCGCATGATGCGCGCCATCCGCGACAACGAAGTCGCAGCCGAAGCCATGGGCAAGGACGTGACCGCGCGTCATCTCCAGATCTTCGTCCTCGGCTCTGCGATCTGCGGCATTGCAGGTGCTATGATGACCACACTCGACGGGCAGTTGACCCCCGGCACCTACCAGCCCCTGCGCTTTACCTTCCTCGTCTGGGTGATGGTGATTGTCGGCGGGTCGGGCAACAATCTGGGCGCGGTGCTGGGCGGCTTCCTGATCTGGTGGCTGTGGGTCATGGTCGAACCCATCGGCCTGTGGGTGATGCAGGTCGTCACGTCCGGCATGGCCGAAGGGTTCTGGCTGCGCGACCACCTGCTCGACTCTGCCGCCCACATGCGACTTTTGACCATGGGGATTGTGCTGCTCCTGGTGCTACGCTTCTCGCCCAGAGGGTTGATACCGGAGAAGTGACATGCAGCGCAGCACGGCCCGCACCGCATGGACCATCGCGGGCCTCGTGCTGCTCTTCATCGCGATCCAGGGCTTCGTCTGGCACTCCGCCCTGCGCGGCACTTCGGGCCTCAGTGGCGACGCGTCGGCTATTGACCGCCTGACTGGCCCAACGTCAAGCCTCATGGCACTCTTTGCCCATATGGTCACCGGTGCGCTGGTCACCACGCTCTGCGTCGTCCAACTGGCAGGCCCCATCCGACGCCGCTGGCCGCGCGTCCACCGCATCTCGGGCCGCGTCCTCGCCGTGACTGCGCTGCTCACCGGCATGGGCGGCCTTGCCTATATCGCGCTCAGTGGCACGGTCGGCGGACCGCTCATGTCGGTCGCCTTCGGCCTCTACGGCATCCTCATGATGATCGCTGCGATCCAGACACCGCGCCTGGCAATACAAAGGGACTACACCCGCCACTGCCGCTGGGGCCTGCGCCTGATCGTGCTGGGGCTTGGATCGTGGCTCTACCGACTGCACTACGGGCTTTGGTACGGCACCACCTGCACAATTCGCGAAAACCTCTGCGGCCTCGCCGCCGAACCGGACTTCACGGGCCTGTTCGACCAGATCAATCTTTTTGCCTTCTATCTGCCCTACCTTCTGGCGCTGGAAATATACCTGCGACGCGCGCCAAAACTGGGGGGCAGCCGCACCGCGTAGGGCGCGCATCCACTGCCCACTACAGGCCCAAATCCTAACCGATCTTAAACGCGCGCGGCCAAATCTTAACGCGCCGCGCAAGTGAACGCTTCGTTAACGCAAGCAAGCCTAGCGAAATACGCAGTTTGCCCGCCAAACTGTGCAATCTGCTCCAAAATTCGCAGAATTGGGCACTTTCAAGGACGTCGAAAATACGCAACTTCCCTGCGAAACTGTGCAGTTTGACACCAAACGGCCCCGATCTTTCCACCGCACGGCGGGTTAACCTCTCGCCTCAGCGGCCCTTGAACAGCCCGCCCAAAATCCCCCGCACCATGCGGCGACCCGTGGTCCCGGTCAGCTCCTTCACCACCATTTTGGTCATTGCCTCGCCAAAGCTCGCCCCCCGCCGGGTGGAGCGTGACGACGACCGCGTCACCCGCGTTCCAGAATACCGCCGACCCGCGTTGAACTCCCGCAGAACCGGTTCCATCTCCTCCGCCTTTTCCTCAGCTTCCGCCGCTTCCTTGGCCGCTTTGTCAGCCCGGTCTTTCAGTATCTCAAAGGCGGACACGCGGTCCATAGGTTCATCATATTTTCCAGCCATATCAGAGGCTTGCAAGTGCGCTTTGCGCTCTGCTACCGTGATCGGCCCCAATTGCGACGACGGCGGCCGGATCAGCGTACGCTCCACGATCCCCGGCACGCCTTTCTTTTGCAGCATCGACGTCACCGCCTCGCCCACGCCCACCTCGCGAATGGCCTCCTCGGTCTCAAACCGCGGGTTCTCGCGATAGGTCTCCGCCGCCATCCTCAATTCTTTGCGATCCTTGGCGGTAAACGCGCGCAGCGCATGCTGGAACCGATTGCCCAATTGCCCCAGGATATCCTCGGGCACGTCAGCTGGATTTTGCGTTATAAAATAAACACCTACGCCCTTTGATCGGATCAGCCTCGCCACCTGTTCGACCTTGTCGACCAGCGCCTTGGGCGCGTCCTCGAACAGCAGATGCGCCTCGTCGAAAAAGAACACCAGCTTCGGCTTGTCCGGGTCGCCCACCTCGGGCAATTCCTCGAACAACTCACTCAAAAGCCACAACAAAAAGGTGGCGTAGAGTTTGGGCGACGCCATCAGCTTGTCCGACGCCAGAATGTTGACGACCCCCTTGCCTGTTGCATCCGTGCGCATCAGGTCAGCAAGCTCCAGCGCAGGCTCTCCAAAAAGCTGGCTAGCCCCTTGATTTTCCAGCACAAGAAGCCGCCGCTGAATGGCGCCGATCGATTGCGACGATACGTTGCCATAGCGCAGCGACAGCGTCTTGGCATTCTCGCCCACCCAGACCAGCAGCGCCTGCAAGTCCTTGAGGTCCAATAGCGGCATGCCCTCTTCATCCGCCAACCGGAACGCGATGTTCAGAATACCTTCTTGCGCCTCGGTCAACTCCAGCAGTTGCGCCAGCAACAGCGGCCCCATCTCGGACACTGTGGTGCGTACCGGATGCCCCTGCACGCCGAACATGTCCCAGAAGGTGACAGGGCACGCATGGTAGGTATAATCGGAAAACCCTATCTTTTCAGCGCGCTCTATGAATGGCCCATGCAATTTGTGCTCCGCACTCCCCGACTTGGCCAACCCTGACAGGTCCCCTTTGACATCTGACAAAAAGACCGGCACGCCCGCATTCGAAAATCCCTCCGCCAGGATTTGCAGCGTCACCGTCTTGCCCGTCCCGGTGGCCCCTGCCACCAATCCGTGTCGGTTGGCGTAGGTCAGCGTCAGGCCCTGTTTCTCGGCATAATCTACGCCCCCGCCGCCGATAAAAATGCTGTCGTCCATACCGTTAACCTTTTGTCCATAAGGGTTTTCGGCGCGACCATACAAAGTTAACCATTGGGTGCCATAGTGTTTTTGTTCCCGCCGAGAGTCCTCCTGGCGCGGAACACTTCCTCCCTGTCAGACTGGCCGCGCCTTGTGCGCGGCCTTTTTTTGTTCAAGTGAACGGTCCAGTTTAGCCCCTGATTTCACAATGTTTTCTTTTTGCCATTTTCGCTGTTGACCCTTGGCACCCGCTTTCGTAACGTCCGCGCATAAGTCGGCCAGTCCGACGGGGAGAGAAGAAGACACGTGAAAAAGGGGGCTTACAGGTCCCCTTTTTTAATGTCGCTTCATAGCGGCGTTTCAGCAGCGAAAACTTTGCGGTTTGGCCCTGACACCGCGCTCCGTCCGTGCTAGCAAACGGCAAATGAAACAAGAGCGGAACTGATATGCGCACGTCACTGATTGCCCTTTCCGTGGCCCTTCTGATGCCAATTAGCGTCATGGCCCAATCCACGGATACGACAACCGAAGACACGACCGAGGCGCCCGACACGGGCAGCGCCATCGAAGAGCAGTTGAGCCTGGGCGAAGATGCCTCAGCCCCCAAGGTCGGCGAAACCTATACGGCAGAGACCATAGGCGACTGGCAACTGCGGTGCATCAAGACAGAGGATGGCGAAAACGAACCCTGTCAGATGTACCAACTTATGTCCGATGAAAGCGGCACACCGGTGGCCGAGATTTCGATCTTCCGTCTGCCCGAAGGTGGTCGCGCGCTTGCGGGCGCGACGATCATTGTGCCCCTCGAAACGTCGCTGCCCCAGCAGTTGACGCTTGAGGTCGATGGCAATCAGGCGCGACGCTATCCCTTCGCGTTCTGCAACCAGATCGGATGCTATTCTCGGGTCGGTCTTGTCGCTGATGAAGTGGCACAATTCCGCCGCGGGGCGAACGCGACGTTGACGATTGTGCCGGCGCTTGCGCCTGACAAAAAAGTCGAGTTGAACATGTCACTTAGCGGCTTCACCGCATCGTTTGACAAGACCTCAATCGCGCAATTCTAGGCTTGCACTTACGCGATCCAAAGCCGCCCCAACCGGGCGGCTTTTTTACGTCTTGCGCAGGGCAAGCACCGCATTCATGCCGCCAAAGGCAAAGGCATTCGACAAGACAACGTCCACGCGCGCGTCCCGTGCATCGTTCGGCACCACGTCCAGCGCACATTCGGGGTCAGCCTCCTGATAGCCGATGGTAGGTGCAATCACGCCGTCGCGCAGCGCCATGATGCAGGCCAGCAATTCAACCGCCCCTGTGCCCCCGATCAGGTGCCCATGCATCGACTTGGTGGACGAGATCATCAGCTTGTCCGCATGAGGCCCGAACACATCTGCAACCGCCGCGCACTCCGTCTTGTCATTGGCCGCCGTACCGGTGCCGTGGGCGTTGATATAGCCCACCTCATCCGCGTTCACCCGCGCATCCACCAGCGCCCCGGCCATTGCCCGGGCCGCCCCGTTCTTGGACGGCATCACGATGTCGGCGGCATCCGACGACATGGCAAAGCCCGCCACTTCGCACAGGATTTCAGCGCCCCGCGCCCGTGCGTGTTCGTATTCCTCAAACACAAATACGCCTGCGCCTTCGCCCTGCACCATGCCGTTGCGGTTGGCGGAAAATGGGCGGCACGCATCTTTGGACATCACGCGCAATCCCTCCCACGCCTTGACGCCGCCAAAGCACAACATGCTTTCCGCCCCGCCCGTGATCATCACGGGCGCCATGCCACTGCGCACCATCTGGAACGCCTGTGCCATCGCGTGGTTTGACGAGGCACAAGCCGTCGCCACGGTAAAGGACGGCCCCTTGAGGTTCCATTCCATCGACACATGGCTCGCGGCCGCGTTGTTCATCAGCTTGGGCACCACAAACGGATGAACCCGGTTCTTGCCCTCTTCATAGACGAGGCGATAGTTCTGGTCCCACGTGCTGACGCCACCCGCCGCGGTGCCCAGGATCACGCCCGATCGCGCGGCCTCCTCACCCGAAAAACTCAACCCGGATTGCGCAATCGCCTCCTTCGCGGCAGCCAGCGTGAACTGCGTAAACCGGTCATAGAGGCTCATCTGCTGTCGGTTATAGCGTCCCTCGGCCTCGAAGCCGCGCACCTGCCCCCCGATCTGGATGGCCAAACGGTCCACATCCCGAAAGTCCAGATCGCCGATGCCACAGCGCCCCTCGCGCATTGCCGCCAAAGTCTCGGGCACATCATGGCCCAGGGCATTCACCGTGCCGGCACCGGTAATGGCAACGCGGTGCATCAGCTTTTCTGTTCGGAAATCAGCCGCTCAATCCCCGCAATGATCGACTGCACGCTTGAGATGTCAAAGTCGCTGGCCTGGGGCTCATTGGCGTTGAACGGCACCTGAATGTCGAACTCTTCCTCGATGGCAAAGATACTTTCAACCAGACCCAAAGAGTCGATCCCCAAATCATCAAGCGTGTTCTCAAGACGCACATCACCTGGCTCAAGCACCGCCTGTTCCGCGACAATCTCGATGACCTTGTCCTGAACACTCATCGTCCGTCCCCTCTTCGACTTGGCGATGATTTAGTCACTGCCACCCGGGTTGGAAACCGCTTTCTTAAGGTCAGCAATGTCGCGCAGCGCGCGGGGCAGACGACGCAACGATTTGTAGCTTTCGATCTGCGCGTCCATCTTGGTGGCGGGATAGCCCAGAATGGTCCGGCCCGCCGGAACATTGGACAGAATGACCGACGCGCCGCCTGCAACCACATTGTCGCCAATGGTCACATTGTCCGACACGCCCACCTGCCCGCCCAGCACGACATTGTTGCCAATCACAGTTGATCCAGCAATGCCCACAAGCCCACACAGAAGGCAGTTCTTGCCGACGATCACGTTATGCGCCACCTGCACCAGATCGTCGATCTTGCTGCCGTCACCAACTTGCGTGGGCCGAATAGTGCCGCTGTCGACGCAGGAATTGGCCCCCATCTCGACATCGTCGCCCATCAGGACCGACCCCAGCGAGTGGATGCGCACCCAGGATTGATCGTCCTGCGCAGCGGCCTCTCCCAGGCTCTCCCGCGCTGTTTCAACCCCGGACTTTTGCGGCGTAACATAGGAAAACCCATCGCCTGCAACCCGCGCACCCGGCTGCGCGCGGAACCGCGCGCCAATCCGGGCGTACGCACCAATGCTGACCTGTTCGCGGATCACCGCATCCGGCCCCAACTGCACATGCGCGCCCACATAGGATTGCGGGCCAATCACACAATTGTCGCCAATCTGCGCGCCAGGTCCGATGATCGAAAACGCGCCAACCGACACGTTCGCACCCAACATGGCCGAGGGGTCAACCACAGCGCTGGAATGAACACCTTTGGACCAATGCTGCCCGGGATCCATCTGCGCCGTCAGACCCGCCATGGCATAGCGCGGACGATTGGGCACAACGGCCCCCTTCAGCCCAAGTGCGGCGTAATCCGCACCCGGCCACAGCAACGCGGCCTGCGCTGCACCATCCTTCAACGCATCGGCATATTTCTCGTTCGAGGCCAGCGCCAGATCACCCGCGCCTGCCATCGCAGGCTCGGCCAGCCCGTCGATTTCAATCGACGCATCGCCCAAGACCTCCGCCCCAAGCGATGCTGCAATCTCTGCCAGAGTGTACCCCATGTCGCGCGCCCCTTGTTGCTTTGGGGCGCAGGATTACCCCTGAACGGCGCGCAGGGCCACCCCCGCATTCGCCAGCGCATTCCAAATTTTGGCGTCGCGGCCATAGATGTCGCGGCGGTACTGCGTGTGCCCTTTTGGCGTCGTAAAGGCCGTGCGGTAGATGATGTGCACCGGCACCGGTGATTTCAGGTCAACCCGCGTTTCCTTGCCCGTTGCCAGCACCGACTGAAAATAGGCTTGGGGGTTTGATTCCTGCTTGGCCAGCAGCGCATAGGCGAAATCGAACGGGTCGGCGAGACGCACACAGCCATGGCTATACGCACGAACCTCGCGGCCAAACAGGTTCTTGGCCGGTGTGTCGTGCAGATAGATATTGTGCACATTCGGGAACATGAACTTCACCAGCCCCAGCGCGTTACCCTTGCTGGGCGGCTGGCGCATGGCAAAGGGAAAGGTTTTAGCCGTGTACTGGTTGAAGTTTACAGCACCCCGGTTGACCTTGCGGCCCCGGCTGTCGGTGATCTCAATGTGCTTGACCGCATTGCGGTTCCGTTTCAGTGCGGGCAGATATTCCTTGGTCACGATGGACCGCGGCACATACCAGCTGGGGTTGATGACCATAAACTCCATCACATCCGAAAACTCGGGCGTGGGGCGGTCATCCTGATTGGCCCCCACAACTGACCGGGTTTCAAATGTCAGCTTGCCATTGTCGATGATCTTGGCCGTGAAATCGGGGATGTTGACCAGGATGTGGCGCTTGCCGCGTTCCTGATTGACCCAGCGCTCGCGCTCCATTGCCACGATGATGGATTGCAATCGGTCCTGCACGGACGTGTTCAGTTCGGCCATAGTGCCGGGCCCGGCCACACCATCTGCCTCCAGCCCGTGCGCCAACTGGAATTGCTGGACGGCTGATTGGATCGCAGTGTCATAGGTCTGCGTGTTGGTGCGTTTCAGGAAGCCCATGGCCATCAGTCGGTTCCGCAAGATCGCAACCGCATCACCGGATTGCCCTGGCTTCAGCGCCTTAACAGGCACTTTTTGCCCCCACCCCCCCTTGGCGAGCAACCGCTCCATGCGCAGCTTCTCCTTCATCAGGGCGGTGTACTCGCTTGTCTTGGGTGGCAGCGCCTTAAAGAACCCGCCCGGCGACGACTTCGAGAAGTTCACCAAATACGATGTGCGATCACGATACGGCACCTGCCGCACAATCGCCCGGTCAACACGCGATGGCACCAGCACCCCAGTCTGCAAATCGCGCGAAAATTGCAGGAATATACGGCTCATCTCGACCTCGACCAGACCGCGATCGCGTTCGGTCTTGGCCGCTTTCATCTTGGCTTGCAGCCCGGCTGCGTCGTACCGCGCGGCGGGTAAACCGTGATGGCCTGCCTGCGACAATGCCTTGAACAAGGCTGCACGGCGCTGGCGTTCACGACCTGAGCGGCCTGTCCACAGGCTGTCATAGCCGTTGGCCTTATAGAACGCGGACATGTCGGCATCCCGCGCCGCCGCTTCGGCGACCGCCTGCTGGAATGCCGTCACCTGCGTCTGCGCCAACGCGGTTTTGGGCAGAACCGCAAAGACCATGGCCACCGCCATCGTCACCACAACAATCCAAGATCGAGAAATACTCACCGTCATATCGCACCTGCTATAACTTTTTATGTTCGGGCATTGGCCGCCATTATTTCAACCCGCTGCCCACACTGTCCATTCACATTCCGATCACGGCAATAAGAAGGCATGGCATGATGCGTCGGTGCATCGCCTCAGATGGATCGCGACAATTCGAAGAGAATTTGCGCAAAAATCTGCCTAAATCGCGCATCGCGAAAGACCCATCGGATTCAGCGCTTGGTAAACGAATCATCCTATGGCATGAACGTGTTGCATCTGGGGATGAGATGACAAATCCCGTGTAACATCACGGGCAAACAGGCAGCGTACGGGACAACGCACTAAAATGAGCAACAAAAACTCTACGGGTCTATCCCGCCGGGCCGTTCTCGGTGCATTTGCAGCAACGGCCGTTACAGCAGCACCCACATTTTCAAAAGCAGCGGGCTTTCTTCGGGGGGCTGGTGATATTCGTCGCTTGCGCATGTATTCCGGGCGCACCGGTGAGCGGATCGACATGATCTACTGGATCGAAGGGCACTATATCAAGGACGCGGTCAAGGAAGTGAACCACTTCATGCGTGACTGGCGGACCAATGATGTCAAGTCCATGGATCTGCGCAATGTTGATATCATGGCCGCCGCGCACAACCTGCTGGATGTCAACGAACCCTACATGCTTCTGTCGGGCTATCGCAGCCCCAAGACCAACGCGATGCTGCGCTCTCGCAGCCGCGGGGTTGCAAAAAATTCTCTGCATATGAAGGGTCAGGCCGCCGATCTTCGCCTGTCGACACGCTCCGTCAGCCAACTTGCGCGTGCGGCACAGGCCTGCCGCGGGGGCGGTGTGGGCAAATATTCCGGATCGAACTTTGTTCACATGGATTGCGGCGTCGTGCGCAGTTGGGGCCGCTAAACCATCCTAAACATCCTGGATGCGGGGCGCCAAAGGGCGCCTTTTTTGGTTCGGGCGGTGCGCTTATTGGGGGGAGCGTCGCACACCGCCCTTTGGGACAGTTGTTAGGAACAACACTCAACAAACTGCGCTGCCCCCTGTCTGGTTCCGCAGCATTCCCAGAAAAGTTGCGCAGATTTTCGCCCGGCCAGACATGAAATTGTGACATCCGTGCCCTACCCGCCTAGCGTGAACGACAGATCACATCCTTGGGGGACCTCACATGACACATCTCATCTCGCGCCGCACCTTCTTGGCCACCACCGCCACCTTTGCCGCCATGCACCCGTTCAGCCTGCGCGCCAGCACCGATCAGGCGCATCTGCGCATCATGGAAACCACCGATCTGCATGTGCACGTGTTCCCTTACGACTATTACGCAGACAAGCCCCGCGACACGGTGGGCCTGTCGCGCACGGCCTCGATCATCGAAAGCATCAGGGCTGAGGCCACGAATTCCATGCTGATCGACAATGGCGACTTCCTCCAAGGCAACCCGATGGGCGACTACATCGCCTATGAACGCGGCATGAAAGAGGGCGACACCCACCCCATCATTACCGCCATGAACACGGTGGGCTTTGACGCCGCCACCTTGGGCAATCACGAGTTCAATTACGGCCTGGACTTCCTGATGAAGTCGCTCGCGGGCGCGAACTTCCCCGTGGTCTGTGCGAATGTGGCCAAGACACAAGGTGCAGATGCCGCCGCCGATACCACCCTCGTGCCGCCTTTCGTCATCCTCGACCATACGGTCACAGACGGCGCGGGCGAGAGCCATCCGATCAAGGTCGGCCTCATTGGTTTTGTCCCGCCCCAGATCATGAACTGGGACCGTCGCCATCTCGAAGGCAACGTACAAGCCCGCGACATCGTGGACACCGCCAAGACCCTCGTCCCGCTGATGAAGGAACAGGGCGCCGATATCATCATCGCGCTCAGCCATTCCGGCATCGGGGCCGCCGACCACAGCGACGGCATGGAAAATGCCTCCGTCCCCCTCGCCGCCGTGGACGGGATCGACGCGATCCTGACGGGCCACCATCACCAGGTATTTCCCTCACCCACCTATGCCGACCTGCCCGCCGTCGATGTGGCCGCGGGCACAATCCATGGCAAACCGGCGGCCATGGGCGGCTTTTGGGGCTCGCACCTTGGCGTCATCGACCTGATGCTCGAACGCGACGGATCAAGCTGGCGCATCACCAGCCACGGATCTGAGGCCCGCCCCATCTCCAAACGCAACGAAGACCGCTCCGTCACCGCCCTCGTCGAAGATCACCAACCGGTCCTCGACAGCGTGCAGGCCGAACACGACGCCACGTTGGCCTATGTCCGCCGCGCCGTGGGCAAGACCGACGCGCCGCTGCACAGCTACTTTGCCCTCGTGGCCGACGACCCGTCGGTCCAGATCGTGTCCATCGCCCAAAGCTGGTATATCGCTCAGATGATGCAGGGCACCGAATATGAAGGGCTGCCGATCCTGTCGGCCGCCGCCCCGTTCAAGGCCGGGGGCCGTGGCGGCCCCGAATACTTCACCGATGTGCCCAAGGGCGACGTGGCGATCAAGAATGTGTCGGACCTCTACCTCTACCCCAACACCGCACGCGCCGTGCTGGTCACAGGGGCCGAGGTCAAGGATTGGCTCGAACGCTCGGCGGGCATGTTCAACCAGGTCACACCAGGCAGCAGCGACGCACCACTTCTGAACCCCGACTTCCCCAGCTACAATTTCGACGTGATGGACGGGGTCACCTATCAGATCGACCTCAGCCAGCCCTCGAAATTCGACCCCAAGGGCGAGACGCTGAACCCCGATGCCAACCGCATCGTGGACTTGAAGTTCAACGGCGAACCCATTGACCCGGAACAACAGTTCATCATCGCCACCAACAACTATCGCGCGGGCGGCGGCGGCAACTTCCCCGGGGCCAAGGGCGATACGGTCGTTTTCGAAGCGCCCGACACCAACCGCGATGTCATCGTGCGCTATATTGTTGAACAAGGCACCATCAGCCCCCGCGCCGATGCGAACTGGACCTTTGCACCGCTCGAAGACACAACCGTGATCTTCGAGACCGGGCCAAAGGCAGCCGACTATATCGACGATGTCAAAGGGGTGGATATCGCACCGGCAGGCGACGGGCCCGACGGCTTTGCGCAGTTCCGCATCTCGCTCTGATTTTATCAATTGCAGGGCGTGGGTGGCACCGCTATACCGCGCCCCAGTGGACCATTAGCTCAGCTGGATAGAGCGCTGCCCTCCGAAGGCAGAGGCCAGAGGTTCGAATCCTCTATGGTCCGCCATCTTCACAAGGTTCATATGACCTGAACAATGTCACGGGCAGCAGACCTGTCTGAGCTGA
>JBCBID010000016.1:0-112792 GCA_038525015.1 Pseudomonadota bacterium | reverse complement strand
CTCAAGGCGAACCACCCGGTCGAGTTCATGGCGGGTGTCATGAATTGCGATATCCACCTCACCGACAAGCTGGCCGTCTACTTCGAGGAAGTGCGCAAGGGCCTCGACCTGCCCTGGGTGCCACCTTGCGTGAACCGGTCCGATGCGACGTTCAAGGTGGTGGAGAGCGCGCTGGTCTACGCGCTGGGCGCCCTGAAAAACGTAGGGGTGGAGGCGATGCGACTGGTGCAGGAAGCCCGCGCGGACAAACCCTTCGTCAACCTTTTCGACTTCGCCCGCCGCGTGGATCTGAAAAAAGTCGGCAAACGCCCCCTCGAAATGCTGGCCCGCGCCGGGGCCTTCGATCAGCTTGACCCCAACCGCCGCCGCGTCTTCGACGCGCTGGACGCTCTCAGCGCCTATTCGGCGGCAGTCCACGACCAGAAAAACTCCAACCAGGTGTCGTTGTTTGGTGATGCAGGTGATGACCTGCCCGAACCCCGCCTGATGCCCGTCGATGACTGGCTGCCCGCCGAACGGCTGGGCGAAGAACACAAGGCGGTCGGCTTCTACCTCTCGGGCCACCCGCTTGACGACTATATGGGCCCGCTGAAACGCAAGGGCGTCCTCACGCTCGATGATGTCGCAGCCAAAGCCGCGGGCCAGCCGCTCGTGGCGAAACTAGCCGGTGTGGTGGCAGGCCTTCAGGTGCGCAAATCGGCCAAGGGCAACCGCTTTGCCTTCTGCCAGATGTCGGACACTTCGGGCGCGTACGAGGTCACGCTCTTCTCTGAAAGCCTCGAAAAGTCCCAAGATCACCTGGTTGCCGGGGCCAAGGTCATCGTCACCGTCGAAGCGACGATGGAAAGCGATCAACTCAAATTGCTCGGCCGCTCCGTGGCCCCAATTGACACCGTGGTGGCCGATGTGGGCGGCCTCGGCCTGCGCATCTTTGTCGAGGCCCCAACCGCGCTCGCCTCCGTCGCGACTGTCCTGGAGGGGGCGGCCCAGGCTGCCAAACATGCAGGGCGCGGCCTGATCACGATCTGCCTGATGGACAGCGACCTGCCGGGCGAGGTTGAGATGGACCTGGGCGCCGAATTTCCGGTCACGCCGCAGATCAAGGGGGCGATCAAATCGCTATCTGGGGTTGTCGACGTGCACGACATGTAGGCGGTCCTCCGCCCGCCGACTGGACGTAACGCGTGCTTGGCGTTAGGTAAGTCGCCGGGACAAAATGCTTTTTGGGGGAGGACGAGCGCGTGACGCGATCGGCACTGGCATGCGCGATGTTCTTTGCGCTGGCGGCGTGCAACAACCCGCTCAGCGGGATCGCGCGAATGTCCGAAGAGAGCGCGCTACCGCAAGCCCCGGTCACGGCGGCCCTTCCCTCCGAAGAAGAAGTGGCACGCGAAGGCAGCGTTCTGACCGAACTTTTGACCGACCAGCCAGACGTTTCCAACCCCTCGGTCCTGCCGGTCGAGGTGATGGATGACCTGTCTTCGACCACAGCAGATCGGAGCGGTGACCCCGACGACACGTCAACAGTCGCAAGCCTGGGGGAGGAGACCTCTGTGGTTGCGGCAGAGACCCCGGGCGGCACAGGCATTTTGGGCTGGCTGCGCCGCTCGGCACAGAACGAAGACAAGCTTGCACCCGCACCGGAGAGTGTGCCTGCGTCTTTTCCAACCGACGATGCAATCACGCCCGCTGTACCCACAGATCAAGCACGTGCAGGCGACACTCTGGTCGAGCCTCAGAAACGACGCGGCCTCTTTGGAAGGGTGCGCACCGTCCCCCGCACTGGCCCCGATGTAGCCGACGTTGCGCCCGGCACGCTCCTTCCGTTTGGGGTAATTGCCCGCAATTGCGAGGCAAGGCCGGGCCAGACCGCCAAAGTGATCGACAAGGCGGCCCGCAAAGGACGCGGCTACGCGCTCTACGACACTGCGCCGGACAGCACGGTGCCGCGCACCTTCTACGTGACCGGCTTTTCAGACAATTGCCCCCGCCAGTTCACCGCATCCCTCGCGCTCTTCGGCGATCCAGCCTTTCATGAACAACTGCGCTATGGCCTGCCCGCCGACGAGTATCCTTATTCGACCACCGACAAGGCCTATGAAAAGCTGAAGCGCCAGGTGTGTCACGTGGGACGCAACACGCCGTGCGGCGACAGAATTGATAGGCTCTCGCGCAACACAACCTTCATCAGCGCTTACGAGAATTTCACGGACAACGCGCGCTGGGCCGACATGTTGTTGCATGACGGGGCCGTGCTGGCCACTGCGCTCAAAACACCCTGAGGCCGCGCTGCAAGATCACCCGACCCTCCGGGGGGGATTTTTTCAAAACAGAGAAGACCTTTCACCGCGCGCGATCCGGCCCGTTTGGTGCGTCTAGGATCGAAGGCACGTACCGGTCAACAATCTGCCTGCGATCACGCCAGTAAAATAATATAGTCAAGGCGGGTTGGCAGGACCACCGAAAACAAATCGGGGTCCAGCCCTTGATCTCAGCGGACCAAGGGCCTTCTCCGTTTACACCGGTTCGCATCCCTGCTCCCGGTGCCAGCGCACAAAAGCAGGTGAGCCTTAAGCAATGATGAACGGGCACCGCTCATTCGAACCTCGCACAGCGTGCCGCAAAGCCGCGTGTGACAGGGCCGCTGCACAGGCACCAGACAGACACGCCCCACTGCGGCCTGTGATGTTCAAACTCGTCGCTTGCCACCACACAAACTGGTCCAGCGCTCCACCCATGCGCGCGCGAGCCTGTTCAATCGCGCGTGTCGGAGACGCCCGCGCCTTCTCTGTTTCAAAAAAATCCTCCCCGAAGGGCCGATCCGCCACCGGGCCGCTACGCTCAGTAATGCGGCGGGCGCTCATCGCCCAGAACAACCCCGCCGCCGCCATCCGCCTCGCGCTGCGCCTCGCGTTCCATCAGCATCTGCACCCGGCGGGTCAGCAGGGCAATCTCCGTCTCCTGCCGCGCTACCACGTCTGACAAGTCGTCCACATTGCGCTGCAGATGCGCGATCTTTTCTTCCAGCTTTTCCATATCCCCCTCCTGCCACCTCAAGCCCCGCTTGCCCAGCCCCCATGCCTGCGCTATCCCCGCGCCCGAATGCCAGACGGAGCGCCAGCATGGCCAAGCCCAAGAAAACCCCCCGCCCCAAGGCGCAGACGCCCAAGGGGTTCCGCGACTATTTCGGAACGGACGTCACCGACCGCGCCGAGATGCTGCAAAAGATTGCCGGGGTCTACCATCGCTATGGCTTTGACGCGCTGGAATCGAGCGCCGTCGAAACCGTCGAGGCGCTGGGCAAGTTCCTTCCGGATGTGGACCGCCCGAACGAAGGGGTCTTTGCCTGGCAAGAGGAAGACGGCGACTGGCTTGCCCTGCGCTACGACATGACGGCCCCGCTCGCCCGCGTCTATGCCCAACACCGTAACGACCTGCCCAACCCTTATCGTCGCTATACGATGGGTCCGGTGTGGCGCAATGAAAAGCCGGGACCAGGGCGGTTTCGTCAGTTTTATCAATGTGATGCGGACACGGTCGGCACGGCCTCGATGGCCGCGGATGCCGAGATCTGCGCGATGCTCTCCGACACGCTTGAGGCCGTGGGGATCCAGCGCGGCGACTACGTGATCCGCATCAACAACCGCAAGGTGCTGAATGGTGTGATGGAGGTTGCGGGGCTCGCCGGTGACGACAAGGAGGCCGAGCGCGGCATCGTCCTGCGCGCCATCGACAAGCTCGACCGGCTTGGGTTGGATGGCGTCCGGGCCTTGCTTAGCGAAGGGCGCAAAGACGAGAGTGGGGATTTTACCAAGGGTGCGGGCCTGGGCGAGGAGCAAATCACTCCAATTATCAATTTTCTGGAAATTGGTATTGCAACGCTGGAAGCAAACCAACGAATTCGAAACGGCTTGAGTGACAACGACAAACGTGAAGGTTCAGGTGACTACTTGCCCAAGAAGGCTGGTCAAAACCCCAACTACGATACTTTGAACTTCCTATCGGCACTTGTGGACCGATCTGAAATAGGAATGGAAGGCGTTTCCGAGCTCCACCAGATATGTAAGCTTCTTTTCTCCCAAGGGTATCGGGCCGACCGCATCCTAGTTGACCCCTCCGTCGTTCGAGGCCTCGGCTACTACACCGGCCCTGTCTACGAGGCCGAACTCACCTTCGACGTCCAGAATGAAAAGGGCCAGACGGTCCAGTTCGGCTCCGTTGCGGGCGGGGGGCGCTATGATGACCTCGTCAAGCGCTTCACCGGGCAGGAAGTGCCCGCCACAGGCGTCTCCATCGGCGTCGACCGGCTGCTGGCCGCCCTGCGCACCACAAATCGCATCGGCACCACCGAAGCAGGCCCCGTCGTCGTCACCGTCATGGACCGCGACCGCATGGCCGACTACCAGGCCATGGTGGCAGAGCTGCGCAGCGCAGGCATTCGGGCCGAGGTCTATCTGGGCAATCCCAAGAACTTCGGCAACCAGCTCAAATACGCCGACAAGCGCAATGCGCCCATCGCCATCATCGAGGGTGCACAGGAAAAAGAGCGTGGCGTGGTGCAGATCAAGGACCTCTACCTTGGGGCTAAAATCGCCGAAACCGCCACACACGAGGAATGGGCCGAAAACCCCAGCCAATTCGAAGTGCCAAGAGACCAGATGGTGGCCAAGGTCATGGACATCCTGAACCAATGACCCACGCCCGCACGCGCGCTCTTGCCCTGCGTGACCGCTTCGTCACAGCGGGGGCGCAGGTGGTCGAGCCGCCGATCCTGCAACCGGCCGACCTCCTGCTCGACCTCTACGGCGAAGACATCCGCGCGCGCGCCTATGTCACCTCGGACGCGCTGCGCGGCGAACAGATGCTGCGCCCTGACTTCACCGTGCCCGTCGTGCAGATGCATATGGACACCGGCGCCGAGCCTGCGCGCTACACCTATGCAGGCGAGGTGTTTCGCAGGCAGGAAGACGACCCCGACCGCGCCAACGAATACCTGCAAGTCGGCTACGAGGTCTTTGACCGCGCCGACCCGGCGGCGGCAGATGCCGAAGTGTTTGCCCTGATCGCCGATGCAACGCAGGGGCTCAACCTGCGCGCCGCCACCGGCGATATCGGCGTGCTTACGGCTGCCGTTGACGGGCTTGACACCTCTCAACGGCGCAAGGCCGCACTGCGCCGCCACATCTGGCGCCCGCGCCGCTTCCGCGCGCTGCTCGACCGTTTTTCGGGTCGCAGTGCTGTGCCCGACACCCGCGCCGCCCTGCTCGCAGGCCCCCCACACTCCGACGCCCCCCTTATCGGTTTGCGCAGCCAGGCCGAGATTGACGCGCGCATCGCCGCCCTGCACGCTGATGCCGCAGAACCCCCCATTGCCAAAGCGCAAATGGACTGTCTCGACGCGCTCCTGAACGTGCGTGAAACGCTGCCCTTCGCGCTGGCGCAGATGCACGACCTCTGTATCGACCTGCCCGCCATCCGCCCGGCGGTCAAAGGGATCGACGCCCGGGCCGATGCGCTCGCGAAACGCGGCATCGACGTGGACGGCCTGGAATTCGAAACCAGCTTTGGCCGCACCTCGATGGAGTATTACGACGGCTTCGTCTTCGGCTTTTACGCAGACACCCGGCCCGACCTGCCCCCGGTTGCCTCGGGTGGCCGCTACGACGCGCTCACCCGTCGTCTGGGCAAGGGCCAGGAAATCCCCGCCGTGGGCGCCGTCATCCGCCCGGGCCTTTTGGTCGAATTGGAGGGCGCGCCATGATCAAGCTTGGCGTGCCGTCCAAGGGGCGGCTCATGGAAAAGACCTTTCAGTGGTTCGACAAGCGCGGCATCACGCTCAGCCGCACCGGCTCTGATCGCGAATACGCAGGTGCTGTGGACGGGATCGAGGGCGTGTCGCTAGTGCTCTTGTCGGCGGGCGAAGTGCCACGAGAACTCGCCGCGGGCCGCATCCATCTTGGGGTGACAGGCACCGACCTCATCCACGAGAAACTGCCCCTCTGGGAGCAGCAAGTTGAACCGATGGCCGAAATGGGCTTTGGGCAGGCCGATCTGATCCTCGCCGTGCCCCAAGCGTGGATCGACGTGGATCTGACGGATGACCTCGATGCCGCCGCCGCCGCCTTCCGCGCGGCGCACGGTTTCCGCCTGCGCATCGCCACGAAGTACCACCGACTGGTGCGCGACTTCCTGCGCGACGCCGGCGTCGCCGATTATGCCATCGTGGACAGCCAGGGTGCCACCGAAGGGACCGTCGCCAATGAAACAGCAGAGGCGATCGCCGACATCACCTCGTCCGGCGAAACGCTGCGCGCCAACCACCTCAAAATCCTGAGCGATGGTCTGATCCTCGCCAGTCAGGCAACGCTCTGGCGCTCTCGCGTGGCGCGGGTCACCGATGCCGACCGTGCGACGCTCAACATGTTTCTGGATAGGCTTGGTTAAGACCGCGCCAGCCGCCGCGGCGCAGCCCCAGCGATGGTCACCATTGCGCAAAGTACCTTGGCTGGGCTCAGCCGTTCGCGCAGCGCGGTGATGAGCAGGGCAAAGATGATCGACGTCTCGCGCAGCGTAGAGGCCCACACCGTAGGCGAAACAGGAAGCTGTGCCGCCCATCAGGCCCGCACGCAACACCCGTCTATCACCGGCCAGCGCTTGCATCTGCACAGGCTTGGTCCAGCCCGTAACCGCGACCAACAAAACCGCATTGTCAATGGACCCCAGGTCCAGCACCCGAGCGCTGCGCCCGACAGTCGCGAGCCGACACCATCCACCAACGCATACGACGCGATGAAACGCCCGTCATTACCGCTCGGGGATTGTGCGTTCCGTCACTGTGCCGCATCAGCGCGACCAAGATGGTTCCGGCCACAATTGGCAAGATGCCAGTGAACTCGCCGGGACGCAGCGTACGTCCCCAGTGCACCAATCGACACTGCCGCCACATTCATCCGCGCCCACCCGCGGATGATAGGATCAACCTGTGTCAGATTGCCGATCTTGTCGCCCGCCATCAGGAACAGTTGATACCCATGATGCAGCCCGATAGTGGCACTCAGCCAAGGCACGCTCGCGGCAGCGGGCAGGGGCAAAACGGCAGCAGAAGCAGACAAGCGGGCAGATGGCCCGACACCACCGCAGTCATCATCACGTGCTTGCCTGCACTGCGCCTGATCAGGGCATGCCATATGGCGTGCAACAGGGCAGCCAGCAGAACAGCCGCAGATGAAGGGTGGTCATGGGCGGGCCGCTGTCTGCGACAGCGTGGGCAATACCAAAGCGGCAAGCGATGGCATTCGCACACGCGCCTGGCCAGATTAGGGGCCGCCAAACAGCGCGCGCCACACACTTGAATCCTAACCAAAAGTTAAGGTGCCCGCGCAAACCTTAACGGCGCGCGTAAGTTAACGGTATATGAACGGGTGTGTGACGCGCAAATATTGCGGTTTGCCCGCCAAAATGTGCAGTTTGTCCGATATCAGCCCAAAATGTGCAGAAGCTGCGGGGGACAAATTATGCAGTTTCTGGCCCAAAGTACGCAGTTTCGGGAAATTGGACGTACATCGCGCACCGTACGATGCGTTAACCTTTGGCGCTATAGAACCCCGATCTCGGCCAGCGCCCGGTTGAGTTCGACCGGCAGCGGCTCCTCCCGCTCACGTCCTTTCGGCAGGTCTGGCGGGCTGTCTTCGGGCTTGAGGTACCGCCACCCCTGAAAGGGACGTTTCAGTGCCGACTGTACCCGCACAAGCTCCGGGTCTGACACGATGGCACAGCGCCGAATGCCGTCGCTGCCAATAACTTCATCCAGCCGAATGATGCGCTGGCGACAGGTCAAAACCCCTTTGACCACCCAGAAAATCGACCCGCCATTCAGGATTTCAGCCTCCCGCTTGGGCCACATCCGCGTCACATGGCGCGGGTAGCCATCGGCGGTCTGCGCCCGCTTCGTGGACTGCCACGCGACCAGGTCTTCATAGCTGTCGCTGCCCACCGAGAGTTTGATCAGGTTGATAAACTTATCCACAGAGTCGTCCCCAAGCCACACCTTATATTGTAGCGTGTATCTCTGCTTCTGCAATCTGTTGGGGTGTGTTAGGGTATCGGTCTCCTGCCGACCAAAAGATTCGACTGCCACCAAGGGGATGCTTTGATGACACGTTTCGCTGCGCCAATCGCCGAACAGATCTGGGATATGAAGTATCGGTTCAAGGACGCGGACGGCACGCCCATTGACGTCACGGTCGAAGACAGCTGGCGCCGCATCGCCCGAGATCTCGCCAAGGTGGAAAAAGACCCGAGCGCTTGGGAAGACACGTTCTACGATGCCCTCGAAGACTTCAAATTCCTGCCCGCCGGTCGCATCACCGCGGGCGCTGGTACGGCGCGGTCCGTGACCCTCTTCAACTGTTTCGTCATGGGCACGATCCCCGACAGTATGGGCGGCATCTTTGACATGTTGAAAGAAGCGGCGCTTACCATGCAGCAGGGCGGTGGTATCGGCTATGACTTTTCGACCATCCGACCCAAGGGGGCAGGGGTCAAGGGCGTAGCCGCAGATGCGTCGGGACCCCTTAGTTTTATGGACGTTTGGGACGCGATGTGCCGCACGATCATGTCCGCCGGATCGCGCCGTGGGGCGATGATGGCGACCATGCGCTGCGACCATCCTGATATCGAAGATTTCATAACTGCAAAGTCGGACGCCGCCCGTCTGCGCATGTTCAATGTCTCTGTACTGGTGACCGACGCATTCATGGACGCGGTCAAGGCGGACGGGTCCTGGGACCTCGTTTTTGACGGCGCTGTCTATAAGACTGTGCAGGCGCGCGATCTTTGGAACGGCATCATGAGGTCGACCTATGACTACGCCGAACCCGGCGTTATTTTCATCGACCGGATCAACGCGGCCAACAACCTAAGTTATTGCGAGACGATTGCCGCCACGAACCCTTGTGGCGAACAACCTTTACCGCCTTACGGGGCGTGCCTTCTTGGGTCGATCAACCTCGCCCGTCTGGTCACGCAACCCTTTGAAGAAGCGGCCGAATTGAACGAAGAGGCATTGTCAGAGTTGGTCGCCACCGCTGTGCGGATGATGGACAATGTGGTCGACGCCTCCCGTTTCCCGCTCGACGCGCAAGCCCGCGAAGCCGCCGCCAAACGCCGTATTGGCCTCGGTGTCACCGGCCTCGCCGACGCGCTGTTGATGCTTGGCCTGCGCTACGGCTCGGATGCGGCGGCAGCGCAAACAGAGGCATGGCTCAAGACCATCGCGCGGGCGTCATACCTGGCGTCTGTCGAGCTGGCGAAAGAGAAGGGGGTCTTCCCACTTTTTGATGCCGACGGGTATCTGGCCAGCGGTACGATGCAGATGATGGACGACGATGTGCGCGACGCCATCGCCGCACACGGTATCCGCAATGCCCTGCTGACCTCCATCGCGCCGACAGGCACAATTAGCCTCTATGCCGGGAACGTCTCATCCGGAATCGAGCCCGTCTTTGCCTATGCTTACACCCGCAAGGTATTGCAAAAGGACGGGACCCGGACCGAAGAGGAAGTTGTTGATTATGCTGTGCAAATGTGGCGCGACAAGTTTGGCGATGCCGACCTGCCCGACTATTTCGTGAATGCCCAGACACTGTCGCCCAGCGAGCATGTCAAGATGCAGGCCGCCGCCCAGAAATGGGTCGACTCCTCCATTTCCAAGACCATCAACTGCCCCGAAGATATCAGTTTTGACGACTTCAAGGTCGTCTACATGCAGGCTTGGGACACCGGCTGCAAGGGTTGCACGACCTACCGGCCGAACGCCGTGACAGGGTCGGTTTTGACCGTGGCCGAAGACAAGCCCAAAGACACCCCCGTCCTTGCCAACGACGATGCTGAACCGCTTCAACCCCACGGCGATGTCATTTACATGGCTGAACCACTGGACCGGCCCAACGCGCTTGAGGGCAGCACCTACAAGGTCAAATGGCCCGACAGCGAACACGCGCTTTACATCACCATCAACGACCTGGTGATCGGCGGTCACCGTCGCCCGTTCGAGGTGTTCATCAACTCCAAGAACATGGAGCATTTCGCCTGGACCGTGGCACTGACCCGCATGATTTCTGCGGTATTCCGGCGCGGCGGGGATGTCTCTTTTGTGGTCGAAGAGCTGAAGGCTGTGTTCGACCCGCGGGGTGGGGCCTGGATGCAGGGCAAGTATATTCCTTCTATTCTCGCGGCCATCGGTGGCGTGATCGAGCGTCACATGATCGCGACCGGATTTATCGAAGGTGAGGGCATGGGCCTTAAATCTGACCCGCAGGCCGAGGTCGTGGGACTTGATGCGCCGCGCGGCAAAGCATGTTCCGCGTGCGGGAGTTTCGAGATGCGCATGATCGAGGGCTGCATGACCTGCGCCTCTTGCGGATTCTCCAAATGCGGCTGATCTGCGCGGGGCATGAGTGTTTGTGTTTCGCTTAGCATAACATGACCATTCGGGGCGGTTTTGTGACCACTCGACAAAGATCAAATGACCACCGAACACGTGCCTTTCGGTGGTTTTATTTTGTATTCAATGCGTTGCCGGATTTCGGCATATGGGTCGCCTGTACGCTGACCGGAGCGCGGGGGCGGCGCGCCATGTGTCTGCTGGAACGCTCGCATTCCAAGACGGGCATCTAGCACCTGAGTGAAGAAAACCGTGCCCGCCTGGCGCCTCAGCGCCTCGGGCTGCCGGTCGCCAAAATCACGCCCGAGCATGAGGCCGACGAGATCGCGGCGGCCCCTCACGTCGAGAAGCTGTGGATGTCCCCAATGACAGAGGAGGCGTGGCACGGCTTGCGCGTATCGGCGCTCAACGCGTTGCGCGGTGTCCGGTTCTGTCCGCCGAAACGCAGAAACGACACGGCAGGGATTGATCTTCGGGCATTCAAAACGGTTCAAATCACATCCAAAGTGGACCGGAGTAAGATTCGAAGAGGCACGGGACAACTTCAAACAAACAAGGCATGCTCAGGCCCTAGTCTTGTGACGGATAAAGCACCCCCAAGCGCCAGAAGCCTTGCCCATTTTGCGAGCAATTGAGACGGGCAGCGCCCTGCTTTTTGTCACCCCTGCGGAAATTTCAAAGAATAGAACCACTTGGGGTAGAATTTGCCATCTGTGCGTTGACTGAGCGGAATATGTTGGGGCACCTTTTCGACATTTGAAGCAAACATTTTTGAGGTTTTATTATGCCCCACCATTTTGGTTGGCCTTGGCCGTTTTATGACAAATTCGTCTTTGGCACATTTGGCCGCGATCATCTGACGCTGGATAAAGAGTCGCTCTTCGTTCTTACCTTTAGTGGGCGGGACAAGCTGTGGGTCAATGCCGATGCGGGATACATCAACACTGGCATCGGTGGCGATCAGGTCGTCTTAAACGCCGATGCGCGCACCATTGATCTTGGCTTTGGCAACGACATGCTGATCGCCAATGGGTTCGTTGAGAGCGTTATTGCAGGGCGTGGCGCAGACACTGTCACACTGAATGACGGCGCATATGCAGTTGATTTGGGCCGTGGCGCTGACAGCCTCGTTGCCAATAGCTTTGTCAGTTACGTTGACGCAGGGCGCGGCGCGGATTCTGTCACGCTTACCGCTGGTGTGGGCAAGGTCGATCTCGGCAAAGGGAGCGACGCCTTAACGATTAGCAAACTTGACGGTGTGGCCGATGGCGGCCGGGGCTTTGATACCCTGACCGTGGATATTCCGGAGGCCGGCCAGGTCGATATCCGCATTGACGGCGACGACGTGACCTTTGTCGGGCGTTTCTCGGGAGAGACGTTCGTTGCCATGGATTTCGAAAAGTTCAACATTGCCGATCAAAGCTATTCCTTGGCTGAATTGATTGACGCCTATGATGGGCCAGAACCGTTGATCCAGGTCGGCGGCGGCACGCAGACTGTGACTGTCAACGATCCCGACCCATCGATTTCTGTGATTTGGGACCGGGCCATTCAACAGGCCGTTATTGAAACAGGCGACGGCCCGACTGTCGCATCCCGCGCATATGCGATGATCCACACAGCCATGTATGATGCATGGTCTGCCTATGATGAAACTGCAGTGCGCGTGTCTTTTGATGCAGAAGGCGACAACCTGGAAGTGACCGGGACAGATGCCGACAAAGAAAAAGCCATGAGTTTTGCGGCGGTCAAGATCTTGCAAGGTCTTTTCCCCGACAACGCAAGCGTTGCTCAGCTTGTCGAGACAATCATGGTCGATCGCCTTGGCTTCACGCTCGAAGATGACGGGTCAATCGCGGCAGAGATCGGGATCGATGCTGCCGAAGATATGCTGGCCTTGCGCGCCACCGACGGGTCCAACCAAGCCGGCGGATATGCGGATGACACAGGATATGTCCCCTTCAATGCAAGTCCGTCGGACATCAGTGATATCACGCGCTGGACACCCGAAAACGTGCCAGTCGATCCAGAAGATGGATCACCTGAACAGACCTTCCTGACGCCTCAATGGCTGAATGTTGAAACCTTTGCCGTGGCCGAAGACGCCAATGGCGACACTGACTTTTCAACTGTGCGGCCCGAAGCGCCTGAGCCGTTCTTTACAGATGCGTTTCTTGCCGCCAACCCGGATGCCACGATCGACTTTGCAACCAAAGAGATCACGGGGCTGGCGGACGGCACGACAATTTCTATCGATCAATCGATCATCGGAAATGTGGTCAACGAGGGCTTTATCGAGCAGGCTCTGACAGTGATCGATTTTTCAGCCAACCTCACGGATGAGGACAAGATCATCGCTGAATTTTGGGAAGACGGAGGCGGCACCTCTTTTCCACCGGGCACCTGGATGACGTTTGCACAGTTTGTGTCGGCCCGCGATGATCACAGTATCGACCAGGACGCCCAGTTGTTCATGGCGATGGGCAATGCGGTTATGGATGCGGGCATCGCGACGTGGGAGGCCAAGGTGTTCTACGACTATGCCCGCCCGGTACGTGCGATCCGCGATCTTGGGGAGCTTGGTCTGATCGGCGAGATGGGCACAGACGCGGTGACAGGCGAAACCGGCTTTGTCATTGAGGCGTGGGGCGGGATTGATCCGATCACTGGTTTGGGGCGCGGGACGCAAACCATCCTGGCCGAGAACTTCGTGACCTTCCAGTTGCCCGGCGGCAACGTCTCTCCGCCTTTTGCTGAATATACGTCTGGCCACTCTGCATTCTCCGCCGCAGGTGCCGCTGTTTTGCAGCTGTTCACCGGTTCCGATGCATTCGGCGGCGCAGTCACTTTCGAAGCAGATACAATCATATTTGAAGATGGCGTGCCGGAAACCCAAACGACACTCGCTTGGGATACATTCACCGAAGCCGCAGATGAGGCTGGGCTATCGCGCCTTTATGGCGGCATCCATTTCGAAGATGGGGACTTCAACGGACGCGCGCTTGGAACTGACGTCGGAACAAGTGCGTTTGAGGCGGCGCAAAAATTTATCTTGGGTCTCGCCACGGACGAAGACAGGCCGTTCTACGACCCCACCTTTGAGTTTGTGTAGAGGGACCGTACAGATGATCCGGCCAGCCCACTGTTGCTAGGCTGCTGAGCTTGGGTTTCTGGAAGTGGTGGACGCAAGTTGCGCGCCCGATTAGGCGTCCGTTAGGCCCGCCTTAGGATTTGCGCCTGGCGACTGCGCGTCTTCCATCGACAGTAGACACTGCAGGATATTCTGTGCGCAGGCGGACGCGGCGCTTTCGCGGCCCTGATGACCCTTAACGTGTCTTGTGTCGGCAAGATCGTGTCGATGTCACGTTTGGCGACGGTCGGCGCATTCCGACTGAAGGCGCGAAAATAGCTGTCAGCTTTGTGCAGGCTGTTTCGGTTCGAACTCAGCCGTCGGCAATATGCGCGTCGCGCTTTAGGTTAGAACGGCAATGGCTCAATCCGTTGAGAAAACAAGCTTCCAGCCGGTGTCTTAGATTGGGCATTCAAGGCTTACCTCATTCGGTGACATAGGTGATCGACGTTTCATCAGTTGGCATCGGTGAGCGCCGTGCTGGTGTCCACTTGGTCCCGCATCTGACGTGTTGCCCGTCATAGATCCGGGGGGGCCGGCCAGGGATCAAAGGGGCGGTGTTGCCCGCATGCCCATCTAGTGGCATGGGCAGGTTCGGACTGCCTGCTGTCATTCAATCTGATGTGACGTACGGCAGAAACGTCCCGCGGATCAGTCTTTCCTCATGGCCGAAATGCTGCTCCGAGAACGAATGCCCGAAAAGCCGGCTGCGCGTGCAACATCGCTGGCCTCGGTCGGACGGCGGCTTTGGGCCGACCCTACCCACGGGAGGCTGTTGAATGGGAAAACCATGGCAGTTTCCCGCGGATGTCCCACACAGCGGGCTTATACAGTTGACATATTAACGCTGTGGTCGCTACGAAGCGCCTACTGACATGAAACGCGTCTGAACAGGAGGGCGACAATGGTATTAAGCTTTGACATCGCCCACTTTGGTCGACCACGCAATTGGTTCGGCACGAGCTGACACCCGGGGCGACCGCCGCCCCTCGTGATCATCTCGCCATCGCTTAGCCGCACTCAAACCCGGCTCCACCCAATCCCCAAAGCAGGACGCGGACGACCGTCTGCGATTGCATTCATGTCACAGATTCCGACCCACGGTGCGTTTGCCCGTGTTCTTGCCTTCGCCGCGTCTCGTTGGACGCGGCGCTCTGGCCTCCTTTCTCTAGTGGTCGGGCTTCAGATCGTTTCGACTGGAGCCGATATCTCGATCCCCATCGTGACCGGCCAGCTGGTCGCTGCCGTTGCCGAAGGGTCCACCCCGTGGGCTGCCTTTTGGGGCCTGATGGCCTTGGGTGTCCTATCGGTCGCGGCCAAAATCACCAGCTATTTCGCGATCATTGACCTGACAATCCCGACGATGCGCGAAGTAGAAGCGGAGGCGTTCGCACGCGTCCAACGACTGCCTGCGTCATGGCACGCGAACGCCTTTGCTGGCAGCACCGTACGCAAGATAACCCGAGGTGCATGGGCGCTGGATGATATGGGCGATCTTTTGTTGCTCGCCCTGGGCCCGGCGGTTCTGGTGTTGGTGGGCACGATCATAACACTGGCGACCTTCCAGATCGAAGTCGGCCTCATTGCGCTTGCTGGCGCTGCCGCCTTTTTGACGATTTCCTTGGCGCTCACGCTGAAATGGGTGGCCCCCGCGGCGCGCTTAGCCAATGCGCAGGACAGCCGCGTCTCTGGCGCTCTGGCTGATGCGATTACCTCCAACGCGGTTGTCAAAGCGCATGCCGCCGAGGCCCGCGAAGATGCGCGGTTTGACCGCGTGCTGAACAAGTGGGCACATCGCAGTCGTCGCACTTGGCGGCGGGGGACATGGTCTGGTCTTGCGCAGGATATGAGCCTTTGGCTGTTGCGCGCTTTGGTCCTTGGCGGAGCGCTGATTGCGTTCGTGCGCGGCTCGGCCGGGGCGGGCGAGATCGCCTTTACGGTCTCGGCCCTTGGCATGCTGGACGGTTATCTGCGGCAGATCGGCAGTCACGTCCGCAACCTGCAAAAAGCCGTGAATGATGCCGAAGAGATGGTTGATCTGATGGAAGACGATCCGGAAACAGACGTAGCCCGGCACCCGGCCTGCGCGCTTCCGCCGCGTGCGGCGGCGCTGTCGTTCCATCATGTGGACTATGGCTACGAAGGGGCCTCAACACCGCTTTTCACCGATCTCAGCATCCATATCCCCAGAGGGCAGAAGGTGGGCCTTGTCGGCCGTTCGGGCTCCGGGAAAACGACCTTTGTAAAGCTGGTCCAGCGCCTTCACGAGGTGACGCGCGGTGAGATTACGCTAGACGGTGTGAACATCGCCTCGGTTCCTCTGACCGAGCTTCGCAGTCATGTCGCACTGGTTCCGCAGGAACCCATCCTGTTTCATCGCTCTTTAGCTGACAATATCGGCTATGCGCGACCCGGCGCGACACTGGACAATATTAGGGCTGCCGCCACCAAGGCTGGTGCGGCCGAGTTCATCGAACGCTTAGACAAAGGCTACAGCACCGAAGTTGGCGAACGGGGCGTGAAGCTTTCTGGAGGTGAACGGCAACGGGTCGCCATCGCTCGCGCCTTCCTGTCGGATGCGCCGGTTTTGATCATGGACGAGGCGACGTCATCGCTGGACAGCGAGGCTGAAGCCCGTGTTGCCGAAGCGGCAGAACGCCTGATGGACGGACGCACAACCCTTGTCATTGCGCACCGGCTGGCCACGGTCGAGCGGATGGACCGGATCCTGGTGTTCGACCGTGGGCGGATTGTTGAAGACGGAACGCCATCCGAATTGATGGCGCGGCAAGACGGACTTTACCGCGCCTTGCGGCAAAGACAGACGCTGGTGGCGTGAAGTGTTCGAATTTGTCGCGACACAGAAAGCTTGGCGGTGCGCATGAAACACAATGATTTCGCACGTGCAGCGAACGTCTACAAAGCGGGCTGCGGTCGCAGCATCAGTATGCCCGGTCGAGTGATCGGTCTGGGCCGCTCTCGTTAGTGAGCGGAAGCTTGGCAGCCGAGCTGCGATTGACTTAGTAGCGGCTCTGAGCCCAGTTTTAAGTTGCTGCGCTTAGATCACATTGCTCACTGCCAGCCTTTGTTCCCGTGGACGGCATCCGTGCTTCGGCTCACTCAGAAATGGTCTGAGCGCCAGTTGATCGGTTTTTGCGCGCGCATTTCGTCGGGAAGCTAGGATCGCATTTTGCCGACTTTATCGACAGGTGGTCCCTTCCAGCATCCGAGATCACGACGTCTGCTTGGAAGTTTCTGGAAGCACTTTCGATCCGGGGGGCAGTACACGGGCGACACGCGCGCCACCCATGGAGGTATCCACTACGGCGGCTAGGCACTCCCGGCTGAGGTCATCAATGATGTTCAGCACGCGGAACCCACGACAATCCTCCAGCGCATCAGACATGAAGTCGAGCGGCCATCTCTGATTTGAGCCTCGCGGGATCGCCATCGGTGTTCTAGTGCCAACTGCGCGCTTGCATCCGTCCGGTTTACGAACGGTTGACCTTTCTTCACGCTAGAGCCGGTACAGCTTCTTCGCGCCACGTCGAGCCTGATGCTCCATCAAGATGCCAATGATCTGCTCTTCGCTGAAACGGCTTCTCATCATCATCTGTCTCCTCCGTCAAAGAACAGATTAACGTCAAATCGAGGATCCTTCAGGGGAGCAGGTCAGATGAAGCCAACTTGATTTGTCTTTTTTGCTCGTTTTCGAACCCGAGAGGGGGAATGCGGCACTCGGTATGAAAGATGAAAGGCGTTTTTTCTAAAGGACCAGCGCAGCTGAAGACCCATCTCGTCGCTCAAGAATTTCCATGTCACTGCCATAGATCGCGCGCAACGTCGAGGTGTTCATAAGGTCCGCAACATCACCTTGAAAACAGATCTCACCATTGTTGAGCGCGATGATGTGAGAGCAATAGCGGGCCGCCCCGTTTAAATCATGCAGGACGATGCAGACGGATACAGCGTGTTCCCGGCATAGCTTGTTTAGCAAAGCCAGGATGTCGCGCTGGTACGCTACATCGAGTGCGGAGGTCGCCTCATCAAGCAGCAAGCACTTAGCGTTTTGACAGATTAGCATGGCAATCCAGCAACGTTGACGTTCGCCACCTGACAGAGCCGTGACAATCCGATCCGCCATATCCGAAAGATCGCAAAGAGACAGGGCACGGTTGACGGCTTCCTGATCTGCGGGACCAGGTCTGCCCAACGGACCGTGCCAAGGATATCTGCCGAGCGTCACAAGTTCGCGGACCATCATCCCGTCAGATGCAGGCAAAGTCTGCGGCAAGTAGGCAAGTCTCTGCGCGAGCACTTTGCGCGGCCAATCGGGCAGTTTCGTTCCATCAAAGACCACGTGGCCAGCGCTGGGGTTCGCCTGACCCGCCAAAAGTCGCAATAGCGTTGATTTGCCCGAGCCGTTCTGACCGATCAACCCAATCAATTTGCCCTGCGGAAGGTCCAGGGACAGGTTGCGCAGCAAGGATTTCCCGCTGACTTCAAACCCGACATCCTTCAATGAAAAAAGTGCTGTCATGCCTGCCTCCTTAAAATAAGCCACAACAGCCAGGGTGTTCCTATGAGCGACGCGAATAGTCCCAGCGGCAATTCGTAGGGAAAGCTGGCGTTGCGCGCCCCAAAATCAGCAATAAGCATCAGAATGCCCCCTATAAGAACCGTGCCCACAAGATGGTCAAACACTCGGACAAGGCCCATGCGCCGCGCCAGATGCGGTGCCATAAGACCCACAAAGCTGAGCGGCCCCACGACAATGGTGGCCAGGGCAGCCGCCAGCCCAGCGATGACAACAATCAACGCTGTCGCACCGACGACGGGAACGCCCAAACTCCGCGCGACAGATGCACCTAGCGGCAAGATGGCGAGCCAGTGCAAGAGAAAGACGAAGAACACAATCAACACGCTCAAGGCAGCCACCATGACCAGCGCTTGCGCTGCGGTGACAGCCCCTGCGGAGCCGCTCAGCCATGCCAGGACAGCAAAGCTCTGGAGTGAGCCCGAGGCCATAATGAGCGAGAGCACGGCGCTTGCCATCGCAGAGACCGCGATCCCGGCAAGCAAAAGCCGTTCGGGCCGAGCTCCGGTGCGCAGGAAAACAGCAACGACCAGTCCCATCGCTGCCAGCCCGCCCAAACCTGTTGCGAGAAAGAGAATGCCCGTTGTTGGTGTCGCCACAAAAAAGATGGCGATTGCATAACCGATGGCGGCGCCACCCGAGATGCCCAACACCTCCGGCGCCGCAAGCGCATTGCCGGTGACGCGCTGAAGGAGCATACCAGACATAGCGAGAAGCCCCCCGGCTGCGAGCGCGCCGAGCAGACGCGGCCATCTTCCGGGTAGAAATGCGGCCATTTCGTCAAAGGTCAGGAGCGCCCAACCCGTCTCGAACCGCCCTGTGCCGAGAGAGATGGCACTGATGCCGACGGCAAACAGGACCAGGACGAGTAGGAGCAGGTAAACCCGCTGTGTGCGGCGCATTGGGCCTGCATCCGCGGGTGGTGGCGTCGTTCGCAGCTTTGTCAGCAATAACAGCAGTACAGGTGCGCCAATCAGCCCGGTTATGGCGCCAGTGGGGAACGTCTCGCTGCCGCGGTTGGCAAGTGTCATCACAGCACCATCACAGAGTGAGACCAGCAGCGCGCCGCAAAGCGGTGCATAAACGAGGATCTGCTTAATGGTGCGCGCACCCAGGGCGCGCGCTATTGCTGGCGCGGCAAGACCGACAAAACCGACCAGCCCAACGGCGGCCGCAATTGTCGCCGCGAGCACGCCCGCAAGGGTGATAGCGGTTGCGCGAACACCTGCCACCGGCAGACCCAGCGCGCGCGCCGCCTCGCCACCGAGGCTCAGAACCTCAAGTGGTCGTCGCAAGAACAAGGCAGCCGCAAGTGAAACGCTGAAAACAAGCGCCAACGAGATGGCGGTATGCCAACTGGTTTGAACAAGCGAACCACCGGTCCACACAACCAAAGAAAACAGGTACTCACCCTGCGCCAGTGTCAAACTGGTGGCCAGAGCCGTCGAAAACAGACCAAAGAGCATGCCCGTGATCACCATAGTGACTGGATGGAATGCATGGGCAGCACCAATCGCCATGATGAGGCCCAAGGTGGCAAAGGCCCCCACCGCTGCGACAGGCCAGCGACCGTAGCCCAGCACTTGCGGCAACAGCAATGTTGCCGTGACCAAGGCCAATTGCGCGCCAGCAGAGACGCCAAGTGTCGACGGGTCGGCAATCGGATTTCTCAAAACGATCTGCAGCAGCGCGCCAGAAAGTCCGAGTGCGGCCCCCACAAACAAAGCGACCACGCCCCGTGGCATGTGGCCGTAAAGCAGAAGAATACCATCCAGTGACATCGTCCGTACGTCAAACGGGACGGTTGGCCAGCCATTCACAAGATATGGAACGGCTGCAGCGGACCACATCAACACGCAAAGCGCCGCCACGACAACAAGACTGGCTGGCCGGATCAAGTGACTGATCCGCCGATCAGTGCATTGGCCATAAAGCGGGCAAATAGCAAACCTGCTGGCACTCCGCCGAAAGGGTTAAGCGTCCCGATAACACCAAATCGACCCTCTGCGACGGGTTCCAGACGGTTCCACAGCACCGAGCGGCGCAAGGCCGCGCGCGCTTCAATCGGGATCGGTGCCACGGCAAGGATGCGGGCATCTGGCCGTTCTGCCAATCGTTCAAGTGGCACAGGGGCGCTGAAGGCGAATTCGCTAGGTCTTTTCCAGGCGTTTTCGAAGCCAAGCCGGTCCAAAACGTCTCCAAACATGCTGTCCGGACCAAACGCCCGGAAATGGCGCGCGTCGCCGATATCGACCACATAGATTGGACGATCCCGAAATTCAGAAATTCGCCCTGCGGTCGCTTCAAGCTCTGCCAGAGCGTTCTCGGCTGTGCGCCGCGCCAAACCCGATGCGCCAAGACGTTCCCCGACCACGTGCAACGCGTTAAGCGCTTCGGAAAAGGGAGGAGATGCCGTGTTGTAAACCGCGACCGACAAGACAGGCGCAAGGGCCCGCAGCCTCGTATGCATCCGTTCATACCAGGGTGACGACAGGATCAGGTTCGGTTGCAGCGTCTGGATGAGCTCCATGTTCGGAGCGCCTCGCAACCCAAGGTCGATGACACCGTCGGGCACTGTCGGCCATTCGATGTCTGTGCGAAACCGTTCAAGTTCGCATGCGGCAACCGGCGTATGCCCGAGCATAAGCGCAGTTTCCAGCATCGCCCAATCAATGATGGCAAGTCTGGGTCCATCGGCGGCGACCGAACATGCCCAAAAAGACGCGGCGCCGCCCAAAAATGCGCGGCGCCCGTAAATCGGCATCTGCCGATGCGCTACCACTGATAGGTCAGTCGCGCCTGTACCGTCCGGCCATCGCCGAAAAAGCAGCCGAAGACACCACAGTTGGCGGCATAGACTTGATCGGTGACATTGGTGACGTTCAGCGACATGTTCAGGTTTTCCCGAACTTGATAGCTCGCACGCAAGTCCAAAAGTGTCACGTTCTCGAGGGCGAAAGCGTTTCCAGCGTCGCCAAACCTGTTGTCGATAAATCGGACACCGCCACCCAATTCCAGACCACTGAGCTGAGAACCGCCGTCGAAAGCGTAGTTCGCAAACACGCCAAAGCTTTGCTCGGGCGCGTTGGGCAATTCATTGCCAGCGTTGTCACCAGACAGGACCTCGGTATCGTTGTAAGTGTACTGGCCGCGAATGCTCCAACCATTGTTCAGATCAACAGTGCCTTCCAACTCAAGCCCGCGTGATCGCGCCTCGCCTATCTGACGAATTCCTGAAGCAGCCCCTTCGACCACATTCGCCGGGATATTTGTTTGACGTAAATCGTAGATGGCGGCAGTGAACAGCGCATCCAAGCCTTCGGGCTGCCATTTGACACCCACCTCCCATTGTCGCCCTTCGGTCGGTTGCAGCGCATTGCCATCAATGTCCGACCCGATCTCTGGATCGAAGGACGTTGTGTAACTGGCATAGGGTGCCACGCCACTGTCGAAAACATAGGACAAACCGATGCGTCCTGTCGTTTCTTCGTCTTCCTGATCCACAGCTGAAATTCCGGCAAAATTGTTGCCGCTGAAGCCGCTCGTATCGCTGCGATCATAGCGGATGGCAAAAGAGCCTCTCCAATTGCCACTGCTCACTTCGTCCTGCGCGTAGAAAGCCACCTGCTCCAGAACCAGATCGTTATCGATGATAAATGTTGGGGCCGTCAGATTCGCACCTGCGTAAATAGGGTTGGCAAGACTGATCGGGTCGGCCCCCAAAAACTCGGTCCGGTCAACCAAGTCGTAGCGCAGGTATTCAAACCCAAAGAGCAGGTCATGGGTCACTGCGCCTGTCTGGACCGATCCGCTAAACCGCAGATCCAGGTTGATCGTTTCGGAGTCTTCAAACTGGTTGAGTCCACCGCGGTTGATCGTATCCCCGTCAGTAACGGCGTTTTGTACGAAAAAGCCGGTGTAGTCCCAGTCAAAGTTCTGGTACCGGAAATTTGCATCAAGCGCCCAGTTGTTGTCGAAGATGTGACGCAACTGAAAACCCAGGTTCAGGTTGCGCCGATCACTGTTATCATCCGTCGGGTCTCCCGCATAAAAATCGCGTAATGTTTCATCAATGCCGGTGCCCACCAGATCAAAGGGCACACCCGCTGGCGTGATGGGATCGTCTTCTTGATAAGACCCCAAGAACTGCAACTCGGTGCTCGGCGTGATGTCCCAGCGTGTCGCAATGCCGAGATATCGCCGCTGCTGCTCCAATTCCTCGACATCCTCTTCGCTGTCACGCACGACCGCCGTTATCCGTGCCGCAAACGTGTCAGAGAGTGCGCTGTTCCAATCGACAAAGGCCTCTGTGGCTTGCGGGTTGCCTAACCCTACGCCCGCCTCTCCAAATGTGAGGAATTGCGCACGTTTTTGCACTTGGTTGATGACACCGCCGGGAATGCCCGAGCCATAAAGAACGGATGCGGGCCCCTTGAGAATTTCCACGCGTTCGAGCGAGTAAATCTCAAAGGACGGCGCACCGAAGTTGCGCAGAATTCGCAGCCCGTTGAGATACTGCGCCTCGGACCCGTTGAAACCCCGGATGGTAGGGCTGTCAAAGCGCGGGTCCGTCCCAAAAGGCTGCGCAAACACACCGGCTGAATACCCCAGCGTGTCGCCCAACGTGGTTGCGCCTTGATCTTCGATCTGTTCGCCTGTCACCACCGAAACGGATTGCGGGATTTCCAGGATGGGTGTGCTGGATTTTGACGCCGTCGCTGAACTGTCTGCAACGTAACCCGGTACAGGGTCCGTCGGCGCGCCCTCAAGGACGATCTCGCCCAGATCCACCGGATCAATCAGGTCAGCCGTCGATTGCGCAAGAAGCGCATGCGTGCTCAGACCAAAAGTCGTTCCTGTTAGGCACAGGCATGCCATAAACCGGCGCATCAGATATCCCCTCATTTCGTCCCATGGCTCGGTTAAAGGGAATTGACGCGGCGGTCTTGGATCAGACTGGCGTTTTTTGTTTCATTCCGCACTGCGTGTCGCCTACGCCAAGCCGCGGGCGTCTGCTCAAAGGTTGCACGAAAATTGCGAGTGAGATGCGCTTGATCAGCAAAACCAGTGGCCGATGCGATATCAGACAGCGAACTGCTGGCTTCGGTCATCATTTGTTTTGCGGCGCGCAGCCTTTGCTCCATCAGCCACCGCAGCGGTGTGGTGTCAAAGTTTTTGCGGCACAAGCGGGTCAACCAACTTTCCGACACCCCGATCACGTCGGCCATATCTGCCACAGTTATGCGATCGCCTAAATGCGATGTGACAAAAACCTGCAGATCACGGAAAACAGCATCGCCGCTGTCCAGCATCTCTGTAGCTTCAGATACGCATCGAACGTCCAGAGCTTCCGCCAACAAGGCCGAGACAAGCCCATCCGCTACCAGGTCGGGTCGACGTGGGCGGCAAACCTCATCTGCAAGCACGTGGGCCAAGTGCGAGATTGTCTCCGAAAACGGGCGTAGCACTGGCTTGGATGCAAGATGGAGCGCGCCCAACATATCCAAACGCTGTTGGAGTGGGCCCGAGTCCAGATGCAGGTCGAGATGACTTAGTTCGCAGTCTTGGGCCACTTTGATACAAAGCGGCACGCCGGCGGGTATATAAAGCGACCCTACCTCACTGCGCCAGATGGCGTCATCAGCAATTCGAAAAGACAACGCATCAGCGGGACAATTGAGAAACACGACCAACCGCGGGTTCGGGGCAAGGTAGTGTCCGCCACCGCCGGTTTGAAACCGCACATTCCAGACATCCCCGATCACGCCGGGCAAGCGCCGCCATGACAACGGTTGAAGCACACGCATCATACGTGTGGATGCAGTCATGTTTGGCATAAAGGTCATCGCATCACCTTGGTACGTCACAGCAAATTCTCGGCATTGCGGCGTGCGCTTTGCTTTGAAAACACAGATTGGTTAGTGGGCTGGCGGATATGCGCTTGCTAGACGACGCAGGTCTACGTCGTGCAAGCAAAAGGTATTGGAAGACAGATGGACAAGCAAGCCAAGGTGTATCGTGCCTGAGCGCGGAGCTTTTGGAAGCTACACGCCTGCCCCTAGGCCGCTGGCGGCTTCCTTCAAAAGCTCATCAGCGGTCGGGAGCGACATCGCAACGCTACGATCCGCGTTCCAAAGTTCGGACAGGGTCAGTGCGCGCGCGCACTGGAAATATATCTCGTCTATGGTCATGACAATCACGATGCGCGGCCGTTGCCCGTTAACCTCAAAAGCGCGCACCACATCGTCATCCGTCGTAAGAAACGCAGAGCCATTCACGCGAACAACATTGGCGCATCCTGGCACCATCAATAACAGGCTCAGACGGCCATCGCTTACAATATTCCGAAGCGAGTCGAGTCTGTTGTTGCCGCGCCAGTCTGCCATGTGAAGAGTGTTTTCATCGACAATATTGACAACAGCGGTGCCGTCGCCCCGAGGGCTGGCATCCGTGCCCTCCGGTCCCACGGTGCACATGATTGCAAATCGTGATGCTTTGATCCATCGCCGGTAAAGTGGGGTGACATAGTTTACAACTTTTGCCGTCGCCGCCGGCACCGCTTTGTCGTACAGCGACTCCAAGTCTTGGACATTTGTAATCCGCGCCATCGTTTCCCTCTAAAATCATTCAGAGCCCGCAGGCGGGCATTTGATGATTATCTAGATGCTTGTCAAACTAAGACGCTTCCGGGTCGCGGCTGATACCTAGGCCTTTCTGTGGGTCATAAGGGTGAGCATAGGCACAAAGTGGACTTAACGCGAACGACTTAGCGGCATCCAAGGCCCGCTACTTGTAAATTGCCGTCTCGGTCTCCCACTGCGCCATCAATGAATAACAGATAGCTGCGTCGCCCTGCAGCGACCCATTGCGAGTGCACCGGTGGCGAACTTCACAGCCCTCTGACATCGGCCTTTCACGCAGATAATAAAGTCGCTCTGCCAGCGCTTGATCGTGCATTGGGACTGCGGGTGAGACGGTGCGCCTCGGACATGGTCCATCTGTCGATCTTCTAGCCAATCGGCCAACGCGCTTAAGATGTAACTGGACCTATCGTCACCTCGCAGTCGCGGCTTGTGCAGAACCGTCGCCTGATCACACGCAAAGCCTGTAGCGCCCAGTCCAACGTATCGGTCACATCCCCGGGCGTCATCGTCGTGCATAGTGTCCAGGCGATGATGTCCCGGCTGTAATCATCGAGGATGGTGCTGAGATAGAACCCGCCCCAACTGTTGCCCGGTCGGGCATTTGCACAGCAAATGTCAGGTCAGGGCGATGACCTTCAGGTCGGTGAAGTCGGTCTGCCAAAGCTGCTTTGGCCGGGTTGTCTTGTCTCGGAACGCGTCGGCAACCGACAGACCCATATAGGCCGGGCTGGTCACGAGGTTGCAGGACTTGAGGATGCGATCCTGCTTTTTTGAGCAGCCGCAGTTCCAGCGCCTGCTCGGCCATACCCTCCATGAGATCGCGGGGTCACGACGCAGGTCTGTCATCTTAGTCGAAATCGCCGCAGGTGCAGTATCCCCCGCGCGGCGTTTCTTGCCGGCTTCCAGGACTTCCTTGGACCAATTGTCATAAAAACCCTGGGCAATGCTCTCGCACCGGCACAACTCCGCAATACTGTCCTCGCCCTTCAGACCATCAAGCACGATCCGTCTCTTCTCTTCAGCCGCGTAGCGTTTGCGCGTGGCGCGGCGGATGTTGAGGAGACCTTCTCGCCGTGGCTCCTCCGCCTGGTTCCGGATTTCTGTCTCATCTCCACGACTTGGCGGTTACGATGTGCCAGAAATCCTCCCCTATCATACAGACCTAAGCTGTTCCGGTGGCGATGATCTTAGAACAGCAAAGACCCGATTTATTTTACTGTCGGTCAACCTTTGCGCTCGTTCGTGAAAGTTCTGACCTATAACCTGCATCGAACTACCCAGAACAGAAGTGTTGGGCGCACCTTGCCTGAAAGGCGGATGTCCTGAACACAAAGAAAGTCGACACGGAAATGACCAGCAAGCTTACACAGGATCCTCATCGCACACGCGAGGGCGAACGCGAAAAGAAGCTCGAGGTCGCCATCGGGCGCGAGGTACGGGCGTTTCGGCGCCAGCAGGAGATCACCGTGGCCGAACTGGCCCAGATCACCGGCCTGTCGATTGGAATGCTGTCAAAGATCGAGAACGGCAATACCTCTCCCTCTCTCACTACGTTGCAGCTGCTCGCTAACGCGCTGTCAGTGCCCCTGACCAGCTTCTTCCGCCGGTTCGAGGAAAGCCGACAAGCGGTACACACGAAATCTGGCCAAGGTGTCTCCATCGACCGCGAAGGGACACGCGCCCACCACCAGTACAATTTGCTCGGCCATGTCGGATCAAATGCATCCGGTGTGATTGTCGAACCTTACCTGATCACGCTGACAGATGAATCCGACGTTTTTCCGACCTTTCAGCACGGCGGGATCGAAACCATCTACATGCTCGAAGGCGAGGTGGATTATCGCCACGGCGACACCGTGTTCCCGCTCAAACCGGGTGACACTCTGTTCTTTGATGCGGATGCGCCCCACGGGCCGGAGAAACTCGTTCTATTGCCTGCGCGCTACCTGTCAGTCATCAGCTACCCACAGAACACATGACACTCTGATCGAACACGCTCGACTTAACTGCAGTGAAACTTAGTTTCCCTTTGGTTGAGCGGGCAGCGGATTGGTGCTAGCCTTCGATTCACACACCGGATCATGATTAGGAGTGCCTTTGCCATGTGCGGGATTGTCGGACTTTTTCTGAAAGACGCGGCCTTGCAGCCCAAACTTGGTGACATGCTGGCCGATATGCTGATCACCATGACCGACCGTGGACCCGACAGTGCTGGGATCGCGATTTATGGCCAAGAAACAAAGGGAAGTGCCAAGCTCACGGTACAATCAAACAAACCAAAAGCAGACTTCGATGCGCTCGACAACGCCTTGAGCAAACGCATCAACGGCACAGTGTTGATGGCCGTCAAAGACACCCACGCCGTCCTCTCCTTGCCTTCCGACCAAGTGGCCATCGCCCGCGAAACCCTGACTGATATCCGCCCCGATCTGCGCGTGATGAGCCATGGCTCCACCCTCGAAATCTACAAAGAGGTCGGACTGCCCAAAGATGTGGCACAGCGCTTTGACATCCGCAAAATGTCCGGCACGCACGGTATCGGCCACACCCGCATGGCGACCGAGTCAGCAGTAACCACCATGGGCGCACACCCGTTCAATACCGGCATCGACCAGTGCCTCGTGCACAACGGATCGCTGTCGAACCACAACTCGCTGCGCCGCAAATTGCGCCGCCTTGGCGTGCATATCGAAACCGACAATGACACCGAGGTGGGCGCGGCCTACCTGACCTGGAAAATGCAGACCGGCGCCACCTTGGGCGAGGCGCTGACCTCCAGCCTCGATGATCTTGACGGCTTTTTCACCTTCGTTGTCGGCACCAAAGACGGGTTCGGCGTTGTGCGCGACCCCATCGCCTGCAAACCCGCGGTGATGGCTGAAACGGACCAATATGTGGCCTTCGGATCGGAATACCGCGCGCTGGTGAACCTGCCCGGTATCGACAACGCCAAGGTGTGGGAACCCGAGCCCGCGACCGTCTATTTCTGGTCCCACGACAATAGCCCCACGGCCAAGGCCGCCTGACATGCAGACATTCGATCTTGAGGCCGAGGGGCTGCGTGCGCTGAATGCGACGCTGCACGCTCAAGCCGCCAACACCAACCAGACCCATTGGGAAATCGTTAATCCCAAGGGCAGCCATGCCATCGCTGTAGGACTCGACGCACCTATCGAAGTCAACATCAAGGGCTCTACCGGGTATTACTGCGCCGGTATGAACAAGCAGGCAACCGTGCATGTACACGGCTCTGTCGGCCCGGGTACGGCGGAAAACATGATGTCCGGCTTGGTCGTGGTTGAAGGGGACGCGTCGCAATATGCGGGGGCCACGGGCAACGGTGGGACGCTCGTGATCAAGGGCAATGCGTCGTCCCGTTGCGGCATCTCGATGAAAGGGATCGACATCATTGTGCACGGAAATATCGGGCACATGTCTGCTTTCATGGCGCAATCGGGCAACCTTGTTGTGTGCGGGGATGCAGGCGACGCATTGGGCGATTCAATTTACGAGGCGCGGCTGTTTGTGCGCGGCTCTGTCAAATCGCTGGGGGCTGATTGCATCGAGAAAGAGATGCGGCCCGAGCATATCGCCATTCTCGAAGAGTTGCTGGAACGCGGGCAGTGCGACGCCAAGGCGTCCGAGTTCAAACGATATGGCTCGGCCCGCAAACTCTATAATTTTGACATCGACAACGCGTATTAGGGGGCAGAGGATGAAAGATGATCAAACCGGTGCCCCGCGCAAACCTGATCCTGACGGTGCCCCGCGCAAACCTGATCCTGACGGCGCCCCGCGCACGATGCCGGTCCAGTCGGCCACCTTCTCGAATACCGTGAACGCGGAAATCCGGCGCGCGGCGGCAACTGGTATCTATGACATCCGCGGCGGCGGGGCCAAGCGCAAGCTGCCTCAGTTTGACGACCTGCTGTTTTTGGGGGCGTCCATGTCGCGCTACCCGCTCGAAGGGTACCGCGAACGCTGCGACACCAATGTGACCCTTGGTACACGCTTTGCCAAGAACCCTATCCACCTCGACATCCCGGTGACAATCGCGGGCATGTCTTTTGGTGCGCTGTCCGGCGGGGCCAAAGAGGCGCTGGGCCGTGGGGCCACCATGGCGGGCACGTCAACAACCACCGGCGATGGCGGCATGACCCACGAAGAACGCGGCCATTCCGACAAGCTGGTCTATCAATACCTGCCGTCACGTTATGGTATGAACCCTGACGATCTGCGCCGCGCCGATGCCATTGAGATTGTCGTAGGGCAGGGGGCCAAGCCTGGCGGCGGCGGCATGTTGTTGGGCCAAAAGATCAGCGACCGTGTGGCCGAGATGCGCAACTTGCCCAAGGGGATTGACCAGCGCTCGGCCTGCCGTCACCCGGATTGGACCGGCCCCGATGATCTGGAGATTAAGATCCTTGAGTTGCGCGAGATCACCAATTGGGAAAAGCCGATCTACATCAAGGTCGGCGGCGCGCGGCCCTATTTCGACACCACGCTTGCCGTCAAAGCGGGGGCTGATGTGGTTGTGTTGGACGGTATGCAAGGCGGTACAGCCGCGACGCAGGACGTGTTCATTGAACATGTCGGTCAGCCCATCCTTGCCTGCATCCGCGAAGCGGTGCGCGCGCTGCAAGATCTCGATACGCATCGCGAGGTTCAGCTGGTCGTCTCGGGCGGTATCCGTACGGGTGCGGATGTTGCCAAAGCCATGGCCCTTGGCGCAGACGCAGTGGCGATCGGAACCGCCGCCCTGATCGCGCTTGGGGACAATGATCCGAAATGGGAGGCCGAGTACAACACCCTCGGCACCACCGCCGGAGCCTATGACGATTGGCACGAGGGGCAGGACCCCGCTGGCATCACCACGCAAGACCCCGCGCTGATCGCTCGCTTCGATCCCATCGAAGGCGGGCGACGGCTAAACAACTATCTCAAGGTCATGACCCTTGAGGCGCAAACCATCGCGCGGGCCTGTGGCAAGAACCACCTGCACAATCTTGAACCCGAAGACCTTTGTGCGCTGACGCTGGAAGCGGCGGCGATGGCGAAAATTCCTCTCGCCGGAACAGATTGGTATCCGGGCAAGCCCGGCACTTCCTACTGATTGTCAAACCGAAGGGCGCGGCCACCAGAGCACGCGCCCTCATCACATAAAAGACCAACAGGAACAGATAGATGACCACTGATCTAGCAAAGTTCGCCGCCGACAACGGCGTGACATATTTCATGATTTCCTTCACCGACCTCTTTGGCGGGCAGCGGGCCAAACTGGTGCCTGCGCAGGCCATCGCCGACATGCAGAAAGAGGGCGCAGGCTTTGCGGGCTTTGCCACCTGGCTCGATATGACGCCCGCACATCCCGACATGCTGGCTGTGCCCGACGCGTCCTCGGTCATCCAACTGCCTTGGAAGCCCGAAGTGGCCTGGGTTGCAGCCAACTGCGTGATGGAGGGCGAAGACGTGGCCCAGGCTCCCCGCAACGTGCTGCGCCGCCTGATCGACGAGGCCGCCGCAGAAGGGTTGCATATCAAGACCGGGATTGAAGCTGAATATTTTCTTATGACACCGGACGGTGCACAGATCAGTGACGAATATGATACGGCGGCCAAGCCCTGCTACGACCAGCAGGCGGTGATGCGCCGCTATGACGTGGTGCGCGAGATCTGTGATTACATGCTCGATCTGGGGTGGGGGCCGTATCAGAACGACCACGAAGACGCGAATGGTCAATTTGAGATGAACTGGGAGTTCGATGATGCGCTGCGTACGGCGGACAAGCACTCCTTCTTCAAGTTCATGACGAAATCTGTAGCCGAAAAACATGGCTTCCGCGCGACCTTCATGCCCAAACCGGTCGAGGGCCTTACCGGCAACGGCTGCCACGCGCACATCTCGGTCTGGGATGCGCCCGGCGGGGACGCGACGACCAACGTGTTCGCCATCGAACCCAATGACAGCAGCCAGACGGCAGAGCTTGGCCTGTCCGAAAAGGGCCGCCACTTCCTGGGCGGCATTATGAAGCATGCCTCGGCGCTCGCCGCGATCACGAACCCGACCGTCAACAGCTACAAACGCATCAACGCGCCGCGCACAATGTCGGGCGCCACATGGGCACCGAACACGGTGACGTGGACGGGGAATAACCGCACGCACATGGTGCGCGTTCCCGGTCCAGGACGGTTCGAACTTCGTCTGCCAGACGGGGCAACAAACCCCTATCTTTTGCAGGCGGTGATCATTGCCGCAGGGCTTGATGGCATCCGCAACAAAGCTGATCCGGGGAAGCGATACGACATTGATATGTACGCGGAAGGACACAAAGTACGGGGAGCGGCGAAGCTGCCGCTGAACATGCTGGACGCGCTGCGAGAGTTCGACAAGGACAAGCGCCTTAAGGCGGCGATGGGCGAAGACTTCTCGGCCTCTTACATCAAGATGAAAACGCAGGAATGGAACGATTTCACGGCGCATTTCTCGCAGTGGGAAAAGGACAATACGCTTGATATCTGAACTTGTCCCCGCGGGGACAGGTTGGGGTGCGCTGGCATGATTGAAGAGGCTGTTTATTTTTACAGCAAGATCAATTGGTTGGATGCGCGCGCTGCGTTTATCCAACCTTAACCCGATTTTCGGCACACTGACGCCGGAGACAGGCGGTCGCGGGGTCTGCACATATCCCAGCCTATGCGCGACGCGATTGTTGCATGCTAAAAGCGAGCGCGCCCCCGAGCAAAGCAGGGTGGGGATTGGGCAGCATGCCGTGCTGCTAAAGTCGAGTGAACGCCAAGGCAATTGAGAACTGAGAGAACAGGATCGCTTGTGTTGACCTGTGACGACGCGGACGAAAGCGGACACCGCCAAGCGCGCAGTCAAAGACGGCCAAGTGACGAGTATGTGGAGTGAGTGGGCCGTAACACCCGCTGGTGGAGTTCTGGTATGTGACCGACGGTGTCAGCGCCAATCTGAGTGGGATTGGTCAAGCATCTGGTCAGGTTCCACGCAAGACCCAAGCCAACGATATCCAGATACTGAGATAGGCTTGGGTCACGTTCGGAGCCGATCCCTGATGCAAACCCGATGAAATCCAAATACATCGCGTTTCATGCCCAATCAGTGGTGCCAAGCGTGTTTCGGCAATCAGGCCAGACGATGAGGATGGTGGTTGGGGCTTCCTAAAGGGGGCGCGACTATTTTTGTCTCGCGCCAGAGGGATCGCGATATGGTGCCGGTCGCTGACATGTCGTGGGAAACGATCTTGGCGTACCGGCCATGCATATGGCAAGATGGATCAGCTCAGTACGCAGGCGTACGGGCTATCGTCGACAAAGGACGCGGCTTTACGCGGTGGGGAAAAGACCTGAGTTTTTGGCGATGGCGATGGCGATGGCGATGGCGATGGCGATGGCGATGGCGATGGCGATGGATGACGTCGATCCACGTATCGCGATCGAGGCGTGCCCCTTTTGGGCTTTGATCACGGTGAGGTTCGCGCGGCAAGACCACCGGGTCGATTGATGGGTTTTCGCCGACCCTGATGGCGCGACGGCCGTGTAGGCACTGTTTAGAGATGCCCAGCCATCGAGATGCCGGAAGTCTTGCTTGCGCGACCTGGCGGTTGATCTCGATCCTTTAGCGAAGTGGCCATAGCGCCTTACCCGCCCGATATCTGTTTTGCCTTTTCAACCAAAACTTCTGCCTGCCGGATGGACGCGTAGTCGATCAATCGGCCATCCAAGCTGACCGCGCCTTTGCCTGCTGCTTCAGCCTCGGCCATGGCGGCGAGGATGCGCTGCGCCTTGTCAATTTCGGCGTCGGAGGGGCTCATCACTTCGTTGGCGAGTGCAATTTGACTGGGGTGGATGGCCCACTTGCCTTCGCAGCCGAGCACGGCAGCGCGATAGGCGGCGGCGCGGTAGCCTTCGGGGTCCTTGAAATCTCCGAACGGGCCGTCAATTGGGCGCAAACCATTAGCGCGTGCGGCGACCACCATACGGGCAAGTGCATAGTGCCACATGTCGCCCCAATGGGTGTCGCGGTGTCCAGCCTCGTCCGGGTCGGTCAAGACGGCATAATCCTTGTTCACGCCGCCGATGATCGTGGTGCGCGCACGGGTGGAAGCGGCGTAGTCGGCGACACCGAAGTGCAGGCTTTCGTTGCGGGGCGAGGCACCTGCGATTTCGGTGACGTTCTGCATGCCAAGGGCGGTTTCGATGATGTGCTCGAACCCGATGCGCTTTTTCAGGCCTTTCGCATCTTCGATCTGGGTCACCATCATGTCGACGGCATAGACATCGGCGGCAGTGCCAACTTTTGGGATCATGATCAGATCCAGCCGCTCGCCCGCCTGTTCGACGACGTCCACGACGTCGCGATACATGTAGTGGGTGTCCAGCCCATTGATGCGCACCGACATGGATTTGCTGCCCCAGTCGATCTCGTTCAGTGCCTTGATGATGTTCTTGCGGGCCTGTTCCTTTTCGTCAGGTGCCACCGCATCTTCGAGGTCGAGGAAGATCACGTCGACGTCTGATTCCGCCGCCTTTTCAAACATTTGCGGCTGGCTGCCAGGGACGGCGAGCTCGGATCGATTGAGACGACCGGGGGCTTGGGTGACCGGATGAAACGACATGGCGCAGCCTTTCTTGCGACGTAAAATTGCGCGAGAAAGGTCAACGGCGTAAGATTCTGTCAAGCAGAGTTTCAGTCTATTTGGGTATACTGTCAGCGTCATCGCGTTCGAGTGCGAGCCGGGACGAATAGTAGAATGCGATGGCCTGGGCGCGGTTCTTAACGCTGAGTTTTTCGTAGAGGTTCGACAGGTGGAATTTCACCGTGTTGACGGTGATCCCAAGCTCTTTTGACAATTCGCGGTTGGTCAGTCCTTTTGACAGTGCTTCGAGCATACCGCGTTCTTTGCGGGACAATTGGTGGATCGGGTCGCTTTGCAGGTCACGAACGTCGAGGAATGGGAAGACCATCTTGCCCGCCGCCACGTCGATGCAGGTGTCGAGAAGCGTTTCCGCCTCGCTGGAGCGGGGCGCATAGGCGGCGGCGCCTGCCGTCATGGCCAGGCGGGGCAGGTCGCCCGTGTCTTCGGCATAGACCACGATGCGCGGTGCCTTTTCCTGATCTCGCAGCACTTCGATCAGCTTTGCACCGCCAAGCGCGGGCAGGTTCCAGTCGATCACGCCTACTTGAACCGGCACACGCATGACGGTGCCAAGAAACCCTTCGGCGGTGGCGGCGGTGGCCACCAGGGAGAATCGCGGATCGCGGTCGATGATCTCGGACAACGCGGACAGCACTAGCGGATTGCTGTCGGCGAGCATGATCTCGATCGGCGTGTCTGATTTATCAAGGCTTTGATTCATAGTCGGTATTTCCAACAAACTACCTATTCAGGTGGGTCATTATTCAGCATACAGCGGTATATTTCGATCTTTGGGTAGTAATTTTCCTACCCATTTAGATACCCATAAGTAGGACTAAGGGGCGTTTTCTTCGCCCGCAACGTATTTATCAATCATCGTGCCAAAATTTTCCGCAATGAAATTACGCGGAACAGCGTGACAGGAGACATTATGACCGACACTGCCGTTTTTCCGCAGCTTGATATTCCAAACACTATTGCCGCTGGTCCGGGGCCGGGCAACACCGACGCCCGCGTTTTGGCGCGCTATGCGGGCGCGGGTCTCGCTGACCATATGCATGCTGACGTGCTGCGCGGGATGGTAGAGTGCAAAGAGATGCTGCGCGCGGTCATGGGGACCGACAATACGCACACGTTTGGTGTTGCAGGCACCGGCTGGAGCGGGCTGGACATGATGTTTTCGGCTGTGATGCCGGGCGACAAAGTTGTCATGTTTGTCAATGGGACGTTTTCGGGCATCGACGGTTTGACGGTGCGTATGAAGGCGGCCTCACCCGAAGAGTTGGCGGCAAACCCGCTTGATCCGCAGACAAGCAACGTGGTGATCGTTGATGTGCCGCATGGTGAAAGCGTCACTGGCGAGATTGTCGAGGTAGCATTGGCTGAGCATAAGCCCAAATGGGCGGCGATGGCGCATTGGGAAACCGGGTCGGGCCGGGTCAATGATATCAAGGGGTTCAGCGATGCGTGCGTGCGGCACGACGCTATGGGGCTGGTTGATGCTGTGTCGAGCCTGGGCGTTGGTGATTTTCGGATTGACGATTTTCCTGGTGTGCACGGCTGGGCGTCCTGCCCTCAGAAGGGTATCTGCTGCTTGCCGCTGACCTACGCACCCGTGTCGTTCAGCGATCGGTACATCGAAACGCTGAGGGCGACGGGTACGCGGACGTTCTGCCACCACCCCATCCTTGAGGCCCGTCATTGGGGCATAATCGACGGGCAGGATGTGGAGCGGGGCACCTATCACCGGACGCATTCGGCCTATGCGGTATCGGCGTTTCACGAGGCGCTGCGCATTTGCCTGCAGCAGACCATCGCGCAGCGCGCGGCGGATTATACGTTCCACGAAGCCGCACTGCGCCAATGTGTCGAGGCGATGGGCTGCCATGTGACGTCGAACATGCCATCGCTCGTGGTGCTGAACTTGCCTGAGGCGCTGGCCGGTCGCGAAATGGAGCTGGTGCAGCACTGCCGGGCACAGAACTTTGGCATCTGGCCGACGCTGTCCGAACCCGTTCAGGTGCGCATCGGCATTCTGAACCTGCTGTCCGAGGCGGCCATCACCGACATCGTGAACCGCTTTGCCACGGCGCTGCGGGACCTGGGGGCGGATGTCGACCAGACGCAAATCGATGCGGTGCTGCAAGGGCATTATGGCACGGCCATCGCAGCCGAATAAACGGGAGGAGCACTATGGACATCCATGAATATCAGGCGAAAGAAATCCTTGCCGGATTTGGTGTCACCGTCCCGGACGGTGCGCTGGCCTACAGCCCCGAGCAGGCCGCCTATCGTGCCCGCGAACTGGGCGGCGAGCGCTGGGTCGTCAAGGCGCAGGTCCACGCAGGTGGGCGCGGCAAGGCAGGCGGCGTGAAAATCTGTAGCAGCGATACAGAGATACAGGACGCCAGCGAAGCCATGTTCGGCATGAAGCTGGTCACGCACCAGACCGGCCCTGAAGGCAAGGGCGTCTATCGCGTCTATGTCGAAGCCGCAGTGCCCATCGAGAGAGAGATTTACCTAGGCTTTGTGCTGGACCGTACCACGCAGCGGGTCATGATTGTCGCGTCGGCAGAGGGTGGCATGGAGATCGAGGAGATTTCAGAGCAAAAGCCCGACAGCATCGTGCGGGCGGTGGTTGAACCTGCGGTTGGCTTGCGCGAATTCCAGTGCCGTCAGATTGCGTTCAAGCTGGGCATTGATCCGGCGTTGGTTCAACAGATGGTGCGCACGTTGCAGGGCTGCTACCGCGCGTTTACGGAACTTGACGCCACGATGGTCGAAATCAATCCGCTGGTCATCACCGAAGACAGCCGCGTCATCGCACTGGACGCCAAGATGACATTCGACGGGAACGCCCTGTTCCGGCACCCGCAGATTTCAGAGCTGCGCGACAAGAGCCAGGAAGACCCCCGCGAAAGCCGCGCGGCAGACCGGGGCCTGAACTATGTCGGCCTTGATGGAAACATCGGCTGTATCGTCAATGGTGCGGGCCTGGCCATGGCGACCATGGACACCATCAAGCTGGCGGGTGGCGAGCCTGCGAATTTCTTGGACATTGGCGGTGGCGCAACGCCTGACCGGGTCGCCAAGGCGTTCCGGCTCGTGCTTTCGGACAAGAACGTGCAGGCGATCCTCGTCAACATCTTTGCCGGCATCAACCGCTGCGATTGGGTGGCGGAGGGCGTTGTGCAGGCCATGAAGGACGTAGGCGTTGAGGTGCCCGTGATTGTGCGCCTTGCCGGGACCAATGTGGAGGAAGGGCAGAAGATTCTGGCCAAGTCCGGCCTGCCGATCATCCGGGCGAAAACGCTGAATGAAGCCGCCGAACGTGCAGTGGGGGCTTGGAGAAACGACCTCTCTCAAGCGGTCAATCTGAGGGCTGTGTCATGAGCATTCTTCTCGACAAGAACACCCGCGTTATTGTCCAGGGCATCACCGGCAAGATGGCGCGATTTCACACCAAGGATATGCTGGACTACGGCACAAACGTGGTTGGCGGCGTCGTGCCCGGAAAGGGTGGCGAAATGGTTGAGGGGCTACCGGTTTTCGACACGGTCGAAGAGGCGGTGGCCGAAACCGAGGCCGAAGCATCGCTGGTCTTTGTGCCGCCGCCTTTCGCTGCCGATAGCATCATGGAGGCTGCGGACGCGGGCATTCGCTATTGCGTCTGCATCACCGATGGCATCCCGGCGCAGGATATGATCCGCGTGAAACGCTACATGTACCGCTATCCCAAGGAGCGCCGGATGGTGCTGACAGGCCCGAACTGCGCGGGCACGATCAGCCCGGGCAAGGCGCTGCTGGGGATCATGCCGGGCCACATCTACAAAAAGGGTCACGTGGGGATCGTGGGCCGGTCGGGCACGCTGGGCTATGAGGCCGCCAGCCAGTTGAAGGAACTTGGCATCGGTGTATCCACGTCCGTCGGGATTGGTGGTGATCCGATCAATGGATCGTCGTTCAAGGACATCCTTGAACGGTTCGAGAAGGATGACGATACCCATGTCATCGCCTTGATTGGCGAGATTGGTGGCCCACAGGAAGCCGAAGCCGCAGAGTACATTCGTGATCACGTATCGAAGCCTGTCGTTGCCTATGTTGCCGGTCTGACCGCACCCAAGGGCCGGACGATGGGGCACGCGGGCGCGATCATCTCGGCCTTTGGCGAAAGTGCGTCGGAGAAGGTGGAAATATTGTCTGCTGCGGGTGTGACGGTTGCCGACAATCCGGCGGTGATTGGCGCGACAATTGCAAAAGTGATGGAGGCTGCGTGATGGTGAAACCAAGTGTTCTGGTCACTCGTCGTTGGCCTGCTGCGGTCGAGGCGCAGCTTGCCGACCGCTACAACGTCGAACTGAACCGAAGCGACAGACCGTTGACGTCGGCGGAGTTCCGTGAGGCGATCCAGCGCTATGATGCGGTGTTGCCAACCGTCACGGACAAGATCAGCGCCGAGGCCCTGGACGTGGCCCGGGCACAAACCAAGATCTTTGCGAATTACGGTGTCGGCTATACGCATATCGACGTCGAAAAGGCCAAGACGCACGGTATTGCGATCACCAACACCCCCGATGTGTTGTCGGAATGTACAGCTGACCTTGCCATGACGCTGATGCTGATGGTGGCGCGTCGCGCCGGAGATGGTGAACGTGAATTGCGTGCGGGCCATTGGGAGGGTTGGCGACCGACGCATTTGATCGGCACCAAAGTGTCAGGCAAAACGCTGGGCATCGTAGGCTTTGGACGCATCGGCCAGGAACTGGCGAAGCGCGCGCATTTCGGGTTCGGCATGGACATCGTGGTCTACAATCGGTCGGAGGTGCGCCGGGATGTTCTGGCGCGGTTCAATGCTACTCAGAGTGCGAGTATTGAGGAATTGCTGCCACAATGCGATTTCGTCTCGCTGCATTGCCCGGGCGGTGCGGGCAACGCCAAGATGATCAATTCGCGCCGGTTGGACATGATGAAGCCAGACGCGTTTCTGATCAACACGGCCCGTGGTGAGGTTGTGGACGAAGCAGCCCTTGCCCAAGCGCTGATGTTCGACACGATTGGCGGCGCCGCACTTGATGTGTTCGAGCGAGAGCCGGCCGTCAACCCGATGCTGGCCCAATGCGACAACCTGGTGATGTTGCCGCATCTTGGCAGTGCGACCCGCGAGGCCCGTCAGGCCATGGGCTTTCGCGTGCTCGACAACCTGAACGACTTTTTTGGTGGCAAGGCGCCGCGCGACCGCGTTGCATGAGTGGCTGCTATGGTGGGCATAGCGCTGAATGCAGCCCGGTGGGAGTAATCGACTGGTATATGCGAAAGCGTTGACGGGCAGCGGACACACGGCATCCGAGTTGAGATTGTTATGCGCGACGGCTTCGATTACCCTGTGGTAATCGGAGCCCCTTAACTTGCGAAAGCCGGCAGGTTAGAAATTGGTTCGAAAAGCGATGCCGAAAATCTGGTCGTCGTCGCCCACGCCCTCTTCAACAGGTGCTGCGAGGTAGGCTTCGAGCCGCCCAAAATTGAAATCATAGGATGCGCCGATGCCAACCGAGGCGCGCAGGTCAAACCCATCGAAGAGTTGCCCGCTTTCCCCGGTGTCAGTTTCAAGGTCCCAGACGCTGCCAATATCTGCAAATACAAATGTGCCAACATCCTCGTTTTCTGGAAACAGAGGAACAAGGAGATCGGTGCGGATCACGGCGAAGCTGTTGCCGCCCAGGTTGGTGTCCACATTGCCATCAATATCGCGGACGGTGACGGTGCCCCGCTCGAACCCGCGCAAGCTGGCCCCGCCCAGCACAAAGCGGTCCGTTGCGCGCACCACGTAGTCATTAAGCCCCGAGATGTGCCCAAACTCGGCTGTGGAGCGCAGTGCAAAGCCGCGAGCCATAGGCAGGAAGAAGTTGCCGCGAACCTGCGCGCGAATGTAATCAGCGTCACCCGCAAAGGCGTATTCCGCGTCAAGCAGAAGACCCCAAGTGAACCGCCCGGCAGACGGGTCGATCTCGCCGAACCTGTAGGTTGCTCCGAGCGCGATAGAGCTTTCGCTGCCGACTTCGGATTGCAAGATGGCAGAGGCGGACGGGTCCACATCGCGCAAATCGGTTTCGAAAAAGACGAGGCGCGTTTCAAGTTCGCGATTTCGGCCAAGGTCAAATGTTACGAAAGGGCTGAGTGAAATGTCTTCGTAGGAGAACAATACGTTGTCGAATTCGGTGTTGCTGTACGAAAACCGGATGCCGAGACCGATAGTCTCGGATAAAGCATCGGGATCAAATACCGCAAAGCGGGCGGTCTGGATTTCTTCTGCCAGGGTCAGTTCGGCATTGATCCGGGCGTCGATGCCCAGGGCATTTTCGATTTGCAATGCGCCGCCAACAAAAAAACCGGTGTCGGTGTCGAAACCGCCTCCGAACACAAGCTGACCCTCGAAGCGGGGTGTTTCATCTACCGTTATGATCAGTCGATCACCTTCTGACCGAATGCGGACTTCGTTAAACTCTCCTGTAAATTCAAGATCTTCGATCGCTTCCAGCAGGTCCTGTTGCCCGTAGGTTTCGCCGCGCCGCAGTCCGGCGGTGGCCAAGATGTCGCGGTCACTGAAGCGGCTGTTCCCTTCAACGATAATTTCGTTGAACACCCTTGGGGTCGCGCTCAGCGCAAAGGTTGGCGCGGACAAAGCTGCGCAAAATGCGACGATAGAGACCAGCAATCTTGGCGTCATGCGCGTTACCCCCGGGCAAGATATCGTGGTGATTTCAGATGACGCTGCGCAGCGTCAAGGGGGAAAACGCGTCAAAAAGTCCCGGCGTGCGAATGTCGCGCTGGCTTTAATACTTGCGGCGTCTTGCAGCAAAAACACATATCAAGCGAAACTACGCCGGCTGCACTTTCAGAGATTGCGTTGGAGTCGTTTTTGCGGGCAAGTTTCGACAACAAGAACGTGGGTTTGAACACGACGGGGGACATATGGGACAGATCAAACTCGGCGCGGTAGCGCTAGGCTTCGTTTTGGCTGGTTGCGCCGAAGGACCTATCACGCCGGGAGCAAGTGATCTTCCGCGCGAGCGCGGTTTCAGCCCGTCTGTGGGTGAAGAAATAGAAGCCAATCAGCAAGGCGAACGGCTATCGGGCGAGCAGTCGCGGCAGCGAGTTGATCGCTTCGGAAACCCTGAAGCGGAGGGCAATGGTGAGTTCAACCTGTCCAGCGCGGACCTGAGCAACGAAAACTGGCCCGTCGACACGATCACTTATAAAGCGTTTCGCAACACGGCGGACCGGGCCATCTACATTCGGCGCGCTCTTGGACGGCATGCGTTTATCGAGGCCAAGGAACGTGGCCTTGGGACATCGCTGACGCGCGTGCGCAGTGCGGCGCGTTCGACCGCCCCGTCCACCGCTGGCGAGTGGTGGGTGGGCCGCGCGCATCGAGGTGATCTTTTGCCCGGTGAACGTGGCCGCGCGATTTCTTTGCCCGACACGGTCTATTCAACCGTTCAGAACTCGTATCAAATTGCCGCGTTTGGGGACTTGCCCGCGATCCGCGGGACAGCGATTCAAGAAGCCAAGGGACGCTTTGTCCCTGAGATTTTTGCGGATGCAAGCGCTGAGCGCACAAATGAATTTGCAACGAGCCCAGCCGATGCGGGCGGGTCTGAGCGGCTGATCCGCGATGAAACGGATGTCGAGTTCGGGGTGCGGAGCCGCTTGAAGACGGGTGGCGAGATATCGTTGTCGCAGCGCTTTACCACAATCGATACAAACGACACGTCGTTCATTCCGGGCAAGCAATCCACCTCCGAGACCGCGCTGACCTATGTTCAGCCGCTCTTGCGCGGAGGAGGTGTCACCTACAACGACATTCCGCGCCGCATCGCCAACATGGATACGCAAATTGCTGTAGAGGAGTTCCATCGCCAGGCGTCGGCGCATTTGCTTGAAGTCGAACGTGCCTATTGGAACCTATATGTTGCGCGCGCTGTGTTTGTGCAGCGTCAGCATCTGGCGGGGCACGGTGCTCAGATCGCCAACCAGATCGACAACCGCGTTGGTATTGACGCGGATCCGGTGCTGGTAAATCGCGCGCGGTCGCTGGCCGCACAGTGGCGCGCTGACACCGTGCGGGCCAAGGCCGCTTTGGAAAATGCGGAGTTCCGCCTGGCCGCTTTGGTGAATGACAAGCGGCTTGGGCCAGCTGCGGTGGAGGTGCTGCCGACATCGTCGCCGAATGGGGCGCTGGCGCTGCTGTCGGCCGAAGACACAATCGAGGCCATCTTTTTGAACCGGCCCGAGTTGCAACAGGCCATTTTGCAATACGAGGCTGCCCTTCTGCGGGAGGGGCAAGCTGCGAATGAGAGTTTGCCTGAGCTTGACCTGGTGCTTGAGGCGCGGTCGCAGGGCGGCGCAGCGGGGCGCAGCCTGAGTGACTCGTTTGACAATCAGTCGGGCAATTCCGGGTCGCTTGTTGGCTTGAAATTTTCGGTTCCCCTAGGTTTTGATGAGCGGGATGCGCGTTATCATCGCCGGCGGATCGAGACGGTTCAGCAGGAGCGTCAGGTGTTGTCGACCATTGCGACCGTCCTGCTGGAAGTGGATGTTGCAGCGAATGAATACATCGTGGCCTGCAATGACCTGATCGCGCAACGGCGCGCGCTGCAGGCTGCACAGGCTGACACGAATGCTATTCAGGCGCGCTGGAATGAAGGTGTGGGCGACCAAGGGATCGAATTCCTGTCGGCGCTGCTGTCTAGCTATCAGAACCTTCAGACGACCGAGCAGGCGGTAGCACAGGCGCGCGCGACGCGCGAGGTGTCTGCGGCCAATCTGGCCCGGGCGCGCGGGCTTTTGTTGAACCGTTGGGGGCTGTCGATGAACCTGACGGAAGAAATTCGAGGCGAGAAGACGTATAAGTTGCGACGCGCTGGACGCAGTAATTAGGTCGGAGGATCCAAGGCGACCTGTAAGAGCGTGATATGTGATAGGGTAGATAAATGACTGTGTTGCCAAAGTTCGAGCTGCTTGAGGATCGGATTGTTCTGGATGGCGAGGCGCAGGTTACTGTTGACGCGCCTGCGGATGTCGAGATTGGCGCGCAGGACGTAGAGTTCACCCTGACGTTTGATAACGTCGATCCGACGGACACCGGCTTTGTGCCGTTCATTGATGTGATCCTGCCTACGCTTGGGCCTGACGGGGATGACGGTGTCACCTTTGATGGCGCAACCTTTTTGGGTGGCAGCGTCGTCACGACCGAGATCGTCTTTGATGCCGCCGGAGAAGCGTTGCATCCGATTGCGCTTGACAGCTTTGGTGATCCGCTGGTGGTGACCGGAACACCTGGCGACACGCTGTTGGTGTTTGAACTGCCTTTTGGTTCATTCTCGGCGGGTAACCCGCCCGTGGATGTTGTGATGACGCTTGATTTCTCTGATCAAGCAGATTTGGACGAGGAGTTTGTTATTCAGACCCGCGGCGGGTTCGCTTTTGGTGGCGACCCGTTGAACAATCCGCAAACTGATCCGTCCACCGTCAGTGCATTTGGGACCACAACGGTGGGTCAGACGCTTTTCGACATCCAGAAACAGACGTTGTCTGGAGGTGGGGTGCTGGCGGAAAACGAAGCAGCGACGGGTCCGAGCTATGTCTACACTTATCAAATTTTGGTGGACGTCGCCCCTGGTCAGACACTGACCGACTTTAATCTGGTCGACAATCTGCCACCGGAGATTGTTTATCTAGGCAACCTGAGTGTTTCGCCCGCAGCTGACGTGAATGTCGAGCCAACAGCGGGACAGATCGCCGGGCCCGGCAACGACCTGTTGGATCTCACCTTTGCTTCGATCACAGGGACGGCGGTTGTCACCTTCGACTATTTCATCGATGAGTTTGCTGCGAATGAGACTGATCCGACGCTGAATGACTCAAGCGGCGACCCGGCACCTGTTCAAAATGGCGTGCAAGGATCGGGAACGTGGGACCCGTTGGATGAGGATGACGCCACACAAAGCGTTTCGGATTCCGCGCTCAACGAGATCGAGGCCGTGTCGCTGGCGGTTCAAAAGGGTGTGGCTGTTTTCGAAGATACCGATCTGCCCGGCGTGGTCAGCCCCGGCGATGTCTACGAGTTCACCTTGGACATCCAGGTATCCGACTATTTTACTTACGGCGATCTGGTGATCACCGACATATTGGGCAATGGGTGGGAGTACCTGAATGCCCCGGGATTTACGCCCACGTTGACAACGGTGGAGTCCAATGGCGGGTCGCTGACATCTGAGGTGTTAACGCCGAACGAAAGCACATCCTTTGACACCGCTACTGGCGAGACCACGGTGGTTTGGGACATCTCGCAAGCGTTGCTGGATGCGGGGCAGGACGCGTTTTTGACTGGTGACGATGCGGACGGCACCGTCAATTTGCAAAGCACCACTGCGACGATCAGCTATTTCGCGCGCGTTCTGGATGAATTTGTCGATGATGGCGACGTGGGGGACATTGCGTTTAATCAGGGCGATCTGTTGCAAAACAATGCTCAGATCACCGCGACGGTGCGCGACAACGACACCCCCACGACGGTTCTAGGCACTGAGAGCGATGAGACCGGTGCCGGTATTCAGACGCCTTTTGGTTTTATCGAGAGCAAGAGCGTTGCCTTTTTGAACGGCGTGGCCCCTGATCCCGATGTGCCGATTGCAGCGGGTGACCAGGTTACATTCAGCATTATTTACAACGCGCCGCTTGGGGCATTCGAACAGCTGAATATAACCGACAACCTGCCTCAGAACGTGTTTGATGCCGCAGAGTTGACGGTTTTCAACAACGTGGTGAGCGCGGGGCCGCCCGCACCCGGAGAGGCGCAGTTCGGGCTGGCCTCTCAGGCCTATATCGATGCGGGTGGCGGCATTCCTGCCCTTTCAAATGTGCCTGCGGACAACCAGATCGACTTTGACTTTGGGACGTTCACAAGCGATCCGCGCGGTGAAGTGCAGATTGAAATCCTGTTTACGACCACCGTTATTGATGCGGTGTTTGAAGACGGTCTTTTGTTGACCAACCAGGCCACGGCGTTTGAAAGCAATTCGACCTCAAGCAGTGTTGATACGACCGCCATCGCGAATTTCATATTCTCGCAGCCCGATCTGGAGATCACGAAAGGTGTGATCGCGACAGACAGTGTTGACCCGTCTACGTCGTTTACTGATCCTGTCGGGCCGGTGTCGTTTTCTGCCCCAGGCAGCGCCGGAGCGCGGTTTTCGGATACAATCAGTTCAGATTCGCTTGGGACAACGCCGGTCGATGCCAATGTTGAGAACATTGATGCGGGCGACATTGTCAGTTTTGCCATCGTGGTCGAGAACACCGGACAAGCCCCGAATGGCGCATTTGATGTGCAGATTGAAGATACGCTACCGCCCGGTTTTGTCATACCTGCGTCCGGGCTGAACCTGACGGTCACGGACGGGACCGGCAGCCGGGTCATCGGCTTTACGGGCGATCTGTTTTCCGGCGGTATTCTTCTGGATGATCGCGGCAGCGAAGGCGCGTTGTCGGCCTTCGACCCTACTGCGGGCGACAACCTCGTTGTGATCACGTACGATCTTGAGGCAGCGCAGAGCGTTACTTCGAACGACGTTATTGAAAACACAGCAACGGTTGCCAATTTTGCCGCCTTTGAGAGTACGCCCTCAAACACTGCCATCAACCGCGCGACACCCGATCTGACTGATGACGCGTCTGCATCTGTAGAGGATGTGCAGGTTTCCAAGCGATTGGTTGATCGCGAGTTTGGTGTTCAGGGTAACTCTGAGGTTTTGGTCGGTGAAGAATTCACCTTTGAGGTGGAAATTGATCTGCAGGAAGCGACCTATGAGAACGCTGTGCTGTCAGACACGGTGCGATCTGGGGGCGCATTTGGTGATTTCGAGATACTATCTGCTGAGATCACAGGTTGGGATACATCTGTCCTGACTTCGTCTAACGGTATCACCCTTGGAAGCGCAGGCGCAGTCGCTGCGGACGGCAACAGCGTAAGTTTCGATCTTGGGACGCTGGTAAATCTCGGGAATAACGACGTCTCCGACGACGTCATCACCTTTGAGGTCACGGCCAGATCGCTGGGCAGTCAGGATGAGGGCGCTGGCGACCGGCTGGCCAATACGGGGCGTTTTCAGGCTGACGGCGTATCGTCTGCTGCTTCCAATGGCGTGAACTTGATCGAGCCGCAACTGACCATCGACAAGTCCGCAAGCCCAAACATCGTGCAGGCCGGAGAGACGGTGTCGTATCAGATCGTCGTCGACAACCCGATTGCATCGCGTGATGCTCCGGCCTTTGACTTGGAACTGACTGATCTTCTTGATCCAAATGTGGTGCTGGTTGCCGGGTCTGTGAACGTGGTCGGCGGAACCGGGGTGTCCATCGTCAATGGCAACGGCACCGGCGACACAGATATCGAGATCACCGCTGATGAACTGGGCGTCAATGACACGCTAACTATCACCTATGAGGCGACTGTTCTGGCCAGCGTCGAGTCCGGTATTATTATCGACAACACGGCGAATGTGACATTTGACAGTCTGCCCACTGACGACGCGGATGACGAGCGTGACTTTAGCATCAGCGATGATGCCGAGGTGGCGACGGCGGCCGCCTCCATCGACAAGAGCATTACGGATACATCGAACGCAGATACCGATGGCGGTGATCTGTCCATCGGTGAAACCGTTACCTACGACATCACCATTGTGCTTCCCGAAGGAACCAACAGCAATGCCACGCTGGTTGATACGTTGCCGACCACGCCGGGTACGCTGACGCTGGTATCAAGCGAGGTGATTTCGATTGGGGATAACATCACGGGTTCGCTTCTTGCGGCGGGAGCGGCGGGCACCGTTGTGGGCGATGACGTGGTGTTTGAGTTCGGTACGCTGAGCAACGTCAACGATCTTGTGCAAAATGGCGATGACGAGATTGTTGTTCGGATCGTCGCGCAACTGAACGATCTGCCCGACAACATGTCTGGTGACACGCTGGTCAACACGGCGCGCTTTATCACCGACAACACGGATGTATCTGATACCGCTGTAGTTGAGGTGGTCGAACCGGTCCTCGGCATCGACAAGGTTGCCGATGTGAGCGAGGCGGATGCGGGTGATACGGTGACTTACACCATCACCTCGAGCAATTCGGGCAATGGCCCGGCCTATGACATCGTGCTGGACGATGGCGTGGTTGATCCCAGCATTGTTGCAGGCACGCCGCCGGTGGCGAGTATTCGCATTCTGGATGGCGCAACAGACGTAACACCGTCGTTGGGTGCGGATGCACCAAGCGTGACCTTCCCGACCGGAACGGGTGGGCTACAAGCGATTGTACCGGTTTTGCTGCCCGGACAAACTATAGAAGTGGTGTTCGAAACCGTCGTGGTGGATGCCGTAGCGTTTGACAGCACCTTTTCGAACGAGGCGACCATCACGCGGTTCGACACTGACCCGGCTGGTGACACCACCGACCCGGATGATGGACGGGTGTTCACGGGGCCAAGCGACAGTGTTGAGATCGACACCCCGCCTCCCGGTATCGAAAAAACGCTTGTCGGCACCGATGATCCGAACACGTTGGGTGCTGATGTTGGCGTCTCAGAGACACTGACATACGAGATCGAGCTGACGCTGCCTGAGGGGACGTCGGACATTCTGGTGGTTGACGACTTGCCAGAGGGCTTAACGCCGATCAGCGCCGTGATCACCACGATGGATGCGTCGATTACCTCGGACAATCTTGCACAGGGCGACAGCGATATCTCGTCCGGCTTTATCAGCGTAGGCTCGGACGGCGGGTTCGAATTTGACTTCGGGACCGTGACAAACCCCGGCGACAACCTTGCGGCGAACGATGCGATTGTCCTGACTGTGACGGCGCAAGTGGCTGATGTTGTTACAGTTTCTGATGGTGTGACGTTGACGAACGAGGCAACGATCAGTCTGATTGATCCGCTAAGTGGTGCTGTTTTGATCGACCCGGATACGGGCGCGCCGCAATCGTTCAGTGACGACGCTTCAGCAAACGTGGTCGAGCCAGAACTGGATATCGACAAAACAGTTTTGCCCACGACGGCGGATGCCGGGGATACGGTGGCGTATACAATCCTGTCCCAGAATATTGGGTCTGGGCCTGCCTATGATGTTGTCCTGAACGACCCGCTCAGCGATGCGGGGCTGACTATTCCGACGCCTGCGGTCGGCAGTATCCGCATTCTTGACGGCGGCGCAGATGTCACACCCATTGGGACCGATGCACCGGTGCTGGTCTATCCGACCGGCGCGGGTGGGTTGCAGGCCACGATCCCGGTTTTGCTGCCCGGCCAAACCATTGAAATTGCGTTCGAAGCTGTCGTGGCTGACGCGGTTACATTTTCGACTGACGTGGTGAATACCGCCGAAGTGACAAGATTTGATACGGACCCCGCCGGCGACGGTACGGACGGAGATGACGGACGCGTTTTCGATGACACGCTTGCGGGATATGTCGTTCCCGAAGACGGTGCCGTCGTGACCACGCCGGATGCGACATTGGCAAAAGTGGTGGTGGCGACGAGTGATAGTGACACCACAGGAACGGATGTGGGCATCGGCGAAACTGTCACCTATGAACTGACGATCACCGTGCCTGAGGGAACTGCGGACCTGGTTCTGAGTGACGCGTTGCCGTCAGGTTTGACGGCAATTTCAGCCGAAGTCATCAGCCTTGGCAGTGGCGGCAACATTACGACGGACAATATCAACGCAGGCGACACCGATGCCTCGGGCTCTATCGTGTTGACGTCATCGTCGGTCAGTTTTGATTTTGGCACCGTTCAGCTGGCTGCGACAGATGATGCCGCTGCGGTAGATGAGACGATTGTGGTTCGGGTTGTGGCGCAGGTTGACGACATTGCCTCCAATGCAGATGGCGCCACGCTCGAAAATGATGCGTCGCTGGATGTCAATGATCCGACGACAGGAGCACCCCTGCAGCCGGACCCAACGGCCTCTGCAGTGGTCGAGATTGTGGAGCCGGACCTGACAATCGACAAATCAGGCCCGATTGCAGCGAATCCCGGCGATGTAGTGCCCTATGTCGTGACAATCACGAACACCGGAACGGGCCCTGCGCATGACGTCTTTTTCGAGGATCTGCTGAGCGATCCAGAGTTGGCGTTGACGGGCACACCGTCTTTTGAGATCGATAGCACCACGATCACGCCTGCGGTCACATTGGTCGGTGACGGGTTTTCGGCACTGATCGGATCGCTGCAGCCGGGTGAGACCTTGACCGTCACCTACGACGCGGTCCTGGCGACGACGGCCCCCGAAGCGCAGAGCTTTCCGAACATTGCATTGATTGAATACGATACGGTGCCGGATGGCGATCCTGATACGCCCGGCGCCCGCAGCTTTACAGATCAGGATGACCACGCCGTTGCAACGGTACCGGTCGTGTCCAAGGAAGCGACTGGTTCCAGCTTGACACCAACCGGGTCTGGCGAGTTCGACGGCACCGATTTCGATCTAGTGGTCGGTGAAGAGGTGACGTATACGCTGACGCTTGTTCTGCCGGAAGTGTCGATGGATAGCGTGGTGTTGCAAGACACATTGCCCGACGGTTTGGCATTCGTTTCTGCGGGATTTGTATCGCAAGGTGGACAAGTCTCTGGCGCTGACGATGTGGTAATCAACAATTCCGGCGCGGTGACGACATTCGATTTCGGAACAGTCGATAACACTGCAGATGGCGCTTTGAACACCGATGATCAAGTCATCGTTGAGTTGACAGCGGTTGTCGTGGATGTGGCAGCGGCTATCGACGGCGCCAGTCTGATCAACACGTCGACCCTTGACGTGATTGCCGCGGGTGGCATCGTTCTGGATCAGGCGAGTGACACTGCCGCGGTCGATATTGTCGAGCCGGAATTGGCATTTGAGAAATCCGGGTCGGAGGCGGCGGACGCCGGTGACCAGATCAGCTACCAGATCGAGATTGAAAATACGGGCACCGGGCCAGCCTTTGACATCTTTGTCGCCGACACGCTGAGTGACCCCAATATCTCGCTTACCTCGGGCTCAGTGGTGGCGACGCTGAACGGGACGGCGACGGCGCTTACGGTTGATGAAACCGGTGACGGGTTCAGTTTCACCTTCGGGCAGCTTTTACCCAACGATATTTTAGTCGTGACCTACGATGCGGATGTGGCTGCTGGTTTTGCTGCGGGAGACATCATCGAGAACACAGCAACGGCCGAATTCGATACCGTGCCGGATGGCGATCCGTCCAGCCCGGATGGGCGCACAGACACGGTCGAGGACGATCACGTTGTCGGTGCTGGTCCGCTTCTGACAAAGACCACGGTGGATAGCGGCAACACCGATACGGGCGACGGTGCATTCACCTCGGGTGTCCCTGATCTGGTGGTGGGCGAGACGGTCACCTTTGCTTTGACAGTGACGCTACCCGAGATTTCGATTGATGGGGCAACGCTGGTAGATACCTTGCCCGACGGATTGAGCTTTGTGTCGGCCAGTGTCGACAGCGTGGGGGTTGGCCTTGTGGGGGCGGATGCACCTGCGATCAGCGGGGCCGGGCAGACGGTGACCATTGAATTTGGCGCAATCGAGAACCCATTTGATGGTTCTTTGGGTGCAGATGACGAGGTGGTTGTTCTGGTCACAGCGCTGGTCGAGGATATCGCCACCAACGCTGACGGCGCGGTGCTGACCAATTCCGCGACATTGACGCTTACACCGGAAGGACAGGCCCCGCTTGATCCTGTGACCGCGACCACCGATGTTGAGATTGTCGAGCCGGACCTTGAGATTACCAAAGACGGTAGCATCGCGGTAAACCCGGGCGATGACGTTGACTATACTCTGTCGATCACCAATTCCGGGACCGGTCCTGCCTATGATATCCTAGTTGAAGATGAACTGGACAATACATTCCTGAGCTTCAACAGCGGTTCGTTGATCGCGTCGATTGATGGCACGGATATCACCGGCAGCCTGAGCTTGGTTGAAACCGCCACTGGCTTTGAAGTGATCATCCCCGCGCTCCAGCCCGGTGAGACACTTGAAATTGGCTATTCCGCTCTTTTGGATGCGTCAGCACCCGAAGCACAAAGCTTCCCGAATCTGGCGTCCATCAGCTTTGACACGGTACCGGATGGCGACCCCAATAGTCCCACGGGGCGTGGGGACAGCGATGATGACGATTTCTCGGTTGCGACGGTGCCGTTTATCGTCAAGTCCCCTATTGCGACGGATTTTGGCGATACGACAAGCGATCAAGGCGATGCCGATCTGTTTGATCTGACCGTGGGCGAAACGGTCACCTATCGTTACGAGGTGTTCCTGCCGGAAATCGCGATGGACAGTGTGGTTCTCACGGATGTGCTTGGACCAGAACTTGAGCTGATCGCGGTAGACGTTGTGTCATTCGGCGCGGGCATTTCCGCCGCCAACACCGATCCGATTGTAACGTCTGTGGACCCGCAGAATTTCAGCATTGATTTCGGTGCAGTCAACAACCCTGCCGACGGCACGATTGGGCCTGACGATGTCATTGTGCTTGAGGTTCAGGCACGTGTGCTTGATGTGCCCACAGCGGCCTCGGGACAGGTGGTCGACAATACGGTGACGGTCAATGTTGATCCTGCCGGGCCCGCTGGACCGCTGGCTCCGGCGACTGACACCGCGCAAGTCGAAATTGTTGACCCCAATCTGACGCTGGACAAGGCTGGCCCGCTGGCGGTGAACCCGGGCGAGACGGCAACCTATACGCTGACCTTGAACAATACCGGTGACGGTCCTGCATATGATGTTCTGATCGAAGACCAATTGGCGGATGGCAACCTGTCACTGGTGTCTGGATCGGTCAGTCTGAGTTTGGATGGTATGCCTGTGAGCATAACACCCAGCGAAACAGGCACTGGGTTCGATGTGCTTGTACCGGTGATCCTGCCGGGTCAAACCCTTGTCGTGACCTATGACGCATTGCTGTCCGACACTGCGCCCGCGGCAGAAAGCTTTGGCAATACGGCCACCGCAAGTTTTGACACTGTGCCCGATGGTGACCCAGACAGCCCGACCGGGCGTTCCGACGTCATCACCGACGAGTTCGAGATCGCGACCATACCTGTGTTGGAAAAGCTTGCTGTCGACACCGGCGAGGCCAGCACGGGAACCGGGCAGGGTGATGGCGCAATATTCGATTTGTCGGTTGGTGAGACGGTAACGTATCAACTCACTCTGACACTGCCAGAGATTGACCTGAGTGCGATTGAGATCACGGATACGTTGCCGCCAGGGTTGAGTTTCGTGTCCGCGAGCGTCGACAGCGTTGGCGCAGATATAGCGCTGGCAAGCCCCGCGATTATCAACAACAGCGGGGCAACAACGACCATCAGCCTTGGGGCCTCGACGTCGCTGGGTGACGGTACGATCAACACCGAAGATCAGGTTGTCATAGAGATTGTTGCGGTCGTGGCCGATGTCGCGGCGGCGGCCGACGGCGCGTTGTTGACCAACACCTCAACACTGACAATCACACCCGAGGGTGAGGCCCCGCTGGAGACGCAGACCGATACGGCGGATGTCGAGGTTGTAGAGCCTGACCTGTCGATTGAGAAAGACGGCGAAATTGCTGCCGATCCAGGCGATACGGTGACCTACACGATTGAAGTGGTCAATTCAGGAACTGGTCCAGCCTTTGACATCGTTGTGACGGATGTCTTGGGCGATCCAAATCTTGTTCTGAACGCCGTGACCGGCGCTACGATCAACGGGTCGGATGTTTTGGGATCGTTGACGATTACGCCCAACGGTACCGGATTTGAAACACTCGTGGATGCCTTGCAGCCGGGTGAGACTCTGTTGATCACCTATGATGTCGATCTGCTGCCGGGCGCGCCCAATGCCGAAAGCTTCCCGAACACAGCTACGATCGAATTCGACACTGTTCCCGATGGTGACCCTGCGACGCCGGGTGCGCGCACCGGCACAGATGAAGATGATCATTCCGTCGCCACCGTCCCCTTCTTGTTCAAGAACACCGCGTTCACCAGTCAGGCCGCGACGGGCGCGGAGCAATTCGACGCCGACACGTTCGATCTGTCGATTGGCGAAGAAGTGACCTATACGCTTGATATTTTCCTGCCTGAAATTCTGTTGGACAGCGTGGTTCTGACAGACACGCTGCCTGATGGGTTGACCTTTGTGTCTGCCAATCTGGTGTCGACCGGTGCCAATCTGACCGGTGCTGACACACCGACGATCAGCAATGTCGGGCAGGACATCCTTTTTGACTTTGGCTCTGTCAACAATGCGCCAAACGGCGACATCGGCACCGATGATCGGATCACGGTTGAGGTGACCGCGGTGGTCGCTGACGATCCCGCAAATACGGCGGGCGTGGCGCTGACAAATGCCGCTGAACTCAATGTGGATCCTGCAGGCGCGGCAGCGTTTGACCCCGTGAATGCAAGTGCCACAGTAGAAGTCGTGGAGCCGGAGATTGATTTTGAGAAGTCGGGTCCGCTTGCCGCCAATCCCGGCGATGTGGTCCCTTACACACTGACCTTTGAAAACACAGGGTCTGGACCGGCATACGACATTCAGGTCATCGATACGCTGACCGATTCCAACCTGACGCTTGTGTCCGGGTCTGTGAGCGTCGTCATCGACGGTGTGACGCAGGCGGTGACCGTGGATGAGACAACCGGCTTTAGTTTGCTCTTGCCTGAATTGCTGCCCGGTCAGGAAGCCACTGTGTCTTACGAAGCGATATTGGGCATCTCGGTCGACCCGGCGAGCACGACGCTCAACACCGCATCGATCCTGTTTGATACCGTGCCCGACGGCGATCCCGAGACACCAACCGGGCGCACGCTGACAGAGATGGATGACCACGGCGTCGCGACGATACCGGCCCTGAGCAAGACCGCAATCGACGGCGAGAACCCCGATACCGGGACTGATGCGTTTGATCCGGCCCTTCTTGACCTGACTATTGGCGAACAGGTCACTTATGAACTGGTCCTCACGCTACCTGAGATTGACATGGACAGTGTCGTGCTGACCGATGCGTTGCCGCCGGGATTGGCTTTTGTATCGGCCAGCGTGACATCGGTTGGTACAGGTATCGTCGCGGGTGCACCGATCATTTCCGAGGTGGGTGGCTTCGTCACAATTGATCTGGGTTCCATTTCAAACCCATTTGACGGCAGCATAGGTCAGGATGACGAAATCCGTGTCGAGGTCGTGTCTGTGGTGACAGATGATCCGGCAGCCTTTGCCGGTGCGACGCTGACCAATACCGGTGCTCTCACAGTGACGCCACAGGGTGAAGCGCCACTCGACACGCAGCAAGACACGGCCACAATCGAGGTTGTTGAGCCGGAATTGAGTATCGACAAGACGGTGAATGACCTTGATCCGCTGGTCGGCGACACAATTACTTATACGGTCGTTGTCACAAATGCCGCCACCGCCACTGCGCCTATCTACAACGCGGTTGTGACCGATGCTTTGCCTTTCCAATTGTCCGTGACCGGAGGGACCGTTGTAAGCGACCCGGCACTGGCTACCGTAACCTCGGGCTCTGCCGCTGGAGAAACGGTGCTGACAATCTCGATCCCGCGCCTTTTGCCGGGTGAGAGCGTGACGATCACGTATGACGTCTTTGTCGGCTTCCAGACTGACGTATTGACCGGTGTGACCAACGTTGCTTCTGTAACCGGCACGTCGAGCCCTGACCCAACGAACCCGTTCAATCGGGAGACAACGACACAAGACGACGCGTTCATCATCGCACAGCCCATCCCCGGCGATGAAGAGGAAGGAGACTTCTTTCCGACCCTTGGAATTGACGATGCCCAGTTCCTGCCAGTTCTTGCGATTGATCCGATCTATTCCGGTACCGCGGAGCCGGGCTCAAACGTGACGATCCGTCTTTTCGGTGAGCAGGGGCAGTTGACGGGTATCAGACATGTCCTGGCCGATGCCGGAGGGCATTGGATCGCGATCTTCCCGACATCATCGGTTGAAACTGTATATGACGACTTCTTCTCCGAATTTAAGGGCAGCGAGGTCTTTGATTTGCCCGTTGAATTGTTGGATCGACAGCCAATCCAGGAAAGCGCCTCGCTTGGCGAGGTACGCTTTGCGGAGGTGGGTACTGACCTGAACACCGAAAGCTACTATGTCTCTATATCCGTCGACCGGCCGTCGACACTGCCTCAGGATAACGGAGCGTTCAACGCGCGCACATTCTATGCTTCTGCCTTTAACCAGCAGGCATTCTCAGTCGGCGACACGCTCCGGGTGGATGAAGTATTCGAGAATGTTGCCGGTCTGACCGTACAAAGCCTGTATGAAGCGTCGCTCAATCCTCTGGGCGACAGCCTGAATAGGTTCAACTACGAATTTCTGACAGGCGCAACGGCGACGCCGGGCAGCGCGTACTAGACCCAGAGACGCAGCAGGACCCAGTTTCTCAATTCGCGCCAGACCACTTGCCACGTTGGGCGCCAAGTCCGATTGACCGCAACAACCCCGGTCATGCCCGGTTTCAGTCTTGCAGTGTCAGCCGCGAATTTGGCCTTGGCCGGGTAGAGTGGGTTGCGTTCGGCGCTGGAGGCGGCGGGTGAGATCACTGCGAGCGTGGCATCCAAGCGTAGGGAGGGGTCGAAGTCGGGTCGAAAGACCCCATTGGCGCCGACGCTGACCCGAGCGATTTGCGACTGCGGGACAGAGATATCAAGTTCAAGCGAGGTGGGGTTGGCAATCTCTAGCAACTGGTCACCACGGCGCAGGATCGTCCCCTTTAGATCGGCAAGACCCTCGCCAAGGACAATGCCGGTGATCGGGGCAATCAATTGTGCCATTTCCTTGCGAGCCTGTAGAAGTTCGATATCGGCTGAAAGACGGTCAGCCTCAATCTCGGCGGTACGCAGATCGGCGGCCAGGCGGCTGGCACGTGCGCGCTCACGATCAAGCAGCGCTTTGGTATACGATGCCTGCGCGGCGATGAGTTCGAGGTCGATCTCGCGCGTATCGAATTGAGCAAGGATGGTTTCGCCTGCAATCACGCTGTCCCCCTCGCGCACGTTAATGTGCTGGATGGGTGCGTCCAGTGGGCTGGTGATCACCCGCTGGGAGATGGCTGCAACCGTGGCTGACAGGTCGACCCCGTCTGGGATTGGGATAAAGGACAATCCGATCACGACCAAGAGCATTGCGGCACGCCGCCCGAGGCGTTTCCACCTGACGCGTTGATATGCCTCGGATGGGGCCATCTTGTCCGCTGCTGCAGCGATCAGTGGCAATATGTCTTTATTGCGTGACGGGTTTTCGAGATGGAAGACGATGCCATTGCTTTGGTTTGCGCCGCCCGAAAAAGCGCGATGAGATGTGCAAAGCCTCAGACGCGCCGTTTCGGCTAGCGTGTCGCGCAAGGTGGCAGGTAGGATTGCGTTGCGCTTGCCCGATACCTGGCCGGAGATGTGCAGGTCCGATATTCTAGAGTCATCAAACCTTGCAACCGCAGCATAGTCCGCGGACATGAACTGTGCCAGAGCATCGGCAAGCTCTTGCACAGGTTCGGGTGACCGTTTGTTCAATTGCGGCAGTAAAGAGAGAACCCTTTGCAATTGAACCACAGCGTCGGGCCTGTGGCGGGCAAATGTAAGTTGTGACAGCAAGCTCAGCCGTTCAAAGGCAAGTGCGAGCGCGGCTTGTCCTCCTTGTTGCAATTCAACGACAAGTGCTGCACTGGCGCCGGTTTCCAGGCAGATTGGAACCCCAAGGCAGCGGCCATCCGCTTGTACGCATTGGTCTGTATCCTTGAGCGACTTTGTGGCTAATGGCTCAATGTGATCCGGCATCGGTCCGTCTGGCCAGGATAGCCAAGTGTCGTCCGATGTTGGGGCCAGCACCCAAGTTCGCGCACCGGGAATAAGCGCTTGTGTGAATGTGATCAGGCGTTTGGGAAATGGTGTTGCAACAGCGCTTGAAAAGAGCGACTGCAACGCATCGCCAAGCGACTGACGCTTTGGCTCGTTGGACACGTCGTTCATGGTGCCTGAAGCACAAGGGTAGCGCCGGGGCGATGCATGCCCTCGGCATTGTCGAGCGAGACGCGAATGCGCACGGTTTGACTTGCGGGATCAATCCTTGGGTCAATCGATGTCACGACGACATCGACGGGTCGTTTGGTCTGGTCATCGAAACTGGCGCGAAGCGCATCGCCCTGCGAAATAATATTCAGCCATGTCAATGGGATGAAGGCTGTTGCCTCCAAAGCCTCGAGTTGGGCGACAGTCATGACCACCGTTTGCATATCGACATTGGCACCGATGTTCTGTTTGACCTCAAGAACGATCCCCGAAAAGGGGGCACGTAGCCTGTAAGTCTCGAGAACGGCCTTTTCGAGCTTCAATTGTGCCTGTGCTTGCGCTTGCCCATCCAGAGCGATTTGCTTGTCTGCCACAGCGAGCGCCAGCGCTTGCTGTGCCTGCTCAACCTCCCACTCTTGTGCCGCCCCGCGGCCGCGCGCCTTTTCCATCCGAGCGACCAGCGATTCCGCCTGGGCAATCTGAGCATCGGCACGTTGGATGCGCCCGTCGGCGCCGGCAACTGCTTGGGCAAGGGCCACCCTCTCGGCTTGGCTGCGATCATCAATTTGCGCCAGCAATGCGCCCCTTTCCACTGTCTGCCCTTCGGTGACCGCAATCACTGTCAGAATGCCGGCGACAGTCGATCTGACTTCGACCAAGTCAGCGGGTTCAAGGATGGCCGTCAGACTTTGCGCGAGAGTTGCGGCCGGCAAAAGACACATCAATGCACATAAGGCGGTGAACCTCTGAATGCGTTTCACTTGAGCGCACCCATCATTGAAAAATTAGACAATGACAATTGATGTGCTGTGAAAAGGCCAAGCAAGCCACGCCTGGCCAAGTCTGCGAGCGTCGCATCGTCTAACTCTCGCACGCGCTCCTCGGCAATGACTGAAAACCCTTCGATTTTGGCAGTCTTGCCTTCCTTCCGAAGGCTGACGGTGGATGCTTGCATCAGGTCAAGCCTGGTGACCTCTTCCATCACATCCTCGGTCCGTCGCATGGCCGCATCGTAACGCTTGGCAAATTCCAGAATATCGGACAGCCGCTCTGTCATTTCCCCTGTTTCGGTGAATAGGGCGCTACCACCATCGGCCTTCGATGTGAAAAGGACCGAGGACATATCCGCGCAGAGGATTTGGCGGTCTGTTTCTGTGTTCTCTTTGACCAAAAGGAACGGGTACCGCCTCAGGTAGGCAGGTACATACGCCCCTTCGGCCCATGCTCCGTCTTTATTGGTTTGGTCGTTTACGCCATTTGTCAAACCAACGAGTGCAAGCGGGGTAGGCTGGCTGGCTCCGGTGAATACGATAGGGTAGTCTCGCATTGCCTGACCAAATTCGTCACAAGACAGCGGGATTGCATTGGCATGACGCGCAAAGTCAAAGTTGCGTGCGTCTTTCACCATCAAATCGCTGTGCTGCTCATGGGTCAGGGGCGCGAGAGATTTGTATAGCAGCGGCAGGCGCCCTTTCACATCCACCGTCTGATTTTTGTCAACTGCGCGTCGTCTCGCCATTCCGCCCTCAATTCCTTTGTTCATTCTCCAACAGGAGTTCCACCGGAAGGCGGTCCTGAAGGGCCCGTTGCATTGTTCTCCAGCCGCGCTCCATCATGGATTTCGGCCTTGCAGGATGTCGGGCCACCACCGCTGCGCCGCTTGGAACCTCATCAAGACACGGAGGACGCGGGTCTGGCAAGGCGGCAAGCATCTGTATCGCGCCTTGTCGCAGAAGAACGTCTTCTTCGGTGCGGTCAAGTGTTGCATTAAATTCGCAAGCGGGGTCATGGCTCATTCGCACCTTAAGAAGTCGATTTTCGTCTGCCAGCAGGCCCACCTCGAAATCGGCTTGATCCATCCAGAGGACAAGATGCGGGGTGACAGGTGTTGAGAGCGCGCCCAAGATTTCTTGACCTGGTTTGACCCATGAACCGGCGTAGCTGTCGGCGTGGAGCGGGGTCCAAATGTCACTGATTTGCGCCGCTATTGTCAGCGTCCGTGCACGCACGGCGAGGTTTTCTTGCATTTCGGCGATCTGCGCGAGGTCCGTTTCAAGCCGCGCGCGCTCAACCCCCGACTGCGATTGAGCAACGGCGCGATTGGCGTTCTGAATGATCTCACGCTGCAGGCCGAGATCTGTTTGCTCGTGCGCCAGTTCCGGGCTGTGTAGTTGTGGCAGGTCTGTTTCTGTGATCAACAGACGCGCAGGTTCCGGCACGCGGATAAATGTGGTTTCAAAACGGTTCAGGTAGCCGTTCAACAAGACCCGATCAGTGAATGGAACAAGTCCCGCAATAACCAAGACGACCAATAAGACGCCCGCTGACACCAGCCGCCTAGGACGGGCCGAGCGTTTAATGGCGTGCTGCACGCTGCGCAGGAGTGGACGAATGACGAGCATTAAGATGACGATACCAAAGACCGGGGCCGCAAGGCGAGGATCAAGCTGATAAGCCAGCCAGAATATTCCGGCGAAAATCACCCAGCGGTAAAGATAACTTATGACCCAGTACGCAAGAAGGCCCGGACTGGGTGTTGGCATGTCCGCACCAAGCTGCCTTCCCAACCAAGCCTGGGCGCTCTGAGAGGCCCGACCGGCAAGATTGGGAAAGGCGAGCAGATCCGACAAGATGTAGTACCCATCCAGCTTGACCGCCGGATTGAGGTTGAAGATCAGGCTTGTGAGGGCCGAGAACATGACCACGTGAAAGATGGCTGTCTGCAACCAGCCATCGCCGGTCATGGTCCAGAAAAGTGTGGCAACGAAGATCAAAAAGAACTCGAGATATAACCCACCCGCACCAATAATGGCGCGCGCCTTACGGCTTCTGAGCCGCCATGCACCGGTGACATCGGTAAAGGGAAAAGGGGTAAGTGCGAATATCGAGATGCCCATGCGGATCGGGCCCGGTGCGATAGCCGCCCGGCGACACATCTCTTGATACGCCAGGGCGTGGCCCATTTCGTGCAGCGCTTTGAGCAGGATCAGCAGGACTGCAAATGCCAAAACACCGCTGAAGCCCGTATCTGGGACACGCGATAGCGCCAGCGCCACCTTGTCCTGGTTCAACAGCAATGCCGAGAGGCTAAGGATCGCCTGACTGATCCAAAGTGCAAGGCCGAAGCGCGAAAACAGCACCCGACCAACCCCGGCAAAGTGTTTCACGACAGGGGTGGCGTCAATCAGGTCGAACCGGATCATAACGGCGCGGGCTTCAAATGGGGCTTTCGCCTTGGTGGTCTCTTGATTTGTTTGGCCGCGCTGAACGACCACACCGAACCGCATAAGCTGTACTAAAAGTGCTTGCGCAGCCTCTGTCGGCATCCGTGACTGCGCCGCAGCGTGCTGAAGTGACCCCAAAGACCGAATGGCTTCTATAAATTCCACGGTCGGTCCGTTCGCCGAAAAATGTCGGCCGCTTGCCTCATTTGACACAGTGTATTCCGCGTCACCTTTGTTCAGTCCTGCGTAGTTGACCGAAACAAATGACGGCACATACAAGTCAGAGGCGCGTTCGTTCATCATGCAGTTCAGACTACTCAGTGTCTGCACAGGTTCAATGCTGACAAGACCGATCTTGTGGATGCCATTGGTCAAACTTGCAAAGTTTTACTGCGTTTTTGAGACTCAAAAGCAATGCTGTGGCGCCTACATTGACCGACGGTGGCAGCTATGAGTGCGCTAGCAGGAAAACCAAAGTCACGACGATTCAGGGTATAGAGCTAAGTGACTTGTCCGCGCACTGCGACCCGCCAACGCGCGATCCAATTGATGGGCTTTGATGCTTTACAGGCTGCTGTATTTGATTTTCCGCCGGGGTGGTGCGCTTGGTAACGCCCGTTCAGATGCAGGCAAGGGGGCTCTGAACGGGCTCAACGGATCGATGACGGCTTGATCGATCAGTGAATGCTCTGGATAGAACGTAAAGACAAAGGGGGGATCACGAACATCACAATGTCATACCGCACGGCGCTGAAACCCTTGGCGATCGGCTCAGCTTCAGTAAATTGTGGACGCGGCAAGGGCGACGGGCGGCGCTATCGCCGAGGCGATTGCGAAATAGAAGATGAACATGTGCGCCATAAAGGTCGCGATGCCAAGTTCGATCAGCATAGGCCCATCAGCAACGCGACATTGATATGGGCCGGAACCGCGGTCATCCCCATACCCAGCAGCATCTTTACGGTCATCGCAAAGAACTGGAACAGGCCAATGATCAGCAGAATAGATAGGAAGACTTGGCTGAGATGCAGCACGTCTGTGCGCGTGGTCCCCATATCCTTGGTCAGATTACTAATCGCCTCGATTCCCTTTTTGCGAGATTGAAACGATGCGATCAGAAACAGGCTCAGGAAATAGACAACGGCGGGCAAAGTCGCAGCGATGATTACGTCGCGATAAGGCACACATGTCATCGCCGCCAGAATGAACGCAGCCATGCCCATAACGCGCGGCATGATCGAGCCGGGGACGAGGCCTCCATCCCACGGGTAAAACCTTGGAAAATTCGCGCCTGGTCATCATCGGAATGGTCAGAACGCCTTTTGATAGGACGTTGACAACAGGCCCGCCTGTAATCGTACCGAACAGTGCGCCAAGGACAATGTAGGCAAACACGACATTCAAGATCACTTTCATAAACTTCCCAAGAATGCCTGCGGCATTCTTCACCCGCGCGTCATGCTTGTTGGGAACACTTTCAAGGAATGTGCGCGGCTCTCCCCCGGATTGTTCATCGGATATGTGTTGATGTCATCGGGCCCTTGGAAATACCACACGCGCACCGTGTCGATGGTTTAGATCGCTACCACAATCGAGATGGCGACCAGCGGGAGGCCCCAGGCCTTGATGTTGTAACCTAGAAATATCAGGGGGTAGCTGCCCATGATTGCGACCAGCCAGACGCTGTTTGTCGCCACGCATTTCGGGTTTTGGACCGCATCTGGCACGGGCAGGCTCATCCTCTCGGCAAAGATGATTTCGGCTTCAAGCGTCGCGGCCATGATGCGGACGCGCTTGCCTTTGATCGAAGCAATCAAGCGCGAGCTGTCACTCTCAATCAGGGACGCCAGTGAGATCGTGGCCGCTGCGACCACCAACGCCATGTCGATGAAGACCCGAACCATGCGCGGCTTGTGCCTGTCCACGCGCGCCACACTGAATGTTTGAGCGCAATAATCAACATCATGATAGCAACGTCGATTGGATAAAGCCGCTCGGTCGCATGGGGGCGAACCTTCAGCTTTTCGATACCGGCGATGCAGCGCCACATATCCTCCCTTCCAGGGATTGAGGGCACGCTGTTGACCGGGCCAACGGCGACAAAAACGAGTGCCGTGCTGTAGAGCAGTGTGCTCGGCCGGATTGGCACCAAACATGCCTTCGCAGCCTTCGCTATCTTTCGGGACCATCACGATCTGGATCATGCTGCTGGCATGGTCAGCGCGCCCCAAGGTGCGGCCCCTTATAGGTCTTACGACCCTTCAGATCGTCTCAGCCTCCAATGCCTTTGGCGTCATAGGCGAACATGAAAAACACACCAAACTTAACAGGAGTGATTGCGCGAAGTTTTCCAGCACGTTCGGCACCTTTCTCAGGACCAGGCGAGCCATATGGCCCGACGTTGCGGCTCATTAGGAACGGCAAGATTTGAGGCGTTCCTGCGATATCCGTTTTGCGCTTGGCGACGTTTTGGATCGAGTTGGTGAGAGTCTGACCATAAGCCAACGGGATGCTGGCGATCCCTTGTGTACACGCCACTTCGGTCAAGTGGGCCGGGGAACAGGTGCACGGCACCGCCTGAGCTCGCGGTTTCAGCCGCTAAGTTGGCTTGCGCAAATGCCCCGGTTGACATCAGCATCATCACTCCTGTGGCAGCGATCACTTTAATCTGTTTCATGCGATCCCCCTGAATTAGAGACCATCTACTCCTTTAGCGTTTGGGTGCGCTATTCTGTCCTTGGTCGCTATTTGTTGTCCTGCTTAGACGGGTATGCGGGTAACCTCTTTTGTATCTTGGCTGGTTAAATAGGTCGCCTTGTCATCATGAAGCGCTTTGGCGAACGTGGTAATCAGCCCAAGTAGTCGTTTGAGTTCTTTGAGTTCTTGATCGTCCAGTTGCGCCGTCACTCTTTGAACGTGAGCTTTGGCGGGGGGTGAGATACGATCAGCAGTCTTCTTGCTCTCCGTCGTTAAAGAGATCAGCTTGCGGCGAATGCTTGTCGGGTCTTTTGCCATTCCGATCAGCCCCTTATTCTCAAGGGTGACGGCGACGCGGCTGCCATGGATTAGATCAATGGATATCTTGGTTATAGTGCGGGCAGAAATGACAACTGCCAAAGCGCGCGATCAAAAACAATAGCTACCATTCAAGACGGCGCGGGGCTTCGTCCACCAGAATGTCGCGCAGGATCGCATGCTGTACTTTTTGTGCAAACGTACGCGCCCGGATCACGATAAGATCACCCACCTCACGGGCGGAGATGGCCGAGATTCTGTCACGCTGGGTACGCCGTCTGTCACAACGCACAGCGATGAGCGCCGAACAAGTATTTGTGGAAAGCATAGGTCGGGCACACTCGGTATCTTGATCGGGGCATGCGACGAAGGCGAGAGTCCGAGGGGTGGTGCTCCTTTTGCGGAAAAGGACCGGCCCTGAACGGGGTGCAGCGAACTGCGCGGCTCAGCCAAAATGCTATCGGCAACAGCCAGTCTCTGGTTGGAATAGGACGTGTGCCGCGACCGGATCGGCGCCGATTATCCAGGACAATGAAGTCTGTAAGGTTCATATAATTCGGTGAGCTGGCCGACATACTCAAACCAAGGCCCTAAACTGTTCACTGTTAAAGGGAATGCACAAGGTCACCTTTCACAAAACCGTTGTTCGTTTGTTACGAAGTTGTCGCTTTCCCTGTGCACGCAATGCTCCGATACACATGGGGAAGGCGATATGACCTGGAAAACCGTTACGACCACATCCGTCATTGCGATATCAGCCAGCATGGTGAACGCGGATGCGTTCAACCGTATAGCGAGCTTTCCAACCTTTCTAAACAACGCCGATGCAGCGGCTGAAAGTTCGGCCGAGATCATTAGTGCAACAGCGGATGGCCTAACACTCGTTTATACCGACAGCCCATTGGAAGTGATCGGCTTGATCGACATTGCCGATCCCACCCAACCGAAGGCAAAAGGCAACATCGCTATCGGCGGCGAACCAACAGCGGTTTCGATCATTGGCAATACGGCCTTTGTCGGCGTGAACACATCGGAGAGCTTCACAGACCCTTCGGGTGTGGTGAAGGCATTTGACCTTGAAAATATGGTTGAGGTTACTGCCTGCGAATTAGGGGGGCAGCCCGACTCAACTGCAGCAAGCCCTGACGGTTCATTTCTTGCAATCGCGATAGAGAATGAGCGGGATGAAGACCTTGGCGATGGGCGCGTTGGTCAGATGCCTGGCGGCTTCGTCGTCACCGTAGATGTGGCAGGGGGCACACTGGATTGCTCAACATTGAATGTGATCGACGTCGCAGGCCTAGCAGACATTGCACCTTTAGACCCGGAGCCGGAATTCGTGGATATCAACGACGAGGGTGAAATCGTTGTCACATTGCAGGAAAACAACCACATCGTCGTGGCGAACAAAGACGGCGTGATCAGCCATTTCTCGGCTGGTAGAGTCGATCTGGAAAATATCGACGCGACCGACGAACGCGCCGCGTTGATCTTTGACGAAAGCCAACCTGGACGTCTGCGCGAACCTGATGCTGTGCAGTGGATCGATAATGATCATTTCGCCATAGCGAACGAAGGCGATATGGACGGGGGCGCGCGTGGCTGGACGATTTTCCATCAGGACGGAACTGAGGTTTACGAGAACGGCACCGAATTTGAACACGCCATCGTTGAAATCGGCCACTATCCAGACAAGCGCTCGGACGCCAAGGGGGTCGAGCCGGAGGGTATGGAGTTCGCGGTCTTCGGTGGCATTCCCATGGCCTTTATTCTGGCGGAACGGTCCTCTGTCGTCGGTGTTTACGACCTTAGCGATCCGGCAGCGCCAGTTCTGTCGCAGCTTCTGCCAAGCGGAATTGGGCCTGAAGGTGCAGTCGCAATCCCTTCCCGCAACCTATTTGTGACGGCGAACGAAGTAGATCTGATCGAAGACGGAGGCGTACGCAGCCATGTCATGATCTACGAACTGCAGGATGCCGAACCGATCTATCCTCAGCTGACCTCAGCCGGTGCGGACCACTTAATCGGTTGGGGGGCGATATCGGGCATGGTGGCGGACGCTGACGGTATCCTTTGGGCGGTAAACGATAGCTTCTACGGCTTTCAGCCCACGATCTTCAAAATTGATACCAAAACGACACCCGCGACCATCGTGGATCATCTCCTTGTGACGCGTCAGAACGGGGACCCGGCGCAACAGATTGATATTGAGGGCATTGCACTGGACGGCGCGGGTGGCTTTTTTATCGCCTCAGAAGGGCGCACCGACCGGGCAATCCCTCATGCGATCTATCACGTGGATGCCAATGGTCAGATACAGTTCCGCACCGGCGAAATCGGCCTGCCGCGCGAATTGATGGCGGTTGAACGCCGCTTTGGGTTCGAAGGCATTACCAGAATTGGCAATACCCTGTGGCTGGCAGTGCAGCGTGAGTGGGCGGATGATCCGGCCAACCATGTGAAGCTGGTGGCTTACGACCTTGTAACCGAAGAATGGGGCGCCGTTCATTATCCCAAGGCAGAGCCTCAAACGGGCTGGGTCGGTCTCTCAGAAATCGTGGCTCATGGCGATTTTGTATACGTTATCGAGCGTGATAACCAAATCGGTGGCGCTGCGGTAACGAAGAAGATTTATCGTATTCCCGCCGTCGATATGGTGCCAGCACCATTGGGCAGTGAATTGCCAGTGGTGCGCAAAGAAGAAGTCCGCGACCTGATACCTGATCTTCAGTCGCTGAGCGGGTTCGTCGTCGACAAGGTCGAGGGACTGGCCATTTTCGAAGATGGCACGGCCTGGATCAGCACCGACAATGACGGGGTCGATGACAGTTCGGGCGAGACGTACTTCTGGTCGCCCGGCAAATTTTAACAACCAAAATACGTGTTCATGAACGCGCCGATGAGCAACTCACCGGGGCGTTACACCTCGCACCCTGGTCCGACCAAGCCGTTTACCTTTTCGAATCGCATGGAGGCATCTAGCGTGACGGAGGTGGTACGCTTTACTGGGGGCGGGGACATGGATTGCTACGTCGCAGAGTTAGACGAAGATAAGCGCATAGCTGCGGTTTGGATACGAAAAAGAAATGCCCGTGGTCCAAGCATATTTGACCCGCGCAAGCACGTCTTTGATGATAAAACGCCAAGCGAGTTTGTCGGCGCTCCGATCGAAGACATCAAAAAATGGCTCACGTCGAAGCAGCTACAGAGCTGATCGACTGGGCTTAGACTTCTTTTAAGTAACCGGCAGCGATCGCCGCTGATGCGACCATTAGTGTCGCCGTCCCAAGCATGAGCGGCAAGCCTCCCACCTGATAGGTCAAACCGGACAATATTGTGCCCGACAACCTACCACCTGCATTCGCCATATAATAGAAACCAACATCCATGGTGACGCGCTCAGCCTTGGTGAAGGCAAGGATAAGGTAGGAGTGTAGGGCCGAGTTGATCGCGAATACGGCGCCAAAGGCAAGCAGACCGACAATGAGGGCGATCGACAACCAGGTCTGCGGTTCTGCGGAAGCCAAAGCCGCAAATGTAAGCAGCGCAGGAATGACCGCCAGCAGCCAAGCCCAACCGCGGGCGGACCGCACAACGTCGGTCGTGGGGCGCTGTGCTACGTTCATCAAGCGTGGCGTAGCGGCTTGCATAAATCCATAAAGGATCACCCATCCTGCCATAAATGTTCCGATCATGAAGAATGCGGCTCGATTGCCGGCTTCGCTACCATCGGACAGGACCGCATAGAAGTAGATCGGTATCCCAACCACGAACCAGACATCCCTCGCCCCAAACAGAAAAACCCGCGCAATGGAGAGCCAATTCACGTTTGCCGATTTGGAAAAGACCTCGGCGAACTTGGCGCTCTTGCGTCCGGCTGGTAGCCCGGATGGCATCAAGGTGAGAACAGCAAACAGAACGATGGTCAGGAACGTGGCCATACCCAACACCGACCACGTAAACCCGAGAGTGGCCAAAAGTGCTGCCCCGAGAAGAAAGCCAAGGCCCTTCACCGCATTTTTGGACCCTGTCAAAAGCGCGACCCACCGAAACAACCCACCGCCTTCGGTCGGAGCGAGCAGCTTTACCGCGGATTTGGATGACATCTTGGCAAGGTCTTTGGCCACTCCGCTCGCACCCTGCACAATCATCACATAGGCAACTGAGATGCCTATCGCCCAACCGGGATCAAGCTGTGCCAACGCCAACAACGCAAGAACCTGCAGCCCCAAACCTGCATAAAGGGTGGACGTCAGCCCAAACCGTGCCGCAAGCCAACCGGCGCAGAGGTTCGTCACCATTCCGGCGATTTCGTACAGAACGAAGAGGTAAGCAAGTTGGACCGACGAGAAGCCCAAAGTGTGAAAATGCAAAAGCACCAGCATTCTAAGCGCGCCGTCGGTGAGCATGAACCCCCAATAGGCGGCCGTAACGGCCATGTATGCGGATAGTCCCTCGGGTCGTGCAGAGGTTTCCATCAAACCGACGCCCCGACCAGAAGGGCGACATCCACCAATCTATTGGCATAGCCCATTTCGTTATCGTACCACGCGTACACTTTCACTTGCGTTTCGTTCACCACCATCGTCGAAGGTGCGTCCACGATGGTTGAGCGTGTGTCGTTGGTATAGTCAGTCGATACCAATGGGCGCTCCTCATAGCCGAGGATGCCCTTGAGGTGCCCGTCGGCGGCAGTTTTGAAAAGTGCGTTGACCTCTTCGGCTGTGGTGCTGCGCTCGACCTCAAAGACGCAGTCTGTCAGCGAGGCATTCAATAAGGGTACGCGGACGGCATGTCCGTTCAGGCGCCCGGCGAGATCAGGGTAAATCAGTGTGATAGCTGTTGCGCTACCCGTTGTCGTGGGTATCAGCGAATTAAGCGCCGAACGTGCCCGGCGCAGATCTTTTGCAGGTCGGTCCACAATGGTTTGGGTGTTGGTGACGTCGTGGACCGTTGTGATTGACCCATGCTTGATACCTATGTTTTCGTGAATGACTTTCACCACCGGCGCAAGGCAGTTTGTCGTGCAACTTGCGGCCGTCACAATACGGTGCTGGCTCGGGTTATAGATACCTTCGTTAACGCCATAGACAATGTTTGCTGCACCGCCGTCTTTGACCGGCGCCGACACGACAACCTTTTTCACCCCTGCGTCAAAATAGGGGGTAATCTTTGCTTCAGTCTTGAAAACGCCGGTACAGTCGATCATTACATCGACCCCGTCCAGCGGAAGCTTGGCGATGCTTCCGGTTCCAATGAACGGCAGCCGCGTGCCGTTAACAGTGACACTCTCAGGATCATGCGAAAACTCAGCATTCCACCGGCCGTGTACCGTGTCGAATTCAAGAAGATGCGCGTGCATTTCGGGATTACCGACCGCATCATTGATCCAAGCGATCTTCGCTCCCCGTTCCAGCAGCGGCTTCAAAGCCAGTTTCCCGATACGGCCAAGACCGTTCAGTGCATAGGTGGTCACGACGGCATTCCTTTGTCCTTTTTGGCAATGTCATCAACTGCGCTTTGCAAGGCGACCCGATCCAGTGATTGAATTGGCAGGGCTGCGAACGCTGCTACGCGGTTCGAAAGCGTGCTGTAGGTCTGATGAAACGCTAGCGTTTTTTCGGCAGCGCTGCCCTTGACCCGAACTGGATCGGGCACCCCCCAATGCGCGCTTATCGGTTGACCCGTCCACGCTGCGCAATCCTGGTTCGCAGCAGCGTTGCAGACGGTAAAGACGAAATCGAAACGGGGTGCATCATCGCGCTGAAAGACTGCAATGGTTTTTGACTTTAGATCAGAAATATCGTGACCGTTTAGGTCCAGCACATCCAAGGCAAGAGGGTTCGGTTCGGATCGGGACATGGTTCCCGCCGAGTAAGCAACAAAACGATCCCCTGCCTCGTTGCGCAGGATCGCTTCAGCAAAAATTGACCGAGCGAAGTTGCCCCTACATATGAACAGCACATTGTACTTCCGGTCGGTCGCGGGATTGTCCTCAAGCATGGTTGAGCCGGTGAGTGGCAAACACATCTCTGGTCGACCACGACAGCAATCGCGCAGCAGATAGTCGAAGGTTTCGCGCGCGGTTTCCATCTGAACAGAATATCGCAGCGAGGTTCCAACCCGCTCTTTTCTGATAAGTCCGACCCTCATCAACGCGTTAACGTAAGCGGATAAAGTGCTGGGCTTCAGATCAAGGGCATCCGCAAGCTCAGTAGCCGGAACACGGTCCGGGTAGCGGCGCATCAGCAACCTGAATAACGCCAGTCTTTGAGGATGGCCTAGGGTCGCTAGGCACGTTGAAATCAGTATTTCCATAATTTGCGAATTATAGAACTATAAGGGTGAGCACAATGCAGAATTCCAAACACGCGCGGTTGCATCAATCCATCAACATCAGTTGCGCCATGCAACACATTGGAACTGTTTGAAGAGCCCCGCTTCACAGGAGTGGTCTGGTTTGCTAATCTTTCGGCAACAAGAAACAAAAGGCAGGTAAACAGGCAATGAACGCGGGCTTTCGTGGCACGTTTGTCATCTCCTGGACGCAAACAGAACTGGACGGCCTTAGGGGCGCACCGCTGTCGGCTTTGGTCGTAGGGGCTTCGTGGATGTGGCGCGGCGAGGTGGTGCGCGTAGACGGTCCGCAGAATGTGTTGCGACTGGACGGGGCAGATGGGCAAGAGGAGATGCGGCGGCAGGCGGCGCGGTCGGTGCACAATCTGGTTGGCACCGCACTTGAACGGCGATCTCCGCCCCCGGCGACCGGCGAGGGCCCAGCGTTTATGACCGACAGCAGCTTTGTCGTCACCGATGGCACAAAGAGCTTTACTGTAACGGTGATCGATCTTGGTAAGCACCGCCAGCCCCTATTGATGTTCCTTGACGATATTCCGCCGCGGGGCGTGGACCTTTGGGTGGTGCACCACGCCTTTCGCCAGGATGAAGAAAGGGATCAGGACGAACAGCGTGGAGGTGTCATATGCTTCACACCTGGCACGCTGATCGATACGCCAAATGGGCCACGCGCTATTGAGGACCTGCGTGAGGGTGACAGCGTTCAAACGCAAGACAGCGGCGCGCAAGAGATATTGTGGGTGGGAAGTAGACGTATGACGGGCGCGCGGCTATTTGCAATGCCGCACTTGCGCCCTGTGCGCCTTGAGCGTGGTGCCTTGGGCGGGGAACATCCACGCCATCCGCTTGTCGTGTCGCCGGATCATCGCATCTTGGTCAAGGGTGCCGTGGCCCGCGAACTGTTCAACACACCTGAAGTGCTGGTTGCCGCCAAGGACCTGGTCAATGGCCAGTCAATCACCGTGGCGCAACGGCAGCGCGAGGTCACTTACGTACATCTACTCTTGCCACGCCATGAAATCCTGCGCGCAAACGGGGTCGAGACCGAGAGCTTCCATCCTGCAAATGCCGCGTTGTCTTTGCTGACCGAGGGGGATCGTACCCGTTTGTTGGCACAGATGCCGATGTTAGAGGCTGATCCGAACGCATATGGCAATCACGCGCGTCGAAGCCTGAGCGCAAGTGAAGCTGCGGTTTTGCACTACGCCGCCTGATCCCAAGGGCGCGCTGCGCGCGACGCCAGTTTTCAAGGGGCTTTGCCCTCGCCGCTATCGCGCGCCCCCAGGATTTTTGGAAACAGAGAAGAACAATCAGGTGAAGCCTGGCGTGCCCTTGTCGTCGGGTGCGCGCGCAAGATGCTTGGCCTTGATCTGCTCGGATGTGTCCCGGCTGTCATCGTGGCTCCAGCCAGGTGGGGCGACTGCGTATCTGGCGCGTTCCTTCATTGTGAGGCCCCGCTGCGTGACATCCTTCCACAAGCTGACCCACTCATGGAAGGCCACGCGGATCGGATTGAAGGTCCCCAGGTTCTGTACGAGCCCGTAATCGGGTTTTTCGCTGTCGCGTTCCGGCACAAATGTACCGAACATCTTGTCCCAGATGATGAAGACGCCGGCATAGTTTGCGTCGAGATAGCGCGCGTTGCGTCCGTGGTGCACCCGATGATGACTTGGAGTGTTCATGATGTTTTCGATCCAGCGCGGTAGCCGCCCGATGGCTTCGGTATGGATCCAGAACTGGTAGATCAGGTTGAGGCCGCCGACAAACAGAACCATCGCTGGATGGAAACCAATCAGAATCAGGGGTGCGCGGACGACCATCATGAAAGTAAAGGTGCCGGTCCAGGATTGTCGTAAAGCGGTGGTCAGATTGTAGTGTTGTGACGAGTGATGGTTCACATGGCTGGCCCAAACCCAGCGGATACGATGCCCGAACCGGTGCACCCAGTAGTAGCGCAGGTCATCGAGGACAAAGCAAGCCAGTACCACCCAGGCGCTGGTGCCAAGGTCGAACGGTGTCAGGGCCCAAAGCCACATGAAAAAGCCCCAGGCAATGAAGCCCAACAAGATGCCGGACGCGACATTGCCCGCACCCATGATCAGCGAGGTGACAGCATCGCGAGTTTCGTATTGCCCGCCGCGGCCTTTCACTACAATCCACGTTAGTTCGATACCGATGGCCGCGATGAAAAAAGGAACGGCCAGTTGTACAATATCCGGGTAAGTGAGGTCTGCCATCAGCTTGACACGATCCAGGTCTGCCACTCTGTTTGCTCGGAGGAGGACAGCGCCAGTCGGACGCGGGGTGCCGCATAGTCGTTCAGGTGCAGCACAGCGCCACCGGCTTTGCAGGTAAGCGTTTCTTGACCGTTCAGACGGCGGGCACAGTCGTGTGTGCCCATTTGCCAAAGAATGCCTTTGCCTTGCGTGGTGGTGATCCGCGCCACGTGTCCCTCGCGGGTGATCTGAATGCTCAAGATTTCATCATCTGGGTACGCCCGCAGCCAAGCAGCGCGCGCTGTCCCATCCGCGAAGGGTGCTGTGCGGGACAGACCAAGCAGGTGCAAGGCGAGCGTGATGCCCGCGATGCCAAAAACCACCAAGACCACCAGGATGTGCAAGGGCACAACGCGTTCCTCCTTGCTGGCATTCCAGTGGTACGCGCACCGGTTCGTCAAGCCTTGCGTGGCGTCACCCAGTCGGCAGAAGGGCTTTGTTTGCGTGTGCACAAACGCAGCACAATGTTGACGCTTGATGTCGGTGCGCTGGCGTTCTAGCTGCTTTCGGCGCCAATCAGCGATGCAATAATCGCTTTGGCGCTATCCGAGGACCAATCTGCATCCCCCCTTAAGCGTGCGATCTCACGGCCGCCGGGGTCGATCAGAACGGTGATGGGCAGACCGAACACCGCCATCTGCGCTGCCAGCTTTTGCTTGGGGTCCTGATGGCGGGGCAGGTTCGTGGCGCCGATCTCTTCCAAGAATTTCACGATTGCGGCAGGGTTGTTCCTGCCCGTGGCGATGGTCACGACCTCGAAGTCATCACCGCCAAACTCGGCCTGCAATTCGGACAACATGGGCATTTCGTGGCGGCAGGGTGCGCACCATGTGGCCCAGAAGTTAACCAGGACGTGTTTACCTTCGTAGTCGGCAAGTGTCCCTTCGCCTGCCCCGTCGGCCAAGTCAAAGGCTTGGTTCGACACCGCCTGGGGCATCCCGTGGAAGATCAGCTTTTTCATATCGCCATCACGCAGGGCCTCGGCCGCCGATGTGTCAGCCAGGGCAGGAATTGCGCCCACGCTCAGGGCCATGTAGAGGGCTGCGGTAACAAGCTTTTTCATCATCTTCCTCAAGGTGGCACGTTCATGTCCGATAAATCCGCTAATGCAATGTGGGGGGGGCGTTTTGCCGCCGGGCCAGATGCGATTATGGAGGCAATTAATGCCTCGATCGGATTTGACCAGCGCATGGCGTCCCAAGACATCGCAGGTTCACGGGCCCATGCCGCCATGTTAGGCGCCACCGGCATCCTGAGTGATAAGGACGTGGAGGCCATCCGGGAAGGGCTGCTCACGGTCTTGTCAGAAATTGAAGCGGGCACGTTTCAGTTTTCGACCGCGCTCGAAGACATTCACATGAACGTGGAGGCGCGGCTGAAAGAGGTGATTGGTGAACCCGCGGGCCGTTTGCACACCGGGCGGTCGCGCAACGATCAGGTGGCGACCGATTTCAAGCTGTGGGTGCGCGATCAGTTCGATGCCGCTGAAGGGGCGCTCTTGTCGCTGATCGCGGCGCTCTTGGATCAGGCAGAGGCAGGGGCCGATTGGGTCATGCCCGGTTTCACCCATTTGCAGACCGCACAGCCAGTGACGTGGGGCCATCACATGATGGCCTATGTCGAGATGTTTGGCCGCGACCTGTCCCGTGTGCGCGATGCGCGGGCGCGGATGAACACATCGCCCTTGGGGGCTGCGGCGCTGGCAGGTACCTCATTCCCGATTGATCGGCAGATGACGGCGGAGGCTTTGGGCTTTGACCAGCCTGCCGCCAACTCCCTGGACGCGGTGAGCGACCGGGATTTTGCGCTGGAGTTTCTAAGCACGGCGAGCATTTGTGCGGTGCACCTGAGCCGCTTTGCTGAAGAATTGGTGATCTGGTCCTCGGCCCAGTTCCGGTTTGTGACCCTGTCGGACCGGTTTTCGACGGGCTCGTCCATCATGCCGCAAAAGAAGAACCCGGACGCGGCCGAGCTAATCCGGGCCAAGGTGGGCCGCGTCTTTGGCGCCAATACCGCGCTGATTATGGTGATGAAGGGGCTGCCGCTGGCCTATTCCAAGGACATGCAGGAAGACAAGGAACAGGTGTTCGACGCTGCCGACAACTGGATGCTGGCGCTTGCGGCAATGGACGGGATGGTGCGGGACATGACCGCCAACCGTGACAGTCTGGCCTCGGCCGCCGGGTCCGGGTTTTCAACCGCTACGGACCTTGCTGATTGGTTAGTCCGGGTGTTGGGCTTGCCCTTCCGCGATGCGCACCACATCACCGGCAGCCTTGTGGCGCTGGCCGAGGCGGAAGGCAAAGACCTGCCCGATCTGACGTTGGATCAGATGAAATCGGCGCATGACGGCATCACCGAAGATGTTTTTGCCGTTTTGAGCGTGGAAAATTCTGTGGCATCGCGTACAAGTTATGGCGGCACTGCGCCGGATCAGGTTCGTGCGCAGATTGCCCGGTGGAGAAAGGATATCACATGATCCGAGTTCTGTGTGTGCTGTCGCTGCTGGCGCTTGCCGCCTGTGGGGCGGATGGTGAGCCGGTCCAGCCCCATGGCGGCGTGACCATCGGCGTCGGTTCAGGTGGTGTTCATGCCGGGGGCACTGTCGGTGTCAGCCGTGGTCCGCTTGCGGTGGGTGTGAGCCTGTTCTGAGCCATGCGTATGATCTATCTGGCGCTTGCAATCTGGGGCGCCATTCACCCGATGTACTATTTCATCAGCTGGTTTCAGGCCAACACCTGGGACATCATGGCTATGGTGGATGCGTGGCACGTGAATGCGGCCACCAGCGGGCTGGTTTGGGACCTGACCGTCGCAGCCGTGGCATTGACCGTCTGGATCATTGCCGAAGTGATCAAGCGCCGGACGTGGCTTGACCTGATTGCAATCCCAGCGACGTTCTGCATCGGGGTCAGTTGCGGCCTGCCGCTGTACCTGTTTTTGCGGTCACGCCCCTCCACCTGATTGATCCTTCGCCGCGCGCCCGATAAACGCGACGGTTATGGATCACTTTCTCTATCGCCACGGTGTCTTGCATGCCGAAGATGTGCCCGTCGCCGAGATTGCGGCTGCCGTGGGCACGCCCTTTTACGTTTATTCGACCGCGACGTTGTTGCGCCATTTCACGCTGTTTGACGAAGCGCTTGACGGTATGAACCATCTGGTGTGCTACGCCATGAAGGCGGCGAGCAATCAGGCGATCCTGAAGACGTTGGCGCAGGCAGGTGCCGGTATGGATGTGGTGTCAGGGGGCGAATACCAGCGCGCCAAAGCCGCAGGGGTGCCGGGCGAAAAGATCGTCTTTTCCGGGGTGGGCAAGACCGCGGATGAAATCCGCATGGCGCTGAAGGGGGGCATCCGCCAGTTCAACGTCGAATCCGAGCCCGAGATGGCGGAGTTGAATCGGATCGCGGGCGAGGTGGGCGTGCGTGCCCCCATCACCATTCGCGTGAACCCGGACGTGGACGCCAAGACGCATGCCAAGATCGCCACCGGCAAGTCCGAGAACAAGTTTGGTATTCCAATTACCCGTGCACGCGCAGTCTACGCCATGGCAGGCACTATGGAGCACCTCGACGTGATTGGCATCGACGTCCATATCGGCTCGCAGCTGACCGATCTTGCCCCATTCGAACTCGCATACCAGAAAGTTGCCGAACTGACCGTGCAACTGCGCGAAGATGGTCATGACATCCGCCGCCTTGATTTGGGCGGTGGTCTGGGTATCCCTTACACCCGGTCGAACGACGCACCGCCATTGCCCACCGATTACGGTGCGCTCATCAAGCGGACCGTTGGGCATCTTGGCTGCGAGGTCGAGATCGAACCGGGCCGCCTGATCGCAGGCAACGCCGGGTTGATGGTCAGCGAAGTGATCTACGTGAAGTCTGGTGAAGGTCGCGACTTCCTGATCCTTGATGGCGCCATGAACGACTTGATCCGCCCGGCCATGTATGAAGCCTATCACGACATCGTACCGGTCATCGAACCCGCACCCGGCACAGATCAGTTGCCCTACGACATCGTGGGGCCGGTCTGCGAATCGGGTGATACCTTTGCAAAGCAGCGGATGATGCCCCCGCTCGGCGCGGGTGACCTGGTCGCCTTCCGGTCCGCGGGCGCCTATGGCGCGGTGATGAGCAGTGAGTACAACACCCGCCCTCTAATCCCCGAGGTGCTGGTGCATGAAGATCAATACGCGGTGATCCGCGCACGCCCGACCTTTGACGAAATCATAAATCGCGATAGCATCCCAGGGTGGCTCTGATGCGATCAGCGCCTATGTTAAGGGTATGGGCGCTATGGTGCGGCCCGCGCCACAGGCAGTGGCCCCGCCACCGGTAAGGGACGCGATGAATGGCCAATTTCTCCAGACATGACGTGCGGCGTGGGCTGAAGGCTCTACGTTGGCCTTTGGCATGGACGCGCGCAGGCATGTTTGCCGAAGCGCTCTGGCAGGCCATGTGGCCGCTGACAACGGTTGTTCTGGCCGTTCTGGCCCTCCTCATGTTGGGTTTGCAAGACACCGTTATGGTGGAATTGGTCTGGGCGCTGGCTGTTGTCGCCACTGGTGCCGCCGTCGCTACATTGGTGTATGCGCTGCGCAAGTTCCGCATACCCACGCGCGAGGCGGCGCTCGTCCGGCTGGATGAGACACTGCCCGGTCGACCGATTCAGGCACTGATGGATGAACAGGCCATCGGCGACAACGACGCGGCATCAACTGCCGTGTGGCGTGCGCACCAGTCACGCATGGCCGAACGCGCGACCCAAGCTCAGGCGGTGCCCGCAGATCTTCGCATCGCGCGGCGCGACCCTTATGCGCTACGCTATGTGGCGGCGTTGATCTTTGGGGTGGCGCTTGTTTTTGGCTCGGTTTGGCGCGTTGGCTCAGTCGCGGATATGGCACCTGGCGCGGGTGATAGCCTTGCCGCGGGACCGGTTTGGGAGGGGTGGGCTGAAAGCCCGCGCTACACCGGGCGGCCGACAATTTATCTGAATGACATCGCCGAGGGACCTCTGGAAGTCCCTGCAGGGTCGCTTATTACATTGCGGCTCTACGGTGAGGTAGGTGCGCTGACGGTGGCTGAGACAGTCTCGGGCCGCGTTGGCGAAGTGCCCCCGGCTTCGGACCCCGAACAGGATTTTACCGTCATCCAATCCGGCGAGATTGCGATCAACGGCCCTGGTGGCCGCATCTGGTCCGTGTCCGTGTTGCCGGATGTGGCTCCGAATATCGCCGTACTGGATCGCCCCGAGGCCACTGCACTGGGCGAGATGACGCTGCCTTTTGCCGCGTCCGACGACTATGGGGTCGAGGCGGGCGAGGCACGTTTTGCTGTTGATCTGACCGAGGTGGATCGCCGTCACGGCCTTGCCATCGCACCCGAACCACGCCCGGACATCGCCGCGTCGCTGCCCATGCCCTTTACCGGCGACCGCAAAGATTTCGAGGAAGCGCTGGTCGAGGATTTTTCCGAACACCCGTGGGCCAACCTGCCCGTCACCGTGGTTATGACAGCTCTTGATGCGGCTGAACAGCAATCGGAAACGGAGCCCTTCAAGATGGTCCTGCCGGGTCGACGTTTTTTTGACCCCCTCGCGGCATCCATCATTGAACAACGCCGCGATCTACTTTGGTCCAAGCAAAACAGCACCCGCGTGGCACAGATTCTGCGTGCTGTGGCGCACCTGCCCGATGACGTGTTCCGGCGCGAAGTGGATCAATTGCGCCTGCGGCGGGTGATCGACAAGCTTGAGACGCTGGCCAGCTATGGGCTGACGGACGAGCAGCAGGAAGACGTCGCGCGCGACATGTGGGACCTTGCGCTCGGGATCGAGGAAGGGGATCTATCTGACGCGCTTGAACGTCTGCGCCGTGCGCGCGAGCGCTTGGAACAGGCCATGCGTGATGGCGCCAGCCCCGCCGAGATCGAAGAGCTGATGCGCGAGTTGCGCCGCGCCACTGACGATTATATGCGCCAACTCTCGCGTCAGGCTGAACTGGACCGCCAAAACAGCGACGAGAACCAGCAGCAGTCCCAGAACCAGATGCAGATGACGCAGGATGACATCCAGCGCATGATGGACCGCATTCAGGAACTGATGGAACAGGGCCGCATGGCCGAGGCCGAAGAGGCGCTACGACAATTGCAGGAAATGCTGGAAAACATGCAAATCACCCAAGGCCAGGGTGGTGAGGGTCAAAGCGCGGGCGAGCAGGCGATGGAGGGACTGGCCGAAACATTGCGCGAGCAGCAGGGGCTCAGTGACCAAGCCTTCCGCGACTTACAGGAACAATTCAATCCTGGTGCCAATGCGGGTGAAAGCCAAGGCAATGAGGGTCGCGATGGTGGTCAGGGCCGGGGCAACCAGCACACCCAAGGTGGCGAGGGGCAGGGTGAGCAGGGCGACAATCAGCAGGGTGGCGAAGGCAACGAACAGGCCGAGGGGCAAGGGCAGGGCGAAGGCTCACTTGCTGACCGGCAGCAGGCGCTGCGTGACGAATTGCGCCGCCAGCAAGGCAGCCTGCCCGGAGAGGGCACGCCCGAGGGCGACGCCGCTCGTGAGGCTCTGGACCGCGCGGGGCGCGCCATGGACGGTGCCGAAGAGGCGCTGCGCCAAGAGGATTTCGCAGAAGCCATCGACAATCAGTCTCAAGCCATGGAAGCGCTGCGCGAAGGGATGCGCGCGCTGGGCGAGGCGATGCAGCAGGAACAGCAAAACGCGCAACAGGGTCAGGGCACGTCCGAAAGCGATCGCCGCGCCGAGGCGCGTGACCCGCTGGGCCGTGATCCTGGCTCAAACGGGTCCGTCGGCACCGAAGAAGGGCTGTTACAAGGCGAGGATGTATATCGCCGGGCGCGCGATCTGCTGGATGAAATCCGGCGTCGGTCGGGCGAAGGAGAACGCCCGGATGTGGAACTGGACTACCTCAAGCGATTGCTTGACCGCTTCTAGGTGTTACTCGCCCTCTGTCGCCGTCAGATTATCGAGCCATGTCAGGCCCGCTGCCACTTGGCCGTCAAGCCAAACGCGCGCATTGTCGACTTGGGCTACATAGGCGTTAAGGAACGGATCGGCTTGCGGCACCGATTGCGCTATGGCGGGCGCAAACACATAGACGGCAAGCAGGATCACGGCCAACAGCACCATCAGCAAAAATCCGCGCCGAAAACCCGATTTGGCTTGGGCCGTCTCTTTTAGTTCATCGTATTGCGCGCTCTCGTTTCCCTCGCGGTCATTGGTCGAGCGCAAGGTAGAGTTGATCTCGTCGATATCGGGGAGCAGATCGCGGCGGGATGCAATGGCTGCCGCAGTGGCCGCCTCTTCTGAGACGTGGTCGGGACCGGTTTCTTCTCCACGCATCTTGGCCATGCGTTCGCGCGCCTCGCGTGACCGCTTGTCGGTATCGGCCTCGGCTGTGTCGAGCCCGAGATCGGGTTGGCTTTCCAACGCTTCGACCTCGGTGGCACGTGCCTGGCTTTCCAGTTCCGCCTCCTCCCGCAGAATGTCCGCTACGTCTGGATCAAGTTCGCGGCGCTTTGGCACCGGCGCTTCGACAGGCTCTTCATCGGCGGCCAGCTGGTCTTCGTCAGGCGCCACATCGACCAGCTCGGGACCCTCTTCCTCTTGCTCGGGCATGTGGTCGGGATGGTGTTGAAACCACGTCTGACCGCAGTTGGAACACTGTACATCGCGCCCTTCGACGGGGATGACATCATCCACCACCTCGTATTGCGCATCGCAATTTGGACATATCAGCCGCATTTTGGGTCCTGCCTCGTTTTGGGCACGACCATATGTTGTGGGCTGGTTTGAGAAAAGACATAAGTGCCTGGGCGCTGCCCACAGCATACACATTGAATCCGGCATGGTGCTGAGGCACAACAGGTGCCAAAGGGGCGGGGGCACGCGTGATCGAGCTGGAAAATGTAGCCTACAGCTATGGCGGGGGTGAGCTTTTGTCCGATATCTCGGTTAAGCTGGCACCGGGATCGTTCCATTTCCTGACCGGACCGTCAGGCGCGGGGAAAACCACGTTTCTCAAGCTTTGCTACGGCGCGCTGTTGCCCACGGCGGGGCAGGTGCGCCTATTCAACCGCGATGTGCGCAGCCTCGAACGCGATGACATCGCCAAGATGCGGAGGCGCGTCGGCGTGGTGCATCAGGACGTGCAGTTTCTTGATCACTTGGCCGTCTCTGACAACATTGCCCTGCCGTTGATGGTGTCGGGGCGCCATGCGCATACGATGGCCGGCAACGACCTGATCGAACTGATGGCTTGGGTCGGTTTGACGAACCGCGCAGAGGCGTTGCCTCCCGAATTGTCGGGCGGTGAACGCCAGCGTGCCGCGCTTGCACGGGCGATCATTGTCTCGCCAGATGTGGTGCTGGCGGACGAGCCCACAGGCAATGTCGACTGGGATATGTCGCAGCGTTTGCTGACCCTGCTGGTCGAATTGAACAAGATGGGCAAGACGGTGCTGATCGCGACGCATGATCTGTCACTGATCCGCGCGGCCAAGGCACAGGTCCAGGCCCGCGTGCTGCGTATCTCTAACCGGCGGGTGCAATTGGCCGGGGCGGACCTGTGATGATGCTCAAGCTCGCCAACCTGCGTGGCCTCTTGGCAGGCGACCGGCAGGCGGACCGGGTGGTCCCGCCCACGGGCTTTACAGCTCAACTTACACTGTTTGTCTCCGGTGCGATGGCCTTTCTGGCTGTGTTTGCACTGGCATTATCTCTGGCGTCAGGCCGGCTTGCCGACCGCTGGGGGGACGAACTGACCGGCACGGCCACCATCCGCATCGTCGCCCCGGCGGATCAGCATGCGATCCAGACCGCTGCCGCGCTTGAGGTACTTTCGACCACGCCTGGTATCATATCGGCCCGTGCGCTCAGTGATGAGGAACAGCAAGCGCTGCTTGCCCCCTGGTTTGGCCAGGATCTGCCGCTTGACACGCTACCGGTCCCGCGCCTGATCGAGATCGAGGCAAGCGCACAAGGCTTCGAGCCCACCGGTCTGCGCTTGCGGTTGGCAGCGGAAGTGCCCGGCGCGGTGCTGGACGACCATGGCCGTTGGCGTGCGCCCCTTGTGTCCGCCGCGCAGCGCTTGCGGCTGTTGGGCTGGTCCGTGGCGGCTCTGATTATCGGCGCCGTGGCTGCCATGGTGACATTGGCCGCAAATGCCGCGCTTGCCGCCAACGCGCAGGTGATAGCGGTGCTCCGCCTTGTGGGGGCCACCGACAGCTATATCGCCAACGCCTTTGTGCGCCGCTTCACGTTGCGCGCCCTTGCAGGCTCAGCTGTTGGTGTAGTCATCGGTCTGCTTGTCGTGTTGCTTTTGCCTTCGGCTGGCGAGACGCCCGGCTTTCTCACCGGTCTTGGCTTTCAGGGGGCAGGTTGGTTCGTGCCTCTGCTGCTCCCGCTCATCTGCGGCGCCGTCGCGCTTTTTGCCACAGCCTATGCCGCGCGCCGCGCCTTAAGGACACTCACCTAATGCAAATGATCCGCTCTGCGCTCTTTATCGGCCAGATTTACCTCGCCATGTTGGTGCTTGGCATCATCTTTGCCCCTTATGCGATCTTCAGCCGCAAGGGTGCCTATGCCGCCTGCAAGACTTATTGCAAATGGGTGTTCTGGACGATGGGCTGGATGGTCGGGATCAAGGGTGAGGTGCGGGGCAAGGTGCCCCAAGGCGAGGTCTTGATCGCGGCGAAACACCAGTCCTTTCTAGATATCATGCTGATCTTTCACGCGCTGCCCGCGGCAAAGTTCATCATGAAGCGCGAGTTGCTGTTCACCCCCATCATCGGCATCTATGCGAAGCGTCTGGGCTGCGTGCCCGTGGCCCGTGGCAAGCGCGGCGCTGCCATCGCCAAGATGGTGCGCGACGTTCAGGCCGGGCGTGCGCATCCGGGGCAGTTGATCATCTACAGCCAAGGCACGCGCGTGGCGCCGGGAGCCAAGGTGCCTTACAAGGTCGGCACCGCGGTACTTTACGACCAGCTTGGTCAACCCTGCGTGCCCGTAGCCACCAATGCGGGCCTGTTCTGGCCTCGCAAGGGCATTCGCCGCGCGCCCGGCACGGCAGTGGTCGAGTTTCTGCCGGTTATGCCCGAGGGCATGCCGCGCGAGGCGTTCATGGCGCAGTTGGAAGACACGGTCGAGGCGCGGTCTAACGCGTTGATGCGCGAAGGAGGGTTCGATCCCCATGGAGTTCATTAAGGACATTCGGGCGCTCGAAGCGCTTTACGGCACGCCAGGTGCGGCGTCTATACGCAAGGTCGCTGACCATCTGACGCCGCTCTATGCCAAGTGGATCGACCGCTCCCGCTTCTTGGTGTTGTCCACTGTGGGGCCGGACGGGACTGATGGTAGTCCCCGCGGGGACGACGGACCTGTTGTGTTGCAGCTTGACGCCAAGACGCTCGCACTGCCCGATTGGCGCGGCAACCAACGGCTCGATAGCCTGCGCAATATCGTGGTCGATGGGCGCGTATCGTTGATGTTCATGGTGCCCGGATCGAACACGGTTGTGCGTGTGAATGGACAGGCGCGATTGACGACAAATGACGGGCTGCGCGCGCGGTTCGAGCAGAAAGGCCGCAATCCGGCCACCGTGATCGTGGTCAAGATTGGCGAGGTCTATACTCAATGTGCACGTGCTTTGATCCGTGCTGAGCTCTGGACCCGAGATGACGGGCAGGCTCTGCCCACGCCCGGTGAAATTCTGGCTGAGGTTTCAAAGGGAGAAGAGGGCGGAAGACCCTATGATGAGGCATGGCCCGAGCGCGCGGCCCGGACCATGTGGTAAATTAACATAATCTGTCCCCGCGGGGACAGATTATGTTAAATCAGGGCAGCAACACCTGATCGATGGCATGAATCACGCCGTTCGACGCAAAGATGTCGGCCTGAATGACGTTGGCACCATTGACCGTTACACCCGAGCCAAACTTGCCCACGATACCGTTCACGTCCAGCGTACCCCCTTGAACGGTCGTCACATTCTGACGTGTGCCCAACACGTCGCCGGCGGCAATCTGGCCCGGTACGACATGGTAAGTCAGGATATCGACCAGTTGATCGCGGTTTTCCGGCAAGAGCAAGTTATCGACGGTGCCAGCGGGAAGTGCAGCGAAAGCGTCGTTTGTGGGTGCAAAGACCGTAAAGGGGCCGGGTCCTTTCAGAGTGTCGACCAGACCCGCGGCCTGAACAGCGGCTACAAGTGTCGAGAAATTTGGATCGCCCGACGCGATATCCACGATGTCGGGGTCCTGGGGTTGCGCGCAGGCGGCGAGGGTCAGCAGGGCGGCACCGCCCCCAATCAGTTTAAATGAGCTGCGACGATCCATTGTGATGTCCTTTTGTCGTTCCAAAATGCGTCCTGAGCCAAGGCTGGCCCGTTTATCAAAGGGTGTGCGTCTCAACGAAAACAATGACCCGCACGGTGTCCCCTGAGGTAAAACATAGCGCTCGGCAGAAAAGTTCCCCTCCGTATGGACGGGATCGGCAAGAATGTGCTGGCGCACCACCAAGTGCGGCAGGTTGTGGACGCGCCGCGATGCGACCGGGATAAAAAAGCCCCTACAAACGCTAGGTCGCGCGCCGGGGCTTTTGGGGGTATTTCTGGATAGCCTAGCTGTGTATTGGTCCCAATCCGCAGGCGAGGGCTGCCTCACGCACGGCTTCGGAATAGGTGGGATGGGCGTGGCAGGTCAGCGCTAGGTCCTCGGCAGAAGCGCCGAATTCCATTGCGACGCAGATCTCGTGGATCAGATCGCCTGCGCTGGGCCCGATAATGTGTGCGCCCAAGATACGGTCGGTGTCAGCGTCGGCGAGGATTTTTACAAATCCATCTGCGGCAAAGTTCGCCTTGGCCCGACCATTGCCCATGAAGCTGAACTTGCCCGCCTTGTACTTGTGGCCCTCGTCTTTCAGTTGCTCTTCGGTCTTGCCAACATTGGCCACTTCGGGGTGCGTGTAGATCACGCCGGGGATGACGCCATAGTTCACATGGCCATGCTTTCCCGCGATCTGATCGGCGGCGGCCATGCCTTCATCTTCGGCTTTGTGCGCCAGCATCGGTCCTTCGATGACGTCGCCAATGGCATAGATGCCAGGGATGTTCGTTTGCCAATGCGCATCCACGACGATCTGGCCGCGATCCGTCATCTTGACGCCAAGAGCATCAAGGCCCAGCCCATCTGTATAAGGCTTACGGCCTGTTGCGACGAGGACGATGTCAGCGCCAACTTCGTGCGCGCTGTCATCCTTGCGCAGCTTGTAGTGGACCTTGGCCTTGCCCTTGGCCGTCTCGACCGACTGCACAGCGGCGCCCATGGTAAAGCTGAGGCCCTGTTTCGTCATGATCTTCTGGAATTGGCGCTGCACCTCTGCGTCCATGCCGGGGGTGACGGCGTCGAGGAATTCGATGACCTGCACCTCTGATCCGAGGCGGCTGTAGACCGACCCAAGTTCAAGCCCGATCACGCCTGCACCGATCACGACCATCGTCTTGGGGATTTTGCCCAATTCCAGCGCGCCGGTGGAGGAGACAACGGTCTTTTCGTCAATCTCGACGCCAGGCAGGGTGGCGACGTCGGATCCCGTGGCGATGATTATGGACTTGGCCTCATGCACCTCGTCGCCCACCTTGACCTTGCCCGCTTCGGGGATGGACCCCCAGCCCTTGAGCCAGTCCACCTTGTTCTTTTTGAACAGGAATTCGACGCCCTTGGTGTTTTGGCCAATTGTCTCGGCCTTGTATTGCAGCATCTGCTTCCAGTCGACCGAAGGGCTTTTGCCCTTCAGCCCCATGGCGGCAAAGTTGTGTTCGGCCTCGTGCAGCATGTGTGAGGCGTGCAGCAGGGCCTTTGACGGGATACAGCCCACGTTCAGGCAGGTGCCGCCCAGAGTTTCGCGCCCTTCGACACAAGCCGTTTTCAGACCCAGTTGTGCGCAGCGGATGGCGCAGACATAGCCGCCGGGGCCCGAGCCGATGATGATCACGTCGTAAGAAGCCATGGGTTTGGTCCTTTCTTGGAGGGTCGGACTGGGGGCCAGCCCCCAGACCCCCGGAGTATTTTTAGCCAGAAGAAAACAGGGTTGCGATGAGCATGAGGGGTGCTGCGAGAAAGCCCACGAGCCAGATCAGCGACCGCCACGGGGTCAGGCCGAAATAGTAGGCGGGGATGTATAGACTCCGGGCGATCAGGTAGGTCCAGGCGCAGATTGCGGTGAAGCCCGTGTTTGCGTCGGCCAGCGAGATCACGATGACGGCAACGGTGAAAAGCGCGAGGCTTTCGAAATGGTTTTCCCAGGCGCGGATCAAGCGGGCGGTTTTGGCCGACACCTGGTCCTGAATGTCGCCACCCAGGCGGTTCCGGTCACGGGGGGAGAGGGTCTTGCCCTGCGGGAGTTCGATGTTCGTGGGGATTGCCATCAGCAGGAACTGCACGAACTGCAGCAGCGCGGCGAGTGCGAGGGCGGTAAGTTCCGGGGTCATGCCTGCTGTACCGCCTTTGCAATTTGCTGGGCGCGCATGTCATAGCTGCCGATCCGGGCCGAGGGGTGAGGGGCGGTCACGTGGTCAATGCCGAATTGGGTGAGCACCCGCGCGCTGTCTATGCCAAGCGCAACCGGGCGGCGGCCCATCAGTTCGTGACGTCCGATGGCATCAAAGCTGGCGCGGGCGTGGGTGACAGGGATTGTGCTGGACCGTTTCGGCGTCAGTAAGTGGAAGACTGGCGTGATGTAGATATCGGCGCGGGTGAGATTCAGCATCTTGAGCACTCGGTCGATCACTTGGTTGAACGGGTTCGTGGGCAGGTAGCCGGTGCGCTTGAGTTGGTCTTGGTGCTGGCGGGCTGAGGGCGCGTCGAGCCAGTCCTTGGACATCAGAAGTGGTCCGGTGAGGTTGCCGGAGGTCATCTGGATGGGCGAGACGTAATCGCCGTCGAACCCGGCTTCGGCCAGCGTGGGGTAGCCCGGCAAGCGGAAGGCCCGGCGTGCCGCGATGGCGCGTTGATATGCGGCGGTCAGGGTCATCCGTCGGCGGGTTGCAGCAGAACGGGGTCGGGTGGCGTGCCGAACATACCCAGCACCATTATCACCAGGCCCACCATCGACACGATCCATGCGACCGAGCGGACGAGTGGGATGCCCGAGGCGTAGGCGGGGACGTAAGCCACGCGGGCCCAGAACCAGATGGCCGCGCCTAGGGCCGTGGTTTCGGTGTTGAGGTTTGTGATTGTGAGGGCGAGGGCAATGGCGGCGAAGGCCGGGAAGTAGGTGACGTAGTTCCAGAGCGCGCGTTCGATGCGAGCGGCGACTGTGTTCTGATCGCGCTTTTCGTCCTGGGGGCCGAGAGCCCAGCCGATGCCTTTGGACAGGTCCGACAGGGTGGCTTGTATCAGGACGTGAGCGATTACGAGGAGGGTGGCGTAGGTGAGGTAGAGGAGTTCTGGGCTCATTTGTTGTGCTCCTGTTTCGACATCTCAACTGCTTCGAGCCAGTGTTTCTCTTTCAGTTGGTAGGGCATCAGTGCACTTGGGTCATTTAGTTCAATTCTGAGTATGCCCTGACACGCTGCAGAAAAAAGCGAGAAACAAACCGGGCAGAGCATCGCAACATATTCATCGTCTGAGGAATGGTTCGAGTAGTAAACGCTTGTCGCCCGGCCGCTGTCCCCGTCTTTGGAAATCCTCGCCCAACAGGCATCACAGTGTTCATGATCGTCGGGGTCGTCGTATTCAAAACGCGTGAAGCTATTGACGGCGGCCCTAGAGTTTATCGCGTCTCCAACACGGTCTTTTATTCCATGAAGCCGATGTGAAATATCTGTGCCCATCCACTCCGCATAAACTGGATTATTCCATGACGAACCATTGATCATATAGTCGCCAAGTTTCGACAAGTTGGTGCCCAGGGTATATCGCATGGCTCGGAACGGATTGCGCAATTTACAAATCCATCAACAACCGCCGTGGATCCTCCAGCGCTTCTTTCACGCGCACAAGGAACGTCACCGCGCCTTTGCCGTCCACGATGCGGTGGTCGTAGCTGAGGGCGAGGTACATCATAGGGCGGATCTTGATTTCTCCGTTGACGACCATAGGGCGGTCCTGGATCTTGTGCATCCCCAGAATGCCCGATTGCGGCGGGTTCAGGATGGGTGAGGACATGAGCGAGCCGTAGACGCCGCCGTTCGAGATCGTGAACGTGCCACCTTGCATTTCGGCCATGCTCAGCTTGCCGTCACGGGCGCGGGCGCCTTTTTCGGCAATGGCCTGTTCGATGGCGTGGAACGACATGGCGTCGGCGTCGCGGATCACCGGCACCACGAGGCCCGTGGGCGTTCCGGCGGCGATGCCCATGTGAACGAAGTTTTTATAGACGATGTCGGTGCCGTCGATCTCGGCATTGACTTCGGGGACCTCTTTCAGCGCGTGGCAGCATGCCTTGGTGAAGAAGGACATAAAGCCCAGCTTGACCCCGTGTTTCTTCAGGAAAAGGTCTTTGTATTCGTTGCGCAGGGCCATCACCTCGGTCATGTCCACCTCGTTATAGGTGGTGAGCATGGCGGCGGTGTTCTGGCTATCCTTGAGGCGCTTGGCGATGGTTTGCCGGAGCCGCGTCATCTTGACCCGTTCCTCGCGTGCCGCGTCGTCGGCGGCCACGGGTGCGCGGGGTGCGGCCGCAGGGGCTGGCGCGGGGGCACTTGAGGCGGCGGCAACAGCCTTGGCGACGTCGTCCTTCATCACGCGGCCATCGCGGCCCGTGCCGGTGACCTGATCAGCACTGAGACCAGCTTCGGCCATCGCCTTTTGAGCGGAGGGCGCGTTTTCCACATCGCTGCGTTGACCATCCTTGCCTGCGGCAGGGGTCTGATAATCGCTTGTCGGTTCGGGGTCTCCTTGGGTCGCGGCGGGGGCCGCGCCCGACGACGAGATCACGGCCAGTTTGGCGGATGCATCCACGGTGGTGCCCTCGGGCGCTGTGATTTCGGCCAGCACACCAGCGGCAGGTGCAGGCACTTCGACGCTGACCTTGTCGGTTTCCAACTCGCACAGCATTTCGTCTTGGACCACGCTGTCGCCCACCGCCTTGAACCAGGTAGATACCGTTGCCTCGGTCACGCTTTCGCCCAAGGTGGGCACCATCACATCCACACCGTCCCCGCCTGAGGCGGGCGCCTCCGTCTCTGCCGTAGCGGTGCTCGCGGCAGACGACTGAGTGTCGTCCTGCGCGGGTTCCTTGCTTTTGGGCGCGGCATCAGAGCCGGTATCTCCTTCGGAGATGTTGGCAAGCAGCGCGTCAACGCCCACTGTCTCGCCCTCGGCGGCCACGATATCGGCCAGCGTGCCGGCAACCGGCGAGGGGACTTCGACGGTCACCTTGTCGGTTTCTAGCTCGCAGAGCATTTCGTCAACCGCGACCGTGTCGCCGGGTTGCTTGAACCAGGTTGCAACTGTGGCTTCTGTGACGCTTTCGCCCAAGGTGGGAACGCGAACTTCGGTGGTCATGGTCTTATCCTTCGATGGTCAGCGCATCGTTCACGAGTGCTGATTGTTGGGCTTTGTGCTGGCTGGCAAGGCCCGTAGCGGGCGAAGCGGACGTGGCGCGGCCCACATAGGCGGGGCGCTGATGCTTGGCCCCAATGCGGGTCAGCACCCATTCGATATTGGGTTCGATAAAGGTCCAGGCGCCCTGGTTTTTGGGCTCTTCCTGGCACCAGACCATCTCGGCCCCTTTAAAGCGTTCCAGTTCCTTGACCAGCGAGATTGCAGGGAAAGGATAGAATTGTTCAATACGCATCAGGTACACGTCGTCGATCCCACGTTCGTCACGCTCCTCAAGCAGGTCGAAATAGACCTTGCCCGAACACATGACCACGCGCTTGATTTTGTCGTCTTTCACCAATTTGGTGTCCGAATTGCCCTGTTCCGCATCGTCCCACAGGACGCGGTGGAAGCTGGAGCCGGTAGTGAACTCCTCGGACTTGGACACGGCCAGCTTGTGACGCAGCAGGGATTTTGGTGTCATCAGGATCAGTGGCTTGCGGAAGTCGCGGTGGATTTGGCGCCGCAGGATGTGAAAGTAATTCGCAGGTGTGGTGCAATTGGCCACGATCCAGTTGTCCTGGCCGCACATTTGCAAGAACCGTTCCAGCCGGGCCGAGGAATGTTCAGGGCCTTGCCCCTCGAACCCGTGGGGCAACAGCACCACAAGCCCTGACATCCGCAGCCATTTCGACTCACCGGATGAGATGAATTGGTCGAACATAATCTGCGCGCCGTTGGCAAAGTCGCCGAATTGCGCTTCCCACAATGTCAGCGCGTTGGGTTCGGCCATGGAGTAGCCGTATTCGAAACCCAATACCGCATATTCCGACAGCATCGAGTCGATCACTTCGTATTGGGCCTGGCCCGCGCGGATGTTGTTAAGCGGATAGAACCGCTCTTCGGTTTCCTGGTTCACGAAGCCTGAGTGCCGTTGGCTGAACGTGCCGCGGGTCGAATCCTGTCCGGCCAGGCGCACGGGGAACCCTTCGGTCAAGAGCGAGCCAAAGGCCAGCGCCTCGCCCGTGGCCCAGTCAAACCCTGCACCGCTGTCAAACATCGCCTTTTTGGCGTCGATCAGCCGACCCACGGTCTTGTGCATCGGAAACCCGTCGGGCGCCGTGGTCAGTGCCTTGCCCACATCGGCAAGGGTTTCGGGCGCGATGGCCGTCTTGCCGCGCTGGTAGTCGTCTTTTTCCTTGTCGAGGTGGGACCATTTACCGTCAAGCCAATCGGCTTTGTTCGGTTTGTAGTCCTTGCCGGCCTCGAACTCGTCATTCATCTGGGCCTGGAACGCTGCTTTCATGTCCTCGATCTCGCCCTCGGGGATCAGGCCGTCTTTGACCAGCCGTTCGGTATAGAGGGTGAGCGTGGTTTTGTGTTTTTTGATCCGCTTGTACATCACCGGATTGGTGAACATGGGCTCGTCGCCCTCGTTGTGGCCGAACCGGCGATAGCAGAAGATGTCGATCACCACGTCCTTGTGGAACTTCTGGCGGAACTCGGTGGCGACCTTGGCGGCGTGCACCACAGCTTCGGGGTCGTCGCCGTTGACGTGGAAGATTGGGCTTTCAACCACCAGCGCGTTGTCGGTGGGATAGGGGGACGAGCGGGAAAAGTGCGGCGCGGTGGTGAACCCGATTTGGTTGTTCACAACGAGGTGCATCGTACCGCCGGTTTTATGACCCTTGAGCCCAGACAACGCGAAACACTCGGCCACCACGCCCTGACCGGCAAAGGCCGCGTCGCCGTGTAGAAGGATCGGCATCACGGTTGTGCGGTCGTGATCGTTATTCTGGTCCTGCTTGGCGCGCGCCTTACCCAGCACGACCGGATTAACGGCCTCAAGGTGCGAGGGGTTGGCGGTGAGCGACAAGTGCACGGTGTTGCCGTCGAACTCACGGTCGGACGAGGCGCCGAGGTGATACTTCACATCGCCCGAGCCATCAACGTCTTCTGGCTTGAAGCTGCCGCCCTGAAATTCATTGAAGATCGCCTTGTAGGGTTTGGCCATCACGTTGGCGAGTACAGACAGGCGGCCCCGGTGGGGCATGCCGATCACGATGTCCTTGACCCCCAGCGCGCCGCCGCGCTTGATGATCTGCTCCATCGCGGGGATCAGGCTTTCGCCGCCATCCAGGCCAAAGCGTTTCGTGCCCATGTATTTGACGTGCAGGAATTTCTCAAAACCCTCGGCCTCGACCATTTTGTTCAGGATGGCCTTGCGCCCTTCGCGGGTGAACTGGATTTCCTTTCCGAACCCCTCGATCCGTTCCTTAAGCCAACCGGCCTGTTCTGGGTCCGAGATGTGCATGTATTGCAGGGCGAAAGTGCCGCAATAGGTGCGTTTCACGATCTCCACGATCTCGCGCATGGTGGCGACATCGAGGCCCAGCACCTTGTCGATGAAGATAGGCCTGTCCATGTCGGCCTCGGTAAAACCATAGGATTTGGGGTCGAGTTCGGGGTGCGGGGTCTGGTCGCGCATGCCCAGCGGGTCGAGGTCGGCCACAAGGTGGCCCCGGATGCGGTAGGCGCGGATGATCATCAGGGCACGAATAGAGTCGAGAACCGCCCGCTTGACCTGATCGTCACTGACCTCAACGCCCTTCTCGGCGGCCTTTGCCTCGATCTTGTCGCCCGCGCCCTTGATTTCAGCCTCGGGTACCCACTCGCCCGTCAGCGCGGCAGTCAGATCGTCGCCCGGCTGTGGCGGCCAGTCGGCGCGCGCCCAGGACGGCCCCTCGGCTTCGCGTTTGACGGAGACCTCATCATCGCCCATCGCCTTGAAAAACGCCTGCCAGCTTTCGTCGACCGCTGCGGGGTCGTTGGCATAGCGGGCGTACATCTGTTCGAGGTATTCCGCATTATGCCCCTGCATGAAGGACGAGGCATGGAACTGGTCGTTGGGGGATTGGTCGGTCATGTCGTCTCCAATCAGTTATAGTTGGTGAAAAAGCGCTCCGCGCTGTACAGTGTCGGGAGTTTTGGTAGAGCCCACCCAGATAGCAATTGGTCTACAAACCTTGCGACACGGAACTTGCAGCCAGACTTGTAGCCATAAGCGCCGGTTTTAAAGACAGCTCCAAAAGCAGTCTCTTTTGACCTGTGCCAGCTATGATTTGCGCCGTTGTACTTACCTGACGGGGTGCGACAACTCCGTCCCTCACCATTGAAGATATTCTCAAACTGGTCTGTAGGGATCAGCAAGTCAGTGTCCAACCCGGTTGGGGTGCCCGGGCCAAACACCCAGACGCCCATATAGGCCCAGTCCGGCGCAGCGCCGCCTGACTGGTGGTGTTGAGTGGCAAACAGGGTTATCTGCGGATGGTCTGGGTGCCTCCAACCTCGAACAGCAGTGACCCCACGGCTTAGCAGAAAACTTACATCAATGTTGCGCGAGTTGTGGTGGATGCTGCTGGCTCGATAGTATGAAAACAGTACCTGATACACTGGACGTGTCAGTATCCCAAAAACAGTGTTTAGGGCATTGATCTCAATCCGTCGCTGCAACCGTGCAAAAGGAATGGCACTGATTTTTTGCCAGCCAGCAGAGTTAAGTGTGTGTTCAATATCGCATGAGGTCTCATCGCGTAAAACCCAGCCAAAGATCTGCTGCATGGTGGACCGTATAGCATCCACTTCTGACCCAGAGTTGGTGACGTGAGACCTCACCTCGGTTATCCAATCGCTTCCAAAACCGCCTCGCCCAGCGTTGCCGGGCTGTCGGCCACTACGATGCCTGCGGACCGCATCGCTTCGATCTTGTCTTCAGCACCGCCTTTGCCGCCCGCAACGATCGCGCCCGCGTGGCCCATGCGGCGGCCCGGAGGGGCGGTGCGGCCTGCGATGAAGCCAGCGGTGGGTTTCCAGCGGCCCTTTTTTTTCTCATCTGCCAGAAATTGGGCGGCGTCTTCTTCCGCAGAACCGCCAATTTCACCGATCATGATGATGCTTTCGGTCTCGTCATCGGCCAGGAACATCTCAAGCACGTCGATATGTTCGGTCCCCTTGATCGGATCACCACCGATGCCCACGGCAGACGATTGGCCCAGACCCATATCCGTGGTCTGCTTCACCGCCTCGTAAGTGAGCGTGCCGGACCGGCTGACAACACCCACGCTTCCGCGCTTGTGGATGTGGCCGGGCATGATGCCGATCTTGCAGGCATCCGGCGTGATGACACCGGGGCAGTTGGGGCCAACCAGTCGCGATGTCGACCCTTCGAGCGCGCGCTGCACCTTCATCATGTCAAGCACCGGGATGCCTTCGGTGATGCAGACGATCAGCGGCATTTCCGCGTCTATGGCTTCAAGGATTGAGTCTGCGGCGAACGGCGGGGGCACATAGATCACGCTGGCGTTGGCATCCGTCACATCCATCGCTTCGTGGACCGAGTTGAAGACGGGCAGGTCAAGATGAGTTTGACCGCCTTTGCCGGGTGTAACCCCGCCGACCATCTTGGTGCCGTAGGCCACGGCTTGTTCAGTGTGGAACGTGCCCTGCGAGCCGGTCAGGCCCTGGCAGATCACCTTGGTGTTTTCGTCAATCAATACGGCCATGACTGGTCCTTCTTACGTCTCGTTTGAATTGTATCGGTGCGTCATCATGAATGATGGATGGGTGACATGCTGTGCGATGTGCCGTTCTCGTCATCGGCCGACAGACAGAGCCAGGGTGCCGCTTTCATCAAGCGTAGATTCAAGTGTGTAGGTGTCGCTTGTGTTCTCAAGACTGATGGTAGTGCCTGCGCCGACAGTCCGGGGCGCCGACACGGTGCCGCCGACACGTTCCTGAAGCGCTTGTGCCAAACGCACCATTTGGTCAGCGGAAGGGCGCGGGCGGTTGGTGCCGTACCCAATGTAACGATATTCGCAGCTGACCCGGCGGTCGCCACTAGATTCCAATGTCAGCCCTGCGTCGAAGACGGGCTTAAGTACGCCAAAGGCGCTGACGGGTGATGCCCCGAACCGCGGTGCGTTCGCGATGCAACCCGACGCGAAACCATTGATTGCACTGGCCAATAGAACACCATCCGACACCGCGATTACCGGGCGTTGCGCTGCGGGTTGTGGTTGTACGGCAGCTACCTGTTGGTCAGCCGCCCGTTGTGCCGCTTGGATTTCAGCTGCGCGTGCACGGCTTTGCGGTGTCAACGCCTCGCGCTGCTCGAGCCATATCGCGGTAGAGGCCAGACCGAGCGGCGGCAGTTCAGGGCCGGTGGGTCCCTTGGCGTTAGAGATCGGGCTGGTGCACGCCCCCAGCGCAACAGTGGTGAAAATCATTGTAATGTAACGCATTGTACTCATGTTGACTTAGTTTCCGTCCTGTTTTTCTTCGGCACTTAGCGTCGTATAGAGTTCTAGGGTAACGCCTTCGGTTGAGATATTGACGCGCACGGCGGTGTCTTGGGATGGGAACGCGCCCTCAACTACAAGCGAATGCTCTTGCAGTTCATCTAATTCAGATGTGAACCAATAGGTGGATTGGGGAGCGACTTGGAAACTTCCTCCAGTGACCATCATCCCACCGTTTTCAAACATCGCCCGAATCTGCGCGGCGGTTGCAGGTGGGTTTTCAAAAGCAAGTTCATAGTCGCTCGGTTCACAGAACATATCAAAGCCAAGCTGTTTCCTTGTTAAGTGGACGGTAAGCGAACGTTCTTGCGTTGTGTCAACGTGGGTTACGTATGTGTCGGTGTGATCCGGGTTGAAGCGTACCAGAAACTCAGAGAAGCCTGTGATCGGTTGAGCATTGATTGACGCATCAGCAGGGTTTGTTAACACATTGCCGCAAAAGGATAGGAAGTTACCCCATATAGCGGCAAAATCCTCGACACCGCTGTTTGGGTATGCAGGCCCCGCGATGACGGCAAGACAGCATGCAAGGGAGCGCAAAGGCTTCATCGGCAAGTCTAACCCTTTACCGCCTTCACGATCTTTTGCGCGCCATCTTTCAGGTCATCCGCCGCAATCACATCCAGGCCGGAATTGTTGATGATGTCCTTGCCTTGCTGCACGTTTGTGCCTTCAAGGCGGACAACAAGGGGAACTTTAAGACCGACCTCTTTCACCGCCGCAACAACGCCCTCGGCGATCACGTCACACCGCATGATGCCGCCAAAGATGTTCACCAAGATGCCTTTGACATTCGGGTCAGAGGTGATGATTTTGAACGCCTCCGTCACCTTCTCTTTGGTGGCGCCACCGCCGACATCGAGGAAATTGGCGGGTTCCGCGCCGTAAAGTTTGATGATGTCCATCGTTGCCATCGCGAGGCCCGCACCGTTCACCATACAGCCAATCTCTCCATCGAGCGCGATGTAGTTCAGATCGTATTTCGACGCGGCGAGTTCCTTTGGGTCCTCTTCAGTCTCGTCGCGCAATTCGTTGATGTCAGGATGGCGATAGATGGCATTTCCGTCGAAACTGACCTTAGCGTCCAACACCTTGAGATCACCGCTATCAGTAACAATCAGCGGGTTGATCTCGAGCATCTCCATGTCTTTTTCCATGAACGCATCATAGAGCAGACCCATCAGGCCCACGCATTGTTTGACCTGCTTGCCAGTCAAGCCAAGCATGAAGGCGATGCGGCGGCCGTGATAGGCTTGATAGCCAGTGGCGGGATCGACGCTGAAGCTTAGGATCTTTTCAGGCGTTTCTGCGGCCACCTCTTCAATGTCCATGCCACCTTCGGTCGAGCACACAAAGGACACGCGGCTTGTCACACGGTCGACGAGCAGGGCCAAATACATCTCGGTCTCGATACCTGACCCGTCTTCGATATATATGCGGTTTACCTGTTTGCCGGTCGGGCCGGTCTGATGCGTGACCAGGGTGCGACCCAACATTTTCTTGGCTTCTTCCGCGGCTTCTTCGACCGACTTGGTCAGACGCACACCACCTTTGTCGCCGGCATCGGCCTCCTTGAACTTACCCTTGCCGCGGCCTCCGGCGTGGATTTGGGCCTTGACCACCCACATCGGTCCATCAAGAGCACCCGCTGCGGTCTTCGCTTCTTCCGCCCGCAACACGACGCGCCCGTCCGAGACCGGGGCCCCGTAACTGCGCAAAAGGGCTTTGGCCTGGTATTCATGGATGTTCATGTTGGTAAGGTCCCGTGTAGAAAGGTCAGGTTCAGCTCTATTCGAACAAAGCTAAACCACGCGTAAACGGAAAATATGTCGCAATCCTGCTTTTCGGGAGGAAATCGAACATTTGTGATCACTGCGCGAAATCGTGTGATCACAAAATTTGGATCGACAGAGAATCAACGCCGAGGGCGACGCAATTGTTTACAAAACATCGAGACACTGGTTTTCGCCAACGCGAAGTTTGTTCACCAGCCAAACCATGGATTTTGGCTGCGCGCGATGCGCCTAGCCAATGGGTGGCCGCTGCCCTTGTAAGGCGATGTGTTCGGCCGGGGCTTAAAGACTATCAAGGGTCACGCACAGTCTTTCCCCTGCGCCCGGCCAACTTAATGTGAAGTATGTGGTGCGCGGTCTAGGACAGGACGATTGGTGCCAGGGGGACAAAGCGATGTCCGAGGGCAACAAAATTGATGCGGCGGCCTATCCACCACAATTCTTGGTTAGGCTCGGCAAGAATGATCATCAATCTTTGACAGCTGGCGTGACTTACACTTGAAAAATGTAACGCCGGATGGTTTGGCAAATCGCACCGGCTTCTTATGCCGATCAATGCTCAGGCAAGGATGAAGACTTGGATAAGACCGCAGATTATTGGGATGCCTACTACGCTGACAAGGAAAAGCCAGCCGTTCCGTCGCAATTCGCCAGCTTTATTTTGAACGAATTTCGGCATAAGTCCCGCTTTGTCGACATCGGATGTGGCGATGGACGCGATAGCATGTTCTTTGCCCACTTTAACAAGTCGGTTCTGGGTATTGATGGCTCCACCTCCGCTGTCGAGATGTGCCGTGCGACGGCAGGGCGGCGCGATTTGAGCAATGCATCCTTCAAGACCTTGGATATGAACAATGCCGCATTGTGCGAGCAATTCCTTGAGGAATATGCCACGGGCTGGACCGAGGCGATTATCTATGCACGTTTCTTCCTCCATGCGATTGATGAGAAAGCGCAAGACAACTTTCTGAAATTGGCAGCAGCTCTGGTAGGAAAAGACGGACATGTATGTATCGAGTTCCGAACGCCGCGCGATGAGTTCCAAACCAAGGTCACATCGGCCCACTACCGGCGTTACGTCGATCCGCTCGACCTCGCGGAAAACGCGCGGGCACATGGTCTGTCCTGTATCTATTCGGTCGAAGGCTTCGGATTTGCAAAATACCGCAGCGATGATGCATATGTGGCACGCATGATAATGGCCAAAACATGATAGAAGAGATCCCGCCCGAGCTAAATCTGAGAAACCTGAAAGACATTTTCGAACGCATTCAGCACCTGGAAGCATTTGTATTTTTCGGGACGCTTCTGGGTTACACGCGCGAACGAAACATCATCGCGCATGATGATGACATCGATATCTATGTAAATCGCAAACACTGGCGCCGACTTATGAGAGCGCTTGCCGCTACGAATTTCAGCGTCGAGATGCTGCCACCCGAAAAAAAGTCCAAACCGCTTCGACGGGCGCTGGTCAGGCCGTGGCGCCGCCCGATGGTCATGCAGGCCACGCGTATGCTTGACGGTGTAAAGACCTATGCAGACTTCTATCTATATGATGCGCGGCCAAAGACGCATCTGATTGAAAAATGGAACTTTCGGGGCGTCTGGCTCGATCCATCGACGACGATCCACGTACCGAAGTCGATGATTTTCCCGCTGCAAGCAGGAACAATGCAAGGCATTGACATCAAGTTGCCGGCGCGACCCGAAGAGGTATGTGCATTTCTCTATGGTCCCTCCTGGAGGACCCCGGTGAAGAAGAATGGTGGATATGTCATGGAAGTTGTTGACCACCGGCCGCACTTCGTGCCGACAGGCGAAAGCTAAAGCGCTTGCGGGGCACACATAAGCGCCCCGCCGCGACAGTGTGTGATATCAGCTCAGACTGTCATCGATGCCCTTGCAGGCCTCCATCAGGCCTTGAACGGCTTTGACCGAGGTGTCGAACATCTCTTGCTCTTCTTTGTTGAGTTTGATGTTGACGATCCGTTCGATACCCCCCGCGCCGATGACCGTGGGTACGCCCACATACATATCGTTTAGGCCGAAATCGCCATCACAATGGGCGGCACATGGCAGAACGCGTTTTTGGTCTTTGAGATAGGCTTCGGCCATTTCAATGCCCGACGTGGCAGGCGCATAGAAGGCGGAGCCGGTCTTGAGTAGGCCCACGATCTCGGCGCCGCCGTCGCGGGTGCGCTGCACAATGGCATCCAGTTTTTCTTGGGTGGTCCAGCCCATTTGCACCAGGTCGGGCAGCGGGATACCTGCCACCGTCGAGTAGCGCACCGACGGCACCATGGTGTCGCCATGACCACCCAGAACAAAGGCGGTGACGTCCTTCATCGACACGTCGAACTCTTCGGCCAGGAAGTGGCGGAAGCGGGCGCTGTCCAGCACACCGGCCATGCCGCAGACCTTGTTCGCGGGCAGGCCCGAGAATTTCTGCAACGCCCAGACCATCGCATCCAGCGGGTTGGTGATGCAGATCACAAAGGCGTCGGGCGCATTTGCAGCGATGCCTTCGCCGACGGATTTCATGACTTTCAGATTGATGCCCAGAAGATCATCGCGGCTCATGCCCGGTTTACGGGGCACGCCGGCCGTCACAATGCACACGTCAGCGCCTGCGATGTCAGTATAGGATTGAGTACCCTTCAGCTTGGCATCGAACCCCTCGGAGGGGCCGGATTCCGCAATGTCGAGGGCTTTGCCCTCGGGGGTGCCTTCGGCGATGTCGAACAGGATCACGTCGCCCAGCTCTTTCAAAGCTGCGAGATGGGCAAGCGTGCCGCCAATCTGACCGGCGCCGATCAGGGCAATCTTGGGTCTGGCCATGGGTGAAAGTCTCCGCATTTCGGGTTTTTGCTGGCGCGGTGCCTAACGCGTGACGGGGCGTCGCGCAAGTGTGCCGCACTGCAGCGTAGTGGCGCCATATCGCTGGCGTCTATCATATTTGCGCGCTAAGGCTTCGGAATTGGGCTGTTTTTCGAAGGGTCGGACGCCTATGAACCTTGATCTTTGGTTTTTTGCCATCGCTGCCCCGGCGGTGATCTTTGCAGGAATATCAAAGGGAGGCTTTGGATCGGGCGCCTCGTTCGCCTCGGCCGCGATTCTGGCTTTGGTGATCGAACCTGGGATGGCGCTCGGTGTGGTTTTGCCGCTTCTTATGCTGATCGATATGTCCACGTTGAAGCCCTATTGGGGCAAATGGGACTGGCGCGTATGTGCTTTGATGATCTTGGGCGGGTTGCCCGGTGTGGCGCTGGGCGCGCTCCTGTTTTCGCGCACCGAACCAGATGTTTTTCGTGTGCTTATTGGCGCGATTTCCATTGGTTTTGTGCTTTGGCAGTTGGGTCGCAGCCGAGGGTGGATTCGCACTGCGGCGCGGGCGTTGCCTGCCTGGGTGGGCGTTCTAACAGGTACAGTGGCGGGCTTCACCAGCTTTGTCAGCCATGCAGGTGGACCACCCGCTGCCGTTTATCTGTTGTCCTTGCGCCCGACAAAAACCGAGTATCAGGCCAACACCGTTTTGATCTTTACCGCCATCAACATCTTCAAATTCGTGCCCTATGCCTTTTTGGGCATGTTCACGGCGCAAACAGCGACTGCAAATCTCGCACTTGCTCCGTTCGCTGTCTTTGGCGCGTGGCTGGGCGTGCGCGCGCACTATTGGGTGCCTGAGCGCGTGTTTTTCCTGCTGACTTATGTGCTGTTGATCATGACAGGAAGCAAGCTGATCTGGGATGGCCTAACGTAAACGCCCGCAATTGCGGGTGAGGCGAACATCTAACTTATGACCAACCATCAAAAAAAGGCGCCCCAAACGAGCGCCTTTTGCAAAAGTACCAAGATCACCTGGCCGAGATGAGGACCGGCCGACGCTTTAGGCGTCACTGCCCTTGGTGGGTAGCGCTTCGGCCAGTGTTTCATAGGCCTGACCGCTCGCCACGAGGCACGTCATCCCGTTGGGTGTGGTCACTGTGATGGTCCAGGTGCCGCTTTCTTCGGAAGCAAAGACTTCTATCACCGAATTGTTGGCTCCAAGTCCCATGGATTGCCGTGTCTCGCCATACCCTTCGGCCAAGCGGCCCACAACAATCTCGCGCGGTCCGCAATTGCGGGCCTGTTGTGCTTGTGTTGCATTCACCATTGCTGCAAGCGCCAGAACACCCGCCGTCATCACATTTATCATCCGTGTCATCACGTTCAGCCTTTCACAAAGGAAGGCGTCACCACTGGTCATCTGGCCCAGCCGGAACCCCGGCGATGACCGGGCAGCCCCGGTTCACATCTGCTCCGATTACACGATCCGTGAAGTGTTCGGCGGCCCAGCCGAAACGGCCCTCCCTGTGCATCAGAGTGGGGAAAGATTGCGTATTGAGGTTTGAATATTGGTTAACGCAACGCGCGCAGCTATTTTCAATTTGAGGCAATAGCAAGAAACTGCGGCAAGACGGCGCAAGAATTCTGCGATGCAGAAAAATTCCTCTTGAACTATCTGGTAAAAAATGCGCCTTTCCGCGCAACATTATAACTCGCACGGATCACATCTTATGGCCCTTGATCGCCCACTGCGCTCAGTTCTCTATATCCCCGGCTCGAAGCCTCGTGCGCTGGACAAGGCGCGAAACTTGCCGGTTGACGCGATTATCTTTGATTTGGAAGATGCCGTTTCGCTGGATGAGAAAGAAAGCGCACGGGCCACATTGGCCGAAGCGCTGGATCAGGGCGGCTATGGTGCGCGGCTCAAGATCGTGCGGATCAATGGCTTTGATACCGCGTGGGGCCGCAACGACGCTCAGGCTGCCGCCGCCATGGGGGCCGACGTCGTTCTGCTGCCCAAGGTGAATAGCCCTGCCGATTTGGACGCGCTGGCCAGGATCACTGATGACATACCTCTTTGGGCGATGATGGAAACTCCCTTGGGTATGATGAATGCCGCTGCAATTGCAGCGCATGGTAACTTACAGGGCTTGGTCATGGGCACCAATGATCTGGCCAAGGAACTTCAAACCCGGTTTCGGCCCGACCGCCTACCCTTGCAAACCGGATTGGGCCTCTGCGTGCTGGCAGCAAAAGCCCATGGCTGCGCCATTGTCGACGGGGTCTATAACGCGTTCAAGGATGCGGAGGGTCTTAGGCTTGAATGCGAGCAAGGCCGCGATATGGGCTTTGATGGTAAGACACTCATTCATCCGGCGCAGGTCGATATCGCAAACGCGATCTTTTCCCCGTCCGAGGACGAGATTGACCTTGCCCGGCGTCAGATCGCTGCATTTGAAGAGGTTCAAGCGTCTGGTCAGGGCGTCGCTGTTGTCGATGGACGGATCGTTGAAAATCTGCACATCGTGACCGCGCGCGAGACGTTGGCCAAGGCCGATGCCATCGCGGCCATGGTGGAAGGATAGACAATGTACTGGATCGTTTTGGGGGCGGGCCTGGCCCTGTGGTGGGCGGCACATTTGTTCAAGCGGGTTGCTCCGGCAAGACGCGCATCACTAGGCGATCCGGGCAAAGGAGCTGTAGCGCTGGGCATCGGTGCTGGCATCATCTTGATGGTCATCGGCTATCGCGGCGTTGACTTTGTCCCGGTTTGGCAACCGCCCTCCTTTACGATCCATATCAATAATCTCCTGATGCTGATCGCGATCTATCTGCTCAGCCCTGCACCCAAGCGGGGCAATCTGGTGTCGGGGATGCGGCACCCGATGCTGACAGGCTTTTCGATCTGGGCGATCGCGCACCTGCTGGTGAATGGCGATCTGGCCTCGGTCATCCTGTTCGGGGGGCTGCTGGCCTGGGCCATCCTGACCGCACGTATCATCAACGCCGCCGAACCGGACTGGCAGCGCGGCCCCGAGGGGACATTAGCCAAGGACGCAATGTTCTTTCTGGGTTCGTTTGTCGTACTGGGCCTGATCGGTATGGTCCACAATTGGCTGGGCGTCTGGCCATTCCCGGGATAAGTCAATGAAACTTTACCGTTTTTTGTCCGAAGAGGATACTTCGGCCTTTTGCCATAAGGTGACGGCTGCGCTGAATGCAGGGTGGGACCTGCATGGCTCACCAACCCAGACCTGGGACCATGTCGCGGGTGTCATGCGCTGCGGTCAAGCGGTCACAAAAGAGGTGCCGGGGGATTACGCGCCCGATATCAAGCTGGGAGAGCAGTGATGACCAAGACCAATCCGGGACGGTTTTTTGAAGATTACCGGGTCGGTGATGTGCTGACCCATGCGGTGCCGCGCACGGTGGGGGCGGGCGAGCGCGCGATCTACCATGCGCTTTATCCGGCACGTCATGCGCTCTACTCCTCTGACATGTTTGCAAAGGCGTGCGGGCTGGCGGCCTCGCCACTTGATGACATGATTGCCTTTCACACAATCTTTGGCAAAACTGTCCCTGACGTATCACTAAACGCGGTTGCCAATCTCGGATATGCCGAAGGTCGCTGGCTGAAACCCGTCTGGCCAGGCGACACGCTGACCTCTACATCTGAAGTGATCGGGGTCAAGCAGACCTCCAGCGGCAAAACCGGTGTTGTTTATGTGCGCACGACCGGACGCAATCAGAACCAAGAGGCGGTCTTGCAATATGTGCGTTGGGTCATGGTGCGCAAGAGGGACGTGGACGCGCCTGCGCCCGAGACCGTTGTGCCGGACCTGACCAAGGTTGTCCCCGCGGGGACACTTGCAGTGCCTGATGGGCTGAGTTTCGACTCCTATGACTTTGATCTCGCGGGCGAGTCGCACCGCTGGGGTGACTATCAGGTCGGTGAGCAGATTGACCACGTCGATGGCGTGACGATTGAGGAAGCCGAACACATGATCGCCACGCGCCTGTGGCAGAACACCGCTAAAGTGCATTTTGACACATCCGCTCGCCCCGATGGCACGCGGCTGATCTATGGTGGGCACGTGATTTCAATGGCGCGGGCGCTGTCTTTCAACGGGCTTGCGAATGCGCAGATGATGGTGGGGCTGAATGCAGGCACCCATGCCAATCCCTGCATGGCTGGTGATACAGTACGTGCATGGTCGGAAGTGCTCGACAAAGCTGAAACCTCGGCACCTGGCGTGGGGGCCATCCGCTTGCGGTTGGTTGCGACCAATGGCGGCGCACCGTTTCAGTTGCGACGCGAAGATGGCAAGTATTTGCCGGAGGTTTTACTTGATCTGGATTACTGGGCCCTGATGCCGATGTAAAAGAGATCAGGATGAAGCCCCACCCGGTGAGACGATGCTGAAATATGTAGTACCCGCTTTGATACTGCCCGGAATGGCCTTTGCCGATGAAGAGCGTGAGGCCTTTGTCGCAGCCAACCTGCTTGGCATCTTTTACCACGAACTGGGCCACGCTTTGATTGACGTCCTGGGTTTGCCTGTCTTCGGTCAGGAGGAAGACGCCGCCGATGTCGCCTCTATCCTACTGATCGACGGTTTCTTTGATGAAGATGCGGCGCAATCGCTGGCCTACGATGCCGCCTTTGGTTTTCTCGCGGAGGCGAACTTTGCTGGGGATGTCGCCTATTGGGACATCCATGGGCCCGACAAACAACGCTTCTACAATACAGTTTGCCTGTTCTACGGCGCCAATCCCGAAGCACGCGAGGACTTTGCCACTGACCTTGGGCTGCCCGAAGAACGGGCCGCCACCTGCCCGGACGAGTTTCAGTTGGCCCTCGACAGTTGGGGACCCGCCTTTGATGACATCGCTGGCCAAGGGGACACCATCATCTTTGATGATGGCGGACACGATGTGCTGACCAGCGACGTCATAGCCGCTGAAGTGGCTGCGCTGAACGACGATTTCAAGCTACCTGTTAACCTGACTGTGCGGGTCGAACCCTGTGGTGAGGCCAATGCATTCTACGATCTGGATCATATCGAAATCATCATGTGCACGGAATTCGAGGATCACTTGCGCACGCTCTATGCCCGCCTGAACTGACGTCGTTTTTGTGTGGTGCACGGTGGTCGCTTGCGGGCTAGGGTAAAGGCATGTGGCGTCTCATCGTAGTCCTGCTAATGCTGCCGGTTCAGGCACGAGCCTGTGATTTGGCGTTGCTTCTGGCCGTCGATGTCTCTGGGTCAGTTGATGCACACGAGTACCGCATTCAGATGGACGGGCTCGCGCAAGCCCTGCGCGATGGCGTCGTCGCAGACGCGTTGGTCGAGCAGCGGGCGCAGGTCACGCTGGTTCAGTGGACCGGTGCGTCACGGCAACAACAGACCATCGAATGGACCCTGATCAAGAGCCATAGCGACGTTCTGACACTTGCTGACCGGGTTGCAGATGACCCGCGCATCTGGCGGAATTTTTCGACCGCAATTGGCGAAGCATTAGCGGTGTCGCGCGGGGCCTTCGCGCCCGTGTCTCATTGCCTGCGCAAAGTGATTGATGTGTCAGGCGACGGCGTATCCAATGAAGGTGTGGAACCGGCCACGCAACGGCGCGCGTTAAATCGCGAGGATATAACCGTAAATGCCATCGCCATTGAGACGGATCAGACCGACCTCACGGCATATTTTTTCGAAAACCTGATCACAGGGCCCGGCGCTTTCGTTGTGACGGCCAACGGGTTCGAGGACTACCCCGAACAGATCAAACGTAAATTGCAGCGAGAGACGACGAAGCAGGTGACATATTTTGCCGACTGAGCTCTAACGTGATCACACCTATTTCAAGTGTGATCACATATAGGCAATATCGCGCAAATGCGCCAAAAAACCGCGGCTTTTCTGAAAGCCCTCTGCGTGACACGCGCTTAAAAAGGGGTATCAAGGGGGCAACCGACTGCAAAGGATGCAATATGGCTGACGTCAACCGGGGCAATCGCCCGCTTTCGCCGCACATTGAGATCTATCGCCCGCAATGGACGTCGATCTCGTCCATCCTGGTGCGCATCACTGGTATCGGGTGTCTTATCGCAAGTGTTCTCGTCGTGGCATGGCTGCTGGCAGCTGCCTCGTCCGAGACAGCATTCAATTCCGTTGATTGGTTCCTGCGTAGTATCCTCGGCCAGTTGATCCTGATCGCTGCCACGTGGGGGATTTTCTACCACATGCTGGGTCGGCTCAGGCACGTCATTTGGGACTTCGGCTATCTCGTTCAGGTGCCCGTCTCCGAGACTATGGCCAAAGGCATGGTTATCGCGGCCACGGTGCTGACCATCCTTGTTGTGATCGCGGTTTAAGGAGGGATCGACATGCGCTTTTTGACGGATCGCAAACGCGCCATGGGCCTCGGCTCGGGTCGCGAGGGGACGCATCATCACTGGCAAATGATGGTCAGCTCAATCTTGCTGGTGCCGTTGGTGCCCACCCTTGTGCTACTGTTCGCCTCGGCGCTCGGTGGCAGCTACGCCGAAGTGGTCGCTTTCTTCAGCCGCCCGGTGCCGGCGATCCTGATGGCGCTGTCGCTGATTGTGATCGTGCTGCACCTCATGCGCGAGGCGCATGCCGCAATCGAGGATTACATACACGGCACTGCGGGCAAATTGACGCTGATCGCCACAACGGCCTTTGCCTATACGATGATCGCCGCAGGTTTGTTTGCAATCGCGCGTATCGCGCTTTGACACTATTCCGGGCGGCAAGGCCCGAACCGATAGGAGGCCGAAATGGCTGCATATGATTACGAGACGCATGAATATGACGTCGTGGTCGTGGGGGCCGGCGGTGCCGGACTACGGGCGACGCTGGGTATGGCGGAACAGGGACTGCGCACCGCCTGCGTGACCAAGGTGTTCCCGACCCGCTCCCACACGGTGGCGGCACAGGGCGGCATCGCGGCGTCGCTATCCAACATGGGGCCCGACAACTGGCAGTGGCACATGTATGACACGGTCAAGGGATCGGACTGGCTGGGTGACACCGACGCCATGGAGTACCTCGCCCGTGAAGCGCCCAAGGCGGTCTATGAGTTGGAGCACTACGGCGTGCCGTTCTCTCGCACAGAAGAGGGCAAGATTTACCAGCGTCCCTTTGGCGGCCACACCACCGAATTTGGGGAAGGCCCACCGGTGCAGCGTACCTGTGCCGCTGCTGACCGGACCGGCCACGCGATCCTGCACACTCTTTATGGCCAATCCCTCAAGAACAATGCCGAGTTTTATATCGAATACTTCGCCATCGACCTGATCATGTCCGATGACGGTGTGTGTCAGGGCGTGCTGTGCTGGAAACTGGATGATGGCACCATGCACCTTTTCGCGGCCAAGATGGTTGTGCTGGCGACAGGCGGCTATGGCCGCGCATACTTCTCCGCTACAAGCGCACACACCTGCACCGGTGACGGCGGCGGCATGACGGCACGCGCTGGTCTGCCCCTTCAGGATATGGAGTTTGTGCAATTCCACCCTACCGGCATCTACGGCTCAGGCTGCCTGATCACCGAAGGCGCGCGGGGTGAGGGCGGTTACCTTACCAATTCCGAGGGCGAGCGGTTCATGGAACGCTATGCGCCGACCTACAAGGATCTCGCATCCCGCGACGTGGTCAGCCGCTGCATGACCATGGAGATCCGCGAAGGGCGCGGTGTGGGGGCTGATGGCGACCATATCCACCTACACCTCAACCACCTGCCGCCGGAAACGCTGGCCGAACGTCTGCCGGGGATTTCGGAAAGCGCGCGCATCTTTGCGGGCGTCGATCTGACGAAGGAGCCGATCCCGGTCCTGCCCACTGTGCACTACAACATGGGTGGCATCCCCACGAACTACTGGGGCGAGGTTCTGGCGCCGACCAAGGACAACCCCGACAACGTCTCGCCCGGTTTGATGGCGGTGGGCGAAGCGGGATGTGCGTCGGTTCACGGCGCGAACCGTTTGGGGTCGAACTCCCTGATTGACCTCGTCGTCTTTGGCCGTGCTGCCGCCATCCGCGCCAAGGATGTGGTGGATGCTGCAGCACCCGTGCCCACCCCCAATCAACGGTCGATCGAGGCTGCCTTCAGCCGCTTTGATGGGTTGCGCTACGCCAAGGGCCACGTGCCCACGGCAGACCTGCGGCTTGAGATGCAGCGCACCATGCAGGCCGACGCCGCTGTTTTCCGCACCGATAAAACGCTTGCCGAGGGCGAGGAGAAAATGAAGGGCGTGGCAGGCAAGCTTGATGACCTGCAAGTCACCGACACGTCGCTTGTCTGGAACTCCGACCTGATGGAGACGCTGGAGTTGACCAACCTGATGCCCAACGCGGTCGCCACGATCACAGCGGCTGCGGCACGCAAGGAAAGCCGCGGGGCGCATGCGCACGAGGACTACCCCGACCGCGATGATGAGAACTGGCGCAAGCATAGCCTTGTCTGGTTCAAGGGCAACGCCGCATCGCTAGGGTATCGCGGCGTGCACCTGCAACCACTGACCAGCCACAATGACGGTGGCATTGATCTAAAGAAAATTGCGCCCAAAGCGCGAGTGTACTAAGCCCGAATGGCCCAAACGCTTCAGTCCAAGAACAGAACGGCATTTGCCCCAGGGCAGGTGCTGCGCGTCTATGGTATGCGGCGTTCAGGCAATCATGCACTGATCAACTGGATCATGCGCAATGCCCCTGGCGGCAATGGCGTGTTTCTGAACAACTGCCGTCCGGGCGACGATCCGATCAATACCTGCAGCGGCATTTCGATCTTTGAAAACGGGATCGAAGGGGGACAGGGCGGCAAGTGGCGCAAGATCGGCCAGGCGGGGCCGTCGCCCTTTGCCGTCGTATCCTACGAAGACAGAATACCCCCGGTCGAGCCCAAACCGCTCTATGGCGCATCGGAAACGCTAGTGATCATTTATCGCAGTTTCCTGCACTGGTCCGCGTCGCTTTTGCGCAAGCTACAAGGAAACGAAGGCTTCGGGCCCCTTGACCGCAACCGCATCATGGGTCGCGCGCTCAGCACCTATGCCGATATGTTGGACCGATTGCAGGGATGTGATGTGGTACCGCTTTGCTACGACGCATGGGCTGCGAACGAAGATTACCGCCGATCGGCGTTGTCGCGCCTTGATCTACCGGGCTGCGACCTGTCGCTTGGCTCGGTGCAGCGCTTTGGCGGCGGGTCGTCCTTTCAACCTGGCGCGACAGAAACCGCAGAGCTGAAGATAGATCAGCGCAGTTTCGAGATGGCGCAGGATCATGAATACCAGATGTTGCTGTGGACTGCAGCGCGCGATGATGGCTTCATGGCGCGCCTCGCACAAATATTCCCAGCCGACGCCAAGCGGCTCGACGCCTTGCGCTGCACAGCAAGTGCAAAAGTGGTGCTGCCATGATCCGCGCCACTGCCATCGCCGCCGCTCTGACACTAACCGCCTGTGAAGAAGCCACCCAAGCCGTAGATGATGTGGCCCGCCGCAGCGCTAAGGCGGCGGTGTCTGAGACCCTTGTCACCCGCTTCCCCGCCGTACCGAAACAGGCTGTCACCCCCTTTACCGACTGTGTGATCGACAACTCGACTGCACGCGAGATCGGTGAGTTTGCCAAGGATGCCGTCATCGGCGTCTCTGAAACCACGGTTGCCTTGGTGCGCTCCGTGCTTGAGCGGCGCGAAACGCAGCAGTGCATTGTTCAGGCAGGAATCGCCACACTATCAATGTTAAGTTTGGTCGTGCCTAGCGGCGCAGTTGCTACAACGCCCAAGATCGCGACTAAGTTTCTCTTTGTTTCTACAACCCCGCCTTCAATTCGAGCGTAAGCGGAGGCAATTTTGAACGACGCAATCGAACACACCAATCCTGATCCAAGCCTCGAAACCAATCGCCGCCCAACCATACAGCACGACGGCTATGAGAAGGTGTTTGGCATCGGTCTTCCAAAAACTGCAACTACCTCGCTTGAGCAAGCGTTCGTCAATCTTGGTTTCCGAAAAATTGGTTACTCGTCAGGAGATATTTCTGACCTTCTGCGCGGCGGCCTTACCCAAAGTGTGCAAAAGACGATTGAGAGTTTTGACGCATTCGCGGATTGGCCTTGGAACCTGATGTATCGCGAGCTTTGGGACCTGTATGGAGATCGTGCCCGATATATTCTAACCGTTAGGCGGTCGCCCGAGATTTGGCTACGATCCATGAAGCGCCACGCGATTGTTACTCCGACCCAAGAGCTGCGCGCACAAGTCTATGGTGTGTCGATGCCACACGCCTACGAAAAACATTTTTTCGATCATTACACCGCTCACATTAGTATGGTGCGCGAATTCTTCGCCAAACTAGATGCGTCTCATCTTTTGCTAGAGCTTGAAATCGGCGGGCCGGGTGATTGGGCGGCGCTTACTAATTTTCTTGGCCGGACAAACCGACATTTTGAAGGTTTCCAGCGCGAGAATGTGAGCGAGGAGCGCTCTCGCGATCCACGGGTAGTGTTCGCGAACCTCATCTCAGCCAATACAAACCTACGGGGGCACGGTTGCATAGAACTGACTGTGGATGAGGCGATGTGCCTGGTACCAGAGCCAACTCTGCATCGTGGGTCCTTGGCTGCTCAAGAAATTAGGCGGCACGCGGACTTTGCAGTTGCTATTGCTGCAGGCGGAAAGGTGCGACACTCTTTTTCACTCAAGACAGCACTTGGGCTCAAAAAAAGAAGGAATACTCTTTCGCCCAAGATTGCTCCGGTGAACGTCGACCCGTTAAATGCATACGTCCAACATCTGCTAGCGATGATTGAGAAACATCATCTCTTTGGTGTCAGTGACATAGAGGAAAACGGTGGAAATGTCGGTTGGGTAGTCGCCCGAGATAGCATTCCACAAACGTTATCGTTCGTCTTAGGAGTCTTCCTGCGGGCGGGTGGTTTGCTCCCCAACCTGCTGTTCCCTCGCCGCTTTTCGGATTTCTTGTTTCTATACAAATATTTTTCGACCATGCTATCGCCCTCGATCGAAGACAAATTGCGGACATTGGATCATGTTCCAAAGCACGTCCGAGACAAACTAAGAATTCCCGCGCGCCCCTATATCTCGAAAGTGGCAAATTTCCCTGACGACCCAGACATTCCGCAAGGCCAATATTACTGGAAGGCAAATCATGGCCATGCGTTGATGAAGAAGGTGACATATCCCGTTGCCAACGCCCATGATAGGGTAAAGTATACTGATCTAGCGCAGTCATGGCTGGATCATCCGGGTAACGTTTATAATAGGCAGTGGTGGAACGATCAGGTTGATCGCCGCATTTACCTTGAAGAAGATTTGGGTAAGGACGGTCGGACGCCTCAGGATTGGAAGCTTTTTGTTCTGGGCGGGCATGTCGAGATCATTCAGGTCGACACTGACAGAGACGGAAACCATCTTCAGTCTATTTTTGATCGTGACTTCAACTTTATTCCAGGCGGAATTTACTTCAATGCTGGCCCGGAAGTACCGCGGCCGGATCAATTGAGCGATATGATTGAGATCGCCGAAGCGATTGGGCAGCCCTTCGAGTTTCTACGCGTGGACTTGTTTATCGTTAGCGGCGACATTGTTTTGGGAGAACTCTCAATCGTACCCAATGCGGGGGGACGTCCGCTAAATCCGGACTGGTTGGATCGAAAACTCGGGGACCTCTGGCCTGCAACCAGTAATTTAAGGTTGGGCCTTGATTGGGCCGACCAGAAGCGTAGCCACGCGGCGAAACCTCAAGCAACCCAGACTGCGCACAATGCGTTTTCTGGCTGAAAGGAATATATCATGGTGCAATTGACGCTTCCTAAGAACTCCCGCATCACAACGGGCAAGACCTGGCCAAAACCCGAAGGGGCCACCAAACTGCGCAAGTTCCAGATCTATCGCTGGAACCCCGATGACGGGAAAAACCCGCAAGTCGATACCTATTTCGTTGATATTGACGATTGCGGTCCGATGATCCTCGACGGTCTGATTTATATCAAGAACAAGATCGATCCGACACTGACCTTCCGCCGCTCCTGCCGCGAAGGCATCTGTGGCTCTTGCGCGATGAACATCGACGGGATCAACACACTCGCCTGTATCTACGGCATGGACGAAGTGAAGGGCGACGTCAAAATCTACCCCCTACCACACATGCCGGTGGTCAAGGACTTGATCCCCGACCTCACCCACTTTTACGCCCAGCATGCATCGATCATGCCGTGGCTCGAAACCAAGACCAACCGCCCCGCGAAAGAATGGAAACAGTCTATTGAAGACCGCAAGAAACTCGACGGGCTTTATGAATGCGTCATGTGCGCGTCCTGCTCGACATCCTGCCCAAGCTATTGGTGGAACGGCGACCGCTACCTTGGGCCCGCGGCCCTTCTGCACGCGTACCGCTGGATCATCGACAGCCGGGACGAGGCGACAGGCGAACGGCTCGACGATCTTGAAGACCCGTTCAAGCTCTATCGCTGCCACACGATCATGAACTGCGCCAAGACGTGCCCAAAGGGCCTGAACCCGGCCGAAGCGATTGCGAATATCAAGAAGATGATGGTGGAGCGGACGGTCTGATTGACGCTGTTCCTGGCCATCGTGCTAGGGCTCATAGGGGCGCTGACGATCCTTCGCTCGTGGTTGGTCATCAGAGGCTTGCGGGGTGAGTGGCCCGGAAAAAGGGTGGCTTCGGCAGCCCTACAGACTTCCGGGCTACTGGTCGTCTTGGCGCTGATATTGGGCGAGGTTTCGCTTCTTTTCCCGTTGGTGGGCCAGAGATCGGCTTAATGTGGGTGTCGGCGGTTTCGGTGAAATACATCGGATTTCTTTCTGATGTATTGATGTGGTCCGCACCTTTGACGATATTGATTGCTGTACCGGTGTTGCGATCACGTGTTCTACGGCCATATTTGATTGGCATTTCCGGGCTTGTTCTTCTGCTAACAACTGTTGCTATCGGCGAGTTCTTTTCGAAGCGTCAGATGTGTCAAACTGCGCACCGCTTCGATGTGGACGTTATCTATCGACATCCCTTTTGGTGGAGCCTTGCAAATACACCCAGGGAGTTTCAATTTCAGATCCACGGTATTTTGGACGCATCCGATGGCTCGTATGGTTGGAGCTATCGTGCACAAAGCTGGTACGTCATCCCAGAAGATGCACGCGGCAATGTCACAACGGGCGCAGCGCACCTCTGCACCTAGTTGCAATATGTGGCTTGCAAACCCATCCCAACGAAGAGACCGTATCGTGCGCCGAAAAGGAATTTTGTATGCCAACACCCCAAGACGCCGATGCCCGTCGCGCCATTGCGCCCATCATTTGCTATCCTCCTGACACCTTGCCGCCCCCGGATATGCAGGCCTATGCGCGCGCCCGCGATGGCATGGCCAAGATCAGCGAAGTCATCGCTGCCCCCCGCGACGCGGCTACGTTCGAAGTGCCAGCGGGTCACATCTTTCGCATTTCCTCGGTCGAAGGGCCGCAGGTGGGCGACCTAAACCTCTGGAACCTGCACGACCTTTCCGAACGGTTCTATTCCGGCAAGACGCGCGCCCTGCATGGCACGCATGTGGACACTGGCGATCGGCTCTGGAGCAGCTTTCCTACTTTGCGCCCGATGGCCACGATCATCCTCGACACGCTGGATTGGTACGGCTTCGACGCGTTTGGCGGCGGCGTGCATGACGTGATCGGGACGCGCTGTGACCCCTATACCGGCAACCTTTTGCAGGGGGGACACTATCACCATTGCTGCCACTCCAATCTGACGCGTGCGCTGGCCGATCACACAGGTATGACATTGGCCGAAGCCGAACCGCACGTGCATGACGTCATGAATGTCTTCATGTGCACCGGCTTTACCCGAGATACCGGCCAGTACTTTATGAAGGCATCGCCCGTGCGCCCCGGCGACCACATCGACCTGTTCGCTGAGATCGACCTTCTTGGCGCACTCAGCGCCTGCCCGGGCGGTGACTGCGGATCAGAACACAGCTCTGATGTGGCGCTTTGCCACCCGCTCAAGATCGAGGTGTTCGCCCCAGGCCCCGGCGCGCTGGAGATGTGGCAAAGCCCCTCTCCCAACGGCTATGATCGAACCCATGGCCGCCCATGACAGGCGTGCGGGCAACGCCTCTCTGGTTTGAAAAGTCTCTGTCGAAGGTTGTATCAGAGGTCTCCGCCACGCGCCTGTGCTGTAACGCGCCGCTTGCCGCAACCGGGTGGTAACCTAACAAATCCCTAAAGCGTTTCGATCTGAACTTGAATCGCGGGGGATTCCCATGAGGGGTCAAATGTGATTCATCCTTATTGGGAGGATGGATCATGTCAGCACCTTTACCTTTGGCCCTTCGGTCGCGGTTTCAGAGATATGTTGAAGAAGGGTTAAGCGGGCGCGCGGCGGCGTTGCGGCTGAAACTGTCACCGGCAACAGGTGCACGGTGGGCGCGGCAGGTGAGGACCAAAGGCCACGCGGAACCTGCCCGCCAGGGACCGCCGCGCGGGAGGGGAAAGCTGGCACCGCATCAGGCCTTTCTCGAGGAACTGGTTGCGCAGGACCCCGACATCACTCTCTTCGAGCTTCGCGATGCACTGGCGGATGCAGAGGGTGTGCAGGTGCACCATTCTTCCATCGCCAACCTGCTGTCCCGGCTCGGCTTCACGTACAAAAAAAGTCGCTGGTTGCCACCGAGCGCCGTCGCGCAAAGGTA
>JBCBID010000015.1:0-120295 GCA_038525015.1 Pseudomonadota bacterium | reverse complement strand
ACAAGTGGGTCACGCGGCATGGGCCTGTGCGGACCCGGGCATCCAGTACCACGACACTGTAAACGATTGGCATACATGCCCCGAAGACGGTGCGATCCGGGGCTCAAATCCCTGTTCGGAATACATGTTCCTTGATGACACGGCCTGTAACCTGGCGTCGATGAACCTGCTGACGTTCCTTAAGGACGGGCAGTTCCAGGTTGAGGATTACATGCATGCGGCCCGTCTCTGGACCGTGACGCTGGAAATCTCGGTTATGATGGCTCAGTTCCCATCGAAGGAAATCGCAAAGCGCTCGTACGACTTCCGCACGCTGGGCCTCGGCTATGCCAACATCGGCGGTCTGCTGATGAACATGGGCCACGGCTATGACAGCGACGAGGGCCGCGCGCTTTGCGGTGCGCTGACTGCGATCATGACCGGTGTCTCCTACGCCACGTCCGCTGAGATGGCGGGTGAGTTGGGTCCGTTCCCGGGCTACGCCAAAAACATGGATCACATGCTGAGGGTCATGCGGAACCACCGCAACGCGGCTTATGGCGCAACCGAAGGCTACGAAAAGCTGGCGGTGAAGCCGGTCGCGTTGGACCATGCCAACTGCCCCGATCCGCGCCTGATCGACGTTGCCATGTCTACTTGGGACGAGGCGCTGAAATTGGGCGAGGCCAACGGCTACCGCAACGCGCAGTCCACTGTGATCGCGCCCACTGGCACCATCGGTCTGGTCATGGACTGCGACACCACGGGGATCGAGCCGGACTTTGCACTGGTGAAGTTCAAGAAACTGGCTGGCGGCGGTTACTTCAAAATCATCAACCGTTCGGTGCCAGCTGCCCTGGAAAACCTTGGCTACGGCTCGGCCCAGATCGAAGAGATCGTCAGCTACGCGGTGGGTCACGGCTCCATCGGCAACGCACCGGCGATCAACCACACCACGCTGGCGGGACACGGCTTTGGTCCAAATGAATTGGCCAAAGTCGACGCCGCCCTCGAAAGCGCCTTCGACATTCGGTTCGTCTTCAACCAGTGGACACTGGGTGAAGAGTTCTGCACCGGCGTGCTGGGCATCCCGGCGGAGAAGCTGAACGATCCGACCTTCGACCTGCTGAAGTCGCTGGGCTTTGCGAAGGCCGACATCGACGCCGCAAACGATCACGTCTGCGGAACGATGACGCTGGAAGGCGCACCGCACCTGCAGGAAGAGCACTACCACATCTTCGACTGCGCCAATCCCTGCGGCAAGAAAGGCAAGCGTTTCCTGAGCGTTGACAGCCATATCACCATGATGGCCGCGGCGCAGTCGTTCATCTCGGGCGCGATCTCGAAAACGATCAACATGCCGAACGATGCGACGATTGAAGACTGCCAGCGCGCCTACGAACTGTCGTGGTCGCTGGGTGTGAAAGCCAACGCGCTCTACCGCGATGGCTCCAAGCTCTCGCAGCCTTTGGCCGCAGCCTTGGTAGAGGATGATGAGGAAGCACAAGAGGTTCTAGAAAGCGGGGCACCCGCCGAAAAGGCCGCCGTGCTGGCCGAGAAGATCGTTGAGAAAATCGTCGTGAAGGAGATTGTGAAATCTCACCGCGAAAAGATGCCTCAACGCCGCAAAGGTTACACCCAGAAGGCCATCGTTGGAGGCCACAAGGTCTACCTGCGGACAGGCGAGTATGAAGATGGCAACCTCGGCGAGATTTTCATCGACATGCACAAGGAAGGCGCTGGCTTCCGTGCGATGATGAATAACTTTGCTATCGCCGTGTCTGTGGGCCTGCAATACGGTGTGCCGCTGGAGGAGTTCGTGGATGCCTTCACCTTCACCAAGTTCGAACCGGCGGGCATGGTGCAGGGCAATGACAGCATCAAGAATGCCACGTCCATCCTCGACTACGTGTTCCGCGAGCTGGCTGTGTCCTACCTGGACCGCACCGATCTGGCGCATGTGAAGCCAGAAGGTGCGACCTTCGACGATATCGGTCGGGGCGAGGAAGAGGAGGTGAGCAACGTCTCTGAACTGTCTGAAACTGCTGCCACAAAATCGCTTGAGGTGTTGAAGCAGATCAGCTCGACCGGCTACTTGCGCAAGCGCCTGCCACAGGACCTTGTGGTGCTGCAGGGTGGTATGGCCGAAACCGCTCTGGATGCAGAGGCCGCATTGCAAACGCTCGTCCCCGAAGTGGCCGTGAACGGCGCAGCACAGGTCACAACGACCACTACAACAGCGACCACAAGCGGCACAGACCTCGTAACATCCACGCTGATGGACGCGCGAACGAAGGCCAAGATGCAGGGCTACGAGGGCGAAGCTTGTGGTGAATGCGGCAACTACACACTGGTGCGCAACGGCACCTGTATGAAGTGCAACACCTGCGGCGCGACGTCTGGGTGTAGCTGAAGAAATTGAGAGTTGGAGGGAGATGTTGGCGCATCCCCCTCCGGCTTACCCTTCCGCTTGATCAGTGTGGACGGAAGGGACAACCAATTCGACCTCAATGGTCGTAGGAAAGGAGAAAACACGGCGAGAATTGGCGATCAATGACGCACTGACATACTCACAGACTTGCCACCAAGAAATGCTCGTAAGCTGTGGATAAATTGGAAAGTGGGGTGAATTTAGTTGCCCAAAGGTAAGAACAGCGAAGTAACAAGCAAACGCGCAGCATCAGCTGCCTCGAAAGTGCTTCGCAATCCAAAGTCCAGTGCTGCCGCCAAAACCGCCGCAGCCTCGGCGCTCACCCAGCGACCGAACCGGAAGAAGTAAATCTTCCTCCAAAAAATCAATGGGTGTCCCTTTTTGGGGCACCTTACTGAAAGAGTTACGCACCCCGGGGAAGGGGCGCGAGGGGGCCGGGCTGGCGGGACCGGTCTGGCTCCCGACGAGACGGGTGGGGCGCGACTTTAGTCCTTCCCACCTTTTGAGGAGGCAGAGAGATCTGTCTCTGACACACGGGGCGGGTGCGCTCGCCCCTGACGTCGTGCAGGCCGCAGGCAGAAAAGTACCGGGCGGTTAACATATTGAGCCTGTACGGCGAAACTCAACGGGGGGCTTCGGCCTCCCGTTTTTTCTTGCTCCGGCGCCTAGTTTGGAAGCGATTTCGGACAAGCAAAATCTATCTGAACTAAATGTTAGAAAACTGCGTGACGTCCTGACCGACACGTTAAATGCACGTGATCGGGGAATCGCCTACGCCTTTTGCGTGTCCACTCCCGGGACAGTTTTTCAACAGATGGAGCAGATGAGATGCTGAGAAAGATGCTGGCGATGCTTGGGGTCGCCGTGGCGATGACCTTTGGGGTTCAAACCGCGCAGGCGGGCAATCAATTGGCCGTGGCCCTGAGCGGGTATGACACGGTATCCTATCATGACGGCACCCCGACGCAGGGTGAGGCGCGGTTCAACCATTTCCACAACGGTGCGATCTGGTACTTCGCCAATGAGGAAAACCGCGACAAGTTCAAAGCCGACCCAGCCGCCTATGCGCCTGCCTATGACGGCTACTGCTCGTGGGCGGCCAGCCAGGGCTACAAGGCCCCGGGTGACCCAATGGTTTGGCAGGTTGTGGACGGCACGCTCTACGTTCAGGTGCACCCGCGCGCCCAGACGCTGTGGTCCGAGGATATCCCGACCTATATCGCGCAAGGCGATGAGAACTGGCCACGTATCCACCCGTTCTAAGGTCGGCAGCGGGGTGAGAGGGAAGGGCGGTCTGCGGACCGCCCTTTTTCCTTTTCGGCTCAGGCGTCTTCGGCGAGAGCGATCCGCAGTTTCGCCCGCGCGCGCGCCAACCGGGACATGACCGTCCCAAGAGGCAGTCCCGTTGCATTGGCCAGTGCACGGGGTGAAGTTTCGCCCGCTACGACCAGATCCATCAGCTGCCGCTGCGCCTTGGGCAGTTTTTCGATGGCCGCGAGCGTATCGGCGCAGTCAAGGCGCAAGAGGGCGTCCGATTCCGTGAGTGCGTGGTCATCCTCCAGTTCGTCCGTGGCTTGCATGCGCCATCCGCGACGCGCCCGGTTTGAGAGCGTACGCATGGCATAGGCGGTCAAGTCCTCGACCTCGGACCCAGCACGCAGACGTTGGCAAAGGCTGAGGAGCGTGTCCTGCACCAGGTCTTCGGCCTCGGCGCGTGTGCGGGCGAGCTTGCGTGCGCGTGCACTAAGCAGAGGGATCAAGGGCACAAGGCGGCGGGCTATGGAAAGCTGTGTCATACCAACTAAGCTGGCGCTTCGCGCTGTGATTGAACAGCCCGGGGGTTTTTGCCGATCTAGTCTTTGCCCCCTTTTTGGGCAACGCGCCGCCCATCGTGGCAGGCTGGATCGGCAGGCGGTCGCGCGGTGCGAACCAAAGGGCACGCGAAGGGGATGCGGGGACGCTTGGAGCGCTCTTTCTAGGTGAGAGCGTCAGGGACGACGCTTTCTTTAACCAAACCCAAGTGGGAGTTCACTATGACCAAGATTGCTTCTCTGACGTTTGTCGCCGCGTTGGCCGTTCCGGCCCTTGCCATGGGACAGGGCGCGGCAGAGCTCGACACCAATGGAGATGGTGTTCTGACCATCGATGAGGTTCAAGCCAGCTTCCCCGATGTGACGTCGGATGCATTCACCGCAATGGATCTGAATGCCGACGGCGCGCTGGATGCTGATGAGGTGGCGGCGGCCCAAGAAGCGGGCCTGATGCCGCCTACCGACGGCTAAACCGAACACCCGACCTTTGGGCCCTGCGTGTCATTGTCCGCGAGGCGCAGAGTTGGGGGTGTGGGGTCCGGTCTCCCCCCAGGGACCGGACCCTATTTTTTGGGGCCTCCGCTTGGACTCCCTCTATTTAACTTGTTTTCATTGCCGTTAGTGCCGGTGACAGGGTGTCACCGTCATGCAGCATTCGTACACACCCTGTGCGCCTCCGGCGCGCGGAAAGGTTTGGGTTAACGCAGCGCGCGGTGATCCAAAGGCCGCGCTGGCGCGCGACAATATTCTTTGTTTCAGGGGCGCTGCCCCTCGGCCTGGCGGCCTCACCCCGGAGTATTTCTGGCCAGAAGAGAGGCAAGGTGGAGCTCTTAATAGGCGGGTAGGTATATGTTGAACCGGTCGCGGAGCGCGGCGTCGAGTGCGGGTTCTAGGGCGGCGCTGGGGCGTCTGGCGAGGATCTGATCCTTGCGGGCCGTGGCTTTGGCCACGAGGTCGGGCTTGTTCAATTCGGCCCATTCCTTGGGCGAGGTGCGGTCGCCGAAGTTGGGGTAGACGCAATCCGATTGCATCCGGGAGAGCGTCTGTTCTGTGCCGAGATAGTGGCCCGGCCCCCCCATGCAGACCTCTGCCATCTGGTCGAGCGCCAGCGTTTCGTCGGTCACTTCGATCCCGCGGGTGCAACGGAGGGCCTGGCCGATGATATCGTCACCGAGGATCAGACTTTCGTGGCAGAACCCCAACAACGAGGCATGCATGCCTGCCGCCTCGTACACCATGTTCACTCCTGAGAGGCCCGCCATCACATTGGAACACATTTGTTCCCATCCTGCCTGCATGTCCGGCAGTTTGCTGTCAGAGGCGCCTGCGGCGGCCCCGCCGGGCAAATCATAGAAACGATGCATCTGCGCGCAGCCGGCTGTCAAAAGCGCTTGTTCGCCCGACCCGATGGACATGGCGCCCGTGCGCAGGTCGAGGCCGAAGGGCCAGGTGCCGAAGATGGCGGGTGCGCCGGGTTTGACGGCATTGACATAAACGAGGCCTGCAAGGCATTCGGCCACGGCCTGCACGATGGCGCCCGCAATGGTCGAGGGTGCGGTGGCCCCTGACATGCCCGCCGACAATAGCAGAACGGGCATCCCGGCGTTGATGCAGGCTTCCATCACCTGGCACGACTCGGTGGCGAATTTCATCGGCGGGACGACGAAGCAGTTGGAGTTGGACATGAACGGGCGCGCGCACCATTCCTCTTCACCGCCTGCGATCATATGCAGCATCTCGATCGCCGGAGTTACGCAATGGGGTTCGGAGAAGCTCATGCCGATATGTTTCGTGGTACCAGACGTGCAGGCGTAGACCGCGTTCACTTCGCTTTCCACCGTGTCCGGGATGTCGCGGCAGACCATGGGGCGCTGGCAGAAGTGGATGTTGTCGAGCACGTGGCAAATGCGGGCGGCATCATGCAAGTCCTGGACTGTGCTGTCGCGGTATTGCCGGCCAGCGGCATCGACGAGGTGCACGGCAGCGCCCGCCGTGCCGTAGTGCACGCGCGTTCCGCTGAGGTCGAGGTCGTTCTTGCCGTCGCGACTGTAGAGCGTGAGCGACCGGTTGGCGCGTGCGATGGTGTCTTCGACCAGAGCGCGGGGAAAGCGGATTCGGCCGTCGTGGCCCTGAATTGCTCCGACTGCTTTAAGGTATGCAACGCCACTCTCTGGGGCATCTGCGAGGCCGATGTTTTCAAGCGCATCGAGCGCAGCGTGGTGGATGCGCTCAATCTCTGCCGGTGTTAAAGGGCTGTAGCGTCCGCCCTCCAAGCCGGGGCGTATGGGTCGCAGGTGGTCAGGCAGTGCAGAAGCGCGTGCCGCGCGGCGCGCGGCGCGGCCGCCCGAGCGAGAAGGAGATTGATCAGTCATATGTAAGGTCCGCGGATCAGAAGGACAGGGCAGGATGGCGTTGAACTAGCGCCTGATCGGTCGCCCTCGTGCCGCGCGCCCACGTTCCGCCCCGATGGTGCGGGCCACAAGCCTGATCTTGCTGAAGGCGCCTTGCACGTGTCCGACCCCTCCCGTGATCGCTATCCCGCTTGCCTGCTTACGATCGTGTGCGAAATGCTGCTTGTCTTGTCTGTTTGCGACAGCGCGCGCAGGGCTTTGCTGAGCGCTAAGGCTGGTTTGGGCAGGCCGCTGCGCATGTGCCGCATTTTGCAGGGGTAGGTGTGGAACCGGGCCCGTGCCTTCCCAATTAAGCCCCATGCAAGGGCGATTGGGCCCTTGTCACAGAATAAAGGAGCAGATCAATGATACCACGCAGCTTTGCCTTTTTGTGCGTTGCTACTCTGGCGGGCCCTGCACTGGGCGGTGGCCTACAGCCAACCGCGCCCGACACTGCGCCGCCCGTGGCAGCCCCTCCACCGCCGTTGCCCGTCGTGACCCAAAGTGGCGCGTGGACTGGCGGCTATGTCGGTGCCCAACTTGGGTATGGCGATGTCAATGGCAGCGGCGATGCGGATGGTGACGATTTTCTTTACGGCGTGCACGCAGGTTATCGCTATGACTTCGGTACTTTCGTGTTGGGTGGCGAGATCGATTACGACTTTACCGACATCGATTTGGGCGACGCTGCGGATGTGGACGAGGTAGGCCGCCTGAAGCTGCAAGCGGGCTATGATTTTGGTCGGGCCTTGGGGTATTTCACGGCCGGGGTTGCGGAGGTGGATACCTCGCTTGGGTCCGAAAGCGGTGAATTCTATGGCATCGGCATCGCATACCAGATTGACGAACAGTATACGGTTGGTGCCGAGTTGCTGGAGCACAATTTCGACGACATCAGCGGCTCGGGCGTTGACGCGGACGCGACGACCTTGACGGTGCGCGGCGCGATCAGGTTCTAGGCGGCTTGGGCCTCGGCGAAGGTGACGAGTGTACGAAGTGCCCCTTCGAAGGTCGCATCATCGATCGTCATGGCCACACGAATATGTCCGGCGGCGGCGCTGCCAAAGCTCTCGCCGGGCATCACAGCGATCTGGTGCTGATCCAGCAGTCCGTTGGCGAATGCGTCGCCACTAAGGCCCGTGGCCCGGATATCGAGCATCAGGTACATCGCGCCCTGAGCCGGGATCAGGCCGATTGTGTTCTGGGCGTCTAGCACCTGTTGCGCGATGGCGCGCCGACGCTGGAAGGGGGCGGCGATCTCGGCCTCGAAGGCCGGGCCTCGGTCGAGGGCGAAGACGGATGCATCCTGAATAAAGCCGGGCACGCCATAGGTTGTATGTGTGGCAAAGCCGATCAGGTGCGCGATCACTTCTTCGGGGCCGATTACCCAGCCGCAGCGCGAGCCGGTCATGGCGTGGCTTTTGGACATGGAGCCGATGACCAATGTGCGTTCAACCATGCCGGGTAGCGCGCGCGGCGAGGTGTGGGCGCCCTCCCATACCTGCGTGTCGTAGACCTCGTCCGAGATGAGCCACAGGTCGTGGTCTCGGCAGGCTTGCGCGATGCCGTTGAGTGTGTCGCGAGAATAGACTGTGCCAGTGGGATTGTTGGGTGAGTTGATGAGCAGGCTTTTTGCACTCTGAGCGTGAGCGGCGATGTCCGCGGCACGAGGCTGGAAGGCGTCCTCGGCTCTGGTCTGGATGGCTTGGGGGACGGCTGAAACACCACGGATGGTACCAGGATAGGTGGCGTAGTAGGGATCGAGGTAGAGCGCGATGTCGCCAGGGTCGCAGGCCGCGGCGTGGGCGGCGAAGAGGGCGGATTGCCCGCCTGGGGTGATCAGAACGTTGTCGCGGGTCGTGCGGATGCCTGTGCGATCAGTTGTACGTTTGGCCACGGTGTCACGCAGGCGGTCGGTCCCGGGGACCATGGCATATCCCGTGTGCCCGCTGAGGGCGCTTTTGTGCATCTCTTGAAGAATCGGAACTGCGGTGCGGATGTCGTGCTCGCCTATGGTGAGTTCGGTTACGGGCGTGCCTGTGGCGATCATGCGGCGCGCCTTAATGAATACGTCCCAGCCGTCAGAGCCATCGCCGGTGAGGGTTTTCAAGCGTTGCGAGAGGGTCATTGCGGCTCCTTGGCGTTGGTGGGGGCAAGGGGTCAGAGGGGGCGGGTGATGTCAACATGCAGAGCGGCGCGCTGCCCTAGCCGCCGTGGTACTTTTGATCAGAAAAAGATTAGGTGGTGTCTTGCCAGGCGGCGAGTTCGGCTTGGGCCTTTTTCGGTAGGCTTTTGCGGATCAGGTCGTAGGAGGTGTGGATGCGGTCCTGAAGGGCGTCGGCGCCGGGGTGATCGAAGGGGATGCGCACCCAGGAGCGGTGGAAGTACTTGGCTTTGATAGCGGCGCCGATTTCGATCAGAAACTGCGCGCTTTCGGGATCAGGTGTTTTGACCGATATGCCATCAAGCGCATGTCCGTAGCAGGCGAACATCTTGTCGCCCACTTTCCATGCCTCCAACCCGCCATCGGCATGGGAATGGTACCACGCGCCGGGTAGGGCAGTGCAGATGTGGTTTGCGTCATCAAGTGTCATCGGCGGCGTCCGGATCATTGCCTGTGTAGTGACCATACCGCCATTGTCGCGCTGCGCCGAAGACAAAAAACGCCGTCCACACGTCCGTACTTTTTTTATGGATGCGCGTTCTTCGGTGGCAACGTCACTGTACCTCAAGCCATCTTGTTGTGAACAAGTGGCGCTTTCATCCAATGGCTCTCGGATTGGACATGTCCGTCACGGACGTATTTGCCCATACGTTCTGACATGTCGTTTTCGGGAAATGCGGACGCCACCCGTGCAACGAACCCTTCCTGCGTTGCGAGGTCGAGGGTTGTGGATAGGTCATCGAACAGCGTGGAATGGTATGGTCCGCGATAGAGGGTCGGAACGGGTGTGACCCCGAGTTCGCCAAACCGTCCCAGCGTGTCGTCCCATGACCGGACTGTCCCGCCCACGATTACGCAAATCCAAAAAAGAATGACGGCAAGGCGTCATAGACGACAGAGTGCCGGGCATAGAGGTTTTCCCCGACAATGCGTTCATCGGGGGTCAAGCGTGGTGAAACGCCCGCTGCGAAGGCTTTGATCCAGTCGCGGGACGGGTGGTATCGGCTGTCTGGTCTGCGCGCATGGCAGCCTGTTGCGTGAAGCGTTGTGTTCTCGCCATCCATCTTTTCGGTGATGACCAGATCGGCAACCATCAAGCCATCATGAGACCGCAAGACTTTGTCATCACTGGTTGCGCCCGGCGACATGGGCAGATGGTAGGTGCGGCCATATTTCTTCATGCGCTTCGTGTATCACCAGTGGGCAAACAGCGCGACCGGCTGGTGTAAAACTGTGGGGGCTGGTTGCGTCCGCGCACGTCCCGTGACGGGTGCACATCTCTGCCCGAACCGGCCTTTGCACTGTGCGCCGCAGCGCACAAGGGTTGACCCGCTGGTGTTTGGCACGGTAATGACGCCGCATGAACCGGAACACCTGCATCATTTGCTGCATTATCTGCTGAACTTTTCAGCGGGCCGGTTCTTTGTTTCCATGACAGTTCAGAATTGCTAGGCCCGCGCCAACCCTGCTGCGCTTGCGAGACCTGCCATGACGATCCAGCTTTACAACACTGCGACCCGCCGGAAAGAGGTATTTGAACCCCTCGATAACGACAATGTGCGCATGTATGTCTGCGGACCGACGGTCTATGATCGCGCGCATCTGGGCAATGCGCGGCCTGTGCTTGTCTTTGATACTCTGTTTCGGCTGCTGCGCTATGAATATGGCGAAGATGCAGTGACTTACGTACGGAACTTCACAGACGTGGATGACAAAATCAACGCGACGGCACTGGCGCGCAAAGAGGCGGGGGCCGCGGGAACGCTGGAAGAGTTGGTCGCCGAGCGGTCGGACGAGACCATCGGCTGGTATCACTCGGATATGGATGCGCTGGGGGCGCTGAGGCCCACGCATGAGCCGCGGGCGACGCAATTTATTGCGCAAATGATAGCGATGATCGAGGGCTTGATTGCCAAGGGCTTTGCCTACGCCAACGAAGGGCATGTGTTGTTCCGAGTGCGGGCCTATGAGGCTTATGGCAAGCTGTCGGGACGGTCCGTCGATGACATGATCGCCGGGGCGCGGGTTGAGGTCGCGCCCTACAAGGAAGACCCTATGGATTTCGTCTTGTGGAAGCCGTCGGATGATGACTTGCCGGGGTGGGATAGCCCGTGGGGGCGGGGGCGGCCGGGTTGGCATATCGAATGCTCGGCCATGGCCCATGATCTGCTGGGCGAGAGTTTTGATATTCACGGGGGCGGCAACGATTTGCAGTTTCCGCACCATGAGAATGAGATTGCGCAGAGCAAGTGCGCGGGGCATGGGTTTGCCCGCTTCTGGATGCACAATGAGATGTTGCAGGTTGAGGGGAAGAAGATGTCCAAGTCGTTGGGCAACTTCTTTACCGTGCGGGATTTGTTGGATCAGGGGGTGCCTGGGGAGGTCATTCGATTTGTGATGCTGAGCACGCACTATCGCAAGCCGATGGATTGGACGGAGAAGAAGCGGGTGGAGGCGGAGGCGACGCTGCGCGATTGGTTTCAGATGACAACCGGTGTGGAGCCAAACAGCTATGGTCAAGACGTAGTTGCCGAGTTTGTTTCAAACGATTTGAACGTGCCGGAGGCAATACGTTCGTTGCACGGCTTTGCTAGAAGCGGCCAAACCGGAAACCTCAAATCCGCAATGAAGTTTTTGGGTTTCACACCCACTGGAGACTGGTGGGTGGAAAGAGAAGTTAGTGGTGTATCGGCGGGTTTCTCCTACGGAGGGCCCCAGAATCCGGAGCTCGAGAGAACAGCACTTGAATTGGCGCGAAACCTTTCTGAATTGCGTAAAGCATCTATCGCATCAAAGGACTTCAGGGATTTCGATTTGCGCAAGAGAGCGTTCGAAGCGGTTGGCGTGCAAGTACAAGTAACGCCTGATGGTATCAGACTAAGGGTTGAGGAAGGATTTGACCCTGTGAAGTTAGAGACCCTCAAATGATCCGCGCCCAACACAGACCAGCCCCCGACCGCGGGTGGGGGTGTAGCCCCCGCCCGGGGGGGCGGTCGGTGGCTGGCCGTGACGCACGCGCCACGGCCCGGGCTGAATATGTTAGGGGCGTGCAATGACCAAAGACCGCCTCTTCCTCTTCGACACCACCCTGCGCGACGGCCAGCAAACTCAGGGCGTGCAATTCTCGACCCCAGAAAAGCACCAGATTGCGCAAGCCCTCGACACGCTCGGCATTGACTATATCGAAGGCGGTTGGCCCGGTGCGAACCCGACCGACAGCGCCTTTTTCGAGGACAAACCAAACACCCGCGCGACCTTTACCGCCTTTGGCATGACCAAGCGGGCGGGTATCAGCGCCGAAAACGACGACGTGCTGGCCGCCGTTCTGAATGCAGGCACATCAGCCGTCTGTTTGGTGGGCAAGAGCCATGACTTCCATGTGAAAAAGGCGCTTGGCATTTCTCTGGCCGAGAATACGTCCAACATTTCCCAGACCTTTGCTCATCTGGTGGCGCAGGGGCGCGAGGCGATCTTTGATGCCGAGCATTTTTTTGATGGATACAAAAGCAGCCCTGACTATGCACTTGAGGCGGTCCATGCGGCCTATGATGCGGGCGCGCGGTGGATTGTGCTTTGTGACACAAATGGCGGCACGCTGCCTCATGAGGTGCACAAGATCACGAAACTGGTGATTGCCTCGGGCATCGACGGCGCACGATTGGGCATCCACGCTCACAATGACACCGAAAACGCGGTGGCCGCATCGCTGGCGGCGGTGGATGGCGGGGCGCGACAGATCCAAGGGACTCTCAATGGGTTGGGTGAGCGCTGCGGCAACGCGAACCTGACCGCGTTGATCCCGATCCTTTTGTTGAAAGAGCCCTATGCCAGTCATTTTTACACCGGTGTGAGCCCAGAGGCGCTGGAAGGGCTCACCCGCACCTCGCGGATGCTGGATGACATTCTAAACCGCGTGCCGCAGAAGCAAGCGGCCTTTGTCGGTGCGTCGGCTTTTGCGCATAAGGCGGGTTTGCATGCGTCGGCGATCCTGAAAGACCCGACCACTTATGAGCACGTTGATCCTGCATTGGTCGGGAATGCGCGCGTCGTGCCGATGTCCAACCAGGCGGGGCAATCTAACCTGCGCAAGCGTCTGGCCGAGATGGGGCTGAAGGTTGAGCCGAAGGATGCAGCCTCGTCCCGTATTCTGGACCGCATCAAGGTTCGGGAGGCGGAGGGCTATTCCTACGATACGGCGCAGGCATCCTTTGAGTTGCTGGCGCGGGATGAGTTGGGGCTGCTGCCGGAGTTTTTTGAGGTCAAGCGCTACAGGGTGACAATTGAGCGGCGCAAGAACAAGCAGAACCGGATGGTGTCGCTGTCGGAGGCCGTTGTTGTTGTGAAGGTTGACGGCAAAAAGATGCTATCTGTGTCGGAATCCATGGATGAGCATGGCACGGATCGGGGCCCCGTGAATGCCTTGGCCAAAGCGCTGGCCAAGGATCTGGGTCGGTATCAGAACAATGTCGAAGATATTCGCCTCGTCGATTTCAAAGTGCGCATCACCCAGGGCGGGACTGAGGCCGTCACGAGGGTCATCATTGACAGCGAAGATGGGCAGGGGCGGCGCTGGTCTACCGTAGGAGTGTCCGCGAATATCGTCGATGCGTCATTTGAAGCATTGCTGGATGCGATCCGGTGGAAGCTGGTGCAGGACGGTGTGGCATGACGCCCGAGGAATGGAACGCGTTTATGCATGCGCGTGCAGGATTGCCGCGGCAAGGTCCCGGCACGCCGGACGACGTCTTGTGGGCGCTGGATCACATCGGGCTTTCAGGAGAGGTTGACGTGTTCGACGCAGGGTGTGGCCCGGGGGGCGATACGGTCGCACTGGCCGAGGCTTTGCCCGAGGCGTGGATACGGGCCGTCGATATGTCGGAGCCCTTTGTCATGCAGGCGCGGGACCGGGTTGCGCGCTTTGGCGATAGGGTCCACTTGGTCGTGGGCAACATGGACGACCCCGGCGGTCCCTATGATCTGATCTGGTGCGCGGGAGCGTTGTATTTTTTGGGTGTCACAGAAGGGCTAACCATCTGGCGCGCAGCGCTGAAGCAAGGCGGGCACGTTGTGTTTTCAGAGCCGGTCGCCTTGGGGCCGCTGTCGCCCACTGCACGGGTGTTTTGGGAAGACTACCCTGCATTGACGGACCTGGACGGCATTTGCTTGCGGATTACGGCAGCAGGCTACCGGGTCTTGGCACATCGGATGGTGATTGGCACCCCGTGGGCGGCCTATTATAAACCGATGCAAGCGCGAAGTGACCACCTGCGAGCGACTGAAACCGATCCGCTTGTGCTGGCGGCGGTGACTGAAAACCAAACCGAGATGGATCTCTGGCGGGCAGCCCGCGATGAGATCGCATATGCCCTGCTTATTGTCGCCCCCTTATGAGATTATCGGATGCTGCCGCCGCCTGTGCCCGCATCGTCGAACAGGGCGACCCAGACAGGTTTCGCACTGCGATGGCCGCGCCTGTGGCGGCGCGAGAGGTTCTGTTCCCGCTCTATGCCTTCAACGTTGAGGTCGCGCGCGCGCCATGGGTGACGCAAGAGGCGATGATTGCCGAGATGCGGCTGCAATGGTGGCGCGATGCGCTTGAAGAGATCGCCTCAGGCGGTTCGGTCCGTAAGCACGAGGTGACAACACCGTTGGCTGGCATTCTGACCCAGCAGATGGTGCGGCAACTGGACGAAGCGGTGGCGGCGCGACGATGGGACATCTATCGCGACGCGTTTGACGATGAGGCACATCTGGAACGGTATCTAGACCAAACCGCTGGACATGTAATGTGGACTGCGGCGGCCTGTCTGGGGGCACCCGCAAGCCAAGAGATAGCGGTTCGATCCCTTGCGGCAGCCGCAGGGCTGGTTGCGTTTTTGCGGGCCGTACCTGCGCTAGAGCAGGCGCGTCGGACCCCACTTTTGGATGGTACGCCGGGCGGCATTGCCACGCTAGTCGGGCGCATAAGGGCGGGCCTTATTATGCCGCGTCTTCCACGCACTGCGAGGCCCGCTTTGTGGCCGGGCATCGGGGCCCGTTACGTACTTGACCGGGTGATACGCGATCCGGCACTGGTCGCAGAGGGTCGCATGCCCGTCGCTATGACGCACTGGCGTTTGAGCGCGACGGCCCTGATCGGGCGTGTGCAATTGTAAGGCACAGCTTGATCCGTCTAGACAGCAACGGTGCGCTGGCGCATCGCCAGCCAGATAAGCGACCCACCGGCCAGCACGAGGAAAGGCACCATGGCGATGTTCACCGCAGCCCACCCTTCGACAGGGTCGCCGCCGGCACAATTCATCAATCCGCCCGAAGCGAGCGAGGCCAGGGTGACGCAACCGAACACAATCAGATCGTTCATTCCCTGCATGCGACCGCGTTCCTGTGGCGTATGAGACCCCGCAAGCATGGTTGTGGCACCGATGAACCCGAAGTTCCAGCCAAGCCCCAGCAGGAAGAGGGCCCAGTAGAAATTGGCGAGATCCACGCCTTGCAGGGCGACCACCCCGGCGCCACCAAGAATGGCCAGGCCCAGCCCCATGATGCGCTCGACCCCGAACCGCGCGATTAGGTGACCGGTAAAGAAGGACGGGGCAAACATGGCAAGCACGTGTACGGTCACCACGTTTGCGGCGTCAGGTTCAGTGAACCCGCACCCCACCACCGCGAGCGGGGTCGAAGTCATTACAAGGTTCATCAGAGCATATGACACGGCGGCGCAGATCACAGCGACCCCAATGCGCGGGTCGCTCAGTAATTGCTTGCGCGTTCGCCCGGGGCCGTCTGTTGCCGAGGGTGGAGGCGGCTTCGGAATGTCGAGCAGCAAGAACAGAGCCATGCCCAACACGTTAAAGCCTATCGCAACCCAATAAATCGGAATGTACCGAGCAACCGTCGCGTCTACGGCGTCCGCGGTGACAAAGCCAACCACCTGGGGTCCAATGATTGCTGAAAGCAATCCGCCTGCCATGACATAAGAAATCGCTTTGGGGCGGAAAGCGTCTGACGCGGTGTCGGCGGCGGCGAAGCGGTAGAATCCTTGGGCCGACATGTAGATGCCGGTTAGGAAGCTGCCCACCAGAAAAAGCCAAAAGCTCCCTACGCTGAGCGCCCAGACCCCGACGGCGGCACCCACAAGCCCGCCAAAGGCGCCGAGGATAAATCCGGTCTTACGTCCAAAACGCTGCATGATGTTTGACAACCAAGGCGCTGTTGTCATCGACCCGAATACAATGAGTGAAATAGGCAACGTCGCCAGACAGGCAATTGGGCTGAGCTGATGACCGGCGAGGCCTGCGACCACGAACATCATGGTGATTTGGCTGCCCAGAAAGGCTTGCGCGGCAACCAGAACAGCCACGTTGCGCTTGGCGCGGGTATCATCAACTTGGGTCATGAGTGTTGACTATCCCTGGATGTACCGGCCGGCAAGCGTGCGAATGAGCACAGGTGGTTGCGCAGGAGTGTGTCGGGGCTAGGGTGGCCGCATGAGACGAGTTCTTGTTCTTGGTGGATCGGCGTTAACTGAAGATGCAGTGCGCACGCTTGCGGCGGCAGGACACGCGGTGTCGGTTTATTGGTCGCGTGATGCCGATGTGCCTGGCCTACCCACTGCGCCGTCGCTGCGGGTCGCCCTGGAGGTTGCCGATTTGGTGGTGGACGCCACGCATCCGTTCGATGACGGCCTGCGTGCAATTGCTTTTACGCTTGCGCCTGAGTGTGCGCGGGTCCGTCTGGGGCGATCGGCTTGGGTGGCGACACCACAAGACAGATGGGTAGAGGTCAACACACTGGCCGAGGCGGTTGCGGCGATCCCGTCGGGCGCGCGCGTTTTTGCCGCCTCGGGCCGAGATAGTGAGGACTTGCTGACCCACCACGATGGCCCAGTATTCTTGCGACAATTGCACAGGCATGATGGCACGCCTCCGCCGGGCTGTACTTATGTCTTTGGTGAAGGACCGTTCGAGATGGCGAATGAAATGGCGCTGTTTCAGAGCCTGAAGATAGAGGTGTTGCTTGCGCGTAACATGGGTGGTGTCCGAGGGTTTCCTAAACTTGCGGCGGCGCGTGCGCTTGGCCTGATTTCGGTCTTGATCAAGCCACCCGTGCCAGAGTTTGAGACGCAGTTCGAGCATGTTGAAGCGCTATTGGCCTGGATACGGACATCATGACCGGGCGTCTGATTGAAACCCAAGCGGATGTAGCGGAGGGGGCGAGTTGGCTTCGCGCGCGCGATATGGCGTTGGCCCGAGCGTTGGACGCCGCGGGCCCGTTGCCGCTGCGGCGCAGGCCCGATGGATTTGCTGCACTGCTCAACGCCATCGTCGGTCAGCAGGTCAGTACGGCGTCTGCCAACGCGATTTGGGGTCGGATGCAGGCGGGTGGACTGACCTCTCCTGTGCCCGTGATCGAGGCAGGCGAGGATGGATTGCGTGCAGCAGGGCTCAGCCGCCAGAAGATTAGCTATGCGCTCGCGTTGGCAGAGGCGGGGATTGACTATGACGCCTTGAGACATGCGCCGGACAAAGAGGTGATAGCCACCCTTACCAGCGTCAAGGGTATCGGCGTTTGGACGGCTGAGATTTATGCTATGTTTGCACTGGGCCGCGCTGATGTCTTTGCGCCAGGCGATCTGGCCTTGCAGGAGGCTGCGCGCCTGATCTTTGATCTGCCGGAGCGACCCAAGGAAAGGGCGCTGCGTCAGATGGCTGAAGACTGGTCGCCGTGGCGGGCGGTTGCTGCGCGCCTGTTCTTCACCTACTACCGCGTTGCAAAGGGTCGAGAGGGGGTCACATGACACGCGTATTGCAAGCGGGGCGGATAGAGCCGCAATCGGGTGAATTACGATCCATCGTGGTGTTCCTGCACGGCTATGGGGCCAACGGTGCCGATCTCCTGGGGCTGGCTGAACCTCTGGCCGAGCATCTGCCCGACACGCTGTTTGTGGCGCCCGATGCGCCCGAAGCCATAGACATGATGCCAAACGGATACCAGTGGTTTCCAATCCCATGGATTGACGGATCGTCCGAGGAAGAGGCGGAGCGCGGACTGAACGCGGCCGCGGAGGATCTGAACGCGTTTCTGGATGCGCTGATGGTGGACGAAGACGTTTTGCCTGAGCAAGTCGTGCTGTTTGGCTTTTCGCAAGGTACGATGATGTCGCTACACGTCGCCCCGCGGCGAGAAGACCCTGTTGCCGGGATCGTCGCGTTTTCGGGTCGACTTTTGAACCCAGAGGTGCTGGCTGACGAGGCTGTCAGCCGTCCGCCCGTGCTGTTGATCCACGGAGACCAGGACGATGTGGTGCCACCGCAATCGCTGCCGCAAGCTGCTGAGGCGCTGCAAGGGGCAGGGTGGAAAGACGTTTATGCGCACGTGATGAAAGGCACAGCTCACGGAATCGCTCCTGACGGTTTGAGTGTGGCCTTGGCGTTCATGCGGGATAAACTGGGGCTATAGGCTGAACAATATTGCTCTATCGAGCTTATTTTTTCGTCAGACGCATTGACCTGCTACATCTTCGACACATTTATTTGCCCCCGCCCAAAATCTGTGGTGCAGTAATGGCACAACCACAACATCTATGCGAACGAGGGGGTACGCGAGATGAGAATGGCGCTGACTGGGGTAATGGTCTTGGCGGCAGCGGTGCTGAATGTCTGTTGGACGGCATCTGCCAATGCCCTGAATTCCGATGAATTGAAAACGACCTCTGAAGCAGTCGATACCGAGTTGTCGCGCACGATTGTCTTACGGTCGGTTCGGATGCCGCAGGCATTTGGAAAGCTCCTGCTCGATATGGACTCGGATGCGCGGTTGATTGATCGCAGGCGCGAAGTGGCCAACCTGATCGATGCGGATGTCTGGGTAGTGGGGCTAAAGGGTTGGTCAGATACTCAGTGGCTGAAAGCCAGCCCGTTACACAAACTTTTTGCGGACCACTTGCATAAGGCGGCCCCGTCGCTCAAGTTCAAGTCTTTTCAGTGGATGATCACCAAGGGCCAGATGCTGGATGTTCATTTTGTGAACCTGAATACGGCGTCGGATTTGACCGATGCCTGCCTCGCCGAACAGATTTATCGTCTGTCGCAGCGTGTGGTGACCAGCCGTCGGGCCGGCGACCTTTCGCTTGCGCGTGTCCGGGCGCGACCGCTTGTCGGTTTGGCCGAAGGTCCGGCTAATTCCGGCCATTGCGATTGATCACAGGGCTGTGGATAACCGTCACATCGTTGTCACGATACTGTTCTATCCGACCTGCGACATCTCGTGGTCAGGTCTGCACTTGTCAGACGCTTTCCACAATATATAGTCATCAAATAAGATCGGGGCGGGATCCCCGCTTTGATGCCGGAATGGGCAGACAGGGCGAGAACGGAGTGACTTATGGACGGCGATTTCAGGACGGAATTCACGCGTAGCCCATCTGCGCTGAAACAGCACCCAGCTTTGGTGCTGAACGCGGATTATAGGCCCCTGAGCTATTACCCGTTGTCTTTGTGGCCCTGGCAGGAAGCGGTCAAGGCTGCGTGGTTGGACCGGGTCGATATCATAGCCGAGTATGAAGAGGTGGTCCGTTCGCCCAGCACCGAAATTCGCATACCATCGGTGGTGGTGCTCAAAGACTATGTGAAGCCGCAAAAGCGCGTGGCTTTCACGCGTTTCAATTTGTTTCTGAGGGATGAGTTCCAGTGCCAGTATTGCGGAGCCAAGGGAGATCTGACCTTTGACCACGTTGTGCCGCGCGCATCCGGGGGGGTCACCAGTTGGCAGAATGTGGTTGCCGCTTGCAGCCCGTGTAATCTGAAGAAAGGGTCGAAGCCTTTGCACCGTACAGGCATGACCCTGCGCAAGCCGCCGCGTCAGCCGGGTGCAGAAGAGTTGCGCAATATGGGGCGTAAGTTCCCACCTAACCATCTGCACGAAAGCTGGATGGATTTCCTTTATTGGGATGCTGAACTGAAGGCTTAAAGCGCCCCAAGCGGTTCAGGCCAGAACATCGTGCAAACGGACTGCGCGCTTTACCGTTTCGGCGAAGCACTTCCGCCAAAGAGTATGGTGGACCCCTTGCTGCGTTGGTGAACGAACAAATGAGCGCCTTTGCAGAACTGCCACTATGGGCCACGTCACCGCTGAACTCCATGGAGCGCGATCAGGCCGCGAGATCAATCCAGACAGGGACGTGGTCCGACGGCTTTTCTTCACCGCGCACCGCCTTGTCGATCTGGCAGTCGATCATCATGTCAGCGCAAGCCGGGCTGAGAAGGAAGTGGTCGATCCGAATACCGTCATCTTTGTTCCACGCGCCTGCCTGATAGTCCCAAAACGAATAGTGTCCTGGTCCCTGAGTGCGCACGCGAAAGGCCTCGGTAAAGCCAAGGTTTAAGAGTTGGCGAAATGCGCGTCGGCTTTCCAAGCGGAAAAGGGCGTCCTGGCGCCATGCGTCGGGGCGTTTGGCGTCTTCGGCTTGCGGAATGATGTTGTAGTCGCCTGCCATGAGGAACGGGGTTTCTTCTGATAGCAAGTGCATCGCGTGTCGACGAAGGCGTTCCATCCACGCCAGCTTGTACTCATATTTTGGTCCTGGGACGGGGTTACCATTGGGCAGATAAAGACCGCAGACGCGCACTGCGTGATCGTCCCCCATCACTGTGGCTTCAATATACCGTGCCTGCTCGTCTTCATTATCGCCGGGCAAACCCCGTGCCACGTCTTCAAGTGGAAGTTTGGAGAGAATTGCGACGCCGTTGAATGATTTTTGTCCATGGGTGACCACGTTGTACCCCCGGTCTTCGAACAGCGTAGAGGGGAAGTTCTCATCCACAGATTTGATCTCTTGTAGCAACACGACATCCGGTGAGGCGGAGTCCAACCAGCGTGGCAACGCTTCAATCCTGGCTTTGATTCCATTGATGTTGAATGTCGCAACTTTCATGACGTCCTCACATACCGCTGTCACTCCGGTGTCGCTCATCTTGCTTGGGGCGGCAAGCCATAGTCGCCCAGTCTGCCCGCTTCAAATTAACTATTTCTTAACTCCTTGATTCGGTCTACGTTTGACCTGTCGATCAGGTAAATTGATAAAAACGCAGCAATAACAGTGCTGTGGATAATTTTTTTTGTTCCAAAATGTTCTGGTTTGAAGTTGGGCAGCCTCAAGTGTTTCTGCGGCTTTGCTTATGTGGATAACTCTTCGCACATTCCCTCTTAGCAAGAATTTCCCTTTTTTGAGTCGCCTTTAACGGGCAACGCTTTGGGCACCACAACCCAAAGATGAAAAGGAACTCCTGCTATGACTGCACAGCGTAAATTTGACAGCGTTTTGAATACTGCTCCCTTCGGCGGTTTGCACACGGGCGATGATGTCGATCTGTTTTCGACCAGTAGCGCCCCGGTGCGGAACGAGGTCATGATGGGCGAGGGTGTCGAGATGTTCTCGACCAGCAGTTCCCCCATCACCAGCGACATCACATCGGGCGACCGCATTGAACTTTTTTCGACCAGTAGCGCTCCAATGGGCTCGGACGCGGCGAGCGGTGATGCGACCGCGCTGTTCTCGACAAGCTCCTAATGCGTTTAGGCGGGGCGATTTTTAGCACAGGAAAGGACAATTCCCTCATGTCGAATATCATTGCTTTGAACGTCCCGCCGCGCCGGCAACGCCTGAGAGAGCGGGCAGAAACGCTGATCCCTCTATTCGCTACACAACGGCGCATTCAGGACGATGTGTTTTGGCTCAAGGAGAACGCAGAACTTCTGAGTATCCTGGAATGCACCGGCACCGCTGTAAGTGCGGCTGCGCTGGCTTCCCACGAAGACTTTTATGCGCGACTGATGGAACGATTTCGCTTCTTTCCACAATACTATCGTTTTCTGCTGTCGATTGGTCTTGATCTCGAAGATTTGGGGTTGCCCGGCGATCAGATGGAGGGCCTGTGCCATTGGGTGGCTCAGCAAGGATTGCCCGACGCGGAGTTGAGTGATTTGCAACGCGCCGAAGCCCGCCGTTTGTTGGCGCGTCGGGCTGTTCGCTGTGTGGCCGCTGACCCGGGGCTCGACGACCGATTGCGTGCCTTTATCGAACGACCTCAGACATTTGCCCTACCAAATAAGAAGGCGGCCTATGAATTGACCCATATCGTCTTTTATCTCTCGGAATATGGTCGGTGCGATCCGGATTTGGGCGCAGACGCGCTGAGATGTCTCGAATATGCCGGGATTCTGGCGCATCTCGATCAAAACATCGATCTGTTGGCTGAGGTCTGCATTGCGCTGCGGTACGCCGGTCAAGTCCCGAACCCGATTTGGGTTGATGCTGTGCGCTATGCTTTGTCGTCGTTTGCTGTCACTGTTTGTGAAGAAGCCGCTACATCAGATGAGTATCACGAATATCTTGTTGCCAACTGGGCACTACGCGCTCTTGGTTTTGATGATACCTGTGGCGCAGTGCCAGTTGGGCGCGCGACGTTTCGACGAGCAGAGCCATTACCCGGTGCGTTGCGCAGCGTGTCGGCCGCCTTACTCCAAGCCGCTCAGAGTCGCAGCGGTGACTGGCATCTTATGGGTGACTATGTCTTCAGCTTGTTGGATGATGACGCGGCTTGCGTACTTCAAAAAACGATCAAGTCGACCGCTCGGTTTGAAGCATTTTTTGAAGTCTTCGCGCGGGCTTGAGCCTTACATCGAAAAGGATGTGCCGCACCCGCAAGCACTGGTGGCGTTCGGATTGTCGATGATAAACCGCGCACCGATCAACTCTTCGGAATAGTCTATTACAGCATTGGACAAAAAGGGGAGGCTTATACTGTCCACCACCACTTTTTGACCCGCACCTTCCAGTACGAGGTCATCATCCTTTGGATCGTCCAGAGCGATCTCGTATTGAAAGCCGGAACACCCACCGCCTTCGACCGCCACGCGCAAGGCCTGGCCTTTGTCAGCGGCTCCAATCTCTGCCAAGCGTTCAAAGGCTCGCTCTGTGACTTTGGGTGGCAATTGCATCTGCATCTGCTCCGAACGGTTTTCAACGTGCTGCGCGTGCAATATATGCTGCCTTGGAACAGGCGACAAGGATCAGGCAGATGTCCGCTCCCTATGCCTCTGACCCAGCTCGCGCAAGGGGACGGCGCTGGCCGGAAGATGAGATGTCATTCCGCTCGCCGTTTCAGCGGGACCGGGACAGAATTATCCATGCCTCGGCCTTTCGTCGGCTGAAGCACAAAACGCAGGTATTTGTTGAGCATGAAGGCGACTACTACCGCACGCGGCTGACTCACTCGATTGAGGTGGCGCAAGTTGCGCGAACCATTGCGGGCGCGCTTGGGTTGAACGATTGCTTGACTGAAGCCGTGGCGTTGGCACACGATTTGGGCCATCCGCCGTTTGGACACACTGGCGAGGATGCCTTGCAAGCTTTGATGGCGCCCTATGGAGGGTTTGACCATAACGCGCAAGCTATCAAGATCGTTACAAAGCTGGAATGCCACTATGCCGAGTTCGACGGCTTGAACCTGACTTGGGAAACCCTTGAAGGCATTGCAAAACACAATGGCCCTGTGACAGGCGACCTACCTTATGCGTTGGCTGAGTACGACGCGGAACACGACCTTGAATTGCCCACACACGCCAGTGCAGAGGCGCAGGTCGCTGCCTTGTCAGACGACATCGCATACAACAACCACGATTTGCATGATGGGCTGCGCGCAGGCCTGTTTGGCGAGGTCGAGATCGGTAACCTGCCCATAATCGGCCCGGCGTTTTCGGAAGTTGACGCGCTCTACGCCGACCTTGACCCAAGCCGTCGGCGTTACGAAGGGTTGCGCCGCGTCTTTGGTGTTATGGTGACTGATGTGGTTGAAACATCGCGCGCGCTGTTGGCCGACAGCGGTGCGCAATCGGTCGAGGATATCCGCACCTTGGGCCGCCCTGTCGTTCGGTTTTCCGACGGTCTTTGGGATGATCTGCAACAAATCCGCGCATTCCTGTTCACCAACATGTACCGCGCGCCCTCCGTTATGGAAAAACGAGAACAGGTCACCGGGGTCGTAAACGACTTGTTTCCGCTCTTCCTGTCTCAGCCTGACCTGTTGCCCAGCGAATGGCGGCGCAACTTGGATGTTGGGGACGAGGTCGCTTTGGCGCGCAGTGTTTCGGACTACATTTCCGGGATGACCGATCGGTTTGCGTTGCAGGAACACACCCGCCTGATCGGCTGAGTGCGCTTGACGCTTGGAGCGCGCATGATACACCCCGCGCAACCAACCAAACGGGTCCCCAATGAACCTCTTTGCCAACATCCGTTCCCTTGTACTGACCAATCTCTCCGCCATGGTCGAGGCGGGTGAATTGCCCGAAGGTCTGATCACCGACAACGTGACGGTGGAGCCGCCGCGTGATGCGGCGCACGGGGATATGGCGACGAATGCTGCCATGGTTCTGGCCAAATCCGCCAAGATGAAACCACGTGAGATCGCCGAACAACTGGCCCAGCGACTGGCACAAGATGATAGGGTTATAAATGCCGAAGTGGCAGGGCCCGGTTTTCTAAATCTGCGTCTTGCGCCCTTTGTCTGGCAAGAGCTCGTAGCAGAGGTTCTTGCTGCTGGTACTGACTATGGCCGCTCTGACCTGGGAGCAGGTCAAAAGGTTAACGTCGAATACGTGTCGGCCAACCCGACAGGCCCCCTACATGTTGGTCACACGCGGGGCGCTGTCTTTGGCGATGCGTTGGCGTCCTTGCTGAGTTACGCGGGCCACGACGTGACGCGCGAATACTACATCAATGATGGTGGTGCGCAGGTCGATGTGCTCGCCCGGTCGGTGTATCTACGCTATCTCGAAGCACATGGACAAAAGGTCGCCTTCGAAGACGGCACTTATCCCGGCGACTACCTGATCGGAGTGGGGGAAGCACTGAAAGATAAAGTTGGCGACGCCTATGTCGACAGGGGTGAACAATATTGGCTGTCAGAGGTGCGCGACTTTTCCACCGATGCGATGATGGATTTGATCCGCAAAGATCTGGCGGCGCTCGGTGTCGAGATGGATGTATTTTACTCCGAGAAGTCGCTCTATGGCACGGGGCGTATTGAGGCGGCGTTGGCTGACTTGCGTGGTAAAGGGCTCATTTACGAAGGTGTGCTTGAACCACCCAAGGGCAAGAAGCCCGAAGACTGGGAGCCCCGTGAACAGACTCTTTTCAAATCCACTGAGCATGGTGACGATGTGGACCGGCCTGTTATGAAGTCAGATGGGTCGTGGACCTACTTTGCGCCGGACATCGCCTATCACTATGACAAGGTGCAACGAGGTTTCGATGCACTGATTGACGTTTTCGGCGCAGATCATGGCGGGTACGTAAAGCGGATGAAGGCTGCCGTCAGTGCCTTATCCGACGGTAAGGTCCCGCTTGATATCAAGCTGACGCAATTGGTGAAGCTGTTCAAAAATGGACAGGAGTTCAAGATGTCAAAACGGGCAGGGACATTTGTTACCTTGCGCGATGTTGTTGACGAAGTTGGCCCTGACGTGACGCGTTTCATGATGCTGACCCGCAAGAATGACGCCATGTTTGATTTCGATCTGGATGCTGCGTTGGAGCAGTCGAAAGAGAACCCGGTTTTCTATGTGCAGTACGCCCATGCTAGGATCGCATCGGTGCTGCGAAAGGCCACCTTGGCGGCTGTCGCTGTGGACGATGTGGCATTGGCCAGCGCCGATCTGACAAGGCTGGATAACGAGGCTGAACTGGCGCTTGCTGCCAAGCTTGCCGAGTGGCCACGTTTGGTGGAAACGGCCGCGCGAACCAATGAACCGCACCGGGTGGCGTTCTACCTCTATGATCTCGCTGGTGTGTTCCACGGGTTGTGGAACCGGGGCAACGACTTGCCCGAACTCCGGTTCCTGCAGGACGATAACGCAACCTCTCAGGCAAAAATCGCGCTTGCGCGCGCCTCCGCCGTTGTAATTGCAGCGGGCCTTGGTATTCTCGGAGTGAAACCAGCCGAAGAGCTGCGTTAGCGCCCCGCTAACACCGGGGCGACAGGCACATTTCCCAAGGCGCACTGCAATGTGCGCGCAACCAGAATATGACCTGCGCGGGCATGTATTCGCGCGGGCGATGAGGCAACGATGGCAGATATGCACTATTCCCAAGATATGGGACACGCGGGCTATGAGAGCGCGAAAGAGGTCGAGGCATCAGCCGCGAACACATTGAAAAGCCTGACCAATCTAGCAGGCGCAGCACTTTCGCTGGCGCTTATTGCAGGGGTATCGGTCTGGGGTTATCAGCTGGTGATGCGGGATGTCTCGGGTATCCCGGTCGTGCGCGCAGCCGAAGGCGACATGCGCGTGCGTCCTGAAAATCCAGGCGGTCAACTGGCGCGCAACACCGGTCTAGCGGTAAACGAAGTCGCAGCAGCGGGCGAGGCTTCGGGGCCGGTTGATCAGGTTGTTCTTGCGCCACGTCCCGTTGATCTGAGCGAGGAAGATCGGCCAATGACCGCTGATGTGGTGGCGCCGGTGCAACAACCCGCACCATTGGACGTCGCCGCTAGCCTCGAGGGGCCGCAAGTGGACTTCACAGCGGCATTGTCAGACGGCGATGTAGATAAGCTTGTCGAACAGCTGGTCTCAGGCATAGATGTGATTGATGCGTCCGAAATCACTGGAACCGACCCCGTGCTTGCGAGCCTGAGCGCAGCGGACCTGCCAAAAACGCCGACACCTGTTCCGGCGGAGGTGCGTGGCCCGGGTCCAAAGGCATCGAAACGTCCACAACTGCGCCCAGCATCGGCACCAAGCACGGTCACACCTGCAACCACCAACGTTGCTGCAAAGATCGATGATCTTGACGCGGCATCTATTCCCACGGGTACGCGGCTGGTGCAGCTTGGCGCCTATGACAAACCAGAGATCGCTCGCGCGGAGTGGGACAGGATCCAAGATCGCTTCGGGGACTTGCTGCGCGGCAAGGATCGCATTGTGCAAGAGGCACAGTCAGGCGGGCGCACATTCTATCGGCTGCGCGCACACGGCTTTGCGGATTTGAGCGATGCACGTCGCTTCTGCTCGGCCTTGGTTGCAGAAGGAGCCGATTGCATCCCGGTCGTCACAAGATGAGCAACTTTGGCGCGACCATCCTTGATGCGGATGGTCTGAGTCTCAGCAAGGACGAAAAAGCCTTCTTCCGCGACGCAGACCCTTTTGGCTTTATTATATTTGCACGTAACATCGACACGCCCGACCAGGTCTATGGGCTGTGTTCTGAGTTCCGCGAAGCTGTGGGCCGCGATGCTATCATCACCATTGATCAGGAAGGCGGGCGGGTGCAGCGCCTGCGTGGTCCTACCTGGACCGAGTGGTTGTCGCCCCTCGACTTCGTTCAGGCCGCCGGTGATGACGCTGAGCGGGCTATGTACCTTCGTTACAGGCACATAGCATATGAACTCAAATCGCTCACCATAGATTGCAACTGCGCTCCAATGGTCGATCTTTTGGTCAAAGATACTCATGAGTTCTTGCGTAACCGATGCTACGGTGCCTCCCCTAGCGACATTTCAGTGCTTGGGCGCGCCGCCGCGCAGGGGCATCTGGATGGGGGCGTTGTGCCAGTTGTCAAACATATGCCGGGTCATGGGCGCTCGAGTCTGGATAGTCACTATGATCTACCCCACGTGAATGTCAGCCTCGACACCCTGCGCGAGACGGATTTTGCCCCATTTCGCGACTTGAATAACCTGCCAATGGGAATGACGGCGCACGTGGTCTATGAGGCCGTCGACGAGGCCCCGGCGACGCTTTCAGCAGACGTCCTTAAGCTGATCCGTGATGAGATCGGTTTTGACGGGCTGATCATGACGGATGATATCGGAATGAAAGCGCTGCAGGGCACGTCTGATCAAATCACCCGCCGGGCGTTGGATGCAGGATGCGATGTCGTTTTGCATTGCAATGCGCCTCTGGCTTCCAGAGTTGCGTCCGCAAACGCGGCAGGTCAGATGACGGATGCAAGCCAGGCGCGGGCCGAAGCCGCTCTTGCGGCACGTCAGACACCCGACGACATTGACATTATCGAGCTCAACGCCGAACTTGGGGCGCTTTTGGGCGGGGCAGGTTGAAGCACGGGGCATGACGCACGATACCTTCGAGGAAGATCGGATTTCGGTAGCGGACCGCCTTGCGGCAGAGGCTCTTATTGTCGATGTCGACGGGTTCGAAGGGCCGCTGGACCTGTTATTGACACTTGGCCGCACCCAGAAGGTGGACTTGCGCAAGATTTCTGTACTTCAGCTAGCGCATCAGTATCTCGCGTTTGTGGAAAAAGCCAAGCAGCTACGATTGGAATTGGCTGCTGACTATTTGGTGATGGCGGCTTGGTTGGCATTTCTCAAATCCCGGCTGTTGTTGCCACCCGACCCGATGGAAGAGGGACCAAGCGGCGAGGAACTCGCCGCGCATCTCGCCTTTCAACTCGAGCGCCTGCAGGCCATGCGTGATGTGGCGGCACGCCTGATGGCACGTGACCAACTGGGTCGAGACTTCTTTGCGCGCGGCCAAACCGAGATGGTAACACGTGTGCGCAAAGTAACCTATACTGCCACGCTACTTGACTTGATGCAGGGCTACGCCCGCATCCGCACGCGCGACGAATTCCGTCCCTTTGTGATGGACCGCGACGCCGTTTTCACTATGGAGCAAGCGTTGGATCGGATGCGCGGCCTAATTGGATTTGCAGGTGATTGGACCGACATCCTGTCTTACCTCCCCGAAGGTTGGGAACTCGATCCGGTCAAACGCAGGTCTGCTACCGCTGCGACTTTCGCGGCCAGTCTTGAACTGGTGAAAGAGGGACAACTGGAGATCCGCCAGATGGAAACATTTGCACCGATCCAGTTGCGCAAGAGAGGTGATCAACGTGGCTGAAGCGACTGAAAACCAAGAAGAAAGCCTGTTTGAAGCCCCCCCAATGGCTGAGCAGGAGCGTATGGTCGAGGCAATTCTGTTTGCCACTGTCGAGCCTATCACCACGCGCGAGCTTGAAGCGCGGATGCCGCATGGCTGTGACGCGGCAGAGGCGCTTGTTTACCTTCGTAAACGCTACGAAGGGCGCGGTGTCTATGTGATGAAGGTTGGTGATGCGTGGGCCATCCGCACCGCACCTGACCTTGGGTTTTTAATGCAAAAAGAAACCGTGGAAACACGCAAGCTGTCTCGCGCAGCGATCGAAACACTTGCTATCGTCGCCTATCATCAGCCTGTCACCCGGGCAGAAATCGAGGAAATACGGGGGGTGAGCGTCAGCCGCGGCACGGTCGATCAATTGCTTGAGCTTGAGTGGATTCGTTTCGGACGCCGCAAAATGACGCCCGGTCGGCCAGTGACTTTCGTGGTGACACAGTCCTTCCTTGATCATTTCGGTCTCGAAAATGCACGCGATCTGCCCGGTCTCAAAGAACTGCGTGCTGCCGGGTTGCTGGAAAACCGCCCGCCTCCTGGTACGATTCCGGGGCCCGAAACCGAAGCCGAAGAAGAAACCGAAGAGGGCCAGTCAGAGCTTTTCGAGGACTGATCAGCAATCCTTCTGACAACGACGAGCACGTCATTATATTGTGAGCAGGCGACAAGAGCGGAGCGTCTCATGAACGCAAATCAGATCGTCAATATGATCATGCGCATCATCATGCGTAAGGCAATCAACAAAGGTATTGATGCTGGTATTGGTCGCGCAACACGAAGTCGAAAGCCGCCATCTGCCGACACCAAGCCAGTGACGCAGGACAACCCTCAGACAGAAGCAACACAAGCCGAGATTCGCGAGCGTCGCCGCGCCCGACGCGCCGTACGTCAGGCGCGCCGCGAGGCACGAGATCAGAAAGGAAAGTAAAGCTGACCTTTCCCTCCTGAAAGGTCGGGAATACCACTATTGATTGCAGTCTGGGGCTGCCGTAGCGTCAATCCCATTGATTTATGTGGGGATTTTGATCATGGCGGACGCAGCTAAATCTGTCGCGCGCGTTGGATCGGTGTCGCTCGGGATGACAGTGATCACGCTTTACGTGTTTTTTGTGGCGCTCGTTGCGTTTGGATTTGGCAGCTATATTTACCGCACGGGCTGGCAGGTGGATGCTGACCCGAGCCTCGGAACCGACCCAACATTTGTTGGCATCAGTGACATCGACAGTCTGCTTTTCATGCTCAAGCGCGAACAGGATCTGGAGCGCGCAAAGGCAAGTGTCTCTGCTGATATCCGTATCCATGCGGTAAAGATGTCTGATCTTGAAGCAGATCATAGCAAATCTTTCGGGGCGATTTCGATTGCGAAAAGCGAACTTAGGGCCGAAGTAGACACCACTCTTGGCAAGTTGGCCGAGTACCAGTTTGCGCTGGATGGACCACAACGCAACATCTATGAAACCGTGCTTGAAACCATGCACACCAGGGTCGCAAGCGAGCCGCCAAACCTGCGGGCCAAAACGGCAGAAATGCAGGTGCGGGCGCTCATAAGAACACTGGCCGACGGCCTTGATCAAAGCAAGGTTGACCTCAACACCAAAGATAGGTTTGCCGCATTGCAAACCGAAACGCTTGCAGCGTTCGACGCGTTAACCGCAAGTGTGGATGCCGCAAACAATGCATCACTTGGGATCAAGGCCGATAAGGAGGCGCTTCAGGCACAATTGAACGATTTGCGAGATCGGTGGGAGACACATGATGCTCAAATCCTGGCGCTTCAGGAAACCTTGCCGCCGGGTAACGCCGCCCGGGCACGCCTGTCGGCACTCTCGCTGAACACGCCGATCTTCCCGGATATCTTGATGCGTTTGGTCAGCTTCCCGACGATTTTCTTGACGCTGATCGTCACAATTGCGGCTGGAGGATTGGGTACGGTGGTCGCTTTCTCTCGCCGCTACTATTCCAATACGCAGTCCGCTTCGCTGACCTTGTCGCGGCTGTTTGTGAATGTGGGCGAGGGGATTGCGGCAGCAATCGCGATCTTTTTGTTTTCGGGCGCGGGGATGCTTGCGCTGACCCAAGGCAACGGTCCGGCAAACGATGTTGAACTCAGCCCCTATACCGTGGCCTTTATCGCGTTCCTGTCCGGGTTCATGGCCGAGGATGCCTTTGCTTCAATCCAGTCCGCGGGCAAGCGCATCTTTCAGCCTGATCCGCCTGCCGGGCAGGGGGGCGAAGTGGAAACGAAACCGACCGACGAGGGTTAGGGCGTGGCAAAGTGCTTGGACAGTTTCAGGCCCTGACCTTGGTAGTTTGATGCAATGTCGGCACCATATAGCTGCGTAGGCTGGCCCGCCATGCGTTCGTAAATCAGGCGCCCTACGATCTGGCCATGCTCCAGCACAAACGGCGCTTCGTGACAACGAACCTCAAGCACCCCGCGCGATCCGGTGCCACCCGCCGCATCATGCCCAAAGCCGGGATCGAAAAAGCCAGCGTAGTGCACGCGAAACTCTCCGACCATCGCCAGATAAGGAGCCATTTCAGCGGCGTAGTCGGGCGGAATATGCACCGCTTCCCGACTCACCAAAATGTAGAATGCGCCTGGGTCCAGAACGATATGCCCGGCCCGCGCATGAACCTCCTCCCAGAACTCTGTCGGGTCGTAGTGCCCGATCCTGTCTAGATCGATGACGCCGGTATGCGGTTTGGCCCGGTAGCCGACAAGCGTGGTCTTGGGCAGTTGCAGGTCTACGGAGAATCCCAACCCGTCGTCGATCACAGCGTCGCCGTTGACCAATGGGGTGCGTGCGTGAAGCTCTGACAAGTCCACGTCGCTCAGAACAGCTTGACCAGACCTGAACCTGATCTGGTTTAACCGCATCCCGGGCCGCACCAACACTGAAAAAGAGCGTGGACAAATCTCAGCATAGAGCGGTCCGGTATATCCGGGTGCGATCCTATCGAATTCTGTTCCGCCATCTGTGATCGTTCGGGTCAGCAGGTCCAGTCGTCCGGTCGAGCTTTTGGCGTTAGCCACCGCCTGCACGCCGTCAGGCAGGTTCAGAGCCTCCATCAAAGGCACCACGTAGACGCAGCCCTTTTCCAGTACTGCGCCGTCCGACAAATCGATCTCGTGCATCTGGAATTCGGCCAACCGGTCGCTTACACGCGCGCCTTGGCCAGCCAGAAAAGATGCCCGCACACGAAAGGCTACGTTGCCAAGGCGCAGATCAAGACTAGCGGGCTGTACTTGTGCCTCGATAACACTAGGCTCTGCGGCGATTTCTCCCCGCGTTATCATCGCTTGGAGTTCTGTGTCGGGAAGTACGCCGATCATCTTGCCGCCTCGCTTTGTGTGCCGGGGCGTTTGTTCAGCAGCCCCGTAGCGCCGGGACGATGTGATTTGGTCGGGCTAGCAGGACTCGAACCTGCGACCTTCCGTCCCCCAGACGGACGCGCTACCAGGCTGCGCCATAGCCCGACGTGAGGCGTGTCATACCCGATTTCTGGCCGGGGGCAAGGGGGAATTGGCACAGCGAACCCCGCTCTGATTAGCGCGTGTCGCGTCGATTGCTCGCCATTTGATCACGGAGCGCCGTGAGCTGCGCAAGCAATGGTTTGAGCATGTCGCGCTGCACATCTGTTAGCTTTGTGACTGCAATAGACCTGCTGAGCGCGGATGGAGCAACGTCTATCGCCGAAGGGTCGGGATCATCGGGTACATCAATGACCCGGGGCCGTGGTGCCGCAGGCGTAGGTTCGTTGGCCGAAGTCGCGTAATCCGAAAGAAACGAGGGCAAGCCGCTGGCACTTTCAGCTGTGTTTGGGTTTTCAGCCGCTATCTGCTCCTCAGCCGCCTCTGGCGCAGCCTCTTGGCGTTTGGCCTCAGGCTCAGCGGGCTCAGGTGACCTGACCCGCGACGCGCGCACATCTTCTTCCAGGGGCGGGAAGGGCAGACCGCTGGCCACATCTGCCTCAGCCTCGGTATCCTGTTTTGGCGACGTCGGCGCGCGCATAAAACTGGGCAGCGATTGCCCGGTGGCCTCGACAATTTCAGGACCTTCCGATGCCTTGGGTGTCGGCGGCGTCTCATCTTCAGCAGCAGTCTCTTGCTTCTGGCCTGATGTGAACGGCACGATCTCCGCCTCAATCGCCGGCTGCGTGACATTCTCTTCAATGGGCGCGATCAGGTCAGCATCTAGTTGTGCATCAGTTTCAGCATCAAGTGGTGGTGACATGTCAGCGACAAATGCCATGCCCTCTTCACGCAGCACCTTCTGAACACCCTTGATGGTGAGGCCATCTTCGTGAAGCAGCTTACGAATACCACCGAGCAGAAGCATATCAGTAGGACGGTAGTACCGCCGACCGCCGGCCCGTTTCACCGGCTTGACCTGAGAGAATTTACTTTCCCAGAAGCGCAGCACATGGGTTTGTACGCCCAACCATTCAGCCACTTCCGAGATCGTGCGAAAGGCGTCTGCAGATTTTGCCATCAGTTCAGGACTTGTTGCCCACCGCCACTCGATCTTTCATTAGATGCGACGGCCGGAAGGTCAGCACGCGACGGGGATTGATTGGCACTTCCTCGCCCGTCTTAGGGTTGCGCCCGACACGCGCCGACTTGTCTCGGACTGAGAACGTGCCAAACGATGAAATCTTGACCTGCTCACCGCGCACCAGGGCATCGGACATGTGATCCAGCACGCTTTCCACCAGCTGCGCGCTTTCGTTGCGCGACAATCCGACCTCGCGAAATACCGCTTCGCTCAGGTCCATCCGCGTCAAAGTCTTGTCAGTCATGAGAACTCCCCTTTGCCAAAGCATAGGGCGCAGGGAAATTCCGAGTCAATATCAAGACCTTGGCGATCACATCGGATGTTCATTTTCTGCGCATTCTTAATGCTGATCCGTGGTCTTCGGGCGGTCATGGGTAAAAGTCATGAAAGGTACGCTAGCGTATGCTGTCTTTAGGCGGAATTCCGCGAAAAATGAACAGGATTGAAAAGTTGCGCCAGATCACGAAAGACGCATCGGCGCATTTAAGGTAAATTCAACCTGTGATTACGCGATGGGAGGAGAAACCGTGCCGCATCATGCTGCCGTATTGAAGGAAATTCTGAACATTCCCAAAATCTCGCCCGTGGCGGACCCCTGCGCAGAGGTCGGCGGCAGGCAGGCACTTGAGCGACGGGGCTACTCGCTTAGCGTCACATCTTATGATCGCATTGTCCGATGGATGCGCAACCGCATCGATGAGCACATCACGGAAGACATGCTGTGCGCGCTGAGCCCTATGGGCAAACACGCGTTCCGTCGTGCATTCGAAGCCCATGCCGGTATGCCGCCTATGCATTTTCTGACCTGGCTGCGTGTGGATATGGCGGTCCGCTTGTTGGTTGACACACGTTTCGATCTGCGAGAGATCGCGTTTGTAACCGGCTTCAAAGGTGAAAACGGGCTGATATCCGCTTTCGTCGGAACACTCGGCGTCCGGCCACATGCATTGCGCGTCTCTCTGGGATAGCTGCTCCTAACCGATGACGAAGACGAAAGTTGAGCGCGCCAAAGCAGGGCGCAGCGCAGTTGTTCATGGTTTGCAAAATTTCTGCCAGCATGCGGGCCGTACCTTTGTCGCGCTAACTCCATACATCGTGCGTTCTAGTTGGACCCACAGGTTCGTTAGGCCCCGACGTCTGAGAAAGTGCATACACCCGCGAATGCCATCACGCTTGTAATCTGTATTTATAACTTCCCCATGACTTGGCGTGTTGAGTTTGCGATCTTGATGAGGGAGATTCCCAAGTCAAGGCCACTAGCCGGTCACATCTATTACACCCGGCAGACTGGCCTTTCTGCGACTTAGCAGAATCACCCAAACCTAGGGCGGTGCAGCTAGAACCTGCGTTGTGACGGCTGTTCCGTCATCTCAAAACCGCTGCACCTACCGTATATTGCGCGTCGCTTCACGCTCAAAATGACCAAAGAAGTCGTGCCAACAGCGCCGCATGTGCGCGAGTGCTGGCGATCAGATTGACACATTTATGATAGAAACTGCGCGGAGGCCCGCTAGCTTATCTCGAATAACAGCCAGCATACTCGCACGTTTGCGCAACAGACGCATCGTCACCATGCAATGGCGTAAGCGGCTTTTTAGACGGCAGTGCAATAGGAGGGAGAGTGGCAATGTCGCACGATCAAATTGCTTTGCAAGGCGCGATTAAGAACATCCTGACGCTCAGCGATCTGGGAAATGCACACGCCGAAAAACAATTTTACAGATATGTCGTTCACAACCAGTTGGTCGGCAAAGATGGCGGCGGTGTGGTGCTGCAGCGCAACGCGCCGGGTGGAGAGTTCGAATCGCCAGCCTTTGAAGACCTGCATTTGAACATCGCTCTGACCAGCGGGTCCAGAACCTATGATTGTTTCAACGGCGTCGTGCGCGAAGGCAGGACCGCTATTGGCCAGATTGGCCTTACACCAGCGGGTCAGGCGGGCGAAATATATGTCGATGGCACGTTTTCCAGCCTGCATATTGCGTTGCCCTATGCGGTGCTCCAGCGCACAAGCGACATCATCGGACTGGATAAAGCGCCTGATCTTGAAGGGTTGTTTCAGCTTTACTTCCACGATCCCGCGATCTTAAGCGCTGCGACTTCGATCAGCGAAACCGTGATCGAGGGTGGTGCAAACGATAGTTTACACTCCGATCAGGCGCTCTTGGCGATATCGGCCTTGTTGCTTAGGCGCGCAGGCAGCCTGGAAATCGCACGCCGCGACACGCTGCCCCTTGATAACATCGCTTTTGGCCGAGTGAACGAAATGTTCATGGAGCATTTTGAGTTGCCACTAACGGTACAAACCTTGGCGGATCGTATCGGGATGGATGAGTTCACCTTTTCCCGCGCCTTCAAGGCTCGCACCGGCAAATCGCCTTACAAATATCTCCTCCACCTGCGCGTCGAACGCGCGCTTCACATGCTAACCAACACTGACATGGCGCTTGTCGATATGGCATACGCCTGCGGATTTTCTAGCCAAGCGCATTTCACGACCGTTTTCAAACGCATCGTTGGCGTCTCTCCCGGTGCGTATCGCCTCAGCCGCTGATTGAGGGTTTGCCACCTGATCCGCAATGGCGTGTTGGATAGGGCGGTGTAGCGAGAGAAGCGTTAACTAGCACGACCCAAGCGCCCTCGGCCGGTGACGTGAACACAAAACACTCGTTTAGTCACAGCGTGAAAAGCTTAAGTGGCTCCAGCTTGTATGGCGTCGGCTTCTGTGTTCACAACGATACCTTTGTGTAAGGTCCAGCAGGTCAGGTCAGATCGCTTATACTTGGCTACCAGCGTAGTACCACCGCACCCCAAGCCAGACCACCGCCGATGGCTTCGGTCACCAGCAGATCACCATCCTTGATCTGACCGGTTTTGCGGCCCACCGACATCGCCAGCGGAATGGAAGCAGCAGAGGTGTTACCATGATCCTGAACCGTCACTATGACCTTATCCATGGCCACACCCATCTTTTTGGCCGTGCCTTGAATGATCCTGATATTCGCCTGATGTGGCACAATCCAATCAACATCGCCCGCCGTGACACCGGCATGGCTCATCGCTGTCTCGGCAGTGGCGGCAAGCTTTTCTACGGCATGGCGAAACACCTGGTTGCCCTGCATACGGAGATAGCCGCTCGTACCAGTGCTGACGCCGCCGTCAACATATAGAAGGGCCCGGTGCCGTCCGTCCGAATTGAGATCTGTCGCCAAAATTCCGCGATCAGTCGCACCGCCAGAGCCAGTGTTGGCTTCCAGCACCAGTGCACCGGCCCCGTCGCCAAACAGGACACAGGTACTGCGGTCAGTCCAGTCCATGATCTTCGAAAACGTCTCGGCGCCGATTACAAGAATACGTTCTGCCTGGCCCGACACGATCAGCGCGTTGGCGTTCGCCAACGCATAAACAAACCCGGCACAGACTGCTTGGATATCAAATGCAAATCCGTGCGTCATGCCAAGCCGGTCTTGCACCATCGTTGCCGCAGACGGAAAGGTCAGATCGGCAGTCGAGGTGGCAAGAACAATGGCGTCGATGTCAGCGGCCTCCAACCCCGCATCGGACAATGCAGCTTGGGCTGCCGCAGTTGCCATGGTGGATGTGGTGTCGTCCTCGGTCGCGAAATGGCGACGCTCAATACCCGAACGCGCACGAATCCACTCATCAGACGTGTCCAAAGACGCTTCGAACTCCGCATTCTCGACCACGCGCGCGGGCAGATAATGCCCCACACCACGCACCACCGCACGAAGCGTCATGTGTCGCTCTCCTCTGCCAGCGCAGTGGCCCGGGCGATCCGGGCGGCCAGCTTGTCATTAAAGCCCTGTTCGGACAATTGGGCCGCCAGCTTGATGGCCGCCGATACACCCGTAGCATCGGCCCCACCGTGTGATTTGACAACCGTTCCGTTCAATCCAAGGAAAACGCCACCATTCACGCGGCGCGGATCAATCCGCTTACGCAAGCGTCGCATCGAGGTGAACGCCAACAAATAGGCGAGGCGCGACAGCGGTGTGAACTTGAACGCCTCGCGCAGCAAATCGCCAATCAGGCCCGCCGTGCCTTCGCCGGTCTTGATCGCCACATTGCCGGTAAAGCCGTCCGTGACGATCACATCGACGACGTCACCCTGAATGTCGCCGCCTTCTACAAACCCGACAAAATCAAACTCAGCAGCCTCGGCCTGTGCTCCGATCAACTCATAGGCCTCTTTCAACTCTGCACGGCCCTTGTGCTCTTCAGTGCCTACATTCAGCAACCCGATCCGAGGTTGTTGCAGGTCCATGCCGTTGCGGGCATAGGACGCCCCCATAAGCGCGTAGCGCAGCAGATCATCCGCATCGGCGCGTACATCCGCACCCACATCCAGCATGACGTTAAAGCCTTGTGGATTACGGCTGGGCCAAAGCACCGCGATCGCGGGCCGATTCACGCCAGGCAACTTACGCAATCGGATCATCGACAGCGCCATCAAGGCCCCGGTGTTTCCACAGCTGATCGCCACATCGGCGTCCCGATTACGCACTGATTCAATCGCTGACCACATTGACGTGCCCTCGCCATTGCGCACCACTTGGCTAGGCTTGTCATCCATGGTCACAACGCCAGTGGCATCGTAGATCATGCACCGTCCTTGCAAGGGCTTGCGCCGTGCCACAAGACGTTCCAGGTCGGCTTTGGGACCATGAAGAATAAACCCCAGCTTGGCGTTCTTCTTGGCAGCATCCGAACACCCGGACACGACAGCGGCGGGGCCCATGTCCCCGCCCATCGCATCAACGGAAAGAATAATCGGAAAGGCAAGCTTTTCAGAGGCATCGGCCGTGTCGGATGAGGGGGCCGTCATTGCGCGCTGTCTTGCCTTGCCATTTGCGAAGCCGCTCAGGCCGCGTCGTCTTCCAGATCAACCTCTTCGGTCATGGCGACAATTTCGTTGTCGTCATAGTGACCGCATGCCGCGCAAATGTGGTGCGGGCGCTTCAACTCGCCGCAGTTGGGACACTCGTTGGGGTTGGCGGGGGTCAAGCTGTCGTGGGCGCGGCGGTTGTTGCGGCGCGATTTCGACACTTTGTTCTGTTGCACAGCCATTGAATTGGGCCTTCGGTTCGGGCAGCGCCGCGCCAGCTGCGCGGATGCGTGTTATATCAGATCGCCCAGAGGCGGGCATTGGGTCGTCCATGTGCGGGCTGAGCAGCGTTTAGGCAATGCCTTTCGCCATGTCCAACCCAAAATCGCGTGAGGGCGGCAAAATACGCATCCTCGCCCAAGACGCAAGGGGCAATCAGTCTTCTTTGTCGCCGCCAAGCTTGGATTTAAGATCAGCCAATCCGGCAAAGGGTTTGGCTGCCTCGTCTGTAAGGGGCGCAACGCCGGGTTCCGTCAGTACAATTTGCCCCAATTCCGCGCCCGTGGCTTTGGGAAAATCGGGAATCGCAAGGCTCAACGCCTCTATCATAACAGCTTCAGGCTCGATCCAGCGACCCAGGGCTTCCACGTCATCGTCCTCCGGCATTTCGGCCTCGGGCACCTGGGCGACTTCGTAGTCCCGGACATATAGCCGCCGCACCGACGTATCTATGCGGGTTGTGACAGGCACCAATGTGACAGCACAGGGCTGTGTGATCGTGGCCCCTAGCGTGCCGGTCAACAGCCAATCTGCCGCGCCCCGTGCCTTGACATGACCCTCAAAGCGCATTTTGCGCAGGCCACTCAAATCAAGCATCCGGGCGATGACCTCCATCGACCCGGCATCGGGCTGGATTGCAAAAGATGTCGGCACGTTTTGCGCAAGGCCGCTGACGCGCAGCGCCGCCGTTGAGGGGGGTGTCTTCGACATGAAGCGACTTTCGTTTCTTGAACCGCGACCAAAGCTTGAGTAAGTCGAGATAAAAGCACCACGTCCCCAGAGCAAGGGACGGTGCACGATAAAGGGGGGTCGTATGGGGACCTTAAAACCACTGTCCACAGCAGGGCTGGCACTTATATTGGTGCTTGGCGCTGCAGGTTGTGCGCCGACCTTCCAAAATCACGGATATGTCCCGCCTGAAGAAGACCTGGCCGAACTAGTGGTGGGAATCGATACACGGTCTTCGGTCGAAGACCTCATTGGACCGCCTACAGCGGGCGGCGTGCTTGCTGATGGTGACTACTTTTATATTCGCAGTAGGGTTCGTACCTTCGGACCTCGAAGGCCGCGGGTGGTAGAGCGGCAAGTGCTTGCCGTCACCTTCGATGCAGAAGGTGTGCTTGAAAACATCGAGCGCTTCGGGTTGGAAGACGGACGTGTTGTTGCGCTGTCACGGCGCGTGACCGAAAGCGGCGTCACTGACACAACTTTCCTGCGCCAGCTCTTTGGCAATATCGGGCGTATCGGTCCGGAAGGCGTGATCTGATCTGCATCTGTCATGCACACGTCATTCGGCCCGTGTTACCCGGGCGAAAAGATGACGTGGGGCCGCTCCAATGATCGGATTAAAGAAAGGGCGCTATCTTGCCAGCACGGCGACATCCGAAGGGGATGTCGCAGAGGCCCAGGCGTTGCGTGCACGTTGCTTCGGCCTAATCACAGACGCAGACATCTATGATGACCGCTGCGCTCATATTCTCATTCACCGCAGATCTGACAGCGCCCTGGTGTGCTGTTTCCGGATGATGCCGCTGACCGGGACGGACATTTCTCTCAGCTACGCGGCCCAGTACTACGAGTTGAGCAGACTGGAAACCTATGATGGCAAGATGGTCGAGATGGGGCGATTTTGCATCGATCCCTTGGTCGAAGACCCCGATATCCTGCGCGTCGCCTGGGGCGCGATGACGGCCTATGTCGACGCAGAGGATGTGCAATTGCTCTTTGGTTGCTCCTCCTTTGCCGGAATAGAAACCGCCGACTATTTGGACGCCTTCGCCATGCTTAAGGCCCGCCATCTTGGCCCGAGCCATTGGCTGCCAAGGGTCAAGGCACCTAAAGTTTTCAACTACGCTGCCCGGCTGCGTCGCAAGCCAGATGCAAAAAAGGCGATGCTGCGCATGCCGCCGTTGCTGCGCACCTACTTGATGATGGGGGGCTGGGTCAGCGATCACGCCGTCGTCGATGATGAAATGAATACGCTGCATGTGTTCACAGGCGTTGAAATCCAAGCGATTCCCGCCGCGCGCAAAAGGCTGCTACGGGCCGTGGCCGGATAGCGCTGGCCCTGCGGCCAAACGCCAGCGCGCGGGCTTGCCTCGATGCCTGGACATTGAGATGTTGCGCATTTTCGTGGTTCAGCGCGCGCTTGGTGTTGCAAGCCTTGTGCCCGACAGGTGACACCTTGGTTGACGGCTTTGGGTTGAGCCACTAGCTGCCCCATATGGCGCGTGTTCCTCTGCTTCAACTGTCCGACATCTCACTTGGCTTTGGCGGCGACCCGGTCTTTGATGACCTGTCTCTGGTGATCCAGCCGGGCGACAGAATCGCGTTGGTTGGCCGGAACGGTTCGGGCAAATCGACCTTGATGAAGGTGCTGGGCGGACTGGTTGAGCCGGACCGGGGCGACGTTGTGCCTGGGCCCGGTGTAAACGTCGGCTACATGGAGCAAGACGTTGATATGTCGGGGTTCGCGACACTTGGTGACTTTGCTATTCACGACCTCGAACCGTCTGAGCTTTATAAGGTTGAGCGCGCTGGACAGGGTTTGAAATTCGACCCTGCGCGCCCGGTCGCGACAGCTTCGGGGGGCGAACGTCGCCGTGCGGCTCTGGCTCGGTTGATGGCCGAGGCACCAGACCTGATGCTGCTTGATGAGCCAACGAACCATCTTGATATCGAAGCTATTGCCTGGCTTGAAGCCGAACTACGGTTGACGCGCGCTGGTTTTGTGCTGATCTCTCATGACCGCGCATTTCTGCGTGAACTCACCCGCGCAACCCTCTGGATTGACAGAGGAATAGTGCGCCGCCAGGAAAAGGGATTTGACGCCTTTGAGACATGGCGCGACACGGTATGGGAGGCCGAAGACACCACCCGCCACAAGCTCAACCGCAAAATCAAGGCCGAGGCCCGGTGGGCAGTCGAAGGCATCAGCGCACGCCGCAAACGCAACATGGGTCGTGTGCGTGCCTTACAGGACCTTCGGGCTGAACGAGCTGCTCAAATCAATCGACAAGGTGCGGCTGCGATGGCCTTGGACGCAGGCCCCAAATCGGGGCGCAAAGTTATTGAAGCTCACGATATTTCAAAGTCTTATGACGGAAATGTAATTCTCAGACCTTTCTCTCTCAAGGTTCAGCGCGGCGACAGGATTGCCTTGGTTGGGCCAAATGGTGTGGGCAAAACGACTTTGCTGAAAATGCTGATCGGAGAAGTGCTGCCCGACACCGGTACCGTCACGATGGGCACCAACCTTGAATTGGCGGTGTTCGACCAGACACGGTCCAGGCTCGACCCGGATACCAGCCTTTGGGACAGCCTTACGAGCGATCCAGAAATGCGCGTCAGTGGCAAGGCGGACCAGGTCATGGTGCGCGGCACACCCAAGCATGTTGTTGGATACCTTAAGGAATTTCTTTTCGATGAAGCACAGGCGCGCGCGCCTGTCCGGTCTCTGTCCGGGGGTGAAAAAGCGCGCCTGTTGCTGGCGGTGATCATGGCACGGCAGTCCAATCTTCTGGTGCTTGATGAACCCACAAACGATCTCGATGTGGAAACGCTGGATCTGTTGCAAGACCTGTTGGGTCAATATGATGGAACTGTCCTGTTGGTCAGTCACGACCGCGACTTTCTTGATCGCGTGGCGGTCACGACTGTCGCTATGGAGGGTAACGGCAAGGCCACCGTCTATGCAGGCGGGTGGAGCAACTATCAGTCCCAGAAAGAGATTACGAACGCTCCACAAGCAACTGGAACAGAGAAGAAAACGATCAAACAGTCAGAGAAGCGGACAGAAACCCGTAAGCCGGGTTTGTCCTTTACCGATAGACATCGGCTTAACGCATTGCCCGCTGAGATTGAGCGCCTTGAGGCTGAGATGGCAAAGCTGCAGGACCTGCTCTCTGATCCCGATCTCTACGGTAGCGAGCCCGTGAAATTCAAAAAAGCGACCGAGGCATTGGCCCAACGTCAAGCCAAGCTAAGCGCGGCCGAAGAAGAATGGCTGATGCTTGAGGAAAAGGCAGAAGCCTGACCCGCGCTTTTTTGCTATGACGATGCCATGACCTGGCCAACCCTTGATTACACCACCTGGAAAGAAACCGGCGAGAGCCTGCATATGTGGGCGCAAATTGTTGGCAAATTTCGTTTGGCACAAACGCCTTGGGTAAACCACTCTTGGCATGCAACGCTTTATGTAAACGCGCGCGGCTTGACGACGGGCCTCATTCCGGGCGGATTTGAGGTGCGCTTTGACTTCATCGATCACAGGCTGATTGTGAACGCCGCATCGGCAAACCAATCGGGTTTTGATTTAGACGCGATGTCCGTGGCAGATTTTGACACTGCATTCAAAGACGCTCTGCGGCAGGTGGGCGCGCCGACACACTACCATCATTTTCCAAACGAGGTTCAGGACCCGGTGCCATTTACCGAACAGACTCACCCAGGTGCTTATGATCGCCAGGCGGTGCAGGATTGGTGGCGTGCATTGACTTCAATAGTTCCGGTCTTTCAGCAGTTTCGTACGGCTTTTCTGGGCAAGGTAAGCCCGGTGCACCTGTTCTGGGGGTCGTTCGATCTGGCCGTCACGCGGTTTTCAGGTCGGCCCGCGCCATTGCACCCGGGCGGCTTTCCCGCGCTGCCTGATGTTGTCACGCAAGAGGCTTATAGCCACGAAGTGTCCTCGGCAGGCTTCTGGGCAGGTGGTAACGGGGCTGATGAAGCGATGTTCTACAGCTATGCCTATCCGGTGCCCGATGGGTTCAACGATGCAGCAGCAGGGCCGGCTGGTGCCTATTTCGACAACACGCTCCTAGAGTTTCTTTTGCCGTATCGCGTCGTGGCTCAGTCTGATCAGTCGGCCGAGGTCCTGCTAAAGTTTCTACAAGCGACATACGAGGCCGCAGCAAAGCTGGGCCATTGGGATCGCGCACAACTTGAAGGGCGTTTCGGCACGCCTGGCACCCCTTTGCCCGTAAAATGCACCTAAACCGGAGCGGCAGGGACACCGACCACGGTGGTATCCGCGGCGACATCCTTGGTCACAACTGCCCCAGCACCGACAATCGCACGATCCGCAATTGTGACACCAGGCATTAAGAGCGCGCCCGCTCCGATCCAGACATCGACGCCTAAGGTCACGGGGCGCGCGATTTCTAGGCCTGCACGTCGCAGAACCGGATCACGGTGGTGATCAGCGCATAGGATGTGTACACCCGGCCCGATCATGTTGCGGTCTCCGATCTGCACCTTCGCGCTGTCCAGGATCACACACCCCACGTTAATGAACACGTCGGAACCAAGGTGAATGTTGTGCCCGTATGAGCAGTGGAAAGGTGCTTCGATCAAGCAGCCGGTACCAGGATCGGCAAAGAGGTCGCGCAAGTGCGCGCTGAGTGTTCGGCGTTCCGACGGAGGCAGGTGATTATGCGCGTGCACAGCATCGAGCGCGAACCGCCGCAAAGCTTCCAATTCGTCGTCGAGGCAGGTGTACCACTCCCCCGCTTCCATTTTTTCGCGTTCGCTGGCCATCACCGCATCCGCAGGGCGCCATCCAGCCGGATAACCTCGCCGTTCAGGTATCCCATTTCGACAATGAACGCCGCAAGGCGGCCATATTCCTCAGGATCACCCAAACGAGGTGGATTTGGCACGTCGGCGGCAAGAGTGGCCTGCACTTCCTCTGGCAGACTGGTCAGCATCGGTGTTTTGAAGATGCCAGGCGCGATTGTCATGACGCGCACTCCGGTCGATGCCAGATCGCGCGCCATGGGCAGTGTCATACCGACCACGCCGCCTTTGGAGGCAGCATAGGCAGCCTGCCCCTTTTGCCCATCATAGGCCGCAATGGACGCTGTATTGATGATCACACCACGCGCGCCATCAGGCTCGGGATCGTTTTTGGCCATAGCGGCTGCAGCAAGGCGGGCCACATTGAAGCTGCCCACCAGATTGACATTGATCGTCTTTTGAAAGGCGGGCAGGGGGTGCGGACCGTCTCGACCTACCGTTTTGATCCCAAGGGCAATACCAGCGCAATTTACTGCAGCAGTCACGCCGCCCATTTTATCGACGGCCAGATCAATTGCGGCTTGAACCGAGGTTTCATCTGTCACGTCGGTCTCTGCGAAGTGTCCGCCGATCTCTTCGGCGACCTTGGCACCCTGATTCGCATCTCGATCCAGCAGCGTGACCTGAGCCCCTCGCGCCGCAAAATGCCGCGCTGTTGCTTCGCCAAGACCGGAGGCGCCGCCGGTCACTACCGCCAGGGTTGTGTCGAGCTTCATAAGGGTCTCCCTTTGCCAGATATGAACGGATGTTCAGTTAATCGAATTGCGCTCGCACTGGCAAGAAAGTCGCTCAGCCTTTGTGGATCCACCCACCGCCGAAGATACGGCTGCTGTCGCGGTCGTAAAAGACGCAGGCTTGACCTGGTGACACACCGGCTTCTGCTGCGACCAATTCAACATTTGCTTGCGTCGCGCCCAGCGGACGGATGATGGCGTCTGTCGGCGGGCGGGTCGACCGGATCTTGACCGCGACATGCCACGCATCGCGGCTGTCGAATCGGTCACGCCCCAGCCAGTTTACGTCGCGCACAGGCACCGTGCGGGTGGCCAGCATGTCCTTGGGGCCGACGACAACCTGGCGATTTTCGGCGTCTAGCTTGACCACATAAAGTGGATTGGCGAGCCCCCCGATTCCAAGCCCACGACGTTGTCCAATAGTGTAGTTGATCACGCCATCGTGCTGCCCCAGAACACACCCCTCGTGATCAACGATGTCACCCGGGGCTGCCGCTTCTGGCCGCAACTTGCGGATCACCGATGCGTAGTCGCCATTGGGCACGAAGCAGATGTCTTGGCTGTCGGGCTTGTCGGCCACGCTCAAGCCATATTTCTCGGCCAGCGCTCGAGTGTCGTCTTTGGAGGGCAGATGGCCCAGCGGGAAACGCAGATAATCAAGCTGTTCCTGGGTGGTGGAAAACAGAAAATAGCTCTGGTCGCGCATCGCGTCAGCGGCGGCATGCAATTCCGGGCCATGATCACCCATTTTGCGTTGAATATAATGACCTGTGGCCATGCAATCGGCCTCAAGATCTTTTGCCGTTTCAAGCAGATCCTTGAATTTCACACGCTCGTTGCAGCGGATGCAGGGTACAGGGGTGGCTCCGCCCAGATAACTGTCTGCAAACTCGTCAATGACCGCATCCCGAAACACGGTTTCATAGTCGAGCACGTAGTGGGGAAAACCCATTTCCTCGGCCACACGGCGTGCATCATGGATGTCACGGCCTGCGCAGCATGCGCCTTTTTTGGCCAGCGCCGCCCCGTGATCATAGAGTTGCAGCGTCACGCCAACCACATCGTATCCTTGGCTTTTAAGCTCTGCAGCCACAACAGAACTATCGACGCCGCCAGACATGGCGACGACCACGCGCGTGTCTTCAGAGGCTTTGGCAAAGCCCAGTGAATTGAGCGGACCACCTTGGTCGAGCATGGCAGAACTCCGAGGGAATTGAGCGCATATATATGAAAATCCGAAACAGTCTCAAGAGCCGGTTTAACGGCCCATTAAACGCCATCGCCCAGTCTTTGTACAAACAGAACAAAGAGCGGTGTGATGTATCTTAAGAAAGTCGATGGGCCAAGGGCTGTGACCCTTCCCGATGGCACGGTATTGACGCAGGCGGATTTGCCTGTCTCCAGCACCCGGCGCTGGGTCGCGTCTCGCAAGGCTGCGGTGGTGCGCGGTGTGCTCTATGGGCTGATCTCTCAAGAGGCGGCGCTAGATCGCTACGGTCTAAGCGAGGAAGAGTTTCGCGAGTGGGTCCGTGCCGTCTCAACCCATGGACAGGACGCGTTGAAGGCAACTGCAGTACAAAAATATAGACAACTTTAGGTTGTTAATGTAAGAACACATCAAGGGTAACGTGTGGTTAACCTTTTCGGTTCACGTTTAGTTCAACACCGAACACCCCCAGTGTGGAGACCCGAAAATGCGTGTGCTGCTTGTAGAAGACGACCCAACGACCTCCAAAAGTATCGAACTGATGCTGACCCACGCCAACCTGAACGTCTATGCCACGGATTTGGGGGAGGAGGGGATCGATCTGGCCAAGCTGTATGATTACGATCTCATTTTGCTAGACCTTGATCTGCCTGACATGAATGGTCACGATGTGCTGCGCCAATTGCGCCTGGCGCGTGTGGAAACTCCGATCTTGATCCTATCAGGCGCCGATGACACTGAAAACAAGATCAAGGGTTTTGGGTTTGGGGCCGACGACTACCTGACCAAGCCCTTCCACCGCGAAGAACTGGTGGCCCGCATCCACGCCATCATCCGCCGGTCCAAGGGGCATTCTCAGTCGGTTATCGAAACCGGCGATATCTCGGTCAATCTGGATGCCAAGACGGTGAGCGTCGACGACAAGACGGTGCATCTGACGGGCAAGGAATATCAGATGTTGGAATTGCTTAGCCTGCGCAAGGGCACGACATTGACCAAAGAGATGTTTCTGAACCACCTTTATGGCGGAATGGATGAACCCGAACTGAAGATCATTGACGTCTTTATCTGCAAGCTACGCAAGAAACTGAGCATCGCAACCGGTGGCAAAAACTATATCGAGACAGTTTGGGGGCGCGGCTACGTTCTGCGCGATCCGGACCCCGTTGAAATGACAGAAGACACACCCATCGCCATGGGCGCCTGAATTTAGAATAATCTTGTCCCTAAGGGGCCGACCGCTTTGGGGCGCGTCGGCCCTTTTTCATTTTCAAGAGCACTCAGCGATATCAATGACTGGACCGGTCGGGCTTCCGCTTTTATCTCTTGGCACGATGCTGTGAAGGGACACGTCGTGACAGACACAATTGACGTTGATGCGCTGACAGAACGGGATGCCAAGGCTGAATTGGCGCGCTTGGCAAATACGATAGAACGGGCCAACATCAGCTATCACACCAATGACGCGCCAGAGCTCAGCGATGCGGAATATGACCAGCTCAAACGACGTAACACCGCGATCGAGGCGCGTTTCCCCAACCTGAAACGCAGCGACAGTCCAAGCGATGCCGTGGGTGCACCCATTGCCGAAGGATTTTCGAAGGTAACGCACGCGGTGGCGATGTTGTCACTGTCCAATGCCTTTGACGACGATGATGTGGTTGAATTCGACACGCGCATTCGTAAATACCTTGGCCTGACCGCTGATGAGCCGCTCTCCTACACCGCAGAGCCAAAAATAGACGGCTTGTCACTCTCGCTGCGCTACGAGGACGGTGAACTGGTCCAAGCGGCTACGCGCGGTGATGGAGCAATTGGCGAAAACGTCACCGCGAATGCCCGCACCATCGCAGATGTGCCACAGACCTTATCCGGCGCGCCAGCGGTTCTGGAGGTGCGCGGCGAGGTCTACATGTCACATCCCGATTTTGAATCATTGAACAAGCGACAACGCGACACCGGGCAAAAGCCCTTTGCCAACCCCCGCAATGCAGCCGCCGGGTCACTGCGCCAGCTGGACGCCAACATTACCCGCATGCGCCCGCTGCGCTTTTTCGCCTATGCTTGGGGCGCCTTATCCGATCCGCTGGCCGACACCCAACTCGGCGCGATCAAGCGTTTGGACGCCCTGGGTTTCCAAACCAATCCGTTGACCGCACGATGCGACGGGCCGGATGAGATGATCGCTCATTATCGCTTGATCGAACAGAAACGCGCCACGCTCGGCTATGATATCGACGGGGTGGTCTACAAGGTAAACGAACTGGCATTGCAAGGCAGGCTTGGCTTTCGTTCGACCACACCGCGTTGGGCAGTTGCCCACAAGTTTCCTGCTGAACTGGCCTGGACCCGGCTTGACGCCATCGACATTCAGGTGGGCCGGACCGGGGCGCTCAGCCCAGTGGCGCGGCTGACGCCTGTGACAGTTGGCGGAGTGGTGGTGTCAAACGCGACCCTGCACAACGAAGACTACATCGCGGGCTGCGACAACAAGGGCGAGACGATCCGTGACGGCAAGGACATCCGTGTTGGGGACTGGGTGCAGGTCTATCGCGCCGGCGATGTCATTCCAAAGGTCGCTGATGTGGACTTGTCAAAACGTCCCTCGAACGCGCAGCCCTATGTGATGCCAGTTCGCTGTCCGGAGTGCGGCAGCGACGCAGTGCGCGAGCCTGGTGACGCCGTACGTCGCTGCACCGGCGGTTTGATTTGTCCGGCGCAAGCCGTTGAAAAAATGAAGCATTTTGTGGGACGTGCAGCGTTTGATATTGACGGATTCGGCGCCAAACAGGTCGAGCAATTCTACGCAGACGGATGGATCGCCGAACCGGCTGATATCTTCACTTTGCGTGATCGTTATGGATCTGGGCTGCAACAGTTGAAGAACCGCGAGGGCTGGGGGGAAAAGTCGGCAGCAAACCTTTTTGATGCAATAGATGAACGCCGCAACATCGGTCTGGGCCGCGTGATCTTTGCGCTGGGCATCCGTCATGTGGGGGAAGCGGCTGCCAACCTGCTTGCCACGCATTACGGCACCTGGGATGCGTTCAGCACCGCCATGCGCAGTGCCGAAGAGGGAAATGAGGCCTGGCTGGACCTGCTCAGTATCGACGGTGTGGGCGCGGTCATGGCTGGGTCACTCGCCACCACCTTCAATCAAGCCGCCGAGATTGCGAGCATCGACCGGCTCGTCGCACATCTGACAATCGAGGAAGCGACACGGCCTGACGCATCCGGCAGTCCGGTGGCGGGCAAAACTGTGGTCTTTACGGGCACCTTGGAAAAGATGACACGGGCCGAAGCCAAAGCACGTGCAGAGGCGCTTGGCGCTAAGGTGTCCGGCTCCGTCAGTGCCAAAACAGATCTGGTCGTGGCCGGGCCTGGTGCCGGATCGAAAGCGAAGAAGGCCGCGGATTTGGGGGTTAAAACGCTCGATGAAGATGGTTGGCTGGACTTGATTGGCACCGCATGAGCCGCCCCGAGGTCCTGTTTCCGCTGTTTGCCAATCTTGAAACGCTCGAAGGGGTTGGCCCTAAAACGGCGCAAAACATGGCACATCTGGGCATCACGACACCGCGCGATCTGCTGTTTACGTTACCGCATACCGGAATTGACCGCGGGCTGCGCGAAACGATCGAGGGCGCGGAGTTGCCAACCATTCTTACAATCAAGGTCAAGGTCGGGGGCCATCACCCGGCACGCAACCGCGGGGGCGCCTACCGCATCCATGTCGAAGATGCCCAGACCAGTTTCCAGCTTGTGTTTTTTCACGGGCGCAGCGACTACCTGAACAAGGTCTTGCCGACGGGTAGTATGCGAGTCGTGTCTGGAAAGGTCGAACTGTTCGATGGGGTCGCCAACATGGTGCATCCTGACCATATCCTGCCCGAGACCGAAGCCGGAGACATTCCGAGTTTTGAACCAGTCTACCCACTCACCGCAGGCGTGACCCAAAAGACAATGTTCAAGGCGTCTCGCGCGGCCTTAGAGCGGGTGCCCGTGCTTGAAGAGTGGATTGATGCTGGCCAATTAGAGCGGGCCGGTTGGCCACGATTTGCCAACGCGGTATCGGCGGTGCACATGCCCCAATCGCTGCAGGATTTATCGCCCGACGCGCCTGCGCGCACCCGACTGGCCTATGATGAACTTATGGCGCATCAGCTGACGCTCGCGCTCGCGCGCGCTTCTGAACGACGCATGCAGGGGATGGTCTCCGCGGGAACGGGCGCGTTACAGAGCAGGGTGCGTGAAGCGTTGCCTTATGCGCCAACCGGTGCCCAAGATCGAGCTGTTGCTGAGATTGCGATGGATATGGCGGCACCAACGCGGATGAATCGGCTGTTGCAAGGTGATGTCGGTGCGGGCAAGACCCTCGTGGCGTTCATGGCGCTTCTGATCGCAGTAGAGGCGGGCGGCCAGGGGGTCATGATGGCGCCGACCGAGATACTGGCCCGCCAGCACTTGGAAGGGCTGCAACCATTGGCCGCCGACGCGGGTGTCGTGTTGGAGATTTTAACGGGACGCGACAAGGGGGCCGAGCGCCACGCCAAGCTAGCCGCATTGCAACGCGGCGATATTCAAATCCTGGTTGGCACACATGCTGTCTTTCAGGACGATGTGATCTTTGGTGATCTGCGCCTTGCCATCATCGACGAACAACATCGCTTTGGCGTGCGGCAGCGGCTGGCGCTTGGAAAAAAGGGTGGTGCTGCCGATGTGCTGGTAATGACGGCGACCCCCATCCCGCGGTCGCTGGCCTTGGCGCAGTATGGCGACATGGATGTGTCGGTGCTTGATGAAAAACCCGCTGGGCGCAAACTGATCAAGACGGCGATGGTCAGCGTTGGCCGAATTGACGAGGTCGTGGCCCGGTTGCGAACAGTGATGGCGGACGGGCGACAATGCTACTGGGTGTGCCCGCTGGTTGAAGAGAGCGAGGTCATCGATCTGACCGCAGCCGAAGAGCGGTTCAAGCATTTGCGCGCCGAATTAGGGGAAGACAGTGTCGGCTTGGTTCATGGTCAGATGCCGCCTGCTGAAAAAGATGCGGCGATGGCGAAGTTTCAAGCGGGTAAGACGGGTGTGTTGGTCGCCACGACAGTGATCGAGGTTGGAGTGAATGTGCCCAATGCGACGATTATGGTGATCGAACGGGCAGAGACATTCGGGCTGGCGCAGCTTCATCAGCTCAGGGGGCGCGTGGGACGTGGCGATGCAGCCTCGACCTGTTTACTGCTCTATCAATCACCGTTGTCAGAGACGGGCACGCGACGGCTAGAGATTTTGCGCGAAACAGAGGACGGGTTTCGCATTGCGGAAGCGGATTTGCAGATGCGCGGCTATGGGGACCTTATCGGAACCGCGCAGTCGGGGTTGCCGCGGTTTCAGGTGGCAGACATGGAGCGGCAAGCCGGGCTGATGGCGGTTGCGCAATCGGATGCACGCAAATTGTTGGCTGATGATCCCAAACTTTTGTCCCCGCGGGGACAGGCAGCGCGGGTGTTGTTGTGGTTAATGCGCCAAGACGAAGCGATCCGTTTGATCTCAGTGGGTTAGCGACTTTTGTTCCAGAAAGTTCACAAATGTTCTTAAAAAGTTCTTTACGACAGGTTAAAAATGTGAGAACAAAGGGGAAACTCGACGACGGAGACACCGACATGACCACATTGCGCCGTATCAAAGATATTGCCATCCGCGCCGAAGCGACACTGCTTCAGGACGCGGTCGGTGCTGCCGCTTTGATGGTGATGTTGGTTGTGGGGTTGCACCTACCGTCCTTGATCTGAGTTCTGCCTGCGATCTTGCTTGATCCTATACCATGCCTGTCCCAGGTGCTGGTTCACGTTCCAACGGCGCTGCCTGCCTTTGTGAACATCCCTGTCTGCCGCGGGGTTCTGGATCTGTCCCACGCAAGAGACGCTTTCCCTGCGCCGCCATCCGCCCGGATGTGCGGCGCTTTTTTTAGGACGTATAGGCCAGTCGTAAGCCGCCCCAATGCTGCCCGTGTACGATAATTGGGACTGAGAGATCCTTCATCATCTTGAATATTCCACCACCCATGTCACGGCGGTAGACTTGCAATAGAAACGGAGCGGTGCTGCGCCCGGCCTTGAGCCCGACACGATCATCAAAGATGCGCCGATTGCGGCAGTGGGCTGTGTTCCAGACGTTATCATCGGTCTGTGGTTGCGAGAATTTCAGATTGTGGGTCGGCAGATAACCGTTGACGTCAACCGCCGCGCAGAACACGACACGGCCGTCAAACTTAAGTGCGGGTTCTTGAATGGGCGGCAGAATACGGTCCAGCACTGTATTGTAAGAGGTTGCAACTTGCTGAGGCCTAGTGCCGGCAATCGGAACATATGTTCGGTCAAACAAGGTCGACATCGACAAGGCACCGTTTTCCACAGTTTGTTCAAAGGCTGAAGCGACGGCGGTGGCACGGTTGCGCGCATAGTCGATGAAAGGGGCGTCATCTGTCATGCCCCCCAAACCCGCGCTCGCCTGCACAATCTCTTCCGAGGTGTCGACCATGCGTTCGATGCGGACATGCGCTTCGACGATGCCATCGGAGGTTTGCGCAATGCTGCCCCCGATGCCTTTCATGCTAGGACCGAAAGCGGCTATTGCTTTGTGGACGAGTTCGGTCTGGTCTGCAATCCGCGCCGCTTGTGATTTGGTGTCGCTAACCGATTGCTCCATCCGGCCCAATGCGCGATCCGTTTCCGAGCTTTGATCTATCACGCCTATCGCCTCGTCAGCGACGCTGCTGGCCTCGTCGCCCATAGTGGCGATCCACATGGTCAGTGTTTCGATATTGGCGGAAATTGCGGTCGCGGCGGCCTTGGTTTTTTGCGACAGTTCGTTGATCGCTTCGGCCACAACAGCAAAGCCACGCCCGGCGTCCCCTGCGATCTTGGCATTGATGGCCAGCGTGTTGACCTGCATCGAAATGGACGCGATCTGGCTGATGTTGGCTTTGACGGCGGCGAGTGTCTTGCCCACGTCACCACTGCGCTCTGCCAAGTCTTGGACCTAGGCGGCAATGTCGCGGGACCGTGCGCCCAAGTCGCGCATCAGGACCACGGATTGCCCCACATCCTGGTAGGTGCGATCGACGCTGTGGACCAGATCGGTCGCCGTGGTATCAACGGCATGATTGGCGGTTTCAATCGCGGAGGCGCCCTCAGCCAATAGCTTGAGAGCTGCGCGCTGATCGTGGGCTTGCGCCTCGACCAGATCAAGAAAGGCAGCGAGATCCACGATCTCGTATCCGAGGGTCTAGGCCGACCGTGCCAGCGCATTCAGGTGTGGGAGGTCCGGGAAGTCAGGCTGCGCTGTCATGAAATCACCTTTGGCAGGTTCAGAATGCCACAGGCTAGCCCTTTACTCCTTCAGATTTCACTAACATCAGCGCTCAGGCGCAGTCTGATTGCAGCGCTTGCTCCATGGCCTCGGCGGTCGCTTCGATGCTTAGCAGTATCGAGGCATGGCGATTTTTGTAGTCGCGCGCAGGTTCGAGTACCTCGAACCCGTGAAAGGGGGCGCTTGGCACAGGACCGTTGGCCTTGAGCATGGCACGCAATGCGTCGCGCCCGGCCATCACCTCGTCAAGCGTGCGCCCCAAAATCGCACCGCCGGTAACCGCCGCCGCGGCCTGTCCCAACGCGCAGGCTTTCACGTCCTGACCAAAATCGGTGATGCGCCCATCTTCGACAATCACATCAACCGTCACGGTTGATCCACAAAGCGGCGAGCGCTTCTTGATCGTCGCGCCCGCAGCGGACAGCCGCGCATGGTGCGGGATATCCGCGGCAAGCCCAAGAATGCGGTTGGAGTACAGTTTGATCAGGTCGGTATCGGCGGGCATGGTCCCTCCGGGCTGGTGTCGGATATGCTTTATCTCTATTTAAGCGGCCTGACCACAGATGCAAAAGGTTTTGCAATGCGCGACTTTGATCCCGAAAGTCTGACATATAACGATCAGGGGCTGATCCCCGCCATCGCCCAGGATGCGGCGAGCCACGAGGTGCTTATGATGGCGTGGATGAACGCGGAAGCGATAGAGCGAACGCTGCAGACGGGGCATGTGACGTACTGGTCGCGGTCACGCAAAGCGTTCTGGGTTAAGGGCGAGACATCTGGCAATACGCAGGAACTGGTGTCGCTGCGCGTCGATTGTGACCGCGATTGCCTGTTGATGCTGGTGCGCCAAACCGGGCCTGCATGTCACACGGGCCGGAGAACCTGCTTTTACACCGATGTGACGGAGGGGGCAGAGGTCGAGTTGATGGCACCGATGGGATAGGGGCTGTCTGCCCCCCGCGCGCGCTCACCCCTGACGATTGTGCTAAAATAGAGGAGGCAGCCCCACCATTTTGCGGATGTCTTCAGGCGTAGCGCCGTCAGCGCGGTATTTAGAGATCGCGCGGGCATCGTCGCGTTTAGCCAGACGTTTACCTGCATCGTTTCGGATCAGGCGGTGGTGATGATAAATCGGCGTAGGCAAGTTCAGCAGTCTTTGCAGGATCACGTGTATGCCAGTGGCCTCTGACAGGTCGGCCCCTCGGATCACATGGCTGATCCCTTGTGCCGCGTCATCGATCACGACGGAGAGGTGATAGGACGTCCCCATATCCCGGCGCGCGAGTACGATGTCGCCGATGGTGTTGAGCGGATCGGTGATTACGTTTTGGGTTGGGTTCGCGGACGTCTCTCTATAGCTGAGTGGCAAGGTTATGTGTTGTAGTGCAAGGGCGAGATCGAGCCGAAGTGCGACCTTTTGAGGCCGTGGCCCTATCCGGGGGTGTTTGTGTCGACAGGTTCCGGGGTAGATCAGGCCATCTGGGCCGAGTGGTGGCTTTCCCTCCTGCGGGGCTTGCAGCGCCTCGGCTATGTCGCGCCGATTGCAGTCGCATTGATAGAGCAGACCGCGCGCCCACAGCGCATCCAGGGTGCGCGCATAGGTCTTTGAATTGTCTGATTGACGCAAAACGGGTTGGGCCCAGGTGATCCCTAGCCAGCGCAGATCATCGTAGATTTGTGCTTCCCATTCGGGACGGGCGCGGGATTGGTCGATGTCTTCGATCCGCAGCAGGAAGTTGCCATTCGCCGCACGCGCCATATCGTGCGCCAGCATAGCGGAAAAGGCGTGGCCAAGATGCAGTGGGCCCGTGGGGGAAGGCGCAAAACGTGTGGTGAAGATCACGCTTTTTCAAGCACGTAGACGTTGGACTTCAAGCCGATGCCGGGCAGGTGGTCACCGTGTTCCTTGAACAGAAGCCGGGCTGCGCCGCAATCAGTCCACTGAGAGATACCTTGCTCGTTTACCGGATCCTCGAGAGCGTGATCGTTGAACGAAAACACCAGCTTACCTGCGCCTGGGAGGGCCTGCATCAATGTGTGCAACACGCTGATCGGTGCAGCGCCTGCACCGATCACGCCGATTGCGGCGATAGCCGAGTAATCGCTGCGTGGCAGCGCACCGTTCGCTTCGATTTGGTCAAGGTGGCGATAGACGCTTTTGGTGCTCGCACCTTCCAGCATCTCGGCGGACAGGTCGACGCCATCGATCAACTCAAACCCGGCGAGTTTCAAGGCGAGACCCGAAAGGCCCGTTCCGCATCCGAAGTCCAGAATAGGAGCGTTCAAATCTGCAACATGCGCTCTGAGCGCCTTTGCGCAGCGGCCCGGCGTGGCATAGCCGTTCTCGGCCACTTCGGCCTCGTAACTTGCCGCCCAGTCGTCATAAAGAGCGCGCGTTGAAGCAGCGTCGCGAGCCTGATAAGCCTTGTCTAGAAATCCAGTCATAAACATCAGAGTAGCGGGCGCAGACTGGGCTCGTCCAGTGCCTTAGGCGGCGGCAGCCTGCGGAGCCAACCAAGACTCCCAATCAGCCTTAGCACGATCAGTGTAGGCCTTGTACCGGTCCTTGCGCCCCCGGCGCCCACCCTTTAGCCCCTCAACAGCAGGGAACAAGCCAAAATTCACGTTCATGGGTTGGAACGTCTTGGCCTCTGCTCCACCCGTGATGTGCGTGATGAGCGCGCCCATGGCGGTTGTGTTGGGTGGCATGTCCAACTTGCCGCCGAGAATTTCGGTTGCTGCCGCGCGGCCGGCCAAAAGGCCCATCGCAGCGGATTCTACATAGCCTTCCACCCCTGTGATCTGGCCGGCAAAACGGATGTTGGGCCGCGACTTAAGGCGCATGTCGTCTGTCAATAGCGTGGGCGCATTCAGAAACGTGTTGCGATGAATGCCGCCAAGACGGGCAAAACGCGCATTCTCCAGCCCCGGAATAGTTTTGAAAACATCAGCTTGAGCGCCATACTTCATTTTGGTCTGAAAGCCTACGATGTTGTAAAGTGTGCCTAGCTTGTTGTCGCGCCGTAGCTGAACAACCGCATGCGCCTTCACATCGGGTTGATGGGAATTTGTCAGGCCAACGGGTTTCATCGGGCCATGGCGCAACGTCTCGCGTCCACGCTCGGCCATCACTTCGATTGGCAAACAACCGTCGAAATAGCCCGCCGTTTCACCGTCGTGAAATTCAGTCTTTTCGGCGGCGAGCAGCGCGTCGATGAAATCCTCGTATTGTTGCTTGTCCATGGGACAATTGAGGTAGGCAGTGCGCTCCTCTTCGGTCTCTCCCTTGTCATAACGAGATTGCATCCACGCTTTGTCCATATTGATGCTGTCGAAATAGACGATGGGTGCGATGGCATCGAAAAAGGCGAGCGCCTCTGCTCCTGTCTCTGCCGCGAGTGCCCGGCCCAAAGTAGTGGATGTTAGGGGGCCAGTGGCAAAGATCCAGCACCCATCAGTCGGTAATTCGGTGATCTCACCATATTCGACTGAGATATTTTGATGCGCCAACAAGGCATCGGTTACCGATTGTGCGAAGGGCTCACGATCTACGGCCAGAGCTCCGCCAGCAGGCAAGCGGTGTTTATCGGCAGTTTGGATGATCAACCCGTTTGCAGCCCGCATCTCCCAATGCAACAATCCCACTGCGTTCTGCTCACTGTCGTCGGAGCGGAACGAGTTAGAGCAAACCAGTTCGCCTAGAAGCCCGGTCTGATGGGCGAAGGTGCCCACTTTCGGCCGCATTTCGTGAATGACGACACGGACGCCCATATTTGCCGCCTGCCACGCCGCCTCGGACCCGGCCATGCCGCCGCCTACGATATGCAATATTTCCGTCATGGCGAGGATGTAAGACACAAGAACCTTGCGCGCAATGAGACATAAGCATTTCCGGGGGAGAGAAGTTTTGGGGTCGCCGCTGCGGGAATGGTCGGTCAGAGAGAGATTGACCTGGAGGGACCTTCCGCACACGGCGACCCAAAATCGCCATCGGTGTGTTCACCGTGTCTAATTTGTGCCTCATTTGTGCCCAAATTGCCAGCCGTATATTGGAAATAGTCAGGTCACGATTTGGAAACAACCACAAGTCGCACCGGATTTAACGGATTACTGACGCCAATCCGGCGGGCGCTTATCGATAAAGGCATCAATTCCCTCGACCGTGTCTGGGTTCAGCATGTTGGTGACCATAACCTCACCGGTATAGGCGTAAGCTTGCGCAACCGGCATCTGTAGCTGTTCGTAAAACGCTTGTTTGCCGATTTTGACCGCGCTGCCCAATTTAGAAGCAATGCGATTGGCAAGGTCTTGCGTGGTGCTTTGGAGTGCATGCGTTGGCACCGCATGATTGATCAAGCCCAGTTCAACGGCGCGCTCCGCTTCGATGAAATCACCGGTGGTCAACATCTCAAACGCTTGTTTGCGCGGGATATTGCGGCTGAGCGCCACCATGGGCGTTGAACAGAACAGGCCGATATTAACCCCGTTTACCCCAAAGCGCGTGCCGTGCGCCGCAACGGCAAGGTCGCAGGTCGCTACCAATTGACACCCGGCGGCGGTGGCAATTCCGTGGACCTGGGCAATGACAGGCTGGGGCAGAGATTGGATGCGGGCCATCATGGCAGCGCATCTGTCAAACAAACCCTTGAAATAAGTCGCGCCGCCATCGGCAGTCTGTCGCCCCGCGGTCATCTGCTTCAAGTCGTGCCCGGCACAGAACCCTTTGCCGGCGCCGGATAAGATAATCGCGCGTACCGAGCTATCTTCAGCAACATCGTCAAGTGCATCGTGCAATTCTGCAATCATCTCGTCCGAAAGGGCATTCAAGCGGTCTGGTGCATTCATCTGCAGATGCGCGACAGCGCCCGTGACCTCACGTTCCAAAATTGCCATCTTGCCCTCCAATCGCTTTGCGCCTCACCCTAGGGCAGCGACGGGGGAAGGAAAAGTATGGCTGTTGTGATGACCGCGCCCGAGATGAACACCTTTCTGCAAAAGGTATTTCTGGAGGTCGCGAGTGAGTTTCAGGTTGAGGATGTGAGTGAAGACGGTGTCGTTCTCCGCCTGTTGGTGCAAGATCGGCATTTGCGACCGGGGGGGACGGTGTCTGGCCCCGCCATGTTCGGGCTTGCAGATGTGACGGCTTATATGGTGACGCTGGCGCATATTGGACCACGCGCGCTTGCTGTGACCACAAATTGTTCCATCGACTTCATGCGCAAACCCAAGGCCGGTGTTGATCTGATCTCACACGGGCGACTTCTGAAACTGGGCAAGCAATTGTCTGTGTCAGATGCTCTGATCTACTCCGAAGGGGATGACAGACCTGTTGCTCGGGCCAGCCTGACTTATGCGATCCCACCGCAAGGCGTCGATTTGAGATGAAAAGGCGGCCGGGTGTTAACCGGCCGCAAGGGAAGAGGTCTGGCGGGTGCCACGGGGATGTCACGCCCGCCAGAACACGCGCCGCGCTTCAAAATCAGCCTCGGCAGGTGTCAGTCCAACGTCGCGCAGCAGGTGCGGGGGAAGCTGGTGCAAGGCAATCCGGCTGCGACGACGTTGAGCCCATTTCGACAGCATCACCGCAACGCGCAGTGCGACGACTGAGGTTGCCGGAATGCGGTTTTGCGCAGTCAGGTAAGCCAAGTGCGAGGCGGGCGATTGCATGTGGTGTGCCATGGGTATCTCCTAAATTGTATTGACACAATCTGGCGTAAATGCCATGCCTGGGTGATACAATATGGATTGTATTCACGCTAGGGAAACATTGTAATGGGTACAATTTGGTCGCCCGAACTGCTCGACGGACAGGGGCCGAAGTACAAGGCTGTGATGCAGGTGATCCGGCAGCGCATCTTGGACCATGATTTGACACCGGGGGACAAGTTGCCGCCGGTTCGCGATCTCGCTTGGAGCCTTGGGATTACGCCAGGTACAGTGGCGCGGGCTTATACTCTGCTGACGGATGATGGTACTTTGATGGCCGAGGTTGGTCGCGGCACCTTTGTGGCGCAACCTGATGAAAAGGGGCCACTTTATGCCGATGTGCCCTTGGAGGTGGACAGTGCAAGGCACAACGCGGAGGCACAGACATGGAATGTCAATCTGTTCTCTCCGCATCTGCCCAGCGTAGGGCAGGCAACCCTGATCCGCAAATTGCTGGCTGAAGTGGCGCAGGACCCGCCATCGGGCGTGATGCATTATCCAACCCGCGCAGGCGGAGCACCCGCGCGGGCCGCCGCAGCCGCGTGGCTCGACGATGCGCCGATCGGGTCCTTCAATGCTGATGATATTGTGCTGGCCAATGGCGGGCAAAACGCGATTCTCCTGATCTTTCAGGCGCTTCTAAAGGGGCGGCGCCCCGCAGTCTTGGTCGAGGATTTGGCGTATCCAGGCTTTCGCCGCGCGGCGGAGCTGCTCCGTGTAGATGTGATACCAGTCGAAATGGATGAGCAAGGCGTTATTCCCGAAGCTCTGGAAGCCGCCGCTAAAACCCATGATGCACAGGTGTTCTGCACATCGCCCGAGGTACACAACCCCACATGTGGCTTCACACCTCTTGAGCGCCGCGAAGCGCTGGCGGAAGTCGCGAAACGGCAGGATTTATGCATCCTGGAAGACGATTGTTACAGACTGGGACAGGCACACGCACCGAGTTACCGTATGATTGTACCAGAGCGAACTTGGTACATTTCGTCGATCTCTAAATCCATCACCCCAGCATTGCGTCTTGGGATTGCGGTGGCTCCCAAGGGGCGGGCCAATATCTTGCGGCGCACGGCTGAATACTCGTTTTTCGGGCTTGCCACGCCACTTACTGACCTGTTTGCGGCATTGTTGGTTCATCCGGACTTGCCGCATCTGATGACCGATGCCCGCACCGGCATCGGCACCTATGTCCAGCGAGCCGTCAATGTGTTGGGCGGGTACGACATAACCTGGCGCAAGGATGTGCCATTCCTTTGGCTGCGGCTGCCCGAGGGCTGGCGTGCAGGCGCATTCGTGCAAGCCTCTGCGCAACAGGGGGTGGGGATCCGCGCCGCCGAAGACTACGCGTGTCGCGATGCCCGAACGCCACATGCGGTCAGGATCGCCGTCAACGCGGGTGTCAGCCTGAAGTCCTTTGAAGCAGCTTTCGAACGGCTACGCGTGCTGCTCGACAATCCACCCGATCAGATTGGGGTCTAAAGCAACCCGCCCGCACCCCAAGCCAACCCAAAACCAATGGTCGACGCCGGCAGCGCGGCTGCATAACCGGCAAGTTTGATCAAGGAAAAAGGCCGCTCGCCATAGGTGCGGCCCTCTATGCCGCAGACCACGACCTTCAGCGGCTCACCGCCATATTGACAGTGCATGATCCAAACTGGCAGCAGGATGCGCCTGTATCGTATCCCACCAGTTTCTGTAGTGTGGCGGACATCGTGTACGCCTGATTTGGCCACATGCCTTTTGATCCGGTTGCGGATCAACAGGTCTTTGTCATCGGCATTGGCGCACAGGCCCTCGACCACAGATTGATGATGCCGCTCGGCCCCAAAGCCGGCAAGCTAACCCGGACGATAGCGCCGTAACCTGCGCGGCTATAAATCGTGTAGAATGCTGTCTCGGATCAGGGAGTTCACCTGGGGCGAGGCGGGCACCAGCATATCGTCAAAAGTCATGCGTAAGGTCCCGAAGGTGCGGCGTACGACGGTACGCTTGTTCCGACGTATCTTGTATTTGGCCCGGTATTGCAGTGCTTCTTTAGTGTCGAAGGTCCAGAACGGTACCTAGAGGCCCACCACTCGCGCGTTGGACACGACGGCATTCAAATCAGAAAGCGCCGCGCATCACCGCGCGATCCAGTTCAAGGCTGCGATTTGCGCGTCACGCTCGGGCACCCAGAAGGGGATCAGTGTTTTGATTTAGTGCGCCGTGTCAGAGGTCGCCAGAACAACAGGCCCGTCACAATAGGCACGGCGTTCTGAACGGGTTTGGCACACAAAAAACTACATCACCGCCACAGGTCTGACAGTGATGTACACGGGTTTCGGTCACTTCGGGCAGCTCAATGTCAGACGCAGCTGGATGGAAATCGAAGTCACGCGACGCCTCGTTATCTGTATCCGTTTCTAGTCCATGGCACGTGGCATACTGGGGGCAGACCAACGCCTGTTGTGCAGGGTCATAAACGCATTGGCCTGCGCAATCACTGCATTGCAATTCGGACTGAGCGGCGGCTAGGTCCTTCATCAATCGGACTCCATGATGGCCATCGCGATGTCGAGCAGGATGCGCAGTCGCAGCCAGCCGCGATCAATGGCTGCGGCCAGATCTACGTTCGCATCCCAGTCTCCGATGATCGTTGTCACCAACCATGTCGTCATCAGCCAGAACGCAGCCAAAAACTAACCGCGGATCGACCGCAACCAGCCGGCCGTGCCGTGCTTAAGCTCGTGTTTGGACGAGTGAACCATGACTAACTTGCGCACGGCGGGGATGGCCAAAGCCGTGGCAAAGGCCAACAGAGACAACGCGGCCAAGACAGCGGCTGCGAGTTTTAGGATTATAGCACTTGAGATTCCATCATAGCGTTGGGGTAATATGATACCTTATTTTTAAAGCGTTGTTTTGTATAATTAAAATGAGAGACTGCGCCATTGACCTGTATTCGCCCTGCTGTATAACCGCGCAATCTGAAATTCCACCCTTCAAGGGATTCACCTTATGAAAACCTATACCGCAACACCTGCGGACATCGACAAGAAATGGGTTCTGATCGACGCCGAGGGCGTTGTTCTGGGCCGTCTTGCATCGATTGTCGCCATGCGCCTGCGTGGCAAGCACAAGCCGTCGTTCACACCTCATATGGACTGTGGCGACAACGTGATCATCATCAACGCAGACAAGATTCAGTTGACGGGTAACAAGCGCCAAGAAAGCCACTACTGGCACACGGGCCACCCTGGTGGGATCAAGTCGCGCACCAAGGAACAGATGCTTGAAGGCGCACACCCCGAGCGCGTCGTAACTCTGGCCGTCAAGCGAATGCTGCCGGGCAACCGGCTGAGCCGTCAGATCATGACCAACCTGCGTGTCTATGCGGGGGCAGAGCACCCGCACGAGGCACAAAGCCCCGAAGTTCTGGATGTGAAGTCCATGAACAAGAAAAACACGCGGAGCGCATAAAGATGGCCGACGAAATCAACACACTTGAAGATCTGCAAGCCGCTGTCACTGACGATATCGGTGGCGTACAAGGCACCGAGGAACTGGTCGCGCGCGAACCCGTGCGTGATGAATTTGGTCGTTCCTATGCCACCGGCAAGCGCAAAGACGCTGTAGCCCGCGTGTGGATCAAGCCCGGGTCTGGCAAAGTGACCGTAAACGGCAAAGAACTGAACGCCTACTTCGCGCGCCCGGTTTTGCAGATGATCCTACGCCAACCGTTTCAGGTTGCAGGTGTCGAAGATCAATTCGATGTCACTGCGACCGTCAAGGGTGGTGGGCTGTCTGGCCAAGCCGGCGCAGTCAAACATGGTATCTCGAAAGCGCTTCAACTTTATGATCCTTCCTTACGCGGTGCTTTGAAGGCGGCAGGCTTCCTGACCCGCGACAGCCGTGTGGTCGAACGGAAGAAATACGGTAAGGCCAAAGCGCGTAAGAGCTTCCAGTTCTCCAAGCGTTAATCACTGCCAAATTGATGAATGTGAATGTGAAACGGCCGCATATGTTTGCGGCCGTTTTTTGGATTTTCAGGCGTGATCCGACACGCAAGGACTTTTGGCTTGAGGAAGGGATGTATTGGGACTGCGCAGCAAATTAAGAAAGAATTCACCGCTGAGGCGGCTGGAAAAAGCTGTAGAGCGCCGACTTGAGCAGAACCGGCGCAATGAAGTGGAAGCGATACCAACTTATGCGTTGGAGGCCCGTCATTGTGCTGATGCGCGTCTGTTGCCAAATCGAGCAACCTTGCTGACCCACATGCCACAGAGCGGAGTGGTCGCGGAACTAGGAGCGGATGAAGGGAATTTCAGCGCGGCCATTTTGGCAACGAATAAGCCAGAGAAACTGCACATCGTCGATGTTTGGGGCACAAAACGATATGGCGACCAGAAGGCAAACGCTGTTGAACGCCGGTTCAAGCGAGAAATCGGCACAGGCCGTGTTCAGATCACGCGAAAATTGTCTACGCAGGCCGTTGGCGATTTTGAGGACGACTACTTTGACTGGCTCTATATCGATACCGATCATAGTTACAACACCACGCTAAGCGAGCTGTATGCGTACGCGCCCAAAGTAAAACTGGGCGGATTGATCGCCGGCCATGACTACACCATGGGCAATTGGATAACAGGCTACAAATACGGAGTAATCGAGGCTGTCGTCGAGTTTTGCGTGAAAGAGAATTGGGGAATTGCGTTTCTGACGGCCAGCTCTAACGAAAGCAATAGTTTTGCGATAAAGCGAACTTGACATCAATCACGACAGGCGGTGATGCGCTGGCGCCCAAGATTTATTTTGACTGCCACGTCCGATGCCGTACGCTTCCCTAGCGTCAACTGAAAAGCACTAGGGAGGAAGCAACATGGACAGGATGCGATTTGGCATCTTTCTCGCCCCGTTTCATAAACCGGGCATCAATCCGACACTTGCGCTCGAACAAGACCTTGAATTGGTTCAATGGCTCGACCGGTGTGATTATGACGAGGTTTGGTTCGGCGAACATCACTCGGCCGGATCTGAAATCTCCGCCAGTCCCGAGATCATGATTGCAACCGCTGCCCCTCGCACGCGGCGGATTAAGCTGGGGACCGGGGTGGTTTCGGTCAGCTATCACAATCCGCTTTGGGTTGCCGAGAAGATCGTGCAGCTTGATCATTTGACGCGCGGTCGGGCGATGCTGGGCCTGGGGCCGGGGTCTTTGCCAACCGATGCAGCGATGATCGGACTCAGCCAGAAGGATACGCGCGGGCTATTGGCCGACGGGCTGGATATCATCACGCGCCTACTGCGTTCGGACGAACCGGTGAACTTTGAAAATGATCGCTGGGTGCTGAAAGATGCGCGCCTGCATCTGAGGCCCTATTCTAACTTCGACTTGGCGACAGCTGCCGTTGCCTCGCCGACAGGGCCGAAGCTGGCCGGGAAGTACGGCACTGGGCTGATTTCAATCGGGGCAACCACCGCGGCAGGATTCGATGCACTGGCCTTGCATTGGGACGTGATCGAGGAAGAAGCAAAGCACTACGGTCACAGGCCTGACCGGTCCAAGTGGCGGCTTGTGGGGTTGTGCCACATCGCAGAAACCGCAGAGCAAGCGCGGCGCGACGTGGAATACGGGATCGAACACTGGTTCAACTATTTCCAGGAAATCGCAGCATTCCCGCAGATGTCGATGCCCGGTCAGAATGCCAAGGAAATGATCGACTTCATCAATGACAGCGGCTTTGGCGCGATCGGCACACCCGAGATGTGCAAAGCCCAGATTGATCGGCTCTGGAAACAGTCAAACGGGGGCTTTGGCGCATATCTCATGCTGGCGCATAACTGGGCCAATTTTGAAGCGACCAAGAAGTCCTACGAGCTGATCGCACGCGAGGTGTTCCCGCATTTCCAAGGTCAGCATATGTCGACCATGAATGCGGCGATGCGCGCCGAAAAGATGCGCCCGGAACTGGCTGACATCCATATGAAAGCAGTCGAGACGGCGCAAGCCAACTACGCTGCAGAGAAAGACGCGCGGCATACCGAACCTGCAGAATAGCATCAGCCGTCGCTGGGAAGCAGGCCAAGGCCACGCAGGTAGATGCCAATGCCTGTTTCCAGCAAGTCCTCGGGCGGGAAGGGCGATGCCCTGCCCGGGGAGTTGCGCGCAAACAACTCCACCACTCCATGGCTCAAGGCCCAGATATGCGCTGAAAACATGGCGGCGGGTGGGCGTTTGTTTTCGGGAATGTGTTGCGACAGATCGCCGGCGGCCTTTTCCAATACGTCATTCGCGCGCGCGGCGACATCCGCCAATTCCGGTGTTCGATTGGTTGATATTCCGCTTTCGAACATCGCGATGTAGTGACCGGGAAAGCGGCGCGCAAAGGCAAGATATGCGCGTCCAGTCGCCTCAAACGCCGCCAGCGCCGATGGTTGCCCGGACTGATAAGCGTGTTCCATCAAGTCGGCGAAAATGCCATATCCCTGTCGCGCACATTCAGCGATCAGGTCCTCGCGACCCTCGTAGTGGCGATAGACGGCTGCTGGCGTCACGCCCGCCTGCTTGGCTGCCTCTGACAAAGTGAAACCAGTTGGGCCCTTTTCTTCAATTAGTTGCAGCGCTGCTTCGATAAGGGCCTGACGCAGATTGCCGTGGTGATAGCCGCGTTTAGGCATCCCAGATATCCGGCCCGCCACAGATGTCTTTGTCTATCTTTCCAATCGCTTGTGGGTCTTTGTTCGTGTAGTCAAGCCCATGCAGAACCGTGCGGATCGCGTTCAGGCGGGCACGCTTTTTGTCATCGGACCGCACGATGGTCCAGGGCGCGTGACTGGTATGCGACCGTTCCAAGGTCTCGCGGATCGCGTCGGTATAGTCATCCCATTTCTTGAGCCCCTCAACGTCGATCCAACTCAGCTTCCATTGCTTCAAAGGATCACGCTCGCGTGCCATTATGCGGCGCAGCTGCTCAGCCCTGCAGACATTCAGCCAAAACTTGAAGATGTGGATGCCATCATCAACCATCATCGCCTCGAACGGGTTCACCTGAACAAAGAAATGTTGGCGCTGCTTGGGCGTGCAAAACCCAAACACTTGCTCAACCACACCCCGGTTGTACCAGCTACGGTCAAAGAACACAATCTCGCCACCAGCAGGCAACTGCCTGATATAGCGCTGAAAATACCATTCTGAGGCTTCGGTTTCCGTTGGCTTGGACAGAGCCACCACACGTGCGCCACGCGGATTCAGGTTTTCGCGGAAACGCTTGATCGTGCCACCTTTGCCTGCTGCGTCTCGTCCCTCGAACACGCAAGCCACGCGACATCCGGTATTCGATACCCAGTCCTGCATCTTGACCAGTTCGATCTGCAGCGCCTCCATTTCACGCTCGTATTGCTTGCGACCCATCCGCGCGTTGTGCGGATAGGTGGGTGTCAGAATATCGCGCTTGTCGGCGCCGCTGATCTTGAGGCGAATGTCATTCGGCGCGCCGTTTTCAAAGAACTCGGTGATTGCGCCGTCAAAAGGAAGGCTCATGGCAAGACGCCTCAAGTTACTGCTCTTAACATGCAATATGGGGGAGAGCGGCGGTTAACGCAAACCTGCACGTTCCGCGACACGGTCGATTGCGGCGACCACGGCCTCGGCGTGGGTGTGCTGCGGCATGTGTCCCGCACCGGGCAGGACGGTCACGTTGGTACCGTCAATCTGCTCAGGCAGCTTTTCGGAGTGGACATCAAGCGGCACGATGGTGTCAGCGTCGCCGTGCACAACTTCAACCGGGACTGCGATGTCGCCGTAGCGCTGCGACAAGTCTACGACGAACGGCCGCAGCCAGTTCACCTGCCGTGCGTTGGCACGCATCGATCCGCGACGGAGGATCAGGGCGGGGCCGACATGTTCAATATAGCCTTCTGGTGCGGCTTGTGGGGCAAAGATATTGGACACGACGCGGTCTATGTAAGCCTGGGGTACAAACGCAGACAGCAACGGGACGACCAGACCGCCACCCCATGCGGAGCCGTTCACCTGATAGGTCCAGTCCAGATCGCCGGGCCAGGGGTTTGCCACGCCTGCGACCGATACGACCCCCGCGATGTCATCGAACTCGACGGCCCACGCGAACGCTACGATGCCTCCGAACGAGTGGCCCAACACGATGGGGTTTTCAACACCCAGTTGTTCGGTGGCGGCTTTCAGCAGACGCGCCTGATCTGTTGGGTTCGCGTGCGCTGTGCTCCAGGCTGTCTTGTGGTCGGGTGCGATCTGTTCGGTCCAACCCAGGCCCGGACGGTCAAGTATGGTGACGCGGTAGCGATCCTTAACCCTGTCCGCAAAGGCAAAGGTGAAATCCCGGACATTGCCAGACGCACCGTGGATCAACACGAGATCGGGCCCCTGGCCCATCTGCTCTACGTGAACACGCACTCCGTTCACGTCGATGATTTGCCCGGTCGGCGGAAAAGATGCGGCTGCATTGCGTTCTCGCTGTGCGGCTAGCAGCTGGACAATCAGAACACACAGAACCGCAAGGGCCAGAATAAAATAAAAACCTGTTTTCAAGCCCTTACCCTCGTAGGTCGGTGCGCTCTTGCCCGATCCGGTCCATGTCATAAGGAGTGGTCAGATAAATCTCGGAAAGCCAATTGCCATAGAGAAGATGCGCATGGCTGCGCCATCTGTTGGCGGGCGCTTGCCCAGGATCGTCGCCGGGAAAGTAGCCGACGGGCAGGGCAATCTCCGCGCCCGCAACCTGCACCGATGCAAGGTCGCGGTCATATTCCTGCTTGAGTGTGTCGCTGTCATATTCAAAGTGGTTGAGGATATAGAGCGCACGGTGAGCCGGGTCTTCGATCAGGCAAGGACCGGTAACATCAGACCCAAGCAGTATAGGCAGCCCCGCTGCTTCCACTTCGGGCGCGCGCACCTCTGTCCACCGGCTGACAGGCACGACGCAATCATCTGAAAACCCGCGCAGGTAGGGTGAGGCAGGCGCCAGATTACTGTGCCGATATGCCCCAAACAGCTTCGACCCCAGCAGATGCTTGGGCACCTTGTGGAAGTGGTGCAGCATCGCCATCCCACCCCAGCATACGCCAAAGGTGGAATGTACGTTGGTTTGGGTCCAATCCATCACCTCTTCCAGTTCAGCCCAATAATCGACATCCTCGAAATCCAGATGCTCGATTGGAGCGCCTGTAATGATAAGGCCGTCGAATTTGTGGGCTTTCACCTCTTGGAAGGGGCGATAGAAGCTCTCCATGTGTGCTGCGGCAGTGTTCTTGGTCTCGTGATCTGACATGCGGATCAGCGTCAGTTCGATCTGCAGCGGTGTTGCTCCGATCAGCCTTGCAAACTGCGTTTCGGTCTGAATTTTTTTGGGCATCAAATTGAGCAGGCCAATCTTGAGCGGGCGAATGTCCTGACGGCTGGCCAGCTCTTCGTCCATGACCATCACGCCCTCGTTCGTCAGAACGTCATAAGCAGGCAGCGTAGATGGTAATTTGATGGGCATGGATCTGGTCCGATTGAAGTTAGAAGGCCGGACTTAATCCGCCGTCGTCCGACGCTCAAGAGCATCGGCCACCAGATCGACAAAATCGGCTTCACCTTTGAGCGAGGCCACCTCGTCGGCGGTGACCGTGACACCCCAACGCGCCATCGCTTCGTAACGGGGCTGACGATGGGCGAGAGCGCGGGCATAGGTCCAACGCACAAACGCATTTGGGTCCACATCGTCTTCTGCATCACCCGTCTCTGCCAAATAGGCGGTCCAGCAGTCGAGCAGAAACTCTGGTTGATACGCCATCGGCTTCGGTGCCTTGTCAAAACGCGCAATCAGCGCTGCAGTGTGGGCCTCATCACCTTTGATCCAGATGGGCATTGCCACGGCGCAAAGCGTGGTCATCAGCGGGTCGTTGTCATCAAGTGGGTTTACCCACTCGCAGATCGATCCGCCCGTGTCGCAGATGAAGTTTGGATACCCATAAAGCCGTTGCGCGCGCTCGGCGAAATGGCCTGTATCATTCAACGCAGAAATTTCGGATTGGCGAAATTGTTCTTGCCGCCGACGGTACTCGCCAATGGGCAATCCACCCTTGGCCAGGTCGCCAGGTTTGCCCAGATAGGTCGACACCGGGCTCAGATTGTCAAAGGTGATATTCGACCCGATATAGATACTGTCCGACATCAACAGCTCGCGCAGAAACGGGACTTTCATCGCTTCTGCCTTGGCGTTGTCGGCAATCAGCTCGCCCATATAGCGGGTGCCGATACGGTAATCGATCGAATAGTGAAACCATGTCCCGCTGGCCCGGACGGTCGTAGACATATGCGTCTTGCCCAGCCCCGACATACCATAGACGAACACGCGTTTGGCCGATGCGGCGCGCCATGTTTCGGCGTCACGATACAGCAATGTCGTCATTGTCCCCGTTCCCCAATTTTGGCTGTCCTAGCCTTGGGGGTGGGGCGGGTCAACGCTTCGGCGTCGTCCTAACGTCAGGATGCGGCCATCAAGAATGACAAGGCCGAGCGCAAGCAGCGCAAAGCCCAAAAAGGCGTTTGGGTTCAGCGCCTCGTCCCGGACCCAAGCCCCAAGCACAATCGCGATGGGCGGAATGACGAGGGTGACCAGCATCAGATTGCCCGACCCGGCCATAGCCAGAACGCGGTAGTAGAGCAGATAGGCCCCCGCCGTGGCGATGATTGCATAGTAGGCGATGGCCAAAATCGTATCGCTGCGCAGGGCAAGGGCAATGGGGCCATCGACGATCCAGGCCATCGGCACCGTGATCACGCTGGACCCGGTCAGCATGCCTGCCGCTGCGACCTGCGGGGGCAATCCACCCAGAAAGCGACGCGCCCAGATGCTCGCCAACGCATAGCTGATGGTGCCTGCGATAATGGCCAACTGCGCAAGGCTGCGCAGATCAAAGCTGCGGAAATTCTCCAGCCCGATCGCGGTCGCAACCCCAAGAAAGCCCAGTACGACGCCCACCGCCTTGCGCGGTGTGATCCGCTCATCCGCGAAAAAAATAGCCGCCGCAATGACTCCAAAGATCGCCGTGGCCGCATTCAAGATCGACGTCAGGCCCGTTTCGATGTGAAGTTGCCCCCAGGCCATCAGCCCAAACGGGATTACATTGTTCAAAAGCCCCATGCCCAAAAACGCGATCCAGATGCGCGGATCACGGGGCAGGGGGAGGCGCATGAGCAGCACCACGCCCCACAGCACGCACATCGCCCAAAACGTGCGGTGTGCCACGCTGGTCAGGGGTGAAATTTCGTCAAGCGCAATGCGGATCGAAAGAAACGACGCGCCCCAGATCACGCCCAAGAGGATCAGTTCGGTCCAAGCGCGACCGGAAAGTATCTTTTGTGGTGTCATGCGCAAACCCTGTCAGTCAGGCGCGGCAGACACCACCCGGAACCTGCGCAAAGAAAAACCCCGCCCGAAAGGGGCGAGGTTCAAAAGTGTCCCCGCGGGGACAGATTTAGAAGCTATACTCAAAGCGCAGTCCAACCGACACGGCATCGTTGCTATCAAAATCTGCAACCTCAGTAGAGCCACCAGGAGCCGCAATCGCATTGCCAAGGAAGGTGTAGCGCACACCGCCTGCAATTGCGAAATCTTCGGTCACGTCATACTTAGCTCCGACCGAGATGAATTGAGAGCCGTTGGTTGGGGCCAGCGGCGAAACCAAATCGTCGTCACCTTCGGTTGTAAAGCCAACCGAAACAGAACCAGACCATTTTTCATTGAACCTGCGACCAACACCGATCTCGAAGTCGAAACCATCCTCCAAGTCGGTCAAAGCCGTATCCGTTGATGCAGGCGTCACTGCATCAAAGCCAGCCGGAACCACAACTGTTTGTTCATAGCGCGCATAACGCAGCGAACCGAAGAGCAGCGTGTTGGCCGCAATTCCAGTTTGGAAGTCAAGGTTAAGGCTCTCTGGCGTATCAACTTCTGTTGTAGCACCTGGAACAGAGATTGGGGCCACACCAACAGTTTCTGTCGTTGGCAGATCATGCGTCGTGCTGGAGTGGTAGGTCAGCGCCACACGAAGCGCGATATCCGGGATTTCGAAAGCAGCGCCCACTACGTAACCAACGTCGCCATCTGATTGGAAATTACCATTGTATCCGCTCAACCCGCCAAACGAAAACCCACCCAAGCTCACAGAGGCAGACACTTCCTGATACTTCACACCACCATGTACGGACCAATTGTCATTGAACTTGTAGCGGGCCAACGCTGTATAAGCGATGCTGTCTACAGTCGCTCCGGTTCCGCCAAGTGCTGATGCGCCCGGACTCTCAGTGTAGAACGTATCAGCGCCGTAGGGTTCATCAACAATCAAAGCGACCGACAATTTGTCGTTCACATCGTATTTGATCGCACCAGACCACACCAAGAAAGTCTCGGCGACGTTGTCGATCGGTGAGCCCGCGATACCGGGCACAGGGAAAGTTGATTGCGTTTCTCCATCGATAGATGGATCGGTAAAGCCGAACGAAAGTTGAACCTGATTGCCATCCACAAAAAGTGGATTAATCTTCTGCCCAGACCGATCCAGCCCGACAGCATGTGCAGATACGGTGGACGCTAACAGCGCCCCAACCGTCAAAAGACGGGTTTTCATTTCACTGTCCTCCCAAATAGCGCACCTGGATGATGTCGAGTGTTGTGCGCTTTGGGCATGTATAAGCAGGTTTCAAGGGGGGTGCGTCAATATTGACGCTGGGGCAAACGGGGTGTTCTGACGGAGCGTCATAACTTTGTGACATTCAGGTCACAGCGTTTTGGAACCCCGTGCTTCGACCCAGATGTTCACGTAATTTCCTGCAAAAATCACCGCAGCGCCAACAAATACCCAAACATCAATGACTTCGCCATATGCGAGCATCGCGATGACGGCGATGGTGGGCAGTCGAATAAAGTCAATCGGCACCACAACGGTGGCCGGGGCGATGGCAAGCGCGTTGGTTAGGCAATAATGTGCCAACAGGCCTGCACACCCGATCAAAAAGACCCAAGGGCCGGTTTGCGCGTCCGGCAGCGCGATGTCTCCGTCGTAGCCCGCCATGACCACGCCCATCATAAGTTGCATCGTGGTCAGCCAAAACAGGATCGATGTGATGCCCTCGTGCCGGGTCAGCCGTTTGGTCAGCATGATGGTGAGCGCAAAGAAGATGGCCGACGATGCGGCGGTGATTACGCCCGCATTGATCCCTGCCATGTCGGGGCGCGCCACGATCAGGATACCGATAAAGCCCATGATGGCGGCCAGTGCCCGAACCGGCGTCAGTCGTTCGCCCAGGATCAGCGGACTCAGCACGATGACCCAGATGGGCGAAGTAAATTCGAGCGCAAAGACCTGCGCCAGCGGGATCACCGTAACAGCATAAAACCAAAGGTTCTGGCCCGTGAAATGGGCCAGGTTGCGCAACAGATGCGTGCCCAGCCTGTCGGTCCTGATCGACGACCATGCACCGGTCGCCGTGGCCATGATGCACACCACGAGCACGCCCACCACGCTGCGATACATCATGATTTCGAACGTATCCAGGCTCGCCGACACTTCACGCCCGGCGACGGCCATAGCGGAAAACGAGGCGATGGACCCGGTCATCCACAGCGCCGCAGTGATCACCGGACTCATGGGACGTCCTTGACATTGTAGTCGCGCTTGATGCCGGCTGTCCGCTGCGCCCATTCTGATGCAGCCGCGCAGGCCTGATGTACATCGAAAGCAACGGTGCCGGCCAAGACCTCGGACACAGACAAGACCGGCGGATCGTCCGTCGCCCGCACATTGAAGTCCAGGCATACCGGCTCGGCTCGTGTCAGCCCGACGTCTTCGGGTGGAGCGGCGCGCACGCGCGCGGTCTCCTGTTCCGATAAGCAGCGCAGAAACCCGTCGTGCGTCACTCCCATTCGATGGTGCCTGGCGGTTTCGAGGTGATGTCATAGGTCACGCGGTTGATGCCCGGAACCTCGTTGATAATGCGGGTTGCCGTCTCGCCTAGAAACGCGTGGCTGAACGGGTAGTAGTCGGCCGTCATGCCATCCACCGAGGTCACAGCACGCAGGGCGCAAGCATAATCATAGGTGCGCCCGTCACCCATCACGCCCACCGTGCGCACGGGCAGGATCGCGCAGAATGCCTGCCAGATGTCATCATAGAGCCCGTGCCTGCGGATCTGGTCGATATAAACGGCATCGGCCTCTCGCAGGATGTCTAGCTTGGCGCGCGTGATCTCTCCGGGGCAGCGAATGGCTAGGCCGGGACCGGGGAAGGGGTGACGCCCGATGAAGTGATCAGGCAGGCCCAATTCGCGGCCCAAGGCGCGCACCTCATCCTTGAAGAGTTCGCGCAGAGGTTCGACCAGTTTCAGGCCCATCTTTTCTGGCAAGCCGCCGACGTTGTGGTGCGACTTGATGGTGACCGAGGGGCCACCAGAGAAGCTCACACTTTCAATCACATCCGGGTAGAGCGTGCCCTGGGCCAGGAACTCTGCGCCCTCAATCTGATCCGCATATTTCTGGAACACCTCGATAAAGAGACGGCCGATGATCTTGCGCTTGGTTTCGGGATCGGATTGTCCTTCCAACGCGCCCAGAAACAACTCGGTCTCGTCCGCATGGATCACTTGCAGGTTCATGTGGTCGCGGAACATACCCACCACTTCTTCTGCCTCGTTCTTGCGCAACAACCCATGGTCTACGAACACGCAGGTCAGTTGATCACCGACCGCTTCGTGAAGCAAAGCGGCGGCAACCGAACTGTCGACGCCGCCGGACAGCGCGCAGATCACGCGCTTGTCGCCGACCTGGTCGCGAATACGCGCCACAGCTTCTTCGCGGTAGGCGCCCATGGTCCAGTCGCCTTTGAAGCCGGCCAGCCGTACGAAGTTGCTATATAGCTGCGCGCCTTTGGGAGTGTGGTGCACTTCGGGGTGGAATTGCACAGCATAGAAATTGCGGGCGGTGTCGGCAGTGATGGCATAAGGCGCGTTAGGGGAGGTGCCAAAAACCTCGAACCCCGGCGCGACTTTCGACACGTGATCGCCGTGGCTCATCCATACCTGTTCCTTGCCGTCGGTAAACCAGCCATCGAGCAGATCAAGCTGCCCTTCGGGTTCAACAAAAGCACGACCAAATTCCGCGGTGCCGCCGCCGCCAGAGATCTTGCCCCCTTCGACCAGCCCGCCAAGCTGGTGCATCATCACCTGCTGGCCGTAGCAGATGCCGAGAACGGGCAAACCCATATCGAACAGCGCGTCAGGTGCACGGGGTGAGCCCGCCCGCGTGACGGTATCGGGCCCGCCCGACAGGATGACCGCCTTGGGGGCCATATCGCGGATAAACTCAGCGGTCACGTTTTGGTAGGGGTGGATTTCGCAATATACATCCTGCTCGCGCAGGCGGCGGGCGATCAGTTGCGTCACCTGGCTTCCGAAGTCGATGATAAGAAGGCGGTCGTGGCTTTGGTCGGTCATGTCGCTGCAATAGGCCTGTGCGCGATGGGTGGCAAGCACTGGGCTGCGGGCCAGCCCCCACACCCGCAAGCTATTTTTCGTCAGAAGAACACGCCATGTCGCTTTTTTCTCCGGGGGGGCGTTCTGAGCCCGCGCGGTGTGCCGCAATGCGGTAATCACCAATGCACCTGGTCACAAGAACAAGGGGGTGAGCCATGGCTGAGGCAGCGACGCGCAGACGGGGACGCGGAGGAGGCGGCGCAGCACGGCGTGCCGAGCGCAGTGCCGTATCCTTTGAAAGCGCCAGGTTCATCGAGCGCAGCATCCCCAATTTCGAAGTGCTGACCGAGGAAGCGCTTGAGATCATCGAATACAACGCCGAGACCGTACTGGAAGAGATCGGGGTCAACTTTCCCGGCAATCCGGCAGCCCTGAAGCGCTGGCAAGACGCTGGCGCTGATATAAACGGCGAACGCGTTCGCATCCCTCGCGGTCTGGCCCGGAAATTGTGTGAAACGGCACCCTCATCCTTTACTCAACACGCGCGCAATCCTGATCGATCTGTTGAGGTCGGGGGCAAGAATCTGGTGCTCGCCCCTGTCTACGGTCCGCCTTTCGTGCGTGACCGCCACAGCCAAGAGCGCCGCTATGCCACGATTGCGGACTTCCAGGACCTGGTAAAGCTGAGCTATATGTCCAAGTGGCTGCACCATTCCGGCGGACGCCTGTGTGAGCCGACGGATATCGCGGTCAACAAGCGTCATCTGGACATGCTGCACGCACATATGACGCTGTCGGACAAACCTTATATGGCGGATGTGACCGAAGCGTCCCGTGCCCGCGACTCGGTCGAGATGTCAGACATCCTTTTCGGCGGTCTTGACGGCCGCACCGTCACAACATCGCTTATCAACATCAACTCGCCACTGACCTTTGACGATGTGATGATGGGCGCGATGGAAGAACTGGCCTCGGCCAACCAGGCCTGTATCGTTTCGCCATTTATCGTTGGTGGTGCCATGGCGCCGGTGTCGGTCGCGGGCACCTTGACGCAGGTGCTCGCCGAGGTTTTGGCCGGTATCGCTTACAACCAGTTGATCCGTCCCGGCGCCCCGGTGATCATGGGTGCGTTTGTGACGTCTATCGATATGAACTCGGGCGCGCCCACGTTTGGCACGCCGGAAGCGGCACACATCACCTATGGTGCCGGGCAATTGGCGCGGCGGCTCGGGCTGCCATACCGGTCTGCGGGGTCCTTTTGCGGTTCCAAGCTGCCTGATGCACAAGCCGCCTACGAGACTTCGAACTCGCTGAACATGGGGCTGCTGGCAGGCGTGAACTTCATGCTTCACGCCTGCGGCTGGCTTGAGGGCGGATTGGTCACGTCTTTCGAAAAGTTCGTGATGGATGCCGATCAACTTGGCACATTGCATCACCTGGCCAGGGGCGTGCAAATAGACGATGACGCACAGGCACTGGATGCCATCCGCGAGGTGGGCCCGGGTGGGCATTACCTGGGCTGCGCCCACACGCAGGCGCATTTCAAATCTGCATTCTGGAAGTCCGATCTTCTGGACTACAAGCCCTTCGAGACTTGGCAAGACGAGGGCGCACGGGACACCACACAGTTGGCGAGCCTGCGGGTGCAGAAGCTGTTGGACGACTACCAGCAACCCGCCATCGATCCTGCCATACGCGAGGCACTAGAGGCTTACGTCGTCAAAAAGAAAGGCGCCGAACCCGACAGTTTCATGTAGCCAAGCCAGCGGCATCTGCCTGTGCCGCCCTTAAAATGCGTGCTTCGCCCACGATAGCAATCAAGATATCGATGTGGCGCAGCAGGCTGTAAGATGAATCATCGCCCAAGCGCTGGGCATTCAGTTCGCCTTCGATTTCCATCAAGCGCATAAGTGCGGCACCATGGCGCGGCAACTGACCATACCCAAGAAGGCGCGGAAGGTGCGCGTTTCTACGGTAGTCCTCAGCACCGATTCGCGCGGCACGCATCAGCAGTCGAGGGCGGCGCAGCGCGCCCAGCATTGTCAAAATATCTTGCATTTCCGGTCTCCTTCACAGGCACCGACCCGATCCCCATCGAGCCTTGGGCGAGGGCACCATTGCACAACCTGTGCGGGTGTTGCGCGGGGCCAACGGTACGCGTGCGTTGGTTTAGCAACTGTTTATCTTTTGGAAACAATGCTTCTCATCACGGCGAATGTTAACGATCCAGTAATTAATGCAGCTCTAGGTTGTGTGGACAAATTTGTGGACAACCCGGTGCGCCTTCATGACACCGGGGACCCGAAGGGAAGAAGGACGGATGAACTCCATGCGCAATAGCGATGCACTTTGCGCCACGGACCTGAACCTGCCGACCTGGGTTCCGGACGCGGCCGTACACTACCTGGCTCACACCGAAGTGGGGCTTCCAATCCGCGAGCTTGCCCGCAAGTCAGGCTGCCATGCCTCGACCGTTCTGCGGCAGATCAGACGGTTTGAAACCCGCCGCGACGATCCGCTTGTTGATGCGGTCCTGCGCAAGTTGGGAGCGTCACTGGGTCGGTCCCGTTCGTCGGCTGCACCTCAGCCCATCAAGGATGAACCGGATATGCAAAACGCGCTCGCACGTGAAGACAACCCAGCCACCTCAATGATGACACAGGACTCGGTCCGCGTATTGCGCCGCCTGTGCGAAACCGGTGCCGTTTTGGCGGTGGCCGTCGATATGGAAAAGGCGGTCGTGGTGCGCGATGGTGTGTCGGGCAACAGCACTCGCACCGCCGTGGTGGACCGCAAAATCGCCGAAGCGATGGCCCTTCAGGACTGGATCAGCGCGGAAAGCACTGGCCGGGTCACGCGCTATCGGATCACACCTGCAGGCCGCGCGGCACTGGCCGAGATGATGGGCGAGGCCGAAGAGAGGCAGCCAGGATTTGCTGAAACCGTCACGCCCTTTGCCGATCAGCATCGCCAATGGGGCGAACGCACGGTGCGCGACAGCGAAACGGGTCAGCCACGTAAGGTACGCTACAACCTGGCAGAATCGCCACTCACGGCGCTGGCGCGGCGGCGCGACAAGACTGGTCAGCCTTTTCTCACCGATGATCTTGTCACCGCCGGAGAACGCCTGCGCGAGGATTTCGAACTGGCCCAGATGGGCCCGCGTGTCGCTCAGAACTGGGACCGGTTTTTGACGGGCGGTGGCCGCGGCGGCTTTGCGATGGATAGCGGTGTTGGCAATGGGCCCGAAGGCGCGCGGGCGCGTGTCGCTGCGGCCATGCGCGATCTCGGACCGGGGCTGTCAGATGTTGTTATGCGGTGCTGCTGCTACCTAGAAGGGTTGGAAAGCGCGGAAAAGCAACTGGGTTGGTCTGCACGTTCGGGAAAGATCGTCTTGCGCATCGCACTTATGCGCCTGAAACAGCACTACGACGACACAACGGGACCCGGAGGAGGGTTGATCGGTTGATCTGACCCCCCGCCGGTTTCTTTGAATGGCGCTGCGTTCCTCCCCGCAGCGCCATTTTTTATGTGTGCCTCTGGCAGATGAGGTGGACGGTCTCGCGCCGCAATTTCATGAGCCAACCCAGACGAGCTAAAACACCTGACCGTGCACAGAGGCCGCGCCGTGTCAGTTCCGCCTCGGCCAAGCCGCACTCAGGATCACAATCTTCGGGCAAAGCCGGGCATGATAGGGCACCGTGACAGTCGTGAGTTCTATCTGCGATCATTTGGTCGGTCGCTGGCGCGCAACTCCCAATATGAGTATGGGTGGCCTAGTGGGACTTGCGCAGGTGTCGACAGACCGGCTTGATGCACGAGTGTTTGCCCTCTGTCTCTCGGTTATGACGGCTTCTTTGCCCCGATCATCCGCAATCTTCCTGGCCAGTCCGACAACACGATCGATCTGCATGCCCCCGCCGGCCACCAACTGCCTGGCCTCGCAGCACCGTGAAAAGCCCACCGCATAGCGGCCATGCGCCGCGTGGTGTTTTCCTTTGCGTCACCTAATGTTAACAATCACTCATCTAAATCATCCGGCCGAAACCCATGCGTGATCTGAAAATTCCCGAGCAGCGGCACCCTGAAAAGGCGCGGCGGCCCGACAACCCGCAACCCAAGAAACCGGACTGGATCCGGGTCAAGGCGCCGGTCAGTCAAGGGTACAAGGACACGCACAGGATCATGCGTGGCAATGGCCTTGTGACGGTCTGCGAAGAAGCGGGCTGTCCCAATGTCGGTGAATGCTGGAGCCAGGGCCATGCCACCATGATGATCATGGGCGAGGTGTGCACGCGGGCCTGCACCTTTTGCAACATTGCAACGGGTAAGCCGCCAGAGGCGCTAGATGCGTTTGAGCCGGGCCGCGTTGCACATGCAGTCGAAAAGCTGGGGCTGAACCACGTGGTCATCACATCCGTAGACCGCGACGATATCGAAGATGGCGGGGCAGAACACTTTGCCCAGACCATCCGTGCCATCCGCCACCGCAGCCCTAACACGACCATCGAAATCCTGACGCCCGACTTCATCCGTTGCGACCCTTCCGTCCTGGAAGTGGTGGTCGAGGCGCGCCCGGACGTGTTCAACCACAATCTCGAAACGGTTCCGGGCCTCTACCCCGAAGTCCGCCCCGGCGCGCGCTATTTCCACAGCCTGCGATTGCTGCAACGGGTCAAAGAGCTTGACCCGACAATGTTCACCAAGTCGGGCATCATGGTCGGCTTGGGTGAAGACCGGCAATCGGTGATCCAAGTGATGGAGGACATGCGTGCCGCAGATATCGACTTTCTGACGATCGGCCAGTATCTGCAACCTACGCCCAAGCACCACCGGGTGGACCGGTTCGTGCACCCCGATGAATTCGCGTCCTATGAACAAGCTGCTTACGGCAAGGGATTCCTGATGGTCTCGGCCACGCCGCTTACCCGATCATCCTATCACGCGGGTGAAGACTTCGCCCGGCTGCGCGCGGCGCGACAGGCCAAGTTCGCCTGAAGGAGCGGGGTCAGAGGGCGCCGTTCGCCTGCCTTTTGGTCGCTTTGGGTTTAGTGCGCACATGTCGCACCTGCGGTGCTATGACAGCCGTGTTTTTAGCCGTCCGGGCGCAAGGCACCTCCCCAAGTGTATTTTTTACCATAATATGAAGGCTGTGGGCCATGCCCGCCAAGTCCACGCGCCACATCAGCTACCGCTTTTCGTGTGATTTTACAAAGGGATACCACCTGAAGGAGAGGTGATTCCGCTTGACAGGTTATGCCGCGTGACCAATAGCGGAAGAGCGGGAGTAACGCTGGGGGGTGCGCCCAATGAAAGACCCGAAGACAACGATTATTCAGACCGTGGAAGCGGTGATTGCCGGCCTCGATCCGCAGGTGAACGAAGTGGCTATTGCACATTTGCGCGACGCAATTGATGCGCTTGAGGCAAACGGGCAGGGCGAGCCCACACGCTATGCGCGTTCGTCCGAACTGGTGGACGGCAGCGTAAAGAAAACCGGAACCGTGCGGTTGTTCAAGTAAACCGGACCTTGCCGATATAGGGAAGGTTGCGATTGCGTTGCGCGTAGTCAATTCCGTACCCAACGACAAATTCGTCCGGGATCTCGAAGCCGGTCCAGTCCGCCTTGACCTCCACCTCGCGCCGCGTGGGCTTGTCGAGCAGCGCAATCGTACGTAGCTTTGCTGGCTTGCGCCCCTGAAGCAACCGAATAACATGGTGCATGGTATAGCCGGTGTCGACAATGTCTTCGACCACCAACACATCGCGCCCCTCAATGGCGCCGCGCAGGTCCTTGAGAATGCGAACCTCTCGGCTGCTTTCCATCCCGTCGCCGTAGGATGACGCTTCCAGGAAGTCGACTTCGATGGGCAGGTCCAACTCGCGCACAAGATCGGCAATGAATACGAATGACCCGCGCAAAAGCCCGACCACCACAAGCTTGTTGGTGCCCGTGAACTCATCCTGAATTTCACGGCACAGTGCCTCGATCCGCGCCGCAATCGCCTTGGCCGAGATCATCTGGTCTATGACATATGGCCGCTCTGACATGACGGTCCTCTTGATTTTAGGCGACAAGCACGACACATCCCTGCGCAACACCTGCCCAAGGCCACCCCTACCGCAATGCCCACCCATTCCGAAACCCGCTTCCTGCCCTACACGCCGCAACAGATGTACGATCTGGTGGCTGATGTCGGCCAATATCCCGAGTTCCTGCCTTGGTGCGCTGCCGCGCGGGTGCGCAAGGTGACCCCCAAGGGCGACACACAGGTGATGGAGGCGGACCTGGTGATCAGCTTCAAGGTGTTCCGCGAACGCTTCGCATCCTGTGTGGTTCTGTATCCTAACGCCCATAAGATCGACACCGAATATCTGGATGGTCCGTTTCGCTATATGAAATCAAACTGGAGTTTTTCCGACGCTGATGGCGGCTGCGATGTATCATTTTTCGTGGACTTTGAATTCAAGAACGCGATCCTGCAGGGGATCATCGGCGTTGTCTTCAACGAGGCGATGCAACGCATTGTAAGGGCGTTTGAGCGGCGGGCGGCAGAACTTTACGGATAGCTGCAGCTTGGTCCAACCCGGCCCTTCGGGGAGGATTTTTTGAAACAGAGAAGCATGGACATCACTGCGTTGGTTCTGGCCTATGCGCAAGCGACCCCGCCCGAGGATGTGCGCGAGGTCATGCGGCTGTCTGTTCTGGACTGGGCGGCGTGCGGGATCGCAGGCCACCGGCAGGGCGACTTCGACAACTGGGCCGCGACCTTGCAGGCAACGGGCCCTGCGACCCGGTTTGACGGGCGGGGTGGGGCACCGACCGATGCCGCGCTGGTCAATGGGACGCTGTCCCACGCGCTTGACTACGATGATACCCATTTTGATCACATTGGGCATCCTTCTGTCGTGGTTGTGCCGGCAGCGCTGGCCGTGGCAGAGGCACAGGGCCTGTCACTGGCATCTATGATCGAGGCCGCGCTGGTTGGAGCGGAGGTTTCGGTGGCGGTCGGGCTGTGGTTGGGCCGGGCACATTATCAAGTGGGGTTCCACCAGACGGCCACCGCGGGCGTATTCGGCGCCACCATTGCAGCGGCGCAGCTGCTGGCGCTTGACGCGGAACAGATGCGCCATGCGCTGGGATTGTGCTCCACCATGGCATCTGGTCTCAAGTCGCAATTCGGGACCATGGGCAAGCCATTGAACGCCGGTCTGGCCGCGCGGACCGGGGTTGAAGCGGCACTTTGGGCACAAGCCGGGGTGACATCCGCCACAGGCGCATTGGACGGACCGTTGGGCTTTGGCGATACTCACCATGGATCAAGCGCAGATGTCTCGCTGGAGTGGCGGATCGGCCGCCTTAGCCACAAGTTTCACGCCTGTTGTCACGGTTTGCACGCGGCACTCGAAGCGGTGCGCGATGTGAGCTTGCGCACAGCGCAGAAGGTCGAAGTGGCAACGCATCCGCGGTGGCTGACCGTTTGCAATCAGCCCGCACCCCAGACCGGTCTGGGGGCCAAGTTTTCCTATGCTCATGTGTTGGCGATGGCGGCGCACCAATTTGATACCGGAGACATAAGCGCATTCACGGACGCCTGCGCTCAGGATCCTGTGCTGGGGGCGTGGCGCGACCGCGTAAAGGTCAGGGGCGATGACAGCCTGAGCGAAATGCAGGCGCGTGTGGTGGTCGATGGCACAACCTACACCCACGATCTTGACACGGTTTTGCCGATCAAGGCGCGCCGGGACCGCATCCATGCAAAGGCGCGTGCACTCGTGGGTGCACGGGCGGACGAGATTGCTCAGGCCATCGACAGAAATGACCTCGCTTTGTTTGCTCAATTGCTGACGGCATAAGCGTGTCCGCCATGGATGGTAAGGTCCACGGCGTTCCGGGGGACCAAACGCTGTGGCGTGATCAGGCTGTCACCGGGATCAGCACAGCAATGCATAAAAGCACCATAGTTTCGGTCATGCGCGAGCGCCCGCAAGACAGCGCAAGGCCCGGCAGCCTCATGAGCGGCACCAGTGCTATTGGCCACTGATCCGGGCAGCCTCGCCCCCAAGCGGTCGCCTTTTACGCTGTGAACGCGGCTGTTACCAAGAGGTGGCGTGCGATCGGCACTCACATGCGTTGTAACGCGTCTTTCAACAATAAAAGGGCGTGATCCCGCGCTGCGCTGCGCACGTGTTCGCGCCCCAACGCGCCGAATTCCACGGTTTCGGTGCGTACGCCTGAACCCTGAGCAATGCCGAAGCACACGCGCCCCTCGGGTTTGAACTCCGATCCGCCCGGCCCGGCAATGCCTGTGATCGATACCGCCAACTGCACAGGCGCGTGGGCCAGCGCACCCCGGGCCATCTCTGCCGCCACCTGTTCGCTGACCGCACCGTGATCTTCCAACGTGGCCGCCGCCACGCCCAACATCTCCATCTTGGCCTGGTTGGTATAGGTGACAAACCCGCGCTCGACCACGGCGGAGGAGCCTGGAATGTCGGTCAGGGCCGCCGCCACCATCCCGCCGGTGCAGCTTTCGGCCGTTGCAACCATAACCCCGCATTCTTTCGCCAATGCAAGGACGTCCGCGGCCAGGTTCATCTCAGAACGATCCCATGTGCCACCGCCGCCAGTATCAGGACACCCGCCGCCGCCAACACACCAGCAACCACGTCGTCCAGCATCACACCCAGCGCATCCCCGCGCCGGTCAGCCCAGCCCACAAGCCACGGCTTCCAGATGTCAAACAAGCGAAACAGCACAAACGCCGCCACCCATCCCGGCCACATCACCAGGATATCCAGCCCCCGGTCCCACGCCGCATAACTCAGCGGCAAGAGTGCAATCCATTGCCCCACAACCTCGTCCGCCACAATCTCGGACGGGTCATGATCCGAAGCGCCCGCCGTCATCCGCGCCGTCGCCCACCAGGCCGCTGCAAAGTAGGCGACCGCCGCAAATGCCAGGACCGGAAATCCGCCAAGCTGATGCAGCCCCCAAGCCAAGGGCAACGCCGCCAGCGATCCCCACGTCCCCGGCGCGGGGCGCAGGTACCCCACAAAACAACAGGTACCCACAAGACGGGCGATCATGGGCGTACCAATGCGGCTGTGGCGATGCAGGCGATGCCTTCACCACGTCCTGTAAAGCCCAACCGCTCCGATGTAGTCGCCTTGACCGACACGCGCGCTGTCTCTAGCCCGACAATGGCTGCCATCGCACGGCGCATCTCGGGCGCGTGCGGGCCGATCTTGGGCATTTCACAGATCAATGTGCAATCCACGTTTGAGATTTCGAACCCCATCTTCGACGCCAACCCCACTGCATGGCGCAGAAAGATGTCGCTTGTCGCCCCCTTCCACTGCGGATCAGAAGGGGGGAAATGTTGCCCGATATCGCCCTGTGCCAGCGCGCCATAAATTGCGTCGGTCACCGTGTGCATACCCACATCCGCGTCCGAATGCCCGACCAGGCCCCGGTCGTGCGGCACCCGCACACCACACAAGATCACGTGATCACCGGGACCAAAGGCATGCACGTCGAACCCATTGCCCAATCTAATGTCCATCGCGCCCTCGCAAGATCCGCTCCGCCCGTGCAAAATCTGCGGGCAACGTAATTTTCAGATTGTCCTCGTCCCCGGCGACGATAGCAACTCTCAGCCCATATGCGCGGGCTACTTCCACATCGTCTGCTGCACCACCGGGATGGGCGGCATGCGCCGCGCGAATGGCGGACAGATGAAATCCCTGCGGCGTCTGGGCGCGAAACAGTCCGGTGCGATCCTGTGTCCCGGTCACTTCGCCACCTTTGCCGGTCCACAATGCGTCCGTGACGGGCAGGGCCGGGGCAGCACCCGAATGCTCCCCCAGCGCTGCAATCACAGACGAGATGGTCGTGGCGCTGACCAGAGGGCGCGCAACATCGTGGATCAACACGACATCAGCGCCCCGAACCGCGGCCAGCCCGTTTCGCACCGATGCAGCACGTTCCGCGCCACCTTCGGCAATCGTGATGTCCGCCCCCGCCACTTGCCCCACACGCGCGCTATCGTCCGGGTGAACAACCAGCACAACCTGCGTCACCGCCGGATGCGCCGAAAATGCGTCCAGCGTGTGGGTCACGATCGGGCGACCCGCCAATTCTTGCCATTGCTTCGGCACATCGCCGCCCGCACGTTGCCCGCGCCCTGCAGCGACAATCACAGCGGCAACAGATGTCATAAGGGCCAGGTTCCGATCATGCCAAATCTGTAGGGCGTCGCCCGGCCCCTGTCTATGGGGCGAGCGGTGATTAAAAATTGGGCAAGTGCGCATCTGCACAGCACCAAAGCCACCTGAGACAATTGAGAAAACCGGGACGGTCCAGTACCACGTCTCAACGCACAAGGATTAGGCATCGCGCATGGCCAATGGCCCTCTCGACATGACAGCCCCGGTGATGCTGGCCCCGATGGCCGGAATCACCGACCTGCCGTTCCGGTCGCTCGTGGCGACATTCGGGGCAGGTATGGTTGTGTCCGAGATGGTTGCAAGTCACGATATGCTCAACGCCCGCCCCGGAAGCCGCGAAAAGGCGGAACTGGGGCTGGGGGCCGACGGCACCGCTGTGCAACTTGCTGGGCGCGAAGCGGCACCCATGGCCGAAGCCGCGAAAATGGTTGCGGGGCAGGGCGCGCGCGTGATCGACATCAATATGGGATGTCCGGCAAAAAAGGTGGTGAACGGCTATTCCGGCTCGGCTCTCATGCGCGATCCTTATCATGCGCTAACGCTGATCGATGCGGTGGTGAACGCTGTCGACATCCCGGTGACCTTGAAAACCCGTCTGGGCTGGGATGACGCCTTGATGAACGCGCCCGAGATCGCGGCGCGCGCCGAAGCGGCTGGCATTCGTCAAATCGTGATCCATGGCCGCACCCGCTGTCAGCTTTACAAAGGGCACGCCAATTGGGCTGCGATCCGTGCGGTGGTCGAGGCTGTGACGATTCCCGTCATCGCCAACGGAGACATTGTGGATGCCTTCACCGCCCGCCGCGCGCTCGATGAATCGGGCGCGCAGGGCGTGATGATCGGGCGCGGCGCTCAGGGCAAGCCGTGGCTGCTGGCCGAAATGGCGCATGCGCTTTATGGCGCGCCGGCGCCGAACGTGCCCCGTGGCGACGCTTTTGCCGAGATGGTTATGGCCCATTACGATGCCATGCTGCGATTCTACGGCGACGTATTGGGCTTGCGTGTGGCGCGCAAGCATCTGGGCTGGTTCATGGACACCGCTGGCACGCCCGCCGATCTGCGCCGGGCGGTGCTCACAGCCAAGACACCTAAGGCCACGATGCGCTTGTTGCCCCGCGCGCTGTGCCCCGAAACCGGGATGGCCGCCGCGTGACCGGGGCCGGGGATCTTTGGGCGTCACTGCCTGTGCCGGTGATCATCATCGGCCCCCGTGACGAGATTGTGGACATCAATTCCGCGGCCGAAGGGTTTTTCAACGCCTCCGTCAAGATGATGAAAGGCCTGCCGCTCTGGGACGAGCTTGCTGTCGATGCCCCACTCGAAGATAGCCTTGCGCGGGCCCGAAAGAATGGCACGCCGCTTTTTGTCAACGATGTGGATGTGGGCCACGGGGGGCGCGCGCCACTGCAATGCGCCTTGCAAATCGCCCCGCTGGCCGGGGCCCCCGATCACATGGTACTTATGATCTCGCCGCGCGAATTGTCAGGGCGCATGACGCAGAACCACTCGGTCAAGTCCGCAGCCAAGTCCGCCATCGGCATGGCCGAGATGCTGGCGCACGAGATCAAGAACCCGCTTGCGGGCATCACAGGCGCGGCCCAACTGCTGTCGATGAACCTCAAGCCCGAGGATCTGGAACTCACCGACCTGATCGTCGAAGAGGGCCGCCGCATCGTCAAGCTGCTGGAACAGGTCGAACAGTTCGGCAACCTGTCGCCGCCTGACCTCAAGGCCGTGAACATCCACGATGTGCTCGACCGCGCCCGCCGCTCGGCGCTGCTTGGCTTCGGCGCCAGCATGAAGATCATCGAAGACTACGACCCGTCGCTGCCCCTGGCCTATGGTGACCCGGATCAGCTTTTGCAGGTGGTCCTGAACCTGATCAAGAACGCGTCTGAGGCCGCCGGGGACGCGGGCGGCACGATCCGTCTGCACAGCTATTTCGAACATTCCTACCGCCTGCGCCGCTCTGACGGGTCGGGCCAGTCGCTGCCCCTGCAGATCGAGATCATTGATGACGGCCCCGGCTTGCCCGACGCCATCGCCGCCGACATCTTTGACCCGTTTGTATCGGGCAAGGAAAACGGCACGGGTCTTGGCCTCGCTCTGGTGTCCAAGATCATCTCCGACCACGGCGGCTGGATTTCCGTCACCTCTGCTCCGGGCAAGACAGTGTTCCGCCTGTCACTGCCTCGCGCCCCCAAATCCGCCCTTGCGGCCACACACCAACAAGAGGACTAGCATATGGATGGCACCGTTCTTGTCGCCGATGACGACCGCACGATCCGCACCGTTCTGACCCAGGCGCTCACGCGGGCGGGCTGCAAGGTGCACGCGACCTCCAGCCTTACGACGCTCATGCGTTGGGTGGGCGAGGGCAAGGGCGACGTGGTCATCTCGGACGTCATGATGCCGGACGGCAACGGCCTCGAAATGCTGCCCAAAATCAGCGAAGACCGCCCCGGCCTGCCCGTCATCGTCATCAGTGCCCAGAACACCATCATGACCGCCATCCAGGCGGCCGAGGCCGAGGCCTACGACTACCTGCCCAAGCCCTTCGATCTGCCCGACCTGATGAAGCGCACGGCCAAAGCGCTCGAACAAAAGGCCCACGCCCCCACCCGCGTCGAGGATACCGACCGCCCCGATGAATTGCCGCTGGTGGGGCGCACGGCGATCATGCAGGCGCTTTACCGCGTTGTCGCGCGGGTCATGAACACCGACCTGCCCGTGCTCATCTGGGGCGAAAGCGGCACCGGCAAATCGCTCATCGCGCGGGCCATCCACGACTTCTCCGACCGGCGCACGCTGCCCTTCGTCACCGTCACCGCCGCCGAATTGCAAGACCTCGAAGGGCCCGCCCGCGTCCTCGCCCGTGTCAAGGGCGGCACGCTCCTGATCGACGAAATCGGCGACATCCCCGAGGAAATCCAGGCCCGCATCGTGCGCATGATGGACACGCCCGGCGAATACGTCCCGCGCTTCCTCGCCACCTCCCAAACCGACCTGACAGCGGCCATGGAGGCAGGCCAGGTGCGCAAAGACCTCTATTATCGCCTCTCCGGCGCCACCCTCAACGTGCCGGCCTTGCGCGAACGCGTCGATGACATTCCGCTCCTGGCCGACCACTTCCTGCTCAAGGGCGAAAAATCCGGCCAAGCCCGCCGCGCCCTCTCTGACGCGGCTGCCGAAATCTTCCGCACCTATTCCTGGCCCGGCAACGTGCGTCAGCTGGAAAATGCGGTGCGCCGTCTCGGCCTCACCAGCCGCGCTGTCGAAATCACGGCTTCGGAGGTTGAACAGGTGCTGGGCAGCCAGCCCGAGCTTGAACCCATCCGCAGCGCAGGTGACACCGAAAAGCTGGGCGCGTCGGTCGCCCGCCACCTCAAACGCTACTTCGACCTGCATGGCAACATGCTGCCCCCACCGGGCCTCTATCAGCGCATTCTACGCGAGGTCGAAGCACCGCTGATCGAGATCGCGCTCGACGCCACCGGGGGCAATCAGGCAAAATGTGCCGACCTGCTCGGCATCAACCGCAATACGCTGCGCAAGAAAATCACCGACCTCGATATTGAGGTGACACGCCGACGCAAATTGATGTAATACTGCCACACAACCCGTGGCATCCGCGCCGCAACGTGCGGAGGATCACCGGATATGGCGGTACGGCACCACAGGTGCCACATCATCGAGGGCGCTCTAAGTGGCATCCAGAACACGCACCAGCTGGTGGTTGACGCTGGGCCGTCTGCGGCGGCTCAGGCGCGTACGCAACGCTACCACCCTGGGTCTGGTGCTGCTCGGGCCGGTGCTGGCGCTGGCCACATTTCTTGTGCTGGGTCCGCTCGATCAGGGCGTCAGCGCCTTGTCCTTGCGCCTCGTTCTGCTGGCCGACCTCGTCTATGTGCTGCTGGTGGGCGCACTTGTGCTGGCGCAGATTGGGCGCTTGATCGCGGCGCGCCGGGCCAAATCCGCAGGCTCTCGCCTGCACTTGCGCCTGACGGGTGTGTTTGCCCTACTGGCCCTAATCCCAACCGTCACAGTCGCGGTGTTTGCGGGCTTGACTGTCAACATCGGACTTGAAGGTTGGTTTTCGGACCGCGTCAGCCGGGTGGTCGGTGCCTCCCTCGCCGCAGCCGAGGCTTACGAGACCGAACAGCGCAGTGACCTGATCACCGACGCCCGCGCGCTCGCCCGCTACATCGACACTGTGCGCGGCGCGCAGGTTGTGGGCGACCGAGAGGTCTTGACCGAAGGACAATTGCAGGTCCAGCGCGGCCTGCGCGAGGCGTATCTGATCGACGGCACGGGTGAAATCCGCGCCCGTGGTGATCGCTCTTATCTTTTTGATTTCGAAGAACCATCGGCCGATCAGATCAAGCAGGCCATCGACACGGGCGGGCTGGTGATACAGGACTGGCCCAACAATGAATTTCGCGCGCTTGTGCCACTGGCCTCCTACGTGGACCGGTTCCTCTATGTCAGTCGCGACGTGGACGGCGAAATATTGTCTCTGCTGGACGAAACTAAAGAGACCGTGCGCCTTTACCAGCAACTTGAAAGCGAACGGGGCACGGTGCTGTTCCAGTTCGGCCTGCTTTATCTGGGCTTTGCGGTCATCCTGATCCTTGCAGCCATCTGGCTGGGCCTGTGGTTCGCCGAACGCCTCTCCGGTCCGGTTGGTCGCCTGACCGGGGCTGCCCAACGCGTGGGTGCCGGCGACCTTGACGTTCAAGTGCGCGAAGAGGAAGGCGACGACGAAATCGCCATGCTGGGCCGGTACTTCAACCAAATGACCAAGCAACTCAAGGGCCAGCGTCAGGCGCTGCTTGCGAACACTGAACAGATCGAACGCCGTCGCCGCCTGTTTGACTCCGTGCTCAGTTCCGTGACCTCCGGCGTGGTTGGCGTCGACTCAAATGGCCACGTCACCTTCGTGAACCGCTCGGGCGCGCGGCTATTGCACTGGCAAGAGGGCCGCGAAGCCGTTCCACTTGCCGTTGCCATCCCCGAATTTGCCGCACTCTTTGCGCTGCTCAAGGCCAGCCCGCAAGAAGTGGCGACCGGAGAGGTCAAGGTGACCCGCAATGGCCGTCTTGAAAACCTGCTGGTGCGGATGGCGACGCGCCGTAGCGTTGAAGGCGCGCTGGAAGGGTACGTGGTCGCGTTCGATGACGTAACCGATCTTGTGTCGGCGCAACGCATGGCCGCCTGGGGTGACGTGGCCCGCCGCATCGCGCACGAGATCAAGAATCCGCTCACCCCAATCCAACTCAGTGCCGAACGTATCAAGCGCAAGTTTAGCCCGAAACTGGGCGAGGATAGTGAAAGCCTCGACCAGATGACCGACGTGATTGTGCGGCAAACGGGTGATTTGCGCCGGATTGTGGACGAGTTTTCAAAGTTCGCACGCATGCCCGAACCCGAACGCAAGAGCGAGGATCTTGTGCAACTGGTCCGTGATGCCGTGCTTTTGCAGCAGGCCGGACAACCGGATGTGGAAATTGTCGCCGACCTGCCCAACAGGACAATCCACGCCAAGGTGGACGCCACTATGATATCGCAAGCGCTGACAAATCTCGTGAAGAACGGTGGAGAAGCGATTGATACTATTAAAGAAAAGAATGCTCCAGAAGGGCATGTCCCACGTATCGAAGTCGCAATGACAACCGGGCCAACAGGCGCCATCATCACAATTTCAGATAACGGCATCGGTCTGCCCGAAGATCGGGCGCGCCTCTTTGAGCCCTATGTAACCACGCGCGACGAAGGCACTGGCTTGGGCCTGCCCATCGTCAAAAAGATCATTGAAGAACACGGGGGCACTCTGACCCTCGAAGACGCGGCCCCGTTCGAGGGTCAGACCCATAGCGGTGCCATGGCGGTGATCACGCTGCCGGTGATGGCAATCGCCCCAGAAGTTGAGGAAGAGGAAGCGGTATGAGCGATATCTTGATCGTGGATGACGAACGGGACATCCGGGAATTGATTTCGGACATCCTTGAAGACGAAGGCTTTGCCACGCGACTTGCTGGTAATTCCGATGATGCCATGGCGGCGATCAACACCGAAGAACCGGCACTGATCATCCTCGACATCTGGCTCAAGGACAGCCGGATGGACGGCATCGACATTCTCAAAGCGGTCAAGCGCGACAATCCCGGCGTCCCTGTGGTGATCATTTCGGGGCACGGCAACATCGAAATTGCGGTGGCGGCGATCAAACAAGGCGCGTACGACTTTATCGAAAAGCCCTTTAATATAGACCAGTTGCTGGTTGTCATTCGCCGCGCGATGGAGACATCGCGCCTGCGCCGCGAAAACCAAACCCTCCGCCGCCCCGAGGCCGCACAATCCAAGATGATCGGCACCTCGGCCAGTTTCCGCGCCTTGATCTCGCAACTTGACAAGGTGACCAAGTCCAATGGCCGCGTCATGCTGACCGGCCCCGCGGGCTGCGGCAAAGAGGTGGCAGCGCGGTACATCCACGCCAAGTCCAACCGGTCTGATGCGCCCTTTGTCACCGTGAACTGTGCCGGCGTAGCCCCTGAAAATATGGAAGAAGTTCTGTTCGGCAAGGAGACACCCGAGCGCGGGATTGAGCCGGGTTTGCTGGAGCAGGCCCATGGCGGTGTGATCTATTTTGACGAGGTTGCGGACATGCCCATCGGGACGCAATCCAAAATCCTTCGAGTCCTAGTTGATCAACAATTTCAAAGGGTTGGCGGTACCGACAAGGTGCGTGTGGACCTGCGCGTCATCTCGTCCACCAATCGCGATCTTGAACAGGCCATCGCCGCAGAGACATTCCGCCAAGAGTTGTACCATCGCCTGAACGTCGTCCCGATCACCGTGCCCAGCCTCGAAGAACGGCGCGAGGACGTCCCCGAGCTTGCCAAGCATTTCATAGAAGAGTGCAACGCAGCACAGGGCCTGCCAAAGCGCGAGCTGACCGAAGATGCGGTGGCTTTGATGCAGACGATGGTGTGGCCGGGCAATGTGCGGCAACTGAAAAATATGGTCGAGCGTGTGCTGATCCTCGGGGACGGGACCGGGCCGATCGATGCCAAAGAATTGCCGGGCTCCGAAGAGCCTGCGGGCGACGAGGGGCGCGTGGTCCTGTCGGGGGCGCTGGCGACCCTGCCGTTGAGAGAGGCGCGGGAAGCGTTTGAGCGGGAGTATTTGCTGACCCAGATCAACCGCTTCGGCGGCAACATCAGCCGCACCGCAAACTTCGTAGGCATGGAACGGTCGGCTCTGCACCGCAAGCTGAAGTCGTTGGGCGTAGTGACCTCGTCCAAGGCGGGCGCGCGGGTGGCGCATTTGGACGAGGAAGAGGCACAGGCGAGCTAAAAATCTGTCCCCGCGGGGACACCTGCGAAAAAGCGTTTGAAATCAAGCGCCTGACTTTGAGCAAAAGTTAATTTTTGTTAACCTTTGCGCACGTCCAGTTGTGCCAGCACATCGAGACCCTGCATGTTCAAAAAGTGCAGCATGTCGATGAACACCCAGTTCTCGGCCAGCTTGTCCCCGTCGCGGCGATAGATATCGACGACGCGCAGGTCCGCCTTCTTGCCCGAGGGGGGCAGGCCCAGATAGGGGCCGGTGCATTCCATCGTGAGGTTCGGCCAGCCAAAAAACCCACCGTACTGTCCCTCGGCCATGCGGCAGATATGGCCGTTGAAGGTGCGCGCGCCCAGTTGGGTGCGGAAGGGCTGCTGATGCTGCTCGATGTACCGGTCGATGGTGTAGGTGGCACCAATGCCCGTCGGGCCCCACCACAGCATGTCGTCGTGCCAATGGCGGCGCAGTTCGTCGCGCGGATGGGGCGGATTGTCAGCGGCATTCACGGTCGAAATCATGCTGATCATCGCGTTGATCAGGGCAAGCGTGTCAGCCCCTTCCTTGGGGTCTTGCGCGGTGCGCAACACGCCATCCTGGGTCATCGGCCCCGGTTGCACCAGTTGTGCGGCGGTCATGCCGGGCAGGGGATATTGGCCCGCCTGCGCCATGAGATGCAGAAGATCACAAAAGAAGGCCTGTTCGACAATCCGGCCTTCGACCACCCGGCTGAATTCGGCGAACCGCAGCATGACAATCTTGCGCGTCGGCTGGATGCCCAGCAGCGGCGCGTCAAAAAGGCCAAGCACATGCCCCATGGCGCAGACCCACGTGCCTGCCGCGCCCTCAAGCGAATTGTCACCGGCAAAAAGCACATCAACCCGCCGTTGTGGGGCGGCGAGGGCTGAGGTGAGCGGTGTCCAAAACCGGTCTGCAACAGCAGCGATCCCGCGTTGTTCGTGCCACGGGTGCATGCCGCGCCAATGCACATCCGGGTCCATATGCAGGGCAAGGGCGCCGCGCATGTCCCCCGACCGGGCGGCCGCCGAAATGGCGGCGTGATGCGCCAGCACGATGGTCTTGGCGTCCATGAAACGGGCCGCCTCTGCGGTGACTGCGGCGCTGTCTGGTTTTGATTGCTTGGTTTTTTGTGACATCTGCGTGCCTGATCTGATGTGTTGAGGGGGCTTTGTTGGCTTAACCTTGGGTGACGACGCGGAACTGGCCATCGCCGGTTTTTATGGCGCAACTGCGACCATTGAGGCGGGGCAATGTTGCAGAGGGGCCAGGTGGTGCGGCCTCTGCCACCCCTTGGGGGCAGGCCGGGATTTCGACGGGCCGGTAGCCCAGATCGCCCATGCATTGCCCTTTGACCCGCGCGCGCAGGTCGGCGTTGATGTCGATGGAATAAACCTCGCCCGGGACCCAGAACCCACGGTTGAAGCAATGGCCCTGGTGATTGCAATGCCGACGCGAAATATACCGGGGTGGCCCGTGCCGCACCTTGGTGGCAACGGGCGCGTCGCGCAGGGCACGGACGTCGCAATTGGTGTTGTCGCGCTCAAACTGGGCAAAACTCACCCCCTCGGCATAGTAGGTCGAGAGGGGCAGGCAGCCGGAGAGGACCAGCGGCAAGGCTATGGTGGCAATCGCGCGCATCGCAGTGACATTGGCGCAGGTTGGGGGCTTTGGCAATTGGGGTTTTGGAGGATGTTTGGGTGCGTGTCGTCTGTGTTTCGGATGCTTGGAAGAAAAGCAACTGCGCGTTCAGTGGCGTTATCGGAAACCCGACAGCGGGCCGCACCCGACGCCGGGCGTTCTGAACGCCAACTGAGCCATGCGGCCCGTCGGGGGAGGCCGGGTGCGGCCCGGCGCGCATGTCCGTGAAGTGAATGTCGGGTTTGAGCTCTTTGCGACCGTTTCTGCTATTTGAGTAGAAGTCAGTTTTGACAAAATGCTCAAGGTTCGCATTGTCTCGACATCACCCCATTCAATTGACAGGTGTAGATACAGACAAGTGTAGATAGGGCCATCATGACCGGAATTTCGCTACCCATCACAACATTGCTCGCAAGTTCCCTTTTGGCCTGGCTCTTGGTCCTAAGCTGGCGTGTCATCAGGTTTCGACAGTCTTCTGGCGCATCATTAGGTGACGGCGGCGATAACGCGCTTCAGCGAAGAATCCGCGCGCAAGCAAATCTGACCGAGTATGCGCCTCTGTTTGTGGCCCTTATTGCATTACTAGAACTGCAGGGCGGAAACGTAGTGGTCTTAGCACTTTTGTCGGTCGCCTTTTTATTCGGCCGCCTCGCCCATGGCTATGCACTGGCTTTTACAGATAAAAACGTGATCGGCCGCGTTGGAGGCATGGGACTAACACTTGGAGCAAGTGGAATGGCAGTCGCATATGGCGTTATAAGTATGGCACTCTAGACGCGACTAACTGCTGATTGTCCGCTGTGAGCCCAGACCACCTTCAGCGTCAGATAGATGGAAGCTTAAACTCGATGACCTGCACGGTGCTCGTTAACTCTATTTCTGGATAATGCTCGCGCATGCCTTCAAGCATGATTTGGTCCGGCCATTCATCTGCGCGCCCAACGAAGTTCGCTGCGTCGGAGAGGGGCATTTCCGTGCACGCAATGGCAATCACTTCAATGCTTTGACTAGGGTCGTCATCATTAAAGAATTGAAGAGGGCCCGGAGCGATCTGTTTTTCTCGCCAACGGATTGTCGAGGTTTTCTCACCGCTTCTGATCAGCGGATAAAGGCGACCAACGACACCAAGCGATTGAAGACTACTACTCATTTCCAGATGTTAACGAGATCAGCCAATGTCAGCAATGTCCGCTCAGCAGACCTATGGCTGCAAGGCGTGCTCTCGATCATCTCCGGGCACACCCGCCTCGGTCCACCCCCGCTACCCCAAGCGTTGACCACAATCCCCCCGTCTGTCATGCAGAGGGGCCGAGTGTGCTGCCTTGCAGCACGTCATCACGGGGACATGGATGAAGGTCATCATCTGCGGGGCAGGCCAGGTGGGGTGGCAGATTGCGCGCCATCTTTCAGGCGAGCGCAACGATGTCACGGTGGTCGACAGTGACCCCGATCTGGTGCGGCGGGCTACGGATACGCTGGACGTGCAAGGGGTTGCGGGCTTTGCGAGCTATCCGGACGTGCTCGACCGGGCGGGGGCGCGGGATGCCGATATGGTGATTGCCGCCACCCATTCGGACGAGGTGAATATGGTCACCTGTCAGGTGGCCCATTCCGTGTTCGGCGTGAACCGCAAGATCGCGCGGCTGCGCAGTCAGGCATATTTGACGGCGATTTACTCTGACCTTTACCGGCGCGATCACATGCCCATCGACGTGGTGATCAGCCCCGAACGCGAGGTGGCCGCCGCGGCCCTGCAGCGGCTGAGCGCGCCCGCGGCCTTTGACACGGAATTGTTCATTGACGGGCAGGCGCAGCTTCTGGGGATTGCGCTGGACGAGGATTGTCCGGTGCTGAACACACCGTTGCGGCAGTTGACCGACCTGTTTTCGACCCTGCGTGTGGTTGTGGTTGGCGTGCGGCGCGAGGGAACGCTGTTTGCCCCTGATGCGTCTGATCAGCTTTTTGCGGGGGACGAGGCGTATGTGTTTTCCCATGTGGATGATGTACCGCGCACCATGGAAGTGTTTGGCAAGACCATGCGCAAGCAGGAACGTGTGGTGCTGGTGGGCGGTGGGAATGTCGGCCTGACCGTGGCGCGGGCTTTGGAAAAGCGCGCAAGCCGTGTGCGGGCCAAGGTGATCGAGCGCAACCGGCGCTGTGCCGAGTTGGCGGCTGAGGCGCTGGAGCGGACGATTGTGCTGAACGGCGACGGGCTTGATGTGAACCTGCTGGCCGAGGCGGGGGTAGCCCGTGCCGACGCGATGCTGGCGGTGACGGATGACGACAAGACCAACATGCTGGCGGCCGTACGCGCCAAGGCCGAGGGCTGTCCCTATGCCATCGCGTTGATCAATGACCCGACGCTGGTGCCGATGATGGGGCCGTTGGGCATTGACGCCTATATTAACCCGCGGGCGACAACGGTGAGTTCGATCCTGCGCCATATCCGGCATGGGCGGGTGCGGTCGGTCTATTCCATCGGGGATGCGGATGCGGAGGTGATTGAGGCCGAGGTGCTGTCGACCTCTCCGCTGGCGGGCAAGAAGATCAACGAGATCGACTTTCCCGAGGGTGTGCTGGTGGGTGCGGTGCGTAAGGGCGAGGAGATCATCCGGCCCGTGGGCCACACCCGCATCGACGAGGGTGATGTGATTGCCATCTTTGCGCTGGCGACGGATGTGCCGGAGGTGGAGCGCCTGATGCAGGTGTCCATCGACTTTTTCTGATGCAGGGGCGGGCGCAGCCACGACAACCCTTTTGGGCATCGGTTTTGCGACTGCCGCTGTTTCTGTTGCTGGTGGGCGTGTTTTCCGCGGCGATGCTGGTGCCTGCGGTCTATGGCGGTGTGGTACGCGAGTTGGTGGCGGCGCGGGCGTTTCTGTATTCTGGTGTGCTGGGGCTGGTGATCTTTGCGCTGGTGGGTCTGGCCCATGCAGGGCGCGACCCGCGGCATGGCACGCTGGGCCCGCTTGTGTCGTTGCTGAGCGCGTTCCTGATGCTGCCGGTATTGCTGGCGGTGCCGTTCTACGAGGGGTTGCGCACAACCACCTTTCTGAATGCATATGTCGAGATGGTGAGTGCGGTGACCACGACGGGAGCCACGCTGTTTGACGATCCCGTGCGGTTGAACGGGACCTTACACTTGTGGCGCGCGATTGTGGGCTGGCTCGGAGGGCTGCTGATGTGGATCGCGGCCTCGGCGATTTTGGCGCCGCTGAACCTGGGCGGGTTCGAGGTAACCGCGCGCGCAGAGCCGGGGCGCAGTTCCAGCCGTGACATCGGGATGAGCGCGTCGGAGGTGCGTGAACGGGTGACGCGGGTGTCATCTGTTTTGATCCCGATCTATGCCGGGCTGACGCTGCTGTTGTGGGTGTTGCTGGCGGTGGGAGGAGACGAAGGGCTGGTGGCGGTGTGCCACGCGATGGCGATTATGGCGACATCGGGTATTTCGCCGGTGGGTGGACTGGACGGTGCTGGATCTGGCATGGCGGGCGAGGCGGTGATGTTACTGTTCATGCTCTTTGCATTGTCGCGACTGACCTTTTCGACAGACACCACCACGGCGGAGAGTGGCGGGCTGTGGCAGGATCCGGAATTTCGCATCGGCGCGGCTGTGGTGATTGCGGTGCCTGTGTTTTTGTTCCTGCGGCATTTCCTGGGGGCTTATGACGTTGCCGCCGAGAGTGACCTAGCGGGGGCGGGGCGGGCGTTGTGGGGCAGCGCCTTTACCGTGCTTTCGTTTTTGACGACAACCGGGTTTGCATCAGGCCATTGGGTGGACGCACAGGCGTGGTCGGGGCTGGAGACGCCAGGGCTTTTGCTGATGGGGTTGGCCCTGATCGGAGGTGGTGTCGCCACGACCGCCGGCGGCGTGAAGCTGCTGCGCGTTTTTGCACTTTACCGTAATGGCGTCCGCGAGATGGAGCGTCTGGTACATCCCTCTTCGGTGAGCAGTGCGGGTCCACGCGCGCGGCGGTTGCAGAAAGACGGAGCCTTTATCGCCTGGATCTTTTTCATGCTCTTTGCGCTGAGCCTGGCGCTGATTACCATCCTTTTGACCTTGACCGGTGTGGCCTTTGACACAGCGCTGGTGCTGGCGGTTTCGGGCCTTTCGACCACCGGACCGCTGCTTGAGGTCGCCAAGGAAGCCCCCATTGGATTGATCGACTTGAATGGCGCGGCCAAGGCAATTTTCACAGCGGCCATGGTGCTTGGGCGACTGGAAACACTGGCCATCATCGCCCTTTTCACACCCGATTTGTGGCGCGGGTAGGCGGGCCTTTGCGGTAGGTCCGTAACGGACTGTTTTTTGGGGTGGAATCTTCTACCCCCCCGCGACATACTCCGCCCGGAGGGACGGTCTGATCCGCAGGCCTAAGCAAGAAAAAAGGGTTAACCGACATGGCTTCGGACCGACAGAATTTGCAAGATGCATTCCTTAATCACGTGCGCAAGACCAAGGTGCCCGTGACTATTTTCCTGATCAATGGTGTGAAACTTCAAGGTGTTATCACTTGGTTTGACAATTTTTGCGTGTTGCTGCGCAGGGACGGTCAAAGTCAACTTGTCTACAAGCACGCCATTTCGACCATCATGCCGAGCCAGCCCATCAGTCTTTATGAGGGTGAAGACGCCTCTTGATGGGGGAACAACCGGAAGTCACCCGCGCTTGGGTGCTTCATCCTGATATCAAATCTGACCCGGATCGGCGCGAAGCATCCTTTGCGCTGGCCGAAGCTGTGTCTTTGGCCCATGCGCTGCCCGAGCTGGAGGTGGTTGGAAATGAGATCGTGCCGCTGCCGCGTCCGCAGGCAGGGCTTTTGTTCGGATCGGGCAAGATCGAGGAGCTTGCGGAGCGTTTGCACGACGCAGAGGTGGAACTGGTCCTGATTGATGGACCAGTAACACCCGTACAGCAACGGAATCTGGAAAAGGCATGGAAGGTCAAACTGCTCGACCGCACTGGTTTGATCCTAGAGATTTTCAGCGATCGTGCTGCGACGCGCGAGGGTGTTTTGCAGGTCGAGATGGCTGCGCTGAGCTATCAACGCACGCGACTTGTGCGGGCCTGGACCCATTTGGAACGGCAACGGGGCGGTTTGGGATTTGTGGGTGGTCCGGGTGAGACGCAGATCGAGGCAGACCGCCGTGCCATCGACACCCAGTTGGTGCGGCTGCGTCGACAATTGGACAAGGTGGTCAAGACACGCAGCCTGCACCGCGCGGCGCGGGCCAAAGTGCCCTATCCGATTGTGGCGCTTGTCGGCTACACCAATGCGGGCAAATCCACACTCTTCAACCGCCTGACGGGTGCGGATGTGATGGCAAAAGACATGTTGTTTGCCACGCTTGATCCAACCATGCGCCGGGTGGAGTTGGAGGATGGCCCCGAGGTGATCCTGTCGGACACGGTGGGCTTTATCTCGGCCCTGCCGACCGAATTGGTGGCGTCGTTTCGAGCCACATTGGAAGAAGTGTTGGCGGCTGACATTATCTTGCATGTTCGCGACATTTCGCACCCTGAGACAGAGGCACAGGCCGAGGACGTCCGCACGATCCTGGCCGATCTGGGCGTGGGCGATGGGCGTGACATGGTCGAGGTCTGGAACAAGATTGATCTTCTACCGGAGGAAGAGGCCCGGGCGGCGCGCGCCCGTGCGGAAAGAAATGAGAGCGTGTTCGCCATGTCTGCGATCACCGGTGAGGGGATTGATGCGCTGCTGGCGGCTGTCGCGGCAACCTTGCAGGGGGCAGTGACGGACGACACAGTGTTGTTGCCCTATGCTGACGGGCGTAAGCGGGCGTGGCTGTTTGAGCAGGACGTGGTGCAGGATGAGCGGCAGGGCGAGGACGGGTTCGAATTCGACGTACGCTGGACGGCGATCCAGAAGGCGCGGTTCGATGGGCTGTAGCGGGTGGCAAGGCAGGAGTGATTTCGGTTGGGTATATCGTCTGAGCCTGTCGCAGAAATCTTGAAGCAAAGCCGCGCTAGTGCAAATCTGGTTAGAATAGTGTTTGAAACGGCTGCTGTCTGGGCGTCGTCTTTGACGCCTTGACTATGCGCCAACAGGTCAGGCGCTGCCTTCATATCCTGACAGAAGCTCGCCCCAGTCCTTTGCGTTCCAGTGTAAACTCGGCGTTTGGGTTTTTGTCTTTCGAAGCGAGCGTTTGAGCCGCTCCAGGTTTGCCTGCGCCCATGCTCCGGGTGCGCGCTTTTCGCATTTGTCGAAGTCGATGAACCAGACCTTGTCGCTGGTATCGATCAAGATGTTCCGACAGTTGAGGTCGGAGTGATAGACCCCGTGATCGTGCAACCGTCGAACGCTCGCCCCCACACGGTGCCACAGTGCCGATGACAGCGCGCGCTCTTCCAGAACCTCCTGCATCGTATAAGCGTCGGGGATGCGTTGGGTGATGATGTCGGCGCGGTAGAACGGGCCAAAGGGGCTATAGCGCGCGGCCACCGGCAGGGGTACAGGCAGCCCTTCGGCGTGCATTTCGGCCAGTAAATCAAATTCGCGCAACGCCCGGCTGCGGTCAGCGCCCAAACCCAGATAGAGATCGCGGTTCAAGCGACCGACAAGCCCACCGCGATGGAAGTGGCGCAGCACCATATCGCGATCTGCGTAGTGAAAAAAGTGGGCCTGGCTGCGGCCTTCTGTGCTGCCCTGCCAAGCTTGTGTCGAGCGCAGCCATTCGACATTGAAGAGGCGAGGCTCGGGCAGTGATAAAACGCTCGCATCGAAGCGGATGACGGTGCCATTCAGGCGAAGGTCACTGGATGGCATAGCATATGCTCCAAAATTGCGTCGCAGCGAGGCTGACGCGATATCGCGACTGTGTGCAAGGGGCGTCCGCCCGGTTTTGGTGGGGATCAGCCCCGGGATTCATGCGGTTGTGGTACACTTTCTGGAGGGTGCCATCGCACCAAAGCCGATGTTGAGCAGCAAGTTCAGAACCCTTGCGTATGGTTCACGTCATGCAACCGCATTGTCCCTCCCGCAGTCGCTTGGGCTTTCGGGGCAGGGTGTGGAACGGCAGGCACACCGGTGTTGGGGTTGAGTGCAGTGGACGTGCCTTGCAGTCCAAGATGGCGCGTTTTGTGACGCGGGTGATGAGGTTCCCATGGCATCTGGTCGGGAACATCCGATATAGGATCACCACGTGATAAGCAGCCGAAGAGACAGGATCGTGGCATGCAGGTTGACCCTGACGTCGTTGACGTGATCGCACCAAATTTGAAGCGCAGATATTCGGGTGTATCATCGACCGTGTTTCGGCTTGTGCCACTTCAGGCAAAGAAGATGTCGATTGCCACCACTGGGCCCGTATTGCCCCCCGATATCCCTCAATTCCCACTGCGCAAGCTGCTTTTTCTGTCGCGGTCCGGGCCCTCGGGGCACCGCGTCTGGCATGCTCGGCGGAACATCGAGATGTTGGTTGGAGTGCTTCTGAAATTTGTGCTGCGCAAACGCTTGAAACTGGTCTTTACCTCGGCTGCGCAACGGCGCAGGGGGGAATACTCGCGCTGGCTGATCCGCCGCATGGATGCGGTCATTGCGGCGTCGGGCAAGGCCAAGTCCTATCTGGGTGTGCCCGCAACGGTGGTGTTGCACGGCATCGATACGGATGCGTTTGCCCCGCACCCCGACCGTGAAGCCCTCCGGCGCGAGCTTGGTCTGGATCAGGATGCGCTTATCGTTGGGTGCTTTGGGCGGATCAGAGACCAGAAGGGCACCGACCTATTTGTTGACGCCATGACAGAGCTTTTGCCGCGCCATCCGTCAGCGCAGGGGATCATTATGGGGGGTGTCACTCGCGATCAGCAGGGCTTTGTCGACGGGTTGAAGGCCAAAATAGACGCGGCTGGGCTTGGCAACAGGTTGCGGATTTTCCCCGAACACAAGGGCTTTACCATCGCGCCCTGGTTTCAGGCGAGCGACATTTACGTGGCCCCGCAGCGCTGGGAAGGGTTTGGCCTGACCCCATTGGAGGCCATGTCATGCGGCGTTGCGGTTGTTGCGACCCGTGTTGGCGCATTTGAAGATCTCGTTGTCCCGGATGAAACAGGATTTCTGGTGCCGCCAGAAGACCTTGCTGCTTTAACCACCGCTACCGAAACGCTGATGTCCGACCCGCAACTGCGCCGTTCCATGGCTCAGGCGGCAAGGCGCAAAGTTCTGGCGCAGCATCATATCGAGCATGAAGTTGACGCGATCAACGCGGTGTATCAGCGCCTCCTTTCGGACGAAACGGACAGAGGCGCCAGCATTTAGTCCAGTGGTGCAAAGGCCATCCGCAAAGGCAGGCGTCTCATCGCTTGGCACAATGGTCTGAGGAAACATCCAGCCATGCTTAAGCTTATCTACGGCTTGCGCTAGTTGGCGTGGGGGGCACCGCGTACCATGATCCAGATGCGCGGCTGCGATCAGGCGTTTTCGTTCAAGTCTCGCTTTACTCGCGGGATCGATGGCGCATCCTGCCCCAGGATAGCCTGGTAAAAAGCGCTGCTTGTGCACGACTGATGTGACGGGGGCGATCCAGACACGATAAATGGTATCCCGCAAACGCAACTTCCTGCTGTGCCAGCAAGGGTGACGACTTTTGGCTGACAGGCTCTTAGCTACATTCGGGCGTGGCTAGATATGCCGCCACTCTCCTGGTGAAAGATCATTCAGGCACCAGTCTCCGATCCGCACACGGATCAGGCGGAGTGTTGGAAAGCCCACATGGGCGGTCATGCGCCGCACCTGCCGGTTGCGGCCTTCGGTGAGGGTGAGTTCGAGCCAACTGTCCGGCACCGATTTGCGAGCACGGATAGGCGGGTCGCGGTTCCAGATATCAGGCGGCGGGATGGCCCGTGCCTTGGCGGGTTTGGTGGGGCCATCTTTCAGGGTGAGGCCCGCACGCAATTGACCCAACGCGGCGTCGGTGATCGCGCCTTCGACCTGGGCGAGGTAGGTTTTGGGGGCTTTGTATCTCGGGTGCGCGATCCTGGCTTGCAACTGGCCATCGCTGGTCAGGATCATGAGCCCTTCGCTGTCGCGGTCCAGACGGCCCGCGGCGTAGACACCAGGTACGTCGATATAGTTGGAAAGGGTGGGGCGCAACGAACCGGCGCTGCCCCTGTCGGTGAATTGTGACAGAACGCCGAAGGGCTTGTTGAAGAGGATCGTGGTCAAGGCGGGCAAGCCTTGGACATGCATGTTTTTGGCGCAATGAGGGTGCGGGTCATCGCAGAGGTTCGAGCCGTGTGATGCCGACTGCCGCGGCCCGCGCGAGCCCTTCGTCAAGGGACATGGGGATATATTCGCCACGGCGCCAAAGTTGGGCCAGATCGTCATAATGGCGCGACAGAAAGTGGCCCGACTGGCCGGTCGAGATGATAAAGACCGACGAGTTGGGGTCGGCAAAGTCGTAGACGCCGCGATAGCCAGCACCGTGTACGTTGTGGAACGGGTCGGGGCCGGTGCCTTTGGTCAGGCCGCGCAGCAGCGTGTTGTCGCCACCGGAGGTGCTTTGGCGGATGTTCACGAAATAGCGCAGGACTGGGATCTCGCCCAACACCTGGTGGTCGTGGGTGGCCTGATGGGCGTCACCCCAGCGCAATGATTCCAGTTGCGTGCCCCAGGTCTCGTTGATGTCGAGCAGCGCATCATCCAGCGCGAGGCGCGCCATATCCGGGCATGTTTCGACTGGGGCGGATTGGCGAACGTCACACCATACAGACGCCCCGTCTACGTCACGAAAGACGCGTTCGATGAAAAGCGGTTCTACGTGGGTTATCGTGTCGGCCATGGGGCCCAGTTCATCGCGGATCAGCCGATCCTGAAGTTTGCGCAGCCAAGCAGCATAGATCAGTGGTTCGGGCAGGTGTTCGTTCATCTCGCCATTCCATTCGGCCAGCAGGGCGAGGGCGCGTTGGCGCTGGCGTTCGGGGGTGCCAGCGGGGGCGGCTTCGCCGGTGAACCACAGTTCTGCGCCGATGAGCGGCAACAGCGAGCGCGCGGTGAAGCTGACCGTGTCGAGTTGCGCTTCGATGAAGCTGTCGCGGGTGTGCACTTCGCGCGCTTGCATGAGGCGCCGCCAGCGTTGGACGCGCTGGGTGTCGCCCCAGACAAAGCTGATGTGGTTGGGGAAGGGGCGGTCGACCGTCTTGTTGTTGGTGTTGCCGAGGATACCGCCGACAGGAGAGACGAAGCCGGGGTTGGAGGTGTAGGCCATTCGCCCCTGCCAGCGGTTTTCGGCCCGCCACCCGAGGGACGGCAGGCGCCCTTGGCTTTGGTGCGCTTCGGTGCGGTTGGGCACGGCGCCTATGGTTTTCATGGCGATGGAGCCACGATCAACGAGGGTGAGGTTCTGGGCAGGGGCGATATAGGCCTCGCCTGCGGTGATGGCTTCGGCGACGGTTTGCGCCTTCATAATGTTCAGGGCGGCTGTGAGGGAGGTGTCGCGCGGGCTGAGGACGGTCCAGTTGAGGGCGGCGACGTGGCCCGGAGGAGTGACGGTGCCGAGGTTGCGGAAGCTGCCGGGCAGGACGGGGCCGTTATCCGTCCAGCGCAATGTGAGGGTCACGGGGTCTTCATCAGCGATGCGCAGGATGGAGTCGCGGCTTTCAAAGTCTTTCCAACCGGTGGGTGTGCGGTATTGTTGCGGGTTGTCGGGGTTCACTTCCTCGATGAACACGTCCTGGTCATCGACATAAGCGGTGGTGAGACCCCAGCCGAGGCGATCAGAGCGGCCCGTCAGCACAGCCGGCACGCCGGGTATGGTGCCGCCGATCACGCCACCGGTGCGCAGGTCCAGCCTGGCAAGATACCAGATCGCGGGAGCGGAAAAGCCCAGATGCGGATCGTTGGCAAGAAGCGTGCCACCAGAGGCAGAACGTGCAGCGGCTGCGGCCCAGGCATTGGATGCCCCGGCAAAGCCGCGGGGGCGGAACGGGGAGAGCGGGTGTGCCTCTGGCCTGGTTGCGGCAACATCGCGTGTGGTACCGGGAACAAGAGCCGCATATTCAGGCAGGCTTGCGATGCCATCACCGGGCACATCGGGCAGAATGTCGGCCAGGCGTGCAGGGTCGTCGAGGGTGAGTGACATGCGCGCGCGCAACACCTCTTCGCTGAGGTGGCCGGACAATTGCAGGCCCATCAACTTGGTAATGGCGATGCTGTCGGCAGGGCGCCAGGGGGCCAGAGGTGTGCCGAAGAGAAACATCTCGGGCGCGCCGCGGCCCAGGGCCTGTGCGTTGATCTGATCGAGCCGGGCGTTCACCCCGGAGGCATAGGCGACAAGTGCGGCACGTGTCGCCGGGTCCTGTGCATCGACCGATTCAACGGACAGCCGATAGATGTCGAGACGGCGGATCAGGCTGTCGATATCGACGGTTGAGGTGCCAAACAACTCGCTGAGCCGCCCCTGGGCCGTGCGGCGCATCATCATCATTTGCCAAAGGCGGTCCTGGGCATGCGCAAACCCAAGCCCGTGGAACACATCGGTGTCTGTTTCCCCGAAGATATGAGGGACATTGGCGTTGTCGCGCACGATCTCGACCGGCGCAGATATGACAGGCACGCGCACCAGCGCATCATAGTTGGGGAGCGACCGTGCAGCGAGGTAATAGACCATGGCAACGCCCAGCACCGCCAGCACGATGAGTGCAGCAGTCAGCCGGACCAGCCATTGAAACACCACTGCCATGCCGCCTTGCCCTTGCCTTCTCGCGTTGACCCTTGAGACCTGACTGTTAGGTAGGCAGGAGACGAAGCGCAAGCCGCGGGCGGCGCAAAAAACGGCGAGGGATCACGAATGGCGAAGCTGGCATTTCTGGGCATGGGTGTGATGGGCGCACCGATGGCGGGGCATCTGCTGACGGCAGGGCACGAGGTGACCGTTTACAATCGCACCGCATCGAAGGCACAGGATTGGGTGAGTGATCATGGTGGGGCTATGGCCACCACGCCGCGTGCCGCATCCGAGAGGGCGGATTTCGTGATGGCCTGCGTCGGCAATGATGATGATTTACGCGCAGTCTGCTTGGGCGAGGATGGTGCCTTTGCCGGGATGGGGAGCGGCAGTGTCTTTGTCGACCACACCACTGTGTCGGCCAAGGTGACGGCGGAGTTGTACGCGGCGGCTGATGCCAAGCAGATCAGCTTTGTTGATGCGCCCATTTCTGGCGGGCAGGCGGGGGCTGAGAATGGGCAGCTTTCGATCATGTGTGGCGGCGACCAGGGAGCCTATGCGAGGGCTGAGCCGATCATGCAGGCCTATGCCAAGCTGTGCCGCCGGATTGGCGACAGCGGAGCGGGTCAGATGACCAAGATGTGCAACCAGATTGCCATTGCGGGTGTGGTACAGGGGCTGAGCGAAGCGCTGCATTTCGCCGAGAAGGCGGGTCTGGATGGCCGGGCGGTGATTGAGGTGATTTCACAGGGCGCCGCCGGGTCCTGGCAGATGTCGAACCGGTACGAGACCATGTTGGACGATCATTTCGATCATGGCTTTGCCACGGACTGGATGCGCAAGGATTTGGGCATTTGTCTAAATACAGCAAATGAAAACGGGGCGAGCCTGCCGGTGACGGCGCTGGTCGATCAGTTTTACAAAGATGTGCAGAAGATGGGAGGTGGACGTTGGGACACGTCCAGCCTGTTCAAGCGTCTCCGCAAGATCGGGTGAGCCCCGGACGGGTCGGTATGTGCTCTCCCAGCAAGCTGGGTCGCCCACCCACCGACCCTACGATGTCAGGGAATGATCCGCGTATATTTGGTGCCTTCGAGTGTTGCGCCAATACGCAGGCCCGCACGGGCAAAGACCGCGGCCAGAACAGGTGAGAGCGCTGTTGTCGTGTCTGCGGCAACGCTGTCGCCTTGATCTGACACCACATATTCGAGATCCGCGCCAGCGGCCCAACCGGGGCTGCGGCGGAAGCCCGTCAGCGCCTCTTCGGTCATGAAAAAGAGCACGTGGGCGAATTGCTGAGCGCCGATTTGCAAGCCGCCTGAGCCCTTGACCACCGAATAATAGTCGACCGTGGCGTCGTTCACGCGCAGCGCGCCGCGCCCGTAGGCCCCACCAAAGCCAAGACCGGCTTCGGTCACCAAAGGCATGACCAGCATTCCATTGGCTTTTTGAGACAGTTGCACGGTGTTGGGGTAGCTGCGATACATCTCTTCCAGCGTGACATCGACGCGGCTGTCGATCAGTGACCCGCCGCGGCTGCCCACACCATTTCCGCATGCTGCCAACATCCCGGTGCTGGCCAACGCCCCTGCGGCAAAGGTCCGCCGCGAGATTTTGTTTGTTTTCATCTTGAACCGCCTGTGTTGTTCTTGGTTGTGCCCGGTTTGGCCGAGCCTCATGCGCAAATATACGCCTATTGGGCCCGTCTGTCACTATATGGTGGCACCTGCGCGGGTTTTTGCCGGAGATTTTTGGGGGCGCTGCCCCCGGCGCTATGCGCCTCCCCTGGGATTTTTTTGAAACAGAGAATGCGCAGGCGTCGCGGGCAAGCTGCATTGGGTCGTTGCGCCAACGATTGGGTGGGTGCGCAGACCTGGTTACGGCTTAACCGGTGCTCAGTAGCCTGGCCGCAGCCGGGGCGAAATACGTCAGAATCCCATCGCAGCCTGCACGTTTGAAGGCCATCAGGCTTTCCATCATCACGCGGTCATGGTCGACCCAGTTGTTGGCACTGGCCGCCTTGATCATCGCGTATTCGCCGGACACCTGATAGGCAAAGGTTGGCGCGCCGAAGCTGTCTTTGACCCTGCGGCAAATGTCGAGATAGGGCAGACCTGGTTTGACCATGACCATATCGGCGCCTTCGGCTAGATCGCGCTCGATCAGGCGCAGCGCTTCGTCTGAATTGCCCGGGTCCATCTGGTAGGTTTTCTTGTCGCCCGTCAGTGCCGCCGACGCGCCAACCGCGTCGCGGAAGGGGCCATAGAAGGCGGAGGCGTATTTGGCGGCGTAGCTGAGAATCATCACATTGTGGTGCCCCGCACCTTCCAAGGCCTGGCGGATCGCGCCGATGCGCCCGTCCATCATGTCAGAGGGCCCGATGATGTCAGCGCCCGCGTCCGCCTGAGACAGCGCCATTTTGACCAATGCCTCGACCGTGCGGTCGTTGACGATTTCGCCATTTTCGACAAAGCCGTCGTGGCCGTTGATGTTGTAAGTGTCGAGGGCCACGTCGGTCATGATCGCGATGTCGGGCACCGCCGCCTTGATCGCGCGAATGGCGCGGTTGGCGTGATTGTCGGGGTCCCAGGCACCGGCGCAGTCTTCGGTCCGTTCTTCGATGCCGGTATAGGGGAACACGCAGATGGTCGGAATGCCCAGATCTGCCGCTTCGCGTGCGGCATCAACCACCTTGTCGACTGAACGTCGCACGACGCCGGGCATGGAGGGAATAGGGTCCTCAACCCCTTCGCCACTGCGCACGAAGACAGGCCAGATGAAGTCATCGGCGGTAAGCGTGTTCTGCCGCACGAGGCTGCGTATGGCTGGGGTTTGACGCGTGCGCCGAAGGCGGGTGGCGGGATAGGGGGCTTGGGTCGGGCGCATGGAAACTGTCCAGTTTGAGTGACAGGTCATGGGTGGCATGGTTTTTTGCGCTTGCCAAGTCTAGGCACCGCTGCATGCCCACGCTAAGAGGGGCGGCAATCAAGTCAAGACGACCTCCGGGAGCAGGAGGCAACGGGACAGCGCGTGGACTGGTACGACAGCATTTTTGAGCTCATCGACATGCGCTCGTTCTCGAACCTGTGGTTCTGGATCGCGCTGGCGGTGTTGTGGTCCACGGCCAGCCATTGGGTGCTTGGTGTGCCTTATGACATGGTAACGCGGGCGCGCCGATATGGGGGGCAGGCGGCCGACGATTTGGAAGACCTGATCCGGATCAACACAAACCGGCTGCTTTTTATTGGGTCGGTGTCAGGCCTGTGGCTTTTGGGCTTTGCCTGTTTCGTGATGACCGGGCTTGCTTTGCTTGGTTTCGTCTATGGTGTTGAATTTGCGCAGGCCGTTTTTTTGCTTGGCTTTCCGATGAGTATGGTGGGCGCGTTGAACCTTTCGACCGCACGGCTGATCCAACAAGAGCAGGCGACAGGTGAGGCGCTGTGGCGACGGATGACGCGGCACCGCACCATCGTGCAGGCCATCGGTATGGTGTCGATCTTTGTGACGGCGCTTTGGGGGATGTATCAAAACCTGTCGATTGGGCCCTTCACCAGTTGACAGTCGGGGCGAAAGGCCCAATTGAAGCGGTCCTGATCTAATCCCGCCAGATGCCAGCTGCTCCATGCCTCAGCCGTCCCATATCACCGTGTCCGGCGCGCCCGAAGGGTTTGACGCCAAGCTGATCCTTGATGAGGTCGCAAAGGGCGGGCGGGTCTGTCATGTGGCGCGTGACGACAAGCGGTTGGCGGCGATGCAGGCGGCGTTGCGCTTTTTCGCGCCCAATATGCCGGTGCTGGTTTTTCCGGGATGGGATTGCCTGCCTTATGACCGGGTATCGCCAAATGCCGACATCTCGGCCCAGCGGATGGCGACCCTTGCGGCGCTGGTGCACGGGATGCCAGGCCAGTTTGTGCTGCTCACGACGTTGAATGCTGCGACCCAGCGCGTGCCCGCGCGCGACCTGCTGCGCGAGGCGGCCTTTTCGGCCACTGTGGGCAACCGGCTGGACGAAGCGGCGCTGCGCAACTTTCTGGTGCGCATGGGGTTTGTGCAAAGTCCAACGGTGATGGAGCCGGGGGATTATGCAATCCGCGGTGGGATTATTGACATCTATCCGCCCGGCGATCTTGGGCCGGTGCGGCTGGACCTGTTTGGTGATGTGCTTGACGGGGCACGACGTTTTGATCCGGCAACACAGCGCACAACCGCGAAACTGGATGTCATTGAACTGGCGCCCGTGTCCGAGGTCATTCTGGACGAAGCGGCGATCACGCGGTTTCGTCAGAACTATCGGTTGGAGTTCGGCGCCGCGGGCACCGATGATCCGCTATACGAAGCGGTGAGTGCCGGGCGTAAGCATCAGGGAGCCGAGCATTGGCTGCCATTGTTTCATGACACGCTCGACACACTTTTTGACTATCTGCCCGGGGCAACAATCACGCTGGATGATCAGGTGACGCCTGCGCGACTGGCCCGGTGGGAGAGCATCGAGGACCAGTACGAGACGCGCCGCCTTGCAATGGAAAACCGGTCCAAAATGGACAGCGTTTACAAGCCCGCACAGCCCGCGGGCCTGTATTTGGATGATACGGCGTGGGCGGCGGCGGTAGCCGGGTTCCGGGTGCTGGGCTTTGCGCAACTGCCGCAGGCGACCGGACCGGGGGTGACGGATGCAGGCGGGCGGATCGGACGCAATTTTTCGCCTGAGAGACAACAGGAATCCGTAAGCCTTTTCGGGGCCTTGGCAGATCATGTAAAGGCAAGACTTCAAGATGGACCAGTGGTTGTCGCAAGTTATTCGGACGGTGCGCGTGAGCGGCTGATGGGCTTGATTGAAGACGAAGGGCTGGCCGAGGCGATTGCTGTTCCAAACGCAACCCGCGTGGGTAAGCGAGGGTTGCACCTGGCCGTCTGGGCGCTGGAACACGGGTTCGAGGCGCCGGGCCTGACCGTGATTTCTGAGCAAGACGTGCTGGGCGACCGATTGATCCGGCAGCCGAAGAAACGGCGGCGTGCCGAGAATTTTCTGACCGAGACGCAGTCGCTGTCTCCGGGCGACTTAGTGGTGCATGTCGATCACGGGATCGGGCGTTATCGGGGCATGGAGGTGGTGACAGCAGCAGGGGCCGCTCATGAATGCCTGCTGTTGGAGTATGCTGAAAGTTCAAAGCTGTACTTACCCGTCGAGAATATCGAACTTCTGTCGAAATACGGTCACGAAGAGGGCCTGCTGGATCGCCTGGGCGGCGGTGCGTGGCAGGCCAAAAAGGCGAAGCTGAAAGAGCGCATTCGCGAGATGGCGGACCGGCTGATCCGCATCGCCGCCGAACGCGCCTTGCGCAGGGCCCCGATCTTGGAACCTCCGCCGGGGATGTGGGACGCTTTCGCTGCGCGCTTTCCGTATCAAGAGACAGACGACCAGTTGAACGCCATTGCCGCGGTAATGGATGATCTGACGGCAGGCCAGCCGATGGATCGGCTGATTTGTGGCGATGTGGGCTTTGGCAAGACCGAGGTGGCGATGCGCGCGGCCTTTGTCGCCGCGATGTCGGGGGTGCAGGTGGCGGTGATCGCGCCGACAACCCTGCTGGCCCGTCAGCACTACAAGAGCTTTGCCGAGCGGTTTCGCGGCTTTCCCATCGAAGTGCGCCAATTGTCCCGTTTTGTCAGCGCCAAAGAGGCGTCAGCGACAAGAGAGGCGATGTCGCGCGGAACGGCAGATATCGTTGTGGGCACGCATGCGCTGCTGGCCAAGGGTGTGCGGTTCCAGAACCTTGGCCTGTTGGTCATTGATGAGGAACAGAAGTTTGGGGTGGGCCACAAGGAACGGCTCAAGCAGTTGCGGTCAGACGTGCATGTGTTGACCCTGACGGCGACGCCCATTCCCCGCACGCTTCAACTGAGCCTGACTGGTGTGCGTGATCTGTCGATCATTGGAACACCACCGGTCGACCGGCTGGCGATTCGCACCTACGTGTCCGAGTTGGATGCGGTGACCATTCGCGAGGCTCTATTGCGCGAGCACTATCGTGGCGGGCAATCCTTCTATGTCGTACCGCGTATCTCTGACCTGCCGGAGATCGAGGAGTTCCTGAAAGAGCAATTGCCGGAACTCAGCTATGTGGTAGCGCACGGTCAGATGGCGGCGGGCGAACTCGATGATCGGATGAACGCCTTTTATGACGGGAAATTTGATGTGCTGCTAGCGACCACGATCGTGGAATCGGGGCTGGATATTCCCACCGCGAACACGATGGTTGTGCACCGGGCAGACATGTTCGGACTGGCGCAGCTTTACCAGATCCGGGGCCGGGTGGGGCGGTCAAAGGCGCGGGCCTATGCCTATCTGACAACGAAACCCCGGGCCAAGCTGACTGCGACAGCCGAAAAGCGGCTGCGTGTGCTGGGATCACTCGACACGCTGGGGGCCGGATTTACTTTGGCGAGCCAGGATTTGGATATTCGCGGGGCGGGCAACCTTTTGGGCGAAGAGCAGTCCGGTCAGATGCGTGACGTAGGCTTTGAATTGTACCAATCCATGTTGGAAGAGGCGATTGGAAAGATCAAGGCGGGCGAGATGGAAGGCCTGACCGATGATGATGGCCAATGGGCGCCACAGATCAATCTGGGTGTTCCCGTGTTGATCCCCGAAGAGTATGTGCCCGACCTGGATGTGCGGTTGGGTCTTTATCGGCGCTTGTCAGAGTTGACCACGAAGGTGGAATTGGAAGGTTTTGCCGCAGAATTAATCGACCGGTTTGGTCAGCTGCCCAAGGAAGTGAATACTCTGATGCTGGTCGTGCGCATCAAGGCGATGTGCAAGCGGGCTGGGATCGCCAAGCTGGATGGGGGGCCGAAGGGGGCCACGATCCAGTTTCATAATGACAAGTTCGCTTCGCCCCAGGGTCTGGTCGAGTTCATCCAGGACCAACGCGGGATGGCCAAGGTCAAGGACAACAAGATCGTCGTGCGACGCGACTGGAAGAAGGACAGCGACAAGATCAAGGGTGCGTTCGCAATCGCCCGCGACTTGGCCGAGAAGGTGGTGGCGCAGAAAAAGGCGAAGGCGAGCTAGACCACAGCCTGTTCCGCGCGGCGCATCATCTGCATCAGGACCGACGCAACGATGCAGGCCAGAAGGACCGTGGCCACCAGCGGAAGCGGGGTGCCGTCAAAGAGCAGACCCACAGGTGAGGCGAGCGCGGCCCCCAGCACGGTTGAAACAGCGCCGATGACGGAGGCTGCCATGCCCGCGATATGTCCCATCGGCTCCATCGCAATGGCGTTGAGGTTGGCGACGGTCAGCCCCCCCTGAAACAGCACACCCCATTGCCAGAAGATGTAGAACCAGAACAGCCCTGGCATGTCGGCGATCATCCACAGTACGAAAACTGACGAGATCACCACCTGGGCCGAGAGCGCCCATGTCACCAGACGCCGCATGCCGAACCGTCCGACGATAGCAGCATTGAGCAGGCTCGACACACCGGAGGCCAGTGCGATGGCACCGAACCAGAGCGGAAAGCTCTCTTCCCGCCCGAAGGAGACGTCGAAGATGGGCTGTACCATCGTCAGGATCGAAAACAGGATCATGAGCATCAGCGTCTGCACATAGATCGACAATCGCACGGTGCGGTTGGCGAACATTTGACGCACCGCGTCTTTCATAAGGGGCCAACGCAGGGGGCGGCGATCTGATTTCGGCAGCGTCTCTGACAGGCGCAGTCGAAACCACAGCAGCAAGATCAGCGCAAAGATCAGAAAGGCCGCGAATATGGCGCGCCAGCCTGCGGCGTCGGCGATGATCTTGCCCAAAAGAGGTGCGATGGCGGGAACCAGCAGGAACACCATCATGGTGAGCGACAAAATGCTGGCCATGGCGCGACCGGCATAGAGGTCGCGTATGATCGCTGCCGAGACAACACGCGGACCGGCAGCCCCAAGACCCTGCAACACACGCGCGGCAAGCATAAGTTCTAGTGTGGGTGCGACCCAACTGAGCACCGCGCCGAGCGCATAGATGCCCAGCCCAAGATAGACCACAGGCTTCCGCCCGATGGCATCGGACAGGGGACCCGCAAAAAAAGTGCCGGCGCCCATGCCGATGACGAAAAAGGTCATCACGAGCGCCGCCTGAGCCACGCCGCCCGGTGCGATTTCGGCTGCGATGTCGGGTAGGGCTGGCATCATCGCGTCGATGGAAAAGGCGATGGTCGCGAACATCATCGCCATCAATGCGATGAATTCGACTTTTCCCAGTCGTTGTCCCTCGGGCGCGGTCACGGTGGTCGAGCCCCCTTTCCAGCTGATGTTGACGCTAGTTAGCGGCACATTGACGATGCAGCAGGTGGTTGGCAACGACTTAGAGTTGAAAATCGACCAAATGGTTAAATTGTGATCGATCAGACGCTGCTGTCAGCCGTTTCTCGTAATTCAGCGATCACTTTTGCCCAAAGCTCGGGCGGTTGTGCGCCCGGGACGGCATGTTTGCCTGCAACGATAAAGGTCGGGACTGATCCGATTCCCATCTGACGGCTGTGGGAGTCGCGGGCCACGATGTCGTCGCGGTCCGCATCTGATGCCAGCAGCCGCAGCACGACACTGGCGTCCATGCCGATCCCGTCGGCAATGTCGGCCAGCACCTCACGATCGCCGATATCTCGCGTATCGACGAAATAGGCTTTGAACAGCGCAGATACAGCGGCGGTCTGTTCGCCCTCAATCCCGGCCCAATGGATCAGCCGATGGGCGTCAAGCGTGTTGGGTGTGCGTTTCATGCCCTCAAAGTCGATCTTGAGCCCTGCTTTTTCAGCGTGTTCAACGACTGGCGCATAGGCGCGCACCGCGCCGTCTTTGCCACCGAACTTGGTTTCAAGATACGTGCGGCGGTCCATGCCGCCCGCAGGCATGTCCGGGTTGAGTTGAAATGGGTGCCACTCAATGACAAAGGGATGGTCTGGGTGCGCTTCGAGCGCGCGATCAAGATGGGCCTTGCCGATATAGCACCAGGGGCAGATCGGATCAGACATAATGTCGAGCTTGATTGGGTCAGGCATGGGGCGCTTTCGTCGATTTTGGCCAGAACTGCGACAGGCGCCGTCGCACCAGCTTGCCATTGGCACCTGTCGGCAGCTTTGGCACGTGAACATAGGCGCGGGGGTGTTTGTATTGCGCCAGCTTGGGGCTGACATAGGTATGCAAGGCAGCCTCGTCCAGTGGGGCAGGCGCAGTGTAGAACGCTGCGATAATAAAAACGCCGGGCTTTACCTCAATTTGGGTGACGCCAACGTCTGTGATGCCTGGGGCGTCGGCAAGGGCCGCTTCGACCTCTAGCGGAGAGACGCGGTAGCCCCCGGCGTTCATCATATCGTCATTGCGGCCCAGATAGGTGATCTGGCCGTGCTCATCCATGGTGCCTAAATCGCCCGTCAGGAACCAGTCTCCCGCAAATCGGGCGTTGGTTTCTCCGGGTGCATGTAGGTATTCCAACATCAGGCCAGGATCGGACTGATGCACGGCAATGGTACCGGCTGTCCCTGCGGGAACGGGTTCTTGCTCTGCCAGAATGGCGATGTGTCGCCCCGGCTGCGGTTGACCCAAGGTGCCTGGTGCCGCAGGCGCAGAGGGGCAGGCCGAGATAAAGGTCGAGCACTCGGACATTCCGTAGGCTTCGAAGATTTCGGTGCCCGTCGCGCTGCGCCAGGCGTCTGAGGTGGCTTGGGGCAGCTTCTCTCCGGCGCTCAGGCCGTGGCGTAGCCGTGACATCGCGGGCAGTACCGCGCGGTTCAGCATCTGCCGATAGATGCCTGGAGCGGCCGCAAAGATGGTGGCCCCGTGCCGGGCAAGCAACGACCCAAGCGCTTCGGGCGGCGTGCCCGGAGCGGGTATCAAGGCGGTGGCCCCAATGGTCCAGGGATCCATCAGGCCGGTGCCGAGGGTATAGGTCCAGTTAAAGGCACCCGCGTGCATCACCACATCATCTGCCCGCAGCCCGTACCAGCCCTCGTGCATGAGCCGTCGCGCCCAGATTGCGCGGTGCGCATGCGCGACGGCGCGCGGTTTGCCAGACGTGCCCGAGGTGTAGATGACGTAGCCCAACCGTTCGGGATCGCCCATGTGCCAGTCTGCCGGGGCATGGTCGCGCATGGCCCGCAGGGTGGCAATGCCAATCTCGGGCGCGCCGGGGGCCGAGGAGACGCCTGGGTCGCGCAGGATCAGCCGAGGCGACAACTCCGCGATGATCGTTGCCACCTCGGATGCGGTCAGCGCTGCTGAGGTCGGAACAGGGACAAGGCCCACCGCGAGCGCTCCGAGATAGGCGATGGGAAAGTCGATTGTGTTTCCAAGGCGCAGCAATATCACGTCACCGGGTTGACATCCTGCGGCCAGAAAGCCGCCGCCAGTGCCAAGCACTGCGCGCGTGAGCGCGCCATAGCTGAGCATCTGGGGGTCATCGCCGTTCACGACCGCAACAGCGGTTTTATCGAGCTGATCGTCGGCGCGCGCCAGCACATATGCCGCCATATTGAATGGCGCGGGGCAGGGCGGCGCAGGGCCACGGTCGACCACGCTCAGCATGGGTGGCGTTGCAAGGCCGGAGGCTGCGTCCTATAGAGATCGCTATGCAAGGAAAAGACCCCAAAACCCTCATTCAGATTGCGCGCGCCACCGGCCAGGATGACGTGGCCGAGCCCCTTGATCTGGGCGCACGCGTGCGCGAATTGCGCAAGGCGCGCGACTGGACGTTGGAACAGGCGGCCAATCAAGCTGGTTTGGCACGGTCCACCTTGTCCAAAATTGAGAACGGGCAGATGTCGCCCACCTATGAGGCCTTGAAGAAGCTGGCCGTGGGACTTGAAATTTCGGTGCCACAACTCTTCACGCCGCCGGAAAAGGGGCAGATCAACGGACGTATGGTTGTGACCCAATCCGGCCAGGGCAATGCGCAGGCCACCGTCACCTATGAGCACGAGTTGCTGGCCGAGGCGCTGACCAAGAAGCAGATGCTGCCCTATCGCGCCCGCGTGCGCGCGCGGTCGATGGACGAATTTGATGGTTGGGTGCGGCACGATGGCGAAGAATTCCTGTATGTGCTGACTGGTGTGGCCCGCCTGTATACCGAATTTTATGAACCCGTGGACATGCGACGTGGCGACAGCGCCTATTACGACGCGACCATGGGACACAATGTGGTGTCCGTCAGCGACGAAGATGCGTTGATCCTGTGGGTGACATCGCTTGCCTGATCAGGCGGTCTGCACGGCCCTTGTGTGCCGTAACAGGTAGGCGTCGAAAGCATCCTGCGCCTCTTTCAATGACATATCGTGCGTCGCCGCCAGATAGCTCTCGAATCGGTCTTGGTCGGCTTTGAGGAACGGCATCGCACTGGGTTCGAGTTTTGGAAATTCGCGGCAGAGCGCGCGGTAATTTTCCGCCCAGTTGCGGGTCAAATCATTCCAGTTCATGCGTACCCCCGAGGTTTGCGTTGTCCCGTGTGTTGGAACGCACGTACCTTGCCGCCTCCCACAGCGGGTCAGACATCCACCACGTCGCAGATCATATTACAATTTTTTGACATATCAAGTTTTGACAGCAAACAACTTTCGCAAGGTCAGATGGGCAATGGCGACGGTCACAAGTTGCGCGGCAACAAAGGCCGGGGCGTGGCCCGGATAAATGCCTGCAAATGTGTCGGAAAAGCCGCGGGCGATGGTCACCGCCGGGTTGGCGAAGCTGGTTGATGACGTGAACCAATAGGCCCCCGTTATATAGAGAGCGACGAGAACCGGGACCGCTTCGGGCCGCGATCGCAATCCGCCGAAAATGACAAAGAGCAGCCCAAAAGTCGCGATGGCTTCGGACCACCACTGCGCCAGCCCTGTGCGGTGCACGGTGGTCGAGAATTGCAGGACCGGCAGGTCAAACATCGCGTGCGTGGCCCAGACCCCGAGAAGGCCACCCGCAATCTGAACGGCGACATAAGCCAGTGCCGGGCGCGTGGTGATGTCGCCCCGCAGCCAGAACGCCAAGGTCACCGCCGGGTTGAAATGCGCGCCTGAGAGCGGCCCCAGCACGGTGATGATAACGTAGAGCATGCAGCCGGTTGCGATGGCATTTGCCAGAAGCGCGATGGCGGCGTTCCCCTCGGCGAGTGTCTGACCCATGATGCCCGATCCGACAACACTGATCAGGAGCAGAGCAGTGCCCACCCCCTCGGCCCATAGTTTCTGAAGCATATCAGGCCCGTCAGTTCGCGTCCCACCACCAGAACTGGGGCATCCAGTCCGGCCCGTCCCCGTAGAGCGGGATAATGTCTGGATGTTTCATCTCTGCGACATGCGCGATGCGCCCAGTTGTGAACTGCCAGAAAGGTACGACATAGCGCCCTGCGATCAGCAACCGGTCCAGGGCGCGGGTGGCGGCGATGCTTTCCTCTCGGGTGGTGGCGGTCAGCATCGCTGTGATCATCGCGTCAATCGCGGGGTCTTGCGCACCCATGAGGTTGGCAGACCCTTCTTCGCCTGCGGCTTGTGATCCCCAGTAAAACCATTGTTCGTTGCCTGGGCTCAGAGACAGGGCGCGGCGATGGTAGGTCATGTCGAAATCAAACGCGGCCGTGCGCGCGGTAAACTGCGCGCCGTCTACCAGATCAATATCGACGTCGATGCCAAGCTGTTCGAGCGCCTGCACATACAAATCGGCAATTGCGCGGTCCTCGGTCCTTTGTTGGTCCAGCAGAATGGCAAACGCCATCGCCTCGCCATCTGAATTGCGCAGCTTGCCGTCCTGGGTGGTCCATCCGGCCTCCTCCAGCAGACCGATGGCGCGTCGCAGCCCACCTCGATTGCGCAAGGTGCCATCGCTTTGGGGCAGGGCGTAGCCTTCCATCACGCCGGGCAGAAGTTGACCGTTGAATGGCGCCAAAAGTTCGGCCACACGGCCCTTGGCGGCACCCGGTTCCATCGCAAGAGGTGAGTTGGAGAAATAGGAGGTAATGCGTGGCTGCGCGCCGCCGGTCAGCGTGTCATTGATATATTCGAAGTTGAATGCGGTGATCAGCGCCTCGCGTACGCGCCAATCGTCAAAGGGGGCGCGGCGGGTGTTCATAACGAATCCGGTGATGCCCGACGGCTTTTGGTGTGCGATCTCGGTCTTGATGACCTCACCATTCTGAACGCGTGGGAAGTTGTAGCCACTGTTCCAATTCTCTGCATTGAACTCTCGGATGGCCGACACATCACCAGCCTTGAACGCTTCGCCGACAACGTCGCCGTCGCCATAAAAGTCGATGGTGATTTCATCGAAGTTGAACGTGCCGCGGCGGAAATTCAGTCCATTGCCCCAATAGTCGGGATTGCGGGTCAGGGTGACCGACCGCGCCGCCTCAAAATCACTGACAACGTAGGGACCAGAGCCAATGGGCACATCGTTGATCGTCGCTTCGGAGAACTCTTTGCCCTCCCATTGTGCCTTTTGCAGGATGGGGCGCATTCCGGCGAGCAGGGCAAGTTCGCGGTTTTCGGTGTTGAAGGTGAACTTGATCGTGCGCGGACCGGTCTGTTCCAGCGTCTCGATTTGCGTCCAAAGACTGCGATAGCGCCCATGACCTTCTGTGCCGAGCGTTTCGTAGGACCACAGCACGTCCTCGACCGTAACGGGGCTGCCATCCGAGAATGTGGCCCCCTCGCGCAAAGTAAATGCGACCCAAGTGCGGTCCGGGTCGGTCTCTATCGATTCGGCCAACAGGCCGTAAAGCGCAAAGGGCTCGTTCCGGCTGCGGCCCATCAAGCTTTCATGGGTCAGAAAGCGAAGCTGCCAGGGCACGTTGCCTTTCTGGATGTAGGGATTGAGCGAATCAAAGCTTCCCGTATTCGCCAGCGTGATGCTTCCACCTGTGGGTGCATCAGGATTCGCATGCGGAAGAGCCACAAAATCCGGTGGTAAGGCAGGGTCGCCATACATAGCTATGCCATGTTGTGGCTCTGCTTGTGCTGCGCCAGCGGCGGACACAAGGGCAGCCAGAATCAGCGCGCTCCCCGATTTTCTGACCCCACCAAATTGGAAAAAATGCCTGCTCATTTTGTAAACAATCCCTGATCGCCCTTGTTTTGTTAACAATAGCGGCCCCGGGACATTTACGCATTATCAAACTTTTAGCTTGGACTCTTCGGGCGGGTTTGCGTATAACAAGGGCACTGCTCGATAGGTTTCTTGCCTGTATGAAACCTGCCTCAATAACTTAACGCCAGCTTCGTGCTGGCGTTTTTTTTGGGGTCCGTTGCAACCAACCGGCCTACACACCCATTCCTTTCGCACATGCAGCATGACAGGATGCGCGCAACTTGAACGAAAGGACAACGCCATGGCTTTTGAAATCTCGCTGACCGGAAAAACGGCGATCATCACCGGTTCGAACTCAGGCATTGGTCTGGGCATGGCGTGGGAAATGGCGCGGGCCGGGGCGGATGTGGTGCTGAACTCGTTCTCCGACACAGACGACGATCATGCGCTGGCCCAGTCCATCGCGGATGAGACGGGCACCAACACCCGTTACATCCAGGCCGACATGTCCAAGGGCGACCAGTGCCGCGCGCTGATCCAAAACGCCGGGGCGTGCGACATCCTGATCAACAATGCGGGCATCCAGCATGTAGCAGGCATTCCCGACTTCCCGGCCGACAAGTGGGACGCGATCATCGCAATTAACCTGAGTTCTTCCTTTCACACCACAGCTGCGGCCCTGCCAATGATGCGCGATGCAGGGTGGGGGCGTGTCATCAACATTTCCTCCGCGCACGGTCTGACTGCGTCACCCTATAAGTCGGCCTATATCGCGGCCAAACACGGTATCGTAGGTCTGACCAAGACAACGGCGCTTGAAACGGCCGAGGAACCAATCACCGCAAA
>JBCBID010000014.1:120805-121060 GCA_038525015.1 Pseudomonadota bacterium | reverse complement strand
GCACGCTGCATCCCGTGCAGCAGGCGATGATCGACCATCACGGCAGCCAATGCGGGTTCTGCACGCCCGGCTTTATCACCACGATGGCCACTGCGCATCTGAACGGCGACACGGATCACGACACTGCACTGTCGGGCAATCTGTGCCGCTGCACGGGCTATGCTCCGATCATCCGGGCCGCGCAGGCTGCGGAAAGCGCGCCAGTGCCGGATCATGTGAACGATTCTAAACTTCTTCTGGCCAAAAATACTCCGG
>JBCBID010000014.1:0-120795 GCA_038525015.1 Pseudomonadota bacterium | reverse complement strand
CCCCCCCCCCCCCCCCCCCCCACGACGCCGGGCACGCTGGCGACTTGGATGGATCAAAATCCCGATGGAACGCTGATCGCGGGTGCCACTGATGTAGGTCTGTGGGTGACAAAGGACTTTCGCGATCTTGGGCCCGTTGCCTTTTTGAACCGTATTCCGGCGCTGAGCGGGATCGTCGTGAGCGACGATGAGATCCGCATCGGAGCCGCGACGACGTTGACCGATTTGCTGCCCGTGATGGCCGACCACCACCCCGCCTTTGCCGAACTGATCCGGCGCTATGGCTCGGTACAGGTGCGCAATGCGGCCACCATCGGGGGCAATGTGGCCAATGGCTCGCCTATTGGTGATGGCTCACCTGCGCTGATCGCGCTGGGGGCCGTGCTGCGTCTGCGGTCAGTTGACGGTGTGCGGTCAATACCGATCGAGGATTTCTTCGTCGCCTACGGCACGCAGGACCGGGCAGCGAACGAATTTGTCGAGGCGATTTCGATCCCCCGGCAGCATGACCGATTGAAATGCTACAAGCTGTCGAAACGGTTTGATCAGGACATCTCAGCGGTCTGTGGCTGTTTCTGGATTGATGTGCAGGACGGCGAGGTGCGCGAGATACGCCTTGCCTATGGCGGGATGGCGGGTACGCCCACGCGCGCCAAGCGTGCCGAGGCTGCGCTGCGCGGGATGCCCTGGACCGACGCAACCGTTGCCGCAGCGATGCACGCGATGGCGCGGGATTTCGAGCCGTTGGACGACATGCGTGCATCGGCCGCCTACCGGATGGAAGCGGCGCAGAACATGCTGTTGCGCAGCTGGCTGGAGGATCAGGGGCAAGCGACCAACGTGCTGGCGGTGGCCCCATGAGCGTGGCCAAGCCCCTGCCCCATGATGCCGCACATCTGCATGTGACGGGAGCCGCAAGATATGTAGATGACGTGCCAGCGCCCGCAGGCGCGCTGCATCTGGCCTTTGGCATCAGTGCGGTCGCGCGCGGGCAGATCGCCGCGCTGCAGCTTGACGCGGTGCGCGCTGCACCCGATGTGGTGGCGGTTCTGGTGGCAGAGGACTTGCCCTTTGCCAATGATGTGTCGCCTTCGGCGCGTGATGAGCCGCTGCTGTCGGACGGGTCGGTGCACTATCTGGGCCAGCCACTGTTTTTGGTCATCGCCCGGTCGCATCTGGCGGCGCGCTATGCGGCCCGGCTGGGCAAGGTCGAGATTGCGGAAGAGGAACCGATCCTGACCATTGATCAGGCGCTGGAGGCGCGCAGCCGGTTCGAGGATGGTCCGCGCATCTATGCCAGCGGAGACGCCGCCACAGCACTGGAGGAGGCTGTGCATCGCCTCTCCGGATCATTTGAAATCGGGGGGCAGGAGCACTTCTATCTTGAGGGCCAAGCAGCGTTGGCGCTACCCGGGGAAGATGGGGACATGCATGTGATCTCGTCGACGCAGCACCCCACGGAAATCCAGCACAAAGTGGCCGATGCCATCGGCATGCCGATGCACGCGGTGCGCTGCGAAACGCGGCGGATGGGCGGCGGGTTCGGGGGCAAGGAAAGCCAGGGCAACGCGCTGGCGGTGGCCTGCGCGGTGGCAGCGCGCCTGACGGGCCTGCCCTGCAAGATGCGCTATGACCGGGATGATGACATGATCATCACCGGCAAGCGGCACGACTTTCGAATTAATTATGACGTCGGCTTTGACGGCGAGGGGCGGATCACTGCGCTGGATGTGCGCCAATACACGCGGTGTGGCTGGTCGATGGACCTGTCCCTGCCTGTGGCGGACCGGGCGATGCTGCATGCCGACAATGCCTATGTTCTGCCGAACGTGCGGATCGAAAGCCATCGGCTGCGCACCAACACCCAGTCGGCCACCGCGTTTCGTGGCTTTGGCGGACCGCAGGGGATGCTGGGAATGGAGCGGATCGTGGATCATGTGGCGGGGCATCTGGACCTTGATCCTCTGGCCGTACGGATGGTAAATTTTTACGCCTCCGGCGGAAATGTTCGCGGAACAACGAAGCGTCAGACTACGCCCTATGGACAAGAGGTTGATGACTTCATTGGTGATGCGTTGGTGGCGCAGTTGCGAAAGAGCGCCCGCTACGATGTGCGGCGGTCAGCGGTGGCTGAGTGGAACGCGGCAAACCCGGTTTTGAAGAAGGGGATCGCGCTGACGCCGGTGAAGTTCGGGATCAGCTTTACCCTGACCCACCTGAACCAGGCGGGCGCGTTGGTGCATGTCTATGCGGATGGGTCGATCCATCTGAACCATGGCGGGACTGAGATGGGTCAGGGCCTGTTCCAGAAGGTGGCGCAAGTGGCTGCCAGCCGCTTTGGTGTTCCGCTGGACATGGTGAAAATCACGGCGACGGACACGGCCAAGGTGCCGAACACCTCGGCCACTGCAGCATCTTCGGGCAGCGACCTGAACGGGATGGCGGTCAAGGCGGCCTGTGACACCATTCGCAGCCGCATGGCGGATCATCTTGCGCAGCTGCACCAGTGCCGCCCGGACCAGGTGGTTTTCGCGGAGGGTCGCGTACGCGCAGGGGCCGCAGAGTATAGCTTTGCCGAGGTTGCGGCGCTGACATATATGGCGCGTATCAGCCTGTCGGCGACCGGGTTTTACAAGACGCCCGACATCAAGTGGGACCGGATCAAGGGGAAAGGACGCCCATTTTTCTATTTCGCCTATGGTGCAGCCGTGACCGAAGTGGTGATTGACACGCTGACGGGCGAAAACCGCATCTTGCGTGCTGATATCCTGCATGATGCGGGGGCATCTCTGAACCCGGCCTTGGATATCGGGCAGATCGAGGGCGGGTATGTGCAGGGAGCGGGATGGCTGACGACCGAGGAACTGGTCTGGGATGACGCAGGACGACTGCGCACGCATGCGCCGTCGACCTACAAGATCCCGGCCTGTGCCGACCGGCCCGATGTGTTCAACGTGGCGCTTTGGGATGGCGAGAACAGGGCCGACACGATCTATAAATCCAAGGCCGTAGGTGAACCGCCGCTGATGCTGGGCATTTCGGCCTTTCTGGCGCTGAGCGATGCGGCCGCAGCGTGCGGGCCGCATTACCCTGACCTGCACGCACCAGCCACGGCCGAAGCGATTTTGAAGGCGGTGCACACCGCCCGCGGCGATGTTTGACCGCGCGGGCCTGATCGCGGCCTGCGAGGCCCATGCCCGCGTCGTGCGTGTTGTGATTGCCAGCGTGCAGGGCTCTGCGCCGCGCGAGGTGGGCGCGGCGATGCTGGTGTGGGACGGCGGACAGTCCGGCACAATCGGGGGCGGCGCGCTTGAACTCGAATTGGCCGCGACGGCCCGCACGCTGCGCAAGGACAGGCGAAGCCGTCACGCCCTTGGTCCTGATCTGGGTCAGTGCTGCGGCGGGGCGGTCGAGATCGTGTCGGAGGTCTATGACCTGAACCGGGCACGCGCCCTGCCCCATGACCTGATTGCGCGGGGACCCGACCCCATGCCGCTGTCGATCAAGCGCATGATGAAAGCTGCACGCAACCAGGGAAAACTGCCGCTGGCGCATCTGAAAGACGGCTGGATGATCGAGGCGGTGCGCGCGCCTGATCAGGACATCTGGGTCTGGGGTGCGGGGCATGTGGGCCGTGCTTTGGTCAATGTGCTGCAGCATATGCCCGGATACAGATTGACCTGGGCCGACACCGGGCCAGAGCGGTTTCCGGCACACGTGTCCGACCGGGTCACAATGGTGCCTGCGGCGGACTTACCCGCGCTGGCGGCTCACGCGCCGGCAGAGGCGCACCACCTGATCCTGACTTATGCACATGAGATCGACCTTGGGCTGTGTCATGCCATCTTGACCCGTGGCTTTGCCTCTTGCGGGTTGATTGGATCGGCCACCAAATGGGCGCGGTTTCGCAAGCGGCTGGCCGCGTTAGGCCATACACCTGATGAGATTGGGCGCATCACCTGCCCAATTGGCGATCCAGCTTTGGGCAAGGACCCGGCAATGATTGCGATTGGGGTCGCCTATCGGTTAGCACAGTCCACGCGGACCATACCGCAACGACTGGAGACGCGTGCGTGACCCCCCTTTTGTCCCTGACCGGCTTGACCAAGGCCTATCCCGGCGTGGTGGCGAATGACGGTGTGTCGCTGAAGATTGCCCCTGGTGAGATCCACGCGCTTTTGGGAGAAAACGGGGCGGGCAAGTCAACGCTGGTCAAGATGATCTATGGGTTGGTCAAGCCGGATGCGGGCCAGATGCAGATGAACGGGAGGGACTTTGCGCCTGGTGATCCGCGGGCGGCACGGGCGGCCGGCGTGGGCATGGTGTTCCAACATTTTTCGCTGTTTGACGCGCTGAGTGTGGCCGAGAACATCGCGCTTGGGATGGAGACGCCACCGCCCATGCGGACGCTCGCCGCGCGCATTCGCGCGGTGTCGGAAACCTATGGCTTGCCCCTGTCGCCCGACCGCATTGTGGGTGATCTGTCAGCGGGTGAGCGACAGAGGGTCGAGATTATTCGCTGTTTGTTGCAAGATCCCAAGTTGCTGGTCATGGACGAGCCCACCAGCGTTCTGACGCCACAAGAGGTTGATATCCTTTTTGAAACTCTGCGCAAGCTGAGCGCCGAGGGCACGGCGATCCTGTATATCTCGCACAAGCTGGAAGAAATTCGCGCGCTGTGTGATGCGGCGACGATCCTGCGCGGCGGCAAGGTGGTGGGCACCTGCGTACCAAGGGACACCTCGGCCCGTGCAATGGCGGAGATGATGGTGGGCAGTACATTGGCCACGCCCAAGGCCGCCGCGCACGAGGCGGGCGCGGTGCTCTTGTCGGTCACGGGGCTTACCATCGCCTCACCATCGGCCTTTGGCATGGCGCTCAAGGACATCTGCTTTGACGTGCGTGCGGGGGAGGTGCTGGGCATCGGTGGCGTGGCCGGAAACGGGCAGGACGAGCTTTTGGCGGTGCTGTCGGGAGAGGTGCGGTGCAGGGCGGGCATGGTTGCGTTCAAGGGGCGTGATCTGGGCAAGGACGGACCCGAAGCGCGGCGCGGTCTGGGTGTTCTTGCTGCCCCGGAGGAGCGGCTGGGTCACGCCGCAGCCCCGAACATGTCGCTGACCGAAAACGCCCTGCTGACTGGGTCCACCCGCGAAGGATTGTCACGCCGTGGGATGCTTGATTGGCGTAAAACCCGCGCTTTTGCGGAACGGATCATCGCGGGGTTCGATGTCCGCACGCCGGGCGCAGAAAACGCGGCCCGGTCGCTCTCGGGCGGGAATTTGCAGAAATTCGTGATCGGGCGCGAGGTGTTGCAGCGCCCCGAGGTACTGGTGGTCAATCAGCCGACCTGGGGTGTGGATGCGGCGGCAGCGGCAGCGATCCGTCAGGCGCTTTTGGACCTGGCTGCTGATGGATCGGCGGTGGTGGCGATCTCTCAGGACCTGGATGAGTTAATGGAAATCTCGGACCGGTTTGCGGCGTTGAACGAGGGGCGGTTGAGCGATCCGCGGCCCACGGCTGGACTGGATGTGGAACAGATCGGTTTGATGCTGGGTGGCGCACACGGGATGGAGGTTGCGCATGTGTGACCCTTTATTCCATGCATGTTTTGGGAACAATGAAGGGGGGGTTGCATGATCCGGTTGGAGGCGCGGCCCCAGCCCTCTGGCGTCATGGCCTATGCCACGCCGGTGCTGGCGGTTGTCCTGACCATGATCTTTGGAGGCGTGCTGTTTGCCGCGTTGGGCAAGGACCCGTTTCAGGCGATTGCGACGATTTTCTGGGAACCGATCTTTGGTGAGTTTGCGTTCTTTTACCGCCCTCAACTGCTGATCAAGGGCGCGCCTTTGGTGCTGATCGCCATTGGTCTTGCACTTGGGTTTCGGGCGGGGATCTGGAATATCGGAGCCGAGGGCCAGTATATTGTCGGTGCGATTTGCGGGGCAGGCGCGGGCTTGGCGTTTTATCCCGCCGAAAGCATTCTGATCTTTCCGCTTATGGTGCTTGCGGGGGCATTGGGTGGCTGGGCCTGGGCAATGATCCCGGCGGTGCTGAAGGTACGTTTTGGCACCAACGAAATCCTGGTGTCGCTGATGTTGGTCTATGTAGCCGAGCAGCTTCTGGCCTCGATGTCATTGGGATTGCTGAAAAACCCCGAAGGGTTTGGCTTTCCCGGCTCACGCAATCTGCAGCAATACCCTAGTGCCCACAATGCCGAGATCGTTGCGGGCTCTGGCATGCATTGGGGCGTTGTGGCTGCATTGATTGCGGTGATCTTTGCCTATGTGCTGCTGACGCGGCACCGCTTGGGATTTGCCATTCGCGTGACAGGAGAAGCGCCACGGGCGGCCAAGTTCGGGGGGGTCAACCCGGGGCGGCTTATCCTGTTCTGTCTGGGCATGTCGGGGCTTCTGGCCGGTCTTGCAGGTATGTTCGAGGTGGCGGGGCCGGCGGGTCAGATCAGTATCGACTTTAATGTGGGTTATGGGTTCACGGCAATCATCGTTGCGTTTCTGGGGCGGCTCAACCCGCTGGGGATTGTGGCAGCAGGGCTACTCATGGCGTTGACCTATATCGGCGGCGACATTGCGCAATCTCAGCTTGGGCTACCTGCTGCGGCCATTCAGGTGTTTCAGGGGATGCTGCTGTTTTTCCTATTGGCGCTGGACCTTCTGACCAACTACCGCGTGCGGTTTGGTGTGGCGGAGGCGGCGTGATGCGGTGGCTCCTCGCTTTGATGCTCGTCGCCTTTGTGCCGGCTGAGGCGCTGGCATCAAGCTATCATCAGTGTTCTTCACCTTTGGTTGTCCCTGCGGGTTCTTCTGCGCTCCCTTTGCCAGAACTGGAATTCACACTGACCCTGCAGGACCAAGCACAAGACGATAAACCGTTTATGGCAAAGGGACAGCGGTTCAACGGTTTGACCATTGAGCCGGTCGTGTGGCGCGGCATGTGGGTATCCGATGATGGCACATTGCGCTTGATTGGCGCGGTCGACCCGCAGACGGAATGGCGGGCAATGTCGGTCTGGTATGGTGGCGATGTGATTGTGCTGAACATCGACCAAGGCGCGACGCGACCACTGATGGTGCGCTGCCTTCCAAGAGAAGGGGCCTGAAATGGACCTGTCTTCCATCAACCCCATCCTGCTGATCGCTGCCATGATCGCGGCGGCCACACCCATCCTACTGGCCGCCATCGGCGAACTTGTCGTCGAGCGCGCGGGCGTGCTGAACCTTGGCGTCGAAGGGATGATGATCACCGGTGCCGTCTGCGGGTTCATCATTGCGGTGAACACCGGCTCGCCCGGCGTGGGTTTTGTCGCTGCGGCAATCGGAGGCGCGGTGTTGAGTCTGCTTTTCGCCTTTCTCACGCAGGTTGCACTCGCCAACCAGGTGGCGTCGGGCCTTGCGCTGACGCTGTTTGGCTTAGGGCTGTCAGCGCTGATGGGGCAAAGCTATGTGGGGATCAAGCCCCCGCGGGCGGAGGCGACACCGCTGGGGCCGTTGGCCGACATCCCTGTGATCGGGCCCATCCTCTTTGGTCACGACCTGATGGTCTATCTGGGTCTTGCCATCGTTGCCGCGACCTGGGCGGTGCTGACATTCACCCGCATGGGGCTGGTCCTGCGGGCGGTTGGCGAAAACCACGATGCAGCGCACGCGCTGGGGTACAAGGTCAAGCGCATTCGGACGCTCGCGATCCTCTTTGGTGGCGCCTGCGCTGGCTTGGGCGGGGCGTATATCAGCCTGATCCGCGTCCCACAATGGACCGAAGGAATGACGGCGGGGGTGGGCTGGATCGCCCTCGCCCTTGTGGTCTTTGCCTCTTGGAAGCCGTGGCGGGTGCTTCTGGGTGCCTATCTTTTCGGCGGGATCACCCAGCTACAGTTGAACCTGCAAGGGGCAGGCGTTGCCATTCCGGTCGAGTATTTGGCAATGTCGCCTTACGTCGTGACGATCATCGTGCTGGTGATTCTGAGCGCAGACAAATCCCGCGCCCCCGGCTCACTGGGGCGCACATTCCACGCCTCGGGATAAGAGGCGCACCTAAATGGGGAGAGACCTGAAATGAAACTAACGACACTTCTGGCAAGTGCCGCGCTGGCGCTTGGGCTGGCGGGGGGCGCGATGGCGCAAGACAAGACCAAGGTTGGTTTTGTCTATGTCGGCCCAGTGGGCGATGGCGGCTGGACTTACGAACACGATCAGGGCCGCTTGGCGGTTGAGGAAGAGTTCGGCGATGCGGTTGAAACCGTATTTGTCGAGAACGTGGCCGAAGGCCCGGACGCCGAAAGGGTCATGACGCAGATGGCGTTGGATGGGGCCGACCTGATCTTTACCACTTCTTTTGGTTTTATGGACCCGACGATCAACGTGGCCGCGAAATTCCCGGATGTGAAGTTTGAACACGCAACTGGCTACAAGCGGGCCGACAACGTGTCGACCTATTCCGCCCGTTTCTATGAAGGGCGCGCGGTGCAGGGGCACATTGCGGGCAAGATGACGGAAAGCAATATCATCGGCTATATCGCGTCCTTCCCGATCCCCGAAGTGATCCGGGGCATCAACTCGGCCTATCTGCACGCGGCCAAGGTAAACCCGGATGTCGAGTTCAAGATCATTTGGGTCTACACATGGTTTGACCCTGCGAAAGAGGCAGATGCGGCCAAGGCCCTGATCGACCAGGGAGCAGATGTTGTACTGCAGCATACCGACTCAACGGCCCCGCAGGCGGCGGCACAGGAAGCAGGCAACGTCATGACCTTTGGTCAGGCGTCGGACATGGCGCAATACGGGCCCTTCCCACGCGTGTCGTCGATCATCGACAACTGGGCGCCCTACTACATCGAGCGCACGCGTGCCGTGATGGATGGCACCTGGGCCAGCGTTGATACATGGGACGGCATCCCGACCGGCATGGTCGAGATTGGCGAGATCACCGATGCGGTGCCTGCCGAGGTTAAGGCCGAAGCCGAAGCCATGATTGAAGCGATGCGGGCAGGCGAATACCACCCCTTCACCGGGCCCATCAATAAGCAGGACGGCAGCGCCTGGCTGGCCGAAGGCGAAGTGGCCGATGACGGCACGCTTGCGGGTATGAACTTCTACATCGAGGGCGTGGACGGCGACATTCCGCAATAAAGTCCATACATTAAGCAACGCGCAGGCCCCCGGTTTCGGGGGCCTTTCGTTTTCAGGCAGAACAACCGAGCAGACCCTTCAACAAACGGCACGTGCCACGCAACCTTGCCCCTGGAAGGTGCCAGGAGATAAATCACCGTTTGAATTCTGCACTGGTCGAGACCTGTGGAGTGAACCCGGACGACGATTTTTGCCTTGGGTGCTGATGCGATCCCGATGATATGGCACTTCATCCGACATTCCTTGGGTCGCGCGATCCGGCGGCAGCCATCGTTACCGACATTGCGCTGTTGGGCGGCGGGACCGATACGCCGAAAGACGCGCTTTATGCAGATATCCGTCGGCACCTTGAGATGTCGGAATTTGCACCTGAGACCACCATCGTCATTCTGATCGAGAAAGCAGCGATTGGATGGTCATTTGACCCGCAAGGGTCAGTGAAAAAGGTGCTGGGGCGTTGACCTTTTAGCCCGGGAAAATCCGCGCCATCTGGGCGTCGAAATAGGCCCAACTCATGGTCGCTTTGTTGCCCGCATAGCCGTGATAATGTGACTGGCCCGTGTCATTGGGAAGCCCGGCCCAGATTTTGGCCAAGTTGTTCATGAAGGCGTGCCTGGGTTTCTGACCGGTCAAGAAGTGCTGCAAGCCCGCTTCGGCCAGCAGCAGATCAGCCAAGCGGTCTTGTATGTCGGGGGTAAAGCGCGCCCTGGGGGACAAATCAAGCTGCGTCACGAGGCGGCGCAATGTCGGCGGGATGAACTGGTAGCGACCGATTGCGTGGGGCTGGCCCGGCGTGGCATCAATCCAGTCATAAATTTGCTGAATGGTCAGGGTCGTGGGGCGGCCAGATGGCTTGATATCCGCCCCGTATTGCACCGCGTCATAGCCCGCCTTGCCTGCTTCGGCCTTGGCAATAAGGCTGCGCAATTCCGACAGCGGACCATCCCCGAGACGGTAAGGTGCCGGACGGGCCAGGGCCGACTGGCTAAACGCAGAGACATGAGACGCAAGGCGCAAGGTGCCATCGGGCTGCGCTTGGAGTTGGCGGGGAAGTGCGCGCGCTTGAATGATCCGCGGAGGGGGTGGCGCCAGAACGCTGTTTCCCCGGATCCCGGCAAACAGGCTTGGGCCAGGGCGTGGCTGCGCATCCGTCACTTCGATCATTGGCGCACGGCTGACCAGCAGGCTGGCGCGGCTTGCCATTGGCAACGCCTCTGCCCACGCCAAGGCCGCTTGACTTGCCACACCCACGCCCACCAATAGGCCCCATACACACCGCATCGCAACCTCATTCTGAAATCATCGCGTGGCGGTGTTGTGCGGTGCCACCCCTAAATAGAGCGTTGCGGCGCAGACATGTTCTGATCCGGTTTTAATTCAAATCCGGCGCATCACATTAAGAGGGCATTAGGCAGCACTGAGGATGCCATAAATTTCGTCCTTGAGCACCATCCGCTGCTTGCGCAGGTCCTTCATGAACAGATCGGACACGGGTTCAATATCCGTCTCGGCCCTATGCACTGCGCGATTGATGTCGTGATACTGCTGAACCAGCCGCGCGAAATGCGCATCGCTGCCACGCAGTTGCGAAATGCGTGCGATATGTTCAGGGAAGTCGTTGGCAAGTTCGTGTGGGGTGTTTGACATAGGGGCCTCCGGGGTCAGGCTTTGCGTGAATGGGGGTGCAGGGACGCGGCCAAGATATGTTCGGACCCTTGCACAGCGGTGTCAGCGTGCTGGACGATCAAAGGATCGGGCGGCGTGGCCACGGCCAGATCCTTGTCAGGGTAGTCCAGGGTTGCCAGAAAGTGCTTCATACAGTTGATGCGGGCGCGTTTCTTGTCGTTTGACTTGATGACAGTCCAGGGCGCATCGGCAGTGTCAGTGTAAAAGAACATCGCTTCCTTCGCCTCGGTGTAGTCGTCCCACTTGTTCAGGCTGGCGCGGTCGATGGGGGACAGTTTCCACTGTTTGAGAGGGTCCGTTTCGCGCGCGTCGAACCGCCGACGCTGTTCGTCCTGCGTGACCGAAAACCAATACTTGAACAGGTGAATGCCCGACCGTGTGAGCATGCGTTCGAATTCAGGCGTCTGGCGCATAAACTCAAGATATTCGTTGGCCGCGCAAAACGACATCACGCGTTCGACCCCTGCGCGATTGTACCAGGACCGGTCATAAAGAACGATCTCGCCCGCTGTGGGCAGATGTTTGATGTAGCGCTGAAAAAACCACTCGCCGCGTTCTTTGTCGCTGGGTTTGTTCAAGGCCACGACGCGCGCCGCGCGTGGGTTCAGATGCTCCATGAACCGCTTGATTGTGCCACCTTTGCCTGCCGCATCCCGGCCTTCAAAGAGCAGTACAACCTTCTTTCCCGTCTCCTGAACCCAAAGCTGCACCTTCAGCAACTCAACCTGAAGCGCTGCTTTCTCCGACTCATAGTCGGATCGACTCATCTTGTCGGCATAGGGGTATTGCGTTGTGTCAAAGACCTGCGCGGCAGAGGCATTGGCATTAAGCGTTTCAAGGGATTGGGCCACGTGACTTCTCCTGCTGTTGAATGCAGGGATCAGACACGAGTTTCGCTGACCCGTCCTTGATATGCGTCAACTCACAGATGTTTGTCGAAAACCGTCCAGACGGGCATCAGCGCCTCGACCCGCGACAGGGTGGCTTTGACGACGCCGGTGTCGCGCCAGTCTGCGGGCATGGGACCCGACACCGCGAGCGCCTTGCGTTTGAGTAAATCTCCGTGCGGATGATCCTGATCATAGGGCTTCGGCACGCGTTTTAGCGGCTCCGGCCCCCAGTCGCTGATCTCTACCCCGCTGTTTGCGGCCTGGTCCAACGCGTCCCGCAGGCCATCACCCAAGGTATCGACAAAGGCGCGGTAGCGGGTCAGGTGTTCGCCCTGCAACCCCATCACGCCCATGCCAAGAATGAAGTAATCCTGGGCCAGCCCCCAGAACCATGACGGTGCGAGCGGATCCTTGTCGGCAGGCGACCACATGATATGCAGATGGGTGTTGAGCGGCGTCTTGTCCTTGGAAAAGCGTACATCCCGGTAGATGCGAAACACTTTGGGGCTGTGCGGCTTGCCGGTGATGCGCGCGATGTCTTCGGCCATCAGATCGGAGAAAAATCCGGCCGGGCCCGCAATCGCGTCTTTGTAATGTGCCTTGTGCGGCTCAAACCAGTCTTTGGTGTTGTTCTTCTCCAGCTTGGCGAAGAAGGTCAGAGCCTCATCCACCATCGCCTCGAACCCGTCGGCCATCCTTGTGCCCTCCATCCCGCTTGCTACTGAATTTATTCTCTTTGCGGGCACAGTCCACTGCATCCTCGCACCTCTAGTGTCATCAGACGTCAGCAGGTGCAGCATGGCGGCGGCAGGGTGATACGAAGGGGGAACGCAGCGGCGTCCTTGTCGGCCCGCTGACGCAGACGGCTCCGATATTTTCAGGCGTCCCACTCGTTAACCGTTGCGCGCATGCTGGTCGCCATGGCACGACTTGACCCATGATCAACTCCCTCAATGGCACAGCGCTATCGCCCCTTACCTTCGGCACCATGCAGTTCGGCGGCAACGCGGATGCCATTGAAAGCCGGGCCATGTTCGACGCCGCGCGTGCCGCCGGGATCACACATTTCGATACGGCCTTCGTCTATACCGGGGGAGCCTCGGAAACTCTGCTGGGCGAAATGGCCCAGGCCGACCGCGATAGCGTGATCATCGCGACCAAATCCGCCTATAACGGCGGGGCAGGACGCGAGAACATCCTGTCCAGCTTTGCGACCTCGCAACAGCGGTTGCAGATGGATGTGGTCGATATCCTCTACTTGCACCGCTTTGACGATGACACGCCGCTGCAAGAGAGCTTTGACGCGCTCGCGACCCTGAAACACGAGGGCAAGATCAGGTATATTGGCGTGTCGAACTTTGCTGCATGGCAGGTCATGAAGGCCCAGGCCGTGGCTGCTCAGTTCGAGGTGCGGATCGATATCATTCAGCCCATGCACAGCCTGGTCAAACGGCAGGCCGAGGTCGAGTTGTTCCCCATGGCTGTTGATCAGGGGATCGAAATTGCGCCCTATTCCCCGCTCGGGGGCGGGCTTCTGACTGGCAAATACGCCACCGGAGGCACGGGGCGGCTGACCCAGGATCATCGCTATGCCGCGCGTTACGATGTGGACTGGATGCGCGACACGGCGGTCGCGTTGTCGGCGCTTGCTGCCGATCTGGGTACCAGCGCAGCGACGCTTGCCGTGGCCTGGGCCATGGCCCACCCGGCGCGCCCGCATCCTATCGTATCAGCCCGGTCTGCCGGGCAATTGGCCGCGTCCCTGGCCGCGCTTGACGTCACGATGACAGCAGAGCTCTACAACCAGATCACGGGCTTCAGTGTCACGCCCCCGCCCGCCACGGACCGGATCGAGGAGGCATGACCGACATTATCGTCATTGGTGGCGGCATCGCGGGGGTGTCTGCCGCTGCGCGCCTGTCCGACGGCGCTCAGGTGACGCTGATCGAAGGCGAAAGCGCCCTCGGCTACCACGCCTCGGGCCGCTCAGCGGCGCTCTTTGAGCAGAACTACGGCGCGCGCCCGGTGGTTGCACTGAACGTGGCAAGCGCGGACTATCACCAACCCTATCTTAGCCCCCGCGGTTTATTGTTGGTGAGCCGCGCGGGTGAGGATGATCCGTTCGAGGCCGACGCCAAAGCGTTGAAATGCGAAGAGATTTCGGTGGAGGATGCGCGGCACCACGTACCCATCCTGAACGCCCAAATCGCGCGCGCCGCCTATCACGCAGACGCCTGGGATATCGACACGGATCGCATGATTCAGGACTTTGCAAAGACGGTGCGCGCAAATGGCGGGCAGGTTCTGACCGGGTGTCGCGTGACCGACATCACACGCGACACAAGATGGAAGGTGCAGTGCGGTTCTGATGTGTTCGCCGCAGATATACTGGTTAACGCCGGCGGCGCCTGGGTAGACCAGATTGCCGCGATGGCCGGCATCACTCCCATCGGCATCACACCCTGCCGCCGATCCATGGCGCGGCTGCCGGCCCCGGCGGGGCACGTTGTCGACACATGGCCCATCTTCTTTGGTGTAGCCGAAAGCTGGTACGCCAAGCCCGATGCGGGAAAGCTGCTGGTGTCGCCCGCCGACGAAGACGTGGTAGACCCGCACGATGCCTGGGCCGAAGACATGGCGCTGGCCCAAGGCCTCGACCGCTTTGAGCAACATGTCACTGCCCCTGTCACCCGCGTGGAAACCACATGGGCAGGTCTGCGCAGCTTTGCCCCCGACCGCTGCCTGGTGTTGGGGCGCGACGCCGATGTGCCTGATTTCATTTGGTGTGCAGGCCAAGGCGGATATGGGTTCCAGACTGCCCCCGCAGCCAGTCAATTGCTTGCAGATCTGGTCTTGGGCCGTCCTCCGCACATCGACGCGCAGACCGTCAAATCCTTGTCGCCAGCCCGCTTTTAAGCCGCTAGGCTGAGGCCATGTTGACCCGTCTCCTGATTGCTGCGCTGGTGCTACTGGCCGCCTGCACCTCCGCCCCTGCACCCTTCACCGGGCCCATGGTTATTGGCGACACGGACCCGGTTCGGTTCGCGGGCAGGCAACCCGACACCTACCCCGTTCGCGGTATGGATGCCGCCCGTTTCCAGACCTCGGTTGATTGGGTTCGAGCCCGGGAAGTGGGGATTGAGTTCGTATTCCTGAAAGCCACCGAGGGCGGTGATTTGGCCGACCCTGCCTTTCGCGACCATTGGCGCGGGGCGGGCCGCGCAGGCATCAAGCGCGGGGCCTACCACTTCTATTACTTCTGCACCGCACCCGAGGTGCAGGCGCAGTTCTTTATCCAGACAGCACCCAAAACGCGCGGCAGCCTGCCGCCCGTGCTGGACATGGAATGGAACCCGTTTTCGCCCACCTGTCAGCGCCGCCCCGATGCAGCCACGGTGCAAAATGAAATGCGCCGCTGGTTGCAATTGGTCGAGACGCATTACGGCCAGCGCCCAATCATCTACACGACCCCCGGCTTCTATGAAGACGCACAGCTAAACCGTTTCAGGGGATATGAATTTTGGCTGCGCACCACGGCCAAATCCCCGGCCGAGGCCTATCCCGGCCAGCCTTGGCGCTTTTGGCAATACACCGCGACCGGCACACTACCCAACACATCCGGATCGATTGACATCAACGCCTTCAATGGCTCCCGAACCGATTGGGAGGCATGGCTCGACCGACGCACGATCCGGTGATTGTCTCTTTGGCGCCGAAAGATCATAGAGTCTAGGGGCTGGCCCACAGCCGGTTGCCGCAGCGCAAGTGCTGCGAAACCGCTCCTAGCCGTCCTTGCGAATGACCTCGTTGCTTGGATCGTAGGGGCTATCCTCAACCACCTGCGCATCCCAAAGCTGATCAAACATCCTGACCCGCAGCTTGGTGCCCGGCACCGCCAAATTCGGTGTCACGTACCCCATGCCAATCGACTTGCCAAAAGCCACTGAATATCCGCCAGAGGTCAAACGCCCCACGCGCGTGTCCCCGTCATAAAGCGCCTCACGCCCCCACGGGTCAGCATCTTCCGGCCCGTCAATGAGCAAGGTCACACATGTCGACCGCACCCCGATCTTCTCCATCGCGTCCTTGCCATGGAAATCCTTGGACAGGTCGACGAAACGCGGCAGGTCCGCCTCTATGGGCGTTGCATCTCGCCCCAGTTCCGTCCCAAAGGCACGATAGGACTTCTCCTGCCGCAACCAGTTCTGCGCCCGCGCGCCCACCAGCTTCAGCCCATGCGGCGCACCCGCAGCAACCAGTTGATCCCAAAGGTAATTCTGCATCTCGATCGGGTGATGCAATTCCCACCCCAACTCCCCGGTATAGGCCACGCGGATCGCCCGTACCGGACACATCCCCAATTCGATGTCGCGATAGCTCAGCCAGGGGAAGCGCGTGTTCGACAGCACGGTCGCGGGGTCCGCATCCCTCACCAGCGTGTTCAAGACATCCCGCGATTTGGGCCCAGCAATGGCAAAGACGCCCCACCTCGTCGTCACATCTTCTTCGTTGATACGTCCGAACTCCGGCTCCTTGTCCATAATCGCTTTATAGAGGTAGTCCTGGTCATAGGCATGCCACGCCCCCGCCGATACAAGGTAGTAGTCATCCTCGGCCAGTCGCACGATCGTATATTCGGTGCGCGTCGTTCCTGCCGCCGTCAGCGCATAGGTCAGATTGATACGCCCGACCTTGGGCAGCTTGTTGGTGGTGAACCAATCGAGGAAAGCCGTAGCGCCCGGCCCCGAAATCCGATGTTTGGTAAAGGCAGTCGCGTCGATCAGCCCCACACCTTCACGAATGGCCTTTGCCTCGTTGACGGCATAGGGCCACCACCCCCCGCGACGAAAAGACCGCGCATCGTGATCAAAGCTGTCTGGTGCATCCAACGGGCCGTAGTAATTGGGCCGTTCAAACCCGTTCACGCACCCGAACTGCGCGCCAGCCGCCTTCTGCCGGTCATAGGCCGGGCCCGTGCGCAAGGGGCGGCACGCCTCCCGCTCCTCGTCCGGGTGGTGCAGGATATAGACGTGCTCGTAGCATTCCTCGTTCTTGCGCGCGGCATACTCCGTCGTCATCCAGTCGCCGTAGCGCTTGGGGTCGAGCGACGCCATGTCGATCTCGGCCTCACCTTCAACCATCATCTGCGCCAGGTAATACCCTGTGCCCCCAGCCGCAGTGATCCCAAACGAAAACCCCTCGGCCAGCCACATATTCGTCAATCCCGGCGCAGGCCCCACCAGCGGGTTGCCATCGGGTGTATAGCAAATCGGACCGTTGAAATCGTCCTTCAACCCGCTGTTCTCGCAGGAGGGCACACGATGGATCATCGCCATGTATTGATCTTCGATCCGCTCAAGATCCAATGGGAACAGATCCGCCCGAAAACTGTCTGGCACACCGTGCGCAAACCGTGCGGGCGCGCCATGTTCATAGACACCCAGAATCCAGCCGCCCCGTTCCTCTCGCACATAGGATTGCGCGTCCGCATCCCGGATCACCGGATGCTCGACATTGCCCGCGGCCCGGAATGCAACCAATTCCGGGTCCTGTTCCATCACGATAAACTGATGCTCGACGGGAATCGCAGGTATCTTGATCCCCAGCATCTTAGCCGTGCGCTGCGCATGGTTGCCCGAAGCCGTCACGACATGCTCCGCCGTGATCACAACCTGCTCCTCCGACGGCACCAGATTGCCGCCTTTCTCAACCATCTTGGTGGCCGTGACCTCCCACGCTGCGCCTGTCCAGTGAAAGGCATCGGCCTGCCACTTCCGCTCGATCATCACGCCACGCTGCCGCGCCCCCTTGGCCATCGCCATCGTGACGTCGGCGGGATTGATGTAGCCATCTGTCTGGTGATACAGCGCACCCTTCAGATCATCAGTGCGGATCAGCGGCCACTTTGCCTTGATCTGCTCGGGTGTCATGAACTCGTAGGGCACGCCACAGGTCTCGGCGGTCGAGGCATAAAGCATATACTCGTCCATGCGCTCATTCGTCTGCGCCATGCGCAGGTTGCCAACAACGGCAAAGCCCGCATTCAAACCGGTCTCGGCCTCCAGCGTCTTGTAGAACTTGATGGAATAGTCATGGATGTGGGTCGTCGCGTAGGACATGTTAAAATAGGGCAGCAGGCCCGCCGCGTGCCAGGTCGAGCCGGAGGTCAACTCGTCCCGCTCTAGCAACATCACATCGTCCCAACCGGCGCGGGCAAGATGATAGGCAATCGACGTGCCCACGGCACCGCCGCCCACCACCAGCGCTTTGACGTGCGTTTTCATGTCCCGACTCCCCTTGGCATGGTGATGCAAGTTCTAGAAAACTCAAGCGCCGGACCACGCCAGCAGGCCGACCGGTCACGGCAGAAAAACGACGCCCACCACAGGTCCGTTCTTCTCTGTTTCAAAATATCCCGGGGGAGTCGCGGCAGCGACCGGGGGCAGAGCCCCCTAAAACATGTCGTCGCGGCACGCGGCCTTGGGGTCTTTGCGGCGCATCCCGCTGCCCGATCAAAACAGGGCAGGGCCGCGCCTGGATCAGCGGCCGAAAATCTTGCCCGGGTTCATAATGTTGTGCGGATCAAGGGCGGTCTTGATCGCGGCCATATATTCGACTGTGGCGCCCAATTCCTTGACCAGGTACGGCATCTTGCCCTGCCCGATGCCGTGCTCGCCGGTGCAGGTCCCATCCAGACGAATAGCCTCCTCCGCCAGAAACGCGGTAAACGCTTCGGCGCGGCGCACCTCGCTCTCATTCTCGATATCGATCAGCACAAGCGAATGAAAATTGCCATCGCCCACATGGCCAACGATGGGGGCAAGCAGCTCCAGCTCTTCCGCCTTGGCTTGCGCCCCGGTTACCGCCTCGGCCAGGCGTGAAATGGGCACGCACACATCTGTCGAAATCCCCTGCGCGCCGGGCCGCAATTGCAGCGTCGCCCAATAAAGATCATGGCGCGCCTTCCACAACTTGTTGCGCTCCTCGGCAGTGGCTGTCGCGGCAAAGTCGATGCCCCCGGCGTCCTCGGCAATTGATCCAAACATCTCGGCCTGCTCGACCACACCTCGGTCCGAGCCGTGGAATTCCAAAAGCAGCAGCGGCGTCTCTGGCAGGCTCAACCCGGCATAGGCGTTGGCGGCTTTCACATTCAGCGCATCCATCAGCTCAATCCGCGCCACCGGAATGCCGTACTGGATGGTGGTCATCACCGCCTGGCACGCTGCATCGACCGATGGAAAAGACATCCGTGCGGCCGATATCGCCTCTGGAATGCCCTGCAGTTTCAACGTGATCTCGGTGATCAGACCCAAGGTGCCTTCGGATCCCACCAGCAGCCGGGTCATGTCATATCCGGCTGATGTTTTTTTGGCCCGCTGCGCCGTGCGAACAATCCGCCCATCCGCCATCACGGCCTCAAGCGCCAGTACATTGTCCTTCATCGTGCCGTAGCGCACCGCATTGGTGCCTGAGGCCCGGGTCGAGGTCATCCCGCCAAGCGATGCGTTCGCACCCGGATCGATGGGGAAAAACAATCCCCGGTCGCGCAGATAGGTATTGAGTTGCTCCCGCGTGACACCGGGCTGGACCACGCAATCCAGATCTTCGGAATGAACCGCGATGATTTGGTCCATCTGGGTCAAATCAACTGAAATCCCGCCGGCGGGGGCATTCACGTGCCCTTCAAGTGACGTGCCGGTGCCGAAGGGGATCACCGGCACCTTGTGCGTTGCACAGACCTTGACGATGTCGGACACCTCGCGGGTGGATGTTGGAAACACCACGGCATCAGGCGCCTGTGCCCGGATCCATGTGGTGGTGTGGGCATGCTGGTCGCGCATGACCTGACCGGTGTGAAACCGGTCACCAAACTGTTGCTTCAGGATGCCAAGTGCTGTGGCGATCCCTTCCTCGTTGCGTGGCAGGTCAGTGGCCTGTGGCATATGCGGTCCCTCCCTCGATGCGCGGGCCTAGTCACCCAGCGCGATCCCTTCGCGGCGCGGGTCGGCCCCGCCTTGCAGCATGTCGCCAATTTCAATTGCATGAAGGCCAGAGTTCAAGCCCCGCGCGTTCACTTCAAAGCCCAACGCCTCAAGCGGCGGGGCCAGATCGGCAGCCGAGGTGCCTTCCTCGACATCGTAGGTGCCAAAGCGGTTCACCGCATGGGGTAGGCTTACGGCCTGTTGCACGTCCATACCCCAATCCAGCCATGCGATAATCGACTTGGCCGTGTAGCCGATGATCCGGCTCCCGCCTGGTGAGCCGATGGCCAGCACCGGTACGCCGTCCTTCATCACGATGGTCGGCGACATGGAGGACCGCGGGCGTTTGCCTGGTGCCAGAGCATTTGCAATCGACACGCCGTCTGTGTGGGTCCTGAAGCTGAAATCCGTCAACTCGTTGTTCAATAGAAAGCCGTTGGTCATCAGCCGCGAACCAAACGCATTTTCGATGGTCGTTGTCATCGACGCGACGTTGCCAAAACTGTCCACGATCGAGATGTGCGAGGTCGAGGGCAATTCGAGGCTTTGATCATCTGCCCAGTTCAGGCTGTGATCAAAAGCGGGTGTGCCAGGACTGACAGCGTCAAGTGCAGCGTCGCCGCCCAGAAGAGCCGCGCGATCCGCGAGGTAGCCAGGCTCTAGAAGCCCCGCGGTGGGCATTGGCACGAAGTCACTGTCGGCCATGTACCGCCCCCGATCCGCAAAGGCGAGGCGGGAGGCGTCACCGATCAACCGCCAGCTTTCGGGGTTTTCGGCCCCGAGTGCCGCCAGATCGTAGCTGTCGAGCATCCCAAGAATTTGGCCGACCGTCAGTGCCCCGGAGGACGGTGGCCCCATGCCGCACACTTCATGAGACCGGTAGGTCGCGCAGACGGGCGCTCGTTCTTTCACCTGATAAACCGCCAGGTCCACCTGTGAAAGAACGCCCGGGTTGCCCGCGGCGTTTTGCACAATCTCTACGATGTCGGACGCAATGGCACCGGTATAGATCGCATCGGCACCGTCCCGCGACATGGCGCGCAGCGTCGCCGCATAGTTAGGGTTTTTCAGCACCGTCCCCATGGCCAGCGGGGTCCCACCCGGCAAGAAATAGTCCGATGTTGCAGGGAATGTGCCCAGCCGTTCAGCATCGCGTTCGATCAGGCCTGCAAGGCGCGGAGAGACTTCGAAACCGTCATCGGCCAGCCCGATGGCCGCGTCAAAAAGCCGTGGCCACGCCAGATTGCCCCAGCGTGTATGTACCTCTTGAAGCAGCGCAGGCGTCCCGGGGGTGCCAACAGACCGTCCCCCAACGACAGCATCAAAAAAGCCCATGGGCTCACCATCTTCCGTCTGGAACAGGCCGGGCGTTGCCGCCAGCGGCGCGGTTTCGCGACCATCAAGCGTGGTCAATTCCTGCGTCGCAGCGTCATACCAGACCAGAAACGCGCCACCCCCAAGACCGGAGGATTGCGGCTCGACCAAGCCCAAGACCACCTGCACGGCCACAAGCGCGTCCGCCGCAGTGCCACCTGCCGCCAAGATGTCGACCCCGGCCTGCACCGCCAGCGGGTTTGCAGCGGCCACCATATAGTTTTGCGCCGTGACGGGCTGACCTGCATCCTTGGCGGCTTGCGCCGCGGCAACCGCTGCACTGGTTGCGGTCGCGACACCGTCGACACCGGCCTCGGGCTGGACGGCGTCTGCAGTTTGCTGCGCCAGCGCGGCGCCTGCGATGAGGGTGAAGGCAACGGTCAGGGAAAAGCGCATGGGGTCCTCCTTTGGCGCAGGCTCGGCAATCGGTTCGTCACTTCGACCGGGCAGCGCAGCCGCCCGGGGGACTACAGCATAGACGGCACGACCTGGTCTGGCGGCCTGTGGCCGTCATCGAAGGTTTTGATATTGATGATGACCTTCTCGCCCATCTCGATCCTGCTTTCGCGGGTGGCTGACCCCATATGAGGCAACAGTACGACGTTATTCAGCTCTCGCAGTCGCGGGTTCACCTCGGTCCCTTTTTCGTAAACATCGAGGCCCGCACCCGCAATCTCGCCTGCGCGCAGCATACGGGTCAGCGCGTTTTCGTCGATCACTTCACCGCGCGAGGTGTTCACGATCACCGCATCCTGCTTCATCAGTTTCAGCCGTCGTGCATTCATCAGGTGAAAGGTCGACGGCGTATGTGGGCAGTTCACGCTGATCACATCCATGCGCGCGACCATCTGATCCAGGCTCTCCCACCAGGTCGCCCCAAATTCATCCTCTATCTCAGGCCGCAAACGGCGGCGATTGTGGTAATGCACCTGCATCCCAAAGGCCGCCGCGCGTCGCGCCACGGCCTGGCCGATCCGGCCCATGCCCAGGATACCCAGACGGCGCCCGGCCACACGCCCCCCCAGAAAGGCCGTAGGGGCCCAGCCATCCCATGTCCCGGATTGCATCGCGGCCAGACCTTCGGGAAGGCGCCGTGTCACCGCCAGGATCAGCCCCATTGCCATATCGGCGGTGTCATCTGTCAGTACGCCGGGCGTGTTGGACACAAGAATGCCGCGCTGTCGCGCTGTGGCCACGTCTATATTATCGACGCCCGCACCATAATTCGCGATCAGCTTCAAGCGTTCGCCTGCCTGGCCGATCATGGCGCCGTCCACGGTATCGGTGATCGTGGGCACCAGTACGTCGGCGGCCTTCATCGCCTCGACCACCTCGGACCGGGACATGGGGGCGTCGCTGTCGCGCAGTATCACGTCGAACAGTTCGCTTAGCCGGGTTTCGACCTCGGCGGGCAACCGTCGCGTAACGACAACACTCAGACGTTCCTTTGGCATTGCGCCCTCCCCGGTGCTTGGTCTTGTGACCCATTTTTGGCATGGTGGCGGATGTGAGCACGAGGCACAAGAACCTCGGCCATATCAAAAGGCGAGTGATGAGCGGAAAATTCCCCATTGTGGTGTGGCGGTCGGCGCTATCGATGCTTGTGGTGCTAGGCTTCGCCCTGCCGCTGATGGCACGCGACACCGGGTCAGTCACGAACCTGCCACTGCCACGCTACGTGTCGATGAAAGCCAATGAAGGTAACGTCCGGCGTGGCCCATCGCTCACTCATCGGATCGACTGGGTGTTCACACGGCGTGACATGCCGCTCAGGATTACTGCAGAACACGGGCACTGGCGCCGGGTCGAGGATCGTGAGGGGTTCGGGGGCTGGATCCACTATTCGCTGCTTTCAGGCACACGCACCGTGATCGTTGAGCAAGACATGCTCACGCTGCGCACCAAGCCGGACGCCAACGCCCCGGTGACTGCGGCGCTTGAAGCGGGGGTGGTGGCACGTCTGGGCAGATGTGGCCCGGAGTGGTGCCGTGTGAGTTCGGGCGGGTACAGAGGTTGGGCCCCCAAGGCTCGGCTCTGGGGTGTCGGTATTGACGAGGTGCGCGACTAGCACATCGCCGCCACAACCCGGATTTCAACAACCGCCCCTGGCCTGCGTAGACCCGCCACTTCAACGGCGGTCCAGGCCGGGAACGGATCGGACAGGTGGGCGCGACGCACCCGATCAAACAGGTCGAAATGCGCGCGCAATCCCACATGATAGCTGGTCATCTCGACAATGGCGTCCAAACCAAGCTTTGCCTCTGACAGGACCAACGCGATCTTGGCAAAGCATGCGTTAAACTGCGCGTCTTCCGTTTCGGGCATCGCGCCATCTGGGCCGGCCCCCGTCACGCCCGTCAAAAAGACGTGGTTGTGTGACACAACCCCCGGCGACATGCCGGCCTGTGCGCAGGCGTCGCGTATAGCTGGGGGGATCAGAACGGTGCGTGTCATCGGAACTCTCCTTGCTCTCGGCGGTATCTTGGCTAGCATCCAAGCCACAGCCTGCGGCCCGATTTGAAAAGACCACCCAGATGAAATGTATACAATACTCCCGTTTCGGCCCTGCATCTGACGTGTTGCACCTGATCGACCGTCCAACGCCCGACCCGGCACCGGGCGAGGTTCTGGTGGAAGTGTCGTATTCCGGCGTGAACCCCTCCGATGTTAAAGCCCGGTCTGGCGCACGGCCAGGCGTGACCAAACCGCCCTTTGACCAGATCATCCCACACAGTGATGGCGCCGGACGGATCGTCGCCGCGGGGGATGGGGTGTCTGCGGACAGGGTGGGCCAGAGAGTGTGGATATGGAATGGCCAATGGCAACGCGCCTTCGGGACGGCATCCACGCATATATGCCTTCCGGCCGATCAGGCGGTGCCCTTGCCCGATGAAGTCAGCGACGAAACCGGCGCGATTCTGGGTATTCCAGGGCTGACGGCCGCCCACGCTGTTTTTGGGGGCGGGGATGTGCGCGGGCAGACCGTGTTGGTTCAAGGGGGTGCTGGCACCGTTGGCCTGCTCGCCGTCCAATTGGCAAAATGGGGTGGGGCCAAAGTGATCGCCACCGCCCGCGGGGACGGATTGACGGCAGCTGAACAAGTGGGGGCAGATGCGGTTTTGAACTACACCGATCCTGACCTATCGCAACATATTCTGGCGGCGAATGATGGGGCACCCGTATCGCGCATTGTCGAAGTAGAATTTGGCGCAAACATCGCGACTAATGCAGACGTGATTGCGCCCAATGGTGTTGTCGCAACATATGGGTCGGCCAAGGATATGGCCCCGACCCTTCCATTTGGTCCATTGCTGTTCAAAGCGGTCACACTCGACATCCTTTTGATTTATCTTTTACCAGCCGCGCAGAGGACAGCGGCAATCACCCGGCTGCATGATGCTCTGGTGTCGGGCCATTTGTCCTGCCCAGTGGCCGACCGCTTTGCGCTGGCTGACACAGCCACCGCGCATGAGGCAGTTGAGGCTGGCGATCGTGCCGGGGCCATCTTGGTCGAGGTGTCGAGGTGATCAGGCTCCTCCTTGTGATCTGTCTGGCTGCTACGCCGCTCTGGTCGCAGGACAGCGGCCAGCCCCAGGGCACAATTACAGTCGAAGACAGTGCGGACCAGGACGCCGCGATTGCAATGCGCATTCGGGGCATCCTGAACGAACTTGACGGGTTTGACGGGGTCACTGTGTCTGTCACTTCGGGAATTGTGACGCTGCGCGGCACTACGGTCGACACGGTCACCGCGGACCGATTGAATGAACTGGTCGGTCGTGTCGAGGGCGTCGTAGCTATCGAAAACCAGGTGGCCGAAACCACCGATGTGGTGGCACGCCTTAACCCGGCGGTTGAACGTTTCCAAGCCCGGATCAACCAGGCGGTCGCCCTGTTGCCGTTGGTCGCCGTTGCGGCACTTGCCTTCACTGTTGTGCTGGTACTTGGGCTGCTTCTGGCCCGGTCACGCTATCCTTGGGACCGGATTGCGCCCAATGCCTTTATCGCCGACATCTATCGGCAGGTGGTGCGTACTTTGTTCTTTGTAGCAGGAGTGGTCATTGCGCTCGACATTCTTGGGGCGACAGCGCTTTTGGGTACAATCCTTGGGGCCGCCGGTATTGTGGGTCTCGCCATCGGCTTTGCGGTGCGCGACACGGTCGAGAACTTTATCGCATCAATCATGCTGTCGATCCGCCAGCCCTTCCGGCCCAACGACGTGGTGGAAATCGAAGGCGACATCGGAAAAGTCATTCGCCTGACAAGCCGTGCGACCATCCTGCTTAGCTTTGACGGCAATCACATCCGTATTCCCAACGCCACGGTGTTCAAAAGCCGGATTGTCAATTTCACGACCAATACCGAACGACGTTTCAGTTTCGAGATTGGCGTCGCATCCGATGCCGATTTGGCCGACGTGCGCCAGATGACCGAAGACACGGTTGCCAGTCTTCCGTTTGTGCTGGCCGAACCGGCACCGATGTCGTGGATCGAGCGGATCGGCGACGGCGCGATTTTTCTTTCTGTCACCGGCTGGATTGACCAAGAGGCAACGTCGCTCGTGCGCGCCAAGGGAGAAGCCCTGCGTCTTGTCAAAGCCCGGATCGAAGGCGCGGGAATTGAGGTGCCCGACACAACCTACCGCGTGCAACTGCTGGGCGGGGCACCCCTTTCCGACGACCTCTCTCAGTCTGCGCCGACATCAACCCCCCCGGCCGCGCCAACTGCGTTGGCAGATGCTTCGACCGTGGTTGTCGCGGATGCGGCGCAGGCCGCTCTCGATAAGCTGGTCGAAGCAGAGCGCAGTGACCCCGATGCCCCGGATTTGCTGACCGAAGCAGCGCCCAAGGAATAGTACCGCTTTTTGATGCAAAGGGGCTTGCGCGCACGACAACGCCGCTCTAATTAGCGCGGCACGTTGGGATGTAGCTCAATTGGTAGAGCACCGGTTTTTGGTACCGTAGGTTGTAGGTTCGAGTCCTACCATCCCAGCCAGTTCATGGCATCGTTGTCCTCTGAGCGCATTGCGTCCTGATGTCTGCACCCATTTCGACACGGCTGGGGCACGATGCTCTGGCCTTTTTTGTACGTTGTGGTCGCTCGGTCGACCAAAAAACACTCCAAAAAACCTCAACAAATCAGCTTTCTTTGGCAGTCTGGCCACAACTTAAGTGTTCCTATGGACTCAGTCGGGCAACCTCTGGCTTACTGCATGAGTGAGCCCTTGATGGACCTGAGGGGGCCGCAGCCTAGGTTAAAGGTCTGCTTGCAGATCGCACTCAAACGTCAGGACAGCCTTACATGAAACATATGGCGTCGCTCAGCTTTCTCCTAATCGCACTCTTGGCAGGCGCGGTATCATCCCAACAAGGGCCCCCGACAGTTACAGTTGCAAATCCGGTCGTAAAGACCATCGTGGAAGACGACGAATTTGTCGGGCGCTTCGAGGCAGAGGCCGAAGTTGCGGTCAGAGCGCGCGTGTCAGGCTATCTGGAGGCCGTCCACTTTGAAGACGGCGCTCGGGTCGAGCAGGACCAGCTTTTGTTTACCATTGACCAGCGCCAGTTTCGCACCGCCTTGCGCCAGGCCCAGGCACAGATTGACGTGGCAAATGCGACCTTTGACTTCGCCTCCGAACAGCTTGAACGCGCTGAGGCATTGATTGGCAATGGAACCATTCCGCAAAGCGTGTTGGACGAGCGGCGTGAAGGGTTTCTAGCCGCCCAAGGGGCATTGGAGCAGGCTCGTGCCGCTGTTGAACTTGCCGAACTGGACCTCGAGTTTTCAGAGATCCGAGCCCCGATGTCAGGGCGTATCGACCGGGCGCTGATCGACCCCGGCAACCTGGTGTCGGCAAACCAGACCGAATTGACATCCATTGTCTCGAACGACCCGATCTACTTCTTTTTTGACATTGATGAGCGGTATTTTCTGGCCTACGCCCGCGACGCCCGCGCCCGCGGCACATCCCTACAGGAAGGGGGCGGTGAACTGGAAGTGAGGGTGACGCTGTCAGACCGTCAAATCCCCCCACAGACCGGTTTTCTGGACTTTTCAGAGAACAAGATCGACGAGCAAACGGGCACGATGCGGGTGCGCGCTGTCCTTGAAAATCCGGATGAATTGCTGACCCCCGGCCTGTTCGGGCGTGTCAATGTGCCGGGGTCGCTGCCCTACGAGGGCATTCTGGTGCCGGATCGCGCCATCGTCGCTGACCAAAACCGCCGCCTCGTCATGACAGTTGACGCAGACGGGCTTGTCACCCCTTTACCTGTCCGCCCGGGCCCGCGCATCGATGGCTACCGCGTGATCCGCGAGGGCATGGAAGGCACCGAGACAATAGTGATTGATGGGCTGGTCAGCGCGCGACCCGGGACAACGGTGAACCCCGAAATGACTGAACTGCCGCTGATAGCGGAAAACTGAGATGGGTCGGTTTTTCGTCAACCGTCCGATCTTTGCCGTGGTGATGTCACTGGTGATCACCATCCTTGGGTTGGTGTCCTATTACCAACTGCCAATTGAACAATACCCCGAGATTGCGCCCCCTTCGATTGTGGTGCGTGCGTCCTATCCCGGTGCCGATGCCCAGACCATCGCCAACACCGTTTCGACCCCGCTTGAACAAGAGATCAACGGGGTCGAGGGGATGCTCTATATGTCGTCCTTTTCGACCGCCGATGGCGCTATGAGCCTGACCATCACCTTCGACCTGGGCACAGACCTTGATGCTGCGCAGGTGCTGGTCCAGAACCGCGTAGCGATTGCAGAGCCCCGGTTGCCGCAGGAAGTGCGCGCCTTGGGGGTCAGCACCACAAAATCGTCGCCTGACCTTATGATGGTCGTGCATATGCTGTCGCCGGACGAAACCTTTGATCAGCTTTACGTCTCCAACTATTCCCGTGCACGGGTGCGCGACCAGCTTGTCAGGCTCGACGGTGTCGGTGATCTGGTTATCTTTGGCGAACGCGAGTTTTCTGCCCGCGTCTGGCTCGATCCCGACAAGATTGCGTCGCTTGGCCTGACCGCGGGCGATGTCGTGGCGGCACTGCGCGAACAAAACGTGCAGGTGTCAGGCGGATCACTGGGGGCGCCGCCAAACACCGCGGACAATGCCTTTCAGGTGACAGTCACGACCCAGGGGCGGCTTGAAGACCCACGTGAATTCGGGCGGGTAATCGTGCGCGCCTCTGACGATGGCCGCGTCGTGCGCGTCCGTGATGTCGCGCGGGTCGAGATCGGCGCCCGGTCTTATGCGACCAACTCCTATCTCGACAACAAACCTGCCGTGGCTTTGGGCATCTTCCAGCGCCCCGGCTCAAACGCGCTTGCCACTGCCGAAGAGGTGCGCGCCACGATGGAAGAATTGGCCGAGGACTTTCCTCCGGGGCTGGAATACCGCGTTGTCTACAACCCGACCGAGTTTATCGAGGCGTCTATCGAAGCTGTCTATGAAACCTTGTTCGAAGCGGTGCTGCTGGTCGTCATCGTGATCTTGATCTTCCTGCAGAATTGGCGATCTGCGGTTATTCCACTGCTTGCGGTCCCTGTGTCCCTGATCGGCACGTTTGCCATCATGCTTGCACTTGGCTTTACGCTGAACCTGCTGACGCTGTTTGGCCTGATCTTGGCCATCGGGATCGTGGTGGATGACGCGATTGTGGTGACCGAGAATGTCGAGCGCAATATCGAGGAGGGTCTGAGCCCCAAAGAAGCGGCAAGCGTGACGATGGACGAGGTGCAGGCCGCCATCATCGGGACGTCGCTGGTGCTGATTGCCGTCTTTGCGCCCGCCGCCGTGGTGCCCGGTATTTCTGGGCAATTCTATCAACAGTTTGCGGTGACCATCGCGGTGGCGACCGTCATCTCAAGCATCAACTCGCTCAGCCTGTCGCCCGCTCTGGCCGGGGTGTTGTTAAAGGGAAAAAACGACGAACCATCCCGCAACCCGCTTACGCGATTTCTTGGTCTCTTCGCCCGTGCATTCAACCGCGGCTTTGATGCCATGACCCGTGGCTACGTCGCGATCGTCAAGCTGCTGGTGGGAAGCTGGGGCATGATCCTGGTATCCCTCGCAGCCTTTACCGCGTTGCTAGCCTCGACCGTTTGGATCAATGAACAGGTGCCAACCGGTTTTATCCCGGATGCGGATCAAGGCTATGCTATTGTGGTGGTCCAATTACCCGAAGGATCGGCGCTTGAGCGCACCGATGCGGTGATGCGGCAAGCATCAGAAATAGCCCGCGATGTACCCGGGATTACGAATGCCGTGGCGTTTGCGGGCTTTTCCGGCGCGACGTTTACCAATGCAAGCAACCAAGGCGTGATCTTTACCACCTTTGCGCCGTTCGACGAACGGCTTGAGGCCGGGCAGGACATCAACAGCATAATTGGCACTCTCTTTGGTCGGATGCAGGTCATCCGCGAAGCGTTCATCATCGCGATTGCCCCGCCAGCCGTGCGCGGTGTTGGCACGGGCGGCGGCTTCAAAATGCAATTGCAGGACCTTGAGACAACCGACATGCAGCGCACGCTCGACACCGCTTACGCGCTTATGGGGGCCTCTCAGCAATCCGATCAGGTGCAGGGGGTATTCACCACCTTCTCGACCAGTTCGCCGCAAGTGTTCCTTGAGATCGACCGCGTGCGCGCACAGATGCTAAACGTGCCCATTGGCGAGATTTTCGAAACATTGTCGATCAACCTCGGCTCGTCTTACGTCAATGACTTCAACGCCTTTGGCCGACTGTTTCAGGTGCGGGCGCAGGCCGATCAGCAGTTCCGGCTGGAGCAGGAGGACATTCGCACTCTGCGCGTCCGCTCCGCCACGGGGGGACTCGTGCCACTGGGCACGCTTGTGTCCGTCGTCGATACGGCCGGCCCGGCGCTTGTGCAGCGCTATAACCAGCTTGTCTCGGTGCCGATCCAGGGCAACGCAGCACCCGGCGTCTCAACCGGGCAGGCGCTGATTGCGATGGAAGAATTGGCCGAACAGGTGATGCCCCCCGGGGTCACGTTTGAATGGACGGAACTGGCGCTGCAAGAACGACAGCAAGGCAATGAGGCGGCGATTATCTTTGCGTTCTCGGTGCTCTTCGTCTTCCTGTTCCTCGCGGCACTGTACGAAAGCTGGGTGCTGCCGCTGGCAATCATCCTGATTGTGCCGCTATCGGTTCTGTGCGCCCTTTTCGGTGTGATGCTACGGGGCATGGACAACAATATCCTCACGCAGGTCGGGTTTATCGTGCTGATCGGGCTGTCTGCCAAGAATGCGATCCTGATCGTGCAGTTCGCGTTGCAGGCGCAGGAGGAACAAGGAATGTCCCCGGCGGAGGCGGCCATTGATGCCTGCCGTCTGCGTTTGCGCCCGATCCTGATGACCGCCTTTGCGTTTATTCTCGGGGTCGTGCCGCTCATGATCGCGACCGGCCCCGGTGCAGAGATGCGGCAGGCTTTGGGCACCGCCGTCTTTTTTGGCATGTCGGGGGTCACGTTTCTGGGTCTGTTCTTTACGCCTGTCTTCTATGTGGCGCTCCGCCGCCTGTTCCCGGGCAAAAGGAAAGAGGATGGCGAAACAGATACCCCAACCGCACCCGCACCAAGCTAGTGCCCAGCCTGACGCATCATCCGCGGGCTTTGACCATAGACTGATTTGAAGGCACGGGTCATCGCGCTGGCGTTGGCATAACCGCAGCGCCCCGCAATTTCGGCGACGGACAAATCGCTGCCCTGCACCAGTCGCAAGGCCAACTGTAGCCGCTGGCGACGGTAGACCATCACCGGCGTCTCGCCCAGCGCAGCGCGCACCCGATGCTCAAGAGTTTTCTGGGTGCAGCCTGTGCGGCGCGCAATCTCGGCTATGGTCAGTGGCGTTTCGATGTGGTCCTGCATCAGCGCAACGGCACGGCGCACAGTGCGACCCGCGGCGACAGGCCCCAGCATCGGCACCGCGTCCCGTGACATGAAAAGCTGTGCAACCTCTGCGGCGATGGACGGACCGTGCGCCGATGCAATCAGCCGGATCACCAGATCAAACGCGGCCATCGCACCGGAGCAGGTGACCCGATCCCCATCAATGACATAGCGTTCACGTCTTGTGTCGACCTCGGGAAAAGCCTCGGCAAAGGTGTCGAGCATATCCCAGTGTAGCGTTGCGCCACAGCCATCCAATAGCCCGGCGCGTGCCAACAACCACGGCCCTGTGTCAAACCCGCCAATCACAGAGACCCGCGCCGCCGCGCGCCTGATCAGACGGATCACTGCGGCACGGTCAAGCGCGTGGATCCCATAGGATGGCATCACCATCAGGGCGCGCCCATCGGCCTCGGCCAGCGCGTGATGCGGCGCAATCTGGAGCCCACTGGAACTGTATACAGTCGCACCATCAAGGGACACAAAGCGCCAGCAATAGGCCTGTCTTCTCAAAAAGCCGTTCGCCGCTCGCAATGGCTCAACAAAATTGGCAAGGCAGTGGTTTGAGAACTGATCAAACAGCAGGATGTCCACATGCTGCATGGCGTCGTGGATTTTCGACCAGTCCTGCATAATTGAAGCCTATTCCTGCACGTCACCCTTCCGCAAGCCACGCTTTTATTCCGGCGTTACGCGTTGGAGGTCACATGCAATTCGGTCTGACTGCAGAACAGGACATGATCGTCTCGACCGTGCGCAGCTTTGTCGAGAACGAGATTTATCCCCACGAGGCAGAAGTTGAGCGTACGGGACATGTGCCAGCCGAACTTGGCGCAGAGATCAAGCGCAAGGTCGTCGATCTGGGCTTTTATGCTTGCAACTTTCCCGAAGACGTAGGTGGGGCCGGACTGAGCCACCTAGATTTCACCCTGGTCGAACGCGAGTTGGGCCGCGGGTCAATGGCGTTGACCCACTTCTTTGGCCGCCCGCAAAACATCCTGATGGCCTGCAACGCCGAACAGCGCGACCGTTATTTGCTGCCCGCCGTGCAGGGCGAACGGATGGACGCTCTGGCCATGACCGAACCCGATGCGGGATCGGACGTGCGAGGCATGAAATGTACGGCGCTCCGCGATGGGGGAGATTGGGTCGTCAACGGGTCCAAACACTTCATCTCGGGCGCGGAACATGCGGATTTCTTCATTGTGTTCGTTGCCACCGGTGTGGATGACACACCCAAAGGACCCAAAAAGCGGATCACGACATTCCTTGTCGACCGAGGCACGCCTGGTTTCGAGGTACGCAATGGCTACAATTCGGTCAGCCACAAAGGATACAAGAACTGCATACTGTATTTCGACAACTGCCGCCTGCCGGATGGCCAGGTGCTGGGCGATGTCGATGGCGGGTTTGCGGTGATGAATGAGTGGCTTTATGCCACCCGGCTGACCGTCGCTGCCTTTAGCGTGGGCCGGGCACGCAGGTGTTTTGACTATGCGTTGAGCTATGCCGCTGAACGCAAGCAGTTCGGCCAGCCCATCGGCAAGTTCCAGGGTGTCGGCTTTCAGATCGCTGACATGATCACCGAAATCGACGCCGCCGATTGGCTGACCCTGTCCGCCGCCTGGCGGCTGGATCAAAATCTGCCATCCAACCGCGAGATTGCATCGGCCAAGCTCTATGCCTCGGAGATGCTGGCGCGGGTCACAGACGCAACGCTGCAGATTTACGGCGGTATGGGACTGATGGACGACTTTCCCATTGAGCGGTTCTGGCGTGACGCACGGGTCGAACGCATCTGGGACGGCACAAGCGAGATCCAGCGCCACATCATCAGCCGCGACCTGTTGCGGCCTTTCGGGGCGTGACATGAGATCGAATGGGCAGAGCCCATCCGACCGGAGCGAGGGGCTAGCCCCTCGCGCTCCCCAGGATTTTTTTGAAACAGAGAATAGGGACCTGTTGCGGCTGCTGCGCCCCAAATCTATCGCGGTGGTGGGTGGTGGTAAGTGGTGTAGGTCTGTCATCGAACAGGCGAAACACATTGGCTTTGATGGGGCGATCTGGCCTGTCCATCCGACCAAAGCGACAATTGCCGATCATGGGGTATTCCCGTCAGTTGCCGACCTGCCGCAAAGCCCTGACGCGGTCTTTGTGGGCGTGAACCGTGTCGCCACCGTCGAGATCGTGGGCGATTTGTCTCGCCTTGGGTCAGGCGGAGCCATCTGTTTCGCGTCAGGCTTTTCTGAGGCGGATGCCGAGGATCAGGATGCCAAAGCGCTGCAAGCCGCTTTGGTGTCAGCCGCAGGCGACATGCCAATCCTGGGGCCCAACTGCTACGGGTTCATCAATGCGGTCGACCAGGCCTTGCTTTGGCCCGATCAACATGGCTGTGTCCCGGTTGATCAAGGCGTTGCCATTCTGACGCAAAGTTCGAACATCGCGATCAACCTGACCATGCAGCAACGCGCGCTGCCCATTGCCTATGCCGTCACCTGCGGGAACATGGCCCAGACCAGCCAAGCCGAGTTGGCGATGGCACTTTTGGATGACACGCGTGTCACCGCGATGGGCTTGCATGTCGAGGGGTTTGGTGATCTGCGCGCATGGGAAGCATTGGCCGCCAAGGCTTACGCCCGCGGTGTCCCACTGGTTGCACTAAAGGTCGGTGCGTCGGCTCAGGCGCGCCACGCAACCGTGTCTCACACCGCGTCTCTTGCGGGGTCGGATGCAGGGGCGCAGGCCCTGCTCGACCGGCTGGGGATCGCGCGGGTTCGCGCCCTGCCCGACTTTCTGGAAACGCTGAAACTGTTACATATGCACGGCCCCCTGCGCGGCGCCGGCATCGCTTCCATCAGCTGCTCGGGCGGCGAAGCAAGCCTGATCGCTGACATGGCGCTAGAGACCGGCTTGCACTTTCCCGAATTGACCAAAGCGCAGACAGAGCGCTTGCGTTCGGTGTTGGGCCCTATGGTCGCGCTGGCCAACCCGTTGGATTATCAAACATATATCTGGCGTGACACCGAGAGGATGGCGCAGACGTGGGCCGCCATGACAGGCGAAAACATCGGCCTGACAATGTCAATCATCGACTATCCGTTGACCGATGCGGCCGACTGGGCCTGCGCCACCGACGCGGCGCTGCAAGCGCGACACACCAGCCAGGCACCCATTGCCGTGGCTGCCAGCCTGCCAGAACTGATGCCCCAAGACACTGCACAGGCGCTGGTGCGAGGGGGGGTGATCCCGTTTTTCGGCTTGGGGGAGGCGCTTGCGGCCATTGACGCGGCCCGCAGCGTGGGCGCACCGCAGCCTGCGCCGATCTGCCTGCCAAATGACGCAGCAGGCATGGATGTCCTGGACGAAGACGAAGCAAAGACGCAGCTGGCGCAATATGGCGTGGCTGCGCCGCTTAACCAGGTGGTTGATGTCGATCAGGTCACCGCAATCACGAAAGAATTTGTCGGGCCACTGGTGCTCAAGGGCATCGGGCTTGCACATAAATCGGATGTGGGTGCGGTGCGCGTCGGCGTCTTGGCTGCCGACGCGGCGGATGTAGCGGCTGAGATCGGGACAGATCGTATCCTAATCGAAGAGATGATCGATGATGGTATTGCCGAGCTTTTGGTGGGCGTCACCTGCGACCCGGCCCATGGATTTGTGCTGACACTCGGGGCCGGTGGCGTGCTCACGGAACTTATCGAGGACACCCGATCGCTGCTGCTTCCGGTCACCGCGGACGCTGTGGCCGCGGCTCTGTCCAAGCTGCGTTGCGCGCGCCTTTTGGACGGGTTTCGTGGACGCCCCGCCGCGAACCGGGACGCCGTGATCCGGGCCATCCTTGCGGTTCAGGCGTACGTCCTTGCACATGCCGACACTGTCAGCGAGGTTGAGGTGAACCCGCTGATCTGCACCCCCACCCGCGCAGTCGCCGCTGACGCGCTGATACGAAAGGTCTGAGCCATGAGCCCCATAAAAACAAGGCGCGAGGGCGCAATTCTAGAGGTGACGCTGGACCGCCCCAAAGCCAATGCCATTGACCTTGCGACCAGCCGGATCATGGGCGAGACCTTCAGATCCTTTCGGGACGATCCGGACCTGCGCGTGGCCATTATCACCGGATCAGGCGAGAAGTTCTTTTCACCCGGTTGGGACCTGAAAGCGGCCGCTGACGGGGACGCGGTGGATGGAGACTATGGCGTTGGCGGCTTTGGCGGCTTGCAAGAACTGCCACGGCTGAACAAGCCGGTGATTGCAGCAGTCAACGGGATTGCCTGTGGGGGCGGGCTGGAACTGGCCCTGAGTGCGGATATGATCCTCGCGGCCGAACATGCCAGTTTTGCGCTGCCAGAAATTCGGTCGGGTACGGTTGCGGATGCGGCCAGCATCAAGCTGCCCAAGCGCATTCCCTATCACATCGCGATGGAGCTTTTGCTGACCGGTCGGTGGTTTGATGCCCAAGAGGCGCACCGCTGGGGGTTGGTGAACGAGGTTGTCCCCGCGGGGACACTTTTGGATCGGGCTTGGGACCTGGCGCGGTTGATCGCATCGGGGCCCCCGTTGGTCTATGCCGCAATCAAGGAGGTTGTGCGGGATGCGGAGGATTCGAAATTTCAGGATGCGTTGAACCGGATCACCACAAGTCAGTTAGCGACGGTCGAGGCTTTGTACACGTCCGAAGACCAGTTGGAAGGCGCGCGCGCTTTTGCCGAAAAGCGTGACCCAGTGTGGAAGGGGCGCTAGCGCACGATCCGGGGATCCACAGGCAGGCCGCTGGGCACAGAGGCGGGAATGCCCAGCTTGTCCGTCTGCGCGCCTTTACCGGTTAGCGCGTGGAGAAATGCAACGATTTCATCGACTTCCGTATCACTCAGCAAGACTGGCGCGTGTTGGATCACGGCCCGTTGACGGGCCATCTCTCGGCTGTCTTGCCAAACCATGAAGTCAATAGGCTCAAGCCAGGGCACAGAGGGCAGCGCGGCCATGTCGCGCGTCCAATTGTCCAATGATTTCAAGGGATCAAGGTGGTGACGCACGATGCCTTCGAGCGTGGGATATGCGCCGTTGTGACCATAGGGCGCTGTCAGCGCCACGTTCCGCAGCATCGGCGTCTTGAAGGCATAGGCGTCTTCGAGCGCATCGCTTTCCCCCATCCGCCCGACGTCACGCACCATCGGATCAAAGCGGCGGGTGCGGCCGGGGCCAAAAGGGGGAAGGCCAAGGGCGTGGAAGGACTGGTCGGTCATCAGCGGGCCACTGTGGCAGGTGCTGCATTGCGCCTTGCCAAAAAACAGTTCAAGCCCTTGTTTTTGCTGCTTGTTCAGCGCTGCTTGGTCACCCGCAAGATAGGCGTCAAATGGGCTGTCGGTGCTGGTCCATTCCCAGATCATGAAAGACGCAAGCGCGTTTGCGATATCGGCAATTGTGATGTCTTTGGGTCCGGCGATGTGGTCGTAGGCCCCAGCGAACCCTTCGGCATAGGCGGGGATGTGACGGACGCGGTCGGTGATGATCGGCCAGGCGTAGTCCATACGTTGGTGAATGGCGCCTGCAACCTCGTTTTCCTTGGGGTTTCCGACCATCTCGAATTGCGCGACCAGAGGAAAAATTGCCTGTGCAGCCAATAGGTTATCAAGACCCTGTGGCAACCATTCCTCGGCCGGGGAGTTAAAGCCGTTCTCGTACGTGTCCGCGATACTCAGGCGGCCATCATGAAAGATCGTGTGCAGCGCTTTTGCACCGAGATTCCATAGGCCCGGCGCGTTCCGGGGAATGCGTTTTCGGATACGATCATCGCCCACGCCTGCTGTCCGATCCGGGCCCAATCCATCGCCGCCTTCGCCGATGCCGAGGCTGAGGCCGTCGCCGGTTCCAAGGTCAGGATGATGGCAGGTCGAACAAGCGATATTGCGATTGCCCGAGAGGATGCGATCGTAGAATAAAAGGTGGCCCAACTTGGCTTGCGCTGGGTCCACGGCGATGAAATCATCCGGCGTCAAAGGACGTGGCAGATCGTCTGCCAGGGCCGGAGTGGCCGCAAGGAGAAGCATATGCGCAAATTGGCGATAGCCCTTGTTTTTATGGCGTTTCCCGCGTTTGCAGAGATCGAGGAAGCGCGTGATCTGATGGAGGCTGGCGCCTATGAAGCCGCCTATGATGCGCTGTGGCCGGCGGCCCGATCCGGCAATGCGGATGCCGAGGAACTGATTGGCGTGATGTATGCCCTGGGGCTGGGGGTCGAGCGTGACGACGAGCGGGCATTTGAGTGGTATTTGCGATCTTCGATGAAGGGACATCCCGGCGCGCAATCCGGGGTCGGATGGTACTATGAGGTGGGGCGCGGGATGCCTGCGCCCGACCTTGTCCGAGCCTATATGTGGTACACGTTGAGCGCCATTGGCGGCGACCCCGACGCGGCGATTTCGCTGGAAGAGGTGGTCAAGAAAATGACCAAGGATCAGATTGAGCGGGCGCATATTCTGGTCGCTGATTACAAGGTGTGGATGTATCCGTTCCGGTGAGTTTGGCACCGGAGTTTTGGCTTGGGAAGCCCCAAGGGCGCGGGCCTGCATTAACGGGGCGTACGATGGTTAAAATCAGGTAAAATGCTCATTTTGCTGGGATAAACTGCATATTTTCAATCTTCGGGAAACGGCAGTTTTCGGGCGTGATTTGGCAAATTGCGCATTTCGGAGATGAAACCGCGTATTTTGCAGCGCGCGTATGACCCGCAGCGTGTTTACATTCTGTTCATATCTGGCCTGCGTTAAGGTTTGAGCCGGGCCGATAACTTTTGGTTAGGACATGGCGCCGATAGCCCCACCCGGCGGAGAGGAAAATATGGTAGACTGCGAAGATGGGAGCCACATCCATCGAAGCGTTTCATGTCGCCCTTGCCCCAGAGGACCGGGAGATTTGTGACGCGCTGCGGCGTGCAATCAACACCGGTTTGCCGGATGCGCTTGGCAAGATCTGGCACGCCCATCCGGTGTGGTTTCTGGAAGGCAACCCGATCGTGGGCTACAGCCGGTTGAAGACTTGCGTGCGGCTGATGTTCTGGAGCGGGCAGTCGTTCGAGACACCGGGTCTGGCGCCAAGCGGCACGTTCAAGGCCGGTGAGTTGCGGCTGTGTACCATGAACGAGGTGCAGGCCGCGCCCTTGGCGGCGTGGCTGTCCGAGGCGCGGGACATCCAGTGGGATTATAAGAATATCGTCAAACGCAAAGGTCGGCTGGAGCGGTTGCGGTGATGGGATCAAGGCCACGCCAACGATGCCTGATGTTTGGGTGGCCGGGGGAGCGCCGCGCGCCTATTGGCGGGGTGAACGCCGTCCTATGGGATGCGGTGTCTGATTGGCGGATGACCCGGAACCTAGCTGGCAGCGGCGGCGGCGTAGCCTTCGGCGGCTTGGGTCATGGCATTGGCGAAGGGGCCGGGGCCGTAGCTGGCGCGGGCGACACCAAGCGCTGCGACATCGGACACTGACGACAGCTTGCCCCGCATCATCACGTTCACGGGCAGTGATGCGGTATCGCAAACACGGGCGATCATGTCGGGGTCACTGAGGCCGGGGATGAAGAACCCACTGCCCCCGGCTTCGGCATAGGCGGCAGCACGGTCGAGCGCTTCGGCCATATGGTCGCCGTGGGCATCGGACTTGGATTTGAGAAACAGGTCGGTGCGGGCGTTGATGAACAATGGTACGCCTGCGGTCTCGGCGGCGGCGCGCACCGCCTTGATCCGCTCAACTTGAGTGTCGAGCGGATAGAGACCGTCGCCCCCCACAACCTGATCTTCGAAGTTGAGGCCGATGGCCCCGGTTGCGATCAGAGCCGTGATATTCTTGGCAAGCGGCTCGGGGTCGGCGGCATAGCCCCCTTCGAAGTCGATGCTGACGGGCAGATCTGTGCTGTCCGCGATGCGGGTGGCCACGGCCAGGAGGGTATCGAGCGGCAGGTTTTCACCATCGGGATAGCCCTGCGCCTCGGCCACGGACCAACTGCCGGTGGCGATGGCTTTCGCCCCTGCGCCCGCCACGGCCTTTGCGCTGCCGGCATCCCAGATGTTGTAGATCACGACCGGATTGCCGGGCACGTGCAGGGCCGCAAATGCGGCGGCTTTGTCAACTTGCGACATCGGGGGGTCCTTCTTGGGCAGTGTGTCACTGCAACTTTGCGCCAGTTGCCCCCAAGTGCAAGGGCGTGCCGCGCTTAGCCGCGCATGATACGCCGGAATTGACCCGGCGTGGCCCCCACCCGCTTGCGAAACACGTCGGTCATATGGGCCTGGCTGGAAAAGCCGATATCATAGGCGATATCCGCTATGGGTGTGTCGCCTTCCTGCAAAAGCGTCTTGGATCGGGCGACGCGCCGCTCCATTACATATTGGTGCGGGTTAAAGCCCGTTTCGGCCTTGAAGGCGCGCATGAAGCGGAACTGGCTGATACCACACAGTTCGGACAGATCGGCAAGGGTGATCCGGCTTCCAAGCCGCGTTTCGATATAGTCGACAACCCGGCTGATTTCCCGATGCGACAAGGAAGAGCGCGCGCTGCCGGTCAACGCGTGGTCTTCGGCCCTGGCGGCGTAGCGCAGCAGCGTCATTCCAATCTCAAGCGTCCATTCGTCAAATTCAATGCCTGACGGGTTATCTGCCCGACTGATATCGGACACAAACCCCGCGACACGCTGGGTAAACTCCTTGTCGCGGCACCCAAACTCGACCGGCAGGACGGCGCCGCGGGCCAGGGGCGTGTCGATCTCTTCGACCAGCGTTGTGTAAGCCTCGACCGGGAAATAGAGATGGTAATAGTCAATCGGGGCGTCGGAGTTGAAGATGCCTTCGTTTTCGGCTGGTTGCAGAAAGACGGTGCCAGGCGTCAGGATATCATTGGGCATGTCGGCGCTTCGGGACGAGCCGCCGGAATAATGCAGGCAGATCGTGTGGTAATCGTCGCGGGGCGTGGTGTGCACATTATCAAGACGCCCGGCCCAGCGCGCCAGCTTGACCGTGCCGGCCAGATCCGCGCCGCGCAGATCAACCAGCGACATGCCATTCTTGTCGCGGGCCATCTGCACGTGGCTGGGTGTATGATCTTGATGAATGTCGTCGTACATGGAACTGTTTGGTTATCGGGCCCTGCCGAGACGTTGAGGGGCGCGCAACCCTCACGTCCCGACCGTTGACTACGTCGGTTGATCGCGCATCTGCAAAACGAACCGCGGCGGGAGGCCGCGCCACAACACGTGCGCAGGGTTGTGTCACAGCGCTTTGATTGATGATTCCAAATTTCTGACTCGATTTCAGATGCGTGATCGGTGCCGGGTGGCCTGTGTAGGCCAACCCCACCACACATTAAGCAAAAAAGGGCCGCCCCGGCTGGGACGGCCCGTGATCACGCCTGCTTGGAGTGGGATCAGTTCAGATCGGCAGTGCGCGAGGCGTTTACATCTTCCTCGGCGGCGGCGACCGCTTCGGTCAGTGCGCTCAGAATTTCGTCACCGCGTGTGACGTTGGCCACGAACCAGTCGCTGACAGGTGCAGCGGCTTCTGCGAAGGCGGCCTTTTGCGCGGGCGTGGGCACGTAGAGGTCACCGCCACCGGCCACGAAATCTTCGTATGCCTGGATCGACTTGCGCTTGGGCGAGGCGAAGGTGGCCTGTTGCAGGGCATAGAAGCCATCGACGACAACGCGGCGCATATCTTCGGGCATACCGAGGAACTTTTCGTTGTTCATCCACCAAAGCGCGCCCATGTAGGCGTGACCGTCCAGCGTGACATATTGCAGGCCTGCATCAGGGAATTTCATGCCCATGATGTCGGTGATACCGTTTTTGGAGCCTTCGACCACGCCGGTCTGGAACGAGGTGAAGAGTTCCGGCCACGGGATCGGGGTGGGCGAGGCGCCGAGCGCTTTTACCAGTTCCTGCGGCAGGTCGGCCACCACGGTGCGGATTTTCAGGCCGTCCATATCGCCCGGCTCGGCCACGCGGCGCTGCGTGTTGGCGAAGTTGCGCCAGCCGCCGGTGTTGCCGATGGTCATCAGGCGGATCGCGCCGCCGGAATCCTCAAGCGCCATGTCGCGCATCGTGCGCACGAAATCGCCTTGAAGGACGTGTTCGGCGATGCGGTCATCGGCCATCAGGTATGGCAGGTCGAGGACCTGCACGTAAGGGAAGATGCCCGACGCACCGCCAGAGGTGGAGATGTAGACATCGATGGAGCCGTCAGCGACGCCTTGCAGGCATTCGGCCCCGTTCGAGCAGAGCTGTGTGCCGATGAAGAGTTCCACCGCGATGGCGCCGTTTGAGGCCGCTTCGACGTAGTTTTTGAACACGACGAGACCGTCATAGTCTTCATCATTGGTGTTGGAGTTGGCGGTGGCGCGGATCGTGTAATCTTGCGCCTGGGCCATGATCGCCGAGCCCGCGACAAGCGCGGCAGCGGTCAGGGTTTTGAGGGTGGTTTTGAGCATTTGGATAGGTCCTCCCGTTTATTTACTCAAAGTCTAGTTTGCGAACCCCGTTAGGCGGGGGATCGTCATGGAAATGGCGGGGACGTAGGTGATCAGGAAGATCACCGCGATCTCGATGGCGAGGAAGGGCAGGATCGCCTTGGCAATCGTTTCGACCTTTTCGCGGCTGACGGCAGCGGCGACAAAGAGGACAAGCCCCATGGGGGGCGTTGCCAGCCCCACTGTCAGGTTCACGGACATGATGATGGCAAAGTGGATTGGGTCGACGCCAAGGTCGACGAAGATCGGCCCGAGGATGGGTCCGAGGATGATGATCGCCGGGCCTGCATCGAGGAACATGCCGACGATGAACAGCAAGAGGTTGATCAGAAACAGCAGGACCAGCGGGTTTTCCGACAGGGTCAGGATGAAGTCGGCAAGGATTTGCGGGGCGTAGCTGAGCGAGACAACGGTTTTGAAGGCAAGCGCCGCACCCACCAGCAGCAGCACGACGGCAGAGGTCAGGCCCGCGCGGCTGAGGATGTCTGGCAAGTCCGACAAACGCATGGTGCGCAGGACGAAGAAGGCGACGAAAACGGCGTAGGCGACGGCAACAGCGGCGGCTTCGGTGGGCGTGAATACGCCGCCCAAGATGCCACCGAGGATCAGGATCGGCGTTTGCAAGGGCACGATAGCGCGTTTGCAGATGGTGCGGAATTCGGCGCTGACTTGCGTGCGCAGAGCGAGCATGAGGGCGTGCGCCACGATCACGGCACCTGCGAAGGTGCCCCAGAGGATCAGGGACGATGTCTCACCCAGCGGCAGGAACGCCCAGAGCAGGAGACCGATGTTGAGGCGGACGAGCGCCCAGGAGACCCAACGCTCAATCGGGCTGAGTTCAACGCCGTCGAATTTGACCTTGTGGGCGGCGGGCAGGTCGTAGCGGTCTGCGGTGAGGCGGATCATCACCATGAGGCCAACGCCCACGAGGATGCCCGGCACGATGCCTGCGAGGAACAAGGCGGCGACGCTTTCGCCCATGACATAGGCGTAGATGATCATGATGCCCGAGGGTGGGATGATCGGGCCGATGACGGACGAGGCCGCGGTGATCGCGGCGGCGTAGCGTCTTGTGTAGCCTTCCTTCTCCATTGCTGGCACGAGCATGGAACCGAGCGCGGAGGTGTCTGCCACGGCAGAGCCCGACAGGCCCGCGAAGAGGATCGAGGACAGGACATTCACCTGCGCCAAGCCACCGCGCAGATGTCCCATGAGGGCTTGCGAGAACTGCACCAGGCGGATGGTGATCCCGCCCTTGTTCATCAACTCGCCCGCGAGCATGAAGAACGGAATGGCCATCAACGGAAAGCTGTCCATCCCGTTGTAAACATTGCGGTAGAGCAGTGTAATGTCACGCTCCTGCCCGTTCAGGTACAGCAGGATGCCGGGGGCGGCGAGCAGGCCGAAGAAGACCGGCAGGCCAATCAGCAGGAACAGAAGAAAGAGCGGGAGGAACCAGATCAGCATGTCATTCGCTTCCTGCGGCCATGTCGCCCAGGTCAAGGTCCGGCAGTTGGTCACCACCGCCCATCAACGCGATCAGATTGCGCAGAATGAGTTCGATATTCACGAGCAGCAACAGGATGACCCCCACCAGCAGCGACAGCATCATCCAGCTGCGCGGGACGCGGAACCAACCGTCAAAGGTTGGCAGGTAAAGCGAGGCGGTGGCGAATTTGCCGCCAAACCCCGTGACCTCGGAAATGCCGATGGGCAGCGCGACGATCAGGATGCCAAGCGAAATCAGCAAGAGGACAAGGCCCAGTGCCGCGGCCAAAGCCTTGGGCAGAAAGCCCGAGATCATGTCGAGTGCCACGAACCCGCCACGCCGAAAGGCGGTGGGCGCCATTAGGCCGGTCATCCAGAGCATGCAGAAGCGGGCGGCCTCGTCCGGCCAGGGAAGGGCGTTGTTAAAAAGATAACGCGCCACGACCTGGATCAGGATCGCAATGACCATCGCGGCAATCGCCACAATGCCAATGGCACGCCCGATCTTGAGCAGGGCGCCATTCACCCAAGCAAACGGTGCAAGCACCGTCAGTAACAGACCCATGAAGGGCCCTCCCTTTGTCGGTCGCCCGGTGGTTTGTTCCACCGTGGCCCATTTTCCGCTTTCACCCCGCGGGCGGGTCGTTTTACGCGTCCCTCAGGACGAGACGGAGCCGAAATCGCCCCCGAAGAACGTGAGCGGCTGGCCGTCGCGCATTTCGGTGCGCTGGACCTGGCCGACGATTATGACGTGGTCACCCGCATCATGTGCGGCCACCCTGCGACATTCGAACCGCGCAAGGCAATGATCAATCAACGGAACGCCGTCTGCGTTCAGGCTGTGCGGGTGGTCGCGCAGCATTTGCGCGTCACGGGCGGCGCGCTTGCAAACGTCTTGTTGTTCGGCGGCGAGCACGTGGATGGCGTAGTGGTCGGCCATTTCGAAATAGGGAAAGCGGCGCGCGGCGCGATCAACGGACCAGAGCACAAGCGCAGGATCGAGCGAGACGGACGAGAAGCTGTTGGCGACGATGGCGATGGGGCCATCGGCGCTGGGAACCGTGATGACCGTGACGCCGGTGGCGAACTTGCCAAAGGCGTCGCGCAACTCGCGGCTGCTGTCGGCGTCGGGGGTGAAAATGGTGGGTTGGTTCGGGCTTTGCATGGTCATCAGGCCACCTCGTGTCCTAGGGCCGCTTCGTACAGGCGGAACCATGTGGGTCGGTCGAGCGACACTTTTGCCGCGTCCCCGATTGTGTTGATCCGGTCGATCGTGTTGGTGCCCATCACGGGGATGATATTGGCCGGGTGCGCCAGAAGGAATGCCGTGGCGATGGCAGCACGGTCCACGCCATGGGCCCCTGCAAGTTCGTCCAGAATGTTATGCAGCTTGTCGTTGCCCGTCATCAGCCCACCGCCCCCGAGCGGAGACCACGCCATAAGCGGTTGACCGTGTTGCTGATGAAAGGCCACATCCCCGTTTGTGAACGGGCTGATTTCGCTGAGCGAGATTTCGATCTGGTTGATGACCAGTTTGGTTTTCATGGCGGATTGCAAGAGGGTCCAATCCCACGGGCGGAAGTTCGAGACGCCGACGGCCCCGACCTTGCCGCTGGCCACGGCTTCATCCAGGGCCGCACCGGTTTCGTGATGGTCCATGAACGGGTCGGGGCGGTGGATCAGCAGCAGGTCGATGTGGTCAATCGCCATGTCCCGCAGCGAATCTTCGATACTCTGCATGATGTGCGCGCGGGAGGTGTCGTAATATTTGACCGGCGCATCGGCATAGCGGCCTACAGGCGCCACGATGTCGCATTTGGTCACGATCTCCATCTTGGACCGCAACCTGGCATCGGCTTTGAGCGCCTCGCCCAGCACCGCCTCGGCCACGTAGCCGCCGTAGATGTCGGCCTGGTCAAAGGTGGTGATCCCCTGATCAAGGCAGGCGTGGATCTTGGCCTGCACATGGGACACAGAGGTGTCGCTGTCATCGGCCAGCCGCCACATGCCATAGACAATGCGCGAGACAGTCAGAGTGTCGGATAGGTGGACGCGGTCCATCAGCGGCGCTCTCCTGCGGCGAGTGGGGTTGCAGGTGCCAGGGCGGGCACCCGACCATAAGCATGGGGCAGCGAACAGGTTTTCAAGTGCGGCATGACGCGCGCGCCAAAGTGTTTTGCTTCTTCGATATGCGGGTATCCCGAGAAGATGAAGGCGCGTATGCCCATCTTTTGATACGCTTCGATCTTGGACATGACCTGGTCGGTCGAGCCGACAAGGGCCGCCCCGCACCCCGACCGCGCCCGGCCCACACCGGTCCAGAGGCCCGGTTCGACATAGCCAAACTTGTCCGCCAATTCGCGCGCCTTGGCCTGATACGCGACGCCCAGCGATGTCGAATCGAGCGCACGGTCGCGGATCAACTGGCCGTATTCGTCATCGAGCTTGGACACGATGTGGTCGGCGTATTCGCGTGCTTCCTGTTCCGTATCCCGAACGATCATGTGGACCCGCAGGCCGTAATCGAGCGTGCGATCGTATTTTTCGGCCACCGCATTCACGTCGCGCATCCGCTGGGCGATGTTGTCCTGCGGCTCGGGCCACATCAGGTAGACGTCGCAATGCTGGCCGCACAACTCGAGCGCAGCGGGCGAATAGCCGCCGAAATACAGGAGCGGGCCGCCGGTTTGGTAGGGGCGCACGGGATCGGTGGTGAGGCCCTGGAAATTGTAGACTTCGCCCTCGTAGCTGATCTCGTCCCTTGTCCAGGCCTGTTTCAGGATTTCGACCACTTCGCGCGAGCGCTGGTAGCGGTAGGTGCTGTCGGCTGTCTCTCCGGGGAAGTCGGAGGAGATGATGTTGACCGTCAGCCGCCCCTCAAGCATGTGGTCCAGCGTGGCGATGGTGCGGGCGAGCATGATCGGCTGCATCTCACCGCATCGAACCGCAGCCAGCAAGTTGATCTTGGACGTGATCGGCGCGCAGCCAGCGACGAAAGACAGCGTGTCCTGACCGACCTGATAGGACGACGGGCACAGGATATTGCGAAAACCCTGTGCTTCAGCCTCTTTCACAATGTCCGAGCAATGCGCCCAGGACGACCGCAAATCGCCATCGGGCACGCCAAGGAACTGGTAATCGTCCGAGCACAGCGCTGAAAACCACGACACTTCGGCCGCATCGAGGTCAGGGGATGTGATCGGAACGATGGTCATCGGCGGGACTTTCCATGCGGCAGAACTTGGGACTTGCGTAACATTGTCATTAATGTAGATCAATGGTGTATCAATTTCCATCCACACCCTATTGCACCGCCACGTGACTGCCGCCCGCCACTCCCCTCAAGCGCTGCCCATATATGTGCAGATCGCTGAGCTGCTGACCCGAGACATCGTGGCAGGTCGGCTGATAGATGGAGAGCGTCTGCCACCCGAGCGAGATATGGCCGCCGAGTTGGGCGTCAGCGTGGGCACCTTGCGCAAGGCCCTGCGGGATATGGGCAAAAAAGGCCTGATCGACAGTGTTCAGGGCTCGGGCAACTATATCCGGGCGGGCGGCGATACCGGCACAGTCTATGCCATGTTCCGGCTGGAATTGCTGGAGGGTGGGGGGCTGCCGCGCGCGCGTGTGCTGTCAGTGGACCTGATGGACAAGCCCGCGAGCCTGCCGGATTTCGGCACGTCGACGCGTGCCACGCGCATCCGTCGCCTGCGGTCCCTGAATGACACAATCATCGGCGTTGAGGAAATCTGGCTGGACGCCGATGCGGGGTTGGTGTCGGAAGACACGATGTCCGAATCTCTCTATGCCACCTATCGCAAGGATCTGGGCCTGTGGATCCAGCGGGCCGAGGATCGTGTGTCGCTGGGTCCGGTCCCCGACTGGAGCCCCGAGGCCTACAGCCCCCGCCCCGGCGATACGGTGGGGTATATTGAACGCCTCAGCTGGGCGGACGTTGCGGCGCCGGTTGAGTTTTCCCGCACATGGTACGACCCCGCGCGCGCCGTATATGTGCAACGACTGAAATAAAGGAACGCCGCTTGGAACAAGTACGCTATGGCATCATCGGATGCGGGATGATGGGGCAGGAACACATGCGCAATATCGCACTCCTGCCCGAGGCGAGCGTGGCCGCCTTCTTTGACCCCGACGATGGGATGGCAGCACTTGCGCAGGCAATTGCGCCGATGGCCCGGCGGGTGGGGTCAGTGGCAGAGTTGCTTGCGGTCGAGGCACTCGACTGCCTGCTGATCGTCAGCCCGAACTTCTGCCATGTGTCCCAAATGGAAGAGATTGCCGCCACGCGCCCCCTGCCCCTGCTCGTTGAAAAGCCGCTGTTCACCGATCCCGCAGATGCCACCAATTTGGCCGCCTTCCGCGACACCTATCCCTGCCCCGTCTGGGTCGCGATGGAATACCGTTACATGCCGGTAATCTCTGAATTTCTTGCCAAAGCGGACGCCGCCACAGGGGGCATCAGGCAATTCAGCATCCGCGAACACCGCTTCCCCTTTCTGGAAAAGGTCGGCGACTGGAACCGGTTCAACCGCTTTACCGGGGGCACCTTTGTCGAAAAATGCTGCCACTTCTTCGACCTGATGCGTCTGACACTGGGGGCAGAGCCGGTGCGTGTGATGGCCTCGGCCGGCCAAGCCGTGAACCATCTGGACGAGACCTATGCCGGTGAAGTGCCCGACATCATCGACAGCGGCTACGCGCTTGTGGATTTCGACAATGGCACGCGGGCGATGCTGGAATTATGCATGTTTGCCGAAGGCTCAGCCTATCAGGAGGAGCTTTCAGCCGTGGGGTCCGCAGGCAAGATCGAGGCCTTTGTTCCGGGTCCGGGCCGGTTCTGGCCAGACCACCTTGGCCCCGCGCCGGTGGCCAAGCTGGTCGCGTCCCCACGCCATCCGCAGGGGCCGGTGGTCCATGACATCCCCGTCGATCCAACCTTGCTCGAAGCGGGCGACCACAACGGCTCGACCTTCTACCAGCACCGGAAATTCATCGACATGCTCCGCAGCGCCAACACCCCCGAGGTCACCCTGGCCGATGGCTGGGCCGCAGTGGCCATGGGGATTGCCGCCCAGCAAAGCGCCCAGACCGGAGAGGCCGTCGACCCCAGAGAATGGATGCCCTCTTCTTCTGGCTAAAAATACGACAGGGAGTTTGAGGGACAGCGTCCCTCATCCAAAAAAGTGAATCGCGTGCGGCGCAGCCGCTCATTTTGGCAAAAGCGCAGTCAGCCGAGCATGTCCTTGAACGCATGCCAAGAAGCCTTGGGCGTACGCTCCAACGTATCAAAGTCCACGTGCACAAGGCCAAAGCGTTTTTCATAGCCGAGCGCCCATTCATAATTGTCCATCAGCGACCACGCCATGTATCCCCTCAGCGGGACACCCTGTGCAATCGCGTCGCGCGCCGCTTGCAAGTGACTTTGGAAATAGGCGATGCGGGCGTCGTCCAGGACGGCCCCGTTTCTCACCACATCCGAGTGCGCCATCCCGTTTTCGGTCACGTAGAGCGGCAGGTCGCCTGTGTATTGCTTTGCCGTGCGCACAAGAAAATCGTGCAGACCCCTGGGGTAGATCTCCCAGCCCATCTGCGTCTTTTCCAGCGGTCCTTCGACCGTGTGATGATGCGGCCATGGGCCGTCATCGGGGGCGAGGATGGAGCGGGTATAGTAGTTGATACCCGCCCAATCGAGCGGCGCGCTGATTGTGGCCATATCGTCCTGCCAGCCCTCAGGCAGGTGAGGTCCGAGGTCGCGCGTCAGGCGATCCGGGTATGTGCCCTTGAACACGCCCGAGACGAAAACGTGGTTGTAGTAGTCATCGTGCAAGGCTGCGGCCTCGACCGCCTCGGGGCTGTCATCGGCAGGGGTGGACCATTCCATGTTGAACACAGCGCCCAGATTTTGCAGGCCCATGGCACGCATCCGGGCGATGGATGTGCCATGGGCCAAAAGCACGTGGTGCATGGCGCGGGCGGCGGCGCGGATGTCGCGCACGCCCGGCGCGTGGGCCCCGATAAAATGCGACAGAAAGGACACGCACCAGAACTCGTTGATCGTGGCGACCGAGAAGGTGCGGTCGCCGATGCGGGCCATGATGGCGTCGGTGAAATCCCCGAACCAGTTCGCGATGTCCCGGTTGCGCCAGCCGCCCAGATCCGCAAGCGCCGAAGGCAGTTCCCAGTGATAGAGGGTGGCGCAAGGCTTCAGCCCCCGTTCAAGCATGGCGTCGATCAGCTGGTCATAGAAGTCGAGCCCAGCGTCATTGACCCTGCGCCCGTCTGGCATGACGCGCGCCCAGCTTGTGGAAAATCGGTAGGCTTCAAAGCCCGCGTCACGCAACAGGTCGAGGTCGGCCTCGTAACGGTGATAGTGATCGCAGGCGCGTGCGCCATCTTCGGCACGCACTACGTTGCCTTGTGTCGCGGCGAAATCATCCCACATGGCGCGCCCTGCGCCCCCGAAGCGGTGCCCTTCGATTTGGTAAGCAGAGGTGGCAGCCCCAAAAAGAAACCCCTCGGGGAAGTCAGAGCGTTTATGCGTGAACATTGTCAGTCCCCGAATTGATCAGGCGCCGGGCCGGTCGAGGTGCCTTTGACAAATTCAGCCTCCCACAGTTCAGACACGTGGGGACCGTGCGGGCTGCGGATGCGGTCGATCAGCATTTGCGCCAGCGCCCCGCCCGCAAGGCGCACTGAGGATTGCCAGGCGGTGAAGACGGGGCGATCGCCGCCATTGCCAAAATAGCTCAGGCAATCGTCGAACGTCACCACCGACACGTCCTTGCCGATGCGCAGGCCGCGTTCGTCCAGCGCGCGGCGAATACCTGCGGAACAGATGATTGAGGCGGCGAGAAAGGCGGTTGGCGGCTGCTTGAGGCTCAGCATCGCGTTGGTTTCTGCATAACCGTAGGCTTCGGTCATTTCGCCGGTGCTCATGAGGGCGGGATCGATGCGCAGCCCGGCAAATCGCATCGAAGATTCGTAGCCTGCCCGGCGGCGAATGGCGAAATCCATCACCTCTGGTCCGTTGATCAGGGCGATGCGACTGTGGCCGAGGCCCGCGAGATAGGAGGTTGCTTCGGAAAAGGCACGGGTGTTGTTCACGTCGAGCCATGAATAGCCCGCCTTGATCCCGGTGGACCGGCCATGGACCACATAGGGCAGACCGATCTTGTCCAAGAGCGCCAGCCGCGAGTCGTTGCGCCGGGGTGCGTGCACCACAACGCCGTCCACAGCGCCGCGGGCCTTGAGATTGCGGTAGGTGTCCGCTTCGTCCTTGGTGCCGACCCGCGTGACCATCATATCGTATCCGTGGGCGGCATAGGTTTCACCCGCGCCCGCCATGAAGTCGCCAAAGATCGGGTTCACCATTTCCGCCGAATCGCTGACCGAAATCACGTGACCGATGCACTTGGAATGCCCCGTCGCGAGGCCCTGTGCCCGGGTGTTGGGGCTGTAGGCGTGGGCCTGGGCCGCCTTGACGACCCGTGCGCGTGTTTTCTCTGACACCTCTGGATACCCGTTCAGCGCCCGGCTGACGGTGGTTTGGCTGAGCCCCAGCAAAGATGACAGTTCCTTAAGATTCACAGGGCGATCCGTTCCAAAGCGCTTTTAGGGACGCACGCTAGCCGCTGTCTCGGCTCTCGTCAAAACTTCTCCCACCTCCCGCGTTACGTGTTAAACTATTTTGCAACGACCGACGAAGTCCGTTTGACAGCACGCGAATTTTCGGCAACGGTCGCGACATTCCAAAGCGCTTTGACAACCTTGTAAAGCGCGCATGACCCGGTAAATGCTCGGGTCGGATTTGGACACGAATGGGAGGACGACCAGAATGACCACCAAACTTCTGGCCAGCGCCGCGGCGTTGGCTATCACTGCTGCCACAGCACATGCAGACGGCCACCTTGCCTTTGGCACAGAAGGCGGACCGTTCAGCTGGGACAGCTACAATGCATGGGCCGACAGCGCCCCTGACCTGAGCGGTCAGACCATCACGGTGTTCGGCCCCTGGCTGACGCCTGAAGATGGCTATCTGAACAACGCTTTGGCCTATTTCGAAGCAGCAACCGGTGCCGACGTCGTATACACCGGATCGGATAGCTTTGAGCAACAGATCGTGATCGACGCCGAGGCCGGTTCGGCCCCGAACGTCGCCGTGTTCCCGCAACCGGGTCTGGCTGCCGTGATGGCGGGCAAAGGCCAGTTGCACCCGCTGCCCGCAGGCATGGGTGATTGGGTCAAGGACAACTATGCCGCTGGCCAATCCTGGGTTGACCTGGGCACCTACGCAGATGCCGATGGCAATGATCAGGTGTTTGGGTTCTTCTACAACGTAAACGTCAAGTCGCTGGTCTGGTACAACCCAGAGAACTTTGAGGATGCCGGTTACGACATTCCTGAGAGCATGGAAGATCTGAAGGCTTTGACCGAACAGATCGTAGCCGACGGAGAGACACCGTGGTGCATCGGTCTGGGGTCAGGTGCGGCAACTGGCTGGCCCGCAACGGACTGGGTCGAAGACATGATGCTGCGCACGGTTGAACCCGCCGTATACGACCAGTGGACCAGTAACGAGATCCCGTTTAACGACGAACGTGTTGTCGCGGCCATCGAAGAGTTCGGCTGGTTTGCCCGTGACGATGCCAAGGTTGCCGGTGGTGCCGGAGCGGTGGCGTCAACCGACTTCCGCGACTCACCCAAAGGCCTCTTCTCGTCGCCACCGCAGTGCTACATGCACCGCCAGGCGTCGTTTGTGCCTGCCTTCTTCCCGGAAGATGTTGAATTTGGTGTCGACACCAACTTCTTCTACTTTCCGTCCTATGCGGACAAGGACCTGGGCGACCCGGTTCTGGGTGGTGGCACGCTGATGGCGATCACCAACCCATCAGATGGCGCGAATGCGTTGATGGAGTTCTTTCAGGAGCCGATCAGCCACGAAATCATGATGGCGCAAACCGGCTTCCTTACACCTCATAACGGTGTGAACCTGGACGCCTACAAGGACGACACGCTGCGTGCGCTGGGTGAAGTTCTGCTGGGTGCCACCACCTTCCGCTTTGACGGGTCGGACCTGATGCCTGGTGGTGTCGGCGCGGGCACGTTCTGGACCGGTATGGTTGACTATGCCGGCGGCAAGGACGCCGCTGCTGTGGCCGGTGAAATCCAGTCCAGCTGGGACGCGCTGAAGTAAGCCCAACCACTCACAAGACAGACCAGTCCGCATCTTGCGGTCTGGTCTACCAAACCGGCCAGCGCCGGTCGCGCCGGACCCCGCACAAAAGCCGGGCCACGCCATAGGGAGGAAGCCTGATGAACCCTGCACTGTTGGGATTGATAACCATTGCGCTCGGCGTGGGCGGATGCGTTCTATACTTTTGGGGATCGAACCAGATCCTCGACAAGTTCATTTTCCCCGCCACGGGACCGCAAGCTGGCCAGAACATCAATCGGGCCAACCAGGTGCGCCCCTGGCTTTTCCTGTTTCCCGCGATTTTCGCGTTGGGTTTATACCTTGCCTACCCCGTGTTCGAGACGCTGCGTCTGTCGATCACGGATCGCGATCAGGGCGGTGCATTTGTGGGTCTTGCCAACTACAACCAGATGATGGCCGAGCCCAAGTTCTGGGAAGCGCTGCGCAACAATATGCTGTGGCTGATTGTGGTGCCCGCCGCCTCAACCGCCTTTGGCCTTTTAGCCGCCCAGTTGACCGACCGGATCAAGTGGGGCTCTGCCGCCAAATCGTTGATCTTTATGCCCATGGCAATTTCCTTTGTCGGTGCGGGCGTGATCTTTAAGCTGGTCTATGAAGCCCGCCCAGAGGACCAGGGCCAGATCGGTATCCTGAACGCGGTCTGGTTGCAGTTCGAGGGCGGGATCGGGTCGTTCCTGTTCCTACAATTTCTTCCCGCTATCATGCTTTTGGCCTTTGGCGCCATCGTCGCCTATGTCGGCTGGATTTTCATCCGCCCCATCGCCGAGAGCCGCCAAAACGGGGGCGGTGCGGGCTATGTGCCGCTGCGTTTGTTTGTGGGCGCCGCCGCGCTTTACCTTGTGTATCTGTCGCTGTCATCGCTGATCGGGGTCTTTACCTTTGATTACCCCTATGGCGAGCCGCAAACCTGGTTGACCATTCCGTTCTGGAACAGCTTTTTGCTGATGGTTGTTCTAATCTGGATCCAGACCGGCTTTGCCATGGTGATCCTGTCGGCGGCCCTGCGCGGCATTCCCGAGGAGACGATTGAGGCGGCGATCATCGACGGCGCCAACCCGTTCCAGATTTTCTTCAAGATCAAAGTGCCGCAAATCATGGGCACCATTGTCGTGGTCTGGACCACCATCACCATCGTGGTTCTCAAGGTCTTTGACATCGTGTTCGCGATGACCAACGGCCAATGGGAGACGCAGGTTCTGGCCAATTATATGTACGACAAGATGTTCCGCGCCAACGATTGGGGCGTCGGCTCGGCCTCGGCCATCATCATCATGCTGTTGGTGACGCCGATCCTTGTCTGGAACGTCTACAACGCCCGTAAGGAGATGAAATGATGGCCCGCGACCGGCAGGAGCAATATCATGGATAACATTGCAGGTTCCAAATCGTCCCTTGGCTGGGCGGTCAACATCTCGGTCGTGCTGCTTGTGGCGCTGTGGGTGTTTCCGACCTTCGGACTTTTAGTGTCTTCGTTCCGCACCGCGGACCAGATCACCGGCTCGGGTTGGTGGGCGTCCCTGTTCCCGTCGGAACAGACGGAACGGTTCCGCGCCTCGGACCCGGATGAGAACCGCGTGCAAAAGGGTGACTTGTTTGTGGTCGAAGGGAACATCTTCGAAGAAAATGGTGGCGGTGGTGACATCCAAAGCTGGGGCACCTCATCGCGCGCGGTGGACGCCTACCAGCCCGGTGACGTGGCCGACCTTGGCGATGGTGAAACCTTTACCGTGGATGCAGATGGCAACTATGCCTGGTCCGGCACCGAAGAGCAGATCAGCGGGCGGGGGCAACGTGCCTTTGTCACCGCCGTCTCGCCCCCCGAGTTCACGACCGACAATTACGTGAACATCATGACCAGCGGTGATGCCAACGACAACATGGCCAAGGCGTTCTTTAACACGCTGACGGTGACCATTCCGGCCACGATCATTCCCATCGTGGTCGCGGCCTTTGCGGCCTATGCGCTGGCTTGGATGGACTTTCCCGGCCGCGCGATCCTGATCGCCTGTGTGGTGGGGCTGCTTGTGGTGCCACTGCAACTTGCGCTTATCCCGCTCTTGAAACTGCACGTCGGCATTGGCATCGGCAAAGGGTACCTGGGCGTCTGGCTTGCCCATACCGGCTTTGGCCTTCCGCTGGCGATATACCTCTTGCGAAATTACATGGTTGGCCTGCCCCGCGACATCATCGAAAACGCCAAGGTGGACGGCGCGACGGATTTCCAGATCTTTACCAAGATCATCCTGCCGCTGTCGTTCCCGGCCTTGGCGTCTTTTGCGATCTTCCAGTTCCTGTGGACCTGGAATGACCTACTGGTCGCCAAGGTGTTCCTGATTGACGCCACGGGGCAGACGACAGTGATGACCGACCAGATCGTAAATTTGCTGGGGACCCGCGGGGGCAATTGGGAGATTCTGGCCACGGCGGCGTTTGTGTCGATTGCGGTGCCGCTGTGCGTCTTCTTCGCAATGCAAAAATACCTGGTGCGCGGTCTGCTGGCCGGGTCGGTGAAATAGGACCCCTTACATGAACAAGAAAGCGGACTTCGACATGGCGCGAACTCTGGTGACGGATACGGACTGGTGGCGCGGAGCGGTGATCTATCAGATCTATCCGCGCAGCTTCCAGGACAGCAATGGTGACGGCATTGGTGACCTGAACGGGATCACCAGCCGCCTTCCTTATGTTGCGTCGCTTGGGGTGGATGCGATCTGGATTTCGCCCTTCTTTACCTCTCCGATGAAGGATTTCGGATACGACGTGAGCGACTATCGCGGTGTTGATCCGATGTTCGGAACGCTCGCTGACTTCGATGCGCTGGTCGAAACCGCGCATGCGCTTGGTCTTCGGGTGATGATCGACCTTGTTCTGTCGCATACCAGCGACGAACATCCTTGGTTTCAGGACTGCGCGCGCAGCCGCGACAATGATAAATGCGACTGGTATGTTTGGTCCGATCCCAAGCCCGACGGCACGCCGCCCAACAACTGGCTGTCGATTTTCGGCGGTCCAGCCTGGACGTGGGAGCCGCGGCGCGAACAGTATTACCTGCACAACTTCCTGAAGACGCAGCCCGACCTGAACTTTCACAACCCAGATGTACAGGACGCGCTGCTGGATGTAACCCGTTTCTGGCTGGACCGTGGTGTGGATGGCTTTCGCCTCGACACCATCAACTTTTATTACGCCGACAAGCAGCTGCGCGACAATCCGGCCCTGCCGAAGGAAAAGCGCAACGCCAACATTGCCCCGTCGGTGAACCCCTATAACCACCAAGAACATGTCTATTCCAAGAACCAGCCGGAGAACCTTGAGTTCCTGGCCCGGTTCCGCGCGCTTCTGGACGAATACCCGGGCACTGCCGCAGTGGGCGAAGTGGGTGACGCGCAGCGCGGGCTTGAGCTGATGGGCGAATACACCGCGGGCGATGAGCGGGTGCAGATGTGCTATGCGTTCGAGTTTCTGGCCAAGGACCCATTGACCGCAGCGCGGGTGGCTGAGGTATTGAATAAGGTGGACGAGGTCGCAAGCGACGGCTGGGCCTGCTGGGCGTTTTCCAACCATGATGTGATGCGACACGCCAGCCGGTGGGACCTGTCCGATGCCGCAACACGCGCTTATGCGACTTTGATCCTGTGCCTGCGCGGGTCGGTCTGCCTGTATCAGGGCGAAGAGTTGGGTCTACACGAAGCCGACGTCGCCTTTGAGGACCTGCAGGACCCTTATGGCATCCAGTTCTGGCCCGAGTTCAAGGGCCGCGACGGGTGCCGGACCCCCATGGTATGGGAGCCGTCGAACAGCCATGGCGGGTTCACCGCAGGCGATCCGTGGCTGCCAGTGAGCCGCGAGCATCTGCACAATGCCGTTGCCACGCAAGAAGACGACCCAAGCGCACTATTGCACCACTACCGCAAGGCCATCGCCCTACGCCACGCGCACAAGGCGCTGTCCAAGGGCAGCCATGACGGGGTGAAAGCCAAAGGTGACGTGGTGCATTTCATGCGCCATCACGACAACCAGACTGTGTTCTGCGCGGTCAATTTAAGCGACGAACCGGCCACGCTGGACCTGCCCCAAGGAGCGTGGGTCACCATCGGGTCGGAACTGGGCAGCACCGCACCCGGCCCAGATGGACATGTCCATCTGGGACCGTGGCAAGTGGCAATTGCCTTGAAGACATAAACGAGGACAACGGGGGGCGGGCCAGCGCCACCCCGAAGGGAGGGACCAAATATGGCCGATTTGAAACTGACAGATGTTGAAAAAACATATGGCGGCACGGTCAACGTGCTCAACAACATCAACCTCGACATCACCAAGGGCGAGCTGATCGTCTTTGTGGGCCCCTCGGGCTGTGGCAAGTCCACGCTGCTGCGCATGATCGCCGGGCTAGAAAAGATCACCAGCGGAACGCTTGAGATTGACGGGACGGTCGTGAATGACGTGCCCCCCGCCCAGCGCGGCATTGCGATGGTGTTCCAGTCTTACGCGCTTTATCCACACATGACTGTGCGGGACAACATGACCTTTGCCCTGAAGTTGGCCAAGAAATCACAGTCCGAGATTGACGAGGCCGTGAACCGCGCTGCGCGCATCTTGCAGCTTGAACCCTATCTTGACCGTCTGCCCAAGGCGCTTTCGGGTGGTCAGCGTCAGCGGGTCGCCATTGGTCGCTCGATTGTGCGTGACCCCAAAGTGTATCTGTTTGACGAACCACTTTCGAACCTTGACGCCGCGCTGCGCGTCGCCACACGGATCGAGATTGCGCAACTGAAAGAGTCGATGCCAGACTCGACCATGATCTATGTGACCCATGACCAGGTTGAGGCGATGACGCTTGCCAGCCGCATCGTGGTGCTGGCCAACAAGGGGATCGCGCAGGTCGGCTCGCCGCTTGAGTTGTACGAGCGTCCACAAAACGAGTTTGTGGCGCAGTTCATCGGTTCACCGTCGATGAACCTGCTGCCGGGCGAGATTGTGGCGACTGGCGCGCAAACCAAGGTCAAAATGGCGAGCGGCAGCACCATCACCTCTGCCGTGCCGACGCAGGACAGCGATATGGGTATGCAGGTGAATGTGGGCGTCCGCCCCGAGGACATGGTAGCCACCGAAGGCGATGCAGTGTTCGAGGGCACCGTGGATTTCACCGAGGCCTTGGGCGAGGTGACGATCCTTTACTTCCATGCCAACGAGGGAGAACAGGCGGTGCTGGCGAAGATGCCGGGCATCCACAAAGACCTGCGCGGCAAGTCTGTCAAAGTGACGGCTGTGCCCGAGAAAGTGCAACTTTTCTCGAACGGGATTTCGCTTTACTACCGCTAGAGTTTTCTACGCCTGCTCGAATATCGCAGCCGAGCGGTCAAGCAGGAATTGTCCAATAATGGGTCCGGCGGCAGCCCCGATACCACGAGCATTGCCGCCGATCTGCCCCTCGACCGTGACCGGGCGCAGCAAACCGCGCATGTCCTTGGTATCTAGTGCTTTGCGGGTCCCCTCGACCAAACGGGAACGGATGATTGGAGGCATCGCCCCGTCAATCACCACCGCCTCTACGTCGATGACGGCGCAACTGGCGACACAAGCAATGGCAAGTGCATCTGCTGTTTGTTCAAGCCAAGGCACAACGAACCGTTCAAGATGCGACCAATCCTGCGGCTGCCGCCAAAGCTGGCGCGGGTTCTCTCCGGCCTCAATCAAGAGCAGTTCCAGCGTGCGGATAGAAGCGAGGTCAATCAGATGTCTAGGACGTCCCTTCAAATCCGCGACAGGGATCGTGCCAAATGCGCCGGCATTCTTTTGGCTGCCCTCGAATACGGCGTGATCCAGCACCACGCCGCCGCCGACAAAGGCCCCCAGAAAGAAATAGACGTAGTCGCGATATTCTCGACCGATGCCAAACACATGTTCGGCGCGGCAGGCCGCGGTGGCATCGTTCACCATGCGCACGGGTAAGTCGGTGATGCGGGCCACTTCGGCCACGAAATCCGCGTCTTTCCAGGCGGCAAAGTCCTTGGCCGGCGCGTCGAGCAATTCGTGCCAATTCCACATCTCGCGCGGGGCGGCGATGCCCACGCCACACAGGCGTGTGCGCATTGCATCGTCCATGTCGTTCATGAGTTGCGCAAAGCCGTCCCTTAGAAAGCTGAACACGTCATGTGGCAGCGGGTAGTCATAGGTGTGACGCAATTGGTGGCGCACCTGGCCCATCGCATCCAGCACCAGCAAGTCCGCGCTGCGCCTTCCGATCTTGAGGCCGATGGACAGCACACCGTCGGGATTAAGAGCATACGGCACCGAAGGTTTGCCGACTTTACCCTTCACCGGATCGCCCTTGAGCAGCAAGCCGTCCTGTTCAAGCTTGCGCAGGATCACCGACGCCGTTTGTGGCGAAAGCCCCGTCCGACGTGCCAGATCACTGCCCGGCAATCCACCGTTGCGCTGGAGGATCGACAGGATCAGCCGTTCGTTATAGACGCGGACGCCGGTTTGATTGATCCCGCCGGACAGGGTGCGCACGTGGTCCAGTGTCATCAGACCTTTCCTCCTGCAATTATGCTACGCTGTCCGATTAATAAATCAAGTTGAATTATTAATTGACAGGATCGCAGAATCACGCTTCCCTAAGGGCAGGTCCGGGCGCTGACCTTGCGACCTGGCAAGTTCTGGGAGGACACCAATGAAGAAACTATTGCTCGGCACAGCTTGTGCCTTGACCACCATGGCTGGCGCTGCATTCGCCGAAGACGTATCGGCGTGCCTGATCACCAAGACGGACACCAACCCGTTCTTTGTGAAGATGCGCGAGGGTGCAACCGCCAAGGCCGAAGAGCTTGGCATCAACCTGTCGTCATTTGCAGGCAAGGTCGATGGCGACCATGAAACCCAAGTGCAAGCGATTGAGACCTGTATTGCGAACGGCGCCAAGGGCATCCTGCTGACCGCCTCGGACACCGCCAGCATCGTGCCTGTCGTGCAGCAAGCGCGCGACGCGGGCCTTCTAGTCATCGCGCTTGACACGCCGCTCGAACCTATTGACGCAGCCGATATGACGTTCGCCACGGACAACTTCCTTGCGGGTGAACTGATTGGCGCTTGGGCTGCGGCAACACTCGGCGACGCCGCCGCGGATGCAAAAATCGGTATGCTTGACCTTGCCATCAGCCAGCCCACCGTAGGCGTGTTGCGCGACCAGGGATTCCTGACCGGCTTTGGCATCGACGTCAAAGACCCGAACAAATGGGGGGACGAAGATGACCCGCGCATCGTCGGCAATGACGTGACCGCCGGCAACGAAGAAGGCGGCCGCCGCGCGATGGAGAACTTGCTGGCCAAAGACCCGTTCATCAACGTGGTCTACACCATCAACGAACCCGCCGCCGCTGGCGCCTATGAGGCGCTCAAGGCCATTGGCCGCGAAAACGACGTGCTGATTGTGTCTGTCGATGGCGGTTGCCCGGGCGTGCAGAACGTGGCCGATGGTGTGATCGGTGCCACCTCCCAGCAATACCCGCTGCTGATGGCGTCGCTGGGCATCGAGGCAATTGCCCAATGGGCCAAGGACGGCACCAAGCCGGAAGCCACTGAGGGCAAGGCGTTTTTTGACACTGGCGTGGCGTTGGTGACAGACCAGCCCGCGGATGGGGTTGAAAGCATCTCTGTCGCGGAAGGCAAGGACCTATGCTGGGGGTGAGAACGTGAACCCGGGGCTCTGCTCCGGGCAAACACTTCGGGGGAGTGTTTGATGTTCTCATGGGCGGAGCCCCGGGGGCACCTCAAGCACAACGCCTCTCCCGAAACAAACAAAAGTCCAGCTACACTCAGGGTCGCGGGCCCCTCGCCCGCCCCCTTTTCTGAGGATGGGACCCCATGACCCAATCGGACAATTACGAAGCTGCCGTGTCCTCTGCCGATGGAACTGTCGCAGAGTTCGAAGATCATCGTCGCGGCCTGGTCGGGCAACTCCAGCACACGCTGCATCAGAACCCGTCTCTAGTCCCGCTGATCGTGCTGATTTTTTCCATTGCGCTGTTTGGCATTCTATTGGGTTCGCGCTTTTTCTCGCCCTTTGCGCTGACGCTAATCTTGCAACAGGTGCAGATCGTTGGCGTGTTGGCGGCTGCGCAGACTCTGATCATCCTGACCGCCGGCATCGACCTGAGCGTGGGCGCGATCGCAGTGCTGTGTACGGTTGTCATGGGCAAGGCGTCGTTTCAATACGGGTTGCCCCCCGCCGTCGCTGTCGCCATCGGGCTGACCGTGGGCACGGCACTTGGCGCTATCTCGGGTTGGTTGGTCAGTCGCATGAAACTGCCACCCTTCATCGTCACACTGGGCATGTGGCAGATCGTTCTGGCGGCGAATTATCTTTATTCGGCAAATGAAACGATCCGGTCCCAGGATATCGAGGCCGAAGCCGCGTTTCTGCAATTTCTAGGTACGAAAATCCAGTTTGGGGGCGCAACCTTTACGCTTGGCGTGTTGGGCATGATCGCCCTGTTCTTCATCCTGGCCTATGCGCTTCGATCCACGGCGTGGGGCAGGCATGTTTATGCGGTAGGGGACGACCCCGAAGCCGCCGAACTGTCCGGCGTGGACGTCCACAAAACCTACATGTCTGCCTATATGGTCGCCGGTTTCATCTGCGCGCTGGCGGGCTGGGTCATGATTGGCCGCTTCGGCTCGATCTCACCCTCGGCCACAACCGGTGTCATCGGCAATATCCAGTCCATCACAGCGGTGGTGATCGGGGGCATTTCCCTTTTTGGCGGGCGGGGGTCCATCGCAGGGGCGATTTTTGGTGCGCTTATCGTGGGTGTGTTCGAACTTGGCCTGCGCATGGCCGGGGCCGATCCACAATGGACCTTTATGCTGATCGGCATGCTGATCATCGCAGCGGTCGCGGTCGACCAGTGGATCAGAAAGGTGGCCGCATGACCCTCTCGCCCTTTGAAATGCATCAATCAGAACACATGCGCCAATGCCCTCTCAGCGATGCAAGCATCGCTTGCCGGGTTCGCGGCAAAACCGCTGAGATCAGAAAGGTAGCGGCATGACCGAGCCCATTCTCAAAGCCCGGAACCTCGTCAAACGCTACGGCAAGGTCACCGCCCTCGACCACGCCGACTTTGACCTGATGCCAGGCGAAATCCTCGCCGTGATCGGCGACAACGGCGCAGGCAAGTCATCCATGATCAAGGCTGTGTCCGGGGCAGTCGTCCCGGACGAAGGCGAGGTCTGGCTTGAGGGCAGAGAGGTCAAGTTCCGTTCCCCCATCGAAGCCCGCGAGCGCGGCATTGAAACGGTTTATCAACAGCTTGCCATGTCGCCGGCCCTGTCCATCGCCGACAACATGTTCATGGGCCGCGAATTGCGCAAACCCGGCATCATGGGCAAGGTGTTTCGCCGTCTCGACAAACAGGCGATGGAGAAATTCGCCCGCGAAAAGCTGAGCGAGCTGGGCCTTGCCACTATTCAGAACATCAATCAGGCTGTCGAATCCCTCTCGGGCGGCCAGCGCCAAGGCGTTGCGGTGGCACGTGCCGCGGCTTTTGGGTCCAAGGTGGTGATCTTGGATGAACCGACCGCCGCCTTGGGGGTCAAGGAAAGCCGCAAGGTGCTGGAATTGATCCAGGATGTGAAATCCCGCGGCATCCCGATCATCCTGATCAGCCACAATATGCCTCATGTTTTTGAAGTGGCCGACCGAATTCACGTGCACCGCCTGGGCAAACGGCTTTGTGTCATCGACCCCAAGGATCACTCAATGTCCGACGCCGTTGCTTATATGACTGGTGCGGCCGTGCCCGACATGGCGGCGTGAATGACACTTGATCAGATCTGTGAGCAGATCCTGGACCGCTCTCCCACGCCGCACAGGCGGCTGGTCGCGGTTGCAGGACCACCGGCCAGCGGCAAAAGCACACTGGCCCGCAATATTGCCGAATGTCTGACGGAGAAGGGGGAACCTGCGGAAGTCGTTCCAATGGATGGGTTTCACCTTGACGACCGGCTTTTGCAGATCGACGGAACGCAGAACCGCAAGGGCGCGCCGCATACATTTGACGCATACGGGTTCGTACGCTTGATTGCTGCGCTGCAATCCAACGCGCCGATCATCTTCCCCGTGTTCGACCGCAACCGCGAGAGTGCGATTGCTGGCGCGGGCCGGGTGAACGCCACCTGTCGCACCGTGATCGTCGAGGGTAACTACCTGCTTCTCAGACACGCGCCATGGGCCGAGCTGCACGCCATGTGGGCCTGTAGCATTGCGCTTCATCCATCGATGGAGGTTCTGACCGCCCGGTTGAAGGCGCGGTGGGCAGATCACGGCAAGCCCGATGCGCAGTCTTGGATTGACACCAATGACGTGCCGAATATCACAACAGTCCTCAGCCAATCGGCCGCGGCCGACATCACTTTAACGGAGACGCCGACATGATCCTCTGTGCTGGCGAGGCGCTAGTTGATATGATTCCCAACGCGGACGGTGAATACGTCCCCCATGTAGGTGGCTCAGTCTTGAACACTGCAGCAGCCCTTGGACGGCTGGGCGAAGACGTCGCGCTGATCACGGGCTTGTCGTCGGACCCGTTCGGCGCTTTGATCGAAGAGCGCATGACCTCATCGCATGTTGCCACCACCCATGCCGTGCGCAGCACGCGCAACACCACGCTCGCTTTTGTGCACCTTGATCGAGGGGACGCGACCTACACGTTTTATGATGATGAAACGGCGACGCGCACGATCGAGCCTTCTGATATTCCCCCGGTTCCAGACAATACGAAGGCGATGTTCTTTGGGTGTATTTCTCTGTGCAATCCGCCGGTTGCAGACACATTGCTGCACCTTGCCATGTCTCAGCCTGCTGACAGACTGATCATGCTCGACGTCAATGTTCGCCCGGGCTTCGCCGTTGATGAAACCACTTACCGCGCTCGCCTCTCCCGTCTCATGTCCCGTGCCAATATTGTGAAACTGTCTGCGGATGACATCGCTTGGCTGATCCCGGAGGGCGACCTCGAAGCCAAGGCCCGCGCCGCGCAGGACATGACCCCTGGCATGCTTCTTTTGACCGAGGGCGGCGCTGGCGCAACTGCAATCATGCCGGACAGTCGCTCGGTGCGCGTCGCTGCCCAATCGGTCGAGGTTGTGGATACCGTCGGCGCAGGCGACACATTCAACGCAGGATGCTTGGCCGCCCTGCGTCGCGCCGATGCGCTATCACCTGCGGCCATCGACACATTGGACGAAGCGACGATCACCGATATGCTGACACTTGCCACCCGGGCTGCGGCCATCACCGTGTCCCGCGCCGGGGCCAACCCGCCCTGGGCCAACGAACTGGACTGACCCCATGAAACGATCCCGTGTGAACGACATTCTTGCCGACGGCGCTGACTTTTTTGCCAAGCACGGCTGGACGGTGCCCCCTTTCGGAGCCTGGACCCCCGAAAAGATGCGCAGCGACACAGCCGCCCATATCCGTGAGCGCCGCCTGGGCTGGGACATCACAGATTTTGGACAGGGCAAGTTCGACACGTTGGGCCTGTTCCTTTTCACCATGCGCAACGGTGACCTGGGCGATATGGGGCAGCAGGGCGCCATGCTTTACGCGGAAAAGCTGATGATCTCGCGGCAGGACCAACTGTCGCCCATGCACCGCCATGTCTTGAAAACCGAGGACATCATCAATCGCGGTGGGGCAACACTTGTACTGGAACTGTTCACCTGTAACGCAGAGGGTCAGATCGACCGCAAGGCCGACGTCAACGTGCTGAGCGATGGGGTGCCTGTCACCCTGCCCGCCGGCGGCCACCTCAAGCTGCCCGTGGGCGCGTCGGTGACGCTGACCCCCACCACATGGCACGCGTTCTGGGGGGAGGGAGGCGATTGCCTGATCCACGAGGTGTCGACCGTGAACGACGACCTGACCGACAACATCTTTGCCGAGCCTATCGGGCGCTTTTCAGACATCGAAGAAGATACGGCTCCCAGTCACCTGTTGGTCAGCGACTACTAGCTGTCTCAAGCGCAGCATCGGCCATAGGCCTGCCCTGCGCAACCGCCTTCGCCTTAACCGGTCCAAAGCCGCGAAACTCCAGCGGCGCGGCAAGGAAGGTTTGGGCAGCATCCGCATCGGCGATGCCGTGCGACAGCCGCTCAAGTCCCGCGATATACCAGCAGATCAACGCCCGCTCTTCGCGCCGTTCAGCCGTGTAGCTAAACGGGTCCGCCCACGTCCCGCGCAGCCGCTTCCCCTTGGCCAAAGCCCGCATCGCCCACTGCATCCACGGCCCAAACGCCCGTTTGATCGGACGCCCCCGCGCATCTGTTTTTCCGGACAAAACCGGCGGGGCCATATGATGGTGGACAACAAACGCGCCGCCGAACTGATCAGACAGGCGACCATAGAAACCGGTCTGTGTATGCAAACGCGCCACCTCATATTCGTCCTTGTAGGCCATCAGTTTGTAAAGCGATTTAGCGGCCAAGACGCGCATGTGCTCATCAAAGTCTCGGGTAAATCCCCGAAGGGTTTCACGGTAGCGTGCGGCATAGCCAGCATCCTGATACTCCTCCAACAACGTTGCACGATGCGCAATGATCTCATCCGCTGTCTTTGGCGCCTTAGCTGTCCCCGCGGGGACAAACTTGTCCGGATCATGCGCACAGATGCGCCCGATATCAAACGCCCGGGCGTTTTTCTCGACCGCAACACCGTTCAACTGCATGGCCTGCTTCAGCGCCGCGTCGCTCACCGGCACCAACCCTTTCTGCCAGGCCACACCCAACAGCAGCACATTGGCAAAAACGCTGTCCCCCAACAATCGCTCGGCCAGCGCATTGGCGTCCAAGGCCCAAAGGTTGTCGGCTCCGATCACCTCTGCAATCGCGGTCTCTCGGTCATCCACGCGCAGGCTAGCATCGCGGTGCAGTACCAGATCGCCTGTCGGCATCTCGGCCCGGTTCAGCACCATACGCGTGCCCGCGTGATAGTGGGCAGACGCCTTAGGGGCAGATGACACCACCACATCGCACCCAATCACCGCGTCCGCCGCTGACTCTTCTATCCGCACCTGATGGATGGCATCGGGTGTTTGAGCAATACGGATATAGCTGAGCACTGTCCCGAATTTCTGGGCAAACCCAGTGAAATCCAGCACTGACGCACCTGATCCCTCCAGATGCGCGGCCATGGTGATCAGTGCGCCCACGGTCACTACGCCGGTCCCGCCAACGCCCGTGACAAGCAGATCGTAGGGGTTGTCCAGATTTGGGACCCTCGGCATCGGCACCTCGGCCAGGCCCGCGCGCAGGTCAAACGCATCAGGTGTCGGCGCTTTGCGCACCGCGCCTTCGACTGTGACGAAGCTGGGACAAAACCCATTTAGGCAGGACATATCCGCGTTGCAGGTCGATTGGTTGATCTTCCGCTTGGCGCCCAATGGCGTCTCCAGCGGTTCAACGCTCAGGCAGTTGCTTTCGACCGAGCAATCGCCACAGCCCTCGCAAACATCCGGGTTGATGACGGCGAAGCTGGTCACGGCGGGCAAGCTGCCGCGTTTGCGGCGGCGGCGTTTTTCCGTGGCGCAGGTCTGCTCGTAGATCAGCACCGTGACGCCTGAGATGTCGCGCAATGCCCGTTGTACCATGTCAAGGTCCGAACGGTCGTGAAAGCTGGTCTGTGGAGGAAAACCGGACCGGTCAAATTTGGCCACATCATCTGACACCAGCGCGATACGCTCAACGCCTTCGGCGCGGCTCGACCATGCGATGGCTTCGACACTCACCGGCCCGTCCACGGGCTGACCACCGGTCATCGCAACCGCGTCGTTGAAAAGGACCTTGTACGTGATGTTGGTCCCGGCGGCGACCGCCTGCCGGATCGCCAGCGTGCCGGAATGATACCAGGTCCCTTCGCCGAGATTCTGAAACATATGCTTGCCATCATTGAATTTCGACGCCGCGACCCAAGGTACGCCCTCGCCACCCATCTGGGCATAGCCACCCGTCTCGCGGTCCATCCAGGAGGCCATAACGTGACAGCCAATGCCCGATGCGGCCCTGGACCCATCGGGCACCTTGGTTGATGTGTTGTGCGGACAGCCCGAGCAAAAGTAAGGTGTGCGGGTCGCCCCTGCCACATTCAGCAGCTTGGGTGGCGTTTGCAACGCTCTGGCGCGCGCTGGCAGGTCAAGGTCAGGTACAAGTGCATGCAAGCGCTGCGCGATCAGCGGTGCGAGCCGTTTGGGCGACAACTCGCCCGTCCAGGGTACCAGCGGCGCGCCGGTTTCATCATGCTTGCCAACCATACGCTCTGGTATGTCGTGCGGTAGATCGTAGAACGCCTCTTTGAACTGGCTTTCGATGATCCCGCGCTTTTCCTCGATCACCATGACTTCGCGTTTACCGCGCACAAAGGCGCGCGCGTCCCGCAAGGCCAGCGGCCAGACCATACCTACCTTGTAGATGTCGATACCGCGCGCGCGGCACGTGACCTCGTCCAGCCCCAACAGGCGCAGAGCTTCCATCAGATCAAAATGCGCCTTGCCTGTCGTCACAAAGCCAAACGGCGCATCCGCCACATCGTAGATACGATGATCGATCGGATTGGCTTCGGCAAAGGCCTGTACCGCCTCGAGCTTGTGCCCAATCCGCACCTCGATCTCGGGGCTCGGCAGGTCGGACGCGCGGATATGTAATCCGCCGGGGGGCGCCACATAGGCCGGCTGGGCAAAGACCGGGTCGGGCGGCAGGACCACCGACGCCGCGCTTTCCACCGTCTCTGAAATCGCTTTGAACCCGACCCACGTGCCCGAAAACCGGCTGAGTGCGATGCCCCAGGCCCCAAAGCTCAGATATTCGGCCACCGATGCGGGATTCAGCGTCGGCATAAACCACGCCATAAAGGCAACATCGGATTGGTGCGGCATGGACGACGAGACACACCCGTGGTCATCCCCCGCCACAACCAGAACGCCGCCCAGTGGCGAGGACCCATACGCATTGCCGTGTTTCAGCGCATCGCCGGACCGGTCAACACCCGGTCCCTTGCCATACCACATGGAAAAGATGCCCTCGTGCGTACATCCCGGGTTCAGCACCGCCTGCTGCGCACCCAGCACGGCAGTGGCCCCCAAATCCTCGTTCACTGCGGGCAAAAAGGTGATCTCTGCCGCGTCCGTCCGCTCACGCGCACGCCAGAGTTCAAGATCGAGGCCCCCCAGAGGCGACCCTCGATAGCCCGACACAAACCCTGCCGTCTTGCGCCCCGCCGCGTGGTCGCGTCGCGCCTGATCCAGCATGATGCGCACCAGCGCCTGGGTGCCGGTCAGGAACACACGCCCTTCGGTCCGGTCATAGCGGTCGGACAGGGCATAGGTGTCAAAGCAGTGACTTGGATCAGACATGGCAACCTCCTGCCTTCAATATGGGTGCGTGGAGGCGGCAAAGGATTTCAGTTTCGGGCGGATAGAGGCATGAAGCGAAAGACCATCTCGTGTTTATCCAAGAAATTGGATAAATTGACCACATGCAGCTTGATCATCGCGACCGCACCATCCTGAACCACCTTCAATCGGACAGCCGTATCTCGACCGCAGAATTGGCGCAGGCCGCGGGCATGTCCGCTTCCGCGTGCTGGCGTCGGGTCAGGGCGCTGGAGGAGGCGGGGCTGATCGAACGCTATGGCGCAATGCTCGATCCCAAACAGGCCGGGCTCGCCTTCCACGCTATTGTCCACGTCCAACTGGCCCGCCATTCCGAAGAGGACCTGACCGCGTTCATACGGGCCATTGACACGCGACGAGAGGTGGTTGAATGCTATGCCACGACCGGTCAGTCCGACTATCAGATGCGGGTGCTTTGCCCCGATCTTGACACCTACAACGCGTTTCTCGAAACCTTCCTATTCCGCTTGCCCGCCGTGGCGAGCGCACAAACCAACATGGTCCTGCGCGAGATAAAGCGGAACACCGGGATCACGCTTTAGCGCAGCGGCGTGCGCAGAAAGACATATGACCCTCAGATAGGTATGACTGAGGCAAAACAGCCGCTTTCCGTTTGAAGACGCCTTGTAGCGATCGCGCGGTCTGGAAAACGATCTTCAGCATCTCAGTAGCCGCTGTCGTCCAATCAACCAACACGGGGGTCGAAGTGGCCAATACCCGGCCCCGCACCCAAATGGCCGAGCAGACGGGCAGCCATCGCGATATCTGGCGACATCAGCGATTTCGAAGCTGTGAAAGAGGTGGTGAAGGTGGCAGGCCAGACCGCCGACGGGACCTTGCACCTTCTTTCGGTTGGCAAGATCAAGGCGGTTTGGGGCAGAGCCCCCAATCAAACCAAAAAATCGCGCAGCGCGTCCGTTGGATCAGCACATGTTGCTTTAGGACCCGCCCCACGGTGCGTGTAAGGTACAACCTGTCGCCGACCTCAGACCCTACGGGAAAGACAAATTCAAAGGCCGACCTAGACAAACGGCAAGTAGAAGTCTCGCACCTCGTCGACTGACTTATCCTTCAGCCGTTTGCATTCGTCTTGCTTGAGAAAGATCAGGGCGTCACAAATCTCCTCCCCCACAGCCAGACGCAGGGATTTATCCTTATCCAAGGCTTCTAGTGCCTTGTCCAACGCAGACGGTGCATGCCGCGTTGCGCGGACGTTCTCCAAACCGTCTAGGTCTTCGGCGGCCGCCAAACCATAGCCTTGTTCAACCCCCAAAAGCGCGGCCTGCAACACAGCCGCCACCGCAAGATAAGGATTTGTCGCACAATCCGCCATCCGGTGTTCCAAGCGCGCTAACCGCGGGGAGGTCACACATGACCGCGTCGTCACCAGGCGGTGGTCATCGGCCCAGTTCGCCCAATATCCGGCCATCGAAGCAGGCCCCAACCGGTCATAGCTATTCACGGTTGTCGCGAGCAGCCCGGCTAGCGCTTCATGGTGGTGGATCAGCCCCGCGATGCAGCTTTTGGCCAGGTCAGACAACTGCCCATCCGGTGCAATGACATTGGCACCCTGCGCGTCTGCGAAGCTGAAATTGACGTGCAAACCGGACCCACCCCGATCCGGGATCGGTTTGGGCAAGAAGGTCAGCAGTACCCCCATCTCAGCGGCCACCTCTCGGGCCATGGTTCTGAAAAGAAAAGCATTATCGCAAGCAGCCAGAGCCCCAGCGAACTTTAGCGTCAACTCGAACTGGCCATTGTCGTACTCGCCATTCATTGACTCGATGGGCAACCCAACCGCATGCGCGGTGGACCACAGCGCTTCCATCAATCCGGCGGGATCGTTCTGTGGGCCGGTCCCGTAGACAAAGGCACCGGGCGTGTCATAGGGTGTCCAGACACCATCGGCATCTTGCTGAAAGACATAGGCCTCCATTTCCAGCCCAACCATCGGGCTTAACCCCCTGGCCTCCCACGCCGCAATAGTCGCTTGTAGACGCCCCCGGGCGCACAGACCAAACGGCACGCCATCTGCGTGCAATGTGCCCAGCGCAATCTCGCTGTCGTGTTGCCAATCCGCCCGACGGTCCCCGTCGAGCAACAGTTCCATGTCGGGGATGCCGTCAAACACACCTGCCCCAGGCACCGGGATCAGATCACGATCAAAGGTCGTACCAAACACGCCGCGTGCAAACCCGATCTTGCCTCCGCTGGCGAGGTCCGGCGGTACGAATTTCCCCCGCGGCAGATTGAGCAGGTCACAAAAGAGGGTGCGCGTTCGGATCGGCATACCGGTCACTTCAGCTTGGGGCGGACCGTCAAGGATTTGACGCCGCAAATGAAATTGGATCGGGTCCAGGTCGGAACGCTGACCGCCTCAAGCGCATCAACGCGGCGCGCCAGTTCCTGCAACACACATTTGAGTTCCAGTTTGGCCAACCACATCCCGAGACACACATGCGCGCCGCCCTGGCCAAAGGCCAGATGACGGTTCGGGCTGCGGTCCAGGCGGGCCATGTGGGGGTCGTCAAAGACCGCCTCATCCCGGCTGCCGGATACGAACCACATCAGCACCTTATCCCCCGATCTTATGGTCTGGTCGTGCAGGTCGACATCGCGCGTGGCAGTCCGGCGGAAGTGCAGTGTCGGCGACGCAAGGCGAATGAACTCGTCCGCGCAGGTCTCCCAAACCTGATCGCTCTGCAACGCCTCAAGCAAGCTTTTCTGTTGGGCCAGCAGATGCAACGCCATAGCGATCGAATAGCGTGTGGTGTCGTTGCCCGCCGCCACCAGAAGGCAGAAGAAGTTCTTGAAGTCCTGCCCCGCGATGACCCCATCTTTGGAGCGCAAGACACATGCAAGGATACCCGCGTCATCGATATCACGCGCACCGCAAAGGATGCCCTCAGCGTAATCGTATAATTCTACGCCTGCGGGCGAACGAAACGGCATCATGCGGTAGGCATCCGTATCGACCTTGTCGATCACCGTGTCTGTGAAGTCGGGATCCGTGTTGCCGATCAGCGCGTCGCCGCGCTCGACCAGCCAGTCGAGATCGGTGTCCGGAACACCCAGAATGCGGCCCAGCATCAGCATCGGCAGAGGCTTAGCGATCTTGTCGACCGCGTCAAATTCGGCGTGCGCCAATGCTTCGGTAACAATGTCTTTTGCCAGGTCTCGGATCAGGGGTTCGAACTGCGCCACAACAGGCTTTGCAAAAGCTGGATTCACCGTGCGACGGGTTGCGGTATGCTCAGGCGGGTCCGTCTCTTGAAAGGTGCGGCGCGCCATATATTCCGCATGGCTCTGATCCTCTATCCGAATGCCTTTGGCACTGGAAAATGTCGCCGGATCGCGCTGTGCCGCCATAATGTCGGCATAACGGGTGAGCGACCAAAATCCCTTTTGTCCGCCGTGCGCTTCTGTCCAATGCACCGGGTGATCGGCACGCATGGTGGCAAAGGTATCATGCGGGACGCCGTCCACAAAGCTATCGTGATCGGCCAGGTTCTTCATGGTGTCCCTCCGAAGAACCGTGTCGCCCAGTCGGCAAAGACCGGACCATCGTTTACCCCGCTCAGGCTTGCTTGAGCCATGGCCACCTCTTCGGCGCTGAGATGCGGCCTGGTGTAGTCCAGAACACAGCGCATGAACGGGTCAGAAAATTCCGGATGGGCCTGCGTCGTGAATATGTGGCTTCCCTTGGCAAAGCCAGCGACACTGCACTTTTGAGAGGTCCCGTAGCATACACAGCCTTCGGGCAGCGTGGTGACGGCGTCGTGATGAAACTGATAGAGGTTCAACAGCGACGTTGCGGGCTGCATCCAGGGCAACGGACCCGTGATATCAACCTGGTCGATCCCGATGTTCCAATCAACGCGCCCCACGCTGCCCCCCAGCGCAACGGCAATCGCCTGGTGACCGAAACAGACGCCCAAAAGCGGTTTCTGCTTGGCATCACATGACCTGATGAAGTCGTAGAGCTTTGGCAGAAACGCAAGATCATCCAGCACGCTAAGTGGAGAGCCGGTGATCAGATATGCGTCCTGTTCGTCCAGATCAGAGGGCAGTTCCCCGCCAATCGTCATGTAGACGCGATAGTTAAAACGCTGGTCTTGCGCATCGAACAGGTCGCGAAAGCGGTGCGCATCATCTGGAAAGGCGTCTCCGACTTCGATAGATCGGTCGTGGTTCACTTGTAGGATGCCAAGGTTCAGGCGGGGCATTAGGTATCCTTTTGTGGAAGAGGGGGCGACCGGCGCCGCCCCCTATGGATTAGCGGCCCAGTATCTCGTTGATCTCAGCCGACTTGGCGCGGTCGGCCTCAATCCGCGCTTGCGCCTCTTCCTGGCCCTGCCAGTAGACCGCGGCGCCTGTTTCAGCCATCAGCTTTTGCGCTTCCTCGGACGCCATGGTTTCCGCGGCGACCGCGGCAATCGTGTCAATCACCTCTTGCGGTGTGCCCTTGGTCACAAAGAGGCCATTCCAAAGTTCCACGTCATTCACGCCCGCTTGGGCTGCGATGGTTTCGACACCTTCCAGCTTTGCAATCGGGTTTGCCCCAATATTGCCCAGCACGTTGATGTCGCCAAGGCAGGGTTCAATCAAGGCCAGCGTCGTGTTGATCACATCGGCATCGCCCGAGGACAGCGTATTGCAGTCCAGCAGGTCAAACGCGCTGTCGTCGGCGAACTCGAACCCCATCTTGGCAGCGGCGGCCATGGACACGGCGGTGGGCGTCAGACCCGCACCGAAATGGCCCAGCACTACGTCATTTTCTTTTGCATACTCAGCCAGTTCCGCCATGTTGGAATAGGGCGCGTCACCCGATGCGGCGAGCACAAACGGATAGGTCAGAAAGATGCCGACCGGCACGAAACTATCTTCTTCAATGCCGATGTCGATCTTGGGCCCGACAATGGGGACACCGATCACAAACGATCCGATAACCGACCCGTCGTTGGGTGCGTTCAGCACCTCCAACGCACCCGGGAACGGACCGTCGCCACCGCCAGGGCGGTTCACCACGGATGCAGGCTGGCCTGTCGCTTCGGCCATATCTGCGGCGATCATGCGCGTCAGGATGTCTTCGAAATCACCCGGGGGCCACGGCACGATGAACTGCACTGGTCCGGTTGGGTAGTCTGCCAGCGCGGGGCCGGTCAGGGCCGCCAACGCAACGGCGGCTGAGGTCAAAAGCTTTTTCATAATACTCTCCCTGAGTTTGTTTTTGCTTTTGCGGTTAATGTTCAAACCTCTTCGTGCGGAGGCTTTGCGTGATCGTGACACCAATCACGATCAGGATGACACCAAAAAGTGTGCCGGACACGGGCCGGTTGACCAGATCGAACACGGTTCTGATCTGGCCGGACCCGGCGGTCAGCTTCTCGATCATGATCGAGCCAAGGACGAGACCCAGCACAATCGGCACCAGCGGCCAATCGAGGCGCCGCAGGATAAAGCCGACATAGCCAAAGCCCGCCGCGAACATGCAGTCGGCGAACGAGTTGCGGATTGAGAAGACCCCGACAAAGGCAAGGATCAGGATGAATGCCCCCAGCAGGCGGTTGGGCACATAGATAATCTTGGCAATCCATTTTGTGGACAGAAGCAGCGTGAGGATCACCAGCACGTTAATGATAAGGAGGGCAATAAAGAGTGAGAACAGGAAGTCCGGGTTGTTTTCGAAAATATCAGGCCCCGGTTTGATGCCCGCGTCAAAGAACACCACCATCATCATGGCCGTCAGCGCTTCACCCGGCACACCCAGCGCCAAGAGCGGTACCATGGCAGCGGCGGGTACAGCGTTGTTGCTGGCCTCGGACGCGATCAGTCCGTCAGGCGCACCGCGCCCGAACCTGCCCGGTTCGTTCGACATCGCCCGCGCAGTGGAGTAGCTGAAGAACTGCGCCACGAACTCGCCCACGCCGGGGATGACGCCCATGAGTGTGCCGTAGCTCGCGCTGATGGTCGCAACGGCGGGGTGCTTTTTCAACTCACCAAATCCCCGCAGCAGGCCGCCCTTCAGCCGTGCCTCTGGCGGATCGGCGTCCTTGCCGGTCAGCAGGAACAGCGCTTGGGAAATCGCGAAGATGCCCACGATCACGACGATCAGGTTGAAGCCGGGATAAAGGTACTCGATCCCGAACGTATAGCGGTCGATCTGCTTTAGCGACTGCCGCCCCACCAGCGCGATCAGGAACCCAAGGCCAAACAGCAGCGCCGCAATCCCCATCGTCTTGCGGTGCGCAGCAATCAGCAGGACCGCGCCCAATACAGCGGCCATGAAGATATCGCGCTGCCCAAAGAGCGCGCCCAGATCGCGCAGATAGGGACCAAAGAGCATCAATGCACCCAACCCAAGCAAGATCGAAAAGCACCCACCAAAGAACGATGCGGAATAGGCCAGCGATAGGCCCCGCGCGGCTTCGCCCCGCCGGGTCATGGCGTATCCGTCATATGTTGTCAGCGCGTTGACCGGCGTGCCGGGCGTATTAATCAGGATCGCGGGGATTGCGCCGCCATACATGGACGACCCGTAGACCCCGAGCAGCAGGACCAGCGACACCAGATCGTCAAGGAAGACTGTCGCGGGCAACAGGATCGCAATGGCGATGGCCGGCCCAATGCCAGGCACTGCCCCAATCGCCAAACCACCCACTGATCCGATCAATATCGCCACCAGCACAGGCAGGCTGGCAAGGTTATCAAGCCCCGCCCAGAACGCCTCCATCAGAACCACACCTGCATAAAGGTCTCGATACGCTGCGGCAGCAGGTCATAAAGCCATATGTTCACCGGCGTCTTGATTTGCAATCCGGTGCGGAACACCAGCACGATGGCGAAACTTGCGGCAAGACAGATGCCCATCCAGCGCACTCCACGATAGCCCAGCCGCCACGGCAAAAGTGTCCCGAGCAGCAGAGTCGACACCAGATAGCCCAGCACCGGCACCAACAGCGTGTAGGCCACGAACCACACCACGTATTCCAGCGCGCGCAGCCACTGCATAACCTCAAAAGTAACCTCGGTTGGTTGCTTGAACCTACGTTGCCACACATGCGCCAGCCATGCCCCACGCAGGTTCCAAAGCGCGGCAGGCACCAGCACGCACAGGCAGATCAGCGGGGCCACCCAGCCCTGTTTCAAGATGCGCCCCAGCCGAGCGGTGCGTCCTTCGGGTTCTGTCACACCAAACTGGTCCATCCAGTAGCGCGCCATGTTTTGCGGCAACTTGCGATCCTCCCACCCTGTCTGGGTGAAAAAGAACACAAGAAAGAACAGCGCCAACCCGGCCATGACCAACGAAAAGAACAGGTCCCCCCGGCCCCGGCGAAAGTCGGTGATGTCGGTCACGTTGATCTTCTTGTCAGCGGCGCAGGCCGATGCAAATCGCTGCCCCCCTACGCGGGACCTCAGGGGCCGCACCGCCGTGGCACTTTTCAGTGCAGGGGATGCGGCGCGAGAGGTCACGCCACCTCGGCCATGGCCTTGAGGCCCGTTTCCGTGGCGGATAGGATTTTCTGCACATGCCCTGCGTCGATGACAAGCGGTGGCGAGAAGATGACATTGTTCCCCGACACCCGGATCATCACCCCGTCGTCATAGGCTGCCTTCTGAAACGCCAGCGGCAGTGATTTGCTCACCGGGGTCTTGTTGCTCCGGTCGCTGACAAGCTCGATGGCGCACATCAATCCCTCGCCACGGACGTCGCCGATCACGTCAAAGCGGTCGGCCAACGTCTCAAGTCCTGCCTTCAACTCTGGCCCACGGGCACGCGCATTCAGCCAAGGTTTGATCCGCACCGTTTCTTCCACCGCAGCGACTGCCGCAGCGGCCCCCACGGGATGGCCGGAATAGGTATACCCAGAGTCAACCGACCCGATGCCGCTGGTATCATCCTCGAACACCGCTGCCACTTGATCTGCGATCATCACCGCACCAAAGGGAAAATACCCGTTTGTTATGGCCTTGGCCGTGCACATCAGGTCCGGTTGCACACCCCAATGGCGCGACCCATCCTCGCTTCCCGTACGACCAAACGCAGTGATGACCTCATCCGCGATCAGAAGCACACCGTGTTTATCGCAGATATCGCGCACCATCGGCATAAAGCTGGGATGCGGCGGGATCACCCCACCAGCGCCCTGCACGGGCTCCATCACAAAGGCTGCGACGGTGTTCGCCCCTTGAAACTTAATCTCGCGCTCAAGCATACCGGCGCTCAGCCGCGCCAATTCCGCAGGATCATCTGTATCGAAGGGATTGCGATACAAGTACGGACCGGGGATGTGGTAGCAGCCAGCCATCAGCGGCTCGTAAGAATTGCGGAACTTGGCATTGCCATTCACTGACGCGCCACCGAAATGTGTGCCGTGATAGCCCTTGTCGAGGCTGATGAACTTCGTCCGTGTGCCTTCGCCCCGGATGCGGTGATATTGCCGGGCCAGCTTAAGCGCGATCTCTATGCTGTCGGACCCGCCCGAGGTAAAGAAACTGCGGGTCATCCCGTCAGGACCAAAGAACTCGGCCAGCAAATAAGCGAGTTCAATGGCCTTGTCGTTCGACGTACCACGGAAGGTCGAATAATAGGGCAGTGCATCGAGTTGTCCTGCAATCGCATCCTTTACTGGCTGGCATGAATAGCCAAGATTTACGTTCCACAGCCCGCCTACGGCATCAATGCTGCGATGCCCGTCAACATCGGTGATAAACACCCCTTCGCCCCCCGTCAGGATCGTAGGCGGATTGGCCATGCTGTCTGCGGGATGTGCCATGGGGTGCCAGAACTGGCGTGCGTTGTTTTCCTTCAGAAAATTGCTGTCCTTCACGACGCGGCCCTTTCCTGTGCCGGGGTCCAGAGCTGGACAATATGCGCGGGCGCAGTGCCGCCCATGGCCAGGCTGATCTCTTCGCCACGCTGCATCAGACGGCGTGCAAGATCGGCCTCGGTCGCCTTACCCCCGCGCCCAGTCGGATAAGCGATCGAGCAGGTGGCAAAGGCCCGGGATGCTGCGTCAAAAACCGGTATCGCCACCGATGACACGCCGAGGCGCAGGGCATCGCGGTTGCGCGCATATCCACGTCGCGCGATCTGTTGCAATTCGCTCTCGATTTCAGCTCTGAGAGGCGCTGGCATGTCCGGCAGGCGCGTGCGCGGATCAGCAAGGGCAAGATCCAGCAATCCCCCGGGCGCAAAAGCCAGATAGGCCTTACCCGAAGCGGTCGCAAACAGCGGTGGCAGACCATAGGCATCAAAGCTGACACGTACGGGATGATCATGCTCTTCCGCGTGGTGAACATGAACGAGGTCAAATCCCTGCAGGCGGCTGACATGCACCAATTCCCCGACTTCGCGGCTCAAGGCGTTTATCACACCGCGCAACATCTCCACTTCGGGGACAGTCCGCAGCCGCATTCCAGCGAGACGCGTCAGGGCAGGACCCAGGCAATAAGCGCGCGTTGCACCATCCTGCTCCAGAAAACCTGCCTGCTGCAGCGCAACCAAATGGCGATGCACGGTCGCCTTGTCGCGCCCGGTTAAACGCTGAACGTCCGACAACCCCAGACGTGGATGTTCATCATTGAACAGGTCCAACAGGCCCAGTGCTTTGGCGATGGTCGACATGCGATCAAGCTTGACGCACCTGAAATCCGCTTGCAATATATTTTTGCATCTACTGGTTTATTATTCGAACCACCCTTCAGAAGGCACCCATGTCTGCCCTAGCCAAGAACATTGCCAAGCTTGCCCCGCACCTAAAACGGATCAACGAAACGGGTATCCTCAATCATATTTCTGGACAGGCCCAACCTGCAGCGGCAGGGGAGTGGTTTGACACCACCTCACCGGTCGATGACAGTTTGATCGCACGCGTGGCTCGCAGCGACGCAAGCGATATCGACGCCGCGGCACAAGCTGCCAAGAGTGCTTTCCCGACCTGGCGGGACATGCCGGTCGCCGAACGCAAACGCATCCTTCACGCCATTGCCGACGGGATCGAGGCCCGCGCCGAAGAAATTGCACTCTGCGAATGCTGGGACACAGGCCAGGCCTTGCGTTTCATGTCCAAAGCAGCCCTGCGCGGCGCAGCCAATTTCCGCTTTTTTGCCGACCGCGCGCCATCAGCGCGCGACGGACAGGCACTCCCCTCTCCCACGCTGATGAACGTCACAACGCGTGTCCCGCTTGGTCCGGTCGGTGTGATCACCCCGTGGAATACCCCCTTTATGCTGTCCACCTGGAAGATCGCCCCTGCCCTCGCCGCTGGCTGCACATTGGTACACAAGCCTGCGGAATTCAGCCCTTGGACTGCCCGCATCCTGATTGAGATCGCTGAAGAAGCGGGCCTGCCGTCCGGTGTCTGGAACCTGGTGAACGGGATGGGCGAGGAAGCGGGCAAAGCGTTGACAGAGCATCCCGACATCAAGGCCATCGCGTTTGTAGGTGAATCGAAAACCGGGTCAGCGATCATGGCCCAAGGCGCGCCGACGTTGAAACGTGTGCACTTCGAGCTCGGTGGCAAGAACCCCGTGGTAGTCTTCGATGATGCGGACCTTGAGGCGGCCCTTGATGCCGCGATCTTCATGATCTACTCGCTCAACGGTGAGCGATGCACGTCGTCCTCGCGCCTGCTGGTCCAAGAGACCATCGCCGAGGACTTTGAGGCCAAGCTCGCCGCCCGCGCCGCAGCCATCAAAGTCGGCCACCCACTCGACCCAGCAACCGAAGTTGGCCCCCTGATCCACGAGATTCACCGCGCAAAGGTCATGGCCAGTTTCGACACCGCCAAGACCGAAGGCGCCACCATCGCAGCGGGCGGGACCCGCATAGGTGACACTGGCCAGTTCGTCGCCCCGACCCTGTTCACGGGGGCGACCAACGATATGAAAATCGCACAGGATGAGATCTTCGGTCCGGTCCTCACCTCGATCCGCTTTTCGACCGAAGAAGAAGCGCTGAACATTGCAAACGACACCGCCTACGGCCTGACAGGCTATGTCTGGACCCGAGACATCACCCGCGCCATGAGATTTACCGAGGGGCTGGAGGCGGGCATGATCTGGGTCAACTCCGCCAATGTCCGCCACTTGCCCACACCCTTTGGCGGCATGAAGGCCAGCGGCATCGGACGGGATGGCGGCGACTGGTCCTTTGAATTCTACATGGACCAAAAACACATCGGCATCGCCACGGGTGACGCCAAAATCCCACGACTGGGCGCCTGATGTTTCTTTTGACCAAAAGTACCAACGGGCAGCATCAGGGACGGGCAGCCCCTTATCAAATACATCAGTCGTATGCGGCGCAGCCGCTCCGTCTAGGAAACGCCTGATGCCGATCCCACCCCCCGAACTCTACCCTCCCTTCAACATTGTCCGTCTCAGCCACGTGGAATACCGCGTGACCGACCTATTCGCCTCGCGCGCCTTCTACGTCGATATGCTGGGCCTGCAAGTCACGCATGAAGATGCCAACAACATCTACCTCCGCGCCATGGAAGAACGTGGCCACCACTGCGTGATCCTGACCCAGGCAGACAGCGCCAATGTCGCCCGGCTCGGCTTCAAGCTTTACGACCAGCCCGAACTCGAGAAGGCTGCCACATGGTTCACCGCCCGCGGGCACACAGTCACTTGGATCGACCGTCCCTTCATGGGCCGTGTTATGCAAACCACCGATCCCTGGGGCGTGCCGCTTGAATTTTATGTCCAGATGGACCGCCTGCCGACCATTGCCCAGACATACGCGCTCTATCGGGGGGTGAAACCACTCAGGATTGACCACTTCAACCTGTTCTCATCCGACGTCGATGGTGCAGTCGCCTTTTACACACAGATGGGTTTTCGTACGACCGAATATACAGAAGATGCAGAGACCGGCAAAACTTGGGCCGCCTGGATGCACCGCAAGGGCGGCGTGCATGACGTGGCCTTTACCAACGGCACAGGACCGCGCCTGCACCACTCGGCGTTCTGGGTGCCCACCCCGCTTAACATCATCGACCTTCTGGACCTGATGAGCACGACGGGCTACCGCGACAACATCGAACGCGGCCCGGGGCGGCACGGTATTTCCAACGCCTTCTTCCTCTACATTCGTGACCCCGACGGCCACAGGATCGAAATCTACTGTTCCGACTACCAGACCGTCGACCCCGACCATGAACCAATCAAATGGGACCTCAAGGACCCACAACGCCAGACCCTGTGGGGGGCGCCCGCCCCGCGCAGCTGGTTCGAGGAGGGCAGTGTGTTCGATGGTGTCGCCACCTCCGCTCCTCTTCTTAAGGCCCAACCCATCGTGGCGCCGTGACCCCGGCAGAGCGGGCACATCCGACACGTAGGTTGCGCACTCACTGCGCACTGCATCCGAAAGGACACTTATGAGCTGGGACGACTTTGCCAAACACGCCAAGGAGGCCGCCGACTGGGGCGTGGACTATCACAAGACCATCCGCGACCGCCCGGTGCGCGCGCAAACCGCCCCCGGTGACATTACAGCGCAACTGGCACCCGGCCCACCCGAAGACGGCACAGACCTCGCCGCGATCATGGCCGACTTCGAACGCATCGTGATGCCTGGTATAACCCACTGGCAACATCCGCGTTTCTTCGCCTATTTCAACTCTAATGCGGCCCCGGCCTCTGTGTTGGCAGAGTTCTTGGCCTCCATCATCGCACCGCAATGCATGCTCTGGCAGACATCGCCCGCCGCGACTGAGATGGAGACACGCATGATGGACTGGCTACGCCAGGGTCTAGGCCTGCCCGACGTGTATCAAGGCGTCATCCAGGACAGCGCCTCATCTGCTACCTTGGCGGCGGTGCTGACCATGCGGGAACGCGCGCTTGCCTTTCGCGGTAATATCGAAGGGCTGCATGGTCTGCCACAATTGCGCATTTATTGCTCCGATCAGGTCCACAGCTCGATTGACCGTGCGATCTGGGTCGCGGGCATCGGACAAGATAATCTAGTCAAAATCCGCACGACCGGCGATCTGCGCCACATGGACCCGCTCGATCTGGAAGCGGCCATTGCCGAAGACAAGATGGCAGGCCGCATCCCTGCCGGGATCATCGCCGCAACGGGTGCGACCGGTATGGGGGCCTGCGACGACCTTGAAGCAGTAGCCGCCGTGGCCGAAGAACACGGGCTCTACACCCACCTCGATGCCGCCTGGGCGGGGACGGCGATGATTTGTCCTGAGTTTCGTACACTTTGGGCCGGGGCCGAGCGGTTCGACAGCATCGTCTTCAATCCGCACAAATGGCTGGGTGCTCAATTTGATTGCGCGGCACATTTCCTGCGTGACCCCGACCAATTGCGCCAGACCCTCGCAATCCGGCCCGAGTATCTGAAAACCCACGGGGCCGAGGACATCATCGACTATTCCGAATGGTCGATCCCGCTGGGTCGCCGTTTTCGCGCGCTAAAGCTGTGGTTCCTGATGCGACATTACGGGATGGAAGGGCTGCGCAGCCGCATTCGCAACCACATTGGCTGGAGCCAGGCGCTGTGCGACCGACTGCGCGCCAGTAACGGCTTTGAGGTCATAACCGAACCCATCCTGTCGCTCTGGACCTTCAAAGTTGCGGGCGCATCGGACAATGACACCCAACGCCTGGTCGATGCGATCAACCATGACGGCCGCATCTACCTGACCCAAACGCTCGTCGACGGACAAAAGGTGATCCGCTTTCAGGCCGGGCAATTCGACTGCGAGGAACGCGATTTCGACGTGGCCTTTGACACCATCACCGAGATTGCGGGACGCATATGAAATTTGCCACTTACACAACCGACGGTGCGACCTATTACGGCGCAGTGACCGATGACGGGATGATCCCTTTGTCGCCCAACTTCGCGCATTGGCCGACCTTGCGCGATGTGATCGCGCATGACGGCCTGCTCGACCTTGCCAAGACGGCCCAAGGGCGCACCGCCACGCACAGGGATATCAGCTACCAAATCCCGGTGCCCAACCCGGAAAAGATCATTTGTGTTGGTGTCAACTTCCCTGACCGCAATGCCGAATACAAAGATGGGCAGGACGCACCGCTTAACATGTCCCTCTTTCCGCGTTTTCCACGCAGCTTTGTAGGGCACGGTCACTCCGTGATCCGCCCGCCGGAAAGCGAAAAACTGGATTACGAGGGCGAGATAGCAATCGTCATCGGCGAGGGTGGACGGCGCATTGCCGAGGCCGATGCCTACAATCACATCGCTGCCCTCACTCTTTGCAACGAGGGCACCATTCGCGACTGGGTGCGGCACGCCAAGTTCAACGTCACCCAAGGCAAGAACTGGGAGGCCTCGGGGGCGATGGGCCCATGGCTCGTCCCTTTCACCCATGCCGCGCAACTTGATGACATCCGCCTGACCACCCGCGTGAATGGTGAGCTACGGCAGGATGACCGCACCTCGCGCATGCTGTTCCCGATCCGCCGTCAGATCGCCTACATCTCGACCTTCACCACGCTTGTGCCCGGCGATATCATCGTCACCGGTACGCCCACAGGCGCGGGTGCACGCTTTGATCCCCCTAGGTTCCTGACACCCGGGGACTTAATCGAGGTCAGCGCCGAAAGCATCGGCACGTTGCGCAGCGAGGTGGCAGATGAGGGCTGAAGACCACAAAGCAGCCGCAACCGCCTTGATCAAAGCCGATCAAACGGGCCAGCAGATCGGCCTTCTGTCCATCGCCTATCCTGACATCACGATGGACGACGCCTATGCCATCCAAGAGCAGGTGGTCGCGACCAAGGTTGAGACGGGTGATCCGGTCATCGGCTGGAAAATCGGCCTGACAAGCCGCGCCATGCAAATGGCCCTGAACATCGACATCCCCGACAGCGGCGTTCTGACCCGCTCCATGCAGTTCGAAACCGGCGCGACAATCCCCAAGGGTCGGTTCATCCAACCGCGGATCGAGGCCGAGATCGCCTTTGTCATGCACGCCGACATCGGAGGCGAACATGTCACCCGCGAGGATGTGCTGTCCGCCACAGATTATGTCGCACCATCACTCGAAATCCTCGATACCCGCATTCAACGTGCCGATCCCGAAACCGGGCAACCGCGCAAAGTGTTCGACACCATCGCCGACAATGCGGCCAATGCGGGCATTGTCCTGGGGATGCAAAAGCACAAACCCGACGATCTGCGCTGGGTGGGCGCAATTGTGAGCCAAGACGGCAGGGTTGAGGAAACGGGCCTCGGCGCGGGCGTGCTGAACGACCCGGTGGAGAGCGTGGTCTGGCTCGCCAGGCGCATGGCGCTTTACGGGAACACAATCAGAGCAGGTCAGGTGATCCTGTCTGGCAGCTTCATCCGGCCTATCGAATGCCCGCAAGGCACAGACATTCACGCCGATTTCGGCGATTTTGGATCAGTAGAGTTACAGTTTAACTGATCCGTGCCAACAGCCTGGCCGCGCAGCCGCCCAGGGCCACAGTATCCGACACGAACAGAAATGCCGGGATACGCGCGAACTGTCCGTCAAAGCTGTTGTCGGCCCGCAGCGGTGCCAAAACCGTATCGCGCCGTTCAGGTGCTGTCAGGAACTTGGCCAGCGATCCATTGAAATAAAGCCCCGCTCGTGGGAAATAAGAGTAGGCGAGTTCGCGCACCATCAAGCCAAAGGCCTCTGTGCACACCGCCAACGCCTCGCGCGCGCGCGGATCATCGGATTTGGCCAAGGCTTCGGCACTGTCCACATCGACACCGATCACATGGGCCAGGCGCAACAGACCCACGCCTGAAAACAGGTTCTCGACGCTGTCAAAACGCGACGTATCCGGCAGGCGTGCCTCCAAAATCGCCATTACACTGGACGGCAGGCTGGCGTGCCCCTGTTCAGAGGTGAAGACGGTGCCGCTTTCCATATTAACGGCCGAGACATTGAACCCGGTGCCAAGCCCGACGACCAGCGCCTGACCATTGCCGCCCAAAGCGGCTCCGTCGTGCAAGGGTTCAACAGCGTCATCGGCGACAGTTGGTACGGCCTGTCCCAAAGCTTCAAGGTCGTTCATCAGAACCACCTCGTCGGCCTCAAAGGCTGCCGCCAGCGATCCGGCATTGAAATCCCAATTGCGATTGGTGAGCCGCGCCCGATCACCCGCCACGGGGCCTGCCACTGCGACGACCACATGCGACGGCACCTTGCGCCCGTTGAGATACGCGGTCGCCAGGTCAAGGAAGCTGCCGAACTCGGCGTTCGGGCATTTCACGATAGTCTCGGCGATGACGCCATCGCGGTCCACAAACGCCATGCGAGTGTTCGTTCCGCCAACGTCGGCAACCAGGCCAATGGCCTGGTCCGCTGTCCTTGCATCCTGCATTAGGCGTCGCCCGGCTTCTTACCCAAGATAATCATTCCCAGCAGGTCATCGTCGGTTACATCGGCAACGTCAACCGTTCCCACCAGCTTTCCATTCTTCATAACCGATGCGCGGTCGCAGAGTTCCATGACATCGTGGATATCATGGCTGATCAGGAAGATACCGATACCCTCGGCTTTTAGTTGCTGGATAAGTTCCGACACCATTTGAGTCTCATGCGGGCCCAAAGCGGCTGTCGGTTCATCCATGATCAGGATGCGGGCGTTGAAGTATACCGCGCGGGCAATGGCCACGGACTGACGCTGACCACCAGACAAGGCACTCACCGGATCCTTGAACTTTTTGAAATTCGGGTTGAGCCGCGCCATGATCTTGCGCGTCTCGGCCTCCATCGCGTCATCATCAACAAAGCCCGCGCCGCTGACCAACTCGCGCCCCAGAAACAGGTTCGACGCAGCATCCAGGTTATCGGCCAGCGCCAGCGTCTGGTAGATCGTCTCGATATTATAGGTGCGCGCGTCGCGCGGGTTATTAATGGTCGCTTTTTCGCCGTTGATGCGGATTTCACCAGAGTCCATGGCATAGGCCCCCGACAGGATCTTGATCAGTGTCGACTTGCCGGCCCCGTTGTGGCCCAACAGGCCCACAACTTCGCCCGGCTTCAGATCGACCGACACATGGTCCACCGCCTTGATCCCGCCAAAGCTGATCGAGATATCCTTCATTTCGACAAGAGGTGTTGTCATGTCCAAATCCTCCCTCAGACGCCAGCGCGGCGGCGGTAAACGATGTCGATCCACACGGCGAAGACCAGCACAAAGCCCACAACGATGTTTTGCAACGGTGCGTCCACCCCGACGGAGGCCATGCCCGATTGTAGCGATTGCATGATCAGCGCGCCAATGACCGCGCCATATATGGTGCCAGCGCCACCCGACAGGGCCGTGCCCCCGATGACGGCGGCGGCGATCACGCGCAATTCGTCCAGCGTGCCAAGGCCGACATCCACTGCGTTCAGACGGGACGACGCAATGATCGACGCGATACCGGTCAGCGCCCCCATCAGTGCAAAGACCTTGACCGTCAAAAGCCGCGTGTCGATGCCAGACAGGCTCGCCGCCTCGGGGTTGCCGCCGGTGGCATAAACATAGCGGCCAAAGCGGGTGCGGGTTGCAATGATGGTCATGACGATGGTGACAGCCAGCAGGATCACCACAGGAATAGCAACGCCGTGGTTCCAGACCATGCCATCGGTGTACTCAATCCCACGCGCTTCGGTCATGCGGCGCATGGCACCGCGTGGGATCGGGTAGCTGTTCATGATCCAGACAAAGGCGATGATTAGCCCGGCGGCCAGCGCCATCAGGACGCCCTCGGCCCAGACAGGCTTGACCGTAAAGCCGTGCGTGGCCTTGCGGCGGCGGCTAAGCAGCATGATGCCAACGGCGACCAGAGCGGCCACAGTACCGAAGACCCAGCTAAGGGTTTCACCTAACGTGCCTTCGGCACCGCCACCCAAAAGGCGGAAGACAGGATCAAGCGGGGCCTGCGTCTGGCCCTTGGTGACCCACCACATGGCGCCGCGATAGATCAGAAAGCCGCCCAGCGTCACGATAAAGGCGGGGACAGTCAGATAACCAATGACCCAGCCTTGCATGGCCCCCAGCACCGCGCCCATCAGAATGGCAGCAAAAACGGCAATCACCCAGATCATCGGGTGGCCGAGGCCCAGGACGGATGGCAACCACTGCACCTGAAGTGCCGCGACAGTCATGCCGATAAAGCCCAGAAGCGAGCCAACGGACAGGTCAATGTTGCGGGTCACAATCACGAAGACCATGCCCGTCGCCATCACAGCCACGGATGCTGTCTGAACGCTCACATTGAAGAAGTTTCGTGGCGAGAGGAAGCGCCAGTCGGTGAAAAAGCCGAACACGATCCAGATGACGACAAGCGCCCCGATCATCCCCAAAAGCCGGGCATCAAGTCCCAGCTTGTCCATCATTGATTTGGCCTGGTCGTCCATGTCCCCTGCCCTTTGTGGTCCGGTGGTGATGGCACATTTCGCCTGGCGGCGGGCAAGCCCACCGTCACGCATGTGCCGGAATGTCTGGTAAGAAGTGCGGGTGTGTTCTGCCCCGACGTTCACGTGCACCGGGGCAGAACAGAGGTGGTCTTAGTTGCAGACGTCCAGCGACGAACCTGCACACAGCGCGTCTTTTTCGATCCAACCTGCGTCCAGAACGACGTTCAGGTTGTCGGCTGTCACAGGCACAGGGGCCAGGAAGATCGAATTCATGGTGGTGCCACCAGGCGACGTCCATTCGGCTGCATCCGCGACGTCTTCGCCTTTGGCCAGCGATACGGCGATCTCGCCAGCTGCCTTGCCCAGCGCACGCGCGTCTTTCCAGACGGACACAGTTTGCGTACCGGTCGCAACGCGGTTCAGTGCGGCGTGGTCACCGTCCTGACCGGAGACAGCGATGCCTTCCATGCCCTGAGCCGTCAAGGCAGCCACAACACCACCGGCGGTGCCGTCGTTCGAGGCCACGACCGCGTCAACCTTGTTGTCATTGGCGGTCAGGATCTGTTCCATGTTGCGCTGCGCATTCGCAGGCACCCAGCCATCGGTATAGGCTTCTCCAACGATGGTGATGTCACCGGCGTCAATGGCCGCTTGCAGCACCTCTTGCTGACCGCCGCGCAGGAAGTCGGCGTTCGGGTCTGTGGGCGAGCCTTTGATCATCACATAGTTGCCCGAGGGCTGTGCGGCCAGAACGGCGCGGGCCTGCATGCGACCAACCTCGACATTGTCGAAAGTCAGATAGAAGGCGCGCGCATCTTCAATCAGACGGTCATAAGCGACAACAGGGATTTCTTCGTCGGCGGCGGCTTGCACAGCCGGACCGATGGACGAAGCGTCCTGGGCCAGAATGATAAGCGCGTCGGCACCTTGGGCGATCAGCGATTCAATGTCTGCCAACTGCTTGGCCGAAGACGATTGCGCGTCTGCGGAAATATAGGTGGCACCGGCGGCCTCCAAAGCGGCCTTGATCGCGGCTTCGTCCGTTTTCCAGCGCTCTTCCTGGAAGTTCGACCAGCTTACGCCCACGGTCACCGCGTGACCGTCAGCCAACACTGGCGAAGTAAGCATGGTGGCAGCCGCAAGGGCGCCCAATAGCGTGCGTCGTTTCATAAGTGTCCTCCCAAAGACATGCCCCGCCGTCATAGGTTTGCAGCGGGTGACCTATTGTTAGCGACTTAAATTCGAAAAGCAAATTAAATTGGACAGCTTTCAAAAAAACAGTCATCATCCCTTTGCCAGGTCGCAGCGCCTGCAACCTGGCAGGAGGAAAAAAGAAAGCAAAATCATGGCATTCGGTCACCAGAAGGTCGAAAGCAGACGGCTACTGCTGCGCGAAATCGCACAACGCGGCCCGGTGCCGCGCATTGATCTGGCAGAGCATACTGGCATCAGCCGGGCCACGGTCACATCCGTCACAGCCGACCTTTTGCGCGGCGGATTGATCGAGGAAGTGCCCCGCGAATCACGCGTTGATGAATCGGCGCGTGGACGCCCGCGGGTCGATCTGAAGGTCGCAGGCGATGCCCATCTGATCGCTGGGCTCAAGGTCTCTGGCGCTTCCATATCGTTTGTACTTGTGGATTTTGACGGCACGGATGTGGCAGATCACGAATGCCCTATCCCGTCCGGGCGGCTCGCGCCACAAGACCTTGCGCTTCATATCCGCGATGGCTTGTCAGCGCTTGCCGCGAAAGTCGGGCGATCGCTGTCAGATATCTCGGCCGCCGGGGTCGGGCTCGCCGGTGTCGTCAATGCGGATCACGGGCTGGTCTACTGGTCGCCATCGCTCGATCAACGCAATGTCTCATTCAGCGAGATTCTGTGCGATACGCTGGGCATCGCCGTATATCTCGACAATGACGCCAATCTGGTGGCGATGGCCGAATTGACCTTCGGCTTAGGCAAATCCCATTCTGATTTCATCGTCATCACCATCGAAAGCGGCGTCGGCATGGGCATGGTGCTTGGGGGGCAACTCTATCGGGGCACACGCGGTTGCGGGGCCGAATTCGGCCACACCAAGGTGCATCTGGACGGTGCGCTCTGCCGTTGTGGGCAGCGCGGGTGTCTAGAGGCCTATGTGGCAGATTACGCATTGGTGCGCGAAGCATCCAGCGTGGGCGGTATGAGCCTGACTACGCCGACCACACAAGCGGTTGCCACTGTGCTGACCGCCGCCAAAAACGGCGATCCAACCGCACGCACGGTGGTGGAACGGGCGGGTAAGATGTTCGCGATGGGCTTGGCGAACCTGGTCAACATCTTCGACCCGGAACTGATCATCTTGGCCGGCGAACAAATGCAATTTGACCACCTCTATGCCGACACCGTGATCGAAGAGATGCGCAAAAGCATCGTGGAAATCGATAAACCTGCGCCAGAGGTGGTGGTGCACAAATGGGGCAATCTGATGTGGGCGCGCGGCGCCGCAGCCTACGCCCTGGAGTTTGTGCAGCACATTGCCGTGGAGGCGCTGGAAGATGCCTGAGCGCAACAGATTTTTCACAAGATCTAGCGTTGGACGGGGCCTCGTCGCGGCACTTCTTTGGGCGGGGCCTGCGGCGGCGGACAGCCCCAGATTTACGCCCGTTGACGTACCCGATCATGTCTATGACGGCGGGTGGGAGCATTTTGTCGGAGGTGGGCTCGCGGTGCTGGATTGCAATGGCGATGCCAAGCCCGACCTTGTTGCCGCAGGCGGGAACAACCTGCCACTTCTGCTCAGGAATATCTCGGGCGACGATATCGCGTTTGAACCGCTGATCGATCCGGCTCTGAACGTGACCAGCACAACCGGAGCATACCCGCTTGATATCGACAATGACGGGCATCTCGACCTCGTTCTCCTGCGTGTAGGCCCAGACGCGATTTTGCGCGGCCGTGGCGATTGCAGTTTCGAGCCCATGTCCTTTCGATTTGCCGACAAGTGGAGCACTGCCTTCTCGGCCACGTGGGAGGCTGGGCAGACGGCTCCCACACTCGCCTTTGGGCATTACGTGGATCGCGCCGACCCCGACGGACCGTTCGAAGCCTGTGACGTCAATCACCTTTGGCGGCCGCAAGGGGCGACATATTCGGTCAGCGACCTTGCGCCCGGCCATTGCGCACTCTCTTTGCTTTTCACCGATTGGTCCCGCACGGGTCGCGCCGATCTGCGGGTGTCGAACGACCGACACTATTATGTCCGCGACGGTGAAGAACAGCTATGGGCGATGAACGCCATACCCCGCCTGTATACGGAAGCAGACGGCTGGGTCCGCCACCAGCTTTGGGGGATGGGAATTGCGACGCGCGATCTGGATCGTGATGGGCGGGACGAGGTGTATCTGTCGTCGATGGGCGATCAGCGATTGATGAAACAGTTGGGCGATGGCCCCGGCTTTACCGATGTGCCCTTTACGATGGGCACCACGGCGCAGCGACCCTATGTAGGCGGAGACGGGCGCCCGTCGACGGGCTGGCATATTGCCTTTGGCGATGTGAACAACGACGGCCTGGATGACGCCTTTATTGCCAAGGGCAATGTGCAGCAGATGCCCGGCAATGCGATGGAAGATCCCAACAACCTGTTAATGGGTCAGGCTGACGGCAGCTTTTTGGAGATGGGTGATGCGGCAGGGATCGCATCCATGCACCGCAGCCGCGGCGCAGCTTTGGTTGATTTCAATGGCGACGGGCTCTTGGACCTGGCTGTCGTCAATCGCCGCGCACCATTTGAAGTCTGGCAAAATGTGACACGCGATAGCGGCCACTGGTTGACGGTCTCGCTTACTCAGTCAGGGACAAACACGCAAGCCGTTGGCGCCTGGATTGAGGTGGACGACGACACAACCGTACAAGCGCGCGAGATTGTCGTGGGCGGGGGGCATGCCAGCGGCGTTGCGGGCCCTCAGCATTTTGGCTTGGGCGCGGCAGAGACCGTCCGTGTCCGCATGCGTTGGCCACAGGCTTCGTGGGGGGCCTGGCGCGATGTTGATGTAAACGCGCCCGTTTTCATACAGCGTTAGGGGGGCTCTGCCCCTTGACCTGACCCCGCGGTATTTCCAGTCAGAAGAAACAGATTTGGCGCTGCCATCTGACAGGTCATTTTCGACATATGTGCTGGCCCGTTATTGGTCTACTGGCAGGCCACTAGGGACTGTGGTGGGAATGCCAAGCGCCCCACGTATGCTTTGAGGATCAGTGAGTGCGTTCAGGAACGCCAAGATATCGTCCACTTCGGCATCCGATAGCGACACCGGTGCGAGTTCATTTGCAGCGGCGATGGCATACATCTCGGCGCTGTCTGACAGGACCCGCAGGTCATTCGCCTCAAAGCCCGGCATGATCGCCTGTGTGATATCATAGCTACGCAGCCGCTTCACCGGGTCGAGATGATGACGCACAACCCCTTCGAGCGTGGCATAGGCACCACTGTGTCCGTAAGGCGCGGTGTGTGCGACGTTGCGCAAAGGCGGGGTGCGGAAGGCATAGGCATCGCCTGGAACGCCTGTGACCCGCATGCGGCCTGTATCCTGCGCGTGGCGTTCAAAGCGCGCCGCCTTGCCGGGACCGATCTGGGGCATGGCGATGGCGTGGAATTCATGATCGGTCTGAAAGCGCCCCGCGTGGCAGTCGGCGCATTGCGCCTTGCCATAGAACAGGTCCATGCCGCGCATGGCCGCCGGTTCCATGTCGGTTCCGTTCCGCAGGTAGAGATCGAAGGGGCTCGCCACCCCGCGCCATTCGAAGTCGAGAAAAGCGGCGACAGCGTCCGAAATATCAGTGAAGTGGACGGGTCCATCACCTATCACCTCGTCGAACCGGTCGCGGTATTCGGGGATCGCCTCAACGCGCCGCGACAGCAAATCCCACGCACCGCCTGGTCCGGTGATCAGGCCCTGTCGGACGGCCTGAGAAATCTCGTTCTCGCTGTAATGCCCTGCCATTTCGTCCGCTGACAGGACAGGGAACATAGATTGCGCCGACAGAGCGGAGGCGAACCCCATCTCCATCTCTGAGCCCAAGGGCGTGCGGATACCAGAGGGGCGGTTTGCGTCTTCCTCAAGCCGCCCATCATGAAAAAAGACAGTGAACTCTTCGGCGCCCAGATTAAAGAGCGGCGGCGCGTTGCGGGGGATGCGTTGCTCCGGCAGGTTTTCGGGATCGGCCACGCGGTCTGGGCCAAGACCATGCGCCCCGTCTCCAAGGCCCAGCGACACCCCGTCGCCTGTGGCGAATTTCGGGTGGTGGCAGGTGGCGCAACTGACGGTCCTGGACCCCGACAAGATCGGATCGTAGAACAACAACTGCCCCAACGCGACCTGCGCCGCATCCACCTCGGGAAAGACCGGCTCTTCATAGGGCAGATCGGCGGCCCAAAGCGGGGCCGCCATCAGTGCCAAAAAGCTGGCTTTAGACGAAACGCGAGACATAGTTCTCCAAAATCTCCTGCCGCCCGGAATGCGGTTGCGGCTCAATCCCTTCGGCGATCACACGATCGGAAATCGACCCCAAATCGCTGCCCAGCATGGCTTGAGCCTCGGGCGTGCTCCACCCGGCATAGCGGGTCTTCAACGCATCCTCCAAGCCACCATCCTCGATCATCGCCGCCGCAGCTTTCAGCCCGCGCGCGCAGATGTCCATGGCGCCAACATGGGCGGCAATCAAATCTTCTGCATCCAAAGACTGGCGCCGAAGCTTGGCATCAAAGTTTGTGCCCCCCAAGCCCAGCCCTCCGGCCTTGAGGATATAGTAGTAGACCAACGCCACCTCGGGCACGTTGTTCGGAAACTGATCGGTGTCCCAGCCCGACTGGTAATCATTGCGATTCATGTCAATGGATCCAAGCAGTCCGTCGCTTGCTGCGACCGCAATCTCATGCTCAAACGAATGCCCTGCCAAAATCGCATGCCCCTGTTCGAGGTTCAGCTTCACTTCGTCTTCCAGCCCGTATTTGCGCAAAAACCCGATGCAGGTGGCTGCGTCAAAGTCATACTGATGCTTTGACGGCTCCTGCGGCTTCGGCTCGACCAGGATTTGCCCCTTGAATCCGATCTTGTGCTTGTACTCGACCACCATCGACAGGAAGCGACCCATATGGTCCAGATCTTGTCCCATATCTGTGTTGAGCAGCGTCTCGTACCCTTCGCGCCCGCCCCACAGAACATAGTTCTGCCCTTCCAGCTTTTGTGTTGCATCCATACACCCCTTCACCGTTGCCGCAGCATAGGCAAACACATCGGGATCGGGGTTGGTCGAGGCACCCGCCATCCAGCGGCGGTGCGAAAACATGTTGGCCGTGCCCCACAAGCAACCCACACCCGTCTCTTCCATCTTGGGCTCAAAGTAATCTGTGATCTCTTTCAATCGATCCAGGCTTTCGGAAAACGTCGCGCCTTCGGGTCGGATATCCGCATCGTGCCAGCAGAAAAACGGCACACCAAGCCGCGCAAACATCTCGAACGCCACATCCGCCTTCATCTTGGCGCGGCCCATATCATCCTGCGGGTGCCAGGGGCGCATAAACGTCGGCCCGCCAAAAGGGTCACCCCCTTCCCAAGCGAACGAATGCCAGTAGGCGACGGCGAACCGCAGATGGTCTTCCATCCGCGCACCCAACACCACCTCGTCGGGGTTGTAGTGGCGAAAGGCCATTGGGTTGGTGCTCTCCGGCCCCTCAAAGGTAGCGGGTGGGACGGCGTCGAAAAATCCTGTGGTCATGGCATAGCTTTCAATTTGGGATAAGCGCCCGCAAAGGCGGCATAGGCATCGTCATAGGCAGCAATAAGGGCTGCTTCGGGCTCAATTACATCGGCAATGGGCGGCTTGGTCATCACATCCGCAGGGTTCGCGCCTGTATCGCCGCAGATCGCAATCCGAGCCGCGCCCAGTGCGGCGCCAAACGCCCCCTCGTCGGGCCGTTCCAACGGAATGTTCAGGACAGTGGCCAACATCCGCGTCCAATAGTCGGACCGACTGCCACCCCCTATGGCAAGGGCACAGGACAATTGTGCACCGGTCGCCTTCAATGCCTCAAAACTGTCACGCAGGGCAAAGCTCACGCCCACCATCACCGCATGTGTCAACGCCGCCGGTCCGCTCGCAACATCAAGGCCGGTAAAACCGCCGCGCACCTGCGCATCGTTGTGCGGCGTTCGCTCACCCGAAAGATAAGGGTAAAATTTGACGCCACCGGGCGCGGCCAATTTCGCCCCCAAAGCGCCGGACAAATCCCCCGCACTCTGCCCAGTCAGCCGGCTCAGCCAGTTAAGGCTGTCGGTCGCGGCAAGCACCACCCCCATTTGGTACCAGCGATCCGGCACGGCATGGCAAAACGTGTGCACCGCACTGCCCGCGTCCGGCGCATAGCTGCCCCGCCCGGCCAGCACCACGCCAGAAGTGCCAAGCGACACAAACCCATCGCCCTCACCCAAAGCGCCCACGCCACAGGCGGCGACGGCATTGTCGGCACCGCCAGCCACAACCTTGCAGCCCGCGGGCAAACCCAGATCGGCGCGCACCGCCTGAAGCTCGCCCACCACATGGGTGCCTTCAAGCAAGTCTGGCATTTGGTCGCGGCGCATACCGCCAAGGGTCAACAGATCGTCGGACCAGGCCCGTCCGCCCACATCCAGCCACGCTGTCCCCGATGCATCCGACATCTCGGTCGCAGTGCGCCCCGTTAACCACCACAACAGATAATCCTTGGGCAGCATCACAAGAGCCACACGGGCAAAAAGATCAGGCTCATGCGCGGCCACCCACGCCAGCTTGGGTGCGGTAAATCCAGGGAAAACGATATTGCCACTGATGGCGCGCGCCGCCGGATCGGCGTCCATCGTAGCCGCCTCAACATGGCTGCGCGTGTCATTCCACAGGATGCAAGGCCGCAACACATCGCCCGCCTCATCAACCAACACTGCCCCGTGCATGTGACCGGAAAAGGACAGCGCTTTGATCGCCCCATAAGCCGACGGATGCTGCTGTTTCAACGACGCCAAAGCGGCCGACAAACCCGCCACCCAATCACTTGGATCCTGCTCGCTCCAGCCTGCTGCCGGGTTCGACACGTCATAGCTTGCATCTGCACTGCCGACGGTTTGGCCATCGCCATCGACCAGCAATGCCTTTACCCCCGACGTGCCCAGATCAACTCCGAGATACATCGACATCCTCCCTGACACGCACCTTCACTACCTTTAATTCGAAAGTCAAACTAATTCTGATGTACGCCCCTCATAGGTGGAAACAAATCGGCATCCCACGCTCCACCCGCATATCACGCTCAAAGCGTCCTCTTCTCTGTTTCAAAAAAATCCCCGCCGGAGGCTCCCGCACTTTCCACCCGTGCCCAGCGATTGTATAGCGCCTCAACACCAGCCAGAGGATGCCAGACGATGCAATTCGACCGCTCGATCAAGATCGCTCCCTCGATCCTCGCCGCCGATTTCGCGAATTTCGGGGCCGAATGCGCCGCCGTCGAAGCGCAGGGCGCCGATTGGATCCACGTCGATGTCATGGACGGCCATTTCGTGCCCAACATCACCTTCGGCCCTGCCACCTGTGCCGCGATACGGCCCCACATCAAGGGTGTCATGGATGTCCACCTGATGATCGCGCCGGTTGATCCCTACATCCAGGCCTTTGCAGATGCAGGTGCAGATGTGCTGACCGCGCACGTCGAGTCAGGTCCGCATATTCACCGCTCGCTACAGGCCGTCCGTGCCGCAGATATGAAAGCGGGCGTCGCGCTCAACCCTGGCACCCCTGCCTCCGCAATCCAAGACCTGATGGACATGGTCGACCTTATCTGCGTGATGACCGTAAACCCCGGCTTTGGCGGCCAGAAGTTCATCGACATGACATCCAAGATCGCAACCCTGCGCGCCATGATCGGGGACCGCCCCATTCACATCGAAGTCGACGGCGGCGTTGACCCGACAACAGCGCCTCGCGTCGCCAAGGCGGGCGCCGACGTGCTGGTGGCAGGCTCGGCGGTATTCAAAGGCGGCTCCGTTAAAGATCCGGCTCCGTATGGTGAGAACATCCGCGCCATCCGCAGCGCGGCACAGGGGGTCTGGACGTAGACGCTTTCCGACACGGAAGGCGGACTGAGAAACCCGTCGTTTTCCTGCGCCTCAGTCCAGCCGATCTGCAAAAGTCTCGATCAACTTGTGCTTGAGGATCTTACCCGTGGGTGCCGCGGGTAAAGCTGTTGCCAGCACATAACGCGACGGTCGCTTGTACCCGGCCAACCGCTCGCGAACAAAGCTGCGTAAGTCGGCAACGGTGAGTGCGCACCCCTCTAGCACCTGAACAAAGGCCAGCACCTCTTCATCCCCATCGCGCGCGCGTCCCACGACCGCAGCTTGGACAACCTCGGGGTGATCATTGAGCGCGGCTTCGACCTCGGGGGGAAAGACGTTGAAGCCACCGTGAATGATCAGCTCCTTCGCGCGGCCCAGAATATGCAATTTTCCCTCACCGTCCATCTGGCCCAGATCTCCGGTACGCAGCCAACCATCGGGGCCAAGCACCTTGGCCGTCTCGGTGGGATTGCGAAAGTACCCTTTCATCACATGTGGCCCACGCGTCAGCACCTCTCCACCCGGGACGCCGTGATCTATCGCCAACTCAATCCCGGGCAGCGGGGGTCCCACTGACGTATCGGGGTCTCCGATCACGTTGCGGGTGGCGGCTGTTCCGGCGGTGCTTTCGGTCATACCGTAGCCGTTCTGGATCGCCACGCCATAGAACGCTTCGGCCTCGCGCTTCCAGGTGGGGTCCAAAGGCGCCGCGCCGGAGGAGACATAGCGGAGGCTTTTGGAACCCAGCGCGGGTTGCCCCAACGCCTTGGCATGGGCCATGAGAAGCGCGTGCATTTGCGGGACGGCAGAGAAGAGGGTGATGCCGTCACGCAATGCGTCGAAGACGTCCGCGACGACGAACCGGGGGACCAGACGGACAGGAGCGCCTGCATGAATGGCGGCGAAGACGACAGAGCAGAGGCCGAAGACGTGAGTGGTGGGAAGGACGCCGTAGATGAGATCGTCGTGATGCATGCCGCGAAGTTCGGCGCTGGTCTTGCCGCCGAAGCGGACGTTCGAGTGGGTGAGCATGACGCCCTTGGGGTCGCCTGTTGTGCCGGTGGTGTAGAGGAGGACGGCGACGTCGGCATCCCCTCCGAAACTGTCCCCGCGGGGACAGTGTAGGGCAAGTTCGCCCCATGCGCCGGATATGGTGCTGGCGTCTATATCTGCGATTTTTTTCTGTGCATTTGTGCTGTACTTCTCGGCATCTGGCGAGACTTGTGTGGTGAAGAACACTGCTTTTGGCTCGGCGTGGGCGTCTACGCGGGCGATTTCGGCTTCGGTCTGCCGAGCGTTGATCGGCACCGCGATCGCCCCGATGAGCCATGTGGCAAAGAGGGCCGCCACCTTGGCCACGCAGTTTTCGGAGACGATCATCACACGGTCGCCTGGGGTGATGCCTTTGGTTTTGAGAACTTCGGCGATCTCGTCTGCGGCGGCGCTGAGTTGAGCGTAGGTCAGGCGCGCGCCGGTCACGTCCTCCAAGGCCAGCGCATCGGGTCGGGTTGCGACCTGATGGGCGAGGAGGTCGTACACGCTAGGCACCCCTCACCCGTTTGTAGACGCCCGTGGATGTCGCGAGGACGGTACCGCTTTCATCCTCCAAGCGACCTTCGGTGAAGATGGTGCTGCGCCCCCCGCCCGCGACTTCGCCCGTGGCGACCACCACACCGGTGCTGGCGGGGGCGAGGTAGTTGGTGGTCATGGTGAGTGTTGCGACCTTGGTGCTGCCGTCATCATTGCCGGTGCGGGCCGCGGCGAAGCCCATGGCATTGTCGAGCATTGCGGACATGATGCCGCCGTGCAGGCCGCCGTGGCGGTTGCCGTGTTGCGCGCCGATGTCGAGCCAGCAGCGGGATACGCCGTCGGCTTCCCGGATATCCACGACGTAGCCCAAGAGCGTCTGGGCACCCGTCTCGTCGCGGATGATGCCCGGCCCGTTTGGATCGCCGTCAGGCGGCAGAGAGGGCAATGAACCGCTCCAGATGATAGTCCGTATCGCCAAAGCGGTGATCGGCCATGACGACGCGCTTGGCGATGTGGGCGAGTTCGTATTCCTGCGTCATCGCGATGCCGCCGTGCATCTGGATGGCTTCTTCGGCCACCAGACGACCGATGCGTCCGATCAGGTTTTTGCTGGCCGACAGGTGCAAGTCAGCATCCTTTCCGCCCGCGTAGCCTGCGGCGTTGATGACGGCGGAGCGGGCCTGTTCCAACTCGATCAGCAGGTCCGACATGCGATGCGCGAGCGCCTGGAAGGTGCCAATGGGTCGCCCGAATTGCTTGCGCGTCATCAGGTAGTCTTTGGTGAGCGCGGTGGCGGTTTCCATTGCCCCGAGCGCTTCGGCGCATTGGGCGATGAGGGCGAGGCGGTTGGCGGCTTCATAGTCGCTGAGCGTCAGGCCGAGAGGTTCGCCCGGGGTGCCCTCAAGCGTGACTTCCGCCGCGCGGCCCCCGGCGAGGAGGGGGTAGCCTTGGATGTCGAGACCGGCGGCCCCCTTGTCCACGAGGTAGAGCGCGATGCTGTCACCGTCCTTGGCGGAGACGATCAGGTGATCCGCAGCTTCGGCGTTCATGACAACGGCCTTGCGGCCTGTAAGCGTGTTGTCCGTTGCGGTCGTGCTCACGTGGTCAAGGTCGTAGCGGCTGTCGGGTTCTCCGTGTGCCACGGCGAGGTGCAGGGCACCGCCGATTACTTGTTCGACCATGTCGGTTTTGCCCGCTGCGGCAAGCAGCCGACCGCCAAGGAGCGCGCTGTCGAGCACCGGTTCGACCACGCCCGCGCGGCCCAATTCCTCGAACACCACGGCAATGTCGAAGCCTGCGCCACCGAAGCCGCCTTGATCTTCGGTAAAGAGCGCACCGAGGACGCCGAGTTCTGCGAGTTCGGTCCAAATCTCGGGCGAGAAGCCGGTTTCAGACTCAAGGATTTTGTTGCGCCGTGCAGTATCGTATTGCTCGCGCAGGTAGCGCCGCAGCGTATCCTGCAGCATCTGCCGTTCTTCGGTCAGGTTGAAGTCCATCACGCGCCTCCGCTCATGGTGACTTTGGCGATGATCCCGCGCTGGATTTCGTTGGAACCGCCAAAGATCGAGAGCTTGCGGTTGTTGAAATATTGGCCCGCGACGGGTCCTGCATCGAGCGGGTCCGGGATACGGTCGTTGGCCCCTTCGACCGCTTCGGACGCGAAGGGCATGGCATAGGGGCCGACGGCGCGGCGCGCGAGGTCGTTGATTTCCTGACGGATGATCGACCCTTTGACTTTGAGCATGGAGGCTTCGAGCCCCGGCGCTTCGCCCGCTGCAGCTTGTGAGATGATGCGCAGGTTGGTCGTGGCCATGGCGCGCAGATCAATTTCCACTTGCGCCACGCGCGCAGCGAAGTGGGGGCTTTCGATCAGCGGTTTGCCGTTGTGATTGGCGGCCTTCGCGATGCGTTTGACGGTCTTGAGGGCGGCTTGCGAAAAGCCGACGCCACCCAGCCCCGTGCGTTCGTGGGTGAGCAGGTATTTGGCGTAAGTCCAGCCCTTGTTTTCTTCACCCACGAGGTTAGAGGCGGGGACTTTGACATCCGTGAACCAGACCTCGTTCACCTCGTGCGTGCAGTCGAGCAGGATGATCGGGCGCACTTCGACGCCGGGGGTGTCCATGTCGATCAGGAGGAAACTGATGCCTTCCTGTTGCTTGGCATCCGGGTCCGTACGGACGAGGCAGAAGATCATGTTTGCGAACTGGCCGAGCGTGGTCCAGGTTTTCTGACCGTTGACAATGTAGTGGTCGCCGTCGCGCACAGCCTTGGTTTTCAGCGATGCGAGGTCGGAGCCTGCGCCGGGTTCGGAGTAGCCTTGGCACCACCAGTCAGTGCCGTCGAGGATGCGGGGTAGCCAGTAATCCTGCTGCTCTTTCGAGCCGAATTTTTGCAGAACGGGGCCGAGCATCGACAGGCCGAACGGGACGATGCGGGGGGCGTTGGCGTCGGCGGCTTCGGTGTCGTAGATGTGGCGCTGGACGGCGGACCATTCGGCGCCGCCAAAGGCTTTGGGCCAGTTTTGCGCCAGCCAGCCGCGGTTGTTGAGGATCGCGTGCCAGCGTTCCATATCATCTTTGGTCAGGTCGGTGTCTAGACGGACCTTTTCGGCGATGTCTTGCGGGAGTTCGTCCGCCAGGAATTGGCGTACCTCGGCTTGGAAGGCTTGTTCGTCGGGGGAATAGCTCAGGTCCATATCTCAGCCCTTTTTGTTCAGGTCATCGAAGGTTTTGTTGTCGGCCACCAGTTGTTCGAGTAGGGGTGCCGGGGCCCAGAAGTCGGGATCTTCGGCAGCGTAGGAGTTGATGTCGTTTAGCAGGTCTTCGAGCCCCACGATGTCCGCCCATTTGAGCGGCCCGCCCCGGTAGCGGGGGAAACCGTAGCCGAAGAGGAGCGTCATATCGACGTCGAGGGGGCGGCGGGCGATGCCTTCGCCCACGACTTTGGCGGATTCGTTGACCATGGCGGCCATGTAGCGGCGCACGATCTCTTCGTGCGTGAAGTCTCGCGATGTGATGCCCAGCCGTGTGCGGTCCGCTTCTATCATGGGTAGGACGTCTGGGTTCGGGACGCGGGCTTTGTTGCCTGCCGCGTAGTCGTAGTAACCCTTGCCGGTTTTCTGGCCAAAATGGCCCTGTTCGCAGAGCTTATCGGCATAGGTGGCGTCGCGTTTGGGCGCATTGCCTTCGGCCCGTTTGCGTTTGCGCACGGCCCAGCCGATGTCGAGGCCCGCGAGGTCGGCGACGGCGAAGGGGCCCATGGCGAAGCCGAACTCTTCGAGCGCCGCGTCAATGTCGTAGGGGGAGGCCCCGTCGAGGATCATCTGGTCGGCGGCGGTGCGGTAGGTGGCGAGGATGCGGTTGCCGATGAAGCCGTCGCAGACGCCCGCGCGGACGGAGATTTTGTTCAGCCGCTTGCCCAGCGCAAAGCCGGTGGCGGTCACTTCTGGCGCGGTTTGGTCGCCCACGACCACTTCGAGAAGTTTCATCACGTGGGCGGGGGAGAAGAAGTGGAGGCCCAGCACATCCGCAGGGCGGGAGGTGGTGGCAGCGATTTCGTTGATGTCGAGGTAGGAGGTGTTCGACGCGAGGATGGCACCCGGCTTGCAGACGCGGTCGAGTTCGGCGAAGACCTTCTTTTTGACCTCCATGTCCTCGAAGACGGCTTCGATGACCAGATCGACGTCTGCGAGCGTGTCGTAGTTGGTGACGACTTGAAGCGCGTCGTTCAGGATGGTGGCGTGTTGGTCCGCGCTGATCTTGCCGCGTTTCAATGCGCCTGACAGGTTGCCCTCGATCCGACCCCGGGCGGCTTTGCCCGCTTCGGGCGACATTTCGAGCAGGTGGACACGCAGGCCGGACAGGAGCGCCGCGATGGCGATGCCTGCGCCCATGGTGCCTCCGCCGATAACGGCGATGTCCTGGACGGGGCGTGGGTCGACCCCCTTCATCTCGGGCAGGTTGGACACGGCGCGTTCGGAGAAGAAGGCGTGGATCATACCTTGGCGCTGGTCGGTCTGCATGAGGTCATAGAAGATCTGGCGCTCGGCTTTCAGACCTTCGGCAAAAGGTTTTTCGACGGACGCTTGTACGGCACGGACACACCACGCGGGCGAAATTTGCCCCCGTCCTTTGGCCAGAATCGCATCAAACGCCCTATCCCAGTCGATGGCGGCAGGTGGGTCCATCTCGGACACTGGGCGACGTTTGGCACCCTCTTCCAGCAGGCGCTGGGTATAGGCGATACCGTTTTCCACCTGATCACCATCCTGAACGACGTCGATGATGCCCAACTCATGCGCTGTGTCCGCGCCGATATGGCGGCCCGTTGTCATCACATCCAGCGCGACCTCAACCCCGGTCAGGCGCGGCAAGCGCTGGGTCCCACCGGCACCGGGAATCAGACCCAGATGCACTTCGGGCAAGCCCACTTTGGCGGACGGCACGGCAATGCGGTAGTGACAACCCAAGGCCACTTCCAACCCGCCTCCGAGCGATATGCCGTGCATCGAGGCCACGATCAGGAGGGGCGAGGCTTCGATCCGGTTGATCAGGTCGGGCAGGTGCGGTTCGAGCGGCGGTTTACCAAATTCGGTGATATCGGCGCCAGCAAAGAAAGCGCGGCCCTCACCGACAATCAGAACGGCGCGCACGCCCTCATCCGCCTCAGCCTGGTCCATACGCTCCCAGAGCCCCTGCCGCACGGCATGGGACAAGGCATTCACAGGCGGGTTCTGGACCGTGAGAACGGCGATATCGCCCTGTCTTGAATAGGCAATCTTGTCGCTCATGGTCCCTCCGCTGGTCGTGAAGCGCGCGGGTCCTCCACCCGGCGCAAGTTTCAGCCTAGGCGTGCACAGAAAAAGGGCAAGCGTTTCGAAAGACGCCGCGACGTCATTTGGGCACAGCCGGCAAAACCCTGCCCCTTCTCTGTTTTGAAAAAATCCTCCCCGAAGGGCCGTTTTCAACCGGGCCGTCCGCCCGTTCAGTCTTCGCGTCGGTAGATAAAGCAACGCCCGGGCACAGCGCCGTCAGGCAAGGGCTGTTCGACCAGCCCATCGAAATACATCTTGTCCGAGGACACCATCAACCCGCCCACGGCAAGCAGCGGTTCAATGGCCGGAGACACTTTTTGAGCAAAGATGTCGTTCTTTTTTCGGTTGTGGCCGCCCAGATCGGCGTGGATCAAAACAGCGGTATCGCCAAAGCGCGCTTGCGCCTGCGGCAATGTATCGAACACATCACCTAAAAGCACCTTGTCGTCAGGCGGTGTACTGTCGGGATGCGATGCGATGGCCCGTTCGAACACGTAGATGTCGCGGCCCGGCATGATGTGGCACATGTGATGATAGGTGCGCCCGTTCCCTAACCCCAATTCAAAGACCGGGCCCTGAATCTGCGCGATGACCTGCGCGGCGTGATCCAGACAGGCCCGTTGGGACACCATGCGGTCAACAAACAGGTCAAGACGACTTTGGCTCATGGAGGTATTCCTTTGCTTTTCACCTAGATGGGGCAAAAAGTGATGGAACGATAGCACAATTGCGCGACTTTCACGTGTATGGACGTAGCAGATGGAATCGGTTTGACTGATAAATGCGATGCTTGCGCAAAAGGACCTTGAATGGCCCCGCTTCTGGACGTGAAAAACCTGTCGATCGGCTTTGGGTCGGCGCCTCCGGTCGTGGCAGGGGTCAACTTTTCTGTTGAGGCGGGCGAAACGCTGGCGCTTGTGGGGGAAAGTGGTTCGGGCAAGACACTGACCTGTCGGTCGGTTTTGCGTATCTTGCCCAAGACGGCGCAGCTGCGGCAAGGCGAAGTACTGTTTGGCATGAATGGGGATCGCACGAACCTTCTGACCCTGCCCAACCGGTCCATTCGCGACATTCGCGGCGACCGGATTTCGATGATCTTTCAGGAACCGATGCGATCCCTTTCCCCGCTGCACCGGATCGGCAACCAAGTGTCAGAGGTGCTGACCCTGCACCGTGACATGAGCGCCGCTGAGGCCAAGCGCGACGTGCTGGCGACGTTCGAGCGTGTGGGTTTTGCTGATGCCGAGCGCGCCTTTCGCGCCTATCCGTTTGAGATGTCGGGGGGGATGCGGCAGCGCGCGATGATCGCCATGGCGATTGTTGCCAAACCCGACCTTTTGATCGCGGATGAGCCGACCACTGCGTTGGATGTGACCACGCAGGCCCAGGTGCTGGGTCTGATGAAGGATTTGCAGCGCGACACCGGCATGGCGATGATCCTTGTCACCCACGATCTGGGTGTTGTTGCCAATATGGCCGACAGCGTTGTTGTGATGAACAAGGGTCATGTGATGGAAAGCGGCCCTGCCCCTGCCGTGCTAGCGGCACCGGGCCATGGCTACACCCAGAAGCTTTTCGCCGCCGCGCCGATGATCCCGAAGGACCCGAAACCGGTGGACCCCTTGCCGGAGGAGGATTTGATCCTCGAACTGAACAATGTCTGCAAGACTTACACTGTGCGCGCAGGTGGCTGGCGGGCCAAGAAACAAGTGCATGCCTGTGTCGATGTGAACCTGAAGCTGCCGCGTGGCAAGACGCTCGCCGTGGTTGGCGAAAGCGGGTCGGGCAAGACGACCTGCGCCCGGATCGCGCTGGGGGCAGAGGTGCCAGATCAGGGGTCCCAAGTGCTGTTTCGGGCTGAGGCGGGGGCGGAACCCGTGTGCATAAACGATCTCAGCCGGGCCGAGAAGGTGGCCTTTCAGAAGCAGGCGCAGATGGTATTTCAGGACCCTTATTCATCACTCAGCCCGCGCATGCGGGTGCAGGAGGCGTTGACCGAGCCAATGGAAATCCATCGCATTGGTTCGAAGATTGCGCGCCGCGACAAGGCGGCAGAGATGTTGCGGTGGGTCGGTTTGGACCCCGACATGCTCAAACGCTATCCACATGCCTTTTCGGGCGGGCAGCGTCAGCGCTTGTCGATTGCGAGGGCCTTGACCCTAGACCCTGTTTTGCTGGTCTGTGACGAGCCAACATCCGCCCTGGATGTGTCGGTGCAAGAGCAGATCTTGAGCCTGCTGGAACGCATTCGCGATGGGATGGGATTGAGTTACCTGTTTATCAGCCACGATCTGGCCGTGGTGGCCCGGATTGCGGATGAAGTGGCGGTCATGCGTCAAGGTGTGGTGGTCGAACAGGCGCCGCCGCAGACCTTGTTTTACAACCCGCGCCACCCATATACCAAAGCCCTGATCGCGGCCCAGCCGGAGCCGGATGTGCGCCGCCCCATTGATCTGGCCCAGGTGGCCCGCGGTGCGGGATCGCCCAGTTCCTGGCCTGACATGTTTCGTTTCGAGGGCGTGGATGCCCCCGCCCTCATCCAAGTCGAACCCGGACACAAGGTGCGCTGCCATGTTTAACCGACTGACTGCCACGATCGTGGCGGGGCTGATGGCCCTGCCTGTTTTTGCCCAACCTGTTGTGCAGGAAAGTGAGTTTTGGGCGCCCGAGGTCAAAAAGGGACTGATGGACCCGGCGCCCGAGCGGGTGCCGGATGTGCCATTGATTGTTGATCTTGAAGCCAAAGGCCGGGAGTTCGGGACCCAGGGCGGCACGTTGCGCACGATGGTGACGCGCACCAAGGACGTGCGCCAGATGGTGGTCTACGGCTATGCGCGCCTTGTTGGGTATGACCATGAGTATGAGTTGCAGCCTGACATCCTGCGCGATGTGGAGGTGGAAGAGGGGCGCATCTTTACCCTGCATCTGCGGCCGGGCCATCGTTGGTCGGACGGGGCGCCGTTTACATCTGCCGATTTCGAATATTGGTGGAACCATGTGGCCCAGAACGAGGAGTTGAGCCCGAATGGACCGCCCGAGGTGATGCGTGTGGGCGATGATGTCGCCAAGATGACATTCCCGGATGAGGTCACCGTCGTGGTTGAGTTCCCGCGTGCCAATCCAAACTTCCTGCAGTCGCTGGCCCAGGCCAGCCCGCCATTCATCTATCGCCCTGCCCATTACCTCAGACAGTTCCACGTGGACTTCAACACCGTGGAAGAGATGGAAGAGATGATTGATGCCAAGCGCGTGCGGGGTTGGGCACCGCTGCACAACAAGCTTGATAACATGTACAAGTTCGACAACCACCGATTGCCGACCTTGCAGCCATGGAAGCCCGCCTCGACCGGCGCGGCGATGCGGCATCTGTTTGTGCGCAACCCCTATTTCCATCGCGTGGACGCACGGGGCGTGCAGTTGCCGTATATCGATATTGTCGAGATGGATATCGTGGGCTCGGGTCTTGTCGCCGCCAAGGCCAATGCGGGCGAGACGGATCTACAGGCGCGCGGGCTTGATTTTCGCGATACCTCGATCCTGAAGAAGGGCGAGGCCGATGGTGCGCCGTACCGGACTTATCTTTGGTCAAACGGGGCAGCAAGCCAGATCGCAATCTACCCCAACCTGAACTTCGCCGACCCTGTCTGGCGCGAGGTCATCCGGGACAAAAGGTTCCGCCGCGCGCTGTCGCTGGGCATCGACCGACGCATGATTAATCGTGCGCTCTATTTCGGCCTCGGCAAAGAGGGCGGGATGACCGCCCTTGCCGCCAGTTCGCTGTTTGACCCAGCAAACTTGACGCAATGGGCCATCTATGACCCCGACACTGCAAACCTGATGCTGGACGAGATGGGGCTGAATCAACGCACACCCGCAGGCATTCGGCTGCTGCCTGACGGACGACCGATGGAGTTCGTGATCGAAACCGCGGGTGAGCGGCAAGAGGTCGAAAATGCGCTGGCCATCATCACCGATACATGGCGCGACATCGGCATCCAATTGATCATGCGCCCGCTGGATCGCGACATTCTGCGCAACCGCGTCTTTTCCGGTGTCACGATGGCGGCGGTCTGGTTTGGTTGGGACAATGGCATTCCAGGGCCCAACACGCCGCCCACCTATCTTGCCCCCACAGACCAGGTGTTCTTTGCCTGGCCAAAATGGGGTCAACACTATCAAACCCACGGGTCAGCAGGTGAGCCGGTGGATATGCCCGAGGCCAAGCGGTTGATGGTGCTGAGCTACACTTGGCAGCACACTGATGATCGCGAGAAACGCGCCAAGATCTGGCGCGAGATGCTGGAAATCCACGCCGACAACCAGTTTGGCATCGGCATCCTGAGCGAAGCCCCGCAACCGGTCGTGGTCTCTGACCGGCTGCGAAACGTACCCGAAAAAGGCAAATGGGCTTGGGACCCTGGCGCGCATTTCGGGGTACACCGGGTAGACGAGTTTTTCTTTGCGGATGATGAACAGATCGCACAGGTGAACGAATGATGTTCATCCGCTATGCGGCTTACCGGCTGCTGACGATGATTTTGACGTTGATCGTCGTCTCGATGCTGATTTTCATCATCATCAACCTGCCGCCGGGAGACTACCTGTCGAACCAAATCGCGGAGTTGCGGGCGACAGGTCAGGCGGAAGGGGTCGCAAAGGCGGAGTTTCTGCGCACCGAATATGCGCTCGACCGGCCGTTGTGGGAACAATACCTGATCTGGGTCGGAGTTGCGCCCGGACCGCAAGGATTTTCCGGGCTAATTCAAGGCGATTTCGGCTGGTCGTTCGAGTTCGACGCCCCCGTCGCGGACATCGTGGGGGATGCGCTGTGGCTGACGGTTCTGGTGAACCTGGCCGCAGTTCTGTTTGTCTATATGGTAGCGCTGCCGCTTGGGGTCTTGGCCGCGGCACGATCAGCCACTTGGGTCGACTACACCACAGCCTTTGTTGGCTATCTGGGCCTGGCCACGCCCAACTTCCTGCTGGCGTTGATGCTGTTCTACTATGGTAACAAATACCTTGGCCTGCCGATCGGCGGGCTGATGGCACCCGAGTTCGAGGGGCAGCCCATGTCCTTTGAAAAGGTGCAAAGCGTTCTGGTCCACTTGATCGTGCCAACTTTTGTGATCGGCACATCCGGGGCGGCGGCCATGATGCAACGCCTGCGCGCGAACATGCTGGACGAATTGAGCAAACCCTATGTCGAAACAGGCATGGCCAAGGGACTGGCCCCGTCGAAGCTGCTTACAAAGTACCCGCTGCGCATGGCCTTCAACCCCTTTGTCGCGGATATCGGCAACCTGCTGCCCGCGATGGTCTCAGGCTCAGTGCTGGTGTCGGTTGTGCTGGGCTTACAAACCATTGGGCCCGCATTGTTGACAGCCCTGAAATCTCAGGACCAGTTTTTGGCGGCCTTTGTATTGATGTTTGTGGCCCTGCTGACCCTTATTGGCACGATGGTGTCGGACCTGTTGCTGGTGTTGCTTGATCCACGCATCCGCTACGGCGCACGAGAGGGATAGACCCATGAGCACCCTGCCCGACGGCCGCTTTATCGACGATGCGCCCTATGACCCGAATGTCGACCTGTCAGCCCCGGAACGGTCGGATATGGATGCGCCCAACTGGGTGCTTGTGTGGCGCAAGTTCAAGAAACACCGGCTTGGCCTGCTCTCAGGCATCTTTTTGCTGCTGGCCTATATGGCGATCCCCTTTGCCGGGTTCATCTCGCCCTATACACCGAACGAGCGCAGCGCCGATCACCTGTACCACCCGCCACAGGCCATCAACTTCTGGCACGAAGGCAATTTCATTGGGCCATTCGTCTATCCCACCACGGGCAGCGCCGATCTGGAGAACTTCCAATGGGTGTATGAGACGGATACGTCCCGTCCCATGCCGTTGCAGTTTTTCTGCGAGCGGACAGAGTACAAACTGTTCTTTCTGATCCCCGCCGATAGGCACCTGTTTTGCGCCCCCGAGGGGGCCACGGTGTTTATCTTTGGCTCCGACCGGCTGGGGCGCGATGTGTTCTCGCGCATTTCCTATGGCGCGCAATTGTCGCTGACTGTGGGCCTGATCGGGATCACGGTTTCCTTTATCCTTGGTATTGGGTTCGGGGCCATTGCGGGCTATTTCGGCGGCTGGATCGATTGGGTGGTGAACCGGGCGATTGAAATCCTGCGGTCGCTGCCCGAACTGCCGCTGTGGTTGGCGCTTTCTGCGGCGGTGCCTTCGAACTGGGGGCCGGTATCGGTGTTTTTCATCATAAGTATCATTCTCGGCCTGCTGGATTGGCCGGGACTGGCGCGGGCGGTGCGAAGTAAGTTCCTGTCGCTCAGAGAGGAAGAATATGTACGCGCGGCAGAGATGATGGGGGCGAAGCCGAGCCGGGTGATCCGGCGTCATCTGCTTCCGAACTTCATGTCACACCTAATTGCCTCGGCCACCCTATCGATCCCGGCGATGATCCTGGGCGAGACGGCATTGAGCTTTCTTGGTCTTGGGCTGCGGGCGCCTGCGGTGTCATGGGGCGTGATGCTGAACGATGCACAGAACCTGGCGTCGATTGAGATTTATCCTTGGACAGCAATCCCGATGTTGCCGATCATCATCGTGGTGCTGGCCTTCAATTTCCTGGGCGACGGGCTGCGGGACTCTCTGGACCCCTATACCAGCTGATGCGCATCGCTGAGGTCAGCGCGCGGGCGGTGATGGCGCCGCTTGCCGCTCCCATCACGACCGCGCGGGCCTCAATTCCAGCAGCGCCATTGGTCCTTGTGGATGTCACAACCGACCAGGGGATTGTCGGCACCTCCTACATCTTCGGCTATACACCGCTGATATTGGCCCCGCTGGTGCGGTTTCTGAACGATCTGTCCGAAAGCCTTACCGGTATGTCCGCGCTGCCTTTCGATGTGGCGCAACAGACCGAAGCGCAGTTTCGCTTGTTGGGGCGGCAGGGCCTCGTGGGAATGGCGCTGGCTGGAATAGACCTTGCCCTGTGGGATGCGCAGGGCAAAGCGGCGGATATGCCGGTTTGCGCACTTATCGGCGCGTCGCCGCGACCGTTGCCCTGTTACGACAGCCAGGGCGTGTTCGTGCCCGGCCGCGACGAGGGTCTGATCGAAACCTCTCTGTCGCGCGGCTTTCAGGCGATCAAGGTCAAGCTGGGCTTTCCCGCTCTGGCCGATGACCTGTCGGCCTTGCGCGTGGTGCGGGATATGATCGGGCCAAAGCGATCCTTGATGCTGGACTACAACCAGGCCTTTGATGCAGCCGAAGCCATTCGCCGCATCCGGGCAATAGAGGACGCGGGCATTGAGCTGAGGTGGGTTGAAGAGCCCGTGCCCGCCGAAGACATCGCAGGATACCGCGCCGTCCGGGCGAGCGTCTCTACCCCCATACAATCTGGCGAGAACTGGTGGCATCCCACAGATGCCGCGCGGATGATGTCACAGACCGATTGTGCCATGCCCGACGTGATCAAAATCGGCGGGCTGACCGGTTGGCGGGGCGCCACTGCGGTCGCCGAAGCCCATAGCGTGCCGGTATCGAGCCATCTGTTCATCGAAGCCAGCGCCCACGCGCTTGCTGCGACACCTAACGCACATTATCTCGAATATCTCGACATCGCCGGTGGTCTGATGACAGAACCCCTGCCACTTGAAAACGGCACAATCATCGCACGTGGTCCCGGCCTCGGCATCACGTGGGACATCGGCAAACTGGCGCACCACTCGGCCTAATCCCCTTCTCTGTTTCAAAAAATCCCGGGGGAGTCGCGCCAGCGACGGGGGCAGAGCCCCCCCAAAAAAGGTGTCGCGTCAGCGTCCTTCGGATCACCGGTCATCGGCGAAATCCGCAGCATCCTCCAGCAGTTCTTCTTCCAGCGACGCCTGCGCCGCTGCCGTAATCGCCTTACGGTCTTCCTCGTTCAGGTCGTCGGCCTTTTGCCCGTCTGCCAGACGCACCGTGACCTCGCGGTGGGCAAACTTGATGCCCTCGCGTTCAAACAACGCGCGGATTTCTTCGTAAACCCGCTTGCGCACCAACCATTGGTCCCCTGGCTTGGTCATAAACTTGACCCGGATGATCATGGCGCTGTCCTGCATCTCGATCACGCCTTGCGACTTCAGCGGCTGGATGAAGTTCTCGCCGATAACGGGATCGTCCAGCAGGTCCACACCAAGGTTCTTGATCAGTTTGCGCACCCGCTCGACATCCGTGTCGTAGGTCACGCGCAGCGGCAATTTCATGATCACCCAGTCGCGGGAATAATTCGTCAGAACCTGGATTTCACCAAAGGGAATCGTGTGAAGCGCGCCCAGATGGTGGCGCAACTGGAAGCTGCGCACGCTGATGCTTTCAACCGTGCCTTTGACCCCGCCTACGTCAATATACTCGCCCTTCCGAAACGCATCGTCGAACAGGAAAAACGCGCCCGAAAAGATGTCTCTCACCAAAGACTGCGAACCAAAGCCCACAGCTACACCCACGATCCCCGCCCCGGCAAAGAGCGGGCCGACGTTGATCCCCATCTGCATCAAAAGGATCAGCAATACGGTCAGGATGATGACGATCAGAACAAAGTTGCGAAACAGCGGCAGCAGCGTGGCCAGACGCGACGCGGACGACCCGCCGCCCTCGTCACCAAGTTCGACCTCCTGCACGTCACCCTGTTCCTCGCGGATCTTGTCATCGATCCAGATGCGAAAGGCATTATAGGCGATATAGCCGATGAACAGGATCACGATGATATCGAGCATCCGATCGGTCCAGGTATCACCCATCATCGGGGTCTCCGGGCTCCAAATCGTGACAAAGGCATAAACACCGGCGACAAAGGCAAGAATACCCGCAATCCGTTGTGCCAGCCCTTCAAATGTGGTGATCCGCGGGCCGGCCTGTAGCGTCGTTGGCTCGGGGTCGATCTCGGCCTCTGGCATGACGTTCTGTTCACGCAGCAGGCGTGCCCGGGCAAAGCTGCGTTCGATGAAGAAGTTGATCACGCCATAGACCACGATAATCGTGGTTAGGATACCCCAGGCGGCGGCCAGAAGTGGTACGCCCTGAGCGTCGCCGATCACCAGGTGATAGGTCTGGTCACTCCAAGCGAATATGAAATACAGGATCGCAAGCGGTGCCCACACCCGTGACAGTGATCGCAGAACCCGCGTTGTTTCAGAGGGGGACCTGCCGTTCAGGATGGCTCCGGTGATGGCCCGCCCGTTGACCGCCACAAGAGCGATGTTCAGGATCATCACAAACAGGCTGAGCAGCGAGAAGAGGAACACATAGACCTCGCTGTTCAGCCCCAACTCTTCGATCCAAATGCCGAAGAGGATTGCAAAGAAGCCAAATGCTGCGACGCCCGATAGCCACAAATGCAGCTTGCGCGCGTCTCGGTCGTTGAACAGCGGGATGCGGTATTGCGGCAGGTAGGGCGACAGGATCATGCGCCACAGCCCCGCCACGACACGGGCAAGGAAATAGCCAATGTTGATCAGTGTGACGGTGAATTGCATGGCCGCATCTTCCAGCGGGCCGAAGATAATCGTACCCAGAATGTAAGCCACCGCCATCGACACCAAGGTACCGACCACGCCCATAAAAAACCGAAAGACAAGGAACGGCATCTTGTCGACATAACCTTCGGGCGCAGTGTTGATACGCGCCACAACGAACCGCTTGGCGATGCGTTTGCCAAAAACCTGCGACTCGAAAACCATGCCAACGGCAAAAAGGCCCAAGCTGATCAGCAGCGCTTCGAGATAGGCAAAGATGGTCCCATCAGGACTGGTGGCGCGCAGGATATAGATCACCTCGTTAAATGCCACAGGCAGGTTCAGAAGCCTGTCAACCAAGGCTGTGCGAAAGGCAACCGCGTCGTCCTGGATTGCCATCAGGGTTGTACCGCTGCCTGGCGCTTCGTTTGGTGTCGCTTGAGTGCCCGCCTGGGTGATCACCCGACCCTCGCTGTCGATCACGATCACGCTGACCCCATTTCGGGTTGCTGAACTAACGATGTCGGCGATGTCACTGTCTTCGGCGGGCTGCGCGCTTGCGCCCGGCAGCAAACCGCCAAGACCTTGCGCCGCAGATATCGTGGGCAACGCCAGCGCCAGGCTGATCAGGATCAGGGCCATAAATCGGGGAACAAGGCGTTTCATGACGCGGTTTCGCATTTCATAGGGTTTTCGCGACGCTACGCGACGCCGCATAGGATGACAATTGTGTGCCTCTCGGAATTGAACACATGCGATCAATCACTTGCGAGGCGGTTTTACAAATCGTGCCTTTTCTGCGATAGCGCCCACGCTCATATCAAAAGCATGGGTTAATGGCGCCCTGTGGCCTTGGGCAACAGGGATGATGTGCTATACGGTTCAGAGGATTCTCTGACTGCAGCAGGTGGTGATCTCCGCGCGGAGATGAGGAAAGACGACGACAAAGATGGGCCAATCCACTTCTGCCACCCCGGCTGCGGTCGGTGCCCGTCCGGGTCGCGTCGTGCTTTACAGCCACGACACCTTTGGACTTGGACACCTGCGGCGCAGCCGAGCGCTTGCCTCTGCCCTTACCGAATCCGGCGTCGCTGAAAGCGCGATTATCCTGACGGGTAGCCCCGTGGCGGGGCGCTTCACCTTTCCCCCGGCGGTGGATCACCTGCGTCTGCCGGGGGTCAAAAAACTAGCCGATGGCAGCTATATCAGCCAAACCGAAGGCATGGACATCGAGGCGACCACGTCACTGCGCGCCGCACTCATTGACTCGACCATTGAACAATATGACCCCGACTTGCTGATCGTGGACAAGGAGCCAACCGGGTTTCGCGGAGAATTGCAGGAGACGCTGAAGCGGTTGCGGCGCACGGGGCGCACCCGCATTGTGCTGGGTTTGCGCGATGTGCTGGACGAACCCGATGTGCTGGCCGCCGAGTGGGCGCGCAAAGGCGCGATCGAGGCGACCGAGGCGTTCTATGACGAGATTTGGGTCTACGGCATGCGCTCTGTCTATGACCCGACGCAAGGACTGCCGTTATCGGATCAAGCACGCGACCGCACCTATTGGACCGGGTATTTGCGGCGGAGCATCGTGGATGCCGCAGAGGTGCCGGACACGCCGTACATTCTGGTCACGCCCGGTGGCGGCGGTGATGGCGCCGCCATGGTTGATCTGGTTCTGTCTGCCTACGAGAAAGACCCGACGCTTGGGCCACATGCGGTGCTGGTTTACGGGCCGTTCCTGTCGGGAGAGGTACGCGAAAAATTTGAAAAGCGCGTGGACGCGTTGGGCGGGCGCGTGACATCGACCGGCTTCGATAGCCGGATCGAGCCGCTTTTTGCAGCAGCACAGGGCGTGATCTGCATGGGGGGCTACAATACCTTTTGCGAATTGTTGTCCTTTGACCAGCGGGCCGTGATCGTGCCACGAACCGAGCCACGCCTAGAACAGTGGATCAGGGCGCACAGGGCAGAGGAACTGGGGCTTGTACGCAACCTGGACCGGTTTCGCGAGGGGCTGACGACCGATGCGATGGTCGAGGCGATCCGCGCCTTACCCCACCAGAAACGCCCGTCCCAGGCGGGGGCCGATGGCTTGCTTGACGGGCTGGACGTGGTGATTTCACGGACACGGACGCTTTTGCAGCAGCAGTTGACCGACGCCGCCGAATGACCACTCACGCGCCGAGGCTGGCAATCGCTGTCAAGGGATGGCCGCGGCTGTCCGAAACCTTCATCGCCCAGGAACTGGTGGCGCTTGAAGAGGCGGGCATCGACTTTACGATCTGGTCGCTGCGCCATCCAACCGACCCCAAAACCCATCCGCTGCATGACAGGCTGCAAGCGCCCGTTTACTACTTGCCCGAATATTTGCATCAAGAACCCCTGCGGGTGCTGCGCGGGCTTCTGTCGGCCCTGACCCGCAAAGGCTTCTGGCCTGCGCTGCACCAGTTCCTGCGCGATCTGTGGCGCGAGCGCACCCGCAATCGGGTGCGACGCTTTGGCCAGGCCTGTGTGATGGCGCGCGAGTTGCCTTCGAGCACACAAGCCCTTTACGCGCACTTCCTGCACACACCGTCGTCGGTGGCGCGCTACGCGGCTATGCTGCGTGGGCTACCCTGGTCATTCTCCGCCCATGCCAAGGACATCTGGACCTCGCCCGAATGGGAGTTGCGCGAAAAGCTGGACGCCGCCACGGCGGGGGCCACCTTCGGTGCGACCTGTACGGCATTTGGGGCCGAGCATCTGAACAATTTGGCGCGGACCACCCCGGTTGATCTGGTGTATCATGGCCTTGATCTGTCGCGGTTTCCGGCGGCACCGGACCGCCCTATGCGCGCCGTCACCGACCCGTTCCGCATGCTCTCTGTCGGGCGACTGGTTGAAAAGAAAGGCTTTGACCGTCTGCTTGAGGCGCTGGCCTCGTTGCCAGCCGATCTAGACTGGCGCTGGACACATATCGGTGGGGGTGCGCTCAGGACTGAGATGCAGGCCAAAGCCAAGGACCTGAACCTCGCGCAGCGGATCACCTGGCGCGGCGCCTGCGACCAGCCCGAGGTGGTCGAGGCGATGCGCGAGGCTGATTTGTTTGTTCTGCCCAGCCGCGTTGCCGCAGATGGAGATCGCGACGGTCTGCCCAACGTTTTGATGGAAGCCGCCAGTCAGAAATTGCCCATCCTCAGCACGCCCGTCTCGGCCATCCCCGAGTTTATCGACGATGGTGTGCACGGGCTTTTGGTCAGCGACGACCCGGAAGCGCTGGCAAACGCTATGACGCGTGTCGCAGGCGACCCAGCGCTGGGGCCCTCCTTGGCCGAGGCCGCTCATGCTAGGCTCCGTGCCGATTTTATGATGCATCCCGGCATTGCCCATCTGGCGCAGCGCCTGCGCGGCATCATGGGCAACCCATGACCATTGCCTTTTATGCTCCGCTCAAGGCCCCCAGCCATCCGGTACCGTCTGGCGACCGGACAATGGCCCGCGCCCTGCTCAGCGCATTGAGTCATGCAACCGCAAGGGTGGATGTAGCCTCTGACCTGCGTATCTACGATGGCACGGGCGACAGCGCGTACCAGAACGATCTGATGACCCGGGCCGACGTCGAAGTGCAGCGCATTCTCGCACGACCGCTAGCGCGATCCTGGCGGCACTGGGTGACTTATCACAACTATTACAAGGCACCTGATCTGATTGGTCCCGCTGTGACACGCGCCCTTGGCATCCCTTACATCCAGGTCGAAAGTACCCGCGCCCGCAAGCGTCTGACCGGCCCATGGGCACGTTTTGCCTCGGCCGCAGAGGCCGCAAGCGATCATGCGCACACGATCCTTTATGTGACTGCGCGCGATGCCGAAACGCTGCGCCGCGACGCACCCGCAGGTCAGGTGTTGACCCATCTTCGTCCCTTTTTGGATCGTAGCAATCTGCCACGATGCTCGGATCACAGCGGGCCGATGCTGAGCGTTGGGATGCTACGGCACGGGGACAAGCTCGCCTCTTACCGTCTGATCGCCGACACGCTTGCGCTGCTGGATGCAGATTGGCACCTAAACATCGCGGGAGGTGGTCCGGCCGAGGCCGAGATCACGCAGATCATGGCACCGTTCGGTGTGCGTGTTCGTTTGCTGGGCGCTCTTTCCCGCTTGGACTTAGACGCGCATTTTGCGCAAGCGCGATTGCTGTTTTGGCCCGGCGTGAACGAGGCCTTTGGCTATGCTTATCTTGAGGCACAGGCAGCCGGCCTGCCGGTTGTGGCGCAGGATCGGCCCGGTGTGCGTGATGTGGTGGCAGGAAGACAACCCGCCGTCGCGGATGGTCCAAGAGCGATGGCGGACAGGTTGGCCCGATTGATCAGCGACCGCGCCCATTGCCAGACCCTTGGCAATGCAGCGCGTGCGCAGGTGGCGGATCAACACCTATTGCCCGCCGCCGCCGCCACGTTGCGCAGCGTGTTGGAGGCGGCGCGGTGATCCGGCTTGCCCTTTTGCGCCATGGCCACACCGCCTGGAATCGCGCGGGACGGCTGCAGGGGCGCAGCGATATCCCGCTTGACGACGCCGCGCGGACTGAACTTGGTCAATTGGCGTTACCAGGCGCCTGGGACAAGAGTGATTTGGTGTCGAGCCCGCTGGCACGCGCGGTCGAGACCGCAGCCATCGTGGGCGGGCGAGCCCCGCGCATTGAACCCAAACTCATAGAGATGAATTGGGGCGCGCTTGAGGGGCAGTATGGCAAGGAAATGGCCCAGAACCCTGACAGCGGATTTCGCCATCTGGAGGACTGGGGCTGGCACTATTGCCCCCCGGGCGGTGAATCCCCCGATGTCGTGCGCGCCCGGGTGCTGCCCTGGCTGCGCACGCTGTCCCGCGACACGGTTGCTGTCTGTCATATCGGGACGATGCGGGTGCTGATGGCGATCGCGACGGGATGGGACTTTACCGGCCCTGCCCCGTTCAAGATCAAGCGCAATCGGCTGTTTGTGCTGCGCATCGAGGATGGCGTGCCACATATGACATCCGATGTTGAACCGCTGGAGCGCAGGTGATGCGGGTCACGATTGTCGTCACACATCTGTTGGGCACCGGGCATCTGGCGCGCGCGCTTACGCTGGGTCGAGCGTTTGTCGCCGCCGGAGATCACGTGACCGTGCTGAGCGGTGGCAGGCCGGTGCCCCATTTTGACAGCGCCGGAATAGAGGTGATCCAACTGCCCCCCTTGCGGTCCAACGGCACTGATTTCGCCACGCTTCTCACCGGTGAAGGCGCGCGCGCGGACGCGGATTATCTGGCCCGGCGCCAAACCTTTTTGGTCGACCGCACCCTAGCCTCGGCCCCCGACGTGCTGATCACAGAACTTTTCCCCTTTGGTCGCCGCATCCTTGGGGCCGAGTTCCGCGCCATGCTGGACGCAGTGGCAAAGGTGCCTGACCGTCCCCTGGTCCTGTCGTCCGTGCGCGACATTCTTGCCCCGCCCTCTAAACCATCAAAGGTGGAGTTAGCCGAGGATATAATCGATCGCTTCTATGATGCGGTGTTGGTGCATTCCGATCCCGATATTGTCCCGCTTGATCGCAGTTGGCCAGTGTCCGACCGGCTGCGCCCCAAACTGCATTTTACCGGCTTTGTCGCGCCACAACCGCCGCCGTTGGAGGTGCCGCTGCGCCCCGAGGTGTTGGTCAGCGCGGGCGGAGGGCCCGAGATCGGCGATGTGTTGTTTCGTGCGGCGTGCGCTGCGGCCGCAAGCGATCCGGCCTTGGCTTGGCGGATGCGTGTCGGAGGGAGCGCAGCCCGCCGCAAGACGCTCGCGGCGTCCGCACCGCCCAACATGAGTGTCGAAGCTCCACAACCTGACTTCCGCACCTTGTTGGCCGGGGCTGCGGTGTCTGTCTCGATGTGTGGCTACAACACTGCTTTGGATATCCTTCAAACCGGCGTGCCGGCTGTTCTGATCCCGTTCGATGACGGTGCCGAGGTCGAGCAATCGCTGCGCGCTGATGCGCTCGCCGCCCTGCCCTCGGTCATCGTCATCCGTCAGGCTGATCTGACGGGCTCGGGCCTGGCGGACGCCGTGCGCAGGCTTGCCCGCAGTGACAGACGCCCGGCCCATACCACCGGCATGGAGGGCGCGGCGCGTAGCGTCGCGCTCGCGCGCACCCTCAGAGCAGGCAGAACAGATGAGGATTGACTGGAGCCCGCTTCGCACGGAGTTGGCGGCCCACCGACGTGATCGTATGGAATTGCCCCTGTGGTGGCGGGACGACGATGCAACCAAGCCCACGCCCGCGCTTGACCAATTGGCTGATCTGTCACGCAAAATCGACGTGCCGGTGCATCTGGCCATCATCCCTGCTCACGCGACCGACCCGTTGGCGGCACAGGTAGATGGCACCCAATTGATCCCATTGGTTCATGGTTGGACGCATCACGATCATAGTGAAGAAGGTGAGAAAAAGAACGAATTTCTCAGCCCACGACCAAGCCGCAGCGATGACATTGCGCAGGCAAAGAGCCGTATGCGCGCGCTGTTTGGCGCGGCGCTCAGACCAATGTTCGTGCCGCCCTGGAACCGGATTGATCCACATCTGCTGCCAACGCTGAGCGCCGAAGGATACACTGCGCTGTCGACCTTTGGGGCTCGCGACACCGACATGCCTGCGCCAGGGCTACGCCAGATCAACACCCATGTTGATCCGATCTGGTGGAAAGGGACGCGGGACTTGGTAGACCCGGACCAGTTGATTACCCAGACGGTATCGCATTTGCAGGCGCGCAGACGTGGTGACGCCGATGCCTCGGAGCCGCTGGGATTGCTGACCCATCACCTGGTTCACACCCCCGCGATCTGGGCTTTTTCTGAAATCTTTTTGCACGAAATGCTGTCAGGCGGCGCAACGCCTTGGGCAATGGAGACGACGTAATATGAGCAGACTTGAATCCATGCGGCGGCGCCTGAGCGCGCAGATCGATGGTATCAACTGGGCCGCCGGGAAAATCGAGCGGATGGACGGTGACGTTCTTGAGATGGGTCTGGGCAATGGCCGCACCTATGACCACCTGCGCCAGGAACTGCCCAATCGTCGCATCTGGGTGATTGACCGCATCCTGAAATGCCATCCCAGCTGTGTGCCGCCGCGAGAGGACTTTCTCGAAGGTGAGGCTGAACCCATGCTGATACGTATGGCGCAGGAACGGCGCAAGATCGTGCTGGCGCATTACGATTTTGGTTATGGAATCAAGGAGAAAGACGTCGAGGAAGGCACACGGTTGAGCCCGCTGATCCGAGCCGTGATGCAACCTGGTGGTCTGATCCTGTCCCAGCAACCACTTGTCGGATTCGAGCAGATTTGCGGGCCCGACACGATCGCCCCGGATCGGTATCTTTTCTACCGGACCGTGTAGAGCCGTTTGGTCTTATCACGATTGTTGTGGGGCTGTTGTCACCGACCGTCCGCGCCCTTTAAGTTCACACTGATTCAAGCCGCACCAAAAGCGGTCGTGTCCAACGGGAGTATACAATGAAGATCTTGAAGACGGCTGCCCTGGCCGCCACTGCGCTTACGCTTGCCACAACCACATTTGCCGCCCCTCTCAAGCTGGAACCAGCCAGTCCGCAACCGTCTGGGTTAAAGCCAGGTCTGGCCGTAGAATATGCCTATCCCCCTGATGTCAAAAGCTTAAATCAGGCCAACCGCGCGCTGCGCTTTGCCGAGCCGGGACCGGCACTCGCGGGTTTGGATCACCGCGACACCAATGACGGCGACATTACGATGACCGCGAAGCAGGCGCACAATGTCGTGGCGGGCATTTCGGGCTATGTGAAATTTGATGCACCAGGCGTCTATAATGTTGATTTTCTTACAAATGATGGGCTCGAAGCCAAGATTGGTGGCCAGACTGTCGGGTATTTCGATGGACGGCAAAAATGCTCGGAAACGCGCGCCGTTCAGGTCGAAGTGCCGCAGGCCGGGTGGTATCCGGTCGATATCCTGTACTTCCAGCGCGTGGGCACGGCATGTCTGCACATGCGCGCAGGCCAAGGCGCGCCCGACTGGATGCCCGATGCGGCATTTGGGCATTAGTTAAAGCCGCGTCTCTGCACCGCGCGGGGGCTTAACACCGGCATCAAGGCAGATTGCTACAGTCGAAACTGCGTTGTTTTGGCCTCGAACTGCACATTTTCAAACGGCCCCGCAGCACGGTTTCGGGGCCGTTTTTTGTGATCTGCACATTTCGGAGCAGAAACTGCGCATTTTGGGCCCGACAGCAAAAGGTGCGACATCATGGCAACCGAAATTCGTCATATTTCTTTCAGCAATCTGCGGCGGCATGGGCGGCACGAGTTGAAATTCGTCTATGAACATCTGGGGCACCTGTGGCTGACCTTTCATGGTAAACCGCGGGCCGTGATCATTCCGATGCGGGACGAAGAGATCCTACACGCCGCCTGCGGGATGAACCCCGATATGGCACTGCACCGCGCGCGGGTCGACTTTGACCGCAGGGTGGATGCCATCGAGAGGCGCGAGGCTCTGCTGTCTAAACCGGTGACCACAATCGAACGCGGGTACCCGCCGCCCGGCCTGACCGACGCCGAGCATGACAAGACCTATGACCCCAACGGCTGGGGCAGCGACCCGCGTGCGGAGATGGCGCGGCGCGTCCGGGCGGAATACGACCTGGATTGAGACGGGGGGCCGCCGGGAACCAGATGCGCGCCTTGCGTGTTGTGCCTTTGAACTTGGCCGCTGCACGCGGTGCCATGCAAGGAGAAACAAGATGAAACGCCTGTTGATGATCGCCGCCCTTCTGGGCCTTGCCGCCTGCGAAACGACCGAAGGCTTTGGCCGCGACGTACAGACCCTTGGCAACAGCATCGAAGACGAAAGCCAAGAGGCGCAATAACGCGCCCCACCAGGCGCGCGAACAGCCCGGCCCCTGTCATGGGGGGCGGGTTTTGACGTATGTGGAGAGATGCGGCGTGAGTGGTGAGACGCCCGGAAAGCGATAAGGCGCCAGGGGCGCGAACCGAAGTCCGTGCTGTGCCCGAAGACACACCCTGACGCCTCGTTGAACCTCATCTCCCCCCAGGGGGCGATATTTGGCCCAGCTTGCGGGTGACGTTACCGTCAACCGCCGAGGCAACGTGACTTGCGCCAAACCGCCCCCCGCATCGACCCTGCTGATACCGCCTTTTCGTCACGCCCGTTTCCGAACCACACGATCCGACCTGCATCCAGCTGCCCGTTGATGTGTAGGCTAGACCTTGCGATCCGTCCTGAGCATCCCGTTGCCGCTGGGGCCTTTGCGTCCACCGCTTTGTTCATATGAACTCTGCGCCGGTGGATAAAGGTTGGGGCAAAGAAGGTGAGTCGGGCAAAGGAAAAATAACGGCTTTGCGAAATTTCTTGGGGATAAGATGTTGATATCGCTTGTGGATTTGTTGTGGAGAAGTTGGGGATAAGGGGGGAATGTTGTGCGGTGGTAGGGGGTTAGGTTGGGTCAGGATTGGTGTCGTAGGGCGAGGGTCAGCATTCGCAATGACGACGATTACGCCGCGCATGTTCGGTTTTGTTGATTGAACCCGGTGAAGTATAGGTTTTTAGAACAGTCCGAAGCATGAGTGGTACAGGGCAAGGATGAAGTACAATAAATGAGCGTACTGGGGTGCTCAAGAAACCGATAGCAGTATCGTTCTCAGTAGCTCACTCTTCATTCTCGACTTATCAGCTTCGTCGAAGCTCTTCGCGGTATTTCCCTGTCCATATATTTTTTGAATATGAG
>JBCBID010000013.1:0-146049 GCA_038525015.1 Pseudomonadota bacterium | reverse complement strand
GGTGGATTTGGTGGTCATGGAAATACTCCCTGTTTTCCACTGATCTTAATCTTACAGAAACAGTCAATTACAGGAGTCTCGACATAAGGCAACCCTTCCCGAGCGAAATTGTCGGGAATCGCTTGCAAAAATCCGAGCTTTTCGGTCGGTTATACGAGGTCGTGGCGCAAATGCCGGTTGCGAGTTCGAGTTTGGTAAAAAAACCCGGGCACAAGGGCCCGGGCAAGTCCAACAGGGAGGTGCATGTGCTGCCGCAAGGGCCCCGACATGCGCGGGCTTCGTGCCTTTAACCTAAGTCAATGGGAATGGTTCCGCGTTGACCCAAATCAATCTTAGGCCATCAAACGATACCCACCGGATTCGGTCACAAGAAGGCGGGCATTTGACGGATCTGGTTCAATTTTCTGGCGCAGACGGTAAATATGCGTCTCGAGCGTGTGGGTGGTGACACCGGCATTGTAGCCCCACACTTCGTGCAAAAGCACGTCGCGGGCGACCACGCCTTCGGTCGAGCGGTAGAGGAACTTGAGGATGTTCGTCTCTTTCTCGGTGAGGCGGATTTTGCGGTCATCTTCGGTGACCAGCATCTTCACCGACGGTTTGAAAGTGTATGGCCCAAGCGTGAAAACGGCGTCTTCGGATTGTTCGTGCTGACGCAGTTGCGCGCGGATACGGGCAAGCAGGACGGGGAATTTGAAGGGCTTCGACACATAGTCGTTGGCACCGGCATCAAGCCCAAGGATCGTGTCGGCATCGGTGTCGTGACCCGTCAGCATCAAAATCGGGGACTTGACCCCTTGCTTGCGCATCACGCGACACAATTCGCGTCCATCTGTGTCGGGCAGGCCCACGTCGAGGATCACGAGGTCGTAGATCGCTTCCTTGGCCTTGACCAGGGCGTCTTGGCCATTGCCTGCTTCGAACACGTCGAAATCCTCGGTCATTACCAGCTGTTCGCTGAGCGCCTCGCGCAAGTCTTCGTCATCGTCGACCAGCAGGATCTTTTTCAGTTGTGCCATGGGTCTTCTCCCTGTCCGTGTTGGAGGATAGATGCGATGCGCAGGCGATTTCAGCAAGTTATGGGGCTTTTGTTTCACGCCCATGTGTGACGGAATGGGCAAATGTTTCAATTCTCGTGCGATTTGCTTATGTCGAACGGGCTGTTGAAAGGAATTGTTACATGGGGTTGGGCCCGGACATCGTTGAGACCCTTGCGCGCGCGCGCGCCGATCTGCGGATGGGTGTCCCAATTGTGCTGCGGGGGGTTGTGCCAATTCTGGCGGTGGCAGTTGAGACGCTGACAGCGGAGCGGCTGGCTGGGTTGCGCGCACTGGGTGGCGCGCCTGAATTGGCTCTGACAGGGTGGCGGGCCCACACGTTAAAGGCGCGGGTTTACGATGGCGATGTGGCACGGATCGTCGTGCCAGAAACCGCCGCGTTGGGGTGGCTGAAGTCGCTTGCAGATCCTGCCGATGATCTGGCGACGCCAATGAAGGGCCCGTTAAGGTCCGTGCGCGATGGGGATGCAGACCCACACCGGGCCGCGCTGCGTTTGTGCAAAGCCGCGCGATTGCTGCCTGCCGCGCTGTGTCTGGAGATCGCAGACGGGATGCACTTTGCCACGACCCATAACCTGACCACGGTACCGCTGACGCTCGCGGAGCCGCTTTTGGGTGAGGCAAGCCTGTTGCATCCGGTGGTGCAGGCGCGGCTGCCGGTCGAAGCGTCAGAGGCCGGTCGCTTGAATGTGTTCCGCCCGGAGGACGGTGGAGAAGAGCATTATGCGTTCGAGATTGGTCGACCGGATCGAAGCAAACCGGTGCTCGCACGGCTGCATTCGGCCTGTTTCACAGGTGACGTGATGGGCAGCCTGAAGTGCGATTGCGGGCCGCAGTTGCGTGGAGCGCTCGCGCAGATGGGAGCCGAAGGTGCAGGCATCTTGTTATACCTGAACCAAGAAGGGCGCGGGATCGGGCTGGCCAACAAGATGCGGGCCTATGCCTTGCAGGACCAAGGGTTTGACACCGTAGACGCCAATCACCGGCTTGGGTTTGAAGACGATGAGCGGAATTTCAGCATGGGGTCAGACATTTTGAAGGCGATGGGCTTTTCGGCGGTTCGACTGCTCACCAATAACCCTGCCAAGGTCGCGATGATGCAAGCCAACGGCATCACCGTGTCTGAGCGGGTGCCTTTGAAAGTTGGCGAGACCCGATTCAACCGCGACTATCTGGCCACCAAAGCCGCGAAGTCAGGGCATCTCCTGTGACACCTCTGGATATGGTGGTGACGCCGCGCGGGTTGCGCTTTGCCGGGCGCCTTTTTCCCTGCTCTGTTGGCAGGACGGGGACAACAAACACCAAACGCGAAGGTGATGACGCCACCCCGCATGGTCATCATCGACTTGTCGGCATGCTCTACCGTTCGGATCGCCTTGCACGCCCTGCCGATTGGGCGCTGCCGATCCGGCCTGGAGATTTGTGGTCAGATGATCCAGGCGACGCAGAGTATAACCAGATGGTGCGTGCGCCATACTCGCCCAGTCATGAAAATATGTGGCGGGCTGATCCGCTTTATGACCTGGTGATCCTGACCGATTGGAATTGGCCCTACGCCGTGAAGGGTCGTGGGTCGGCAATATTTATCCATCGCTGGCGCAGACCCGGCTACCCGACCGAAGGATGCGTTGGGCTCAGGCCGGACCACCTGAGATGGATCGCACCACGGATCAGGTTTGGCACGCGATTGATCGTTGCCTAGCGATTTCGCAGACCAGCAGCGCGACGCTGGGCGCGCAACTCGGCCTTGGGTGGGATAGAGGCGATCAGTTCATCAAGCCCGGCCAGCACATTCGCATGTATGTTGCCATAGCGGCGGCGAGGATAGGTCGGGTCATCGTTTTCGGCAGCCCACTTGCGCGCGCATTGCATCGCCGCGATCCAATCGTCTCGGTCACCCCCAAGCCATTGGTTGATCGGCCGCGCCACCGTCTCGCTCAAAGAGGCGAACAGGGCAGGTCCCGCGTCTTCCGGCTGGTTTGGGTTCGCAAGCAGTGTAAGCCGCGCACGGAATTGACCACGGTACATGACACAGCCTGCTTGCAGGCGATTGCCCGCATTAAACAACTCGGCCGCTCGGCGATAGTCGTCCCAAGCTGTTGGCGTTGTTGGTCCTGGTTTTAGGTCCTGCGCTATGGCGCTAGACGGAAAGAAAAGAAGCAGAAACAGGAGATATCGCATCAGTTGACCTTTCTCTCGCCAAAAATGGCTGAGCCGACGCGCACATGGGTCGCTCCGAACGCGATAGCGCTTTCAAAGTCGCTGCTCATCCCCATGGACAGCCCCTCAAGACCGTTGCGTGCGGCGATCTTGGCCAGCAGCGCAAAGTGCAGTGACGGCTCTTCGTTGATCGGAGGGATACACATCAGACCCTGAACCGGGAGGTCCAGGGCGCGGCACTCGGTAACAAAAGCGTCGGCCTCGGTTGGTGGCACACCTGCCTTTTGGGGTTCTTCGCCGGTGTTAATTTGTAGAAAGATGCTTGGGCACATACCGATCTCTTGTGCGAGCCTTGCAATGGTCCTTGCGAGTTTGGGACGGTCCACGGAATGAATGGCCTGAAAAAGCCCCATCGCTTGGCGAGCCTTGTTGCTTTGCAGGGGTCCAATCAGGTGAACGTCGATGTCGCCGTATTGTTTGCGTAGGTCTGGCCACTTGTCGGTCGCTTCCTGCACACGGTTTTCCCCAAAGAGCTGATGCCCCTGATCAAGCACCGCCGTCACCCGATCCAGTGGCTGGACCTTGCTGACGGCGATCAGTTTTACTGTGTCGGGGTTGCGACCGGCTTTGGCACAGGCGGCTTCGATGGTCGCTTTGATGTCAGGCAAGGACATGGTCGCGCTCTGTCATGATTGGTTGTTTTGGCAGAAAGCATGGCCGATGAAACATTGCAAAGGCCGAAACGAAAAGGGGCAGGCCAAGGGCCCGCCCCAAATCTTGCTGTGCGATCAACTTTTAGAAGTTGAAGACCACACCCAGGTCGGCAAAGCTGTCGTCGCCAATTTCGCCGATACCACCTTGGAGCGATACACCGCCGCCCAGCGAGTGGCGGAAGCCAATACCGTAGGTTTGGTCGTCGCTGCTGTCACCGGTTACACCGCTGTCTGCGAATGCAAAGCGGATCTCGGTTGCGGCGCCCACGTCATATTTGACGGAGAAACCATACGATGTGTCTTCGTTGGGCTCGTAATCAGCGATCAGGATCGAGAATGCGAATGCGCCAATCTCACCACCGAACGAAATGGCCCAGAAGTCATTGTCGATGTCGGTTGACGTCGTCGTTGCAGCAACATTGTCAGTGACTTCGATGTCACCATCTTCGTTACCATATGCAACACCGACCGAGTAGTTGCCGAAGTTGTAACCAACGCCGATCTGGTACTCTTCACGCTCTGTCACGGTTGTGGTGTCAGTACCGTCAGCAACGCTGCTTGCGGAGGTGCTGATTTCGGAATCATCGGTAACCGATGCCGAAACAGTGAAATCACCCGCGGTGTAGCGCAGCTTCACAGTTGGTGCGATTTCGGTGTCGTCGGAGGACGTACCGAACCCGGAAGCAGGCAGGCCAAAGCTGGTCGATTGCTCGATCGACGATGTCAGACCGACGCCAAAGCCGTAGTAGTCAACGACGTCGCCGGAGTCGATCACGTCAGAGACGTGGCCAACGTCCAAACGGAAACCACCGGTCGACACGGCGAAGCCTGCAGCCGAACGGTTTGCGACATTGGAAGCGCCGCTTGCTTGGTCGTCAGTTTGGAAACGGATACGACCTTCAAACTCCAGACCGTTGTCGGAAGTTGTCGTACCAGTCACGGTCAAACGGAAACGCTGTTCAATACGAACGTCGTCGCCTGCATCATTGTCTTCGTCATAGAGAAGGCCGAAGCGGCCAAAGCCGCCAAAGCTAATGTCCTGCGCTGCTGCCATGTCGGCGCTGACGATCAGGCCGGCGGCTCCCAGTGCAGTTGTAGCGAAGAGAACTTTTTTCATGAGTTTTCCCTCGGTTTTCAGTCACACGCCCTAACCGGGGAATCCGGCGAGGGGATGAGTGTTGTCTCAACCATTTGCGGGGGCATCTCAAGCGACGGCTTTGGTCCGGGTCACAATTCGGACATGGTTGGTGCAGCTTTGCCACAGTCCTGCAATGACAGCCGGACCGCTTTTAGAAAGGCATAAGGGGTTTGCGCCCTGTCTTGCGAGCGCGGGGCAACTTGGCTATCACGTTCGCCAACAAACAGGGTTGGGACGTTCAATGCGTAAAACGCGAGTGGTGGGCCGATTGGCCGTTCTGTCTATGGCAGTTCTGTTGGCGGGATGTGGCGCACGGCTTGGCATCACTGATCCTGATTCCGAGCGCATTGTTGGCGATGGTGACAGCGCGCGTGAACGGGATATCCGAACCGGTACGACGTTAGGCGAAGCGCTGCGCGCGCGACGCAACCAGGAGTCCATCGTGCGGGTCAACCGCTACATCTGGTCAGCGACACTTCAGGTTCTGGATTTTCTGCCAATTCAATCGGTTGATCCATTTACGGGTGTGATTGTGACCGGGTTTGGGACCCCACCGGGTGGTGGCCGCGCCTATCGCGCAACTGTTTTGATCGGCGATCCGGCGCTTGATGCGCGGTCGTTGAATGTCGCGTTGCAGACGCGCAATGGTCCAGCCAGTGCCGCCACCGTGCGCGCGGTCGAGGATGCAATCCTGACCCGCGCGCGTCAGCTACGTGTGGCCGACAATCGGCTATAGGCCCTTTCAGCGCAACACATTCCACATTATCAGATGCGCCGGGCCAGTCAGCCCGGCGTTTGCATATTCAGGACCAGACCATGGCAACCTATAAACCCTCCGAGATCGAAGCCCGCTGGCAGGCCGCGTGGGACAAGGCCGACGTGTTCAAGGCCACGCGCAGCGATGACAAACCCAAGTACTACGTGCTGGAAATGTTCCCATACCCCTCGGGCCGCATCCATATGGGGCACGTGCGCAACTACACGATGGGCGACGTGATTGCGCGCTACAAGATGTCGACGGGTCACAATGTGCTGCATCCCATGGGATGGGATGCGTTCGGGATGCCCGCTGAAAATGCGGCAATGGCCATTGGTGGACATCCCAAGACCTGGACCTACGACAATATCGCCGACATGCGCAGTCAGATGAAGCCGCTGGGTCTGTCCATTGACTGGAGCCGCGAATTTGCGACCTGTGATCCCGAATATTATGGGCAGCAGCAGGCGCTGTTCCTGGATTTCCTTGAAGCAGGGCTGGTCTATCGCAAGAACGCGCAAGTGAACTGGGACCCGGTCGACATGACTGTGCTGGCCAATGAGCAGGTGATCGACGGCAAGGGCTGGCGATCAGGAGCCGAGGTCGAGCGGCGTGAATTGACGCAGTGGTTCTTCAAGATCAGCGACATGGCGGGCGAATTGAAAGACGCGCTGGACGGGCTGGACAACTGGCCCGCCAAGGTCCGGTTGATGCAGGAAAACTGGATCGGGGAAAGCCGCGGTATCGACATTCCGTTTGAACGCACGGACGGGAACGGCACCATTCTGTGCTATTCGACGCGACCCGACACGATGCGCGGGGCGTCCTTTGTCGCCGTTTCGCCCGATCATCCGGTGGCCAAGGCGCTTGAGGCTGACAATCCGGAACTTGCCGCCTTTATCGACGAGTGCCGCAAGATGGATACGACCGAAGCGGCGATGGAAAAGGCCGAAAAGAAGGGCATCGACACAGGCCTGCGCGTCACGCACCCGGTTTATAAGGACGTGGAATTGCCCGTCTGGATCGGCAATTTCGTCTTGATGGACTATGGGACCGGCGCCGTCTTTGGCTGCCCGGCCCATGATCAGCGCGACCTTGATTTTGCGCGCAAATACGATCTGCCGGTGCGCAACGCCTTTTACATGCCCGGTGAGGACACCGAGGTTGAGACAGAGGCGCTTGTTCCGGGCAAGACGGAAAAGGTTGTATATATCGACCACTTCGCTGGCGTCACCGACGCCACAAGCCAGGAAGGAATTGACGCCACCATCGACTATTTCGAGGCGCACGGGCTGGGCAAGGGCCAGACGCAATACCGCCTGCGCGACTGGGGCCTGAGCCGCCAGCGCTATTGGGGGTGCCCGATCCCGGTGGTGCACTGCGATACCTGCGGCGTCGTGCCGGAGAAAAAGGAAAATCTGCCTATTGTCTTGCCGGACGATGTGGATTTCTCGACCCCCGGCAACCCGCTGGACCGCCACGACAGTTGGCGGCAGGTCCCCTGCCCGCAATGTGGCAACGCAGCCCGGCGCGAGACGGACACAATGGACACGTTTGTGGATTCGTCGTGGTACTACGCGCGCTTTACCGCACCGTGGGCCGAAACACCGACAGACCGGGCCGAGGCCGATTACTGGATGTATGTTGACCAGTATATCGGCGGGATCGAACACGCGATCCTGCATCTGCTTTATTCCCGGTTCTTTGCGCGGGCGATGCATATTTGTGGGCATTTGCCCAAGACGGCCATTGAACCGTTTGACGCGCTCTTTACCCAAGGGATGGTGACACACGAAATCTATCAGACCCGCGATGCAAAGGGGCGGCCCGTCTATCATCTGCCCGAGGACGTCACAGGCGGCAAACTTGCGGATGGCACCGAAGTCGAAATCATCCCCTCAGCCAAGATGTCAAAGTCGAAAAAGAACGTCGTCGACCCGCTGGGCATCATTGCCAGCTATGGGGCAGATACGGCGCGATGGTTTGTGCTGAGCGACTCGCCGCCCGAACGGGACGTGGAATGGACCGCCTCGGGTGCGGAAGCGGCATTTAAGCACTTGGCACGGGTCTGGAATATCTGTGACCGGATCGGTCAGATGGACCGGGATGCACCGGGCCAAGGTGATGACGATCTGCTGCGCGCCATGCACAAGACCATCCATGACGTGACCATGGGGGTCGAGTCCTTTGGCTTCAACGCCGCCATTGCCAAGCTCTATGGCTTCACGGCCACGTTGCAAAAATCCAAGGCGGGTTATGCCGCTCAGCGCGAGGCGGTGATGACGCTTGCGCAGTTGATGGCGCCCATGACACCGCATCTGGCCGAAGACATCTGGGCGCATCAGGGGGGCGAGGGCCTGATCATTCATGCGCCATGGCCCCAGGCGGACGACGCGATGTTGGTGTCGGATACTGTGACCCTGCCCATCCAGATCAACGGCAAGCGGCGGGGCGAAATCACCGTGCCCGCCGATATGGACAAAGCCGAGGTTGAAAAACTCAGCTTGGCAACCGAAGCTGTGCAGAAGGTACTGGCGGGCGGTGAGCCGAAGAAGGTGATCGTCGTGCCGGGCCGTATCGTCAACGTAGTGGTCTGACCCGACATGCGCATCATCGCCGCCCTTGCCCTGAGCCTGACGCTTGCTGCCTGTGGGTTCGAGCCTGTGTACGGACCAAATGGCGCTGGCACGCAGTTGCAAAATCGCGTGCTGGTCGACAAACCAATCGACCGCGAAGGTTTTCTTCTGGTGCGCCAGCTGGAAGAGCGATTGGGCCGCACGGGCGATGCCGCTTATCGGCTGGGTATTCAGCTTGCAGTGGCTGAGGAAGCACGTGCCATCGACCCTGACGGCGACATCCGGCGATTTCATGTAGTTGGTGAGGCGTTGTACACTTTATCTGACACGACAACAGGTGCAGTTGTACGTTCTGGCGCTGTGGATAACTTCGTGGGTTATTCTGCCACCGGCACCACAGTGGCCACACTTGCGGCAAAACGGGATGCGACCGAACGCTTGATGACGATCCTGGCAGACGAAATTGTGCTTGAATTACAGGCGTCTGACTTGTGAAGCTGAGCACCGCTCAGGCGAACGCTTATTTTTCCAAGCCGGACGCGGATGCAGCGGGGCTGTTGATATACGGCGCCGACAGCATGCGGATCGCGCTCAAACGTCAGCATGTGGTAGCCGCGCTGATCGGGCCGCAAGGCGAAGAGGAAATGCGGCTGACCCGCATACCAGCGGGAGAGCTACGCAAGGAACCGGCGCTGCTTTTGGATGCGGTCAAAGCCATCGGGTTCTTCCCCGGTCCACGCGTGGCGCTAGTTGAAGATGCCAACGAGACCGCCTCACCGGTGATTACGGATGCTCTTTCGGATTGGGCGGCTGGCGATGCGCAGATCGTGGTGACCGCGGGAACACTCAAACCGACGTCAAAGCTTCGCAAGGCCTTTGAGGCGCATCCTTCTGCCTACGCGGTTGGGATTTATGACAACCCGCCGACGCGCGAAGAGATTGAACGGGATCTGACGACTGCGGGTATCAACAATCCGCCGCAGGAGGCAATGCACCTGCTCATGGACTTGGCGCGACAGATTGAGCCGGGGGACTTTCGGCAGACGCTTGAAAAGGTGGGGCTTTACAAACTGAACGATCCATCACCGTTGAGTGCAGAGGATATCACAGCCTGCGCGCCCGCCTCAATCGAGGCAGACGTTGACGATGTGCTGATGGTTGTGGGTGATGGCGATGCCGCGGCGATTGGTCCGGTAATGCAGCGCCTTCAGGCGCAGGGGGTCAGCGCAGTCGCGCTTTGCATCGGCGCCATGCGGCACTTCCGATCCCTACACCGTGCCGCCAGTGACACGTCGGGCCGTCCACAAATTTGGGGTCCGAACCGTGACAAGATGCTGGCACAGGCCCGCAACTGGGGCGCACCGAAGCTTGAGATTGCCCTGACCGAACTGACCGACACAGACCTGCAATTGAGATCAGCCGGCCAAAATGCGCCGGCGCTCGCTTTGGTGGAAAGGTGCTTTATCCGGCTTGCCATGTTGGCGCGGCGATAAGAGCAACTCTAGCAAGGGCGTAAAAGCCGTTCCGCCAGATCGCAAATGATGCTCTAATCTGCCGCGAACATCTCAATAACCTCGGCTTCAGTCATCTGGTGCCGCCCCTCACCAGCAAAGGCATAGCCGTCAGGCTTCAAATCAATAAACAATTCGCTCGTCAGCGGCACGCCCGACGCATCGCGAAGGGTGCCCAGGCCCACGTGCATTTCGCCATGCATAGGGCCAGGTGCGGTGACGCGGTAGAACATGGACGATCCACACGTTTTGCAAAAGACACGCTCTGCCCAAGCGGATGAGGTATAGACGGTCAGGTTATCTTCGCCCTCGATTTGGATGCCGCCCTTTGGAACACGAACACCGAGGAACACACCGCCAGACCATTTGCGACACATGCTGCAATGGCAGGCACCCGTTTCAGTGATGGGTTCGATCACCGTAAACCTGACGGCGCCGCAGAGACAGGACCCGGAATGCGGCATGGTAGCCCCCTTTTGCTGGTATCATGGACGCTAGCCGATGATGTTGTCAAAATCTGGCAGGGTGGTTGAAGCCAGACCATGCACCTGTAATCCTGTGCCAAACAGGATAGGAGCCCGCATGTACCGCGTCATCGGAACTGTCAAAAGCCGCGCATTTCGAGTGATTTGGATGCTCGAAGAGCTGGGCCAAGCCTATGAGTTGGTTAACGCCACCCCGCGTTCAGAGGAGGCGAAGGCGTTTAACCCTTTAGGGAAAATTCCGGCGCTCGTGGATGGCGATGACGTGTTGACCGACAGTGTTGCTATCATGACTTACCTTAGCGATAAACATGGCGGCTTGACCGCTCCGGCGGGGTCGCCCGCGCGCGCCCGGCTGGATGCGGTGACCCTGTGGCTGATTGACGAGTGTGACGCGCTTTTATGGACGGCCAGCAAACATGCGTTTGTGCTGCCGGAAAAGCTGCGCGTGCCGGAGGTTACACCAACCCTGCACAAGGAGTTTTCGCGCAACGTCGAGACTTTCTCAGGAATGCTGGAGCGGTCAGGAGAGTTCATCATGGGTGACCAGATCACGTTGCCTGATCTATTGGCTGTTCACTGTTTCGGCTGGGCCTTTGGCGCTGGCTTTCCGCCGCTGCCCGAGCCGGTCAAAGCGTATTCAAAGCGGCTGCGCGCCCGGCCCGCTTTCCGCGCAGCGGCCAACAACTAGCCCCGAAGATAACGCACCACGCCGTGCCCCGCCCAACGACCCGTAGCAAGGCAGGCGGTCAACAGGTAGCCGCCCGTGGGCGCTTCCCAGTCAAGCATTTCACCTGCGCAGAACACGCCCGGACGGGCGCGCAGCATCAGTGCGTCGTCCAGCGCTGCCGCTCTGACGCCACCTGCGGTCGAGATCGCTTCGTCTATGGGGCGCAGACCTGCATGTGAAACACGAAGCTTCTTGAGCCGTCGCGCGACCTTGAGCATGTCGTCAGGCCAGGGGCGGCCCCATTCCTGTGCCAGTGCAATCTTCAGCGGCGTCAGGTTCAGGGTCTTGCGCAGATGATTAGCAAAGCTGGCCTTGCCCCGGTGGCGATGCAGGCGCGTCACGACCTCGTCAACACTCAGATCTGGTAGCAAGTCGACAAACACAGCGGCACCCTCTCGTGCGCCCCGCGAGACGGAGTAGATGCCGCCACCCTCCAGCCCGCGTTTTGACAGGATCGCCTCGCCCCGCGATCGATAATCACCCGCCCGCCATGCGACGCCCTTGATCGGCCGACCTAGATGCTTGGTAATGTGGTCAGACCATATCACCTTGATGGCGGCGTTTGACGGCGCGAATGGTGATGTTTCAACGCCGATCCAGCCGGCCCATGCGCCGTCTGAGCCAAGCCGTGCCCAGCTTGCCCCACCACAGGCCAGCACCACTGCATCCGCTGTTTCGCGAATTGTCGCGCCATCAGGCCCCTCGACCCGAGGCGCCTTGCCTGACCATCCTACCCATCGGTGTCGTGGGCGGATATCCACGTTTAACTCGCCCAGACGTTGCAGCCACACACGCAACAGCGGCGATGCTTTCATGGCTTTGGGAAACACCCGCCCGGTTGATCCGGTGAACATGTCCTGACTCAGTCCCTCGGCCCAGCAAATGATTGCGCTGCTGTCCCATGCCTTAATCGCCGGGGCGAGCCAAGCGCCCGCTTCTGCAAAATGCGGCAGCATGGCCGCGGCATCCTCGGCCTTGGTGAGGTTGAGGCCAGATTTTCCGGCCATCAGAAACTTGCGGGCGACAGTGGGTTTGGCGTCATAGATGGTGACGTTCAGCCCGGCCTCTGCCATCACTTCGGCGGCCGCCAGCCCCGCTGGACCGCCGCCGATTACCGCGACGCGGCTCACTCCGATGTCGTCCGCAACTCACCCTTCATCTCAACCACGCGGTGCGGATAGGGAATTTCGATATTGTGTTCTTTGAGCGCATTCCAGATCAGGAACAGCACATCGGATGTGTACTTGTTTGGCCCGTCATCGATCCCGTTCACCCAGAACTCGACCGCGAAGTCGATGCCGCTGTCGCCAAAGCCACGCAATTCGCAATCGGGGGGATACGGACTGTCGAGCACCTCGGGATGGCGCGCAACAGCGGCTTCGATGATTCCGGGCACGTCGTTGATGTCGGTGTTGTAGCTGACGGAAAAGGGAGCCTCATAACGGTTGGCTGACCCGCTGTCAGAGTAGTTGACGACGCGGGTGGTTATGAAATCCTCATTCGGCACCACAATCCATCGCCCATCATAGGTTTCGAGGATCGCAGCACGGGCCGTCATTTTGACGATGGTGCCTGCCTCACCCCCGTCAAGTTCCACGTAGTCACCGACGGTCGCCTGTCCTTCGACCAGCAGGATCACACCCGATATGAAGTTCGACGCGATCTTTTGAAGGCCAAAGCCGAGACCAACGCCAATGGCACCGCCCAGCACGGCCAGCGCAGACAAATTGATGCCCATAATGTTCATCAACAGTAGGAAAGCGGTGGCAAAGATCGCGAACTCGACCGTTTTTGCCAGAAGCTGCCGCAGGGATGGGCGCATTTCTTCTTGTTTAGAGATAAAGGCAGTCGACTGGTCGTTGGACCACCGGCCAAGCCAGAACAGAAAGCCACCCGCGATGATGCCACGTACGAGCGCCATGGCCGAAAACTGGATATTGCCAAAGCTGACCTGCATCGCAGTCAACCGTTCAGTCGCCACATCCAGCAGACCGAGCGCGTATATGGCCGCGATGGGGATCAGGATGTAACGGCCCAGAAGTTTGAGGAACGGGTCGCTGACGATGTCGCGCACCAATGCCCGCACAGCGAGAAACAGGAATACACGTTTGCCGAACGCAATGACTGCCCCACTGTCAAAGAGCGAGCGGACCACACTTTCCCCAAGCCCGGTTAGGGCATATGCAAAGAGCGGCAGCAGCAAAGGCAGGAACTGCGCAACAAAACGACGCGATTGCGCAACGATGCTGTCACTGTCGCCGGGGTAAAGAAAACGCGCAATTGTGGGCCTGAGGCGGCGCGTGATCACCAAAGCCACAAGATACGCAGCGATCAGCAATGCAAATTGTGACCATGCTGCCGGACTCAGCAACCAGCTAAGCGCCAGGTCCCATCCTTGTATTGCATAGCCCACGATGGTTTGCACAATCTCGGGTCGACTTTCGAGATCAAACTCCACGGCGCACCTCTTGCCTTGGTCACACGACGTCCCAATTGTCACGGGCAACCCCGTTCCTGCAAGGGATCACTCAGGTGTCTGACCCAATCTGTCCGTTATGTGGCCGTCCCATCCCACCTGGCGCGCCACAAAGCCTGCACCATCTGATCCCCAAGCTGAAAGGTGGTAAGGGCGGACCCAAGGTGTTGCTGCACCATATCTGCCATCGCGAGGTCCACGCGACGTTGACCGAGACGGAACTGGCGCGAGACTATACCACCCCAGAGGCGTTGCGTGCTCATCCGCGCCTTGCAAAGTTCTTTGCTTGGGTGGCCAAGCGCCCACCGGGCTTTGCGTCAAAGGTGCCGGGCGCAAGGCGCAAGCGCTAGGGGCGTCGCTGTGTCTTATCTGGAACGCGCTTGTCTTCAAGCCTCTGCCCGACGTCGCGCAACACATCGGATACCAGCAATTGTACCCGTTCTGACGTGGTCAGTGGTCGCCTGTCTTCTACAGGTTTCAGGGCGCGTTCGGCGCGCTCTATCCGATTGTCACGAGCCATCAACTTAATGATACATCGCGTGACTTAAAGTTGACAACTGCTGTATTGGATCAATGAGGTGACTACGGGCACAGGGTTTTGATCTCGCGCGCGAGAGATATATCTGCCGCGGCAATATCGCGGCACAACTCATGCGCCCGGCCAAGCACATCGCCAGTTTCTGTGACTTCGTCTATCAATCCAAAGGCATAAGCCGTTGCGGCAGAGATCTTTTGACCGGCAAGCAAGATCATTTTGGTCCGCGCATGTCCAATCAACGCAGCCATGCGAACCGGGTCACTGGGTTGCGGCAAATAGCCCAGCTTCATCACGGGATAAAAAAATGTGGCCCTCGGCACCGCGATACGGATGTCACACGCCAGCACCATGCCATTGGCTCCACCTGCCACCGTCCCGTTAAGCGCAGCAATGGTCAAACCCGGCAGATCGGCGATTGCACCAGACACCTCTTCCCACAAAGGCGAGGTCGCAAGACCGGCGCGGGCGGCTTCAAGATCGGCACCCGCGCTGAACACCGTTCCTGTGCCCGTCAGGATCAGTGCCGCCGCGTCATGGGCCGCACGCGCAGCGGCGCGCAGGTCTACAAGCATATCCTCGGTCAGCGCGCCGGCCTTGTCGGGGCGGTTGATGACAATCGTCTGGATAGCGCCAACGCGATCAACTTCGATCATACAAGGCCAGCCCGCATGCGAATATCTGGATCACGGAGTGAAATCTCCTGTCCAATCCAGTCGTCCGCATCAGACGAGCACATCCAAAGCAGAGCTTTCGCGGGCCAGTCGGCCGGAATGTGATCTGACCAGTCCAACTGGCTAACAGGATTGATCCCGCTGGCCTTGATCTCTCGCTGCATCTGGGTGGCGACCGTTCCTGGCGACAGGCCAATGGCGCGGATGCCTGCGTGTCCGTTTTCCTTGTCGACGCAACGTGTGAGCATGGCAGCCCCCGCTTTGGAGGCGCAATAGTGTGACCATGCCTCGACCGGGCCGTGGGCGGCACCAGAACTGACGGTCAGGATCGTACCGCCACCGGCCTTGAGCATCACTGGCAACACAGCGCGCATTCCGTAGAAGACGCCCTTGAGATTTATGTCAATGACATCGCCCCACGCCTTTGGATCCGCGTCGGCAAGGTGGGCAATAGGCTCGATCACTCCGGCATTGCCGATCAGCACATCAAGGCCACCGAACTTCTGCGCCGTAGCCTCCACTGTCTTTTCGACAGCGGTGTAATCGCTCACGTCACAGGGCAGCGCAATTGCTTGGGCCCCGATCTCCTCCGCTAGCTGGGTGATCGCGTCGGCTCCGCGTGCGACCAAGGCGACATTCGCACCGGCGCTGGCAAAAACACGTGCGGTGTCGGCTCCGATCCCGCGACTTGTTCCGGTTATCAGAACGGTCTTTCCATCCATTTGCTGCATTCTGTTCTCCACCTTGTTCATCCGGTCTTGTGGTAGGCAGAACCGACGCTTAGGTCCAGCCTATGGCCTTGACGCCTTGCACGGCGTCCCAGACGATATGGCCATAGCTATTCAAGGATTCTGTGATGCCCCGTTTCTCTTTGTCTCTTTCAAGCAGCGCTATGGTGCTGTGCCTGTCAACTGGCACCGCATGGGCAGACGTCACCGCAGCCGAGGTATGGGCAGACTGGCAGGCCTATATGACAAGCTCCGGCTATGATGTCACAGCGTCTGAAACTACGGGAGCAGGATCAGTCGAAGTGTCAGACGTGACCCTGAAGATGGCTTTGGAAGACGACACTGAGGGCGGCGCGTTCGAGGTTGTACTTGAGAAGCTCAGCTTTGTCGATCAGGGCGACGGTACGGTTGCAATCGAGTTGCCTGCGCTCACGACGATGAACATGTCTTTTCAGCCGGAAACCGGTGAGAACGTCACGATTGCCATAGACTTCAATCAGACAGCGCCCAGCATGGTGGCTTCCGGTGATCCAAATGATCTGACATATACATACGCTGCTGAGGCTGCGCGCATGGCGTTGAAAAGCGTGACGATCAACGGTGTTTCAGTAGGTCCCGAGATCGCGAAAGTCGATGTTATGATGACCAATCTGGCCCAAGTCGTGCAGACCTCGGCGGGTAGTCTGCGCACGATGTCTCAGGATATGACGATTGCATCGGTAGATTATGACCTTGCGTTTAACGATCCCGAAAGCGACGACAACTTCAAGCTTGCAGGCACAATGCAGGATCTGAAGCTTAACGGGACTGGTGAGCTTCCTACTGAAACAGATGTTCAAGACCTGAACGCGATGCTGAACGATGGATTCACGGCGGAAGCATCCTTTACCACAACGGGTGGCAACTACGACATGTCGTTCAGCAGCGCCGAAGATGGCAGCGGCACGGCAAATGCGACATCGACCGGGTCCGCCTTTGACGTGTCAATTGGCGCTGACGGGCTGCTCTACAACGTGTCGCAAACAGGTATCGACATGAACATGCTGCTGACTGAGCTTCCGCTGCCGCTTTCATTCTCGGCTGCCGAAATCGGTACGCGCTTTCTGATGCCGCTGCAGAAGTCCAGCGAAGAGCAAGACTTTGGCTTGGCGATCGCGTTTAACGACTTTTCGATGTCCGATGTGATCTGGAGCTTGTTTGATCCGGCCGCCCAACTGCCCCGAGACCCTGCCACTCTGGTCGTCGACCTGAGCGGCAAAGCCAAGGTTCTTTTTGATTTTCTGGACCCGGATCAGGCGGCTGTGCTGAACCAGTCCGATGCTGCACCGGGTGAGCTGAACGCGTTGACGATCAACGCTATTGAACTGGACGCGGTTGGCGCGCGCCTGACGGGATCGGGCGACTTTGTGTTCGACAACAGTGATCTCACAACATTTGACGGGTTGCCGCGGCCAGAGGGTGAGGTGGATCTGACACTTGTGGGCGGCAATAGCTTGATCGACAAACTTGTCGGTATGGGATTGTTGCCAGAGGATCAGGCGATGGGCGCACGTATGATGATGGGTCTCTTTGCTGTTCCGGGTGAGGCCGAGGACACGCTCAACTCAAAGATCGAAGTGAACGATCAAGGCCACGTTTTGGCTAACGGTCAGCGCATTCGTTGATCCATTGATATCGGGCGGCGGTCGCCGCCGCCCTTGCACCTGCCCAACTGCACCGCTACCTGAAAGCGCAAGCTTGCGGAGCAGACAAAGATGACGCCACCCGATCTGTCCATTCTTACCGACCGTCTTATTCAAGCGGCAAAGTCCGCAGGAGCGAATGCGGCAGACGCGATGGCTGTTCAAGGGACGTCTGTATCAGTGGATGTCCGGGAAGGCGCCTTGGAGCAGGCTGAACGGTCAGAGGCAATCGACATCGGCCTGCGGGTGTTTGTCGGCCGGAAACAGGCTAACGTCTCGTCTTCTGACAGCAGCAACCGCACCATTGAAGAGATGGCGACACGGGCCGTCGCCATGGCAAAAGAAGCACCTGACGATCCGAATGCCGGCTTGGCCGATCCCGACCAATTGGCAAAAAACTGGAACCTAGACGCACTTGAGTTGGATGATCCCACGCCGGAACCCACAGCCGAGGATTTACAGGCGGATGCGCTTGCCGCAGAGGCCGCTGCGCGCGCGATCCAGGGGATTACGCAGGTGCAACAGGCCAGCGGCGGGTATGGCGCGCGCGACGTCTGGCTCGCCGGAAGCAATGGGTTTGCCGGCGGGTATCGCAGAACCAACCGCGCGCTCAGTTGTGTGGCAATTGCGGGCACCGGCGCGGGCATGGAAAGGGACTATAGCGGTGATAACCGTATCTTTCAGTCCGACCTGCGCAGTGCTGAACAGATCGGGATCGAGGCGGGCGCCCGTACGGTCGAGCGTATCGGAGCACGCAAGCCTCCGACTGGCAGCTTTCCCGTTCTTTTTGACGAGCGTATCTCGTCGTCGCTAATTGGGCATCTGCTGGTGGCCGCAAACGGATCAAGCGTGGCGCGCGGATCGTCGTGGTTGCGCGACAAGCTGGGGCAAGCGGTATTGCCAGAGGGTCTGGATTTGATCGAGGACCCGCACCGCCCTCGCACCACTGGCACGCGCCCCTTCGATGCCGAAGGGTTGCCAACACAACACCGTAAAATTGTTGAAGACGGTGTTTTAACCGGCTGGACGCTTGACCTCGCCACCGCTCGCAAATTGGGGATGGCATCAACCGGAAACGCTGCCCGCGGCACCTCTTCCGCGCCCAGCCCTTCAAACTGGAACGTCTCACTGGATGAGGGCACGGCCAGTCGTGCTGACCTGATCCGCGACATGGGCACCGGGTTACTGGTGACCTCGATGATCGGCGCAACCATCAACCCCAATACGGGCGATTATTCGCGGGGGGCGTCTGGCATGTGGGTCGAAAACGGCGAGATCACCTATCCTGTGAACGAATGCACCATCGCGGGAAATCTGATCGACATGCTGCGTCACATCATACCCGCCAATGACGCGAGAGGTTATCTCAGCCGCGTCGTTCCTTCATTGCTGGTTCCGGATATGACTCTTGCCGGCAGCTGATCTGCCATTGTTGATGGATGCCGCCCGGCTAGCCGGACGCGTGGCCACCAGCTTTGTGGGGCCGACAGCAGCGCGCTGGGACAAACCCGACGACGCTGGACCGGTTACCGAAGCCGACCTGGCCGTGAACGACGCACTTGCGTCTTCGCTCCGTCTGGCCCGTCCCAACTATGGCTGGCTATCAGAAGAGACCGAGGACGACCCCGCACGCTTGGCTGCCGAAACGGTTTTCATAATCGACCCGATCGATGGTACGCGCAGCTTCGTCGAGGGCGGGCGCACATGGGCCATTTCGATCGCTGTCGCACACCAGCGGCGGATCACGGCGGCGGTCATTTATCTGCCGCGTCGTAGTAAACTTTATGCCGCAGCCGCGGGTACAGGGGCAACCTTGAACGGGAAACCACTCGCCGCGACACAAGCCGAAATGGCGCCCAGCAGCACGGTTCTGGCGGCCCGGCCTGCGTTCTATGACAAGCATTGGCGGAGCGGAGCGCCCACTCTGGACCGGCATTATCGCCCGTCGCTGGCATATCGCCTGTCTCTGGTGGGCGAAGGACGGTTCGACGGAATGCTAACCCTACGGCCCAGTTGGGAATGGGATATTGCCGCTGGCGCGTTGATCGTATCGGAAGCTGGGGGAGCCATCACTGATCGTACAGGCGCACCCCTACGCTTCAACAATCCGCATCCGACACTGAACGGTGTCGTGGCCGCCGGGCCATTACTGCACAGCGCACTGGTCCGCAAACTGGGGCCGGTCCAAGCCGCTTGATTACCTTGACCACCCGTCGCATATGGGCAAACTGCGCGCGGACATCACGCTCATGACCGAAGGAAAATGCGATGACACAGCGCCTGCACCTCGTCTTTGGCGGCGAACTTGTCGATCCGTCAAAGAACGTCTTCAAGAACATAGACGACCTGCACATCGTCGGGATTTTCCCCAACTATCAAGCTGCTTACGATGCCTGGAAGTCCGAAGCACAGCGCACTGTCGACAACGCGCATATGCGCTACTACATCGCGCACCTTCATCGGCTGCGGGATGAGGAAAACGCCGCCGCGACCACCGAAGAACTCGGGTGAGGCCCACGTGCGCGGATCGCTCGGGCTCTCTGCCTATCGCACCTTATCGGGGCGACGGCCCCCCGCACCGTTTAAGCCGGTCAGGGATCGGCCTACGGGGGAACTGGTGTGGATTCACGCAGCCGAACCCGGCAATAACCGCGCACTCAATGATCTGGCACACAGACTGACGGCGACCCGGTCGGGCTGCCAGGTGTTGCTGACCGCAGCACATGACGGATTTGGGGATCGCGGCTCCGAAGACATCTGGCAAGACGAGACGCCCTCGGATCATCCGCTGGTCACTGACGCGTTTATAGCGCATTGGGCGCCCGATGTGGTCGTCTGGACCTGGGGCGATCTCCGACCAAATCTGATCTTGTCTGCGGCGGAAAGCGGTGCCCACATGATGCTGGTCGACGCCGCAGGTGATGGGTTTGACGGGCGCCGCGACCGGTGGTTACCCGAAGTCCCACGCGCGCTTCTGGCGCAGTTCAACCATGTAACTGCCCGCGATGAAGAGGCACGATTGCGCCTGGCGCAGATGGGGCGCTCGGTCGCGGCGATGGAGATAGGCCAGCCTCTGCACCCGTTTGGCAAGATGCTACCTGTTACAGAAAGCGATCTGACCGAGCTAAACACTGCTCTGGCGGGGCGGCCCGCCTGGCTTTCGGCCCGCACAGCACCTAACGAAAGCGCTACGATTCTTGCCGCACACAAACTTGCGCTGAAGGCTTCGCACCGTTTGTTGTTGATCCTGCACTTTGCGGACTTTCAAGATGCCGAAGACGCCGAGGAGCACGCGAATGAGGAGGGCCTTCAGGTCGCCAAGTGGAGCGACGGTGTGTTCCCCGATGACAATACACAAGTTCTAATCGCAGACGAAGACGATGAGTTGGGGCTGTGGATGAGGATTGCCACCATCAGCTTCATCGGCGGTTCGATGCGTTCTGGGTCGGATCTGTGCGACCCCTATTCAGCCGCCGCACACGGAACCGCAATCATCTACGGCCCAAATGTAGGGCCTCATGTGGATGCCTTTAGCCGGCTTATGAATGCGGGGGCCGCCCGTATCGTCAACGATACCGAATCTCTCGGTCGTGCCGTCAGTCAGATGATTGCCCCAGATCACGCGGCTCAGATGGCGATGGCGGGCTGGGACGTGGCAACGCGCGGCGCCGACAATCTGGACCGTATCATCGCGTTGATCCAGGACCGGCTGGACGCCCGTACCCGTGGGGCCTCTTGATGCGGCCACCGGCATTCTGGTTCAAGCCTCACCCTGACTGGCGGGCCCGGGTGCTTGCGCCATTGGGCGCGCTCTATGCAAGTGCAACCGCCCGGCGCTTGGTCAAAGGCACACGCACCACACTGCCTGTCCCTGTTATCTGTGTCGGAAACATCAATGCAGGCGGCACCGGGAAAACCCCAACAGTTATCGCGATCGCGGAGCGCCTGCGCGATCAGTTTCACACGCCACACATCGTCAGCCGCGGCTATGGCGGTTCTGAAACAGGACCCGTGGAAGTCAACCCTGCACGACACAAAGCAAGTCGCGTGGGCGATGAACCTTTGTTGCTTAGCGCCTTTGCGTCGACCTGGGTGGCACGGGACCGGGCCTTGGGGGCCAAGTCGGCGATCGCGGCGGGGGCAACGGCCATCATTCTGGACGATGGTTTTCAGAACCCCACGCTTGCATACGATCTGTCTATCGTGGTGGTCGATGCCGAAACGGGGTTTGGCAATGGCCTGTGTTTGCCAGCGGGCCCCTTGCGTGAACCCGCAGACATCGGGCTGGCGCGTGCCGACCTGATCCTGTCCATCGGATCAAGAGATGCTCAAGAACAGTTCGCCGCAAAACTAGTGCCGCCAGACCTGCCACATGTACGGGCTGCTCTCGTACCGCTACAAACTGGGATGGATTGGACCAACACGCCGCTATTCGCTTTTGCTGGAATCGGTCGCCCAGAGAAGTTCTTTCAAACACTTGAAGACTTGGGCGCAACGATCCTGCGCACGGAAGCACTTGGCGACCATCAAACGCTCAGCACCGCGTTTCTGACCCGTCTAGAACGCGATGCCCGCAGCGCGGGTGCGCAATTGGTCACAACAGAAAAGGACGCCGCGCGCTTGCCACCGTCGTTCAGACACAAAGTTGTCACGCTTCCTGTCAGACTTCAGTTCGAAGAACCTGAAGCGCTGGACGTTGCGCTCAAGGCGCTACCGAGGCCTGCATCGGCTGATTGATCTATTTGTCTGCGCCAGCAGAAAAAATGACGCCCGACAGGATGCCGCGCGTCAAAAAACCAGATGATAGTGGATCAGCTACCAGCCGCTTCGTCGATCAGGGTTGCCATCTCTGAGTACGCCATATTGTTGTACTTTGTGCCGTTGATGACAAAGCTAGGGGTCGAGTTGATGCCGTCTTCTGCCGCATTCTGCTGATACCACGCAACAAGTGTCCTCAGATTGTCGGCATCGGTCAAACATGCTTCGAGCGTGTCGCCATCAAGTCCGGCCAAGCGACCGATCTTGCGCAACTCATCTGCAATCTGGGCCGGGTCGCCCCCACCAGCGCGCGCCCACTCGGACTGGCTGGCATAAAGCATGTCGGTGATGCCAAAGAATGTTTCTGGCGTGCCCGCGCACCGTGCAATGGCCGAGGCCCACAGTCCGAAACGATCAAAATACACTTCGCGATAGATGAAGTTGATCTTGCCCGTGTCGATATAGTCCGCTTTGAGCTGCTTGTAGGCGCCCGCGTGGAAACTGGCGCAGTGCGGGCAGGTGTAGCTTGCATATTCGATGACCGTCACGGGCGCATCAGGATTGCCAAGCTGCATTTCGACCACACTCGACGTGTCAATATCGCTGCTGGCTTCCTGCGCATTTGCGGCACCCAACAGGCGCTCGGCCTGAGCCTGCTCTTGCGCAGTCGGAGCGTCGGATTGCATCGAACTATAAACGAAGTACCCGCCGACGCCGACAACAACGGCGAGGATGGCAACAATACGGTTCATGTGCGTGTTCCTTGTTTCTCTTTTGTCAGGATATGCGCGCCCAACCGCTCAAGGGCGGTACGCAATGTTTCGTCTTCAACAGGGGCCACCACTGCGCTCGCCTGCGCGGTCACTTCAGGCTCTGGCTCTTTTGGGCTTGCATGTTTGGGTCTGTGTTCGAATGATACTTGTCCGTCGGAAAACCCCGTTGCGGCGGTTTGCGTGATGCGAATTCGTGCGATGGCGTTGTAGCCGTAAACCGCGTTGACCTTCTCGCGAAGCTGCTCTTTCTGCATTTCAAGGATTGGCGCATTGGTCCCGGTTGTCAGCAGGGTCAGCGTGGCGCCCATGCCACCCCGGCCATATCCCACTTCGACCGGGCGGGCGATTGCGGCTATATCGGCGCCTACCACCTCGCCCCAATCTGTCAGCAAACGGCTTTGGGCAAAGCCACGGCTCTCACTCGCCTGCCGGATGCGTCCGGTCAGCAATGATGCTGTCCGCTTGAACCCTTTTGTACTGGCGCGCCGCGTGGCCATGGCTATGTTCCCCGTCACTGCTGCGTGATCATAGCGGATCAAGGCGTGATCACCACCCATGTCGATAGGGAAACCATAACTCTTGCGTGACCTCAGCGCCGACCTTTTGGACTGGTACGATGTCCATGCCCGCACGATGCCTTGGCGCGTCAGTCCCGCCGACAAAGCGGCTGGCGTTCGGCCAGATCCCTATGCCGTATGGATGTCCGAGATCATGTTGCAGCAGACAACTGTGGCTGCCGTCACCGCGTATTTCAAACGGTTCATCAGCCGATGGCCGACGGTGATGCACCTCGCTGCGGCAGTTGATTCCGAGGTGATGGGGGAGTGGGCTGGCCTGGGCTATTATGCGCGCGCTCGCAACCTGTTGAAATGCGCGCGCACAATCGCAGCGGAACATGGTGGTGCATTTCCCGCCGATCACGCTGCGCTTTTGAAGCTGCCCGGGATAGGTCCTTATACGGCAGCGGCCATTGCCTCCATCGCCTTTGACCTTCGGCATGTCGTGGTAGACGGCAATGTAGAACGGGTAATGGCCCGCATGTTTGATGAACACACGCCCTTGCCCGCGGCCAAACCAATCCTTACTGAACATGCAGATCGCCTGACACCTTCGCATAGACCGGGTGACCACGCGCAAGCTGTGATGGACCTCGGAGCAACGATATGTACGCCAAAGTCGCCCGCTTGCGGTATTTGTCCCTGGCGTGATCCTTGCCGGGCGCGTGCAGCAGGCACAGCACCGGAACTCCCCCGGAAAACTCCCAAAAAGGCCAAACCGACCCGACACGGCACCGTATACCTCGCCCAGCGGGCCGATGGCGCCTGGCTAGTCGAAACGCGCCCAGATAAGGGTTTGCTCGGGGGTATGATGGGATGGCCGGGCTCGGCTTGGGTCGATGTCTCTGACCCGCGCCCCACCGACGCGCCGATAGACGCCGATTGGATCAAGCTGGACGGCGATGTGCGGCATACGTTTACCCATTTCCACCTGATTCTCGACGTGATGGTCGCAACAGTGACCGACATGGATCCGATCCGCGGCTTTTTCTTGCCGCGTGACCGGTTCCGCCCCTCGGACTTGCCCACGGTCATGCGCAAGGCCTTTGATCTGGCGCAGAAGTGAAGATCCGCGGCGTAGCGTCACGCTTGGCAGCCCAACAGGGGTGATTCTAAGCTGAATTGCGCAATCAAAGGAACCGACCCAGCATGACACTGTCACCGGAAACTGTCGCCAAGGCGCAGAACGCATTGCCCTTCGCCATGTCCTTTCTGTTAATACCACTGGCAATTGTGAGCGCCATTTACGGCGGCTGGACTGTGATCCTGCTGCCCGTCGTCACTTGGTACATGTTTTCGATCATGGATCTTGCAGTGGGCTTAAATACCGATAACGCCGATCTTGAGGCGACGGATGATGACCTGTTCTGGTATCGTATGATCACGGTCTTTTGGGTGCCTGCGCAATTCCTGATGCTGTTTGGCCTGATCGCCTATGTTGCGCCCGCAGAGCACCTGAACACACTAGAGAAAATTGCAATCTTCTTCGGTGTCGGCGTCATCACAGGCACCGTTGGCATTAATTACAGCCACGAATTGATGCACCAGAAAAACAAGTTAGAACGATGGCTTGGTGATGCCCTGCTTGCGATGGTGCTTTATTCCCACTTTCGATCAGAACATCTGCTGGTCCATCACCGTTATGTTGCGACACCACGTGACCCGGTTACTGCCCGGATGAACGAGACGTTCTATCGCTTCTATCCGCGCGTGCTCAAACAGTGCTTCATGTCAGCATGGAACGCTGAGAAAGCTATGCTGGCGCGCAAGGATTTGCCTGTCACGGATAGCTCCAACCCGTTCTGGAAGTACGCCTATCTGCAGCTTGTGTGCTTCTTGCTGGCGTTTGCCCTTGGCGGCTGGGTGGGCGTCGGCTTGTTCGTCCTGCAGGCGGGCGTGGCAATCTGGCAACTCGAGCTGGTCAACTACATCGAACATTACGGCCTGACACGTAAGCACCTGGGCGACGGCAAATATGAACATGTGCAACCGCGCCACTCGTGGAATGCCGCACACAAGGCGTCAAATTGGCTGCTGATCAATCTGCAGCGCCACTCTGATCATCACTACAAGCCTGACCGTCGTTTCCCGGTGCTTCAAAACTATACCGAAGCCGACGCCCCGCAACTGCCCTACGGCTACCCGGTCATGACAATCGCAGCAATGATGCCAAAGGTCTGGAAACGGGTGATGAACCCGCGGGTGCAGAAATGGCGCGACATGTACTATCCGGAAATCACGGATTGGAGCGCATATAACAAAGCAGCGAATCCGCTACCGCGCTAGCCAAGCACCCAAACTGCGAGGGGCTCAGTCACGCCGCGCACGGTCTGATCCGCCACGCGGTGGAACCTATCGGTGTCGCCCGCCGCTGCCATCGTTGCATCGCTCACGATTGCGCGCACGCCTAAGGTGCGGGTGGCCGTTTCCAAGCGGCTCGCCACGTTGACCGTGTCCCCCAGCACAGCAAACTCCAAACGAGTTGCTCCAATATCGCCCAGAACAACTGGCCCGAAATGCAAGCCAAACCGGGCATCGATCTCGGGCAATCCCTCGACCCTGCGATCGTTGTTCAGTGCCTCCATCCGGTCAACCATGGCCCGCACACAAGCCACCGCGCATGCTGCGTCATCATCCGCGGGCAACGGTGTGCCAAAGGTCGCCATCAGCCCGTCGCCCAGATACTTGTCGAGTGTCCCGCCATGCGCGAACACTTCGCTCTCCATCCGGGAGTGAAACGCACGCAGTGTCTCGATCACCTCGTCCGCTGGGCGACCATCGGCATAAGCGGTAAAACCTGCGATATCGACAAACAATACCGCGGCCTTGTGACTGCGAATCTGCCCCAATGGTTCATCTTTGGTCGACAGTTCTTCGACCATGGTGGGTGAAAAGTATCGGGCAAGGTTTGTGCGCTCACGTGACATCTCGGCGCTCTCCAGCACCAGGTCCTGATATCGGCGCACCACGATAGCTAGAATGACTGCGACGACAAGGAACACGACAACCTGTTGAAACCTCAGGTCCCAGTTGACCGAGTTCGGGTCAAACAGTCCTGCCAGGTCAGGGTCATTGGGGAACATCGCCTGCGCTGCGTCTGTCAGTTCGGGGAATGTCTTGCCAAACCACCAGACGCAAAGCGTACCCATCAGCCAAAGGCCCATAGTCCAGTTACCAATGGCGATCACTGTGCGCCAAGAATAGGTCAAAGCCCCGGCCGCCAGAATGATAAAGAAATACTGAAACACCTCAAAATTGTATATCATCGCGGACGGCACGGACCCGTCCAGAAGGGGGTTAGGCACCAGTAGCGCCAATGTCATCAACAACAGGTCCAGAAACAGCAGCGCTAATTCTGCGCGCGACTGCCCCACGCGACCAACACGCCGCTGCGCGAAGCCAACCAGAACAAGGCAGAACAGCAAGAAAAGATACCAGATCACATCCCAGTTCGGGTTCAGAAAGACCAGCATAACAGCCGTAACCGACAGCGCTCCAACGCGCGCCTTTACAGCCAAATCCATGCCCTCGCGCTTGTTTCGGGAAAGCGCCTCCTGCGCGTGGCGGTGTATGGGAACCTCATCATCCCGTTCATTGCGACCCGCTGTCGCCAAGTTGCTGCTAAGATCGACCATACTGTCTGCCCTCGCTTCTTCCCCTAAGCAATGTAAACCGGATTAACAAAAAAGCCCCGCCAAAAAGGCGGGGCAAGGTACAGTGCCATTTATTGGCCATGGGTGAAGGCCACAGGCACCTGGCGGTGTAGGTTAAATTTGTACTAGTCGTGCATTTCCGACCGGATTTGCTGGCGCAACACGTCAATGGGCACGGTTTGCCCGTCGCGCTTAAAGCACCAATAAGTCCAGCCATTACAACTTGGTGCGCCTTCCAGATGGGCACCCACCTGGTGGATCGAACCTTTGATGTCGTCACCGATCAACGTGCCGTCAGCACGGACCTTGGCCTTGTGACGCTTATTCATGGAATACAGTTCTTCGCCTGGGCGCAGCATGCCGCGTTCGACCAACTGGCCAAAGGGCACGCGCGGCTCGGCCCGCTTGGAGGCGGAAACGGTCAGCGCCTCTTTGTCGAACTTGCGCACGGCGGCAATGCGTTTCTCAGCCACCTTACGATAGGCTGCCTCGCGTTCAATCCCGATGAATTCGCGACCCAGCATCTTGGCAACAGCACCAGTCGTTCCTGTGCCAAAGAATGGGTCAAGCACCACGTCTCCCGTATTGGAGGACCCTACCAGCACTCGATGCAGCAAGCTTTCGGGTTTTTGTGTCGGGTGTGCTTTGTCGCCCGCATCGTCCTTTAACCGCTCGTGTCCAGTGCAAATGGGCAGAACCCAGTCTGATCGCATCTGAATGCCTTCGTTCAACGCCTTCAGGGCTTCGTAGTTGAAGGTGTACTTGCTGGCCTCATCCTTGCCCGCCCAGATCATCGTCTCATGGGCGTTGGTAAAGCGTTTGCCACGGAAGTTTGGCATCGGGTTCGACTTCCGCCACACCACGTCATTCAGGATCCAGAACCCTTCATTCTGCAAGGCGGTACCCACGCGGAAAATATTGTGATAGCTGCCAATGACCCAGATCGCACCATTGGGTTTCAAAAGTCGGCGCGCCGCTTTGAGCCAAGCAGTTGTGAACTCATCATAGGCCCGGAAGGAATTGAACTGATCCCAGTGATCATCGACCGCATCGACCTTGGAATTGTCGGGGCGGTGCAACTCGCCTTTCAGCTGCAAATTGTAAGGTGGATCGGCAAAGATCAGATCAACACTGCCCGCAGGCAGGCTGTTCATGATATCAATGCAATCCCCCGCAAGGATTTGGTTCAAGGGAAGCGCCTCGGCGCCCTTTACATGTTTCGTCATCGTCTGCCTCTGTCCCCGGTGCATTTTGCACTCGTTGGTTGCAGCCAATGTGAGTTATACCCGATTCGCCGTCAAATTCTTTTTTGAATCAGTCACTTATGATTTTTTCTTGATACAAGATATTGTGGACAGGTTTGAAGGTTCGTCTATGGTGTGGGGTCAGCCCGAGATTTTCCAGTGCCAACCTGTGGCTTTTCGACGGATATCCCATGTTCGTCTCCCAGCCATAGCCGGGATGCTGTTGCGCCAAATCCACCATGATCCGATCACGACATATTTTGGCCACAATTGATGCCGCCGCAATACTCAGGGATCGACCATCTCCACGCACAACGGGTGTCGCGGGAAGTGTCAAACCACTGGGTACCATCGTTCCGTCAATCAGGGCGTGATCCGGCCGCACTTTCAACCCGGCCAGTGCCCGCTCCATCGCAAGATGCGAGGCATGCAAGATGTTCAATTCTTCGATCTCTTGGACAGAAGCATGAGCCAGTGACACATCGGCACGCTCCATGATCGCAATCCAGAGCGCCTCGCGCCTGCGCGCGGACAACGTCTTCGAGTCGTCCAAACCGTCAGGAATACACATCGGATCCAGAACAACAGCCGCTGCAGTCACCGGTCCGGCCAACGGGCCGCGACCAACTTCATCGACACCAGCCACACGTCCACCAACCTGCGTTTCGATTTGAAAGTCAGGCACTGGCTGTCCTTTTCTCTGTTTCCGGAAAATCCCCGCCGGAGGCAAAAAACGCACTTTCCAGCGGAAAGTGCAAACATCACGTGTCACGCCAAGGTGGCAAGACAAAGAAGGGCGGTGCCCGAACACCGCCCCAGACAGGTGGACCATGCTTGCATGGTCCAACGAACCGCTCTTAGTGGCGGGCCAATTGAAAACCATGGCGGCTCAAGCAGCGCGCGCCGTAACCCTGCCGCCACCCACGATCTGTATAAACCTCCCGATGGCAGCGGTAGGGCAAGCTGTTGACGTATTTATAGTGCCTGTTTAAGCACCGCTGCCCAAACAGGCGGCGCTTGCCGTGGTCCGTATGAAAGCTGCGCAAACAGTGCTGCGGCAGCAACTTTCGGTTCACCCGTTTGGGCACCGGTTTGGGGTGCACCGGCCTGTGCACGGTATGACGCTTCTTTTTATCCTTTTTCTTGTCGTGAATGACGGCCCCCACGATGGCCAATCCCAACAGAGCGGCCAAGGCAGCAGCCACTTCATCGTCACCCGCGCGCGCGGGGGCGGCGCTAAAGCCTGTAATGGCAATGGCAACAGCGGCGATCGTGCCTATGAAATTGCGATGGATAAGAAGGGTCATGGGGCGTCCTTTCCAATTGTGACATGTACGAGGCAGACCAAGTGTCGTTGGCGCTGACCTCAATTAAGAGAGCGCCGTACGAGACAGGCAATAACGCCCCCCTGTTATCGAATAACGCAGCCCTCAGACCCCTGTAGTTATTGAATATCTCACCTATTCAGCGCAGGTTGGCCGCATGAAACAGATTGCGCTCTCCCTTGCCCTGATTATGACGCTGGCCAGCGCGGCTCAGGCCCAGTGCTTTGCCGACTACAAGGCTAAACAGGACAACCCGCTGCGCTTGCATTATGGCGTGGCGCAAATCTCAGGCGCCTGCAACGCGGGAAACGCCACAGGACAACTTCGATCACGACTTGCCGCGCAAGGCTGGACATTGCTCCAGGTTCAGTCCGTGTTTGGTCCCGAAGGTCTCGATCAAAGGAAAGCAAGTGCAGGACGATACTACCTCCGCTTCTGACATGCGGCGCACAGGTGGGCGGCTGGTGATCTTCGGGGTCGCCGGTATCGTCCTGTTGCTGATCCTAGCGGCGGCGCTGCTGTTTTTTACCCTCCCCGATGCGGGGGCTTTCGATGCCAGGGTCGAGCGGATGTTCATCGAAAACGCTGACCTCACGAGCCAGGCCGAAATCAAACTACTTGAAATTCTTGCCCAATCCGGAACAGCCTTCGCGGACACGCTTGCCAGCTACCGGCTGGTCATCTTCGTCCTTCTGGTCTTTGCCACCGGCATGATGATCGCCGCCCTTGTCTTTCTGCTGCTGCTCGTCGGCTTCAATCGCCGCATGGCACAGATCGAACGGGCCGGCATCCAGGTAAACTCGCTCCTGATCAGCCGCGAGGAAAACACGGTCTACCTCAACAACCTCGGCTTCAAGCTGACGGATGCCGCGATGGAAACCATGTCCGTCCTGGCCGAGGCCCGGATGGACGACGACGTGTTGTCAGGCTCGGAAATCGAAGGAGTCATCTCGGGCCGCAACGCCGCCGATTGCGAAGAGGCCGCAGGGGCCACCCGCATCAAGCGCCTCCGCGACACCCTCGGCAACCAGATTGTGAGCGAGCTGCTGGTCAAAAACATCGCCCGCCGCGGCTACATGCTGGCGGTCGAGAAAGATGTTATCAAAGTTCTCTGATCACACTTTCTTCTGACCCGAAATACGACCGCCGGAGGCAAAACCATCTGCTGGAAGCAGATGTATAAAGTCGCCTGGCGCTTCAGCGCCGCATTTCGGCAGTAGCCATCCGCGGCACGTCAGGTCTAGGGTGCGCCAAACGAAGGAGATCGCCCATGCCCGCACCGACCAACCCGTTCAAAGCCGCACTCAAGAACGGCGAAACCGTCATCGGGTGCTGGCTCAGCCTTGGCGACCCGCTCGCCACCGAAATCGCCGGCACCGCCGGATTTGACTGGCTGCTGATCGACGGCGAACACACGCCTTACGACATCTCGAAGATGCGCATGCAGCTGATGGCCCTTGAAGCCTCGGACAGCCACGCTGCCGTGCGTGTCCCCGTGGGCGAGACCTGGATCATCAAGCAGGTCCTCGACGCAGGCGCTCAAACCGTGCTGGTCCCTATGGTCGAGACAGCAGAGCAGGCACAGCAGTTGGTTCATGATGTCCGTTATCCTCCCACCGGCGGTCGCGGTGTGGGATATTCCGGCGCCCGTTGCAGCCGCTTTGGAGCCATCGCGGATTACGGCCCTACTGCTGATGAACAGATTTGTCTTCTGATTCAGGTCGAAAACCGGGCGGGCATTGCCAATCTCGATGCCATCCTAGCGGTTGACGGCATCGACGGCGTATTCATCGGGCCAGCCGACCTGTCGGCGGATATGGGCTACATGAGCCAACTGACCCATCCCGAGGTGCAAGCCACGATCAAAGGCGCCATCGCCCGGATCGAGGCAGCAGGCAAAGCCCCTGGCATCCTGACCACCACGCCAGGATTCACGCAGGACGCGCTTGACTGGGGCGCACGGTTCGTGGCGACGGGGCTCGACCTGTTGATCCTCACCAATAGCCTGCGGGATCTTGCCGCAACTTGGAAAACCAAGGCGACCTGAAGCTCTCGCTACCCCGTCTTCAACCCGACCGAGGCTTGCGTGTATCCACCCGCAGCCCCGTCAATGAAATGCACATGCGTATCGTCCATGATGGACGGCACAATGCACGTCATCATCGCCTCGTCCTGCGTGTGTATCCCATACAACGCGACCCCATCCGCACGGGCCTCATCCAACACGTCGCGCAACCGCGACACGGTCTTCGCATCGCAATCAATGGTCATCTTCAGCCCATCGTCGAACTTGCGAAAATCAGCATTGCCGCCCACGGTCCGACGATAATGCGTCGGATCAAACCCGCCCAACTTGATGCCCGTCTTGATCAGGATCCAGGCGATCAAAGTCTCGAACAGCACCTGCCGCTTGCGGGCTTTCACTCCCTTACCCTCGTGACTTGCATGGGCCTCCAGCGTGGCACCAACGGGTGGCCAATCAGTGCCCGGTCCTTCGGGTGGCGACGGATGCCCGCCTCGATCCAGATGCGCAACCTCGGCCAGAACCGCCTCGACCACCTTACCGAACCGAACCTGATCTACGCCCGCAACGGGTGACAATAGCAATGACAAGATCGTCCCGTTGCGCGCCTTCATATGGCTCCAACGGCAGCTCAATCCTGTCAGATCCGGTTGTGTCCCCGCGGGGACAGAAGGCACCGTCTCCTGCCCTGCCTTCATTTGGCTCTCAGCCCAACTGACGCCACCCCCGGCAAACATCGCGTAATCCACGCCCTCCGACACGGCATAGCGCGCCACTGCAACCTCCGCCCCCGCTGCGCGGATGTCAGCCACCGAATAAAGTCCGACACGCAACCCCATATCAAACTCGGTCCGCGCCCAGTTCTGTACTGCGGCGAGTGCATGCCCTGCCTCTTCAGAAAATTCAGGGGGATGAGCAAAGGCTGCCCCATCCCCACCAAAAACATACGGAAACGCACGGCCCCCAGCCGCGTTTATCTGGGCAGAGATCACCGCCGCCCCGATCATGTTGACCGTCTTGTACTTGCCCGCCGCCACGGCATCGGTCGAGCCGACAATATCCGATACCCCAACAACCCAACCATCGGGCAAGGGCGTATAACGCCCAAGATCAGCCACATCAGCAAAGGCCCTCAGGCGCGGCAGGTCGTCATAGAACATCTCTGAACCCCTCTGACCCAACCCTATCACGGGTCCTCGCCCACACAATGTCCCTTGCACGAGGCCATATGTCATGCGACCCACCCCATAGGGAACGGAGATCTCCATGCAAACCGGACTGATAATGCTGGCGCTGGCCTACGTGCTGAGCCAGTTCTTTCGCGCCTTCCTTGCGGTGCTGACCGGGCCGCTAGAGGCGGAACTTGGGATCACACCCGACCTCCTCGCCACAGCCTCCGGCTATTGGTTCCTCGCCTTTGCACTGATGCAATTGCCCGTAGGCCGCGCCCTCGACACGCTTGGACCCCGCCGCACCGGAGGCTGGCTGTTGCTTGTCGGTGGTGCAGGCGGCGCCGCCCTCTTTGCCGCAGCTCAGAGCCCGATCTACATTCATGCAGCCATGGCCCTAATCGGCATCGGATGCTCGCCCGTCTTAATGGCCAGCTTCTACATTTTCGCACGCGAGTTTGACCCCGCCCACTTTGCCACCCTCGCCGCTCTGATGATCGGCATCGGCACCATCGGCAACCTGATCTCAAGCTATCCGACCGCGTTTGCGGTTGAAACCATAGGCTGGCGCAGCACAATGTTGGCGCTTGCCGCAACGACGGCGCTTATCGCTCTCGGCGTACTATCCACCGTCCGCGACCCGGACAAAGCCGAAACCGCAGGCAAGGGCTCTCTTTTCGACCTGCTTCGTATGCCCGTTCTGTGGTTCGTCTTCCCGATCATGTTCGTTAACTACGCCCCCGTCGCTGCTGTTCGCGGCCTCTGGATCGGCCCCTACCTGCGCGACGTCTTTGACCAGACAACAGCCCAGATCGGCGTAGCAACGCTGGTGATGAGCCTTGCGATGATCTTGGGCACCATTGCCTATGGCCCACTGGACCGTATCTTTGGCACTCGCAAATGGATCGTCTTCACCGGAAATGCGCTCACAATCGCCGCACTGGCACTGATGATCCTGTGGATTGATGCAGGCCCATGGATCTCTATCATACTCTTTGCCGCCATCGGCGCGCTTGGCGCATCTTTCCCCGTCATCATCGCCCATGCGCGCAGCTTCTTTCCGCCGCATCTGACAGGGCGCGGCGTCACGCTGATGAACCTCTTTGGCATCGGTGGCGTGGGGGTGATGCAAACGATCTCGGGCCGCATACACACCACCACAGCAGGCGGCGATTCAACCGCGCCCTACATCGCGATCTTCGGCTTTTTCGCCATCGCGTTGGCGATAGGTGTGGCGATCTATACATTCAGCCGCGACTCCATCGACTGACGCCCTTTCCCCCACGCAACATTGAGTGTAAGGCCCACGCACCTACCCGAAAAGGAGTCGATTATGGGGTATCGTGTCGTCGTCGCGGGCGCCACCGGCAACGTGGGCCGCGAAATGCTCAACATCCTGGCCGAGCGCCAGTTTCCCGTGGACGAGCTGGCCGTTCTGGCGAGCCGCCGTTCGCTGGGCACGGAAGTGTCCTTTGGGGATGAGACGCTGAAGACAAAGGATCTCGACACATTCGACTTCACGGGCTGGGACATCGCCCTCTTTGCCATCGGCTCAGACGCGACCAAGAAATACGCACCTGTCGCGGCCAAGGCCGGCTGCGTGGTCATCGATAACTCGTCGCTTTATCGCTACGACCCCGATGTGCCGCTGATCGTGCCCGAAGTGAACGCCGACGCGATCGAGGGGTACGCGAAGAAGAACATCATCGCGAACCCCAACTGCTCGACCGCGCAGATGGTTGTCGCGCTGAAGCCATTGCACGACCGGGCCAAGATCAAGCGCGTCGTAGTCAGCACCTACCAATCCGTGTCCGGTGCGGGCAAGGAAGGCATGGACGAGCTTTGGGACCAGACCAAGGCGGTCTACAACCCGACCTCCGACATCGAGGTGAAGAAGTTCCAGAAGCAGATCGCGTTCAACGTGATCCCGCACATCGACAGCTTCATGGAAGACGGCTCGACCAAGGAAGAGTGGAAGATGGTCGCCGAAACGAAGAAAATCGTCGACCCAAAGATCAAGGTTACGGCCACTTGCGTGCGTGTGCCTGTCTTCGTCGGCCACTCCGAGGCTGTGAATATTGAAACCGAGGAATTCCTTGACGAGGACGAGGCGCGCGACATCTTGCGTGAGGCCCCCGGCATCATGGTGATCGACAAGCGCGAGGACGGCGGCTACGTCACGCCGATTGAATGCGTGGGGGACTTTGCGACCTTCATCAGCCGCATCCGCCAGGACAGCACCATCGACAACGGCCTGAACTTCTGGTGCGTGTCGGACAACCTGCGCAAGGGCGCGGCCCTGAACGCCGTGCAGATTGCCGAGGTGCTGGGCCAGCGCATCCTGAAAATGGGCTGAGGCCCAACGCATTTTGCGGGGAACAAGGGGCCGTTTGGCCCCTTTTCTTTTGGCGCATGCAGTGCAGACTGCAGCTATCCAACAAAAGGTGCCCTTATGCGTCTCGCCATGATCCTTGCGCTGCTGCCTCTGCCAGCTCTCGCTGACACGTTCGTTTTGCAGGCGCCACCAGTGGCGGCCACTGTCTATGCGCAAGGTGCGCTGGTCTCCCGCCGTTCGGCAATCGAACTGCCGGCGGGCCAACACAGGATCGAATTGCGCGACATGGACCCCGACCTGTCTTTGGACGCCATGGACATTCGCCTAACGGGTGCGACGATCACAGCGCGCAGTTGGATCGCACGGCCAGACACGCCCTACCGCGCACCGCGCACACCCGATTGGGTTGCCGCCAAGGATGCGCTCGACGCCGCCACCGAGGCGCTTGCTGCGCTGGATGATCAGATTGCTATCGCGCTGACCTCTGCGCAAGCGGCACAGGACCAGATTGTGTTTTTGAACGGCTTGACCGTGCCGGACAGCGCAACCTTTGATGTAGAAACACTGCGCTCCATCGGTCAATTCATTGCTCGGGATGGCACCGCAGCCCGCGTGACCATCAACGCTGCTGAAGCCGAGGCAAGACAATTGCGCCAAGACCGGCCTGACCTTGAGTTTGCGGTTGCCGAAGCACAAGCTGCCCTTGATGCGGTCACGCCGACAAACACAAGCCCGGCGACCCTATCGCTTGAGGTCTCTGTCCCGCAGCCGATCCAAGCCGCGTTGGACCTGTCTTATCTGACAGGCGGCGTCTCCTGGGCACCTGCCTATGACATCTCCCTGACAAACGACACGACGCTCTCGATTGCGCGCAGCGCTGTGGTCTCGCAGTTCACAAACGAAGACTGGACCGATGTTCAACTGACGCTGTCCACACTTGAGCCCTTCGCGCAATCCGAACCCAGTCGCCTGCGCCCGCAACGGCGCCGGATCGAAGACCCGGTCGAGCAAAAGCGCCAAGTCTCGCGCCTGCAAGCTGACAGCGCATTGGGCGCGGCTCCTATAATAGAAGCGCCTGTGATCGTGGAAGAAATCGCCGCCGCCAACTTCGACGGTATCGGCGTCTCCTACGCCCTGCCAACACCTGTCACGATCAAAGCCCGCAGCGAGGACTTGCAGATCGCCCTAGACACGCTCGACATGGATGCGACCCTCAGCGCGCGTGCCATCCCGCGCTTTGACGACACCGCGTTTCGGCTTGCGAAAGTCACCAACACCACTGCCGAGATCCTGCTACCCGGGCGCGCGCTTCTCTATGTGGATGGTCAACTGGTTGGCGGCACGCAACTTGACACCCTTCCACCCAACGCAGAGGCCGACATTTTCTTTGGTCGCGTTGACGGATTGCGGCTCACCCGCACCGTTCTGGACCGAAACGAAGGCGACCGTGGCATTATATCAAGGTCGAATGAAGAAACCGAGGCCGTCCGGATCGAGGTTGAGAACCTGACAGATCGTGTGTGGGACGTGGCCATTCGGGACGCTGTCCCGTTTTCTGAACAAGAGGATCTGGTTATCGACTGGTCCGCGTCGCCCGCACCAAATGTCCAGGCGGTCGATGACCGACGCGGCATTCTGGAGTGGCAAGTGACCCTGCAATCCGGCGCCACTCAAACGATTTCAATCGACACGACCCTCACATGGCCCGAGGGCAAAGTGCTGCGCTAGCCATTTGTGGACCAACTTGGTTGATCCCAATAGATCAAGCGCTTTTGGCCGCGCCCAAGAAACTTCACGTGGCATGTGTCGAGTTTTAGGCAAGTCGAGAGATGTATTAGATATCTGATTTTAATATATATTTTTCTTCGGCGATCAGTTTGCACAAGCTGACCGCTCATGTCGAAAGAACTTGGTAATCTTGCACGCCCATACATAGCGACACAAACCGATCACATAATCGGTCAAGGGGCAGAAAGGCGCATCTGATGCGCAGGCAGGCTGCCCCCGGACGCAGGCACATTCGTTTGGGTCAAATCTCGGCAGAAGGCCGCATTCCGTCACAGGATCGAACCATCGGACGGGGTCATGGGTGACCCGCCCCCTTGGAACAGATGCCTAGGCGTGACGGTGAACGGCAGATGCAGAAGGCATCCGCGCGATGAAGGAACCAGTGGATTGGATGAGTGGCGCGCGGGTTTGTGGGGTAACGAGTGGTCGGGGCGGCGCTTTTTTGGGAGAGGTGTCGCCCCTTTTTTTAAAAGCGTTCGGCCCGCAGCACTTCGCAATCACTGACCGTCACCACACCAATATGCCGCTCTACCACGGCGAACGCGGCATCCAGCATCTCGTCCAACCGTTCGGGTTTGATGATGCACACAACCTGCACCATACCGGTGCCGCGGCTCACCTGACCCTCACGGCTCCACGCGCCCGACCGGCCTGAGCCACCTAGAACCGGCAACACGCTCCACCCTGTGACACCTGCGCCAGACAGCGCATCAGTCAAACGACTTTGCATGACCTGCTCAATGATAATCGCGACCCGCTTGGCTTTATGTGTCTGCATGGGCTTATCCCCCGGTCAGTGCGCTGGCGACGGCCACGTAGATCGGGATGCCCAGCGTCAGGTTGAATGGAAACGTAACCCCTAGTGACAGGGTCAAATAGATGGAAGGATTGGCCTCGGGCAGGGCCACACGCATTGCGGCAGGCACCGCGATATAGCTGGCCGAGGCGGACAAAACCATAAAGAGCGCAACGCCGCCGGTGCTCACGCCAAGCAGAAGGCCGACCACACCTCCAAAGGTGGCCCCTACCAGTGGCATCACCACACCAAATGTCAGCACACCCGGTTTCAAGACCCCGGACCCGCCACGCAACCCGCGCCCGGCCACCAGCCCCATATCCAGCAGAAACAGGCACAACACCCCCTGGAACGGCGACACGATAAAGGCGCTGATCTTGGCCAACCCCTCGGCCCCCGTGACCCAGCCAATCAGAAAACTGCCCACCAGCAGCACGATTGACCCGTTCAGCATAATCTCACGCAGCAAATCCGGGTCCATGCGGCGGCTGTCACCACCCCGCGAAATCAGCCACAAGGCAGACAGAATGGCAGGCGCCTCCATCGCTGCGGCCACCGCCACCATGTACCCCTCGGATGCGATGCCGCTGCTTTCCAAGACAGAGGACGCCGCCACAAAGGTCACGATTGAAATAGACCCGTAATGCGCCGCAACCGCAGCCGCATCCAACCGGCTCAGGTTGCCCATCACTTGCAACAGACCAAAGGCCACGATGGGCAGGGCAGCCGACAGCACAATCCCGGCTAGCAGCGACGCAGCCAAAGTTGCGTCGATCCCGTGGTCGGCCACGCTGACCCCGCCCTTGAACCCAATGGCAAATAGCAGATAAACCGACATCCCCTTGGCCACTGCTTCGGGAATGTTCAGGTCTGACCGGGCCAGGGCCGCGGCTACACCCAGTGCAAAGCTCAGAATGATAGGCGACAAAAGGTTTGTCGCCGCAAGGCTCAGAATCTGGTCCACATCTGCCCCCTTGGATGGTGCCGCTTATACCGGCTGGAAGTCGAGCGTTTTGCCCATGAATTGGCTCAGCCCACCGTTTTCAATGTCCATGCGCAACCCATGGATACTGAGTGATCCGTTGTTCACACGTTCTTCGACAAAGGGAAAGGACATCAGATTTTCCATCGACGTCACCACAGCAAGTTGCTCCAGCCGTTCGGCCTTGGACGCCTGGCCCTCAATATCCGCCACTTCGGGAAATTTGGGACGCAGGATATCCATCCAACGCCCGACAAAACTTCCCTTCTCTTCCAATTCGGGCGCGCGGCCCTCGCACATGTCGATGCATCCCTGCACACCGCCGCAACGCGAATGGCCCAGCACCACCAGATGGGCGACCTTCAACACGTTGACCGCATATTCCACGGCCGCCGAAGTGCCATGGTGTTCGCCATCCGGTTCGTAAGGGGGGACAAGGTTGGCAATGTTGCGGTGCACAAAGAACTCGCCCTGGTCCGCGCCAAAGATCGACGTGACATTCACCCGGCTGTCACAGCACGAGATGATCATAGCGCGTGGACGCTGACCTTCGGTTGCCAGCCGTGCATACCACGCGCTGTTCTCGGCGTAGGTGGTGGCCTTCCACCCCTGATAGCGCTGCAAAAGAAAGCTCGGAAGCGGCTTCATCCTATGCATGGTGCGTCCCCGGTTCATCTGTCGCTGTATGCGTCAGCCGCGGTGACTATCGCTATTTCGCAGCAAATTCGAGTGAAAAGACCGGTGCGGCATAACCATTTGGGAAGGGTCTTTGCCTACACCCGGGGCAAGCCGTGGGGGCGGGTCAAGTTTTGGGTGAGAAGAGGTGACGTTTTGTCCACAGTAACACACATTCAATTGCGCGAAGCCGTGCAGGTCAACCATGACCGCCTGCATGCACTTTACGGGGAAATGGACCCGGTGAATGCCGAAGATGTCGTTTGCCGCGCGATGGAGGAATTGGCACTCCGCATGGCGCATTGTGATCGGCTGTATCGCAAGGGTGAACTGGACGATCTGCGCCGTTCTGCCAAATCCTTGATCGCGATTGCTGACCAGATTGGTATGGACGTACTGGCCAGGGTGGCCAAGGATGTTGCACATTGCACCGAAACACGGGACCAAGTTGCAATTGCGGCCACGGTGGGGCGCCTCATGCGAACGGGTGAAGAATCCCTAACAGCCATCTGGGACCTGCAGGACATCAAGATCTGAAAACGCCACCCACTTGCGGTGGAACACAAACAGGCTAGGCTCTGCGAAATAACATCGCAGGACGTCTTGCATGACACTCAGCTTTGCCCCCCCGGACGAGACCACCCGGACCGCCCACCTGCTGGACGAAGCCACAGCACCGGAGTGGTTGTCCGAACAACCTGATGACGTTCGGAACTGGGCAAACGCCAACGGCTTCGGCGGTGCGATCGGGCAGGCCCTCTTGCTACCAGAAGGGCGACACGCAGTTATCGGTTATGGCACTGAAACGTCGCGCAGGCGCGGCCGTTTTGCGGTTGCGGCGGCGGCATCCAAGCTTCCCGCAGGCACATATCGCTTGATGGCAGACTTGCCCCTAGATGTGCTTGAGACCGAAGCACTTGGATGGTTGTTGGCGGGCTACAGGTTTGATCGCTACAAGGATCAGTCCGCGATGGGTGCACGCCTTGTGGCCCCCGAGGGTATTGATAGGGATCGGGTCGAAGCCATCGCAGCCGGAGAGGCACTTACCCGCACCCTGATCAATACCCCCGCTGCTGACATGGGGCCGCCTGACCTTGAACAAGCGGTGCGCGATCTGGGAGACCGGTTTGATGCATCGGTTATTGTGACAACAGGCAGCGACCTGCTTGCCCAGAACTTTCCTCTGATCCACGCTGTTGGACGCGCCGCAGACCGCGCCCCACGCCTGATCGACCTGCGCTGGGGGGACAGAGGCCCAAAACTCACGCTGGTGGGCAAGGGCGTGTGCTTCGACACCGGAGGGCTCAACCTCAAACCCGGCGCATCCATCGGCTTGATGAAAAAAGACATGGGCGGGTCGGCCGCAGTGCTGGGCCTTGCCCAGATGATCATGGCCACCAACCTGCCTCTTCAACTTCGTGTTCTGATACCAGCCGTCGAAAACAGTGTCTCGGCCAACGCCTTCCGCCCACAAGACATCTTGACCAGCCGCAAGGGCCTCACTGTCGAAATCAACAACACGGACGCGGAAGGCAGGCTGGTCCTCGCCGACGCCCTCGCCCTCGCGGACGAAGACAGCCCTGACCTCGTCATTTCGATGGCCACGCTCACAGGTGCGGCGCGTGTCGCCGTGGGCCCCGACCTTGCACCCTATTACACTGATGACAACACCCTCGTCATGGCTCTTGAGGATGCCAGTGCGCGCATCGCAGACCCGGTCTGGCGGCTGCCCTTTCACACCCCTTACGAGGCGATGATCGAACCCGGCATCGCCGACCTCGACAACGCGCCCAAGGGGGGCTTTGCCGGTTCAATCACCGCCGCCTTGTTTCTGCGCCGGTTTGTTGACACCGCGTCCTACATGCATTTCGACATCTACGGCTGGCAGCCCAGCGATGCCCCAGCCCGCCCCAAGGGCGGCGTGGGCCAAGGCACACGCGCGCTGCTGGCCGCCCTGCCAAAGATGCTCGACCTATGACTGACCGCCGTACCACACCCGATCCGCACCTGGTCGATGGCAACACCCCCGGTCAAATTATCAGCCCACAAGTCGACCTGCTAGCGCGCCCCAACGGCCCCCGGGACCGGCAGTTGATCGCAGGTGCAACCGTCACCGTCCTCGGCCAAACCGAAGAACACAGCTATCTCCGCGCCGACCTTGATGGCTATATCGGCTTCGTCCCGACCACCGCCATCGGCGACGTGACCAGGCCCACCCATATGGTGACCAATCCCACCGCCCACGCCTATGAACAAGCCAACATCAAATCGCCCGAAACCGCAGCGCTCAGCTTCGGCGCCAAGCTCACAGCACAGACTGAAACACCCGACTTCATCAGCACCGTCTTTGGCTACATCCCCAAGGCGCAGCTCTCACCGCTCCCCCACAACGCCAACCCCATCGACACCGCCCGCCTCTTCCTGGGCACGCCCTACCTCTGGGGCGGCAACACCCGTGCCGGCATCGACTGCTCCGGCCTCACTCAAATCGCCCTCACCTCCGCGGGCACACCGTGCCCCGGCGATAGCGACCAACAGGCCTCCGCTTTCCCAGACGCCACCGGTCCTTACCAGCAGGGCGATCTTCTTTTCTGGGCAGGGCACGTCGGCCTCGTCACCAGCGCCACACAAATGATCCATGCCAACGCGCACCACATGGCCGTGGTCGAGGAAACCATCACAACCGCGACCAAGCGCATCAAGGCCAGTGGCAACGGCGACATCACCGGCCACAAACGTCCCTAACCTACTTATGGCCGAAAATACCCCCGGGGGAATTGGAGAGGGTATACCTCGTCAAAAAACAGATCGCGCACGCGTTAGCGGACAATATTGGACGCGCCCGCCCAGATTACTCAACCGCCCGGATCAACTTGCGCTCCAGCACCCGCAGCACGGTCTTCAGGTCCTGCCCCCGCCGCAACACCTGCCCATCAATGCCAATGACCGCATACATCCCCTGCTTGCCCCGCAGCTTCGGGCGCTTTTCTATGCGATAAATCGGGTTTTCCGCCGTCCGGCGAAATACCGAAAACACCGCCACATCGCGCAGGCACGAAATCCCGTAATCCCGCCACTCACCCGCCGCCACCATGCGACCATAAAGCGACAGGATCACCGACAATTCCGTCCGATGAAACGCCACCTGAGGGGACGGCATCTCGCGCAGATTTGAGGGAGGCGGCGTCTGAAACGTCATGTGCCAACACTTGCGCGGCCCGCTCACAATTTCAAGAGCCCTTCCATCATGCTTGAACGCGTTACAAAATGACGGCAAAGTTGCCTTAGTCTGAAACGCATGGGGAGGATGCCGGATGACACCGCAAGAGCGCGCCCAGCGCTGCGCCAACACGATGTGGGCAACCGATCAGGCCAGCCAGGCGCTTGGCATGCGCATTGTCCAGGTCGGGCCGGGCACCGCCACCCTGACCATGAAGGTGCGCCCGGACATGCTCAACGGCCACGGCATGTGCCACGGCGGCATGATCTTCTCCCTTGCCGACAGCGCATTTGCATTCGCCTGCAACACCTACAATCTGATCACCGTGGCCCAGCAGAACCAGATCACCTATCTCGCCCCCGGACAGGCCGACGAAACGCTCACCGCGACTGCCGCAGAAACCGCGCGCCAAGGCCGCTCCGGCACTTACGATGTCGCGGTGACAGGCGCGGATGGCCGGCAAATCGCTCTCTTTCGCGGCCTGTCCCGCACCATCTCCGGCACCCATTTCAACGAGGATGCAATATGAAAGATCTCACGCCAGATCGCGGCACGCTCGACCCGATCGAAATCGCGAGCCGTGACGAAATCGAAGCGTTGCAGCTGGACCGCCTGAAATGGTCGCTGACCCACGCCTACGAAAACGTGCCCCACTACAAGACCGCATTCGACGCAGCAGGCCTCCACCCAGACGACCTCGTATCGCTCAGCGATCTCGCCAAGTTTCCCTTCACCACCAAGCAGGATCTGCGCGCCAACTACCCGTTCGGCATGTTCGCCGTTCCGCGCGATCAGGTGAAACGCATTCACGCCTCTTCGGGCACCACCGGCCAACCCACTGTCGTCGGATATACTGAAAATGACCTCGACAACTGGGGTCAGGTCGTCGCGCGATCCTTGCGCGCGGCGGGGCTGCAACCGGGAGACCTCTTACACAATGCCTACGGTTACGGCCTCTTTACGGGTGGTCTTGGCATCCACCTCGGGGCCGATGCTCTGGGGCTCACCACCATCCCCATCTCGGGCGGGATGACACCCCGCCAGGTTCGCCTGATCGAGGATTTCAAACCCAAAGGGATCACTGTTACTCCATCCTACTCCCTATCGGTGCTCGATGAATTCAATGTCCAGGGCCTCGATCCTCGCGCCTCGTCACTTGAGGTTGGCATTTTCGGCGCCGAACCGTGGACCAATGCCATGCGTGCGGAAATCGAACAGGCTTTCGACATGCATGCGGTCGACATCTACGGCCTCAGTGAAGTTATCGGACCCGGTGTGTCCATGGAATGCGTCGAGACCAAAGACGGCCTGCATATCTGGGAAGATCACTTTTTCCCCGAGATCATCGACCCGAAAACAGGGCACGCCGTCGCAGATGGCGAGATGGGCGAACTTGTCTTCACCTCGCTGACCAAGGAAGCCTTCCCCATCATCCGCTATCGCACCCGCGATCTGACCCGCCTTCTGCCTGGCACCGCTCGCTCTATGCGGCGCATGGAAAAGGTCACGGGGCGATCAGACGACATGATCATCCTGCGCGGCGTCAACGTCTTTCCCACTCAGATCGAGGAATGCCTGATGGCGATCCGCGGCCTTGCCCCGCATTTCCAGATTGAACTGACCAAACCAGACCGTATGGACCAGATGCGCGTTCTCTGCGAAGGGGCCGATCCTGCCGCAGGTCCCGCGCTCGCTGCAAGGATTAAGGACAGCATCGGAATTTCGGTCGAGGTGACCGTCGGACCCGAAGGATCGGTAGCCCGATCTCAGGGCAAGGCCGTGCGCATTATTGATACACGCTAGGCGGGCATCGCTCACCTCTTGCTAACAAAAAGCACCGCGTGCAATTTCAATCAGCCGCAGCCGGGTCATACGCGCCCGAAGGGGTCCACGGATGGCAACGGGTTCATTTCCCTTACTTTTTGGTGTTAATCCACGCCAGATGACCTTGCCCCGTCATCGTATATCGGGTGTTGCACGTTCAGTGGTTTGCTGAAGCTGACTGTGCGCCGTAACGCGCCAGAAAGGTCTCGACCGCGCTGTCCACAACCCGGTCAATATCGGCCTCAGTCACAGCGTCGATCACCCCAAACATCAGGCGCGGCCAGATATCGGCTTTGCACAGCTCGCCAAACTGATCCGCCGCCAGGGTAAAGTCCTCGACCCGCAACTCGCCACGTTCCATAGCCGCTTGAAAATAAGCACCCATCTCCGCCCGCATACGCTCTGGGCCGGACTTATAAAATGCCCGTCCAATCTCAGGAAACCGGTCAGATTCCGCGACGCAAATCCTGAAAATCTGCTGCCCGAACTTCGACGTGATGAAGCGCAGGAAGTGCCGGCCCGCCTGGCACAACACCTGTCGTGGCGCTGCGTTCATATCGATATTGTCAATGGCCGCCTGGCTCTGCCGCGCGCATTCTACATTGGCCACTTCCATAAATAACAACCGCTTATCAGGAAAGTAGCTATAAAGCGTCGCCTTGCTGACCCCAGCCGCCCGCGCGATGTCATCAACGCTTGCCCCTTCAAACCCGTCGGCCATGAATACCTCGCGCGCGCCCTCCAGAACCTGATCAAATTTTCGGCCCTTGCGGACCATGGGGGTGGCGTCGTTCATCGGGCGTCCTGTTGTGCGGGATGAGTCGCAACATAAACCGTTCCGTTCACTTTCTATAAGAAAAAGCGCCTCTTTGACATGACATATTGTATCAACAGCGCTTTGTGCCGGCACATCGCAGATCAATGCTGGATCGCAGTTACGGCACAGGCTATCCATGCCACATGCTCCCTATACTGCTCAAAACGCTTCCCTTTTTCGCCTTGATCGGACTGGGATATTGGGCGGGGCGCACCCGTTTCTTCACCGAAGAGGCTACCGCCTATCTCACCAAATTCGTTTTCTACTTCGCCCTGTCGGCGATGATCTTCCGTTTTGCCGCCAACCTCGAACTGGCACAGGTTTGGGACGGGCAACTCGTCCTTGCGTATCTCTGCGGCACCGCCTTCGTATACGGGCTCGCCACATTGATCGGCGTTTTCCGCGGCATCGATATGCAAACCAACGCGGTCGAGGCACAATGCGCCGTCATCGGGAATGCGGGTTTTCTCGGTCTGCCAATGCTTGCCCTGTTGTTCGGTCCGAAAGCCATCGGCCCGGTTATATTGGTACTGGCCACCGATCTGATTGTCTTTTCCAGCCTGATCGTCATTCTGATCACCATCGGTCGCGATGGCCGCATGTCGCCAGCAATCTTCAGAACAATCGGCACGGGCCTGATCCGAAATCCAATGATCGTCGCCATGGCTCTCGGGCTGTTGTGGTCGGCCCTTCAAATCCCGATCCCTGCACCCATGAACGATTTTCTGAGCATCCTCGGCGGTGCTGCAACGCCCGGCGCCCTCTTCGCCATTGGCGCGTCGCTCGCCTCAAAAACAACCGAGCGCATTCAGATCGCTGGCTGGCTCAGCTTCTGCAAACTGGTGCTGCACCCGGCCTGCGTCGCCGTATCAGCGCTCTATCTGTTTACCGTCGATGCGTTTGGCGCCGCTATGATCATCGCATGCGCTGCTATGCCGGTCGCGGGCAATATCTATATGCTCGCCCAGCACTACGGTGTCGCGCCGCAACGCGTTTCAGCGGCCATACTTGTCTCTACCGCCCTCAGCGTCATCACACTCACAGCCGTCATCGCCTGGGTCAGCTAGTCGTATTCTGATCAAAAAATGTCACCACCTGAGGCTCCCGAACTTGCCGCATGCGCAAACGGTGGGTAGCGATAGGGCAACGAAAGGAACACGATATGGAAACGAAATCCGAAAACGCCTGCTTCGGTGGTACGCAGGGGGTTTACACACACGCCTCGTCTTCCTGCTCCTGTGACATGACATTCGGCTTGTTCCTGCCGCAGGAGGCAAAGGATGGCCCGGTTCCGCTGCTTTGGTATCTGTCCGGCCTTACCTGCACTCATGAAAACGCTATGACCAAGGCGGGCGCGCAGACCTGGGCCGCTGAGCATGGCATAGCCCTCTGCTTTCCCGACACCTCACCGCGTGGCGATGCGGTGGCCGATGACGATGGATATGACCTTGGGAAGGGTGCGGGTTTTTACGTCAACGCCACCGAAGCACCCTGGGCGACCCACTACCGCATGTGGGACTATGTGATGGAAGAACTGCCCGAGTTGCTAGGTCAGACGTTCGCGTTGGATATGGATCGGCAGTCGATCACTGGCCATTCCATGGGCGGCCACGGGGCACTGACCATGGCGATGTCCCCGCGGGGACAGTTCAGATCCGTCTCGGCCTTTTCGCCCATTACCAATCCCATCGCCAGCGATTGGGGGCGCAAGCAACTCACTGCATATTTGGGAAGCAACGAAGACATCTGGTCGCCCCACGATGCAACGCTGTGTATGCGGGATCGTGGCTTTGACGGGCCGATGCTGATCGATACCGGGACCAGCGACCAGTTCATCGACCTGCTCAAGCCCGAAGCGCTCGCCGAGGCTGCCGCGGCCCGACGGCAGCAAATCCAGTTCCGTATGCAGCCCGGATATGATCATTCCTATTTCTTCGTGTCGACGTTCATGGAGGACCATATGGCTTTCCACGCGGAACACCTTTGGGCATGACGACACTGTATCTCGATGCAGATGCGTGCCCGGTCAAAGCCGAGGCAGAACGTGTCGCAACCCGACACAAGGTTCCGATGAAAGTGGTGTCGAACGGGGGACTGAGACCGTCGCAAAACCCACTCGTAGAGACTGTTATCGTCCCCGAAGGCCCTGACATTGCCGACAAGTGGATTGCAGACCGCGCAGCGCCGGGCGATGTTGTGATCACAGGCGACATTCCACTTGCTGCCAAATGTGTCGAAGCCGGTGCGCGTGTGCTCAAGCATAATGGCGAGGCTTTGACCCAGGCCAATATAGGCAATGTGCTGGCAACCCGCGATCTCATGGCAGACCTCAGGGCCGCTGATCCATTTCGCCAGGGCGGCGGCAAGGGCTTTACCAAGGCTGACAGATCGCGTTTTCTGGACGCACTCGAACGCGAACTAAGGGCTGCCAAACGATGATGATCAAGGCTGTGGTGTTCGACATCGGGAATGTGCTGATCGAATGGCAGCCCGAACGGTTCTATGACGGCGTCATCGGTTACGACCGACGCTGTGCCATGTTCGACGCCGTCGACCTGCACGGCATGAACGACAAGGTCGATCTGGGCCACCCCTTTACCGAAACGATCTATGCCACAGCCGAAGACTACCCCGAATGGCGCGACGAAATCCGCATTTGGCACGACCGCTGGATCGAAATGGCAAGCCCAGTGATTGACCATTCCGTACGGCTGATGGCGGCACTGCAAACCAAGGGCATCCCGGTCTTCTCGCTCACGAATTTCGGTATCGGAAGTTACGACTTCGCGGCGACGCACTACCCCTTCCTCAACGCCTTTGATCGCGATTTCATCTCAGGTCATATGCAGGTCATCAAACCTGACCCAACCATCTACAAGATGCTTGAAGAGGTCAGCGGCTTACGCGGTGAAAGCCTGATCTTTACGGACGACAGGAGTGACAATATCGCCGCCGCCCAAATGCGCGGATGGCGGACGCATCACTTCCATGGGCCGCAGGGCTGGGCAGATCGTCTTGTCAAAGAGGGTCTGCTGACTGAAAGCGAAGCGGCGTGACGAGCATACCCTACATACCGTTCGCCCAAGGTGAGGCGCAGTTGGATTGGATCGGTTTGACCGATGCGCTTGCAGCCGGGCATGATCTGCCCCAAGCCGAAATTGGCGACACATTTCTATATCGCGATCCTGACACCTTGCTGAGCCGCGCGGCCTGGATCGACGGTATGGGCATGGCTGTCAAAACCGCCACAGTGTTTCCCGGCAACCCCGGTCGCAGCGCGCCAATGATCAACGGCGGCGTCAACCTGTATTCTGATGACGATGGCACACTTCAGGCGATCATAGACTTTCACCTTGTGACGAAGTGGAAGACTGCGGGCGACAGCCTGCTCGCCGCGCGCGCCCTGGCGCGTCCTGACAGCCGGAACATCCTGATCATCGGCGCGGGCACCGTCGGGCGCGCCCTGCACGACGCCTATTCCGCCCTCTTTCCCGACGCCCATTTTCAAGTCTGGAACCGTACCCGCGACAATGCCATGACGATGGTGGCTGAACGCCCCACACTCGGCGTAGCGGACGATCTGGAACAAGCTGTACGCGAGGCAGACATCGTTACCAGTGCCACCATGTCGACCGAGCCCCTGCTCCGGGGCGCGTGGCTGCGGCCCGGACAGCATATTGACCTCATTGGCGCATACCGCCCGGATATGCGTGAGGTCGATGACGAAGCCCTTCTGAAATCCCGCGTCTTTGTTGACAGTTTCGACACCACGGTCGGCCATATTGGAGAAGTCAAGATCCCGCTCGACGCAGGCACGATCACACGCGATCACCTGATCGCCGACTATTATGAGCTGGGCGCGTTCCGGCGCGCGCCCAAAGACATTACCCTGTTCAAAAACGGTGGTGGGGCGCATCTGGATCTCATGACCAGCCGCTATATCCTAGATCGGTGGATGGCAAAATGATGTGGGTGATCCTTGTTGTTCTTGGGGTGCTTGCAATCCCTATCACAACCGAATTGATACGCTCGGGACTGTCAGATGCGGACCGTGCCAAGGCTCCGGGTCAGTTTGCGCTGCTGTCCCAAGGCACCACCCATTACGAATGGCTGGGGCCTGAACGCGGCCCCGTCGCCGTGTGCATCCATGGTCTGACCACCCCCTCCTTCGTCTGGCATGGATTGGCAAAGGGACTTGCTTTGCTTGGGTTTCGGGTGCTGATCTATGATCTTTACGGGCGCGGTTACTCAGAACGCGTCCGCGGCCTTCAAGATGTCGATTTCTTTGATCGCCAGTTGTCAGACCTTCTGTTGCACGAAGACGTTGGTAATCAACTGACCCTTTTGGGATATTCCATGGGTGGGGCGATCGCCGCGCATTTTAGCGCGCGCCATCCGCAACGCGTCAAGCAACTGGTTCTGTTGGCACCTGCGGGCATGTTTGATCTGGCCGGGCGCAAGATTGCGATGGCGCGAGATTTGCCAATTATTGGCGACTGGCTGTTTCTGGCGGCCTATCCATGGCAACTGCGCCGCGCCATTTCAGCGGAAGCCCATGTGCCAGGATCGGTTGACGACATCAACGCATTGCAACAGACCGAAACGACACGGCGGGGCTATTTCCCTGCGGTGCTGTCGAGCCTGCGCGGCCTGCTACGCACCAATTGCGAGGATCAACACCGCGCGATTGCAGACGCTGAGGTGCCCGTGCTGGTGGTGTGGGGCGACGCAGATGATGTTGTGCCGCTGCATTGCAAGGACACGCTTGCCGAATGGAACCCAGCAGCGCAGCAAGTTGTGATTGAGGGGGCGGGCCATGGGTTACTCTACACCCACACTGATGAGGTTCTGAACGCGATCCGGTCGTCGCGGGGCTAGGCTGCGGCGGGGCGCGCCAGCGGCTTTTCCCGGATTGGCAGGTGCACGATGGCGCTGAACGCGCCAACTGCCACGCCGATCCACCAGACCTGTTCATAAGACCCATAAAGGTCGTACATTCGCCCACCTAACCAAACACCCAGAAACGACCCCAGCTGATGGCTGAAGAATACAATACCATAGAGCGTGCCCATATAGCGCAGCCCGTAGATATGCGCGACCAGACCGCTGGTCAGCGGCACAGTCGCAAGCCACAGCGACCCCATCGCGATGGAAAATACGATGACCGTCATTGGCGTCATCGGGAAGATGATGAACAAGGCCGCCACTAGCGTCCGGGCGGTATAGATACCGGCAAGCAGATACTTCTTCGAAAACCGTTTACCCGCCCAGCCGGCGGCCAGGGTGCCCGCGATATTGGCCAGACCAATCAGCGAAATCGCCCAAGCGCCCAGAGCAGATGTTGTGGTGATACCAAGGTTGTGCAGCACGCTGCCTGCGACGATAGGGCCGCAAACCTCGGTCACGAAAGCGGGAAAGTGGGCTGTTACAAAGGCCAGCTGATATCCGCAGGAGAAGAAGCCCAGAAAGATCAGCGTATAAGACGGGTCCTTGAACGCTTTGACCAATATCTCGCCCATGCTCTCTTCCAACTCGGCCTTGGACGCCATGCCAGGGGCCCGCATCAGCGGCAGGCACAGGATCAGGGCCAGAATGGCTGCAGCAAAAATCACGAATACGCTTTGCCAAGTCATCAACGTCAGCATCCATTCTGCCAACGGCGCGCCAAAGACCTGCCCTCCGGATCCAGCAGCCGTTGCGATAGCAAGGCTCATGGATCTGTTGTCATCGCTTGATGCGCGGCCAACAACCGCGAGGATCACACCAAAGCCGGTACCAGCGACACCGAAACCAACCAGCCAGGCATAGATCTGGTGCTCGGCGGGCGTGGTCGACCAAGCTGAAAGCACCATCCCAGCGGCATAAACAATGGCGCCCATCAGGATCGCCTTGCGATCCCCGATCTTCTCGGCAATTGCGCCAAAGATCGGCTGCCCAATGCCCCAAGCCAGATTTTGGATCGCAATCGCCAGCGAAAATTCTGTGCGCAGCCAGCCGAATTCTTCCGCAATTGGGATCTGGAACACACCAAAGGACGCACGCACGGCAAAGCTGACCATGATGATCACGCAGCCCACAATCAGGACTGGGGTAAAAAGGGGCGTGCGAGGGGTCATGGCTCAACTTTCAAAACTGCTCATCGACTGTCATACACCCTTACGCGCCCGTCAAATCAGGAATTCTTAGCGTCACATCACCATTCCTGAACTGACATCGTTTTCCTTGGGCTTCCCAAGGCTTGACGCCCGCGCTACCACAGGGTCAATGACCGATTTGCTGACGGAATATCAGACGCTTGTGGATACGGGCGCGTTGCAAGCGGACGCGGCGCAACTGGCCGTCCTGCCGGAGTTTGAACGCATCCGCACAGCGCTTGCCACCCCGGCCAAGAAAGGTCTGTTCCGCAAGTCGCCCGAAGCGCCCAAGGGACTATATCTTTGGGGCGGGGTCGGGCGCGGCAAGTCAATGCTGATGGACTTTTTCGCAACGCGGCTCGACGTGCCGACCCGCCGCGTGCACTTTCACGCCTTCATGCAAGACATTCACGCCGCCATGCACGCCGCCCGCCAACGGGGTGTGGATGACGCCATCGCGCCGGTGGCAGCCGATGTCGCGTCTTCGGTCCGACTGCTTGCTTTTGACGAGATGCAGATCACCGACATCACCGATGCGATGATCGTGGGTCGCCTTTTCGAAGCGCTGTTCGCCGCAGGTGTAGTCGTGGTGACAACCTCGAACCGTGTTCCTGATGACCTCTACAAGGACGGGCTGAACCGACAACTCTTCGTGCCCTTCATCGACCTGCTCAAAGATAAAATGGTCGTGTGGGAACTCGCATCACCGACCGACTACAGACAGGATCGCCTGGCCGGCAGCCCGGTATATTTCACACCGCTCGGCGCCACGGCCCGCGCCGAAATGGATGCGATCTGGGCGGACCTGTCGGGCGGGCAGGCTGATCCGCTCGACCTGACGATCAAAGGCCGTACTGTGACCGTCCCGCATTTCCGTAACGGGGTCGGGCGTAGCACATTTTTCGATCTTTGCGCCAAACCCTTGGGTCCAGGCGACTATCTGGCCGTGGCGGAGGCCTGCAAGGTGCTGATGATCGACGACATCCCCTGCCTCGGTCGTAGCAACTTCAATGAAGCCAAGCGCTTTGTCACCCTGATCGACGCACTTTACGAGGCACGCGTCAGATTGATCTGCTCGGCTGCCGACACACCCGAGATGCTCTACCTTGAGGGCGAAGGCACTTTCGAATTCGAACGCACCGCCTCGCGGCTGCGCGAAATGCAAGGTGTGGATTGGACCGCCTAGCCCTGCGACTGACGCACCAAAGCCATCAACAGCGTTTCAGTGTCCAGCCGACCCGCCGCGGTGGTCAACTGATGTGGTAAATCGAACTCGCCCCGTGCTGCTGCTGTGTTAAGCAACGCGTCGATATAGGCATTCGACTGTCCTTCGGTCAGCGCCTGTACCAAAAGCGCCTGCAAAGGATCGCCTTGATGTGGCGTATGCCCGAACCCGGTCAGGACCGCCGCGGTCAAGCTGCGCAAATCGGTATGCCTTGCGTCGGCATCCGTCAGGCGAATGGGCTGGCGCAATTGACGGCTGACCGCCGCGGACGCGGAAACGGTCTGCAATTCCAAAAGCGATGTATCAGAGCGCGTGACCGCTGCTTCGGGTGCGGCGGTCGGCGCCGGCGCCTCCACCACTTGCGGTTCCGATGTCGGCACATTTTCTGGCTGCAACAGGATCAACCCGATCGTGACAAGCAAGAATGCGATGGCAATCAGCAACAACTTGATGTTTGACGAAGTATAATCCTCGGTCTGCTGACTCAGCTTTGGCGGTCTGGACACTTTGGTTTTTGGCCTGAACATACTGCTTCCCCAAAAGCAGACTTGCCGCGGTTCATCCGCATTAAAGTCGAAAAACAACACCATATTTAGCAGATACGATGCCGTTTGGTCAACATTATGCGCCTAAATCAATATCTGGCTCTTAAGCTGTTGCCTTAAATCAACCATTCTCGCGCAGCACCGAGCCCGCCAGATAAAGTGACCCGCAAATCAGAACCCGCGCATGAGGGTCACGCGCCAGAATATGTCGAAGCGCGTGTCCGACATCGTCTGCCTCAAAAGCGGTTATTCCCACATCACGGGCCGCATTGGCCGTTTCAGACGCGGGCAGTGTGTTGACTTCACCGGGGATCGACAGCGCTGTCAGAGTGTCCACTTCGTTCGCGAGTGGGCGGAGATAGCCACGCACATCCTTGGTGTTCAGCATCCCGCAGATCAGGTGGGTGGGACGGTTGGGCATGCTCCGTAATGCGGCCGCCAGCGCCAGTCCGGCTGCCGGGTTGTGGCCGCCGTCCAGCCAGAGTTCAGCGCCCTTGGCCTGATTTGCGAGCGGCCCCGTGCGCAATCTTTGCATCCGCGCGGACCATTGCACCTGTGTCACCGCTGCGTGACAGGCCGCATCGTCAAACCCAAGATGGCGCAAAGCTGCCAAAGCCATACCTGCATTCTGAACCTGATGATTGCCGGGCAGCGCCGACCGCGGTAGGTCAAGCAGGCCGACCTCATCCTGATAGACCATGCCATCCCGTTCGGGCGCGACGTGCCAATGCTGACCATAGGCAAGAACGTTGGCTCCCAACCGCGCAGCTTGCGCCTCGATCACCTCAAGCCCGTCCTCGTCCTGCGGGCCAACGATCACCGGCACGCAACGCTTTATGATCCCGGCCTTCTCACCGGCGATCTTTGCCAGCGTGTCGCCTAGAAACGCCTCATGATCCATCGAGACGGGCGTGATGATTGTCAGTTCGGGCGTATCGATCACGTTGGTTGCGTCTAGACGCCCACCCAAACCGACTTCCAGCAACGTGTAGTCAGCCGGTGTTCGGGCAAAGGCCAGAATTGCCGCACAGGTCGTGATCTCGAAATAGGTGATGTCGGCTCCGCCATTCGCAACATAGCATTCGTCCAGACAAGCGGTGAGATCGGGCTCGGAAATCAACGCTCCGGCCAGCCGGATACGTTCGTGAAACCGCGCCAAATGAGGCGACGTATAGGCATGCACACGATGCCCCGCAGCCTCGAGCCCGGCGCGGATCATCGCCTGGGTCGATCCCTTCCCGTTCGTTCCTGCAATATGGATCACGGGCGGCAAGTCGTTCTGCGGATTGCCCAAAGCCTCCAGCAACCGCCAGACACGATCCAGCGTCAGATCAATCACCTTGGGGTGCAGCGCCATCATCCGTTCAAGGATGACATCAGAACCGGTGCTCATTCCTGAGCGATCTCCTCGGCCACGACCTCCTGCACCGGAGCAGGCAGATCACCTTTGACAGCGGGTGGCAATCCCATAAGCATCCGGGTGATCGTGATCAGTTCATCGCGCATCTCGGTTCGCTTGGTCACGCGGTCCAGCATCCCGTGATCCAGCAGATACTCCGCACGCTGAAACCCCTCGGGCAGCTTCTCTCGAATTGTCTGTTCGATCACACGTGGGCCTGCAAAGCAGATCAGCGCGTTGGGTTCGGCAATATGCACGTCGCCCAGCATCGCATAGCTTGCCGTCACCCCACCCGTCGTCGGGTGGGTCAGGACCACGATATAGGGCAGCCTCGCTTCCTTCAGCATCTGCACGGCCACAGTGGTGCGCGGCATCTGCATCAGGCTTAGAATACCTTCTTGCATCCGTGCCCCGCCAGCCGCCGAAAACAGGATCAAGGGACGCTTCAGCTTCACCGCCTCTTCGGCGGCCGCGATGATGGCGTTGCCCACATACATGCCCATAGACCCGGCCATGAACGAAAAATCCTGTGCGCAGGCGACGATCGGCGTGCGCCCCATCTCACCTGATGCAACCAACATCGCCTCTTCCTCGCCGGTTGCCTTTTGGGCGGCCCTCATCCGGTCGGGATACTTCTTCTGATCCTTGAAATGCAGCGGGTCAGCCAGCGGCGCAGGCACCTCGACCTGTGTGAAAATACCGCCATCGAACAGGGCCGCGAAACGATCCCGCGGCGTAATTGCCATGTGATGCCCGCAATTGGTGCAGACGTTCAGATTGTCGCTCAGTTCGCGGTGAAACAGCATGGTGCCGCACTCATCGCACTTGGTCCAAAGGTTGTCCGGCGTTTCGCGCCGCGAAAAGATAGAGTTGATCCGGGGCCGGACGTAGTTGGTGATCCAGTTCATATGGGCTTTCCACTGCCGTTCACCCGCGTCAGATAATCCGGGCCTGCGACAATTGCAATCAAGCGCGAATGGCAAGCCGCGCTGCCAGCCAACTGACCAGCATAAAGCCGAAGTCCACCGGCAGCCACGCAGCCATCGCCGCCTCGTCGGACATGCCAAAGGGCAGAACATACAGCGCAAGGCCCGACATCTCATCTGGCGTGGCAGTCAGCACCATGGCCGAGATGTTGTTCGCGAAGTGGACCGCCATCGCCGGGCCGAGCGTCCCGGCCCGTGCCGTGAGGTCGGCCATCAGCAGTCCAAAAACGGTGGCCCACAGCGCGATGGTGAACGCGTTCGTGCCCGCGCTTTCCGGCAGATAGTGGCCCGCGCCAAACAAGATCGACGGCAAAATCATCCATATCAATGGCGACCGGAACCTTGCCGCCAGTTGCTGCTGCAAATACCCCCGAAACAGGATTTCCTCGGCACCGGTCTGCACCAGGACCGCAACCAGCGCCAAGGGCAACAGGAACAGCCACCGCCCCACAGACATGTTACGGGTGAGTGATCCTTCCCCAACCGTATAGGGTGGCAAGATCCACAGCACGGCGGTCAGGATGACCAACATGAACAGGACCGCCCCGAACTGCCGCACAGCCAGTCCAACCGGGCCAATCAGCGTCCAAGGTCGCCGGTTGTGCACCATGATCACAACCATCGCCGCCGCGACCGCCAGCAAGCCAAGCTGAAACAACAGCAGCAACATGCCAGCCGCGCTTTGGCCCGTTTGCGCGTCCCGGATGATAGCATTGGCTGTCTGCGGATCGAGCAAACCCAAAAGTGTGCCAAAGACCAGATTGCTCAGCACCAAAAACATGCCAGCGACCAGCACGATCCCTAAACACAGCTGCCAAAGCTGCGACCGGTCGCGCGCCGGATCAACAAAGCGCGCATGCGCCCGGTAATCGAAACTTAAAACGCCCATCAGTCGTCAAGCGGCGGGGGCGGCGGGCCCTCGTCCTGAGGAATCTCCACATTGGCCTGCCGCAAAAGCTCCGCTGCGCCTGTCAAATGGCCGGCAACAGTGGTCAACAGACTGCGCAACACGGTGGCATCCTCCTCAAGTACGGCACGGAATTCGTCAGCCCCAATACGCAGAAACGTCACATCTGACAGGGCGGTTAGATGCAACTGACGCGGTTCGTTCAGAATAATGGCCAGATCACCGATCAAACGCCCAGGTTCGACCACCGATACCTGCCGATCCTCGCCATCTTCGGTGTCATAGCTCAGCACCGCGTTCCCCTTAACGCACAGATAGGCTGCGTCAGGCTTCTCCTCCATCGAAAAAATACGCTGCCCAGGTTCGGCTCGGTACCACTGCGCTGCAAAGGCCAGCAGACGCTGATTGCGGCTGCTTACACCTGAAAACAGATCAGCCCGAGAGATAACGCGCAGCTTGCGGCTCAGATCGTCGGCCTCTTCGTCATCCTCATCATTGGCTTGAACGCCATCAATTCGCCCATCCTTGATCTCGACGAACAGGTCATAGGCGTCGGGATTGTTGAAATTTTCTTCGAGGAAAATAAGCGTCGCATCGGGCAGCAACTCGCGCAGCGCGTTCCGTGTCTTGCGCCGTTGGTCGCCTCCATGGCTTGTCAGCGCCCGATCCAGAACCAGAATATCAGGCCGTTTGATCCCTGCCCGCGAAAACGCCGCGCGCTCGTGGAAAATCGTGGGCAAGTTCGTACCGCCCAGGCCGGTACGAATATCAAACACGGTTTCCGCCACCTGACGGCGCAAGCCGTTGTCATTGATCAATTCCGCTACAAGGTCCTCGATCAACTCACCCCGCGAGCCCGCCATCATTGAAATTCGACCGTAAAGCGCGTTTTCAAGCAATGTCAGGCGCGGCAGATAGGTGTCCGGCTCGATCGGAATAAAGAACCCCTGCGTTTGCTCACGCAACGCGGCACCGCTGGTCTTTCGGATCTGAACGATCTCGTTTTTGAAGCTTTCCGGGAACGCGGGGCCAATCTGTTCGGCCGTAAACGCAAAGGGCACGGTCAAAAGGAGCGCAAATTCATCGTCGGTCAGCGCCACATCGCCCCGCTCTCGGCGGCGCGACGAGATGTCGACAAGCTGCTCATACATCTCTTCTTCGATATTAAGCGCCGTGAACAGCGGGTGGTTGGTGCCGTCACGGCCAAAGGTCTGGTGAAGCGTGTCGATCAGGGTTTGTGAAATCGCGATCCCTTGCTCGGCCAGCCCATGCTCGAACACCAGATTGATAAACCGATGATCGCGCGCAAGACCCTGTTGCGAGATGTCCCGAGACGGCGCCGCAAAAAGCAGGTTGCCACCCAGCGGCACAGCTGGGTTAAATTCATCCGGATCGAAGCGATAGACCAAGTCAATCACCTCTTTTTCGCGCAGGCACTCCGCGACCTTGGGACGAAATGCCACGATCGCTTTGGCCAGGTCTGGGTGGCGTTTGGGGTCAATACGGCTGTTCAGCATCCGCCGGAACATGAACTCATCAATGCCCATCGCTTCGACCAGGGCAAACCACCACGCGCGCACCTCGTCTTCCGTTCCAAGCCCCGCGAGGCCCGGGTCGACCCATTCAACATCGATCCGGTCGACGCTGTTGCCTGACCGCAGCGCTTCAGTGGTAAATCGGTCTTTACCGCGCTCCCCGTGCCAAGGCACGATATTGGGCCGCGTCATAAGTGGCATCAACAGGTTAGTGCCGAGCGTGCCATCGAACAGATAGGGGCGCGACTGGGCATAGCCGATCCGGGCCGACACAACCTCCTGATGCAATTCTGACAGATCATATTCCGCCATCGTGATCTTACCACGTGTGGGCAGCACCTCGCGCACCAACAACTCAGCAAGGGCGGTCCGCTCAGACTGGTTTTTGACCTGAATGGCCACTCGGGCACCTGCCGGAATGGTCAGGTCGATCTGCTCCAGCACCGGTGTGTTCTCGGCATTGCGGACGGTTATGTTGTCCAGAACGATGTCACCACGCAGATGCGGTATGACCTCGGGTTCGCCTTCGAACAAGGCCTCGTCGATCATGTCGCGGGGCGCAAAACGATCCGTGACAATCTCCCAGCGCAGCGACATGTCCTGCGTCTGGTTGTAGTAGGTCAGCAGTTCTTTCCACGGCGAAGACAAGTCCTTGTAGGCTGCGATGGCTGCAACGAGTGCGCCGACGGTGATATCCCCCCGGATGGCAAGGTATCCCCCCACCGAATAAAAGAAGAATGGCGTGAGTTGAGTGATGAAGTTGTTGAGAAACTTCATAAAGAATTTTTTCTGGTAGATCCGAAACCGAATCTCGAACAGCTTGCCAAGCCGGTCGGTAAACTGCGCCAATCGGTAGCGCAGCCCCCCATTGGTACGCAGATCAGAGATGCCCGCCGCACTCTCGCCGATCTCCGACGAAAAGGCGCGGACCTCCCTGATACGTTCCTTGTTCAACAGGTTGATCTGGCGCTGCAGCATCGGAATGATCCACGCCTGCAATGGGATCAGGGCAATGCCCGCCAAGCCAAACCATACGGATTGCAGGAACAGAAAGATCACGATGATCAGCATCTGACCCGCCTGAAAAACCGGTTGGGCCACCATGTCGCCCATCAACCCGCCCATCGGCTCGGCCTCGGATGACACCATGCTGACCAATTCGCCCTGGCTGGTGGACCGGAAATAGGACCGCGGGAACCTCAGCATGCGGCTGATCAACTGAAACCGAAACCGGCGCAGCAAGCGCTCGGCCGTGACGCCTTTCATCGTGTTCAGGCGCATCTTGAGCAGCCCATGACACAGCACCGCGCCCAAATAGCCAAAGCATAAGGTCAGCAAAAACTGGATCTGGCTCAGTTCAAACCCGAACAGCTCAATCACGTCGCCCGATGCACCAATCGCGTCGTTGATGATCCGCTTGGGCAGTTCAAGCGTCGCGTAAAGGAAGGGGAACGTCACAAGTGTCAGCGCCAGCAATGTCAACTGATCACGCTTGGAATGCTTCCAGATGAAAGCGAAGATGCTGGAATCCATGACTCGTCCTAGCGGGCAGTGCCCCTGTCCAATTGGCCGATAAAGCAACCAGGGCCGACCCGTCCAAAAAACCTAGTGCCAGCAATGCGCTATTACAACCGCAGGCGCTTGCAGCAGCGCGGACCAGTGGCTATTGCACTACGGACGCTTTCAGGGGGAGACGCCAAATGCTCAAAGGCAAGTTCGACAAGTCCAAACTGCCCAGCCGCCACGTGACCGAAGGGCCCGCACGCGCGCCGCATCGGTCCTACTACTACGCAATGGGCATGACCGAGGACGAAATTCACCAACCCCTTGTTGGCGTCGCGACCTGCTGGAACGAAGCAGCCCCCTGCAACATCGCCCTGAACCGTCAGGCGCAATCGGTGAAAATGGGCGTGAAATCGGCAAGCGGCACCCCCCGCGAATTCACCACCATCACCGTCACCGACGGCATCGCCATGGGTCACGAGGGCATGCGGTCTTCGCTTGCCAGCCGCGAAGCCATCGCAGACACGGTTGAGCTGACCATGCGTGGCCACTGCTATGACGCCATCGTTGGTCTGGCCGGGTGCGACAAATCCCTGCCCGGCATGATGATGGCGATGATCCGTCTGAACGTGCCGTCCGTCTTCCTCTACGGCGGCTCGATCCTTCCGGGCCGCGCGCCCGTGGGCGCCAATATCCCAGCCGAATACGCCAATCGTGACCTGACGGTCCAGGACATGTTCGAAGCGGTCGGGCACCAGCAAAACGGCACGCTTTCCGAAGCAGAACTCGACATCCTCGAACGCGTCGCCTGCCCCTCCGCGGGGGCCTGCGGTGGGCAGTTCACGGCCAACACCATGGCCTGCGTGTCCGAGGCGATTGGCCTCGCGCTTCCCAACTCCGCCGGTGCCCCCGCGCCCTACGAAAGCCGCGACCAATACGCCGAAGCGTCCGGCGCTGCAGTGATGACCCTGATCGAAAAGAACATCCGCGCCCGCGACATCTGCACCCGCAAAGCGTTCGAAAATGCGGCGCGCGTCGTGGCCTGCACCGGTGGGTCAACCAACGCAGGTCTGCACCTGCCCGCCATGGCGCACGAGGCCGGGATCGACTTTTACCTTGATGACGTGTGCGAAATCTTCCGCGACACCCCCTATTTCGTCGATCTGAAACCGGGCGGCCAATATGTTGCCAAGGACATGTACGAAGCGGGCGGCACCTATGTCGTGATGAAGGAACTGCGCAAGGCCGGCCTCATTCACGAGGATTGTATCACCGCAACCGGTCAGTCGATTGGCGAAGAACTGGACAAGATCAGCTTTGAGGCCGATGGCCGCGTCATCTACCCCATCGAAACCCCGATTACAAAAACGGGCGGGGTTGTAGGCCTCAAGGGGAATGTCGCCCCCGAAGGTGCCATCGTAAAAGTCGCTGGAATGGAAACCCAGCACCAGATTTTCACCGGCCCCGCGCGCGTGTTCGAATGCGAGCAAGACGCATTCGAAGCGGTCCAGAACCGCACATATGAAGAAGGCGACGTCTTTGTCATCCGCAACGAAGGCCCCTCCGGTGGCCCCGGTATGCGAGAGATGCTTGCCACCACCGCAGCGCTTTCGGGCCAGGGCATGGGCAAGAAAGTGGCGCTGATCACCGATGGTCGCTTTTCGGGCGCAACACGCGGGTTCTGCATCGGCCACGTCGGGCCCGAAGCGGCCCATGGCGGTCCCATCGCATTGCTCAAAGATGGTGACGTGATCACCATCAACGCGATCGAAGGTACCATAAACGTCGACCTCACGGACGAAGAACTCGCAGACCGCAAGGCCAACTGGCCCGGCCCTCGGGAAAACATCTATGCTTCGGGCGCGCTGTGGAAATACGCCCAGCTTGTCGGCGAGACCTATAAAGGGGCGGTGACCCATCCCGGCGCCAAGGCCGAGCGACATGAATACTGGGACCTCTAAATGGGCCCTGCTTGGCATCCTGCTGTTTGGTCTGTCAGCCTGCGAAGATCTCGCAGCGCTTGATCTGGCGGGTGCCACCACGGGACAGAACCTCGCCTTACAAAGCGCACAGCTTGGGAACGGCAGCATAAAATTGGTGCCGCCACCGGGCTTCTGCATCGACAAACGCAGCCTGAAGGATAGCTTCGCGATCATGGCGCGTTGCGACACTCTTGGGGGCCGCCCAAGCGCGGACGCCCCGCTGGCCGTGATCACCGCCACCACTGTGGCGGTCAGCGGCTCCGTAAGCATCGACAGCACCGCCCTTGAAACCGCAGATGAAACCATCCTGCAACAAGCAACGCAGGGGCAATTGGCACTGATCCAGGTCAAGGGTGCGCCCCCCAGCCCTGAAATGCGCGACACCTATTGGCGCGGCGCAGCGCCTGTTGGCAATCATCTGGTTGGCCTTGCCATCTACGAAGCCGCTGCGGGGCAGGAGCTTGGACGGGATGCCCCCGACCTGCTGGTCCAGACCATCGAACGCGCAGAATACAGGCCCGTGATTGTCGCAGCAGCGCCTCAGGACAATTCTGCAACGGGCACCCCCAAACAAACCAACTAGCAGCGCACGCGGTTTATTTGAGTGAAACCTTTGACATAGATAAGCTACCGGCAAACGTACCGGGCGCGGGGGCACATGGCAGGCAAAGGCATCTCACTGATCGACAAGATGGCACATCGGCGTGCCATGCGGCGTTGGGCGCGTGCCGCACGCAATGCCAATACTGCCGACTTGAATGATCTGCGCAGCCTGCGCTCCGCCGCCCGCGGGCTGCGTGGTCACCTTGATCGGTTGATCCACCGCGCCGACGAACGGCTTGCGCTGCCTGCCATCGGCTCAATGGCTTTCCCGCGTCCGCACAATGCAGATTGGGCATGGCGCCCGGAATTGTGGCGCGGTTCCTTGCCCAATCCAGGCCTGTCCTCGGTACAGTCCAAAACGACCTTCGGTGGTGAGGTCACGCTGTTTCATGACTGCAATTTCAGCGAACTCACCCTGCGCCAGCTTCGCAATCTGCGGGAAGAAGACCTCGCTCCCTACGGCGTGCGCCTCGACGTCTTCAAATTCGACGGCACCTTCCTGTCGCTTGTGGTCGATCTGCCGAGCGACGCAACTAAAAACCTCACCAAGACCCACCTCATCGGCATGACCACAATTGTCGAGATGGAAAAACCGCTCGAAATTTTCGCGCGACTCAACGTGCGACACGGGCCCAATACCGAACAAATCGTGCGCGAATTGCCCTTGAACGCACAGGATGTGACGGTCGAGTTTGATCTCGCTTATTCTAAGCTGAACGAGAAACGGGTAGAGCGTGCCTGGATCGATCTGATCTTTGAAGGACCCGAGATGAACCAGATCACGCTGCGCGATCTCACCTTCTCGCGCCGCCCGCGCGCGGCGCTGTGATGAAAGGGACACCATGACCACGCTGACCCTCACACCCACCAAATTGCGCCACGGCATCTGGCACGGGTTGATCACCCAGCACGGCACCGGTGTTCCTCAGATCAAGGTCAGCCATCAAACCACCGAGGTCCCCGACATCCAGGTGACCGAGCAGGAGGATGGCACTTGGCTGTTGCAGATCCCCATTCCCGCCGAGGCCATTGCCGATGGCGTGCAGGTCTTTGTCATCTCGGATGCCATCAATGACGAGAAGCTGGGCGAATTTACCCTGATCGCGGGTGAGGCATTGGGCGATGACATCCGGGGCGAGGTTGAGTTGCTCCGCGCAGAATTGGACATGCTCAAGCGTGCCTTCCGCCGCCACTGCGTCGAAACCGGCTAAAACAAATCGCCCAGGTGCCGCCTGAACACGTCGCACTCACACTAAATAGCAGCGCGAAAGAGTAGCGTTCGTACCCCGATCGTTGCGCGTGGTTGCCTTAACGCCGCGCCGCCTCAAGCGCGGCCCTCAACACATCCCGGTCACCCACATGGTTCGCCAGCACAAGGATCAGCCGCGCATTCAGCGCATCGCTTTCATCCTTGCTCAACCCCTCATGTGCCGCCAGCAGTTCGTCATAAAACCCGTCCGGGTCCGCGATGTTCGGCTCCAGGTTCAAAGCCACTACATACCCTTTCCCAGCGCCACGCGCACCGCCGCCGCGACATCGTCCACCGTGGCCCCGACCCAGCGCGCCACAATGTGCTGATCCGGCCGGATCAGATAAACAGCGCTTTTGGCGTCCCCCAAATATCGCTCAGTCAGCAACGGATTGTCGCGGCCCGTCACCCCAAGATGCGCAATCGGCACCCCATCCACCTCTTGTATCTCTGGCGCAGGCGCATCGATACAAAGCAGCGTAAACCCGTCAGACAACCGATCCAGCAAGTACCCCTCACCCAATTCCACATCCACCGCAGGCGCCCCCACCCGCGTCCGCGCAGGCCCGCCCAGTTTATCCGGCCCGTTCAGCGACAGGCCGTCATACACGCACGGCACCGACAGTCGCCCCGAATTGACGAGCGGCCTGGCAAAGGCATGATCCCGCGCCAACTCCAACACCGCATTGCGAAACACCATGCTGATCTCACTCTTGGGCGTCAGGAAATCCGTCGCGCGGGTCGAGTTCAGAATGTTCTCATCCGCCGCCACCGCCCGCTCCTCCGAATAGCTGTCGAGCAGCGTCTCAGGCGCCAACCCGCGCAGCACATAATCCAGCTTCCACGCGAGGTTATCCGCATCCTGCACGCCGGAATTGGCCCCTCGCGCCCCAAACGGCGAAACCTGATGCGCACTATCGCCGGCAAAGATCACGCGGTCATGCCGAAACTCCCGCATCCGCCGACACTGAAACGTATAGATCGATGTCCACTCCAGCTCATACTCCGCACCCTCGCCCAGCATCGCATCCACACGGGTGCGAATGTTTTCGTCTTTCAACTCCTTGTCGCGATCAATGTCCCAGCCCAACTGAAAATCGATCCGCCAGATGTCGTCCGGTTGCTTGTGCAACAGCGCCGACTGCCCCGCCCCTTCAAACGGCGGCTCGAACCAGAACCACCGTTCGGTCGGGAAGTCAGCGGTCATCTTGACATCGGCAATCAGGAAATTGTCCTCGAACACCCGCCCGTCAAAGCTCAGCCCCATCATCTCGCGCACAGGCGACCGCGCTCCGTCACAGGCAACCAGCCACTCCGCCTCAATCTGATAGGGACCGTCCGGCGTGTCCACATCCAAGAGCACATGATCGCCCTGTTGCTCCATCGCCGTAACGGCATTCCGCCCGCGTATCTCAATCGGTGCACCTTCCTCCTGCGCAACCCGGATTTCATCGACCAGAAACTTCTCGAAATACGGCTGCTGCAGGTTGATGAACGCCGGACACCGATGCCCCTCCTCGGGCTGCAGGTCGAACTGAAACACGCGGGTATCCCCGTGAAAGACCTTGCCCACGTTCCAAACAACCCCCTTGTCGATCATGCGCTGCCCTGCGCCCAGCCGATTGGCAATCTCCAACGTCCGTTTGGCAAAACAGATCGCCCGGCTGCCCTGCCCGACGCCGTCATGGTCGTCCAACACCAGCACCGGCGTTCCCTTACGCCCAAGGTCGAGCGCCAAAGCCATCCCAATAGGCCCGCCACCGACAATCACAACCGGGTGCCGCTGCGCAGGCATCGTCTGCGCCGCTACGGGGGCGTATGGATAGAGTTGAAAAGCAATATCGTAGCGCACATCGACCATGGCCTACCCCTGCAACGCCTCCCACATCTCGATGTCCCGCTTGTCCGTCCAGATGCGCGGATGCGCGATGCCCCGCGCCTCGTCATAGGCGCGCGCCACGTTGAACGGCAGGCAATGCTCGTAAATCGCATAATCGCTGAACTTCGGATCACACTCGGCCCGCACCGCATCCCACGCTTCTTTCAACGTGCCATTCCGCGCCGCCACACGTGCCGCCGGGCGGTACGTGCTCTCGACAAAATCACGCGTGTTCTCGATGGCTTTGTTCACCATATCGGACCCCACCAGCGCATCTCCACGCCCTGGCGCAATGGCATCGACGTCATAGCCCTTGATGGCATCCAGCGTCCCGCCCCAGTCACCGAAATACCCGTCCCCGCAGTAACAGGCCGAATGATACTCAACGATATCCCCGGTAAACATCACGTTCTGATCCGGCACATGGATCACAGCATCCCCTGCCGTATGGGCGCGCCCTACATGTTTGATATCCACCCGGCGGTTCCCAAGATACACGGTCATCGCATCCGAAAATGTCGTCGTCGGCCATGTCAGCCCAGGAATACTCTCATGCCCCTCGAACAGGCGTGGAAAGCGCTGAAACTCGCTGTCCCAATCCTCCTGCCCGCGCTCGGCCACCATGCCGCGCGCCATATCGGACATGATGACCTGATCCGCGCCATAGGCCGACGCCCCCAGCACCCGCACCGCATGATAATGGGTCAGGACCAGATGCGTGATTGGCTTGTCGGTCACGCCGCGCACCTTCTCGATCACCTTTTCGGCCAGCCGCGGCGTCGCCTGCGCCTCAACAATCATCACGCTGTCATCGCCGATGATCACGCCGGAATTCGGGTCCCCCTCGGCCGTAAATGCCCACAAACCCTCCCCGATCTCGTCAAAGGTGATCGTCTTTTCGGTCATGTCGCCCTGGCTGGCAAAGGCTTTGGCCATCAATCGGCTCCTCAATGCTAAATCGCGCCCGGTCGAATCGGTAATGGTTACTTTTGTAACCGACAAGGGCAGCCCGCCCGCAAAATCCTCACCATTGAAAGCGTGGTGCAAGCTTTGCATAGTCAAAGGCATCGGGATGCGGATCAACCGCAACCATCTTTGGGAGGATACCATGAAATCATTTGAACTGGGCCGCCGCGCCCTACTTGGCGCAGCCATGGCCTTTGGCCTCAGCGGCGCGGCCCTCGCAGACGGGCATCAAGTCGTCGACAGCATCCACTTCCTGATCCCCGGCGGCGCCGGTGGCGGTTGGGACGGCACCGCGCGTGGCACGGGCGAGGCGCTGACAGGCGCGGGCCTCGTCGGCACGGCATCCTTCGAAAACATGTCGGGCGGCGGCGGCGGCAAGGCCATCGGCTACCTGATCGAAAACGCCGACAGCAACCACGGCACGCTGATGGTCAACTCGACCCCTATCGTGATCCGTTCGCTCACCGGCGTGTTCCCCCACAACTTCCGTGACCTGACGCTGGTGGCGGGCACCATCGGCGACTACGCCGCGATGGTTGTGGGCAAAGACAGCCCGATCAACTCGATGGAGGACTTGCTGTCCGCTTATGACGCCGATCCCGATGGCACCGCCGTGGGCGGTGGTTCGGTCCCTGGCGGCATGGACCACCTTGTCGCAGCCATGGTGATGGAAGCCGCGGGCAAGGACGCGCTCGGGGTCAAATATATCCCCTATGACGCGGGTGGCAAAGCCATGGCAGCGTTGCTGTCCGGCGAAATCGCAGCTCTGTCCACCGGCTTCTCCGAAGCGGTTGATCTCGCGAACGCGGGTGAGGTGAAGATCATCGGGGTCACTGCCCCCGAACGCGTGGCGGCCTACGAAGATGCGCCCACGATGAAAGAACAGGGTATCGACACCGAGTTCGTGAACTGGCGCGGGTTCTTCGCCGCACCAGGCTTGCCCGAAACACAACTGGCCGCTTACCAGGATGCGTTGACCAAGATGTACGACACCCCCGAATGGGAAGAAGTCCGTGCACGCAATGGCTGGGTCAACATCCACAACAACGGCGATGACTTTAACACCTTCCTCGAAGAACAGGAGAAGGTCATCGGCGACCTGATGAAGAAGCTTGGCTTCCTCTGATCTAAAGCAAAACGGGGTGCGAGGGCGTGTCCTTCGCACCCGGCCAAAACAGCTTAAACTGTTAAGATTAAGTTAAATTAACCCTTTTCTTCAATGAAATCAGGGGTGTCCCCGCGGGGACACGTCATTTGGGGGGATACTATGGCACTCGACCGCTGGATCGGACTGATCCTTCTGGGCATCTTCGGCGCCTACGGCTACGCCGCGTGGTTCACCATGGATGGCAGTCTCGCACCTTTCATGCAGCGCAACCCCATCTGGCCCTCGACCTTCCCCAAGGTGCTGAGCGTGATGGGCATTGTTGTCGGTCTGATCATCGTGTTGGGTCTCGAAAAATCCGACAAACCGCGCGACGAAAACCCCTCCGTCGTCGTCTACCGCCAACTCAAGGAATTCAAACTCGGCCAAGCGGGCCTGCTCCTCGGCCTCATGGTCGCCTACGCCCTTCTGCTGCGCCCCGCGGGGTTCATCATCGCGACCATTGGCTTCCTTGTCCTTGGTTCCGTCATCCTCGGCGAACGCCGTTGGATCACAATGATCGTTGTCGCAGGGCTCGCCACCGGCATCGTCTGGTATCTCGTGCAGGTCGTGCTCGGTATCTTCCTGCGCCCGCTGCCTGCATTCATGGGGGTGTGAAGACATGCTCGAAGGTATCCTGATCGGCCTCCAAACCGCCTTCTCCTTTCAGAACCTTTTGATGGTCATCGGCGGCTGCCTGATCGGCACGTTCATCGGCATGTTGCCGGGCCTAGGCCCGATGTCGATCATCGCCATCATGATCCCCGTCGCCATCTCGCTTGGCGACCCGTCCGCCGCGCTCATCCTGCTAGCAGGCGTCTATTACGGCGCGATCTTCGGCGGCTCGACCTCGTCCATCCTTCTGAACGCGCCGGGGGTCGCGGGCACGGTCGCGACCAGCTTTGACGGCTACCCCATGGCCCGCGATGGCAAGGCGGGCAAGGCGCTGACCATCGCCGCCATTGCGTCCTTTTGTGGCGGGACCATCGGGGCGATCCTGCTGATGATCTTTGCGCCTTTCCTGTCGCAGTTAGCCCTTTCTTTCCACTCCGCCGAATACTTCGCGCTGATGGTCGTGGGCCTGTCGGCCATCGCCGCGTTCGCGGGCACCGGCCAAGTAGCCAAGGCGATCATGATGACCCTGCTGGGCCTCATCATGGCAACGGTCGGCGAAGGTGCCCTGTTCAACATGCCCCGCTTCACCATGGGACTGATGGACCTGCAATCTGGCTTTGCCTTCATCACGCTCGCGATGGCGATGTTTGCCCTGCCCGAAGCGCTGTATCTGGTGATGGACCCCGCCCGCTCGAAGACCGGTCAATCCGGTGACATCAAGGACCTGCGCATCACAAAGGACGAAGCCAAATCCATCGCCCCGGTCGTCGGTCGCCAGTCCCTGCAGGGCTTCTTCATCGGCGTGCTGCCGGGTGCAGGGGCGACCATCGCATCGTTCCTCGGCTACGCGGTCGAACGCAACATCGCGCCGGAGAAGGAAAAAGAACAGTTCGGCAAAGGCTCGATCAAAGGCCTTGCCGCACCTGAGACCGCCAACAACGCGGCCTGTACGGGATCGTTTGTGCCTCTGCTCACCCTTGGCATCCCCGGCTCTGGCACCACCGCGATCTTGTTGGGCGCGCTCATCGCACTGAACGTCACCCCCGGTCCGCGCCTGATGGTCGACGATCCACAGATTTTCTGGGCGGTCATCATCTCGATGTATATCGGCAACCTGATCCTTTTGATTCTGAATCTGCCGCTGATCCCCTATATCGCGAAAATCCTCGCTGTCCCGCGCAACTTCCTGATCCCGTTCATCCTCTTTTTCACGCTGATGGGCGCGTATATCGGGCAGAACAACGCGACCGAGCTTTTGCTGCTCGTGGTCTTCGGTATCTGCGCCACGATCCTGCGCTTTGCCGACTACCCGCTGGCCCCGCTGCTGATCGGGTTCATCCTGGGCGGCATGCTCGAAGACAATTTCAGCCGCTCCATGCAGCTTTACGACGGTATCAGCTTTATCTGGGAGCGACCCATGACGCTTGGGCTGCTGGTCATCGCGTGTTTGCTGGTGATCCTGCCCAGTTATCGGACGCGGCGGGCGCGGGCGCGGGCCGCCGGAGTGGCGGATGGGGATTGAGCCTGAGGATGGTGGGCAGATTGCCCACCCTACGCCTTTGTCCGGGGTGCGGGTTCTTGATCTGACGAACGTGCTGGCGGGGCCGTTTTGCTGCCACCAACTGGCGCATATGGGCGCCGAGGTGATCAAGGTCGAGGCGCCGGGGCGTGGTGATTTGGCACGGCAGTTGGGGGCCGATCCCGAATTGAATGCCAAAGGGATGGGCGTGTCGTTTCTTGCTCAGAATGCGGGCAAGAAGTCGGTGACCGTGAATTTCAAACACCCCGACGGCAAAGCCCTGTTTCTGCAATTGGTCGAGACTGCAGATGTGATAGTCGAGAACTTTCGGCCCGGTGTGATGGACCGCCTCGGGCTTGGATATGAGGCGCTGAAGGCGCGTAAGGCGGACCTAATCTACTGCGCCATCTCCGGGTTTGGGCAGGACGGACCGTGGGTGGACCGCCCAGCCTATGACCAGATCGTGCAAGGCGTGTCAGGGGTGATGTCGATCACCGGTGATGATCAGAGCGCGCCATTGCGTGTCGGCTATCCGGTCGCGGATACGGTCGGCGGCATGACCGCCGCCTTTGCCATTGCATCTGCACTTAATGCGCGGCCCCGCGGGGCTTTCATCGACTGTTCGATGCTGGAGAGCGTACTGGCGACCATGGGGTGGGTTGTATCGAACCATGTCATCGCGGGCGTTGCCCCAAGCGCCAACGGGAACGAGAACCCGACCTCGGCCCCGTCGGGCACGTTCCAGACAGGTGATGGATTGATCAACATTGCGGCCAACAAAGATGAGCAGTGGGTTTTGCTCACCGATTTTCTAGAACTAGACGGACTGCGGGATCGAGCGGATTATGCGACACGAGAAGATCGCAAACGGAACCGTATAGCCTTGCGGAATGAGATTGAGGCGGCACTCACGCATTGGTCCGCGCGTGATTTGGCGCGAGAGTTGAACACCATTGGGGTGCCCGCAGGGGCGGTGATGTCCGTGCCTGAGATTCTGACGCATCCCCAAGTGGCAAACCGAGGGTTGATGACGCGCTACACGGATGTGCCGGGCGTGGGGCGTGACATCGACGTGGTGAATACGGGCGTGAAGTTGAATGGCGCACCGCTGACCCTACCGACACCTCCTCCACAGCTTGGGGAACATGCGGAAGAGATTTGGAGTGCGCTGGGTCTGAGTTCGAATGACATAGCAGCATTGGCGGACAAGGGGGCGATATGAGTGATGTATCCGATTGGTGGTCCACCGGCATCATAGATATGGCGCCTGGGCAGATCCGCTTGCGTGGGCATCCGGTTGAGGACCTGATCGGGGCGGTCAGCTTTCCGCAGATGATCTGGTTGATGGTGCGGGGCGGCATCCCGTCCGACACAGAGGCAAAGTTGTTTGAGGCCGCGCTGGTGGCCGCTGTAGATCATGGACCACAGGCACCATCTATCGCGGCAGCGCGAATGGCGGTGACCTGTGGGCTGAGCCTGAATGGCGCGATCGCGTCGGCGGTGAATATGCTGGACGATGTGCATGGCGGAGCTGGAGAGCAGGCGGTTGAACTTTATAATCGCGTGGCCGCATCGGACCTGCCGCTTGAGGACGTTTTGAATGCATGGCGGGCAGAGCGCGGGCCATTTGTTCCAGGGTTTGGCCACAGATTTCACAAACCCGTCGATCCCCGCGCGCCAAGATTGCTTGAACTGGTAGACCAATCACGAAAAGACGGTACCGTATCGGGACGCTTCGCTGCCATCGCACGCGGTATTGAAAGCCGTTTGGCAGCCGAAATGGGCAAGGCCGTGCCGATGAACATTGATGGTGCAACGGCCGTGATCTTTGCGGAGTTGGGCTTTCCCGCGCCACTGGCCCGTGGGCTGTTCTGTTTGTCACGGTCGGTGGGCATTTTGGCCCATGCATGGGAACAGACCCAGCAAGGTGAGCGTAATAAGGGGCCGACGCCACCGGGGCATCGCTGGACCTATACCGGGTCAAATCCAATTGATGGCGAGCGGTGAAGCAGGTCCTTCGCCGCTTTGACGATGTTGTCGGCAGAGGGCAACGTGGCGGCATAGGCAGGGCCGGTTGCAATAAAGCAATCTTCTGCGGTGACACGGGAAAGTTCGGTAATCCCAGCTTCGATAAACATGGTCATCAGCGCTTCGGATTGGCTACCGGTGCTGCGGCATTCGTCGACGATTAATGTGGCATCACAGGCTTGTGCTTGTTCGATCAATGCACCCTCGGGAACCGGGGCGAGCCACCGCATATCGATGACGCGGGCGTTGATACTTTGAGCACGCAGGCGTTTGGCGGCCTGCTCCGAGAGGTAGCGTCCGTTTCCGTATGTTATGATTGCGAGATCGGTGCCATGGCCGCTCACTCCGATCTCACTTAGGCCGATCCGTTCATCGGGGGCGGGATAATGGGCCATCCAGCCTTTGTCACCTTCTTCGTGCAGGTCGCGCATGGGGTAAAGCGCGATGGGTTCGATGAAGACGACGACGCGCTGTTCCTCGCGGGCGAGGCGCACGGCTTCGCGCAACATCTTGGCGGCATCATCCCCACGCGAGGGGCAGGCGATGATCAAGCCGGGGATGTCGCGCAGGACCGCGAGAGAATTATCGTTGTGGAAATGTCCGCCGAAGCCGCGTTGGTATCCGAGGCCCGCGATGCGCAGTACCATGGGGTTCGCATACTGGCCATTGGAAAAGAACGGGAGCGTGGCCGCCTCTCCGCGTAGCTGATCCTCGGCGTTGTGGAGATAGGCAAGGAACTGGATTTCGGGGATAGGGACAAAGCCGTTATGGGCCATACCGATGGCCAGACCGAGGATAGACTGTTCATCCAGCAGCGTGTCGATCACGCGGTGCGGGCCAAAGCGGCTTTGCAGCTTTTGGGTCGCGCCGTAGACACCCCCTTTGCGCCCGATATCCTCGCCCGCCATTACGATCTCGGGGTGGTCCAGCATCAGGTCGGTGAGTGTCCACGAGATGAGTTTGCTCATTACCTGCGGCTCAGCCATGGCCTTGAGGTCGCTGCCGAAGGCCTTTTCGCGCACCTCGGGCATTGGGCCGTTCGACGAGGTGCATGTTCGGGCGGGTGGGATGAGGCTGGCGCTCACGTCCTGCGCGGTTTGCAAACGGGGCCGTTTGGTGACCTTGGCGGCGAGCGCTTCGCAATCCGTGCCGATCTGTTCGTAGATGCCCAGTGCCTGGTCGAGCGTGGCGGCACCGCTGTCGCGCAGCAAACGGGCGGTGTGGAGCAGCGGGTCATTGCTCTCGTCCGCTTCGATCTCGACCTTGGTGCGATAGGTTGCTTCGACGTCTGAACCGGCATGGCCGTAAAGGCGCACGGTGCGGATGTGCAGGAAGGCCGGGCGTTTGTGGGTGCGGACAAAGGCGGCGGCCTGAGCGGTGACGCGCATGGTTTCGGCGACGTTCAGGCCGTCGCATGCGAAATAGGTAAGACCTGGTTTGTGCGCGAAATTGGCGGCGATCCAGCCCGATGGCGTCGGGGTCGAGATGCCGATGCCATTGTCTTCGCACACAAAGAGCAGCGGCAGGGCTGCGTTCTGGAAGCTGGTCCAGCAAGCGGTGTTGATCGCCCCTTGGGCCGTGGAGTGGTTTGCAGAGGCGTCGCCGAAGCTGCACAGAATGATACTGTCGTCGGGCAGGTGCGCATGTTCCGGTCGCTGCCGTTTGGCGAGGCCGGTGGAGTAGGCGGCGCCCACTGCCTTGGGCAGGTGGCTTGCGATGGTCGATGTCTGCGGAGGGATGTTGAGCGCCTTGGAGCCCAGCACTTTGTGGCGGCCGCCAGACATGGGGTCGTCAGACGATGCGGCGAAGCTGAGAAGGATGTCCCAGGCGGGGTCTTGGCCGGGCACCTGACCTGCACGCGCGATCTGAAACGCTGCGTCGCGGTAGTGGAGAAAGGCCATGTCGGTAGGGCGTAGGGCGTGGGCGACGCCAGCCATGCCTTCGTGCCCGCTGGACCCGATAGTATAGTAGCCCTGCCCCGCCTTCTGCATGGCTCGGCTGGCGCGGTCGAGTTGGCGAGACAGACATTGCGCGCGGTAGAGCGCCAACAGAGTGCCCGCGTCCACGTCGGCTGCACCTGCACCTTCCGGCAAGTCGTTCGCTTTGAGCCGCTGGTGGAAGTTGTCGTGAACGATGGCGGCGCGATCCATGGGAGTGGTCCAATATGGGAGAGCTCTTTGAGTGCATAGAACCGCTCTTGCGCGGAATGGTCCAGTGCGACCGCGAAAGCGTTACGAATTTCCGACAAAACACGTCAGCGTGTAACATTTTTCATTGAATGGAATCATCTCACGCTCTATTTCTCAAACAGGAGGAGCAACATGGACGCATGGATTTGTGATGCCCAGCGCACGCCTATCGGGCGGTATGGTGGCGCGCTGTCCAGCGTTCGGGCTGATGATCTGGCGGCAACACCGATCGCGGCGTTGATGGCGCGGAACCCGGATATGGATTGGTCGGCTGTCGATGATGTGATCATGGGCTGCGCCAATCAGGCGGGTGAGGACAATCGAAATGTCGCCCGGATGGCGGGGCTGCTCGCCGGATTGCCGGTCGATGTGCCGGGCATAACCGTGAACCGGTTGTGTGCGTCGGGTATGGATGCGGTGGGAATTGCCGCCCGTGGGATCAAGGCGGGCGATATGGACATCGTGATCGCCGGCGGGATCGAGAGCATGAGCCGCGCGCCTTTTGTCATGCCCAAGGCGGAGGCGGCGTTCAGCCGGGCCAACCAGGTGTTTGACACAACAATTGGTTGGCGGTTCGTAAATCCGAAGATGAAGGCGGAATATGGCATCGATTCCATGCCGCAGACCGCGGACAACGTGGCCACTGATTGGCAGGTAGAGCGCGAGGCGCAAGATGCCTTTGCCGCGCGGTCACAGGCGCGGTGGGCGGCCGCCCATGAGTCAGGCGCCTTTGCCGAAGAGATCGCGGCAGTGACCATCCCCCAACGGAAGGGTGAGCCGGTCTTGGTAGATACGGATGAGCATCCACGGCCGGGGACGACGGCCGAGAAACTGGCTGGTTTGCGGGGGATCAACGGACCGGACCTGTCCGTGACGGCGGGCAATGCTTCGGGGGTTAATGACGGGGCGGCGGCGATGTTGATTGCCTCGACTGACGCGGCCAATTCGCAGGGGCTGACGCCTATTGCGCGGATTGTCAGTATGTGTGCTGCAGGCGTTGAACCCCGCGTTATGGGGATCGGGCCAGTGCCAGCGTCGGAGAAGGTGTTGAAGCGGGCTGGACTGAGCATCGACCAGATGGACGTGATCGAGCTAAACGAGGCGTTTGCCAGTCAGGGTCTTGCGACATTGCGCAGTCTTGGCGTGGCAGATGACGACCCGCGTGTGAATGCGCAAGGCGGGGCCATTGCGATTGGGCACCCCTTGGGCATGTCCGGCGCACGTCTGGTGATGACCGCTGCTTATCAATTGAAACGAACGGGTGGCCGGTACGCCCTTTGCACGATGTGTGTGGGGGTGGGACAGGGCGTCGGTATGATTTTAGAGCGCGCCTGAGGCGCAGCGATATTGGAAAGGGCTTGAGACGATGTATGCACAGATGATCAAATCCGAAGCGACGCAGGACGACCCGGAAAAGCTGGTGGCCTTTCAGGCGCGCATTGATGCGGGTGATAAGATTGAGCCGAAGGACTGGATGCCTGTGGGCTACCGCAAGACGCTGATCCGCCAGATCGGCCAACACGCGCATTCCGAGATCGTGGGCCAGCTGCCTGAAGGCAATTGGATCACACGCGCACCCACGCTAGAGCGCAAGGCAATCCTACTGGCCAAAGTTCAGGATGAGGCGGGGCATGGGCTGTACCTGTACTGCGCGGCCGAGACGCTGGGCGTATCGCGCGATGAGTTGACCGAGATGTTGCTGGACGGTCGCATGAAGTATTCATCTATCTTCAATTACCCGACACTAACGTGGGCGGATATGGGCGCTGTGGGCTGGCTGGTTGATGGGGCGGCCATCATGAACCAGGTGCCGTTGCAGCGTACGTCCTATGGCCCTTACGCAAGGTCGATGGTGCGCATCTGCAAGGAGGAGTCGTTCCATCAGCGGCAGGGGTTCGATATCATGATGAAGATGGCGAATGGAACGCCCGCGCAGAAACACATGGCGCAGGATGCGCTAAACCGCTTCTGGTATCCGTCGTTGATGATGTTTGGCCCCTCAGACAAGGAAAGCGTACATTCCGAACAGTCGATGGCCTGGAAGATCAAGATGAATTCGAATGACGAATTGCGCCAGAAATTTGTGGATCAGACAGTGCCGCAGGCGGAGTATCTGGGCTTGACGGTGCCAGATGAGACGCTGGCGTGGAACGAAGAGAAGGGCGGCTATGACTTTGCCGAACCGGATTGGACCGAGTTCTTTGACGTGCTGAAGGGCAATGGGCCCTGTTCGGTCGAGCGGATCGAGGCGCGGCAAAAGGCATGGGATGACGGCGCGTGGGTGCGTGAGGCGCGGCTGGCACATGCGGCCAAGAAGCAAGCGGCAAAGGTGGCGGCGGAATGAGACTGGCGCAGCTGAATGTGGGTTATGCCCGCTATCCTACAGACGATCCGCGCATGGCGGAGTTCATGGATAATCTGGATCGCATGAATGCGATTGCGGAACGCAGCCCCGGCTTTGTCTGGCGGATGCAGTCGGACAGCGGCAATGCGACCGACATTGCGGTACCGGGCGATGACGAGATGATTTCGAACCTGTCGGTGTGGGACGATGTGCCGAGTCTTGGACATTACGTGTTCAACACGTTGCACGCGCGGTTTTACGAGAAGGGGACAAATTGGTTCGTGCCGATGAAGTCACCCCATTTCGTGATGTGGCATGTGCCCGACGGGCATATCCCGACGCTTGGCGAAGCGATGGAGCGGTTGGCACGCCTGACGAAAGATGGGTCGACCGACGATGCTTTCGGCTGGGACTTTGTCGACACATCTGAATGGCGCCGCTGCGCCATGGCAGCGGGGTAGTGCGATGAAACAGGAATGGCCCCTGTGGGAAGTGTTTATTCGCGGGCAGCACGGGCTGTCGCACCGGCATGTGGGGTCGCTGCACGCGACCGATGCCGAACATGCCATCCAGAATGCCCGTGACGTCTATACCCGCCGCAAGGAAGGGGTGAGCATTTGGGTCGTTCCTGCGGCTGACATCACCGCCTCGTCCCCGGATGACAAAGGCTCACTCTATGACCCTGCGGATGACAAGGTGTATCGGCACCCGACCTTTTTCGACATTCCCGACGATGTGGGGGCGATGTGAGCACACTTGGTCTCATTCGGATGGGTGACAACACGTTGGTTCTGGGCCAGCGGGTATCGGAATGGTGCGGGCACGCGCCTGCGCTTGAGGAGGATATCGCGCTCGCCAATACGGCGCTTGATCTGATCGGGCAAACGCAGTTGTGGCTTGGGTTGGCAGCAGAGCGTGAAGGTGCTGCGCGCACGGCGGACACGTTGGCCTATCACCGAGACGCTTGGGATTTTCGGAACCTGTTGCTGGTCGAACAGCCAAACCGCGACTTCGGCGTGACGATGATGCGCCAGTTCCTGTTTGATGCCTGGCATCTGGAGGCTTTAACCGCCTTGTCGGCCCATGAGGACGCAGAGGTTGCTGCCATCGCCCAGAAATCGGCAAAGGAAGTGACGTATCACCGTGAACGGTCGTCGGATACTGTCATTGCTTTAGGTGATGGGACCGAGGAAAGCCATGCGCGGATGCAGGCGGCGCTGGACCGTCTGTGGCCCTATGCGGGCGAGATGTTCAGCACCGATGAAGATGATTTGACGGATATGTCGATTTTGCGGCCCGCCTTTGATGTCTATCTTGAGACTGTTTTGACCGAGGCGAAGCTGACCCGCCCCGACAGTGACTTTGCGCACATGGGGGGCAAGACCGGAGCGCGGCACACTGAACATCTTGGGCACATGCTGGCAACAATGCAGGTGCTGCCGCGTAGCTACCCGAACGCAACATGGTGATGACGCGCCCTTCGGTCGAAGAGGTCTGGACCTGGCTGTCTGCCGTGCCCGACCCCGAGATCCCGGTGATCTCTCTGGTGGATCTGGGGATCATCCGGGATGTGCAGTGGATAGATGACACGTTGGAGGTAACGGTCACGCCCACCTATTCCGGATGCCCGGCCACCAGCATCATCAATATGGAGATCGAGCAGGCGCTATGGGCGAAGGGGATCAAAAACCCGTCTCTAAAAAGGCAAATTGCACCGCCCTGGACAACAGATTGGATGACGGACACAGGCAAGGCCAAGCTGGAGCAGTATGGCATTGCGCCACCGCAACCCGCGGGTGGGCCGAAACGCTGCCCGCATTGTCAGTCGACGCGCGTTGAAAAGATCAGCCAGTTCGGTTCAACCCCGTGCAAGGCGCAATGGCGGTGCATCGATTGCCTGGAACCTTTTGATTACTTTAAGTGCATCTGAATCAAGGACACACCGATGTCAGACCCGACAGCATCACCCAAATCCGTGGTAGACGCCTATATAAAAGGGACGGCGACGCGTGACGTTGCGCTGCTGAAATCCATATTTCACCCGGATGCGGTGATGACGGGCTGGTTGGGGCCTGACATGCTGCACGGCGGGCCCGAACCCTTTTATGGCGCGCTTGAAGCCAATGAGGTGGGACCGGACTATAACGCTGAAGTCACGGAACTTCAGATCGACGACAAGATCGCGACAGCTTCGATTGTTGAACGGAATTTGCTTGGCATGTCCTTTGACAACCACTTTCAAATCATTCAGTTGGCCGACGGCTCATGGCGTCTATCGGCTAAGCTGTTCCGCCACTACTGACACGCAACACCCATGGCGCAATTTTACCCTCTGACTGTCACAGACATCCATCGCACAATCCGCGACGCAGTGGTTTTGACCTTGGAACCCGAAGATTCCGAGGCCTTTCGCTTTGTTCAGGGGCAATATCTGACTTTCAAGAAGGACTTTGACGGGACCGAACTGCGACGCAATTATTCGATCTGCGCTGGGCTAGACGACAATGCGCTGCAAGTTGGGATCAAGCGCGTAGATGGCGGGGCCTTTTCCACCTTTGCCAACACGGCGTTGCGCGTAGGCGATACGCTGCATGCGATGGCGCCGATGGGCCGTTTCCACACTGATATAGAGCCTGACAAAGGGAAATCGTATCTGGGCTTTGCCGGTGGGTCGGGGATTACGCCAGTTTTGTCGATTCTGAAGACCGTGCTTGCGCGCGAACCTGACAGCACGTTCACCCTCGTTTATGCCAACCGGGCCGTACACACGATCATGTTCCGCGAAGAACTTGAAGACCTCAAAAACCGTTATATGGGTCGGCTGACGCTGATCCATGTGTTGGAGACTGGGCAGGACATTGACCTGTTTTCGGGGCGCGTGGATCAGGACAAATGCGCGTTGCTGTTCAAGTCATGGATCAACGTCGGCGCAATTGACACCGCCTTTATCTGCGGACCCGAGCCGATGATGCTGGCGATTGCAGATGCGCTTGAAGCGCATGGGTTGGCGCAGGACCAGATCAAGTTCGAGTTGTTTGGCGCGGGCCAACAAGGGCAATTGGCGAAACAGGTTGTGACGGCGCGGGCTGAGGGCGCCGACGAAACCACAGTCCAGATCACTCTGGAAGGAACCACGCACCACCTAGAGATGCGCAAGGATTCCTCAGTGTTAGAGACCGCTTTGGCAAATTCGCTTGATGCGCCTTTTGCCTGCAAAGCGGGTGTCTGTTCAACTTGCAAGGCCAGGGTCACAGATGGCGAGTACGAAATGCTGAGCAATCACGCGCTCGAAGATTATGAGGTCGAGGCGGGCTTTGTTCTGACCTGTCAATGCTATCCGATCAGCGACACGCTTAGCATCGACTACGATCAACACTAAGGGGACAATCATGCGGCAGGTTCACAGTTTTGCGGCTGGCGCCTGGGTGCCTCCCGGGTCCGGCGCGCGGGCGATTTCCAGTGCAATCACCGGCCAGGTGATTGCTGAGGCGGGAAACGACGCTTTGGATGTACAGGCCATGCGCGCCTATGCCCGCGATGTTGGCGGGCCCTCTCTGCGCGCCATGACCTTTCATGAGCGCGCACGGATGCTGAAAGCGCTGGCACTACATCTACGCGAGCACCGACAGCCGCTATATGATCTGAGTTTTGACACTGGCGCCACGCAGGCAGACCACCTGATCGACGTGGATGGCGGGATTGGGACCATGTTGATCTTCGCCTCAAAGGGGCGTCGCGAGATGCCGGATGCGCAAGTATATCTGGATGGCAGTCCCGAGCAGTTGGGACGTTATGGTCAGTTTTTCGGGCAGCATATCTACACATCGTTGCAGGGTGTTGCGGTGCACATAAATGCCTTCAACTTCCCGGTCTGGGGTATGTTGGAGAAGGTCGCGCCGACGCTGCTGGCCGGGGTGCCGGCCATTGTGAAGCCTGCGACGGCTACATCCTATGTGACCGAAGCGTGTCTACGTTTAATGATCGAGAGCGGCCACTTGCCCGATGGCGCAGTGCAATTGGTGACAGGCGGGGTCGGCGATCTACTGGATCACATGGATTGCCAGGATGTGGTGACCTTTACCGGCTCCGCAGATACAGCGCGCACGCTGCGAGGGCATGCGACCCTGCTCAACAACGCCGTCCGCTTCACCGCAGAGCAAGACAGTCTTAACGCATCTGTTCTGGGACCTGATGCCGTGCCGGGAACGCCGGAATTCGACCTGTTTGTCAACGAAGTGCAGCGCGAGATGACGGCCAAGGCGGGGCAGAAGTGCACGGCCATTCGGCGGATCATGGTGCCAGAGGCGCATGTGCCCGCCGTGATTGAAGCCATCAGGGCACGGCTTGGGTCCGTGACGATCGGGGACCCGCGTTTGGACGGGACAAAGATGGGTGCACTCGTCTCTAATACCCAGAAAAATGACGTTTTGGAGAAGGTCAAGCAGATCAGCGCCGAGGCAGAGCGCGTGGTTGGGGACCCCGAGAACTTTGCAATGGCAGAGAGCAAGGGGGCATTTGTGCCGCCGATGCTGTTCTACTGCGCCGACCCCGACGCGGCCCAATCGGTGCACGATGTCGAAGCGTTTGGGCCAGTGTCGACGGTTATGCCATATCGCGATGTCGCGCACGCCGCTGCTTTACTGAACCGAGGCAAGGGATCTCTTGTCGCTTCTGTCATCACACATGATGGCGATGTCGCACGCGAGATTGCAATGGCATCAGCCAGATTTCACGGTCGGCTCTATTTCAACAACCGCGACAGCATGGCCGAGGCGACAGGGCATGGCGCGCCTTTGCCGCACATGGTGCATGGCGGGCCCGGGCGCGCAGGCGGAGGTGAGGAGTTGGGTGGCATTCGCGCAGTCAAACACTACATGCAGCGCACCGCGATACAGGGTAGCCCGGACATTCTGACGGCCATCGGGCAACGCTGGGTTCCGGGTGCCACCGAAACGGCGGACAAGCCGCACCCCTTCACGCGCGCCTTTGGGGACCTGGTGTTGGGTGACACGTTCAACAGCCAGGCGCGCGAGGTGACACTGGACGATATTGAAACCTTTGCGCATTTCACGGGCGACACGTTCTATGCCCACATGGACGATGCAGCCGCCAAGGCAAACCCGTTCTTTCCCGGGCGCGTGGCGCATGGCTATCTACTGCTCAGCTTTGCCGCGGGTCTGTTCGTACAGCCCGACCCTGGGCCGGTACTGGCGAACACGGGTCTGGACAACCTCCGCTTTATGAAGCCGGTCGAGGCGGGCGACAGCATCAAGGTGCGCTTGACGGTCAAGGTCAAGACACCGCGCAATGACGCGTATGGCGAGGTGCGGTGGCACGTGACCTTGACCAATCAAGACGATGAGATGGTGGCAGAATATGAGCTGCTGACGATGAATGCCTATCGACGCGTATAGGCGGGCGCTGCGCGGTCTGAGTAATCTAGGGCCTATGCGCGTTTGGTCCTTGTTGGTGACTGTTTTTGGTGATCTTGCGCCAGATCGGGCACTGGATGGCCCCGTCCTGTCGGCGATCATGGCCGAGATCGGGATCAAGCCCGAGGCGTCGCGTGTTGCACTGCACCGATTGCGTAGCGACGGTTGGATCGTGTCAGAGAAACAGGGACGCACGAGCCTGCACGCCTTGACGGCCAAGGGACGATCAGACAGCGACGCGGCCCGCGACCGCATTTATGGCACAGAGCAAACATGCGATGCCATTTTGATCGTAACACGCGCGCCGGTCGAACTGGATCCAACCCGCTTTGCCCAAATTGCACCCCGTGTCTTTGTCGCGCCCGACGACGTTGCTACACCCGAACACGCGATGCGGCTGAGTGCTGGCGCATTGCCGCCCTGGCTGGGGACGCAGATTGAAGCAGACACAATGCGCGATGCCTATAAATCTCTGTACGCGGTTCTCAAGGAGATCACCGAAGAACTGCATGCGTCTTTGAGCCCGCTAGAGACTGCGGCTCTGCGGGTCATGATCGTACATGCATGGCGGCGGCTGACCCTGAAGCATCCATCGCTCTCCGGATCTGCTCATACGCCGGAATGGCGCGGACATGACTGCCGCGCGCTGGTTGCTGCACTACTAGATCGGTATCCGCGCCCCGATCTGGATATGATCAAAGCCGCTTAAACCGCGCTTTCCCAAGCGCAGATCGCACGCTATAGCGTGCGCATGACAAACCACCTGCATATCTCCGACCTGCCGGACACCCTTGACCTGGGGCCGGTCGTGGCCATCGATTGTGAAACCATGGGACTAAACCCGCACCGGGACCGCCTGTGTGTCGTGCAACTGTCGGCAGGCGATGGAGACGCGCATATCGTTCAGATCACATTGGGTCAGACCGAGGCACCGAACCTGTGCCGCGTGCTGGAGGACCCCAATGTCCTCAAGCTGTTTCACTTTGGCCGCTTCGACATTGCCGCAATGATGAACGCCTTTGGTGCTGTCACATCCCCTGTCTATTGTACCAAGATCGCAAGCCGGCTGATCCGCACGTACACAGATCGACACGGCCTCAAAAATCTGCTGCAGGAACTTCTGAACATCGACATCTCAAAACAGCAGCAATCGAGTGATTGGGGGGCTGACACACTGACAGATGCGCAGCTTGAATATGCCGCGTCCGACGTGTTGTATCTGCACAAATTACGGGATGTTTTGAACGCGCGCCTGGAACGCGAAGGCCGGATGGAGATGGCGCAGGCCTGTTTTGACTTTCTTCCGATGCGGGCGCGACTAGATTTGGCGGGCTGGCCTGACGCGGATATCTTTGCGCACTCATGACCGTCAAAACCCCTTTCATAGACACTGCGCGGCGGGTGATACGGGCCGAAGCCGACGCCCTGTACGTGCTTGAAGAGAGTTTGAACGAACAATTTCGCGACGCCATTGATCTGCTGCTGAATGCCAAGGGGCGGGTGATCGTTACAGGGATCGGCAAGTCAGGTCACATCGCGCGTAAGATCGCAGCGACCCTGGCAAGCACCGGAACGCCCGCACAATTTGTCCATCCAGCCGAGGCGAGCCACGGCGACTTGGGAATGGTCACGCGCGCGGACGTGGTCCTTGCAATTTCGAATTCTGGTGAAGCGCCCGAACTGGCCAATATCATCGCGTTCTCGCGACGGTTCGACATTCCGTTGATTGGCATGACGAAGGCGCCACAGAGTACTTTGGGGGTGGAATGCGACGTGATTCTGCAACTGCCCGATGTGGCTGAGGCTTGTGGCACAGGCGTTGTCCCGACTGCATCGACCACGCTGACGCTTGCAATGGGGGATGCCCTGGCGGTGGCGTTGATGGAGCATCGCGAGTTCACGGCGGAGCATTTTCGCGACTTTCATCCGGGCGGCAAGCTGGGGGCCAAGCTTAGCCGTGTCCGTGACCTGATGCACACCGGCGGAGCGATGCCATTGGTCGCCGAAACCACTTCAATGGCGGACGCGTTGATCGAGATCAGCAAAAAGAGCCTGGGGGTCGTAGGCGTCACAGATGCTGACGGCAGCCTGACCGGGATCATCACCGATGGCGACCTGCGGCGGCACATGGATGGGCTCTTGTCCTTGACAGCGGTGGATGTGATGACCACCTCACCCACTACGATCAGTGTATCGGCATTGGCCGAAGAAGCGGTGGCGCTGATGAACGCGCGCAAGATCACCTGTGTATTTGCTGAATCACCAGATGCACCGGGCACGCCCAAGGGGATTTTGCACATCCACGACTGCTTGCGCGTGGGGCTTGGGTAGGGGACTTGTGATGGACGGGTATTCGAAACTGGTCGCTTGGCTCAAGGTGCTCTTGCCCCTGACAGCGCTTGCGCTTTTGTCGACCGTTTTTCTGTTGTCACGCAACATCGACCCTATTGCAGCCGTTCCAATGGCCGAGGCCGAAATTGAAGAGCGTTTGAGCGGCCAGCAGATCACGGCACCGTTCTTTTCCGGCACATCGACCAGCGGTGACCGCATATCCGTGTCTGCGGGCGCCATGGCGACGGCGCGCGGGCACGACAATGCGGCAACCGACCTTGCGGCGCATATTGATCTGTCGGGCGGCACGCGCGTGGTGCTGTTTTCCGACCGGGGCGCCTTTGATATGGGCGCCGGGGCTTCGTCGCTGGAAGGTAATGTCGTGATCACCACATCAACGGGCTATAAGTTGAACAGCGAAGAGCTGTTGACGGATTTTGACCAGATGACGGTTGAGTCGCCCGGACCGGTCACGGGCACCGGGCTTGCTGGTACGCTTGAAGCAGGACGCATGCGGTTGGAAAAGACCGATGATGGCGACAACGCCCATTTGATTTTCACAAATGGCGTAAAGTTGATATACCGTCCGGAAAGCTTAGAAGAGTAATTGGCCTGTGATTTTTTTCCGTACCCTCGTCTGTCTGGTCCTTTTGAGTCTAACGGCCCCGCTTTTTGCTCAAGGTACCCAAGTGGCCTTTGGCGCTATTCGGCAGGACACCTCTGCGCCGATTGAAGTAAGCGCGGACGAACTGAACGTGGATCAGAACACGGGCGCTGCCACGTTCACTGGCAATGTGGTGATCGGGCAGGGCGATATGCGCTTGTCGGCACCGCGCGTCCTGGTGATCTATCGCGATGATCAGGCCGGGATCGAGCGTTTGGAAGCCACGGGCGGCGTCACATTGGCGTCCGGCGCGGATGCAGCCGAAGGGCAACGTGCCGACTACTCAATTGACAGCGGCGTCATCGTCATGACCGGGGAGGTGCTGCTGACGCAAGGGCAAAGCGCGATTGCAGCTGACAGGATGACCGTTAACCTGGATGACGGGACCGCGCGCATGCAAGGCCGCGTGAAAACGATTCTTCAAACCGGCGGCAACTGATGGCTAAACCCGATCTAAAAGTGGCTGGTGGGTCGTCAGGCCTGCATATTTCGCATCTCCGCAAATCCTACCGCAAGAAGTTGGTGATCCGCGATTTTTCGATGGACTTGAACCGGGGCGAGGTTGTGGCCCTGCTGGGTCCAAATGGGTCGGGCAAGACCACAACATTTTACGCGGTTGCCGGGCTGGTAACACCTGAAGGCGGCACCGTTATGCTGGACGGCACCGATGTGACCAGCTTGCCGATGTACCGTCGTGCGCAGATGGGCATCGGGTACTTGCCGCAGGAAATGAGCATTTTCCGTGGTTTGAGTGTTCAAGACAACATCCTGGCCATTCTCGACATCACCGAACCTGACCGGCACAAACGGCGCGAGCGGCTGGAAGAGCTGCTGAGCGAGTTTTCCATCGAACACATGCGACGCGCCCCTGCGCTGGCGCTGTCGGGCGGCGAGCGGCGCCGGGTGGAGATTGCGCGGTCACTTGCCGCTGATCCCAAATATCTGCTGCTTGACGAACCCTTTGCCGGGGTGGACCCGATTTCTGTCGGGGACATTCGGCATCTGGTGGCGGATCTGAAAAAACGGGGTATCGGAGTGCTGATCACCGATCACAACGTCCGCGAAACACTCGAAATCGTTGACCGGGCTTACATCCTCCACGATGGACAGGTTCTGATGTCGGGCACACCTCAAGATGTTGTGCAGAACGAAAATGTACGTCGCGTGTATCTGGGCGAGAATTTTCGGATCGGGTGAGGAAGCCACATTTGCGTGTCGTCGCTTTTCATTGACTCAGGCCCGTATTTTGGCGTGCAATAAGATATGGCTTTGATGCTGTTCCCGATCCGTATGTTTTTCACTCTGGTGTCAGGGTGGCAACGCGATCAAGAGCAGGCAGTGCCACTTCCGCACATATGACAGAACGATGCCCCGCCGGATGCTGGCGGGCAAACTGAGTAGTGCGGACACACCAGAAGGAGCAAGAATGCAGTATCAAATCAGTGGCAAGCAGATCGACATCGGTGAAGCGCTGCAGACCCATGTACGCGACGATCTAGGGGCGGTTGTGCAGAAATATGCCGAACGTCCCACCAATGCGCAGGTGGTGTTTTCCAAATCTGCGCATGAATATGTTTGTGAGGCGACCGTACACCTGTCGACCGGATTGACGGCACAAGCCAAGGCACATGCCACTGAAATCTATGCAGCTTTCGATGCCTGCTCTGAGAAGATGGAGAAGCAGCTGAGGCGCTATAAGCGCCGTCTCAAGGACCATCACAAGGAGCGTGCGCAACCTGTTGAACTCTCTGGCGCAGCCTCTTATATCCTCGCCTCTGACATGGGAGCGGATGAGTCGGAACCCGAGACGCTTCAACCTATGATCGTAGCTGAGATGGAAACCAAGATCCCCTCTCTTTCGGTTGGCGAAGCGGTCATGCAGATGGAATTGGCGGGCGCCCCAGTGCTGGTGTTCCGAAACGAAGGGAAAGACGGGCTGAACGTGGTCTACCGTCGCGATGACGGGAACATTGGCTGGATCGACCCTTAAGGGATCGGTGCCACGGCGCACCGACAAGCGAGCAGAATGAACTTTGGGACTCTTTTGAAACTCGAGGCGGTTAAGGTTGTTACCGCCGTCTCGTCAAAGAAGCGGCTTTTTCACGAGATCGGCGATCTTGTGCAATCCGCCTATGACCTGAATGCCGGGTTGGTGGTGGAGTCGCTGATCGCGCGCGAAGCGCTGGGGCCCACTGGAGTGGGCCGCGGTGTGGCCCTGCCGCATGCGCGTCTGGATGGGATTTCGGACGTTGTGGGTGCATTTGTACTTCTCGACAAACCCATTGATTTTGATGCCGTTGACCGACAACCGGTCGATGTGGCCTTTGCCTTGTTCGCCCCCGAAGAAGCCGGGGTCGAACACCTTAAAGCTTTGGCGCTGGTGTCACGTACATTGCGTGACGGCGCCATCTGCACAAAGCTGCGGGCGAACCCTGATCCGACGACTTTGTTTGCGATCTTAAACGAGGCCAAACCCGCAAGGGCCGCCTAGGTCGATAGCCAATCCTTGAAACCGAACATCAAGTAGTCGCGCGGATAAGCTGCGCGTGCCAAGGCCTCGATTTCGGCGTCGTAGATATCCAGCAGGGCAAAGGGGCTATCGTCGGTTGATACAGCCAGGTCAGGTGGCTGCAATACGCCAACCGTCTGTGCCAGATCCGCCAATTCGTGCGCCAGCGTTTCGACACGCATCAGACGGTCGGGGAGGGCAAACTCTGCAAAGCCCTCAATCGTTTTGGCCTGACTGGCCCAATCGGGGTCCACCCGCATTGCGGTTTGTCCGCTTAGATTGGCCTTGAGAAAGCGGAGGAACCCGGCAAACGCTGTCCGATGCGCGACCTTGTCATAGCCGGGCTCCGATACTGTTTCGGGCAGGTCCAGCTTGTACCGGCGACCGAGCGCGTTGCGGATCCCGCCATATCCGCCCGGTCCGGTGTTCAAGATACGATTGCAGAACACGGCATGCGCCCGAGCCAAAGGGTGCCGCAAAACTGTAAAGCTGCGATGACCCGGATGACTGCGCATCCAGTCCCTCAGTTCATTCTGAGACAGCTTGGACCCAGGCTTGGCCCCTTGTGTCGCATCCAAACTGCTCAACCACTGCAACGCGATATCATTTGGCCAACCGCGAATGGGCAGATAAAGCAATGGTTGAGTCTGACTGACGTAGTAGGTGGGCACAGCCGCACCGCGCCTGGGTTCGAAATTGGGTGTCCGGGTCAGATTAAAGCGGTCAAGACCCGATAGCGCCTCGGTCATTTGATGAAAGTTGCTAACCTTATCGGACAACGCGCTGGGGTTCTGCACTTTCAGGCTCTTGTCCAATGTATCGAGCTGAGCATCAATCCCAAGCCACTTCGCCAGACCATTGAGAGTGTCCAGGCTCTGCAAATCTTCGTAAGCTAGGTAAAACGCTGCTTGACCCGATGTCTGCAGGCGCCGCAGCAAGGTGACCTGGAAGTCCTGCAGCGCGGTAAGGTGCCTCGCAAATTCATCCGCATCAAAGTTGGCTTTGCCATCCTTGCGGGCTTTGGCATCTGTCAGTTTCCATTGGCCGGTTGTCTTGGCGATCTTCCATGACACATAGCTGTCGACCGGGTTCCGCGTCAGAATGATCTTTGCGCATTTGGGATCATCCACGACCTTGTCGAAGATGCGTGCATCATGATCGTGAAAGTACCGGAAGCCACCCAGGCCTGGCGCTTTCTTGATCTGCCGCAGCAGCAGCTTGGGGTCGTCATCCCGCGCGGCCTGAGTAATCCCCAGCATCGCATCCTTTTTCGGATACCCTATGAAGCCTGGGTTGAATGCCTCACCGTAGCACGACAGCCCGTCGAGCGCATTCAGGTTGGCCTCAAGAAAATTGGAGCCAGTGCGCATCTCGGCAAAGACAACGAAGTAGTCAAATTTGGCCATATCAGATCAGCGCACGAGATAGGGTTTACGCGGCATATCCTCTGCTGGTTTCGGACCAAGTGCCACCGGGAAGTCCCCCATGAGATAGGGATGCATCCCCTGGTTCTTGAGGTTCTGCAGGAACTGGCCAAAGCCGGTCAGATTGACCAGCTTGGGCACTTCGGACAGACGTCGGGCGTGGGTCAGGCCGATCTCGTCCAGAATGCCTTGCAACGGCTCCATCGGGGCTTCCACGAACTCGGCCATGGTCCAAACGCGTATCCGCGCCTTGGCATAGTGCGATCTCAAGACCTTGAGGTGTTCGCTTTCGATCTTTTGCAATCGCGCCGCCTCTTTTCGGATATCAAGGAAATTCAGGTTTGACCGGAACAGCGGCACAGACCAGGCACCAGTGATCACTGAAATCTGTGCATTCGGGTCCTTGGCCACCTTCCAATTGATCTTTTGATTGTCCCCCGGACCAAATTGAAAGCACTGCCGCTCGCCGCGCGTGTTCCATATTAGGTTGGTCAAAAATGAATTGGGGTTGTAGTCTCGCGCCTTGGCGTTGTCACTGAGCGCTCCGTTGATGGTGGTTTGCCCGTCGGCAAATTCAACGCGGTCCGGGTGGAACAAATGGCCATGCACCCGTGCGCCCGTCGCCCGCGCCAGCCAACTCTCAAAATTCTCAAAAATTTCGGTGAAGCCCTGGAACATGGAATAGGGCGCGGCGGTGATGCCGTTTTCCCAGTCCTCGTTCGGAAACCTGCTTTGCATATACAACCCGGCGCGGCCACGCGTCCGGCGTTCAACCGCTTTCGCAAAAATGCGGTCAATCTTGCCAGGGTTAGGCTCTGTGCGTTTCATTGCACCTGATGGGTCGGACAAAAACGCGTCATAGAGCCGATCTGCGTGAGGCCAGATCTTGCGCGCGACAAAACAGTCGGAGCGGCGAAGCAGCTGCAGGTGATCGTCGTAGAAGATATGCGGTTTGCCCTGAAAGTCGAATTTGGATAGCGTCAGCGACCGGCTTTCAATATCGGTTGCATATTGGCGGGCCAGCGTCTGGTAGTAGCTTTCATCCGGAATCCAGACATTTCGAAAGTAGGCATCGTATTCCTTGCGATCCGGCCCCTGCAAGATAGCCGAGAGGGTTTGCCGGGTCAGGCACCACCATTGGCTGCCCATATGCGGCACAAGACCGGCTGGGATCTTGCGTTTAATCCCAAGTTTGCGTTGCACGTTGACCCACTTGTCAAACAAATAGCGCTGGCGCTTCCACGAAAACGGGAACCGCAGCGTAAAACGCTCCTGATCCAGCCCACCCACAGTCCATGGTACATCCGCTGTTGTGGCGCTTTCTATGAAGTCGGTGCGCGGTCGATCGGCAAGATAATCCACCAATTCCCCAACCGGGCGAAGAGGCAGACACGAACCCGAGGCCAGATAAACATGCCGCACGTCTGAAAACTGGGTCAGCATCAACTCTGATGCCGCCTGGCTTGCCGCCACGATCCCCCAAGTGCCCCATTCACAACGGAACCGCTTGGAAAACTCAATCGCCGGAACATCCGACAAGGCGTTGGCAAAGGCGGTGTAAGTCTTTTTAGGGACGTTCCTGTCGACGTGGATCACGACAGGACAACCGCCTTTGGCCCAAAATCGCGCTGCCTGTTCGGCGCGGTCAAGTGCAGTATGCACCAGCATCACAATGCCGACGCTCATGCCCAATTACCCTTGGACATTAGGCCCAAAATTTCGAGTTGGCGCCAGTTGATGTACTTTTCAGACCATTTGCACCACAGGTCCAGTTCCTCCAACTCAATGTCGGCATAGGCCTTGTACTCGATCGACCCTGCATAGTGCTGGTTGCGCACAATCTCTTCCTGCGCCTTGGCCGTAAAGGTGTTCAGAAACTTGGTGTGCAACAGAACGCCCGATGCCTTTTCGCCACCCCATTCGTCAAACACCCGGTTCAAACCGCGCGGCAGCAGCATATGCGTCGAGTTGACATACGCGTAGCGCTTGCTCCATTTCACCAGCGGCACTTTGTTGAGGGCCGGCGCTTTCTTTGGCGAGTCGGAAAAAAATCGACGCGCCCGCGGCCCCCCCTGAATCCAGAGGTTCCCGTATTGCAGGTTGCGCGAGATGCTGTAATTCCCGCTATCGAACCAGCCCGCAATCTCAAGCGGGTCTTGGCCCGGGACATAGGCCTGGTCGCCAATCCGCCCCTTCGGATACATATCGAGCAACATGGCACTGAAGCTGCGGATGCCCGAGTTTTCCAGCCAGTCGGTCAACGCACGAATGGGTCGCGTGTCGCAAAACGGGTAAACAAACAGCTCATCCGGGTCGACCACCAGCAACCAATGGCCATCCGCGTACTTCCGGGCCAACCAATTGATCCAATCCACTCCAAACCTGGATCGCTTATAGCTCGCCTTTGTGCACCAAACGGATACGTCCAACATGCCGTTCAGATACCCAAGCGTGCTGTCGGTGCTGTCATTGTCGACCAACAAGAAATGATCCACGCCCATCATCCGGTAATAGTCTAGAAATTGTGGCAACCGGATCTGTTCGTTGCGCATGGTGCTAATCAGCAGCACATCATTGGGCTTTATACGCGAAGTGTTGTTTTGGAACTCTTTCAGTTCCAATGACTTACGGGTAGCGCGTGCCAATCGGTACTTGCGCCGCAACCGCATCCGATAAGAATCCCAAAGCCCCAAAACACGCCCGCTTTTGTGGGTGCGCATGCCCTTTTGACGGTGCGCACGATAACATCATGCCTCGGCTGTATCTTGCCACAATTTAGAACTTCTTAAAATTTGCAATGAGTTACAAGTCTGATGTGTCTGGTCACTTAATGTTGCACTGTTGCCCAATCGGCAACAGTTTCAACTAGTGGTTTGCAAATCCACCGTCCGTCATCAATCCCAAATCCAGCAATTGCTGCCAGCCCGCATAGCGCCGCGTGTCCTCGTGCCAGAGTGTTGGCGCTGCCTTCAGTTCGTTGTAGTATCCGGCAAAGGCATCGGGGTCATGAAAATGCTGGCGGCGGTCCAGGTCTTCGTCCGCACGGTCCAATACATCTGGCAGGAATTTGGTGTGCAGCAAAATACCTGAGGGTGCTGATCCTCCAGGGCCATCATATTCGAAATTCAAGCGACGCGGCAGCACAGAATGAGCCGAGTTGACGAAAGTGTAGTGCCGGTGCCAGCGGACCAGAGGCAGCTTGTTCAACGTCGGGGCGCGCCGCATGTTCTGAGCAAAAAACACGCGTTCCCGTGGTCCCCCCTGCACCCAGAGGTTGCCCAAGGGGCCTTGCCGAGCGGCACGATAGGGTCCGGCGTCAAACCCTTCTAGCACCTGAAGCGGGTCATTTGACGCAGCCGCAACGCCCAGCGCACCCCGGGGATAAAGGTCCAGCATCAGCGCGCCAAACGCATGTTGGCCCCGCCTGTCCAGCCACTCGGTCAATTGGTGGAGGTCTTGCTTAGCGTAATCCGCATAGATCAGTAACTCATCCGCATCGAGCAAAAGGCACCAGGCACCGTGCCCGTGCCGCGCCATCAGCCAATTGATCCAATCGAGCCCAAAGCGCGCCGCGCGATAACTGTTTGTGGTATGCCAAAGAGAGACATCAGGTTGTTCCGCCAGAAACGCATGACCGTCATCTGTGCTATCGTTGTCGACAACATAGAAGTGTCCGACACCCAAGCGCCTGTGATGCGCCAGGAAATAGGGTAGCCGAGCCATCTCATTGCGCAGACAGATAAAGGCGCGGATTGCGTTGCGGTCGACATGCGCCGACTTGTCTATCACTGATCTCAGTTGATGCCGACTGCGAAAGGCGCGCCACCGAAGGCGTCGGCGCTTCCAGACTAGCTTGTACGCGTCAACAAGCGAGCGCATGTGTCACGTCGTGTTCCTGATCTATTCAGCCGCCTTGTCCATTTGGACAACGTCGCGGATATAGGCCAGCAGGTCATCGCGCAATTCGTCGCGGGCAAGGCCAAAAGCAACGGTCGCCTGCAGGAACCCCGATTTCGATCCACAATCAAAGCGCTGACCGCGGAAGCGATAACCATATACACCATCTTCACCACCAATTTCTTTGGCGATAGCGTCGGTCAACTGGATTTCTCCGCCTGACCCGGCCTTCATCTGGTTGAGCGAGCGCAGCACCTGCGTTGTCAGGATATAGCGACCGATTACGGCAAGGTTCGACGGCGCTTCTCCCGCCGCGGGTTTTTCGACCATTCCCTTGGCTTCGACCATCTGACCCATATCGTTCTTGACATCCAGCACACCATAAGATGATGCCTTTTCCGGCGGCACCTCCATGGCAGCGACGATGTTGCCACCCGTCTCGTTATACGCCTCAACCATTTGTTTCAGGCAAGGCGTGTCGGCGGCAATCACATCGTCGGGCAGTATCACGGCGAAGGGTTCGTTCCCTATCAATCGACGCGCGCACCAAACCGCATGGCCCAACCCCAACGCTTTGTGCTGGCGAATATAGGCAATTGCGCCACTCTCCATATTTGTGTCCTTGAGGGCTTCCAGAAGCTTGTCTTTGCCCTTCTTTCGCAACTCCTGCTCTAGCGTCGGCGCATGGTCGAAGTAATCCTCAAGCGCCCCCTTGCCCCGCGATGTGACGAAGATGAATTCTTTGATCCCGGCGGCGCGTGCTTCATCGATCGCGTATTGGATCAAGGGTCGATCAACCAGCGTCATGATCTCTTTGGGCACCGACTTTGTCGCGGGCAAGAACCGCGTCCCCAGGCCTGCGACAGGAAAGATTGCCTTGGTCACTTTCTTACGCATGTCATCCCCTTGATCGTCACAACTGGTCAACTTTGTTGTCCTTACTACTAATCCGTCCTTAACAAATATCCAATTCCCGAAAGCCCCTTATGTGGCCCCAAGTGTTGCTTGGACGCGCCAAAAATGGCGCCGGATAAGCCATTCTTTGCTGACGTGGCACCTATTCGCCAAGTTGCGTATAGACCGGTCACCAATTGACCTAATCGAGACCCATCTCTGTCATCATAGACTCGATTTTGGGTACATCCGAGGGGTTGTTCAGTTCCCAGAATTGGCGACCCTGTGCATCGACTTCGACACACAGCACCTGCTTCCCATTTTCAAGAAACCGCAACTGCTCCAAGCCCTCAAGTGTCTCGAGCGGACCAGTCGGCCAGGTGGGATAGTCTGCAAGAGCATCCGGGCGATAGGCATAAACGCCGACATGATGGAAAACCGGTGTGTCGGACCATTCTGCATATGTGTCCTTGGTGTAAGGGATCACTTCCTTGGAGAAATACAGCGCTTGCCGCTCTGCGCCGAATACCGCTGTGGTCCCCCCCACACGTCCAGCTTTCCGGTCATCCAATAAACCGCGCAACGTGGCGCCATCACAGCGTAGAACCGGTGTCGCGATCTCAGCCTCCGGCGCATTATACAAGCCATCGATTAGGCCTTCGATGAACCAGGCTGGTGTCAGCGGGGCGTCGCCCTGAAGATTGACTACAACATTGTACCTGCCGCCCAGCGCCGAGTGCGCCTCCGCGCAACGCTCTGTGCCATTGGCGCATTGGTCTGACGTCATCACCACCTCGGCCCCAAAGGTCTCAGCGACATGCCTGATCCGATCATCGTCTGTTGCCACGACCACACGATCAATCCCCGCCACGGCAAGAGCGGCTCGCCAACTGCGTTCGATAAGCGTTTGAGTTTGACCATGTGCGCCGGTGAGCGGAACAAGCGGCTTGCCTGGGTAGCGAGACGACGCATACCTGGCGGGAATAACGATCAGAACGGACATCAGGCGGACTTCAGAACCACCGCAGGAGCGTAAGCGATAAAGAACGGATTGGCATAGCCGTCTTTGCCATAGTCCAACGGCGCGTGGTTGTCGAAACGCACAACTCGCCCGCCAGCCCCTGCCAGAACGGCATGGCCTGCGGCGGTGTCCCACTCCATCGTACGACCCAGCCGAGGATATATATCCGCCTCACCCGTTGCAACCAGGCAGAACTTGAGAGACGAGCCGGCGCTGGTCATGTCTTTGACTGCGTACTTTTCGATATAGTTATCGGTTGCCTGATCCCGGTGAGATTTTGAGGCAACCACCATCAAAGCATCGTTGTCGCTATCTGCCACCGCCAGCGGGGAGATCTCACCAACTACCACCTTGTCCAAAGTGCCGGTCTCCTCGACCGCCTGACCATTGGCCTGTGTGTAAAACAACCTACCCTTAGCAGGCGCATAAACGACGCCGCGGGTAGGCACTCCATCTTCGACCAAGGCGATATTGACCGTGAAATCTCCACGTCGGTGCACAAATTCCTTTGTGCCATCCAACGGATCGACAATCAGAAATGTCTTTCCAGTGGTGTCGTGGGTCGCCGCCTGTTCTTCGGTTACAAGCATCAGATCGGGAAATGCAGCGCGCAGCCCCGCCGAAATAATCGCGTCAGCGGCTTCATCTGCCTCGGTGACCGGGCTATCGTCTGACTTGACCTTAACCTCAAAATCGTCCGCTTCGTAAATCTCCATGATCTTGTCACCCGCGTCTAGTGCAAGCCTGCGAAGCACCGGGATCAAATCGTCATAGGTCATCAAAATGTCTCCTTGGTCGGGCGCTTGTTGTCATAGCCCAGCGCGCTCCTTATGATGTGGTGCTAACGGAACAGCAAGATTTCCCTGCATAGATCGCAGCCTACGAGGCAAAACTGGAAATGTTTCAATCAACGCGCAAACCGCAGACAGGCTTTGGCAGTGCCATGTCGATGTTCGAAGTGATCTATCACTCGGTCGTGCGCAGCGTACGGAAGACGCACAACAACGCGTTTATCGCCATTGGCATGAATATGCTTCAGGCGGTGATATTTGTGATGGCGTTTTATGTCATGTTTTCGGTTCTGGGACTGCGTGGCGCCGCGATCCGCGGGGATTTTCTGCTTTACATCATGACTGGGATTTTCCTTTACATGACACATGTAAAGTCGCTCAGCGCGGTCGCCGGTGCCGAAGGGCCATCCAGCCCGATGATGCAACACGCACCGATGAACACCCTGGTGTCAATTATCTCGGCAGCACTGGGCGCGCTTTATGTACAGGTACTGTCAGCCTTCGTGATTCTGTTCATTTATCATGTGGCCTTCACGCCCGTGCATATCGAGCAACCTTTCGCAGCGTTTGGTATGCTGCTTCTGGCTTGGTTTACGGGCTGCGCGCTTGGGATCGTGTTACTTGCGCTCAAACCTTGGTTTCCAACCTTTGTAGGAATTTTCACACAGATCTACCAACGCGCGAACATGATTGCATCAGGCAAGATGTTTCTGGCAAATACCTTGCCGGGCTTCATGCTGGTGATGTTTGACTGGAATCCCTTGTTTCACACCATCGACCAGTCCAGAGGGTTCACATTCATCAACTATTATCCGCGAAATTCGACCTGGGAATATGCCTGGTGGGTAGGCGTGGTGCTGTTGATGTTGGGTCTGATGGGCGAGTTCTATACACGACGTCACGCATCTATCAGTTGGAACGCGCGTCGCTGAACGGCATAAGGCCATTATGGAATTTGAATGGCTGACGCTGCTGCGTGACTTTATCACGCTTTTTGTTGTTATCGACCCGGTGGGGTCGCTGCCAGTATTTCTGTTCGCTGTCGCCAATGTGCCTATCGCGTTGCATCGACAATTCGCGATCCGCGCTGTCGCCATTGCTGGGCTTGTCCTGTTTGCTTTCCTGCTGGGTGGCCAAGTGCTGCTTGAAGCGATCGGGCTACGCCTTGGCTCGTTTCAGATTGCAGGTGGGATCATCCTGTTTCTGTTCGCACTGACGATGATCTTCGGCGACGCCAAGTCCACCACCGAAATCGCCGAAGCCGAACGCGACCATCTTGCCGGAGCGGTGTTTCCCCTCGCCATGCCGTCTATCGCTTCACCAGGCGCAATGCTGGCCATCGTCGTGCTGACAGATAACCAAACCGAAAGTCTGACGGATCAGATCGTTACCGCCGGGCTCTTGCTCTTTGTACTTTTGATCACACTGGTGTTGCTGCTGACGGCAACCTATGTTTACCGCTTGATTGGGAACACGGGCGCAAGCGTCATCAGCCGCGTCATGGGTATCATCCTCGCCACCATCGCGGTCGATTCGGTGCTGGTCGGTTTGGACACACTACAACTGCTTGACCTAGATGCTGCATTCGAAGAGCCCGCGACGACCTCCGTTCTTGCCCCACCGACCGAATAGGTCATCGCACCACCCGGCAGGTCAGGTTGATGCGCCCTCCCTTGGACAGAAGTGACGATGATCCAAAGCGAATGCGATCCACACCATGATAGGTCAAACGAGCCTCACCGCCCATGATCACCACATCGCCACTCTCAAGCCAGATCGACTCGGTTTTGCCACCGCGTGTCTGGTTGCCAATCCTGAACAATCCGGCATCACCCAATGACACAGACAAAACCGGCCATTTGAAATCTGCTTCATCCCTGTCTTGATGCATCCCCATGCGGGCGCCCTCGCCATAATAGTTGATCAAACAGCAGTCAGGCGCGCGATCAAGCGCTGTCAGGTTATGCCAAAGCGCCAAAACCAGCTCAGGAATGGCTGGCCAGTCCACTCCACTTGGATGGGTTGGTGCGTAGCGGTATCCAGATCGGTCAGCATACCAGCCCATCGCTCCGGCCGAGGTCATACGCACCGACATCGGCTTACCATAAGGTGTCTCGGGCGAGAACATCGGTGCCGCCTCGACCACGCGGCGCACGTCCGCGACAAGCTGCGCCTGCTGCCGGGCGTCCAGATACCCTTTGTGAACATCAAATCCGCGCACAGTCACGTGCATCGACCATTCCCCTTCAATAATTGTAATTTTTGCTGTTTTTGGCCTCGTGACAACGGTTGCAGCGCCTATGCACCCTCCTTATATACGCCGCAGCGCGCACGAAATCGTGTGCAATCCTAGTGCGTGGCGTCGATGCCGAAACGGGTCGCCGCCTCGTGTCATCGCCTTGAACTGATATGAGGGATCGAAAACATGGCTAAAGTCATCGGTATTGACCTTGGAACCACCAACAGCTGCATCGCCATCATGGATGGTAGCCAGCCCCGCGTGATCGAAAACGCGGAAGGCGCGCGGACAACCCCGTCCATCGTGGCCTTCACAGAAAACGAACGTCTCGTCGGCCAGCCCGCCAAACGGCAAGCGGTCACGAACCCCGACAACACCATCTTTGGCGTCAAGCGCCTGATCGGCCGTCGCAATGACGACGCGGATCTGGCCAAAGACAAGAAAAACCTGCCCTTCGCCGTGATCGACGGCGGCAACGGCGACGCATGGGTCGAAGCGCGCGGTGAGAAATACTCGCCCAGCCAGATCTCCGCCTTCATCCTGGGCAAGATGAAAGAAACCGCCGAGAGCTATCTAGGCGAAGACGTGACCCAAGCGGTCATCACCGTCCCCGCCTATTTCAACGACGCCCAGCGCCAGGCCACAAAAGACGCCGGCAAGATCGCGGGCCTAGAAGTGCTGCGGATCATCAACGAACCGACGGCCGCCGCGCTGGCCTATGGCCTCGACAAAGAAAACTCGCAAACCATCGCGGTCTATGACCTTGGCGGTGGTACATTCGACGTTACCATCCTGGAAATCGACGACGGTCTGTTCGAAGTGAAATCCACTAATGGTGACACGTTCCTGGGTGGTGAAGACTTTGACATGCGCATCGTCAACTACCTCGCTGACGAGTTCAAAAAGGAACATTCCGTCGACCTGACCGCGGACAAGATGGCGCTGCAACGCCTGAAGGAAGCGGCAGAGAAGGCCAAGATCGAACTGTCCTCGTCCTCGCAAACAGAAATCAACCAGCCGTTCATCTCGATGGGCTCGAACGGACAGCCGCTGCACATGGTGATGAAACTCACCCGTGCCAAGCTGGAATCGCTGGTCGGTGATCTGATCAAATCCTCGATGAAGCCCTGCGCCGCAGCACTGAAAGACGCGGGCCTCTCCGCATCCGACGTGGACGAAGTGGTTCTGGTCGGCGGTATGACCCGCATGCCCAAAGTGATCGAGGAAGTGACCAAGTTCTTTGGCAAGGAACCCCACAAAGGTGTGAACCCCGACGAAGTGGTTGCTATGGGTGCCGCTATCCAGGCTGGTGTTCTGCAAGGTGACGTGAAGGACGTTGTTCTTCTCGACGTAACACCGCTGTCTCTTGGGATTGAGACTTTGGGTGGTGTCTTCACTCGCCTGATCGACCGCAACACCACGATCCCGACCAAGAAGAGCCAGATCTTCTCGACGGCCGAGGACAACCAGAATGCCGTGACCATCCGTGTCTTCCAGGGTGAGCGTGAAATGGCGTCTGACAACAAGCTTTTGGGCGCCTTCAATCTTGAAAACATCCCGCCCGCCCCGCGTGGCCTGCCGCAGATCGAAGTGACCTTTGATATCGACGCGAACGGTATCGTGTCGGTCGGCGCAATGGACAAGGGCACCGGCAAAGAACAGAAGATCACGATCCAGGCCTCGGGTGGTCTCTCGGACGACGACATCGAACAAATGGTCAAGGACGCCGAGGAAAACGCGGAAGCCGACAAGGCACGCAAGGAACTGGTCGAAGCCAAAAACCAGGCCGAAAGCCTCATTCACTCGACCGAGAAGTCGCTGGAAGAGCATTCGGACAAAGTGGACCCAACCACGGTCGAGGCAATCGAACTGGCCATTGCTGCGCTCAAGGACGAGATCGAGACCGAAAACGCTGACAAGATCAAATCGGGCATCCAGAACGTGACCGAAGCGGCCATGAAGCTGGGCGAAGCGATCTACAAAGCGGCGCAGGACGATGGCGAAGACGAGCCTCAAGCCGCGGATGAACCCCGCGGCGATGACGACGATATCGTAGACGCCGAATTCGAAGATCTCGACGACGACAACAAGCGCGCCTGATTTTGGGCCTCAGAGGAACCAATCACGAGGCCGGCCACAACAGGCCGGCCTCAGACGTTCCAGCAAAGGACATAATCCATGGCAAAACGTGATTATTACGAGGTGCTTGGCGTCTCGAAAGGTGCGAGCCCCGACGAGATCAAAAAGGGCTACCGCAAGAAAGCCAAGGAACTGCACCCGGACCGCAATGCGGACAATCCCAAGGCCGAAGCACAGTTCAAGGAAGCCAACGAAGCCTACGAAATTCTGAAGGACGCCGAGAAAAAGGCGGCCTACGACAGGTTCGGCCATGCCGCTTTCGAGGGCGGCATGGGTGGTGGTGGCGGTCGTCCCGGAGGCGGCTTTGGCGGCGGCCAAGGTGACTTTGGCTCTGCCTTCTCCGACGTGTTTGATGATCTTTTTGGCGACTTCATGGGCGGCCAACGCGGTGGCGGAGGACGCCAACGCGCCGCCCGTGGCTCCGACTTGCGCTACAACCTGCGCGTTTCTCTCGAAGATGCCTTTGCAGGCATGCAGAAAACCATCAATGTACCTACATCGGTCCAATGCGACCACTGCCATGGCACGGGAGCAGAGGACGGTTCCGAACCTACAACATGTCCCACCTGTTCGGGCATGGGCAAGGTACGCGCGCAGCAAGGGTTCTTTACCGTCGAGCGAACTTGTCCGACATGTGGTGGCTTGGGCCAGATCATCAAAGATCCCTGCCGGGTTTGCGGCGGATCAGGCCGGGTCGAGAAGGATCGGGCATTATCGGTGAACATCCCCGCCGGGGTTGAGACCGGCACCCGCATCCGCCTCGCTGGCGAAGGTGAGGCAGGAATGCGCGGCGGACCATCGGGTGATCTCTACATCTTCATCGATGTAGCGGAACACAAATTGTTCGAACGCGATGGCACGAACCTTTTTTGCCGCGTCCCAGTCAGCATGGGCACCGCAGCGCTGGGTGGCAGTATCGAGGTTCCAACAATTGATGGCGGTCGTGGTCGCGTGCAAATCCCAGCAGGCTCGCAGTCGGGTCGTCAAATGCGTTTGCGTAGTAAAGGCATGCCAGCCCTGCGCGGCGGTGGTGTCGGAGATATGTTCATTGAACTTGCGGTCGAGACGCCTGTGAACTTGACCTCGCGCCAAAAAGAGCTTTTGCGCGAGTTCGAAGCGCTATCAGAAGAGAACAATCCCGAATCGTCTAGCTTTTTCTCCAGCGTCAAATCCTTCTGGGATTCAATGAAAGGGTAAGGCCGGGCTTGAGGTTCGCGGGCTCTCAGACGGCTGTAAGGGGCGTCTGGGTCACACCTGTTTAAGGCGGATCAAATCTGCCTTAGCTCTTCTTTTCTGCAGCCGAAAATCAGACTTATACCAGCTTCGGTCCTACAAGGACCGTCGCGGGCATCAGCATATCATCGACCGGCACCGGGCGTATACAGGGGGTGTAGGCATGCTGCATTGGAGGGGTTACACCCAGTTTTGCCGCTGAAATTAACCTATCACTAACCAACTGCGCGGCAGGTTGAGGTATGTCCCAATTCTCTGAACAGTCGCTTCCCTTCGATTTAGACGAGGCCGCACCCGTCGCAATGCCCAAGGGTCGTACCCCATCTTACATAGCAGATCATCGTAAAAGGCTGCGAACCCGCTTCATGGCTGGCGGTGCAGCGGCCTTGCCTGATTACGAAATGCTAGAACTTGTCCTGTTCCGCGCAATCCCGCGTCAGGATGTGAAACCACTAGCCCATGCCCTGATGGCTGAGTTTGGCGACTTCAACCGGGTGATCACGGCACCCGTTGATCGGCTACAATCGTTCAAAGGTGTGGGCCACGCTGTGATTTGCGAGCTAAAGATCATAGAGGCCGCGGCGCAGCGTATGGCGCGCGCCAAAGTTCTGAATAGAAATGCTATTTCAAGCTGGGATGCGTTGCTAGACTATTGCCACACCACAATGTCTCATCGTGAAACCGAGCAGTTTCGTGTGCTCTACCTTGATCGCAAGAACATCCTCATTGCCGACGAAGAACAAGCCAAAGGCACCGTAGATCACGTGCCGGTCTATCCTCGTGAGGTCGCCAAACGGGCGCTGGAACTCAATGCATCTGCGCTGATCCTTGTGCACAATCATCCCTCAGGCGATCCGACCCCGAGCGAATCGGACATTGAGATGACCGCCAAAATGGAAATGGCGTGCGGCGCATTGGGCATCACTCTGCACGACCACCTGATCGTGGGCAAAAGTCGCGAACTCAGCTTCAAATCTGAGGGATATCTTTAGCGCACCCAGACCTCAACGCGTCGGTTGGCCTGCCGCCCCCAAGCGCTATCGTCGCACGCCATCGGCAACGCCTCGCCAAACGCGTCCACACCCATTTGAATTCGCTCAAAATTCGCCGTTGGGGCGGCCGTCTCAATGGCACGCCGCACCGCTTCCGCCCGGCGCAGTGCGATGTCACGGTTGGCGGTTGCAGGTCCATCGCCGTCACTGAAACCAACTAGCAACACCCGCCTAGCATCGTATTTGCCTTGCTCGATTGCACGCGCCAGTTGCTGTACATTTGATCGAGACTGCGCATCAAGCCGCACAGATCCTGCTTCGAACCGGAAGGATGTCGTCAATCGTGCCATGTCATATAAGGTGCGAGTCATGCGCTGCAATTCTTCCAACGGCACTTCGGGCCCTGCCGAAGTAACAGCGTTCACGAACCGATACCCTTGTTCGTTGATGGATACTTCTTCAGGGGCCTGATCCACGAACCCGGCGCGCCGAATTACCACCTGGGCTGATGGACCACGCGTGAAAGCGAGAAATTCACGCCCGATTTTAGGTAGGCGGCGCGCGGGCAAGTAGAGGAACATTGGCGCGGTCAGCGGGTAGTCTTCGGTTTTGATAGTTTCACGCCCTGCGGAAAGAGAAAACCCGCATGGACCCGTCAGGGTCAAGGCACGACTATCGCCGGTGTCAGCATAGCTTGCGATCCCGATGGCAAAAGGGTCTTTCAAAACGGCTGCTACCACATCCAATCCACGGTCATGGCGTATGATCCCATCGGCAAATGATGCCCGCAACGGCCCCATGAGATCATCTTCAACCGATTGCCCTAAACCTGTCCGCACGCCCGGTAAGTGCAGAGCAATTGGCGCATCTGCTCCGCCTAGCGTTGCCCAATTCGTGATACGCCCAGCAAAAACGCCAGCAAGGTCCTGCGGCGAGATTTGATCAACCGGATTAGACGGTGCAACGATTGGTACCATTGCATCCAATGCAACAACACGGCTGCGGTTAGCTCCCGTCAGGTCTCCCATCCCGGCATCTCTCGCGCGCTGCCGTTCATCGGGGCGAATTTCGCGCAGAGCCATGACCAGATCTGCATCATTGGTCAGCAGATCTGCAAATCCCTCGTCAGTGGTTGATACGTGAAAATGAAACCGCGCCACCGCGCGCCGCGTATCACTATCCATCAACTCATAGACAAAGTTGCGCGCATCAATTTCTTCTCGGGTCGTGTCATAATTATTGCGGAGGGCAAATCCTTCGATCAGCGCCGGCATCAGGACAGCCCCCATTGTCGATGAACCAGAAATGCTGATCTCTGCGACGAAATCCTGAAGGTTGGGACAAGCAGGGCCATCGCAAAGCACCCCGGACCCATCGACGGTCAACTCGCCATAGATCGTTTGAATGCGGTAGAACTCGCCGTCAAAGCCCAACAAAGTTCCGCTTAGCTCTACCTGACCGTCAGGTGAGGTAAGCGTCACATCCTGCGCAATAAGTACGGTACCAAAAAAGGAAAGTGCGGCGAAAATCGCCGCACGTATCAAAGCCATGAGAAGCCTATTGTCGCTACGGTCAGTTGCTGGCGACTTTCAGGTCTGCGACGAGATTGTTCAACACAAGAAAGCTTCCAACGGCATCACAACCCGGTACAGCGAGGGTCAGGTCCTGGGTTTTGAGCCGGTTGCCTTCGGCCATCTCCAACGCCTGTGCCTCAACCTCTAGCCCGCAATTGTCTGCCGTTACTTCAGCTTCGACGCTAAGCTTGATAGTCCCAGACTTCTCTGACGCGGACGACGGGAAAGTATAGACTTCGGCAATCAAAGGCTCTTCTGCCAACGACGCGTCACCCAAGCGCATGACATAACCGTTTTCGCCTTTTGTCATGCCATCCTTGTCCTGATCCATTCCAGACCAGATGTGACCATCCTGACCGTATTCTGCGCCAAACTCGCGTGCGTGTAATTCAAATCCGGCACGTCCACGCCACTGCAGAGTGGTACGGCTATATTGCGCAAGTTCAGGCACGCGGAGTTGCGCCACAGCACCTTCCCCATTTGGAAATGCCATGATGAACACGGCTTGCTCTGACAGAGCTGGGACTGTGACCGTCAACTTGCCCGTCAAGTCCGTGGTTTCAGTGAACATCATACCGTTGTGATGTATCGTCAGGCGTTCGTTCACAGCGCAGGGAGCATGCAGTGACAGAACCACCAACGCGGCATCCGCGCTTTGAGCGTCAACGCTAATACTGCATTTGTCGAAAACTGTCGGTGCATCAGCCACTTGTAGGGTCATCGCACTGGTTGGTGCAGATGCACGCTCGACTTCGCTCTCTGCTTTTGGAAGCGATACCGGCTTAACTTCGGTTGCCGAAGTCAGTTCGATTTCCTGCACTTCAAGCAAGATATCGGCACTCGCATCGCCACTAAGATAATCTTCGCTCGGCTCTGGCGCGCTTACCGGGCGGGCCGATTCTCCATAGCGTTCTTTCGCAGCTTCACTGCTTTGCATGACAAACCCAATGCCAACAGCGATGGCCAATGTCCCCACAGCGGTTGCGATCTCTTTTACGTGTCGCATCGTCCCATTCCCTTCCCACGGATTGGTTCCAGGAGGAAATCGCACTACAACCTGGCCGGGTTATGACGCGCGTTGGGAGTCTTTGGGGCAGGAATAGGGCAGGTGGCTTAGACCAGCCGCCCATGGCAATGTTTGAACTTCTTGCCCGAACCACAGGGACACGGATCGTTCCGACCTGGATTGCCCCAAGTGGTCGGGTCATTTTCATCGAAGCCGTTTGCCACTGCTTCGGCGGTGGGTGCAGGCGTGTCGTCTGGTTCCGCGGCCTCTACGACCTGCTGTTGCTGAGCGGCCATCTGAGCCAGCATCTGCTCGCGTTCTTCATCCGTCAGTGGACGGATACGCGACAGTTTATTGGTGACTTCAGTGCGCAGACTTTCCAGCATACCTTCGAACAGCTGAAAGGCTTCGTTCTTGTATTCGTTCAATGGATCGCGCTGCGCATAGCCTCGGAAACCAACAACGGACCGCAAGTGCTCAAGCGTTAACAGATGCTCACGCCATTTTCCATCAATCGCCTGCAAGACCAGCTGCTTCTCGATGCTGCGCATATTCTCTTCGCCGAAGGCTTCGGCCTTGTCTGCCATCAGCTTGTCATGTGCTTCAATCAGACGCTCGCGAATTTGCTCGTCGTCTACGCCTTCTTCTTCGCACCAGGCGATGACGGGCACGTCAAGACCCAGGTTTTCGATCACCGCAGCGTATAGGCCCTGCGTGTCCCATTGATCCGCGTAGCTATTGGCGGGCATGTATTGATCAATAAGATCATCAATCACTTCATCACGCATATCGGACGTGATTTCAGAAAGATCTTCGGCTTCCATGATTTCACGGCGTTGCGAGAAAATCACGCGGCGCTGATCATTCATCACGTCGTCAAACTTCAGCAACTGCTTTCGAATGTCGAAGTTGCGCCCTTCAACCTTGGCTTGCGCACGCTCAAGCGACTTGTTGACCCACGGATGGACGATGGCTTCGCCTTCCTCCATCCCAAGGGTCTTAAGCACTTTGTCCAGCCGGTCCGATCCGAAGATGCGCATCAAGTCATCTTCCAGACTCAAATAAAAAGACGTGCGGCCCGGGTCGCCCTGGCGACCTGACCGACCGCGTAGCTGATTGTCGATCCGGCGGCTTTCGTGCCGCTCCGAAGCAAGCACGAAAAGACCTCCCGCTTCGATGACCTGTTTCTTTTCATCTTCGTGTTCGGCTTCGATACGCTTACGGACGTCTTCGGGGTCAATGTCCGGGTCAGCAGTGATCGCTTGCAGCACTTTCATCTCGACGTTGCCGCCAAGCTGAATATCGGTTCCGCGACCAGCCATGTTAGTTGCAATGGTGACCGCACCCAACTTGCCTGCGTCAGCGATGATCTGGGCCTCCTGCTCATGCTGCCGCGCATTGAGAACGTTGTGCGGAATCTTCTCTGACTGCAGAAGGGTCGAGAACATCTCAGACTTGTCAATAGATGTCGTACCAACCAGAACGGGTTGCCCCCTTTCGTGGGCCGCCTTTATCTCGCTGATCATGGCTTGGTATTTTTCCTGGCCTGTGCGATAGACTTGATCGTCCTCATCCACACGCGCAACGGGCCTGTGCGTCGGCACTTCTACGACGCCAAGGCCGTAGATTGTCCCAAATTCCTCGGCCTCGGTGGCTGCGGTACCGGTCATCCCCGCCAGCTTGTCATAAAGGCGGAAGTAGTTCTGGAACGTCACAGATGCCAGCGTCTGGTTCTCGGGCCGGATTTGGACACCTTCCTTGGCTTCAATTGCCTGGTGCAAACCTTCAGATAAACGACGCCCGGCCATCATCCGTCCCGTAAATTCGTCGATCAACACAACGTCACCGTCGCGAACAATATAATCCTTGTCCTTTTGGAACAGCTTGTGCGCACGTAAACCCTGGTTCACGTGGTGCACGATTGAGGTGCTTTCAGGATCATACAGTGAGGCCTCCGGCTCGATCAGACCGCGGGCGCGCAACTGCTCTTCCAGAAACTCGTTCCCTTCATCTGTGAAGGTTACGTTTTTTTGCTTTTCATCGAGCGTAAAGTGATCGTCCTCTATCAGCGGGATGATCGCGTCGATTGTGACATACATCTCGGAACGGTCCTGCAACGGGCCGGAGATCACAAGCGGCGTCCGCGCTTCATCAATCAAGATGCTATCGACCTCATCCACGATCGCGTAGTTATGGCCGCGTTGTACCATCTCTTCGATTGTGGGTTTCATATTGTCGCGCAGATAATCGAACCCCAGTTCGTTGTTCGTGGCATAGGTTACGTCGCACGCATAGGCTGTGCGCTTGGCGTCTTCGTCCATGCCGGCAATAGCGACGCCGGTGGTCAGACCCAGCGCCGTAAATACTTTGCCCATCCACTCCGCGTCACGTTGAACCAAATAGTCGTTCACGGTCACTACGTGCACGCCTTTTCCGGTCAATGCATTCAGGTAGGTGGCGAAGGTCGCGGTCAGGGTCTTGCCCTCACCAGTTTTCTGCTCGGCAATATTGCCTTGATGCAAAAAGATCGCGCCAAGCAGTTGGGTGTCGTAGGCGCGTAATCCAAGCGTACGCTTGGCGGCCTCGCGGCAGTTGGCAAAGGCTTCGGGCAAAAGCTCATCTAGGCTCTCACCACCCATAGCCCGTTCAGCCATTGCTTGGGTTTTTTCTTTCAAACCCTCATCGCTGAGCGCTTCAAACTCCGGTTCAAGCGCGTTGATCTTCTCGACCAACGGGCGCGTGCTCTTGATCTTGCGATCATTGGGGGTGCCAAACACCTTCTTGGTGAGGGTTCCGAAACCGAGCATGCGTTCTCCAGCCGATCAAATATGTTCATTCAGCAACTGCTTGCCGGGCGCGCGCCAAGCCCATAGATACGGTGGGCGAAAACCGGCCCGGGCCGCGTCCATAGGGCGATGTAAGGGTCACGAGAAACCGTGTCAATGCGCCCCCCAGGTGAGGCGCCAGAGCCCAAGGACTGAACAATGAAAAAACGTTTCTTCTCGCTGCCTGCGCTTGGCCTAATCGCTGCGATGGCACTTCCCGCCGCTGCACAGGACGTAGATACGGTTGTTGCCACTGTGAATGGAACAAACATCACCGTCGGCCACATGATCGTAGCGCGCGCGTCCCTGCCGCAGCAATTCCAGCAACTACCTGACGAGGTGCTGTTCAACGGCATATTGGAACAGTTGATCAACCAAACCCTCTTGGCACAAGCTTATGAAGGTCAACTGCCAAAACGGGCAGAGTTACAGATCGAGAATGAAACCCGGTCTCTCACGGCGGGTGAACGGCTAGAGGTTCTGTTTCAGGAAAAACTGACCGAGGACGCAATCCAAGCGGCTTATGACGAACAGTACAAGGGCGCCGCCCCCGAGGAAGAGTACAATGCATCGCACATCCTTGTAGAAACTGAAGAAGAAGCGGCAGCCATCAAACAAGAAATTGATGCAGGTGCCGACTTTGCAGCAACAGCGCGCGAAAAATCCACAGGCCCGTCTGGTCCGAATGGTGGCCAGCTTGGCTGGTTTGGCACCGGTGCGATGGTGCCCAGCTTTGAAGCGGCAGTCATCGCTCTGCAAGTTGGTGAGGTATCCGACCCCGTGCAAACTCAATTCGGCTGGCACGTAATTGTCCTAAATGAAACCCGTACGCCCGATGCACCCACGCTGGATGAAGTCCGTGAAGAGATACAACAAGGGGTGCGAGATGCCGCCGTAGAGACATTCGTGAGCGAACTGATGGCGAAGGCTCAGATTGACCAATCCGGGGCTACCGACGTTGATCCTTCCATCTTGTCCGATCTGACTTTGGTTGAGTGATCCATGGCTGGCGCTTTGGCCCGGTCGCCATTGGCACCGGAGAGCTCTCCTGATTTGCCCGCGATTGATGGCGTAACTTTTGCTTCGGTTGCAGCGGGCGTTCGCTATAGCGGTCGGCTTGATGTGATGTTGGCCGTATGCGCTCCAGGCACTACTGTTGCGGGAGTTTTCACAAAGTCTGCGACACGCTCGGCCTCTGTCTTGGACTGTCAATCCAAGCTTGGTGCGTCGACAGATGCAGGAGCTGCTATACTGGTGAACGCTGGCAACGCTAATGCATTCACGGGCCGCAACGGGACCGACGCGGTGGCTGCGGTGGTCGATGCGACAGCTGACGCCACAAACTTGCCTGCATCACGCGTGTTCACAGCATCGACCGGCGTCATCGGAGAACCCTTACCTCACGACCGTATCACTTTTCATTTGGCAGATTTGGTTGCACGGCAGTCAAAGGATGCGATCGCGGAGGCAGCGGTTGCCATCATGACAACGGACACCTACGAGAAAGGCGCATCGCGGTCTGTCACCATTGATGGCACCACGGTAAAAATTGCGGGCATCGCCAAAGGCAGCGGTATGATCGCACCCGACATGTCGACGATGCTTGTCTATATCTTCACGGATGCGTGGATTGGCCAATCTGATCTGCAGGCGCTGGTAAGTTCTGCCTGCGACACGACATTTAATTGCATTACAGTCGATAGCGATACGTCTACGTCAGACAGCCTGCTTGTTTGTGCGACAGGTGCTAGCGGTGTCAACGTCACCGGCAATACAGATTTCGCCGATACGCTTCACGCCGTCATGCTGGATCTTGCGCATCAGGTTGTCAGGGATGGCGAAGGCGCCACCAAGTTTGTTGAGGTCAATGTGACGGGCTGTACCGATGATGCAGCAGCCAAGACACACGGTCTGTCCATTGCCAATTCGCCGCTAGTAAAGACGGCTATCGCTGGCGAAGATCCTAATTGGGGTCGTATCGTGATGGCCATTGGGAAGTCTGGCGCGCCTGCCGACAGGGACACGTTGTCTATCTGGTTCGGTGACACCATCGTGGCTGAAAACGGGTGGGTCAGTCCAACCTATCAAGAAGAAAAAGCGGCTGCTCATATGATCAACGACTATATTCGGGTGCGCGTCGATTGCGGCATGGGCAACGGGCACGCAACGGTTTGGACTTGCGATCTGACTCATGGATATATCGACATCAACGCGGATTATCGGTCGTGAAAACAGTTTTGGTGTCCGCCGTCGCCCTGATTGATGCAGACGGGCGCGTTTTGATCGCACAACGCCCCGAAGGGAAATCCATGGCGGGTCTGTGGGAGTTTCCTGGTGGTAAAGTCGAACCAGGCGAGACGCCCGAAGCTGCGCTGATCCGCGAATTGAAAGAAGAGTTGGGCATTGACACTTGGCAGTCGTGCCTTGCACCGCTGACCTTTGCAAGTCACAGCTACAGCGATTTCCACTTGTTGATGCCACTCTTTGCCTGCCGAAAGTGGGAAGGTGTGCCACAGTCCCGCGAAAATCAGAACCTCAAGTGGGCGCGGCCTCAGGACCTAAGGGACTATCCGATGCCCGAGGCCGATATTCCACTGATTCCAGTGTTAAGGGATTGGCTCTGATTATCTGCATTGTTTCTCACACTTTGATTAAAATATCGGCATCTGTGACTTTGTTGATGACTTACTAAACAATGTTCACTTATTGTTAGAACATTGCTTTCTTTGGGGAGGGAAGCCATGTTGAGAACAATCGCTTTGGGTAGTGCGATTCTCGTGCAGGGTATCTATGTGAGGACTCTGCCTGATGGACGTATTATCGTTAGAGTTGGCGGCACAAACTACTCCGGCACGCCAGTGGTAAGCGCCGCCTGACGCAAAAAGAGGGTGATTGATCAAACCACCCTCTCCCGTTTCCTATTTGATCAATACCTAGTCGAGCGTGCGTGTGATTTCTTCACGCTCGAATATCTCAATGACATCATCAGCACGGATATCATCGTAGTTTTCAAACGCCATACCACACTCTTGGCCTGACTGTACTTCGGCCACTTCATCCTTGAACCGTTTTAGCGTTTTCAAAGTACCTTCGTGGATCACGACATTATCACGCAGCAGCCGTACACCTGCCGAGCGACGAGCAACGCCCTCGGTCACAAGACAACCGGCAACCTTGCCCACACCCGAGACTTTGAAGACCTCTTTGATAGCCGCATAGCCGATGAAGTTCTCGCGTATCTCCGCGCTCAGCAAACCAGATGCAGCCGACTTCACGTCATCCACCAGATCATAAATCACCGAGTAATACCGGATTTCGACGCCTTTTTGGTTCGCCGTATTTCGCGCAGACGCGTTCGCACGCACATTGAATCCCATGATGGGGGCGCCCGATGCTTCGGCCAGACCAACATCCGTTTCAGTGATCGCACCGACGCCTGAGTGTAGCACACGTACGCGCACCTCGTCGTTACCGATCTTCTCCATCGCCTGAACGATAGCCTCGGCCGAGCCCTGCACGTCCGCTTTGACAAGAATGGGCAATTCGCTGACGTTCTCATCGGCCTTGGCGTTCGCCATAAGCTGCTCAAGCGTTGTCGCCGCACCGGCAGCCGCGCGTTTGTCCTTGGCGGCCTTTTCGCGGTACTCGGCAATCTCACGCGCCTGCGCCTCTGTTTCCGTAACGTTCAGAACGTCGCCCGCTTCGGGTGTGCCATTCAAACCAAGAACTTCGACAGGAACGGAAGGACCTGCCTCTTTCACGCGGTCACCCTTGTCATTGATCAGCGCACGCACCTTGCCGTACTGTTCTCCCACAACAAAAATATCGCCCTGACGTAGCGTACCGTTCTGAACCAGAACGGTTGCTACCGGCCCACGGCCCACGTCAAGCTGCGCTTCGATCACAGCACCTTGGGCCGCGCGATCAGGATTGGCTTTCAATTCAAGAAGCTCGGCCTGCAGTGCGATGGCTTCCAGCAACTCATCAAGCCCCTGACCACTGATGGCCGAAACCTCAACGTCTTGCACTTCGCCAGACATCTGTTCGACGATAACTTCGTGCTGCAACAGGTCGGTACGCACCTTATCCGGGTTGGCTTCGGGCTTATCGATTTTGTTGATCGCTACGATCATCGGCACTTCAGCTGCCTTGGCGTGATTGATCGCTTCGACCGTCTGCGGCATCACCGCGTCATCTGCGGCAACCACGAGAACGACGATGTCCGTTACCTGCGCCCCGCGCGACCGCATCGAGGTAAACGCGGCGTGACCAGGGGTATCAAGGAAAGACAGCGTCACGTCATCATCGGTCTTCACCTGATAGGCACCGATATGTTGCGTAATGCCACCGGCTTCACCCGCCACGACTTTCGCATCGCGGATGGCATCCAGCAGAGATGTCTTGCCGTGGTCAACGTGACCCATAATCGTGATCACGGGTGGACGGTTTTGAAGATCATCTTCCTTGTCCTGGACCTCTTTGATCACATCCTCAACATCCGCATCCGAAACACGTTGCACGCGGTGACCAAACTCTTCGACGATCAACTCAGCCGTGTCGGCATCGATGGTTTGGTTCTGGGTCACCATCATGCCGTTGTTCATCAGGGCCTTGACCACATCACCGACCTTTTCGGTCATCCGGTTGGCAAGTTCACTGACCACAATCGCCTCGGGCACCTGAACATCGCGCACCACCTTCTCACGCTCGACCTGGCCACCCATCGCTTTCTGACGCGCACGCTCCTGTTTGCGTTTCATCGCAGCCATAGAGCGTTGGCGTCCACCTTCACCACCGGACAACGCCTGGTTCAGCGTGAGCTTGCCCGACCGGCGGCCGCCATCATCGCGACCACGGTTTGAGGGTCTCTGTTCCCGCTCTCGTTCATTCTTGCGCGGGGTTGCCGCGGGTTGCGCTTGCCGTTGCGCCGACTTAGGTGCTTCCACCGGCGTCGCAGCTGCCGCCTGTGCCGCCGCAGCCGCTTCGACCGCCTTGCGCTTCTCTTCTTCTTCTTTCGCCTTAAGTGCCTCTTCTCGTTCCTTTTCGGCCTGTTCTTTAGCTTCAGCCTCAGCGCGGCGACGCTCACGTTCAGCTTCTCGCGCCTTCTCTTCCTCAGCGCGTTTGGTGGCCTCTTCAGCCTCACGCGCTTTGGCAGCTTGAACAGCCTTCAGGCGACGATCCATCTCTGCATCAGAAATACCAGCGGGGCGACGGCTTGGGTCGCCACCGGCCGAGCCCGCTGCACCAGAAGACTTCGCGGCGCCGGGTTTCGGCACCACGACGCGCTTGCGCTTGGTTTCGACGACGACATTTTTCGTCCGTCCATGGCTGAAACTTTGCTTCACGTTGCCCGGACGCGCGCCGCCGCGCAGACCCAATGTCTTTTTCCCGTCAGTATCGCTCATAAAGCTCGTCTATCCTTCCCGGCGGCCCTTGCCACCGTCATATTCGCGCACGCCGCGTAAGCGGTTGGCTTCCTCTACAACACGTTGAGTGAGTCCACCAGAGGCGAGCGCCCCATGTATCACAGTTTGGCGGCCAAAGGCCAAACCCAACTCATCAGCCGTTAACCAACCAATGTATTTCCCGAAATGCGGCGTGCTCAGCTTGGACTTGCCACGGCCCGAACCGTCCACCGCCTGGATCAGAACCTGCGCCTCTTCCAGCGCCAGCATGTTCTTGACCTTCTCATATCCCGCAACAGCGCGACCGCCCTTGCGAGACAGCGCAATCAGGTCGATGACCCGTCGCGCCAACTGCTTTTCAACCTCGTCCACCAGACCATCGGGCACCTGCACAGATTGCTTTGCACCTCGCGCGAACAGCTTTTTTTGCACCGCCTTGTCTAGTGCCGCCCGATCCGCTGCGACATAAATGCCCCGCCCCGGCAGCTTGCCGGCAATGTCCGGCACGATCTGCGCATCGGGCCCCACGACGAAACGGATCAACCCGTGCTTGGGTTGCACCTCGCCTGTGGCAATGCACTTGCGCTCCGGCCCATCCGACCGATCCTTTGAGACGCCACCGCGACCCATCAGGCCCACCCGAGGCCTGAGATCAGGCCTCGGCCTCCTCGGTCATCTCTTCACCCTCTTCGCTTTCAGCAGCTTGCGCTTCCAACTCAGCGGGATCAACCCAACCCAGCAAGACGCGGGCAGTCATAATCAGATGTTGCGCTTCTTCCAGTGAAACATCGAAAGGTTCCAGTACACCATCGTCCTTGTGACGTTCGCCATCAACAGTTGTCCAGCCACCGGCCAGTTCCCAGTCTGCGCAAGTTGCAAAATCTTCGAGGGTTTTGACGTCGTCCTTGGCGAGCGCCTCAATCATTTGGGGTGTGAGCCCCTCAAATTCAATAAGACTGTCTTCTGCACCCATCGACCGGGCGTTATCCAACGCAAGCTTGGCTTGCGCCTCCAGCACATCACGAGCGCGGGCTTGCAGTTCTTCCGCAGTGCCTTCGTCCACACCATCGATCACCAGCAGTTCATCAAGCTCGACATACGCAACCTCTTCGAGATTGGTGAACCCTTCGGACACCAGCAGCTGGGCAAAGAACTCGTCTAGGTCAAGCGTGTCCATAAACAACTTGGTCCGCTCTTCGAATTCCGCTTGGCGACGCGCCGATTCCTCGGCCTCGGTCATAATGTCGATGTCTAGATTGGTCAGTTGCGATGCCAGACGCACGTTCTGACCGCGGCGACCGATTGCCAGCGAAAGTTGCTCTTCGGGCACGACCACTTCGATCTTGCCCGCTTCCTCGTCCAGAACCACCTTGCTCACCTCGGCAGGCTGCAACGCGTTCACAAGGAAGGTCGGCTGGTCTTCATTCCACGGAATGATGTCGATTTTTTCGCCTTGCAGTTCGTTCACAACGGCCTGCACACGAGAACCACGCATACCCACGCAGGCACCCACGGGGTCGATGGAGTTGTCATAGGAGATCACGGCAATCTTCGCACGGCTGCCGGGGTCACGGGCCACAGCTTTGATGTCGATGATGCCGTCATAGATCTCGGGCACCTCCATCTTGAACAATTCCGCCATGAACTCGGGCGCTGTCCGGCTCAGGAAAATCTGTGGACCGCGCTGCTCGCGGCGTACGTCCTTGATGTAGCAACGGATGCGGTCGTTGGGGCGATACGACTCGCGGCCGATCTTTTCATTACGGCGCAGGATCGCTTCGCCGGCGCCCACATCCACGATGACGTTGCCGTACTCCTCGCGCTTGACCAACGCGTTGATGATGGTGCCCGCGCGGTCCTTGAACTCTTCGAACTGACGATCACGTTCGGCTTCCCGCACCTTTTGCAGGATCACTTGCTTGGCGGATTGGGCGGCGATACGCCCCATCTCAACCGGAGGCACTTCCTCAACAAAGGTGTCACCAACGGCGGGGTTTTCCATGTACTGCTTGGCCTGTTCAACCGTGAACTCGGCCTGGTAATTCTCCAGCTCTTCATCCTCGACCACGGTGCGGACACGGGTAAATGTCGCCTTGCCGGTCTTGCGGTCGATTGACACACGAATGTCCATCTCAGCGCCGTAGCGGGACTTGGCAGCGCGGGCGAGCGATTCTTCCATCGCTTCAACCACCAGCGCGGGGTCGATCATCTTTTCGCGCGCAACAGCTTCTGCAGTTTGCAGCAGCTCAAGCTGGTTTGCAGATGTAATGGCCATCAGCTGTCCTCCTCTGACCCTTCGGTCGTCTCTATCTCGTCGAAATTGTCTTCATTCAACACGCCCGCCGCTTTGCGCTGGCGCAGCATTTCCTTGATCAGCTCGTCCGTCAGAACCAGCTTGGCATCGCTCAGCCACTCGAACTTGAGGCCAATAGTGCCCTCAGCCACGTTGATCAGAACCTCATCATCGTCAACCCCGGCCAACACACCCTTGAATCGGCGGCGGCCGTCAATCAATTCATCAGTTTCCAGCTTGGCCTCGTACCCTTCGAACATGTCGAAATCCTTGAGCCGGGTCAGAGGCCGGTCAATGCCGGGGGAGGATACTTCGAGCGTATAAGCATCCAGAATCGGATCCTCGACATCCAGCGTTGCACTCACCGCCGTCGAAATCGCCGCACAATCGTCGACCTCGATCCCGCCATCGGGCTTGTCGGCCATGATTTGCAGTGTCGTCTCCTTGCCGCTCATCAGCCGCACGCGCACCAGCTCGTACCCTAGGTCCTCGATCACCGGCGTGATGATCTCGGCTAGGCGGCGGTCAATGGCAGTTTTGGCAATCAGGTCGTTGGTCATCTGGTCCAATATCAATGTGCAGGGCACAAAAAAACGGGCGCGCGGCCCGTTGGTCTTTCCCGGTGGAGCGCTGGGTGTGGACCCCAACGCGCCGCTGTTGACGGGGATATACGCATGAGAGGGTGAGTCTGCAAGCCCAATGCGACAGGGCTCAAGCCATCCACCACCGTTCCGCCATGCGCAGGTTGTCCAGTGGCCAGGATTTTCCGACAGTAACAGGCATCATGACCAACCGACTGGCGATATGCGTCGGAGCGTGCGCATTGGGTAGTATCTGGAAATCGCGCGGGTCTGCGTAGTCGTCCAGCGCAATGACATCCGCCACATCGACCAACCCGTCGCCCAGCGCTTCGCCGCGCACACTCTCAGTACTGAACTGCACAAACTCGACCGAATCGAACCAGCCTGCGCCCTGCTTCCAGTGATCTGTCACGCGCGTCCCGATGAAGTGCCGGCCGCCATCCAGCTTCAGCACTTCATAAAGGCCGGTGCCCGTCGCTCCACGAATTTCGAAATCTGGTTGGGCCAGCAGGTAGGGAAGGCTCGGGTTTGGCGCATCCAAAGTGATCTGAACGGTTAAAGCGTCTAGCGTATCAACATTCCGCATCAGATTGGCGACAGCTGAGGCATCAAAGGGTGTCCCGTCGTGGAAAGTCACGCCCTCGCGCAGGTTGAACCGCCACACACGCGCATCTGCATCCGATGACCACTCGGTTGCCAACTCACCCCGCAGCGTGCCGTCCGCCGCAATCTCGGTCAGATTGTCATAAACTGTGGCCGCAAGCGCACGCTCGAATAACTCCGGCGATAAAGCGGCCCGCAAACGCCCACCCCGCTGGGGCAACGCAGATGCGCCGGTAGCCGCCAACAAAGCCGCGGCAGCGCCGGAGGCAAATAGCGCGCGGCGGTCGATCCGGGTCATTTTCCTGCGATCCTGTCCATGGTGCGTACCAGTTCAGCCGAAATTCCCGGCTCAGACAAGGCATGACCGGCATTGCGCACCATCTTCAACTCACCCATGGGCCAAACCTTGGAGAGGGCATAGGCGCTGTCGGGCGGGCAGATCATGTCGTAGCGACCCTGCACGATGGTCCCGGGAATGTGTTTGATCCGACCTGCATGGGCCAGGATTTGCCCATCAAACTCCAGAAAGCCCGCATTGGTGAAATAGTGATTCTCTAGCCGGGCAAAGGCACGTGCATAGTCTCCCGGGGCTTCACCGCCGGCGCCAGAGGAGTGAATCGACGCAAGTGCATTTTCCCATGAAGACCACGCGCGCGCGAAACGCGTTTCCATCGCGACGTCGCCTGAAAACAGGCGCCGATGATAAGCGCCGATTAAGTCGCCGCGCTCGTCCTCCGGGATCAAGCCTTCGAACCGGCTCCACACTTCTGGCCAGAACTTACCTGCACCGCCGCCATAAAACCAATCAAGCTCAGCCTGCGTCATTAGGAACACGCCACGCAGTACGAGATTGCGCACACGAGCCGGTTGCGCCTCGGCATAGATCAGGGCCAGAGTGGCACCCCACGACCCGCCGAACACAATCCACGCGTCGATATCCAGCATCTTGCGGATCAGCTCGATGTCGTCGACCAAATGCCAGGTTGTGTTGTTCATAACCGATGCATGCGGACGCGACCGGCCACACCCCCGCTGGTCGAACAGGATCACCCGGTAGTGCTCGGGATCGAAATAGCGCCGCATGGCCGGGCTGCAGCCACCGCCGGGGCCCCCGTGTAAAACAACGACAGGCACACCATCGGGATTGCCGCATTGCTCAACGTAGACGCGGTGCCCTTGCCCTACGTCCAGCATGCGCTGATCGTAGGGATCGGTCGGCGGGTACAGATATTGTACCGCGCGCTTTTGATCACTGTGCTTGTCCATTACTGACCTACATAGGGCTTAGAGCGCACATGAGCACACGGAGACGAAAATGCAAACGCATCAAACCACCGTTGACCCGTCGGAAATCGCAAAATTTGAAGCGATGGCAGCGGAATGGTGGGATCCGAATGGAAAATTCAAGCCATTGCACATGCTGAACCCGTGCCGGTTGGATTACATCACCAGCCAGATTGCCGCCGAATTTGACCGCGATCTGAAACGGCCGGCGGCGTTCAAAGAGTTGCGGATTCTCGACATCGGCTGCGGTGGTGGGTTGCTGGCGGAGCCCATGGCACGGCTTGGTGCGGATGTCGTTGGCGCCGATGCGGCGGAACGAAATATTCCTGTGGCCAAGGTGCATGCTGAACAATCCGGACTGACCATCGACTACCGCCACACCACAGCAGAGGAGATGGCAGCCGCAGGTGAAAAATTCGACGCTGTGCTGAATATGGAGGTGGTGGAGCATGTGGCTGACCCGCTCAGCTATCTGACGGCATGTCGCCAGCTGTTGAAACCCGGCGGTCTGCACATTTGCTCAACCATCAATCGTAACCCCAAATCTTATATGATGGCGATCATAGGGGCTGAACATGTGATGCGATGGTTGCCGAAAGGGACGCACGAATGGAACAAATTCATTGCGCCAGACGAGTTGTTTGATCTGATGCGTGACGCGGGTCTCGACCCGGTGGACCGCAAAGGCTTTGTATTCAATCCGCTGACATGGTCATGGAAACTGTCGGACACCGATCTGAGCGTGAACTATGTCACGGCGTCTCTGAATCCGGCTTAGGCTTCGACGACATCTGGACCCGCAATTGGCGTAGGATAGGGAGGGTGGAGCGCACGCGATCTTCGCCAAGTTTGTCGATCACATCGCTTACCATCGGTGCAATCGCGCTGAGTGCCTGCTCGCGCGCGCGCTTGCCGGCCGGGCTGATGGCCACCATCTTGCGACGTGCATCATCCCAATCAGGCCGGATATGGATGTAGCCCGCCCATTCCAATCGGCTTAGCGTATTTGTCATGGCGCCGCGGGTGACGTTGAACGTCTCTGCCAATTGGGCTGGACTGCGTTCTCCCTCGTGCCACGCAAGATGGTTCAGCACAGAAAAATGCGAAATCTCCATCCCCTTCGGCAAAACACGACTCAACCTGTTGCGAACCATCTGATCCGCCGCCAAAACCTCGCTAAAAAGCGAAATGGCCAGTGCGTGTTTCTCCGTGCTCATACAACATCAGGGGCCTTCAAACGGGCGCGCGTTTTCCCGCGACGGGATACGGCGGCGCGCCTCGGCCACCTTTTCCAAATCCAGATCAAAGACATAAACGCCGGGTGCCGTCCCTGCGTCAAGTATGACCTTGCCCCATGGATCAACCGCCAAAGAATGGCCATAGGTGGTTCTTGTTTTGTGTTGCGCACTGCTGTGCGTGCCTGTCTGGGCGGGAGCCAATACCCAGGCGCCTGCTTCGATTGCGCGCGCCCGCAGCAAACTGTGCCAATGAGCCGCACCGGTGACGGGTGAAAAAGCCGCCGGAAAGGTCAAAATCTGCGCGCCCGCAGACACAAGCGCGTCTGCCAGCCTTGGAAAGCGCATGTCATAGCAGATACCCATTCCCAACGCGCCAAAGCCGGGGTGCGCTACAACCGCGCGGCTTCCCGGTCTGTAACCTGCGGACTCGCGGTAGGTCTCGGTGTTGTCAATTGCCACATCAAACATGTGGATCTTGTCGTATTTCGCGATGATGTCCCCGCGGGGACAGATTAAAAATGATCGGTTCGCAAAGCGGCCGTCAGGGTCGCTTGTTTTGAGCGCCAGCGATCCGATCAGAATGTGTATCCCGCTGTCTTCAGCAACCTTACGCACAGCGCTTAGCGTCTCGTCGTCGGACTCGTTCCTCAGAACATATTGCTGGTGCCCTCGATGGGTCGAAACGCAATTCGTAACTTCCGGGGTTAAGATAAACTCTGCACCCAAATCTACAGCATGCTGCATCATCTCCAGCGTCCGAGGCAGATTGGTTAACGGATCATCCGTGACATTCAGCTGCAGCAACGCGGTTTTCATTTAAGCCGTAAGCAACGGATCAAGTTTTCCGGATCGCTCAAGAGCGTATAGATCATCACAACCGCCAACATGGGTATCCCCAACGAAGATTTGGGGCACAGTACGTCCACCATTTGCACGCTTGATCATCTCCGCCTTGCGGCCCGGGTTCTTCAGCACATCCACTTCGGAGAAGCTGACACCTTTCTCATTCAAAAGGCGCTTTGCTGCGTGACAGAAGCCACACAGCGGAGATGTATAGATTTCGACAGCCTTCATAATGCGTGTCCTTTCGACGCGAATTGCGAGTTGCTGAACATCTAGGCATCTTTCACCACACGTGCCAGTACAGCAACGCACACCTCACTTGCTCCTGCCGCACGACAGGCCTCGGCGCAGGCAGCGAGGGTGGCGCCTGTCGTCATCACATCATCTACTATGATTACCGGACGATTCACGACTCGGTGGCGCCGCTTGTTCGAAATTTGGATAGCGCCTGACAGGATATCCGCGCGTTCTGCCTTGCTCTTGCCATCCAGCGAGGACGTGCGCCGCGGGCGTTCAAGCAAGTCGGCGCACATTTCGTGCCCTGTCAGCGCGGCAAGATGCTTGGCGATAAGAGCAGATTGATTGTAACGTCGTTTGGCCAGGCGCGTCCAATGCAGCGGCACCGGAGCGATAACTGCATTGGGCAGTGAGATCTCTGCAACAACTTGCCGCATCCACCTAGCCGCTGGTTTGGCAATTTCCTGTCGGTCGGCGTGCTTCAACTGTAGGACAAGTTTGCGTCCCATATCGGTATAAACCAATGCAGCGCGCCCGTGCTTCCATGGCTTGGGTGCGTTCAAACAGGCATCACAATGTACCACCTCTTCCTGCATCGTGCCGGGCAAAGGAACGCCGCAACTATCGCAGATTGTCCCACCAATAAACGCAGTCTGACCCCAGCACTTGCTGCACAGCCCAAAGTCACTGTCCACCATCTCTCCGCACCCTAAACATCGAGGTGGATAGATCGCTGTCAAAGCAGTTTGTAAAAGCCCCATGCCTGTCCTACCTACTCCGTAATGACCCAGCCTACGCCCTTAACCGATAGACGCGCCCTGGCGCGCAACCGCGCCCGCGCCGAGATCTCAAAACTGTTTTTGCAAGAAGCCGCGCGAGACGAGATTGAGGATCGGCTAAGGATGGTTAATAAATCCTTTTCATCTGTCGGGATCGTCGCAGCCTTTCCAGATCACTGGAGAGAGCGCCTTGCGCATTCAACCGTGTTTGCGGAGGCTGAAACGCTCCCTTTTGAGGCGTCGGAATACGATTTGGTGATCCATAGCCTTGGTCTTCATTGGGTGAATGATCCGGTTGGTCAGTTGATCCAGTGTCGCCGCGCGCTGCAAACGGATGGGTTGCTTTTAGCGGTCGCACTTGGTGGCCAAACCTTGCACGAGTTGCGTGCAAGTCTAGCAGAGGCGGAGGTTGCCATCACCGGTGGCTTGTCACCGCGTGTTGCACCGATGGCTGAGGTGCGCGATCTGGGCGCGCTCTTGCAGCGTGCAGGGCTGGCGCTGCCCGTTGCGGACACCGTGCCATTGCGTGCAAGTTATCAATCCATGTGGCACTTGATGTATGACCTTAGGTCGATGGGTGAAGTAAATGCTCTAACCGGGCGCTCAAGGACCATGACCAGCCAGAGCATTTTCGATCGCGCGGCAGAGATTTATGCCGACACATTTGCTGATGATGCTGGAGGCGTCATTGCGACTTATGAGCTGATTATTTTGACCGGTTGGGCCCCTGATGCAAGCCAGCAGCAACCCTTGCGACCCGGATCAGCGCAGGCTCGACTGGCCGACGCATTGCAAACACGGGAAACGCCGCTGCCAGATTGACCTGCTTGCAAATCCGTTTATCTGAAGCGCATTGCACAGCAGGAAATGACCCAGATGCTAGACACAAGCAAAACCGCGACCCGTCCGGCTCATGCTGCCGACGACCACCCGGCCATTCCGCCGGCGCGGGTTGGTATTCTGCTGGCGAACCTCGGCACACCCGACAATTATGATTACTGGTCAATGCGTCGGTATCTGAACGAGTTTTTATCCGACAAACGGGTCATCGATTACAGTGCGTGGGTCTGGCAACCTTTGTTGCAACTCATCATCCTGACAAAGCGCCCGTTTTCTTCAGGTGCAGCTTACAAGTCCATCTGGAACGAAGATGCCGGTGAAAGTCCGTTGATGACGATCACCAAAGATCAGACTGCCAAGATCAAAAAAACCATGCAAGACAAGTACGGCGACCAAGTCATGGTCGACTTCTGTATGAGATATGGAAATCCCTCGACGAAGTCCAAAGTCCGGGAGATGGTCAAAGCCGGATGCCAGAAGATTCTATTTTTTCCACTTTATCCGCACTATGCGGGTGCAACATCAGCGACCGCAAATGATCAGTTCTTTCGTGCGTTGATGGAAGAGAAATGGCAGCCCACGACGCGCACGGTTGAGCCGTATTTCGAACATCCGAAATATATAGAAGCACTGGCACAATCGATTGAGCGTGCTTACAGCAAGTTTGAAAAGCGTCCTGATATTCTAGTTTGCAGCTACCATGGTGTGCCACTGCGCTACTTGATGGAGGGCGATCCCTATCATTGCCAGTGCCAAAAAACGACGCGCCTCGTGAAAGAACATCTTGGCTGGGAAGACACCGAAATCACGACGACTTTTCAGTCACGTTTCGGTCCCGAAGAGTGGCTAAAACCGTATACTGTCGAGGAAGTTGCGCGGCTGGCCGAAGATGGCATGAAAAACATCGCCGTATGTGCGCCCGCTTTCTCAGCCGACTGCATAGAGACGCTCGAAGAGATCAATGAAGAGATAAAGGAAAGCTTTGAAGAAGCGGGGGGCGAGTTGTTCACCTATATCCCCTGTCTGAACGACGATGACGCGCATATAGACGCGCTTAGCACGGTCATTCAAGAGAACCTAAGAGGGTGGCTGGACTGAGCAACGCGACCCTCAAAAAAAAAGGCGGCCCTTTGGGAGCCGCCTTTTTTAACTTCAAAAGTTTAGGACTTAGTCCGCAACAACAGCTGCAACTGCGATCAGGATCAGCAGGGGCAGGATGATGCCACCGGAAGAGCTTTGTGTCTCTTCGACAATGACAGGTGCTTCGATGATCGGCTCGGCAGGTGCGCCAGCGAATGCGGTCGAAGCAGCGGCAGTCAAAGCAGCGGCGAGAACGAGTTTTTTCATATTAACCTCCAGTTACGCGCACCAGCAAACAACGCTAGAGCGCACCCAAGACTTACCTCGTGAGTCTCTGTAAACAGCAATATTATGCAGATGCAAACCGTGTTTCAGTGACTTAGCCGCCGATCCGTCCCGATGTCGTCAAATTAGCAACACTTGCGTGCCAACATTGGCCATCTCGTAAAGCTCTTCGATGTGCTCGTTGTAAAGACCAATACACCCGTTCGACGATTTACGTCCGATTTTGCGCGTATCGTGTGTTCCGTGGATCCGGTAGTAGGTCCAACTTAAGTGCAGCGAGCGCGTACCAAGCGGGTTTTGGGGGCCCGGGCCAATATAGTCCGGCCATTCCGGATTGCGCTTTTTCATGGAAGGCGTCGGGCGCCAATCCGGTTCCGGATCCTTCAGTATGACCCGCGTGCGTCCGCGGCGGGTCAGATCCTCAGTCAGGGGCACGCTCGACGGATAAAGTTTGTAGATTGTCTGTGCCTCGTTCCAGAAGTGGACGGCACGGCTGTCGATGTCGACAAGGATCGCGCCGTTCTTCAGGTTGTCGAAATACGGCTGCCAATCTAGCGACCGGAAACTCGAGATATTGCGCCTTGTCGTTTGTGTCGGATCGCGCGATGCCTGTCCTGCGGGTATGTCTTGTGCCAGCGCCGGTGCGCCAATCAAAGCGGCCGACCCTGCCAAAAAAGTGCGGCGGGTCGGTGTGTTGAACGATTTCTTGGACATTGAATGCCTCTCCGATGATGTATTCCTGCCGATCTGGCGAAGAATATTGCTTGGAAGCCGCAGTCGCAAATCAAACAGATGTCATCGTGCGGCATCACGCCGATGTGGGTTTGTAATGCAACGTCCAAGTCGTTATCGAGTTTCAAACAACAACAGTGATGTGCAGGAAAAATGGGTAGACTCTCGGTTATTCTGATCGTGCTTTTGTCGCTTGCCGCTTGTGCGACCCCGCCGGGTGGACCAGCTATCGGAGAAGATGGGCGCCCGCTGCCCAAACTCTACCGTATCCGTGGCAACGACACGGCAAAACTGCAGTTCCGCATGTTGGATTCGGTGAACGCCTTACGCAGTGCACAGGGTGCCAGACCGGTCGAACTGAACCCACAGCTTAACGCAGCAGCAGCAACCCATTCTCGGGATATGTCCCTGCAAAACCGTCCATGGCATTTCGGGTCTGACGGGTCATCGCCCATCGACCGGCTGCAACGCGTTGGATACACCGGCAGCTTAGTGGGCGAAAATATCTCTGAAACTTATGAGACGGAGCTTGAGACACTGGCGGCTTGGATGGAACAACCCGATACGCGCCGCACCATCCTGTCGCCGCGCGCCAGAGATATGGGCTTCGCCTGGTTCCAGGAGCGAAACGGCAAGATTTGGTGGACCATGGTTATGGGTGATCCAACTAACACGCCTTTGATCCCCGAAACCAATCCTTCAGCTTCACGGCTTGTGCCGGACCCATTAGCTGAGGCGGCTGAGGCAGCCATCGATGGCGCAGATCAGGATACGGTGATCAACACCACACCTGCCGCAGGAACCTGATCACGGATTGATCTGGATCGGCGTTCCGTTTCGCACCATCGCATAGACATCTTCCATTTCACGGTTGGTTACTGCGATGCAGCCCCATGTCCAGTCTTCGCGACGGCGCTTGAAGGCACTGGAATTGCCATGGATGAAAATGTCTCCGCCAGGTGGTTTACCTAGTACCGCCGCTTCCGCGCGATCTTGATCATTAGGATACGAAATGCCCAAAGACAGGTAAAATTGGCTGTTGGGATTGCGACGATCAATAATGTACCTGCCTTCGGGTGTGCGCCCATCACCTTCAAAGAACTTATCGCCGATCGGTGCAAAACCCAGATCAATATCATAGGCTTTGAGGACATCGTCGTTGTTCAAAAGATACATCCGCCGCGCTTCCTTGTTCACCACCACGTAGGTGACATCCGGTCCGCTATAGCGTTTGAACTTACTAGAAGATGAACAAGCACCCAGCCCCATGGCCGCGGCTCCGCCCATCATAAGATGTCTGCGTTTCATGATAATCCTGTCCCAATGGGTCTTTTTTGTATTTGGGCGAGAAATTACCACGGATCAGATGCGGCCGCCTAGCCGCTTTTTTCCACAACGGTTTCACCAGCGCGTGATCATTTATCCTTAAGCTGCAGTTCTATCGCTTCAAGCCGTTTGAGAACCTCATCACGATAGCTGTCGGTGGCCGCGTTGCTCTCCTCTGCATGAGCGTCTTGCATCGAGTTCACAATCAGACCCACCAGCAGGTTCACTACTGCGAATGTCGTGACCATGATGAAGGGCACAAAGAACATCCAAGCATAAGGATAGACTTCCATCACCGGGCGCACGATGCCCATGGACCAAGATTCGAGCGTCATGATCTGAAACAATGAATACGCACTCAATCCTAGATCACCAAACCAATCCGGGAAGTTCGCGGAAAACAGCTTCGTGGCCATCACCGATCCAATATAGAAAATCAGAGCCATCAGAAGAAACACGCTTCCCATCCCTGGCAGAGCTTTCACGAATCCCTCGACCACCCGGCGCAGGCTAGGTGCTACTGATATGACCCGCAGCACCCGCAAGATACGCAACGCACGCAAGACCGACAGACCTCCGCCATTTGGCAGGAGCGCAATCGCTACGATAACGAAGTCAAAGATGTTCCAGCCATTTCGGAAAAACCGGCCACGATAGGCGATCAGCTTGGCTACGATCTCCGCCGTAAAAATTCCTAGACAAACTCGGTCAATTGCGTGGATCAAGCCACCCGCGACAGACATTGCAGTTTGCGAGGTCTCAAGGCCAAGCGTAATCGCATTGATAATGATGATGAAGATAATAGTGTTGGCTACGCGTGGGCTTTCAAGCCAGCGGGCGAGTGCATTGCGGTCCATGAAAAGCAACTCCTTCACGGGGCGATATGGAACAAACGGAACGCACCGACAAGTTCCACATGAGACGACCAGCGAAACTGGTCCACTGGCTGTACCCATTCAAGCTCATATCCAGACTTGCACAAGGTTTCAGCATCGCGCGCAAAGGTCTTTGGGTTGCAGGACACATGCGCGATCAAGGGGACTTTTGCCTTACTGAGTTCTGCAACTTGCGCCGCCGCACCTGCTCTAGGCGGGTCTATCACAACGGCCTCAAAACGCGTCAGTTCGTCTGGCAGCAAAGGTCGTCGGAACAGGTTCCGGGCCTCAGTTGTCACGCGTTTCAGCCCTTGGGTCTGACGCCATCCTGCGTCTAGAGATGCCATCATCTCGGACGAATATTCGACCGCGTGCACTGTAGCTGTTTCCCCGAGCGGTAAAGCAAAAGTGCCGCAACCGGCAAACAAATCAACTATGGATTTCGCGGGCCCCACGATCTCTCGCACCAGATCAACAAGTGTGTTCTGTCCATGTTCTGTGGCTTGCAGGAAAGCGCCGGGCGGTGGCACAACATGCGCGCAGCCCATGGCCTGTCTGGGCGGCGCGTGCTGTCCTATCAGTTCACCATCCCAAACCAGCCTCGCAAGGTAGTACTGTTCACACAGCGCTGCAAGCGCGACCCGCAATCGCCCTGCCAAAGGTTTACCACCGTTCACTGACACGTCCAAACCTTCAGTGCTTTCGGTCACTGTGATCGACAGCGCTGCATTTCGGCTGGCGCCCGCGATGGCAAAATCTTCGGAAATTTGCAGCCCAGCGCGCAACTTAGGTGTCACCAACACACAATCAGGAACTTGGACAATGGCGTCGGATTGACGACTGTAAAAACCCGCCAAAGCAGCTTTTTTGGTGCGCCGGGCGGCGATGGTAGCTCGACGACGTGACATGCGCGGAGATGTGATCGTTTCGCGCACATTAGTCTCTAATCCGCGAGACCTTAACGCTATGACGACAAGTTCACGCTTCCACTCTGCGACAAAGTCCTCGGAAGCATGCTGCATTTGACAGCCGCCGCAGGATTTGAAGTGAGGGCAAGGGGCCGACACACGATCCGGCGACGGTGTTTGGATGCGAATATTTTTCAGGGTGTTTCCGTCCAAAGTGCCTTGAACCACCTCACCCGGCAAAGTCATGGGCGCAAATACGGGACCTTGGGCAATTCCATCGCCCTGCTGGCCCAGTCGTTCGATCGTCATCGTTATCGTCATGTAAGTTCGCGTAGCGTTGCCAGAGGACTTGGAAAACCCCTATTCTGCGGCTTGTGTGCTGATAAATCCACCTGACTGGCGCTGCCAATATCGAGCGTAAAGACCGCCTTTGGCCAACAACGCGTCATGCGATCCTTCCTCGACGATCTGACCCTGATCCATCACAACGATGCGGTCCATCTCGGTCAAAGTGGAAAGCCTGTGCGCAATCGCAAGAACAGTTTTACCTTGCATGACACGCGACAGAGCAGATTGAATCGATGCCTCAACCTCACTGTCGAGCGCGCTTGTCGCCTCGTCCAGCACGAGGATAGGCGCATCTTTCAAAATCGCGCGCGCAAGGGCAATACGCTGCCGCTGACCCCCGGATAGCTTTACGCCGCGTTCGCCAAGATGCGCGTCATAGCCTGTACGACCCCTATGATCCTGCAGATCCAAGATGAAATCATGCGCTTCGGCCTTTCGCGCAGCCGCAATCATCTCGTCCTCTGATGCGTCTGGCTTCCCATACAGGATATTGTCGCGCGCGGAACGATTGAACATCGCAGTTTCCTGCGTGACCATCCCTATGTTTTGACGCAAACTCTCTTGCGTAGCTGACTTAATGTCATACCCGTCGATCAACACAGAACCATTTTCAGCTTCATAGAGACGCAAAAGAAGAGACACTAGGGTTGACTTGCCTGCACCTGATGCACCGACAATCCCCACTTTCTCGCCGGGTGATACCCGCAAATTAACAAGATCAATACCGCCGGTCTCGCGACCATAGCTGAAGCTTAATCTGTCGAATACAATCTCGCCCGACACGCCATGCAATGCTCTAGCGTCAGCAACATCATCGACGCGATTACGCGGTGTGAGCGTGCGAATGCCGTCTTCGACCTCACCCACGTTGGAGTAAATTGCCATGAGCGTGAAGCTAACCCAACCGGTCATCTGAGCAATTCGGATCGCAATAGCGCCCGACGCAACGATATCGCCGGGTGTCGCGAGGCTCTGCGCCCACATGAGGATTGTACCGCCCAACAAAAAGACAGGCAGCAATCCGGCAAGTGTCATCAGCGCAAAACGGAAGCCTGCGGACAATATACCAAAATCCACAGCTGTTCTGCGAAACGACCCCATTGCACCTAGCGCAGCCTGATCTTCATGATCGTCATGAGCGAACAACTTGACCGTCTTGATATTGGTGATGGTATCAACGACCTGACCCGACACCATCGCGCGGGCCGCTGCCCTTGCTGCGGATCGCTTGCGGATACGAGGCAGGTACCAGCGGATCAGCGCAAAGTAGGCCACCAGCCAGACAGCAAAACCAATGGCCACACGCCAATCGATGGCCAGCAACAGCAGTGTCGATCCGACAAGCGAAGCAAGCGCAAAGGCTACCACATTGATAAACTCGGACACGATATCCGTCACGGCTCGGGCGGCCTGCATCTGTTTCTGTGCGATACGACCGGCAAAATCGTCATCAAAGAAGGTAACAGACTGGCCGAGTGTCCATCGGTGCAACCGCGACAGCACAAGCGGGTTCACGTTAGGCTGAACAATGATTGAGTTGGTGGCTGAACTCAGACCAAAAAGCAGCGGCCGGGCGATTAGGAAAAACGCAAGCGCACCCACAACGAGACCAACATTAGAGACTGAAAAGAAGCCGTCGGGGCCTAGTTCAACAGTTGCGTCAATGACGCGACCAAGGATTAATGCGGTGCCCGCCTCAAGCGCGCCAGCAGCAGCGGAACAGATTGCCGCGAGCCAAAGCGCAGGCCAGGCACCTGACAGACACCAACGCAAGAAAGGCCATAGTGTTTCTGGCGGCGGCCCGTCTGCCCGGCGAAAAGAATTAATCCAATCTGATATTTTCACTCAGCCGCCTCGGTCGCGATGAACCCACCGGATTGGCGCGCCCAGAAATCCGAATATAGCCCGCCTTGCGTCAAAAGCGCGTCATGCGATCCATCCTCAACAATTTTCCCATCATCAAGCACCAGAATGCGATCCATCTGAGCAATGGTAGACAAGCGGTGCGCGATCGCGATCACCGTTTTGCCCTCCATCATCTGATAAAGCGTATCTTGAATCGCCGCTTCAACCTCACTATCCAAGGCGCTCGTGGCCTCATCCAACACAAGGATTGGAGCGTTTTTTAGGATAACGCGAGCCAATGTGATCCGTTGCCTTTGCCCACCTGAAAGTTTCACCCCGCGTTCACCCACCTGTGCATCATATGCGGTGCGGCCCTCGGGATCAGCGAGGTCAAGGATGAAATCATGCGCTTGAGCCTGCCGGGCTGCAGCAAGCATCTCATCTTCCGTCGCATCAGGACGCCCGTAAAGGATGTTGTCACGCACCGACCGATGAAGCAGCGAACTATCTTGCTGCACCATGCCAATGTTCAGGCGTAGTGAGTCCTGTGTCACCTTCCCAATGTCTTGACCATCAATCTCAATGCGGCCGCCCTCAGCGTCGTAAAACCGCAACAGAAGTTTGACGAGTGTGGATTTACCAGCACCTGAACGACCAACAACGCCCACCTTTTCACCGGGCCGGATAACAGTCGAGACTGTTTGTAAGCCCCCGATGCCCCGTCCGTAATGGTGGGTGAGGTCACACAAGGCAATCTCGCCCTCGGTCAGGTGCAACGTCTTGGCGTCCGGCACGTCAACCAACCTCACGGGCTGTGCAATGGTCTCCATTCCTTCTGAAATCACGCCCAGATTCTGTACTAGAGACGTCATTGCCCACATGATCCAATAGGTCATGTTGTTGAGCCGCAAAGCGATAGTCAACGCCGCAGCAACCATCCCTTCGGTAGTGAAACCCTCGATCCAAAGCCAAATTGCCAGCGCACCCATGGACACAATCATCGTGGCGTTAAGGATCGTCAGGCTAACGTCCATTTTCACCACGATGCGCATTTCTCTCATAAAGGTTTGGCGCGCTTTCTCGATAGCATCCTTAGCGTAGTCAATCTCGCGATCATGGTGGGCAAACATTTTTACCGAATGGATGTTCGAATAGCTGTCTACTACGCGCCCCGTAATCGCACTACGCGCATCCGAGCTGGCCTTGGCCGCAGGACCCGCACGCCGGATCACCCAGCGCAGCAACAGCAGATACCCCAAGATCCAGAAGATCAAAGGCAGAGCGAGCCAAAGATCAAAAGTGATCAGCAGGATCATTGCTCCTACCACCGACGTCACAAAAAACGACCCGGCATCTAACACTTGGAACATTGCTTCGCCGGCAGCGGGCGGCGTTTGCATGATGCGGTTGGCGATCCGACCGGCAAAGTCATCCTCGAACCATCCCACCGACTGGCGTAATACATGTCGGTGGGAGCGCCAGCGGATCAGGGTTCCAAGGTTCGGCAAAAGCGTATTATGGAGCAGAGCAACGTCCACGAATCCCATGGCAGTGCGTAATACTAGGACCCAAATCGCGACCAACAAGAACTCAAGTCCATACTCAGGTATAATCAGCTCTGGCGATCCCTGCGCAAGCAGATCGACGATACGCGCGACGTACCAAATGAGCAGTATCTCACCGAAAGCAACCACCGTACTAAGGACAAAAGTGACGGCGATAATGGCGCGAAAAGGTTTCAGGTACTCGCGTAAAAACGGCCACAGCTTGTTCGGAGGCGTATCGGTTTCAGTGTAGGGCAGGTATGGATCGACGAGCGATTCAAAGAACTTGAACATGACGGATTCCGTAGAAGTGTAATGCAACAGGTGCGTGACGCGGGCGCTCAGCCCAACGCGTCACAAAGGACAGTCGGCGACGATATCAGGCGTCGTTCCAGATCCAAAAAACCATGTTGCTCTCCATCGGGTTCAAGAGTGACATAACGCCGACCTGACGAAATGTCACGGGGCCAAAAGCTCGGCTTTGGATTTGGACAGGTTCGATGCCAGCCAAAGCTGTTTGAGGCGCTTTAGCTCAGCGCCAAGAGCCGAACCGGAAAGGTGTGGTAAGTCGCTGGCTGCAATCGGAAAAACTGCATCGGCACCGCGCGCTACATCAGCGAGCAGATCAATGTCAGCCGGACAATTTGTATAAGCGGCTTTCAACATAATGGCCGCCTGACCAGCTTTGCGCCCACCAAGGTAGCCAATAACTTTTGGAGCGGCCGATGAGTTCGATGATGCGCAGATTGATTCGAGATGCCTTTGATCACGCCGTGACAAACGCAAGCGATCCTGGACTCTGTAACCGCCCAGCGCGGCCAAACGTGCGATTGGATCAACAGCGATACCAGTCTGCTGCTCGAAATGCACAAATGGACCGACGAAAGTAGGCTCGGCACCAGGCAAAACCTTGGGCAATACGCCAGTTTGATACATCACAGACAGTGCCGGGGATGGATTGGGAGCGCCGAGCAACTTCAACAGTTCCAAAGTGATCCGTTCTGCCGAAAGCGTCTCTAAACCGTCAAGATTGGCAGAGATACCGGCCAACGCGTCAGCGTCCCAAGCAGCATCAGATTTACTATATTGAGCGCAAAAACGGAAGTAGCGCAGCGTGCGTAGGTAGTCTTCGCGAATGCGCCGGCCCGCATCCTCAATAAACCGAACTTTGCGCGCTTGAGCATCTTCATAACCGCCAACGGGGTCGAAGATGATCCCTTGTGCATTAGCGTAGAGCGCGTTCATCGTGAAGTCACGGCGATGTGCGTCCTCGGCCAAGTCGGTTGAAAATGCGACAACTGCGCGCCGACCATCAGTCGCGACATCTTTTCGAAATGTCGTCACTTCGAACGATTGAGCGTTGACGACCACGGTCACTGTCCCATGGTCAATGCCGGTTGCGATGCATTTGAAGCCAGCCGCTTCACAAAGTTCAATGACACGATCAGGTACTGCGTCAGTGGCGATATCAATATCTGTTATCGGTTCATCCATGACCGCGTTACGAACGCAGCCACCCACGAAATAGGTATTGAAACCAGCGTCGCCGAGCGCGGTGCATAGCCCGCGCGCCGCAGGATTGCGCAAAAATTCAGTATCAGGGTTCAGTTTTCTGGCAGTAGATCGGTCCATGCTCGCAATATACGCGCGGTCGCGCCCCAGATGTAGTAAGGTCCATAAGGAACGGTATAGTACAGCCGTTTTTGGCCGCGCCAGCGGCGCCCCTCAACAACATAGTTTTTGACGTCCAAGACATGGGACAGCGGCACGCGAAACACCTCTGACACCTCGCCGGGCTCGGGGGTCGCGGCAAATTCGGTCATCACAAGCGCGATAACCGGGGTCACATTGAAGGACGTCACTGTTTCATGCGGAGGAAAAGTGCCTAAGATGTCGACATTGCTAGAGTGCAATCCAATCTCTTCATCCGCCTCGCGCAGAGCCGTCGCAATCAGACTATCGTCTTCCGGGTCCTGCTTGCCACCAGGAAAGGCAATTTGTCCCGGATGATGCTTCAATGCTGAAGACCGCTTGGTCAAAATCAGTTCATACCCCTCTTGCCCCTCAATAATCGGCGCAAGGACGGCCGCAGGGCGCAATTTTCGCCCCTCGGGCAACGCGACCCCACTGTTCAGATCGAAATCTGAAGAAGCTGCACCAGCACGTGCCAGTGCCGCCCGTGTTCGATCAATAAGGTCATGCACCTTCTTGAGGTTCCGCCTCAAAACCTACCGTTGCAGGGTCAAGGTCGTAATGTGCTCCGCAGAACTGACAATCGGCTGTCACGCGGCCATCATCAGTTGTCATTTTCTCAATGTCGCGCGCTGAATAGATCGACAGGCTTTGCCGCACACGCTCTTCGGAACAGGTGCAGCCAAACCGCACAGGCTGCGTATCGAAAACACGCGGCTCTTCTTCGTAGAACAGGCGAAGAAGGAGGTCATTCGGCGCCAACTGCGGGCCAATCAGCCCCATCTCCTCGACGGTAGCTAGCAAAATATTGACGCGGTTCCAATTCTCAGACTCGTCGCCTTCAAGCAAATCGTCCGGGCGCAAGACCTCTCCTGTGCCTTCTGATGTGGCAGCGAAGGGCGACGCTTTCGGCATGTGTTGCAGCATAATCCCCCCCGCGCGCCAATGCTCGGACGAACCTGGTTCATTGGATTTGCCGAAACTCAATTGGAAACGGGTCGGCAATTGTTCGGATTGCGCAAAGTACGCCTCGGCGCAACTCGCCAATGATTTACCATCCAACGGCGTAATACCCTGATATGGCGTCATGCCGACGCCTTGATCAATCATGATAGCGAAATATCCCTCGCCAACTTGATCAAACGGTATCCCATCCGTCAAACGATCACGATCAAAGCTTGCATATGCTCGGATCTTGGCGATGTCCCCTTCCTTCTCCGGGCTATAATAGTCCGTCGCAATCATGCGTACCGGCCCCTTGGATTGAACTTGCAGCGACAACTTCCAGCGCAGCTTGATCGTTTGTCCAATCAGCGCGGTGAGCAACGCCATTTCAGCCACCAGCGCTTCAACCTGAGGTGGATAATCATGTTGTCTTAGGATGCCATCCAACACTCCGTCCAGACGCGCCACGCGTCCGCGGATGTCGGAAGCGTCAAGTTGGAATGGCAGGACGGTATCGTCCCACGCGAGTTGCGAACCGAGTGTCATTGGGGTTTCCTAAAACGCCAGTGCTTGGCATATCTCATCTATATAGGAAAGCGTCTAGAAACTGAAAGGGGGGCACATGATCCGGCTGATCGGAGACGGGCCCGACCCCCATCGGAAGTATGTGTTGCGCCCTGGCGCTTATGCGATCCTGCCACGTGGGCCCACGGTGTTACTGACGCTCCAAAGTCAGCCTGCGCCTGAATTTCAGTTACCTGGAGGAGGCATCGATCCGGGTGAAACGCCAATCCAAGCATTGCATCGTGAGGTGTATGAAGAAACGGGATGGCGCATTGGTCAGCCACTTCGTCTTGGGGCCTTTCGGCGTTTCACATACATGCCAGAATACGATCTCTGGGCAGAGAAAATGTGTCATGTTTATGTCGCACATCCGGTGTTGAGGCTTGGCGATCCAGTCGAGCCCAATCATTCGGTTGCTTGGGTGTCACATCAAGACGCAGTGGACTTGGTCTATAATGATGGCGATCGCCTATTTTTGCAGCGTTACTTTGAATGAACCGTCCCGCGGTACTCAAAGAGTATTCCCGATACATCGTCTGGAAACGTGTTCCCGCCCCCGAACTCGGTCAGTCGCCATAGCAATGCCTCAAAGAATGCGGGCCCAGTCACGTCTTCGAGTTCGCACATCATCTGGCTCAGTCCGGCTTCTTCAAGCATCTCACCACCGGGGCCTGGGCATTCCGTCACGCCATCCGAAAGAAGAAGGATACGATCCCCTGGCTGCAGTTGCGTTTCGAATTGAGTAAAGGAAATGCCCGACATTAGGCCCACTGGAAACCCGCCTGGGCCGTCTTGTTCAATCTCTCCACTGGTACGTTGAACCGCTGGGTGCGGGTGCCCGGCCTGCGACATCCTTATATGACCGTTGGTTAGGTTCACGTCGGCAAGAAGCAATGTGAAGTAGTGTTCTGTGTCCATCTCGTCGAGAACGAGGTCGTTCAGCGTTTCGATCACCTCTTCGGGCGGAAGAAAAGCATAGGTTCCATCTTCACAGCGTTGCAGGGCTACGTTTTGATCTGGAGCGGCAGCAGACAAATAGCCCGCCAGCCGTGCTGTCATAAGCGCCGAACTGATACCATGACCAGAGACGTCTATAGCAAAAAGCCCCAAATGGCCCTCTTGGGCTGGAAAAAACCCAACCAAATCGCCGCCCACATGCCCGCTTGAGCGCAGCATCAGGCTTAAATCGGCGGTTTCGAAGGACTTGTAGCGCTCTCGGACAAGCGATTGCTGCAGCTTCTTCGCCTCAAGCAGGTCACTGTCGAGTGAGTCATACAGACGCTGCAATTCGTCGAGTGTATCGGTGATGAGGCGGTTTTTTTCAGTCAGTTCGCGCTGCATGCGCAAGATACGTTCACCCGCCGAAATCCGTGCTCTTAGTTCGTTTGCATCTACCGGTTTCGTCACAAAGTCGTCAGCGCCCGCTTCAAGCCCCATTGCGATTTCGGCTTTCTCACTTTTTGAGGTCAGGAGGATGAAGTAACCGTACTTATCTTGGTCCAACCTGCGAAACGCATCGCAAAACTCCAGCCCGTTCATACCGGGCATCATCCAATCGCTGAGGATCAGATCAGGAAGAATATTTTTGCAGATTTCCAGCGCTTCTTCACCCGATGCGGCCTCGTGCACCTCAAAACCCCAACGCTTGACAGAACTTGACAAGATCTTGCGTTGCAATCGACTGTCATCGACGATCAGCACACGATGCAATGGCCCTGTATCTTCGGACGCGATGGCAGGCGTCTGCATTATTCGCTCAGTGTTCATCTTGCGGTTTGGTCCAGCTACTCCCGGACTTCGTACGGCTGGTCGCTTAACACCCAGTGAAGCTCAATTCTTGATTACCTAAACCTTTAACGGTCACAAATTTTTAAGCCGAACATGGTGAAACCCTCGAACGTAGAACGGAGGCGGACATGATCGATTGGGAACGCGTCAACACATTGCGCGCTGAAATTGGAGAAAACGACTTCGAGGAAGTAGTGCCGCTTTTCATCGAAGAAGTTACAGAAATAATCGATGGATTGCGTTCTGCGCCCGATCCGGATCGACTCGAGGAGGACCTGCACGCCCTAAAAGGCAGCGCACTGAATCTGGGGTTCACCGATTTTTCGATCTTATGCCACAAGGGTGAAGCATTGGCAGCCAAAGGAAAAGCTGCCGAGGTGGATGTCGCAGCAATCCTAGACAGCTTCGACATGTCCAAGGTTGCATTTACATCCGGCCTTGCAAAAGGCAGTGCCGCCTAGATCACGAATTGGGCCAGCGTCTCATCATTGGTAATATCAGTATACGTAAATCCACCCGCCTGCAGCTCGCTCAGAAAACGATCAAAATTGTCGGGCCGCTTAGTTTCAATTCCGATCAGCACCGAACCGAAATTTCGCGCTGACTTTTTAAGGTATTCAAAGCGCGCGATGTCATCATCTGGGCCGAGGATGTTCAGAAAGTCCTTCAGCGCGCCGGGTCGTTGCGGCATCCGCAAGATAAAGTATTTCTTCACGCCGGAATAGCGTTGTGCCCGCTCCTTAACCTCGGGCAGTCGTTCAAAGTCGAAGTTCCCACCTGAGGTGACACAAACAACCTTTTTGCCTTTGATCTTTTCGGCAACATCTGCGAGCGCCTCGACCGCTAGGGCACCCGCTGGTTCTAGGACGATTCCTTCGACGTTCAGCATATCTACGATTGTGGTACAAATGCGATCTTCTGGAATCTCGATCACGTCACCCGGATCAATTGAACGAAGCCGATGGAAGGTGCGCGCACCGATTGTAGCAACAGCAGCACCGTCAACAAATGTGTTTATTGGTGACACATCTACGGGTTTTCCTGCCGCAATAGCCCTTGCTAAAGACGGCGCGCCTGATGGTTCCACGAATGTATATTCAACCCGGTCTTCAAAATAGCTGCGGGCTCCGGCCGAAAGACCGCCGCCGCCGACAGGTAAAATTATGTGGTCCGGTGCGCAGCTTAGCTGTGCTTCAATTTCGACGGCAACAGAAGCCTGGCCCTCAATCACATCCTCATCATCGAACGGCGACAGGAAATGAGCGGACGACTCGGCACAAAATGCCTGCGCAGATGCCAGTGTGTGGTCGAAATAGTCGCCGACAAGGCGTACCTCGACCTGCTCGCCTCCAAACATCTGGGTCTTCATGATCTTTTGTTGCGGTGTGGTGACAGGCATGAAAATCACACCTCGCACCCCAAAATACTTACACATGAACGCGACGCCCTGCGCGTGATTCCCAGCACTGGCACAAACAAACAAGGCGTCGCGGGCCATAACTTTACGCATCGAGTTAAAGGCGCCGCGCAGTTTGTAAGAGCGAACCGGGCTCAAATCCTCTCGCTTTAACCAAATGTCGGCATCAAAGCGGTCTGACAACACCTCGTTACGAAGCAGCGGAGTGGGTGGAAACACCTCGCGCATGGCTCGCTCACCAGCACGCGCATCATCTTGAAAGCTCATAAGACACCCCTTCACTCCAATCCGATTGACCTAGCGGCGGGACTGGAACGGGTCAATCTTGCCCCTTCGTGGCAAAACGGCTATCGGCACCCAAATGTTGCGAGGAAAGCAAACGATGAGCGCACCGAAGAAAGTCGTGCTAGCCTATTCTGGCGGTCTCGACACGTCGATCATTCTGAAATGGCTGCAGACGGAGTATGGCTGTGAGGTCGTCACGTTCACCGCCGATTTGGGTCAAGGCGAAGAGCTTGAACCTGCCCGAAAGAAGGCTGAAATGATGGGTGCGACCTCCATTTATATTGAGGATTTGCGCGAAGAATTTGTGCAAAACTTCGTATTCCCCATGTTCCGTGCCAATGCACTTTATGAGGGATTATACTTGCTTGGGACCTCCATCGCTCGTCCATTGATTTCGAAACGATTAGTCGAAATTGCAGCAACAGAAGGTGCAGATGCCGTCGCGCACGGCGCAACCGGGAAGGGCAATGATCAAGTTCGTTTCGAATTGGCGGCCTATGCTCTAAATCCAGACATCAAGGTCATCGCACCCTGGCGTGAGTGGGACCTATCCAGCCGCACCAAACTGATCGACTTTGCCGAAAAGAACCAGATCCCAATCGCAAAAGACAAACGCGGCGAAGCACCCTTCAGCGTGGACGCGAACCTGTTACATACCTCGTCCGAGGGCAAAGTGCTCGAAGACCCGGCCGAAGACGCACCTGACTATGTTTACCAGCGAACGGTCGCACCGGAGGATGCGCCTGACACTTCTGAATATGTCGAAATCGGGTTCGAGCAGGGCGATGCCGTCTCTATCAATGGCGAAATGATGTCTCCGGCGACGATCTTAACCAAGCTGAACGCGCTTGGAGGCAAGCATGGCATTGGCCGCTTAGACCTTGTCGAGGGCCGATTTGTTGGCATGAAATCGCGTGGCATCTACGAAACGCCCGGCGGCACAATCTTGTTGGAAGCACATCGCGGGATTGAGCAGATCACACTTGACCGCGGTGCTGCACATCTCAAGGACGAACTTATGCCGCGCTATGCCGAACTCATCTACAACGGCTTCTGGTTCTCACCCGAACGTGAGATGCTGCAAGCCTTGATCGACGAGAGCCAGGAACATGTAACTGGCACCGTCCGCCTAAAGCTCTTCAAAGGTTTGGCCCGCACAGTCGGTCGTTGGTCAGACCACAGTCTCTACTCAGAAGCACATGTCACCTTCGAAGATGACGCAGGCGCCTACGATCAAAAAGATGCCGCCGGGTTTATACAGTTGAACGCCCTACGCTTGAAGCTGCTGGCCGCGCGCAACCGTCGCCTCAAATAAGTTTTGTTGTGGCCAGTGCTTCATAATATGGCATCGCCAAGTCAACCAGTCTGGCATAATCTCCTCTCAGGTCGGGTAGCGGACCGTCGACGCCTTCAAACCCAGTCGAGGCATGAACTGCGTTGTACCAATGTGATGCCCAAACGCCATCTGCTTCATGACCACCAGCAGGCCAATTCAACATCTGGTTGGTCCATGGTATCCCTAACGCACGGCAAAGCTTCTGTAACATTCCTCTTGGATCACGGCGAATATCGCTTGATTCAATGACGATGCCTCCACCTGCATCCTGGTAAATCTGCGATTGCTGAACAAATCCCAAATCATCAAGCACAGGCGCTTCTCGTTTGCGGGCGTAACTTGCCACCACGCGCGCGGGATGACGGATCAAAAACACGTTTTCTAACTCTTTTATCCAGCTTCTGTCCCAGCTGGGCAGGATATGATGAGCCATGTGCTTTTGGTAGAATACCGTCTCTGATATTGATCTTCTAAGCACTTTTTCTACTTCGACCGGGCTGGTGTCTTGCGATTCTAGCACCGCGTTTCGCTTAGGATGATCCGCCTTGGTTTCGGCAAGATAGGCAGCATAAAAAGGTTCATCGACAATGCGACAATCCCCACGTGCAGCAAAGCTATACATCATAGCCGTCGATAAGTTCCGGGGTCCGGACCACATTGCGATGCGCCTCGTCATATTTGAACCGTAGGCCTATTTTACCGAATGGTAAATCATCTCACGCTTGCGCGATCTCTCCCTGCTGTGACTTGAGCATGAGCAGACTTCGGATATGTCTTTGCTCAAACAGGAGGACGCCCATGACATCCCTTCGCACGTTCAAAACCATCACCCTCGGACTTTTCATCGCCCTTGGCTTTGTAGCACAAGCCAAAACAAGCCAAGCTCAACAACTTGAAACGATAACTGTAGCAGGTGGTTGTTTCTGGTGCGTCGAAGCTGATTTCGAACAGGTCGACGGCGTAACCGATGCAATTTCGGGCTTCGCGGGCGGCACCGTAGAAAACCCATCATACAAACAGGTCGTGAATGGTGGAACTGGTCACTACGAAGCTGTGCAAATCATCTACGATCCATCAAAGGTATCCGCGGCCACCTTGTACGACATGTTCTTTCGCTCGGTTGATCCAACCGATGCAGGCGGCCAATTCTGTGATCGCGGTGATAGCTACCGGACCGCGATCTTTGCAACACCGGATCAGAAAGCTGCCGCACAAGCCGCCAAGGCCAATGCGCAAGCGGCCTTGGGCCAAACAATCGTGACGCCGATTCTGGGTGACACCGACTTCTATCCTGCTGACGGCTATCACCAGGACTATTACAAACAACGGACCCTTATTCTGACGCGCTTCGGACCAAAATCCAAAGCGAATGCCTACAAGGCTTATCGAGCAGCTTGTGGGCGAGACGAACGGGTACGACAGCTTTGGGGAAGTGCGGCTCTCTTTGCCGGAAGCTAATCAGCCCAACTTTATGTCCTCAATCTCCTTCAGATCGGGGATCACATCGGCAGTACCGAGCCTGGTTACCATCAGCGCAGCCGCTTGTGTCGCTAAATCGAGCGCTTGGCGCATCGGCATCCCGCGATCAAGACCCGCAACCAGATAACCGGTGAACGTATCGCCGGCGCCAGTGGTATCGACCGGATCGACAACAAGCGCAGGCACGCGCGCCTCAACGTGCCCATCTTTCCACCAAACGCACCCCTTTGACCCCAGTGTAATTACGACATCTGCGATATCGATATGATGTAATGGTCTGCCTAATTCGGTTTCAAGCTGATCAGCTTCGACCTCGTTAAGAACCAAAAGATCGACAAACGGCAAAATCTTTTGAACAGAAGCCACATCAAATGGAGCCGCTGCGTAAACGACCCTGAGCCCAAGCTGCTTGGCGATCTCCGCAGCAATATGCTGTCCGTTGGTTTCATTCTGGGTCAGGAAAATATCGCCCGACGACGATTCAGACAAAGCCTCGCCAATCATCTGATCTGAAATCGCCTTGTTAGAGCCGGCAAACACTACAATTTGGTTTTCGCCGTCATCGGCCACCGCTATGTTTGCATGACCCGTTGGCTGCATGCTCAGAACACTGATCCGACGCGTATCAACGCCATATTCCAACAATCTGTCTACCGCCCATTTGCCGTCGACGCCAACAGCGCCAATGTGGATCACACGCGCCGCAGCACGCGCGATGGCCACCGACATGTTAGCGCCCTTGCCCCCCAATCCTTGATTGAACTCTGTGGCGCCCAAAGTTTCACCAGGGGCCGGTAGGTGCGGCACGCTATATACGTTGTCTATATTGATAGAGCCGAGGTTCCAGACCGCCATTAGCCCACCTTGCACGCGGCCAGCACAGCCATGTTCAGAATGTCATTGGCCGTAGAAACCGATGAGCAGATTTGGATTGAGCCGCCCACACCAGCAAGAATGGGCCCTATGACCGTAGCCCCGCCCATTTCCTGCATCAGCTTCACTGAAATGCTTGCCGAGTGCCGCGCGGGCACAACAAGGATGTTTGCAGAACCGGTAAGACGCGAAAAGGGGTAAGCAGACTGGGCTTGCGCATTCAACGCTACATCAACTGTCATCTCACCCTCATATTCAAAATCAACACCGCGCCCATCCAAAACGACCGGCGCCTTGTTCATTTTCTCGGCTCTTTCAGAGACTGGGTATCCAAAGGTCGAGAAACTGACGAACGCGACCCTTGGCTCAAGCCCCATGTTGCGTGCGACCGTTGCCGCTTGCTCGGCAATGTCGGCAAGGTCTTCCTCATCAGGCCACTCATGCACAAGCGTGTCTGCAATAAAAACGATGCGCCCCTTGTAGATCAGCGCCGTAACACCGACCGCCTTGCTGGACTTGTTCACGTCAAAAACATGTCCGATACGATCTAGAATATGTGCCGACTTGCGGGTGGCGCCTGTCACAATGCCATCACCGTGCCCGTGCGCTAGCATGAGACCGGAAAACACATGCCTGTCTCGCGCAGCAAGGCGGTGAATGTCTTGGCGATCAAAACCCCTGCGCTGCAGACGATCATAGAGATGTGTTTTGTAAGCGTCTAAGTGAGTGGTGTTGGCTGCATTGACGATTTCAAGCTCACGCACCGCGTCACCCAGACCCGCTGCTTCGAGCTTTTCCTTAACGTCGTCTTGGCGGCCGACCACAAGTGATTTGCCGAACCCGTTGCGCTGATACATCACAGCGGCGCGCAGTACACGTGGGTCGTCACCCTCAGCAAAGATCATGCGAGCCTGTGCCGCGCGTGCACGGGCATTGATGCCGGTCAGAATATTGGCCGTCGGGTCCATACGAGACTTCAGGCTCAACTCATAGGCCTCCATGTCGATGATGGGCCTACGAGCCGCACCCGTATCCATCCCGGCTTTGGCAACCGCAGGCGGGATACGGTGGATTAAACGCGGATCAAACGGCGTGGGAATGATGTAATCACGTCCAAAGCTCAAAGACTTACCATACGCTAGCGCCACCTCGTCCGGCACATCTTCGCGAGCAAGTGCCGCAAGCGCATGGGCACAGGCAATTTTCATCTCATCATTGATGGCCCGCGCATTGATGTCGAGCGCCCCTCGGAAAAGGTAGGGGAAACCCAAGACATTGTTCACCTGATTCGAATAATCGCTGCGACCGGTCGCAACAATAGCGTCCATACGGACCTCATGCGCCTCTTCCGGCGTGATCTCGGGATCGGGATTTGCCATGGCAAAAATCACCGGGTTGTCACCCATGCTTTCAACCATCGCAGGTGTCACCGCCCCTTTGACAGAAACACCAAGGAAAACATCAGCCCCTTTCATAGCCTCTTCGAGCGTGCGTAGCTTGGTCTCGACTGCATGTGCCGATTTCCATTGATTCATTCCATCGGTGCGGCCCTGATAAATCACGCCCTTGGTGTCGCATACGACACAGTTGTCGTGACGCGCGCCCATGGATTTTAGCAACTCGATACAAGCAATACCCGCTGCTCCCGCTCCATTGAGGACAATTTTGACCTCTTCAATTTTTCTGCCTGAAAGATGCAGTGCATTGATCAGCCCTGCCGCACAAATCACCGCCGTACCATGCTGGTCATCGTGGAAGACGGGAATGTCCATCTCTTCCTTTAGGCGCTGTTCGATTATGAAGCATTCAGGTGCCTTGATATCTTCCAGGTTGATGCCGCCAAAGGTTGGGCCCATCAGCTTGACAGCTTGACAAAAGGCGTCTGGGTCTTCGGTGTCCAATTCTATATCGATGGAATTCACATCCGCGAACCGCTTGAACAGCACCGATTTCCCCTCCATCACCGGCTTCGATCCAAGCGCCCCAAGGTTGCCCAAGCCCAGCACCGCAGTACCGTTTGAAATCACCGCAACCAGGTTACCTTTATTGGTATAGTCGTAGGCCGTCTCCGGATTCTCGGCGATTGCCTCGCAAGGGACTGCCACGCCAGGAGAGTAAGCCAGGCTCAGATCCCGTTGCGTTGTCATGGGCACGGTCGCCTGAATCTCGAATTTTCCAGGCGTGGGTTCCATATGAAACGCCAAAGCTTCTTCCGGCGTCACCTTTGTCTTACTCATGTACAGCTGTCCTCCCATGGCACCATGGCGTCTTAGCCCAGCACATCGCCTGTCTCAATCGACTTTGGCTTTTCCTCGGCTCGGACGGTTTGTAATGTCGCCAGACGAACAGGGGGAAGTCATGTCAGTTACGCCCATGATGGCGCAATATCTCGAAATAAAAGAGGCGCATCCGGGCGCGCTCTTATTCTATCGGATGGGCGACTTTTATGAGATGTTTTTTGACGACGCCGTTGCCGCCGCCGAAGCACTGGACATTGCACTAACCAAGCGTGGCAAGCATGATGGGGCTGACATCCCGATGTGTGGTGTGCCAGTCCATTCTGCAGAAGGATACTTGTTAACTCTCATTCGCAAGGGCTTCCGTGTTGCCGTGTGCGAACAGATGGAAAGCCCAGCCGAAGCAAAGAAGCGTGGTTCCAAGTCGGTCGTAAAGCGTGACGTGGTACGCCTCGTCACGCCCGGCACCCTGACCGAAGACAGCCTGCTTGAGGCAAGACGGCACAATTTCCTAGCCGCGTTTGCCGATGTGCGGGGTCAGGGCGCGCTGGCATGGGTTGATATCTCCACTGGCGGATTGTCAGTAATGTCGCTTGACTTGGCCTTATTAGGGCCTGAACTCGCGCGACTTGCACCCTCTGAGCTTATCATAACGGACGCAAGAGAGGCCGATGTGCGCCCGTTGGCCGAGGATTTTGGGATTGCAATGACGACACTAGGCGGCGCCGCATTTGACAGCACTGCTGGCGCGGATCGGCTGGGCCAGCTCTTCAACGTACAAACATTGGATGCCTATGGCACCTTCACACGGGCCGAAGTTGGCGCGATGGGTGCACTGGTCGAATATCTTACGATCACACAAAAAGGCAAACTGCCCCTGCTTCGCCCACCCCGACAAGAGATACAGACACGTACCGTTCAGATTGATGCAGCGACACGCCGAAATCTCGAACTGAGTTCAGCGCTTTCCGGTGGCCGTGCGGGGTCACTTCTATCGGTAATCGATCAAACCGTCACGTCCGCTGGCGCCCGACTTCTCGAACGTCGCCTAGCATCACCATCACGCAACCTGGATACCATATCGGCTCGTTTGGACGCTGCGTCTCACTGCGTGGAAGACATCGCGTTTGCCCAGCAGGTGCGCGAAGCACTCAAACAGGTCCCCGACATGGACCGCGCCCTATCGCGACTATCCCTTGATCGCGGTGGACCCCGTGACCTCGCAGCGTTACGCAACGGCCTGAGCAAGGCTGAGAGCCTATTCGATACAAAACCCACCAACCTGCCCGAGCTGTTGATAAAAGCCTATGCCGATCTGTCTGGCTATACCGATCTAATCAACCGGTTGAACAACGCACTCGTGACCGATCCACCTTTGCTTGTTCGCGATGGCGGCTTTATTGCGACCGGTTTTGATGAAGAGTTGGATGCTGCCCGCCAATTGCGTGATGAAGGACGTTCTGTCATCGCCAACATGCAAAGAGAATATGCCCTGCATACCGACGTTCCTTCGCTAAAGATAAAACATAACAATGTACTAGGCTACTTCGTCGAGGTGACTGCCACACATGCAGACAAAATGATGGCGGCACCACTGAGCGAAACCTTCATTCACCGTCAAACAACTGCCAATCAGGTCCGATTCACCACTGTCGAACTGTCTGATCTTGAAACACGGATCCTGAATGCAGGCGGTCGCGCACTTGAGATTGAAAAGCGTCTTTATGAAGACCTGCGGGCATGTATTTTGAGAAGTGCAGCCCGGATCAGTCAAACCGCGCGAGCGCTCGCGGAGCTTGATCTTGCAGCCGCACTTGCGACCCTTGCCACCTCGCAAAACTGGTGTAAGCCTGTACTAGATTCATCGCGTGCGTTTGCGATTGAAGGTGGCCGTCACCCCGTGGTTGAGCAGTCTCTTTTACAGCAGGGTAGCACCCCGTTTATCGCCAATGATTGCGACCTTTCCACCGAAGATGGCGCCGCCGTCTGGCTGCTGACTGGCCCAAACATGTCGGGTAAGTCGACGTTCCTTCGCCAGAATGCCCTGATCGCAATCCTTGCTCAAATGGGTAGCTTCGTACCCGCGCGATCCGCTCATATCGGCATGATCAGCCAGATCTTCAGCCGCGTTGGAGCGTCCGACGACCTTGCCCGTGGCAGATCAACCTTTATGGTCGAGATGGTCGAGACGGCGGCGATCCTAAACCAAGCCGATGATCGAGCCTTGATCATCTTGGACGAAATCGGACGCGGCACAGCGACATATGATGGCCTTTCGATCGCTTGGGCTACGCTAGAGCACTTACACGACATCAATAAATCCCGCGCCCTCTTCGCAACTCACTACCATGAGATGACAGCGCTCGCGGGCAAGCTGACCGGAGTAGAAAACGCGACCGTCTCAGTCAAGGAATGGGATGGTGACGTGATTTTTCTGCACGAGGTAAAACGGGGTGCAGCCGACCGGTCCTATGGCGTGCAGGTCGCCCAACTCGCCGGCCTGCCTCCCGCTGTCATCGCTCGCGCTCGCATCGTGCTGGACGCACTCGAATCCGGCGAGCGTGAGGGAGGCGCAACCCAAAAAACGCTAATCGACGACCTGCCGCTGTTTTCGGCCACACCGCCACCAAAGCCCGTCAAAGCGGCCAATTCCCCTGTATTACAACTTATTGAGAACGTTCATCCCGACGAACTTACGCCCCGCGAAGCACTCGATCTGATCTACAAACTAAAAGACGCAGCCAAATCCTGATTACGCTTTCATTGTTTTTCAAATATCCAAAAAAAGACTCAGTTAGCAGGTGCCGATGACACACCCACTTGCGCAGGACGCAGCAGCCGATCATGCAGCATAAACCCTTCCGCAGACACCTGAATAATGTCACCGGCCTTGGTTCCAGGAACGGGTGCTTCAAACATCGCCTGATGATGCTGCGGGTCAAAGGTATCTCCAACTTCAGGCGAAATACGCTCGATCCCGTGCTTTTTGAATACGTTTAACAGCTCGCGCATCGTCAACTCCACCCCTTCAAGAAGCGCACCCGAAACATCGCGCTGCTCGTCCGTTGCAGACTCAAGCGCGCGCTTCATGTTGTCGTAAACCGGCAGCATATCACGCGCCAGTTTTGACCCGCCATAGTTCTCCGCTTCACGCCGATCTTTGTCCGATCGCTTGCGGGCATTCTCCGCGTCCGCCAAGGCCCGCATGAAGCGGTCTTTCAGATCATCTCGCTCAGCGCGCAGTTGATCAATCTCAAGCGCCTCATCATCAATCTCGGCCATCTCATCGGCATAGACTTCTTCCTCGGCCATATCGATGTCGTCCAGGAAATCGTCATTTTTCGGCTCAGCCATGTGTCACCTTTCGTTGCGGTCCGTCAGCATCCGCCCGACCAGCTGGGCTGTGTAATCCACAATCGGAACGATCCGCCCGTAATTGAGCCGCGTAGGTCCAATCACGCCAACCGCACCCACAATCTTCCGGTCAGAATTCATATATGGAGAC
>JBCBID010000012.1:0-78059 GCA_038525015.1 Pseudomonadota bacterium | reverse complement strand
CTGACCGATGATCCGCCCCTTGTTCCAGGCTCGGCGTTTTGTGGTGATGGCGGGTAGTTCGACTCTCGGCATGATTTGCCCTCCGATCCTCCCTCCACGCCCAGTCATCAACGCCACGCTGACGTTGGAAACATAGCATTTCTCGAAGGGCCGCTTCCGTCGCAGCTGAAATTTGTTCTACAGTGTGCAAATGCAGCAAAATTCGCGCTGCGTGCGCATGCAGCACAAAATCGCCATGACCGCCTCGGGCTCTCTTGGCACCTTCGCCGCATGATCCACGAAGGTCAGGTCTAGGAAGGACTGCCTTTCGCTGCACCATACACGAACTGGTAAGACGCGGACAAACCTGCCTTCAAACCAAGCGTTGGAAACGTCCGCTTCACCTGATTGCACCAAATGTCAGCCCGCGAACAATCTGCTTCTGGCAGAGCCACCCCAAGACCATGATCGGAAATATCGCGATCACAGATGCGGCGCTGATCTGCGCCCAGTATGGGCTGTTTGAGTAGCTAGCGAGAAAGGCCGACATCGTGCCTGCCTCTGAGGCGGTGAAGATCAGCACCCAAAACGACTCATTCCAAGCCAGTATGACGGACAACGCAAACGTCGACATGATGGCTGGCCACGACAATGGGATCAGAATGAGCGTGATTTCCTTCAAAGGGCTTGCCCCATCCATGCGCGCAGCCTCCAAAATCTCCAGGGGGATGTCCCGAAAAAACGAAAAGAGCATCCAGACGACAATCGGCAGGTTGATGAGCATCAGAATGCACGCCAGCCCGAACCTTGTATCGAGTAATCCCAGACTAATGGTGATGAGAAATACCGGCATCAAAAGTGCGACTGCAGGGATCATCTTCGTAGCCAGCATCCCAAGAAGAATGGCCTTGGTCCACTTTGACGGGGTGAAGGCCATGGACCAAGCGGCCGGGATCGCGACAAGCAGTGCTGCAATGGTCGACCCTATCGAAATTAGGACAGAGTTCAGCAGATATCGTCCGATATCTGTCCCATTCCAGAGGGTCCGATAGGCATCCAAATTCCACTCGAAGTTCAGAAAAACTGGCGGTGACGCTAGCACGTCTGAATGTGATTTGAAGCTTGTCAGGATAATCCACAGGACGGGAAAGAAGATGATGCCCCCAACCGTCCAGCCGATGACCGTGAACAGTAGCTTGTGCCACTTCGGAACTGCTCTCGCCATAGTCGTTGAGCCTCCACGAGACTGGAGGACACCGAAACTAATATTCGGTGAATCACTCCATTCGTATTACTATAGTGGAGTTTTGCACCACATACAAACTGTGAGGCGGAGTTTGAAGTGACCTACTGCTGACCTAGCTTCTCAATGCGCTGCGCCAGTGTCTCGATCACAAGGGTGTTACGGGCGACCACACCAAGGACATTGCCAGCCTTGTCAGCGCCCCCCGTGGTGCCCGTTTGCAGCAAAGCGTCTGCTTGATCGGCAAGCGCGCTATTGGAGCGTGTGCTGATGCCAACGGAAAAAAGACCCCTCTGTCGGGTGTCACCAAGAAACGCAACCGCATGCGGCGTGCTGCCAGAGTCACTGATAGCGATGGCCACGTCCTGTTTTTCCAATTGGTCTGCCAGTTCCCGCAACAGGATCGGATCTCGGATCGCCGTGGCCGCAATCCCTAACCTGAGAAGGCGATACTCAAGAAGCTCACCGCACAGCCCCGCAATCCCGGAACCGAAAATCCACACACGCCTTGACTGACGCACATGCTTGGCGACCTCTTCGAGCGGTCCGATACCGATCAACCTTGCTGTCTCAGTCGCGTCCGCAATTGTTGCAGAGGCGAGCAGGTTGGCAATCTGCTGAGGTTCACCGCCGTCTCCCTCAACTTGCAGCGGTGTACGTGAAAGTTCGATGCTGAGAGCGGTCTTGAACTCACTGAACCTATCAAAGCCGAGAGACTGAACGAGCCTGACAACACTTGCCTGGCCGCTTCCCGATTGCTCTGACAAGGCAGCCATGGATTGCGTCGCGACCTTCTCGGGATTGGTGAGCACATATTGAGCAACGCGCCCCAATGCCTTCGGAAGCGCCTCAAAGCGATGATGAAGTTCATTCAGGATCGAGCCGTTTATGCGAGGGATGTTCATCCGATGTGCCTGTTCTGCTGTTCCGATGGTTGTAAAGGCTCGCATCGAACATGACAAATGTGGGGCTCTTGCACGCAGGAGCGGACTTTGGCTGCGCTGCGGAATTATGGGAGTTTGGGCTCCTCGCGGTCACTAGCTGCGCAAATCATGAACGGCTGGTCCAGGATGAACTGACATTCGCTCCACGACGCATGAACCGGTAGAATGCGGACGACACCGGCCCCCAACATCGGTTCTTCTGGGCTGGACCTGGAGAGAATAAAGCACGTACAAGCTCCGTGCAAGTTAAGGTTTGTGCCATGCGCGCCTGGGATTATCCGAAAAACCGTGTCGTCATCGTCTGCACCAAATGCAGCCGGCGCGGCGAGTATTCGAAAGAGCGGGTTTTGGAGCTTGTTGGCTCTGATACCGCGTTGCCAGATGCTCTGCGCATAATCGCGGCTTCATGCCCAAATTCTGGCAAGAACGGCAACATTTTACATGACCGATGCAAGGCACACTACGAAGGTTTATGACTGACAGGTAAAGAGCCTCTGTTAGCCATTGAGCGCGCTGTTATCAGTGTCCGGCAATTTCCAGCACACCCTTCAAATCGTGCTGGACAACGAACTCACCGCATCCCAGATCGGCGGTAATCTCTGGGACGGTTGGGGGTGCATAGGCGGGTGGAAGACGCCTGCAAGCTGCGCCCGGTCGGTTTGAGCCAGGTTCTGGTGGACCGTCCCAAAACAGGCAGTTTGAACAGAGAGCAAATTCCACTAGTCATCCCCCAGCCCCCTGCCCCGGTCTTGGCCACGTGTGAACTGAGCACTGATGGCACGTTCGTTCTCCGCAAAGCGCTGCTCTGCTTCCCGTGTCAAGGCTACACCTTCGCGGCGCAACTCAACCTCGTAGGCTGATGTGATCTGGCGGGCGAACGTCTCATCGTTGGTCAGATTACGCAGACCCTCGATGTTGCCCTCGCGCAGCAACGCTTGCTCGGCGGGTGTTGTGTTTTCGCGGACCAGACGCACCAGCTCGGCGCGTTCTTCATCAGACCGGGTGACAACGCGGTCTGTTCCGCTCCGCTCGGCATACTTTGCCAACACATCTCGCGCCGTACGCTCGGCAATGAGGTCACGTTCAAGCATCGGCGTGCGTTCTTCTGGGCGCAAATACCCCTGCGGACCACGAATGATGTCCGTCGCATCATCCCAGGCTTTCGACGCAATGACGGCATGCACCGGCGAGCGATCAGCAAAGGTAGTAAAGGATGCCGCCGCTGCTTCAGTCTGTATCCGGCCGCGGTCACGGGCTTGCGCGTCATCAGAATAACCGTAATTGAAATCTGTCCTACGGAACTGTTCTTGCAACGCCGCATAATCCTGCCAATCGGTGTTGGAAAACTCTTCCGGCAATGGCTGTCCGATTTGCGCCTCTAACTCTTTGTTGATGTCTGACACTGTGTCGACAATCGCGGCGCGGTTTTCGTCAATCCACACTTCCGGCGCACCGTTCTCACGGTAGTAGGCAACAACGTCTTCGACCGTCGCAGGCTGGTTCGCCTTGATCGCCGCCATGTCAAAGTCGTCGTCCAGATGCGGCAGATATCGAATGACCTTCTCATCCACCAGAACACCGCGCATTTCACCGTAGGCTTCTGCAAGGGTATCGAGCCCCTTTTGACGATCCGCAGCACTGTCCAGGTTGAGGCCGTCGCGTGCTGCCAGCTTTTCAAAATCGTCTCGCATCCACTGCTGTTCAAGATTGCGGCTTGCTGCGCCTGCTTCGAGGCGGGCGGCAATCGTCTCAGCGGATATGCCATATCCTCTTTCGATCACTGCCAAGGAATTTTGAACCCGCTGCTCCTGCAACGCTTCGGGCCGCTCCCCTGCCCCGTGCATGTAGATGGAATTGCCGTCTGGCGCTGTATGCAGTCCCCGTGCGAACGGTGCTGTGCTGCTTAACTGGGTAAAGTCCCGCATGATGTCGTCCAACTCGCGTTCGGCCTGCGCACGCGACGCTGCGTCTCGACTTTCCAAGGTGGATTGTGCGGATTTCAACGCATCCTCAAACAACGCCTTCGTGTCTTCGAACTTTTGAATCTGATCATCGGTCAATGCAGGCATTTCTGTGTTCACTCCATCGTTGTCTAAGACTTGCGATATCCGGTCATACGCATCTGCGAGCCGGTCATTACCAGCATTGACGGCAATCACCGCCATAGCCTCGTAACCTATACGTGCATACTCTACTAAATCCTGTTGATACTCTAGGTCTGCGCCGGTTCGTGGGCGCTGCTGGGGGGCCCTATTTTCAAGCTGGGCAGCCAGCTGCTCACTGTATTCTGGTTGCCGGTCTGTGATCCCACGTTCAAATCGGAATGACGGGTCAAGATCGAGGCCGTACTTGCGGCCATGCTCGGCCATAGCTTCCCGGAACCGCTCGTAGCTGAGGTTGGTACCAGAGCGCAGATTGAACAGCGTTTTGTCCTCGGTGCGCCGGTTTACAATCACATGCACGTGCGGGTGATGCGCACGGTCATCATGGATCGCCGCAACATAATCAAACGCCCTGCCCGGCTGGCTTAACAATTCGTCCAGGACATCCCGCGTCGTGTTGTAGATCTGATCAATGCTGGCTGTCGCAGGATAGCTCAAGATCATATGCGACGTATTTCCGTTGCGGGTATTGTCCCACCAGGATTGCGACCACCCGCGTATAACCTGGTTCATGACCGCTCGATCAACCGATGTACCGTCGTTTCCAAGCCGTCCGGATGAGTCCCACAGACCAGCCAGCTTCGCGTCGTTGAAAATATAATTCATCTGGCCGCGCAACCCGGCCCGTGTCTTCGTGCCACCGCTACGGATCAGCTTAAACACTGCTGCGCCGTCCTTGGCCCCTACTCTACTCATACGCGCCACCGAAGGACGCCGCACGCCGCGCGCAATCTGACGGGCCGACCGCACCGCCACGTCCACCTGACGGGCGGTCCCTGCACTGCTCCGCTTCTTGCGCTCGAACAGAACACCAACAACCTGATCGACGGCACTCGTGGGGTTAGCCATCCACGCCCCCTGCCCAGGATTGCTCCGGCTGCATCAAGGACAAAAGCCGCGCATTGCGGACCTGGGCATTCTCCATCATCTGACGCACCCCAGCGAGCGCCTTCACCGCTTCAACCCGTGCCGCGTTCATGGCGTCGATCTGAGATTGATGCGGTAGAGGCTCCCCAATCTTGCGCCGAGATGCGGATAGCTCTCGCGCGATCTGGTTAAAATTACCGCTCAGCGCGACAAGGTGCATCTCGATCCGCGCCAAAAACGCCTCTTCCTCAGGTGTCGGAACCGGCATATCCGCCGCGATCCGTGCTAAGCGACGCATAAAAGCGCTGCGATTTTTGACGCCACTCCGGTCAACGGCGCGATCCAACCCGGCCAATTCTGCGTCTGTTAGCCGTAAATTGACCACCGCGTGCGCAGCCCGACCGCCCTTCCTGGGCGCGTCTCGCCCAAGCTCCCGGTAGACCGTAGAGCGTGAAACTCCGAGTGATTTTGCAATCTGGGCGACGGTTTCACCGTCTTCGACCCGGTTGCGAATATCAGTCCGTCGATCCAAGAAAACCTCTGCGAGACATTTGTATTACAAAACACATATCCCGCACTATAAGTTTTGGGCTGTAGCCGGGTGCACACTCTAAACTGGGTTGCGACAAATTCGCTATCTTTCTGAAAAGCAACGAGAACGGGCATGGCCCATACAGAGCTGGATTTGCTTGAAAGACGCGCAATCGAAGACATGCTGAATGAAAAAACCCCTGTGAGCAAGATCGCGGCAGAGATCGGCAGGCATCGCTCGACGGTCTATAGCGAGATCAAGCGCAACTATTTCGAAGACGATGAGCTGCCATATTTGAGCGGCTACTACGGAATGAATGCGCAGAAGTGTGCCTCCGTCCGACGCGCTCGAAGGCGCAAGCTGATCCGCCTTGAAGAGTTGCGCGCGCATGTCATCGCTCAGTTCAAGATTGGCTGGTCACCCGAACAGATCGCGGGCCGTCTTGCGTTTGAAGGCCGGTCGATCCGCGTCAGCCACGAGACGATCTATGCCCGTATCTACAGCTGCGAAGGCCAGTCCGAAGAACTGGCGCGGTATCCGCTCCGTCGCCGCAAGCGACGCAAACCACGCTATGCGAGACGGCCCCGCGGCGTTGTCTTCCCACCGGATCGATCAATCCATGAACGTCCCGAGCACGTGAAGACGCGCGAAACAATCGGTGACTGGGAAGGCGACCTGATGATTTTCGAGCGGTCCCAAGGCATTGCGAACGTCGCCTCGATTGTCGAGCGCAAGACACGCTATGCGGTCCTCTTCCGCAACAACGACCGCAGCAAGAGGCATCTGATGAACCGGCTGATGGATATCATGGAACCCCTGGCCCAAGCCGCACGCCGTTCGATCACGTTTGACAGAGGCATCAAGTTCCGCGCCTGGCGCAAGCTGAAGTCTGGCATTGGCACCGAGGCCTTCAGAGAAGAAATGGTGAAACTGAGATAGCGAAAACAGCCGCAACAACGCTTGAACCATTGGCGGGAGCGCACTACCCAAGAGTGCGACTCTCATAAAAGCGACGCGTTACCACATAGGAGAAATTCGCACATCGCACCTCTGCGCGTAGTTGTCGCTATCACACCGCGATGTAAAATACGTCTTTTCTGGGCTTCCTTATCCACCTTGGCACTCGTTGGCCCGTGTTCCAAACATATAGCCAGCCGACAATTTCTTTGGTCCGTTGATCGACTATGCAAGCTATAGGCTTTGCTTCCAGCCTCTCTCCGATTCTAGAGGAAAGCAGATGGGTCATGATGCGAACTCCGCTCTACGGGTGCGAGTATCGAAGCAGCTAAAAACCGCGCAAATTCTAGTAAGGGTTGCATTGGCATGCTGGGACGGAGCACGATAGCAGACGAAAGCTTCTGAAATGGAACGCAATTCGCGAGACGATACCCTTGATTATGAACGGCAAATTTTTTGTCTCCCCTCCAGAAGATTCAGCCGACTTTAAGCAACTGTTCGCGCAGATAGCTGCGTTAGGCGCTGGCAGACCGATGGAACATGATGGTTTCCCTCCCGGTCCATGGACGCCCGACCTGATGGTTGAGGCGATAACGCAAGTGGACCCGCGTGGAGAAGGTATCGACCTACGAACGGTACAACTTTGGTTCCAAGACAATGACAAAGGGATTAGCGCAGCCAATATCCAGCTTCTGGCACGAGTTCTTGGGTGTGGTGATAAAAAACTGACAAGTGCTTGGCAGCTGCAGCTGACTAGGTCGCAAAGACGCCTCGCAGCGCGACGAAAACGCTCTCGAAGCAGACGGCATGATGCACGTACTCTCCCATCAAAGCCGTATCAAGCAAGGCCTGAGTGCGCTCCGAAACGAGGCTTCAACCTTGCGAGATTTTCCAAAGCTGTTTTCAGCAGCCGGTCTTACTTTAACCTTACGGCTACGGTCTGGGCCGGTTGCGTTGTTCTTGGTTTTCTGTCCTACATTTTTGGAGTTCACAGCGTCACCTACCAGCCCTTTCCCGGGCTCCACAAACAGGTCGGGTTCCTTTGGGCACCGAACTGGACTGTCTTGGAACTCGTAATTCTGCCACTTTTCCTGATGGGTGTGGCTGAGCTACTACGATTCTGGACACATGACAGACGCAGTGTTTTGGGAACGATGGAACCGCAAAAGATTGGCATCGTGTCCTTCGATCAGAGGCTTGAGTCGTCTGCATGGTCGCATTGGGCCGCACTGTTCGTTTGTGTATTCGTTGTGTTCCTTGTGCAATGGATTGGTGTTCATCTGAGCGCCTTTCTTACTGGAGACCCTGGCAATCTGATGATGGATTGGACACTGCTGGCGCTTGTCAGACCCGAAGTCATCTCAGTTCCGAAAGCAATCGTGATTTCGATGTTGGCTTTCATTTACACAGCGCTGATTTGCTATCTCTTTCTTATAGGCCTTTTGCTGATTAACAGTATCTCGCATGACGTATACATGGTGGCCGTGGGGTCAGAGCAGACAATACGTTCAACGCAATCAAATGACTTCGCACGGGTTTGCGCGGCAGTCATGTCTACCGTTTTCCAATGTGCAATTCTCGGAGTTTGGATCGCGTCCTGCATCAAGTTGCAAGCAGCCTACCTGCTATCTACCGGCGAAAATGTCTTGTCCTGGCTCCTGCACGACGCGAAGACTGCTCTTGGCGCGGAACAGAAGCCAATCGGGCAGCTGCACCAGCGCGCACTTGCCTACTTTACTAGCTTTTTGCTCTTGTTCTCGACGGTCAGCGTCTTCTGTTTAAGCGCTTTGAACATCCGTCGATCTGTCGAAACCTACGAACCCCCCTACGCTTGTCCAACACCAATTTCACGCTCCGATATACCGTGGAGACGAATGTCTGTTGTGATTGCGCTACTGACAGTGAACTTCCTTCTTATTGGCATTGTCCCCGGTTTTTCTATCCTACTTGTCGTAAGCCTCTGCGCATCTTTGTATTGTCTTCTTAACCCGCGGTTTCGCTCTCTGCGGGCACGCTCCGAGAAGCCTGGTGTCGTCTGATCAATGAAATGTGCTCCGTTGGACCTCACTATCGCCGAAGCCCCGAAAAATGGTGTCGCATACTGGCTTGTCACCAATGATGGGGTTCGCATTCGAGTCGGGCTGTGGAAGCCTGAAAGCTGTTCACGAGGCACCGTGCTCGTTTTTCCAGGGCGTACGGAGTACGTCGAAAAGTACGGACGGACAGTCGTAGCTTTAACCCAAATGGGATTTACTTGTCTCGTTGTGGACTGGCGCGGCCAAGGCTTGGCGGACAGAAACGGTTGCCAACCGATGTTGGGCCACGTTGATCACTTTTCCGAATACCAAGAAGATGTTGCCACCGTGGTTGCGACCATGAAGGATTTGGAACTACCGCAGCCATGGAACCTAGTAGGGCACTCGCTTGGTGCCTGCATCGGCCTTCGGGCTGTGCACAACGGATTATCTATATCCTCGTGTGCGTTTACCAGCCCAATGTGGCGGCTATCCCTCCCCCTTTTGCAGCGGTTGATGGCTCGACCAGTGTCTGGAGCCGCGAGGCTGCTCGGTTTGGGGCGTCGCTTTGCACCGGGTACAACGGGTTTAAGTTATGTTCTGCAAACCGACTTCGACTTCAATCGGCTGACAAGCGATCCAGAAATGTATCGTTACTTTGTCAAGCAGGCGACCAACCTAACAGAACATCAGATCGGCGGGCCAAGTATAGGGTGGCTGAACCAGATGCTTAAGGAGTTGCGAGTGCTTTCTAGGATCCCATCACCAGAGATCCCGTGTCTTACATTCTTCGGGGACCTCGACGTCCTTATCGACATTGAGGCTGTCCGCCATCGCATGGCCAATTGGCCGAACGGGAAACTGAATGTTATCGCAGGTGCCAAACACGATCTGCTCTCCGAGCGGCCCGCAATCAGAACACGACTGTTGACCGACTTAAACAAGTTCTTTGCCTCATAAAGCTCTTTTGCAGATCAAGCTAGGCGATGGGATCTCAACGGTCATCCGTCGGCACCTGCGTCTCTACATTTCAATAATACTTTATTAGATTCACAAATGCTGTATTGTCTGCGTATCGGTAACGACAAGGAGGATCAAGTGTTCCAGCCATTCAAATCCAGATTGCTCGGCTTGGGAGCACTTCTTGCTTCTGCAATCTCGATGCAACAGCCCGCACAAGCACAATCCTACCCGATCGACTGTGCAATCCTTCTCTGTCTGTCCGGGGGATGGCCCTCGTCAGCTCCATGTGCTCGAGCGCGTACTGAGTTCATTCGTCGGATTACGCCCTGGCCCGTCGAGCCCCCTCTTCAAATCTGGCGCTGCCCGATGGGAATGTCCGACACCGTCGATCCAGATACGCTAAAAAGTGCGCAAGTGTACGAGATCGTATTCGGGTTTGATCAGGCAGCACCTTTTCAGTCTTTCCAAAGTGATGTAGGTCCTTCGCATCAGGGTTTTGATCCGAAGCTTGTTCAAGATTGGGCCGACATCAACATTAGCGGGCCAGAGTTCAATTTCGTTCGTTCTATCCGGGTATTCGACGCGCGTTTTGTAGGCCAGCTGAGCAGCCGAGACGACTGCAATCGTTCGGCTTCGGTCAGGATGGGTTCTTATGGTATGCAAGGCGACTTCCGTTGGTCCGACAGCTCAGTTTCCGCGTTGCCAAAGGCTCACGTCGGCACCGAGGACTATGGATCCAATTGCCCGAAGATCTTGCATAGGTCTGTCTTCGTCGAGTGGCGTGACTTCGAAGGGAATTACGGGTTCGAGCAAGTGGAGTACTGACCACTGACCCCCCCCTGCCCCGGCGCGTCGGCAACTGGATTTCGGAGTTGGTCTAGCGCGCGACTGTGTTGGGAATGTTGATGGCGAGACCGTGTCAAAGACCCGCACTATCTAGGTGAACGTAAATCGTATCCTTTGTTGCCGATAGATCAAGATCGAAAATCTACCCCCACAAGGCAAGTGCTGTCGTTCGTGTCGAGCGCGGCGAATGTCTCCATCGAGCCCATTTCACCGATGCTGCGTCATGCCTGAACGACCGCCATTTTAAGCAGATGAGCCGAGCTGGTCACGACACCAAACTTGTATGGCCTCACAAAACCGCTCAACACGGGCGGGTCGTTTTGTTCCGGGCGCCAGTGCGAGATTTACCGGTAGACGCGCGGCACGCAGATCAGGTTCCGCGTCTATCAACCTGCCTTGCACTAAATCATCTGCAATGAACCAGCGAGGCAGGATGGCGACGCCAACGCCCTGAAGGCAGGCCTCATAGATCGCAAAGATGTTGTCGCTGGCCATCTTAGGGGTAACCGCAAAAACCTGCTCGGAACCGCCACTTTTTGAAAGCTCGATACGGTTGCCCTCAAATGGCCCAAGGGTCAGCCACGGCAGGTCTTTCAGTGGTTGTGTCGCATGTGCAGCAAGGCATTCAGTCGTACCGGCTACCAGCCGCTCGACGCGCGCCAGCTCCCGCACAACAAGCGTATCGTCTCGCACAGGCCCGATTTTGAGCCAGCAATCACACCCTTCTTCGGCAAAACGGATTGCGTCGTCGCGTAAGCGCCAATCAATGGTGACGCCGGAGTGATCCTTCATGAACTGCGACGCCGCACGGACGAACAAGCTCTGTCCAAGGGCAACCGGTGCAATCACACGGATCACGCCCTTCAATGCGTCGTCTTCTGAATGCCGTTCCTCGATTGCCTCCCACTCGCCCAACATGCGCCGCGCGTCTTCTAAAAGAGCCAGGCCATCCGGCGTCAGGGTAACATCATGGGTCGTGCGCCGCGCCAGCACGATATCCAGACGGGTTTCCAGCGCCGCAAGCTGTCTGGAGATCGACGGCTGCGAGGTGCCCAAGTCGCGGGCGGCTTCCGAAAGCGAACCGCGCTCGGCAATGCGCACGAAAGTTTCCAGCAGAGCGAGGCGATCAAAGCGTTGGTTCATACGCTAGACGTATAGCAGTCTTACGCTCCATACCGCTACCGTTAAATCGTCAGGTCCGTATGTTCATCTCAATCGAAACGAAGGGAACACGACATGACCAACGATTTGAACACTACTTTCACCTTCCTCAATGGACGCACAGTCAATCGCATCGGCTACGGTGCGATGCGCCTGACCGGCCAGCCCCGCAACTTCGGCCCCTATGCAGATTGGCAGGGTGGCATTGATCTTTTGCGCCGCGCACGTGACCTGGGTGTAGCCCATATCGACTCGGCGCAGGCCTACGGCCCGCACGAGAACGAAAAGCTGATCGCAGACGCGCTTCTTGCCGACGATGGCACCTATGGCGATATGTTCATTGCCTCCAAGGGGGGTGTGGAAAAAAGCGCCACAAGCATCCGCCGCGACACATCCGCCGCAACGATGAGACGGCATCTGGAGGAAAGCCTGGCCAGTCTGCGGACGGACAAGATCGACCTTTACTACGTCCACTCCCCCGATGGCGTGACGCCCATCGCCGAGAGCGTGGGCGCGCTTGAAGAGATGCGGCAGGCCGGAAAGATCGACATGATCGGACTGTCCAATGTCTCACGTGCGCAAGTTGAAGAGGCCTTGATGGTCGCTCCGATTGCGGCTGTCCAAAATCGCTACTCGCCCGCTGACGCGCGTGATGAAGAACTGGAAGATATGATCGACTGGCTGAACGAACAGGGCATTGCCTTTGTCCCGCATGGCCCGCTCGGTGCAAACCCGATGAAACAGGGGGCCGTTGTCGATCCGGGGGACGCATTACGGACGCTGCTTGCCCGGTCACCCAACATCCTCGCGATTCCGGGCACGACAACCATCCCGCATCTGCAAGACAACGCTTCGGCGTTGGAAACGCAACATGCGTGATCTGCTGATCACGTGGGCAGCGGCATGGCCGACGATTACGGTCCTGCTGTTGCTCATGGACGGGGCGATCGGGCAGTGGCCGCTGGCGGTCAGGACATTGGTTCTGACAGGTATGATGGTACCGCTGATGACAATGCTGGTTGTGCCAGCTCTGAATCGCTTCGTCGGACACCTTGAAAGTAAACGCCTGCGCTCCGGCCAGTGGGCCGCGCTGACTTCACCTCTAATCACAACTTCCCCTCTCCGCTTCACGCAAGCGGACCGGTTCACTTTCGCCCAAAGGAGGCATGACAATGAAACCTCCTATCCTCACACTGGCGGCTGCCGGCTTCGCGGTGGTCACGACAGAGTTCGTGATCATCGGCGTCCTGCCACAGCTCGCCGCCGATCTTGGCGTGAGCATCGCACAGGCCGGACTGCTGGCAACGATCTTCGCCTTCACGGTGGCTATCGCAGCACCGTTCCTGACGGCTCTGGTGGCCAAGGTTGAACGCAAGAGACTCTTCGCTGCCCTGCTGGCGATGATCGCCGTGTCTAACGTGCTGACGGCACTTGCCCCGAGTTTTGAAACGCTGGCCGCGGCACGGGTTATCGGCGCACTGGCCTTACCCGTATTCTGGGCGGTTGGTACGGCAGCCGCCGCCCAACTCGGTGGCCCTGAAGGCGGTGGCAAATCAGTGGCCATCCTCTATGCCAGTATCTCGGCAGGCACAGTCATTGGCATTCCGCTCGGCACGCTCCTTGCCGACCTGATGGGCTGGCGCGTGATGTTCGGCGCGATCGGTGCACTGGCCGCGGTGATGGCACTCGCATTGCTGGCCTTCTTCCCCACGACCAAGCCCGAAGCTGCGCCGTCGCTGCTGACGCAAGCGTCGATCCTGAAACGCGGGTCGTTCCTCGCGCATCTTGTGTTGACGGCGTTGGCGTTTACCTCGATGTTCGTCGCTTTCACCTATCTGGCCGACATTCTTCAGACGCTCGCCAGCGTGCCATCAGCACAAGTGGCCTGGTTTCTGATGGGCTTTGGAGTCGTTGGTCTGTTCGGCAATTGGCTCGCCGGACAACACTTGGACCGGAGCCCGATGGGTGTGACGGTTGTATCGCTTGTCGTTCTCTCGGCCGCTTCGTTCGCGACGGTCGCAATGACGGGCCAAGGCATCCTGTTCGTAATCCCCATGGCGAACTGGGGCGCGGCGCAATCGGCGGGCTTCATTGCCAACCAGCTTCGCGTCATGAAGCAGGCCCCGGAAGCGCAGGAGTTCGCGTCAGCTCTGAGTGTGACTATCGCACAGGTTGGGATTGGTCTTGGTGCCCTCATCGGTGGTCGGGTGATCGACACCGCCGGTCTTCCAGCCCTCGGCACCGCCAACGCGATGATCGGCATCGCCGGCTTGTTGGTCGCGGCACTGATCGTAATCGCGGTGCGGAGCCGCCAAACGGTCGCGGTACCAGCCGAGTAAGTTCAATGTCTGCACCGAAACGCGGCTACCTTTTGGTGGCCGCGTTTCAATTGTAAAGGCTGACATTCGGGAGCTAGCAGCGAAAGACCGGTTTGCCCCGCTTTATGTACTTCTTGTGGGCTGCGAAAGATTGCTCCAGCTCTTCAAGATGCGGTGCTCGACGTCCATTAGGAGCCGCTTCCGTTCCAGCTGTATACTCCAATGGTCGTATGGGCGGTCCTAGCAGATTGTACAGTTAGAGGTGATCGTGCATTGGCCGTTAAGCTTCCTCCAACGAGGATTCTGAAGCGCCCCTTGCCCTTCCCTCCTATCAGATTTAAGCAGCAACGGAGGATTGCCGGAACGGCCGAAAATGGACGCACTTTGGACCTATCGCTGTCCTTAAGTCTGTCGGCTTCAGGACTTTTGAGTTGCAACCGTTGGCGCTAGTGCGAACGCTTGCTGGCAAATTTAGCTTCGATGCCTTTCGAACGCCGGTCAAAACTGCAAGCGACTATACTGGGTTCGCCTGTGCGTTTACAGCTGTAAACCATTGCTCTCAATCGTTGGCGCATGTAGTCTTCGCACCGTCACTTAGGCACTAAATAGGCGAAATTCCTTGACTTAGTGCACTGAATCACTGCTTCTGAGCTCAAGTGGCGTGAAAAACGCCACATGTACGAAAATGAGGCAACCGCGTGATTCCCGTGACACCGCTTTCCACCGACCGGCCGTCTGCATTGGCAGGCGATATTTCTCAGCGCTTGAACGCCGCGATCCGCGAGCATCTCCTTTCTGCATTCGCGCCAGACAGCACCAAGAATCTTCGCAAGTTCTCTGCGCCAGAGGTGGCGGAACTCCTAGGTGTGTCCGGCCAATTCATGCGGAAGGTTCACTCTGAGGGAACGGTTCCGGAGCCTCAAGAGAACCGTGGTGGCCGCCGTTACTACTCAGCTCAGGAGCTTTGGGGCGCCCGCCAGATTCTGGAGCAGTCGTCCAGAAAGGCGGGCAGGTACGTGCCACGTAGGTCAGAGAGCGAGCGCCTGCAAATCTGGCAGTTAATGAATTTCAAGGGTGGCAGCAGCAAGAGCACTACGACAATCCACCTCGCCCACTACTTCGCCCTCCGCGGATACCGGGTTCTGGTGGTTGATCTGGATCCTCAAGGCTCGCTGACATCGATGTGCGGCATTAGTCCAGAGATCGAGTTTGATGGTCTGACAATTTACGACGCTATCCGCTACGACGATCCTGTTGAGATGAGTGAAGTGGTCGTGCCTACGTACTTCCCGGGCTTGTCCCTTGCCCCGTCGCGACTTCTGCTATCGGAGTTCGAAACTGAGTCCGCAGTCCACTCTAGCCCGGATCAGCCGTTCTTTACCCGTATTCGAAACGCCGTGACCCAGGTCGAGAACGACTTCGATCTTGTGTTGATGGACAGCCCACCTCAGCTTGGTTTCCTGACGATTGCGGGTATGGCGGCTGCGAGTTCGCTTATCGTACCACTCACGCCATCGATGCTCGATGTCTCGTCGACCGCCCAGTTTCTCGAACTGGCAGGTGCGTACATGGAGGTCATTGAGGATGCTGGGGCGTCACTTCAATACGATCACTTCAAGTTTCTTATCACAAGGGACGAACCGACGGATGTGCCGTCGCAACAACTCACATCTTTTATGAGAGCCCTTTTCCAAGACCGGGTCATCTCAGCGACCGCTCTCAAGAGCACTGCCATCAGTGATGCGACGATGCTGAAGCAATCGATTTACGAGGTGGTCAGGGCTGAGATGACGCGTTCAACCTATGATCGGGCGAAAGCTTCGATGGATGCTGTTGGTTTGGAAGTAGAGCGGATGGTCCACAACGCTTGGGGGAGAACCTAATGGCTAGGAAATCACTTCAAGAACTCTCTGGCATAGCAAACACGATCGCGCGCTCGGGAGCAAAACCAGGTGAAAAACCGGCCCGGACAACTGCGCCGGCGCTTGGCGCTTTGCAAGGGTCACTTGCGTCTATTCGCGAGATTGATCCGCAGTTTATCGACGACTGGGGGCCGGTCGATCGGTTGGAAGAGTTTACAACTGTAAACCCAGAAGATGATGCAGAAGGTTTCGAGGCGCTAAAGGAAAGCATTAGGGACGGAGGCCAGCAGGTTCCGATCCTCGTGCGCCGATCCAAAGTGGAAGGACGCTATGAGGCGATCTACGGACGTCGACGACTAAGGGCGTGTCGAGACCTCGGGATCAAGGTTCGCGCAAATGTTCAAGACTTGGACGATGCGACTGCTTTGCTCGCAAAGGGCCTAGAGAACGCAGCTCGGCGAAACCTGTCGTTCTATGAAAAGGCACGTTTCGCCGAGGCAATTCGGGAAGCCGGGCATGATACGGCCACAATCCGCCAAGTGCTGAATTTGTCCAAGTCGGGCCTCTCTCATCTGACCAAGGTCACGGAGAACGTTCCAAGAAAAGTTGGTGATCAAATAGGTGCTGCGCCAAAGTCGGGGCGGCCAAAATGGACAGCGCTGGCCGAACTCTTCGGCTCAGGTAAGCTCTCCGACGTCCTCGCACTTAGGGTTTTGGAGAGTGCTGTATCGCTTAGCTCAGATGAGCGAGTCGAGGCGCTTCTTAGGGAAGCGGCGAAACGCGGCACACGGCAATCGCTGCCTCAAAAAGAGGTCACAGCTATCGGTGGGGTTTCGATTAAATCCAGCAAATCGGCGGTATCGCTCTCAGTGAAGAAGAGCGGCGCGCATGGCGCTTTCGCGGTTTGGTTGGATGAAAACCTCGAAGACATAATCCAGAGATCCTACGCGGAGTTCACTGAGAACAACTCGCGGGATGAAAACTGAGGACGAGCAGAAAGGAGGATGGCAGAAAAGGAAAACCCCCGAAACCGAGGCTTCGAGGGCTGCTGCGCAAAGCACAACTCTTAGATTTGACACGTAGAGTCTAGCAGCCAGCGAATCACTGAACAAGAAAAATCGCTCCTGAGCGAACGGGATTTCTTTGCCTGCTAGTACGCTATGGAACATTTTGATGATGCTCCGAGAGGAGCGCCTGGGGCTTCAAGTTCCCAGAACGGTATCGGCATGCCTGAGATGGGTCGGCCGACAGGCTGGCGCAAGGCCAGTGCCGACTTGGCGGTCGCTGAGCAACTAGCCGAAGCCGGCGAACGGATAGCTGTACCCAAATCAGAGGCCTTCGTGGCCGTGAAACGCGTCGGCGCCCATATCGGGCTAAAAGCCAGCGATCTGATGCTGCTCGACACTCTGGGGGCGTTTACGCAGCCCCAAGACTGGGAAGAGCGGCGACGACCGATCGTCTGGGCCTCCAACGCTTATCTGATGGAGCAGACAGGCTTTTCGCTGTCGGCCCTTAAGCGCCACGCACGGCGACTTGCAGAGGTCGGCGTGATCGCGTTCAAGGACAGCCCGAACGGCAAACGGTGGGGCAGGCGGAACGACGACGGCCACATCGTCGAGGCCTATGGCTTCGACCTTTCTCCGATGGCCGCCCGTGTCGACGAGTTCACGGACCTCTACGTTCGCATCCAGGCTGAGCGCGCGCTTTGTCAGCGCCTGAAGCGCCAGATTACCGTGGCGCGGCGGATGATCCGCGCGCGCATCGAGGCGGCGCTCCAGGGCGCGCTGAGCGGCGCTTGGGTGCAATATCTGGAGCGTTTCGAGGGCCTCCTGATGCGGCTTCCACGGGCCAATGCTGCCTCGGAGACGCTTGAACAGGTTCTTGACTGGTTCCGGGGACTGCAGGAGCGCGTCGAGCAGGCTTATCTCAAGGCCTTTCGCGGCGATGACGTTGTGGAAAACACACTTCAAACTGAAAAACAAGGTACTGAACAGACTCAAGAAATGAGCCCCAAGGAGGTCAATTCCGACCCTCATATACTAACTACAAATCAACTCGATCCTGTAACCTGTAATCGCTCAGAAACTGAGCAAGCGGCGGGCGTGGCACCCGGAGATCCAACCGTGGTGCAGGTTGAGAGGCCAGAACCGGACGGGGCGGAGGCTGAGGCGGCCAAAACACTCCGAGGCGTGGCCGTGGATGTCCGAACGGTGATGCAGGCCTGTCCGGAGTTCGCGTTCTGGGCGCGGAATATGGGCGGATATCTCCGGGATTGGGGCGATCTGTATCGAATTGCCGGCGATCTCAAGAAGATCATCGGGGTCTCGGACCATGCCTGGATCGCCGCGCAGGAGGTCATGGGCAAACAAATGGCCGCGGCGGCGATGGCGCTGGTCTTCGACAAGCATGCCAAGGGCGAAGTGTACTCTGCCGGTGGGTATCTACGCGGCATGACGGAGAAGGCCGGGACAGGGGAGCTGAATCTCGAGCGCAGCTTCTATGGTCGATTGAGCGGGCAGGCGGCGTGATGGGCGGCTTAGAGTCCTGCGGCCTTGGTCAGGTTCACCCGGAACCGGTCCCGTCTGCGTTGGTAGCGGCGGGTCATCTCGGCCGAAGCGTGACCGAGGTGCTTCTGGACATAGCTCTCATCGACCTCGGCTGAACTGGCGAGGCCTGCGCGCAGGGAATGCCCTGAATAGAGCCTGATACGCTCTGCTTCCGGAAGATCAGCGCGTATCCCGCTCTTGAGGACACAGTGTTTGATCAGGCGGGCGACGTGTTTGTCCGACAGCCGCGCCTCAAGCGCGGTTTTTCCATCCCGCGAGGTGCGCACGAAGACTGGGCCGAAGTCGATCCTGGCGAAGTGAAGCCAGTGTTCGAGCGCATGGACCGGGCAGGTGGCTTCCGACGATCCGCGGCCAATCTCGACCTCGCGCCAGCCGGTCTTCGCGTTAAGCGTGAGGACCGCGCCATCGTCGAGGATGTCGATCCAGCCGCCAGAGTCAGGCGTGTCGTCCTTGCCGTAGTCGAGGCTGACGATTTCGGAACGCCTCAGCCCACCAGCGTATCCAAGGAGCAGGATCGCCCGATCCCTGAGCCCGCGCAGGTCGAAGGGCAGGGTGGCCACCATGGCGAGGATGTCCTCCGGGAGAATGGCCTCTTTCTGGAACGGCGGGCGGGCGTGTTTGCGCTTGATGCCGGCCAGCACAGTTGCGATGTGACGGTCCTTGCGGTCGAGCGTAAAACCCCGTTGGGCGTAGTTCCAGGCAAGCCCGGACAGACGGCGATCTATGGTGCTAACCGAGAGGGCAGGGGAAGGGCTTGTCGGTGCGGCGAGGTCGGTCAGGTAAAGCCCGATCATCTCCGGTGACGGAGGCTGAGGATCGGTTCCCTTCATCCTGCACCAGCGCGCGAAATGCTTCCAGTCGGCCGCGTAGGCCTTGTTGGTGTTTTCGGCCGTCGAGGCTTTCGCGTAATCGCGGGCGGTGTCGACTAGGCGGTCGAGCGTGCCGGAGCCAGCCACATGGTCGGGCAGGGCGATCGTGTCCTCGGTGCAAGGCTCTCTCTCGTCGCGCGCGTCGTCATTCAGCGCGGATGAGGGCGCTGAGGTCGATTTCTCAGCGTCTGGGGGCTCATTTTCGGGCGTTTCGCTCATGATTTTGAGCTTATCTCAGGTATGTCCGATAAGGCAAACTTATTGGACGTAATGGCAAGCTATAAGGTGGGGCGGTTTGTGCCGTATATTGTGGACCAAAGCGCCGTGACGATCTAGTGTTGCGGCATGACATACCAACCCGCCACGATCCAGGACGACCCGATCAAGTTACCGTACCTGCCTGCCTGGGTCACCTCCGGACGGGTTAAAACCCTTGAAACTGTGGCCTTTCGGTCCGGGGCAGCGTTGATGGTGCTCGACCAGTTGGTCGGCGATCCCTCGCACGGCGTGCCTATGACACTACTCGCCAACCGACTTGCGCTGAGCGCCGCGACAGCGACCTCGAAACTGGAAGGGCGGCTGGCAAGGGAGGAGGATATCCGTGACGCCTACCATCTGACGCCACCGGGCGAGGCGAGGGGACCCGATGGCGATCTCCTCGCCTTCTGGCGGGATGGAGGACGGCTTCGTCCAAATGGAATTGTTGAGATCGCGGACTTGGTCGGGGCGGAGTTCGCGGACGACGTGGGCGTCTGGCTCGATGCGGGTTTGGAGCGGGCCCGGACCCACGGGCCCTTGGCAGGTTGTGTTGCCGTCTTGCGCGTCGTGCTCAAGACCGACGACCGGGCGGAAAGAATTGCATGCCTGCTTTCGGATGTCGTCCTGACGCGCGCGCTGAACTGGAAGTCTGTGCTGCCCCTGACTGCGCAGCGTTTGACAAAGGCGGTTCTGCGCGACCTGGCCGCAGAAGGGCAAGGGGCCGAGTTGGCCATTCAGGCACGGATCCTAGAATCTATCGAAGAAACGGTCCGAGTGGCGCGAAACCTTGCTCGCCGGGCTGAAGCCCTTCGCACTGTCGCCCCGAAGCTGCGCGCAAAGGGATCGGACGCAGCGGTCGACCTGTTCCTGACCGAGGATGCGGTCGCACCGGGGTCGATGCTCTCGCCGTTTATTCACGGCACCACGTTCTCAATGACCGGCCGCGCGGCGCGGCGGTTCTGCGACCGGCTGGTCGAATTGGGCGTGGCCCGGGAGTTGACCGGACGGCCGACCTTCCGGCTCTATGGGATCGCGCCATGAATGTCGCCGCCAAGAAACAGAAACCAGCGGATGAAGGCGGCGGCGTCTTCGACAGGGAGCTCGACGATCTTCCACAGGAGTTGCGCTGGCGCGAATGGATGGGCCGGATTGAGGCGGTGCTCTTCGCCAGTGCCTCGCCGGTCGGCCGCGACGACCTGGCCCGGGTGGTGGGGCAGGGTGTCTCGGTCGAGATGCTGATCGATGACATCCAGGCCGAGCTGACTGGTCGTCCCTACGAGCTGGCCCAGGTCGGACACAGCGTGTCAGGCGAGGGCGGCTGGATGTTCCGAACCAAGACCCAGTTTTCCGATGCCATCAAGGCCGCTGCCGATCTTGGGGACCAGTCGCTCGCTTTCACCGAAATGGAGATGGGGGTGCTCTGCGCCATCGCCTATCACCAGCCGATCGACCGGGCCGGGCTCAAGGACATCTTTGGCAAGGAGGTGAGCCGCGATCTGCTCGCCCGGCTGCGCTACAAGGACCTGATTGCCAGTGGTCCACGGTCGCCGCGGCCAGGTGCGCCGCACACCTTCGTGACGACGGAGACCTTTTTGATGACGTTTGATCTGCAGAGCTTGCGGGACATGCCGGAGCTTGCGTTGGACCCGCGTGATCCCGCGTGACGGGACCCGCGGAATCTTGACAAACTGGCCGTTTGGATTTATCTATCCCCTCGAAGGGAAAGATTATGTCAACCCAAGCATCAGCAGACCTGACGATCAAGGAAGCCGCACATCTTGCTGGAGTCGCCCCACGGCGGATCGAGAAGGATTGCGAAGAGGGTATCGTTCCAAGGCGTAAAACAAAACTTTGGATGCGCAAGACTGTGGCCGCGCATGTGCCGATCCATGCGGTCGCTTATGCGCGGGCCATGCAGTCTCTTGATGGCATCAAGATGGAAAAGAAGTCGAAGAAACTGGTTTGGAGGTTCCTGCGAAGCTCGAAGACATCTAGGTTTGGGAGTCTGGAGCTGTCGCCGGGTCTAACGCTCGAACTTGAACCGCTCGTCACAGAGGTTTGGGATCGAACACTGGTCTATCTTGAATCCAGGCATGAGCACTTGGCGGTTGATCCGGACATACTTGGCGGCGAGCCGATCCTGAAGGGGACTCGGATCACCTGCCAATCCGTTCTTGGGCGCATAGAAGGTGGCGAAACCTTGGATGACTTGGTCGAGGATTATCCCGAGATCAGCAAGGAGGCGTTTGAGGCCGCGCTCGTCTATGCGAAGGCGCATCCGCAGCGGGGAAGGCCTAGTGCTGGCAAGCCTTGGCGCAAGGCCGCATAAGCCTCATTCATGCGGCTCTTTCTGGACGAATGCCTGTCACCGCGCGTGGCGCACGAGCTCATGGTGGAGGAAGGCTATTATGTCGTTCATCCGCGCAATCAGGGCGGGCTCGGTGAATCAGATCATACCGTGCTCGCCCGTTGCATCGAACACGACCTCATCATAGTCACCGAGAACGCACGCGACTTCCGTGCACTTGCATCGCGGGCAGAAATACACCCTGGCATGATTATCTTACCCTGTCTCGGTCGGGTTCAGGCGAAGGCGCTCATCAAAGTCGCCATTGCTTATTTGGAGGAACTCGGCGATCCGGCCGACGTGATGGTGAATAAGGTGCTGGAGGCGGAGGCCGATGGCACAATGACACTCTACGATCTGCCGGAAGGGTAGGGCGCATCTCAGGTTGCGAGGTTGCTTGCCCGGTCGAGCGGGCGGAATCCGGACTTTCGCTGCGCTTGCCAAGCGGCATGCTTCTCGCCGCGGAAGCAGACATTCGTTGTTGATTGGCTTGCCGGGCCTGTCCGTTGCGGGGTTGCGCCCAGACCGGTCGCGAAAGATGCGCACACCGTGTACGGGGCGATGTTTAGATCGGTGGATGCATTAATCATATCGCCTAGGAGTATCAGATCGCCTTTCGCGCATCATACGCCTTGTCACTTGGTATTTTTTATGAAATATCCCGTATAACTTTGACTGACAGGCTAAGGTATGCACGATAGAGAGATCCTCGGCTTGCTCCAGCGGGACCTTCGCGAGCCGTTCATTGAAACAATGCTCGATGCATTGCGCGGTGCCTACGCCGCTGCCTATGATGACATATCGCAACTGCCAGGAGGTTTCGTGATCCAGCGTCCCAGTGCAGAATGGGACCCCGTAGATCTCCAAGCCGTTCGTGATGGTCGTCGAGATAACGGCATGAAAGCTCTGATGAGGTCCTGCAGCGACCATGGCGCGCCGTATCAGGTGAAAACACTGCCCTGTAACGGGCAGAAGATCGTGGTTGGCCAGCTTGGTCAACTGCTCGTCCTTACAGAACCAATCGACAGTCTTAGGGCACGACCAGAGCGCGCAGCTTACAAAGCGGATCTTGCGGCATCACATTTCGCCGTGCGCCAGCTTGAAATGGATCTGGGTGACGGCTGGCGGCAAAGAATAGATGCGCGAAACACAATGCTTGTGGTCATTCAGCACGGTATGAGGGTGGGTGGTTTCAACCGGCGCGACACCTCTCTCGCCATGATGCGTCTTGCCGTACCAGATGCATCATTCGGATCGTGGCTTTTCCAAGCTAACGTCATGGATGGTGAGTTGGGCTCCGTTCTAGGCTGGAACCAAGTTGAGAAGGTGGGAGAATCCCGCCCGAAACAGGAGGACCGGGTCTTCGTTTCGTTGAAGCGCGGTTTGGGAGAAAGAGACATTGGGCTATGAAAAGAGTGGAAGGATTCGTCAGCGAAAGACTTACACAAGCTAGAGAGGCTCATGGCCTTACGAAGGCCGCGCTGAGCGGTATGCTGGAGATCTCCCCCAATGCGCTGACGGCATTGGAAACAGGGGCGTCGCTGCCGCGAGCAGAAACATTTGAAGCGATCGCCGAAAAGACGTCGTTCCCGAGACAGTTCTTCTTGCGTCCTGCTCCTCCCGCTATGAGCGGGCCAGTGTTTTGGCGGCGGCAAGCCTCAGAACCACTGCGCTCCCAAAGTAAAACGTCGCAGAGAATTGAGTGGGCCGCAGAGGCTTTTTCTGTTCTTTCTGAATATGTTGACTTCCCGGCACTCAATCTTCCTCGGTTGGCCGAGTGGCCCGCAAACTGGGCCAGTGTCACGAACGAGCAGATTGAGGATTTGGCCGATCATTGTAGAGATGTCTGGGGGTTGGGCTCATACCCAATCCCGGATGTTTGCCTTGCCTTGGAAAATATGGGTATCCCTGTTCTCGCCTTCGAAATCGAGAATAGTAAACAGTCTGGGTATTCCCGCTGGGCAGATCACATTGAGCGGCCCGTCGTTGGTGCGAATACCCTTGAATCATCTGCAGTGCGTATGCGGTTTAATCTTGCGCACGAGCTATACCATGTGCTGGCCCACTTTGGTTCAGTGACAGAGAATGAAGTTCGTCACCCGCAAACGTACCAAGCTATCGAGAAACAAGCCCACAGGTTTGCAGGTGCTTTGCTGTTTCCGAGAGACGCTTTCCTCAAGGCAGTACAGTATCCGTCACTCGAGGAATTCGCATCACACAAGCAAGAGTGGGGCATTTCAATTCTCGCTCAGATCAAACGGGCCCAGGACCTTGGCGTTTGTGACTCCGACTGGTCCCGTGCGCTGAACATTCGTGCGTCGAAGAACGGGTACCGAGGAAAACGTGGCGAACCTTTCGATAAGGAGATGCCTTTGGAAAAACCACGCATGCTCCGAAGGGCAATTGATGCAGTCGAGGGTGGAGGCGAGCTCTTGCTGCAGCAAGTTCGCAGCAGGCTTTCTTTGTCGCGTCGCGCAGAACAAGAGATTTTTGGGCGTGTATTGGAGACCACGGGCTCGAATGTCATCCAACTGAAGAACGCAAGACAGGAGTAGAGATGACCAAAATTAAAGGCAAGAACGACGGTCCTGGAGGGCGTAACGAACACTATGACATTGGTCGGCGAAAGAATGTTCCACGTCGAAATGTCGTAGCTGAAATCAAACGAGGCGAGCATCCCGATGCGCACGTTGTAAAGATAAATGGCCGCGAATACGCCAGGGACAATCCGGATAACTCAAAGAACGACAACGTTAATCGTTGATGAGGAGTTAAATATGGCTAGATGCACCGCGCCTGTTAGGGGCCATAAATCAGCTGCCGCTGCCGCCAACTGCCCCGCGTGCAGGTACCGATATGGCGGTTCTCGTGGCTACAGCGGCTACAGTGGTGGATATAGCAGCTACGGTTCAAGTGCGTCCTCGTCGTACTCCTCGACCGCGCGAACAGGCATTCGCACTGGTGGAAGTTCTGCGCGTCGTTCAACCAAGCCACGCTGGTCCAGTGCTAGCTCGACCGTGTGGTACACGCCAGAACAAGTACTGTCCCTCTCGCCTGTCAGAGAAATCGTTGAAGACCTTGCTGTTTCTCAACCTGATCTAACGGAGTGTTTTTATGCCATGCTTGGGACGATCGACAAGGCTCGGCCAAGGAACTGCACGACTTACTTGAAGATCGCGGCGTCAGAGTGTGGTTTAGCGAAAAGGACCTCGGATTGGGAGTGCCAATGATGCGCGCAATCGACAAGGGCTTGGTAAACTCGCGCGTTGGCATTGTTTTGGTGACACCGGCAATGTTGAAACGACTTCCGGCCGAGGGGGTTGCTGACAAAGAGCTATCTGCACTCCTTCGGCGGGAGAGATTGGTCCCTGTTGTTCATGGAACAACTTATGATGAACTAGAAAAAGTTAGTCTCTTGTTGGCGTCCAGGGCGGGACTAAGCACTGCTGAAGAGTCAATGGCCGAAGTCGCATCAAAAATCGCTGAGTTAGTTGACGTCTGACGTTGTTCACAATCAACGGGTGTATCGCCTAGTGGAATTGACTTATCCGATCAACTTTGTTGGCCACGATGAGTGGCTGCACGGCGGTTACGACCCAAGCTTGTCACAGGGTGACGTCATCACTCGTGACGGCGAGATCATAGGTAGTTGGAGTGCGGTTGGCTATGACCCTAACGACGAGTACTCCAGTGGCAGATTTGAATTCACGGCTTTAGGACAAGACGCCGCAAAGTTCGTCGAAGAATTTGCTTCGCTTGACGTGCGCATGAGTAGAGGCTTTGCGCTGTCGACCCTCACTAGAACCATCAGGGAATGGTACTAGGCAAACAACCCAGAAATTTCTTGATAGCGTGGCATTGAATCGAAAGTCTGCAATGGGCAAGCATGTCACGACATTGCAGACGGGGATCCAAAGGTCGGTTTGGGCCGCCTTTGAAGGCGACCCGAATTCCCTAGATTTCAATGGCCTCAGCGATTGCCAGCGCGTCCTCAAGTTCGACGCCCAGGTACCGCACCGTACTGTCCATCTTTGTGTGGCCAAGCAGAAGTTGCACCGCCCGCAGGTTGCCCGTCTTCTTGTAGATCTGCGTGACTTTGGTTCGTCTCATCGAATGGGTGCCGTAGGCGCTCGCTTCCAGACCTATTGACGTGACCCAATCGCGTACGATCCTCGCGTATTGGCGTGTCGATATGTGCAGTCGCTCGTGAAATCTGCCTGGCCAAAGATACTCTGACCCGACCATGAGCTCATCCTCCATCCATTTCTCGACCGACGCCCGAGTGCCTTCCGAAATCTCGAAGCGGACCGGTTTCTGAGTCTTGCTTTGCAGGACCGAGGCCCGCTCCTTGATCTGACCAGAGGCCATCACATCGATGACTTTCATTTTGACCAGATCGCAGCCGCGCAGCTTGCTGTCGATTGCCATGTTGAAGAGCGCGAGGTCGCGATGGTTTTCGGCGAGTTCAAGTCGAACCCGGATCGCCCAGACGTGTTTTGGTTTCAGCGGCCGCTTCTGACCCACAATGCGCCCCTTGTTCCATGCAGGGCGAAGCGCGCGAATGGCTGGCAGGTTTGGTGTTTCCATGACTGATCCTCCGATCCGCCATGCCCTCCCACAACGACAACCCGACGTTGACCGGGTCTATGTATCACATGATGCTGCGCTGCCTCGGAGGTCGACAGAGATCCCAAACTGACCGATGCTGCGCCTAGCGCGAACTGGGGCGATGCGTCCAACGCCGACATTGGCCCGAGTACAGGCCGCCAGCATCTCTACGACACGACCTAGAAACACCTTAGTCGAGGCAATTGATGAATTCCCGAACCAGCTTCAAACGTACACGGTCTTTGGTTGCAATCAGGTAAGTCTCGTGATGCCGGTCGAGCTCTTCGATAGGGATCTCGACCGCCGCGTTTTTGATTAAGCTGCTGTCCCTAAGAAAAACGGCGACGCCAACGCCTTGCAGAACCGCCTCATACATCAGTGGAAAGGTCGTCATTGTCACAATCCGCTGCAATGCGATCCGGTGCGTGCGGCACGCGTCCTCAAGAACGCGTCTTGTGAGCGATCCTTTCTCCGGAACAATGACCGTTTCCACCTCCAAGTCTCTCAGTGAAACGCTGTCTCTTCCCGAAAGCGGATGCGCTAGAGGACAATAAAGGACGTAATCTACACTTTCGATTGGGACCCGTTCCCAGATCTCCGACGCGGGCGGGTCTGTGATCAGCGCAATATCAGCGAGCCGATTTCGGATCATCTGGGTTGCGGTCGACCAGTCATACAAACTGAAACTCACCTCAATATCCGGGAACCGGCGCAGAAAAGCAGCGATCAGGCGGAGTGCCGGTTGGGGCGCATTGCCGATGACATTCAAACGGCCGCTTCTCATGGCGTTAAAGCCTTCCAGGCGTTCGGAGACTTCTGCCTCTAACGCGGCCATGCGATCGGCAAGATCGTAGAACTCTTGGCCCGCCGGCGTAAGCTCTACCCCATCGCGCCCACGGCGCAAAAGGAGAGTGCCTGCGGCCTTTTCAAGGTTACCTATGTGCTGCGTCACTGTGGACTGGGTGACGCCCATTCGCGCCGCCGCCGCGGAAAAACTGCCTTCGCGGACGACATAGGCAAACGCCACAAACTGATGGTGGTTTGGCCGCATGTCGTCCCCTTTCACGCAACCCATAGAGCCCATCGGTTTCACTAATATGACGTCACAAAAATGTGGTGCAGCGCTCATACCCCTAAGGCAGACCTCGGGGGAATCGCATGGCTGGCTTATCGATCAATTCGATCACCAAACGCTTCGGAGAAACCGAGGTGCTCAAGGGTGTCACACTGGACATTGCGGATGCGGAGTTCGTCTCGCTTGTTGGTCCCTCAGGCTGTGGCAAGTCGACATTGCTGCGGATCATCGCGGGGCTTGAGGATCCGACCGGCGGCGAAATTGCCATTGATGGCGAGGCCGTCACAGGCATGCGGGCAGCGGATCGAAATCTGTCGATGGTGTTTCAATCCTATGCGCTTTACCCGCATCTGACGGTGGCGGAAAATATCGCCGTGCCCCTCAGGATGCGGTCGCTCTCGGCCAGCCAAAGACTGCCGTTGATTGGGCCGTTCCTACCCGGTGCCCGGGAGAAACGCGCGGAAATCGGAGCAGCTGTCCAAGACGCGGCCGAGATGCTTGAGATCAGCGCGCTGCTGGACCGCAAGCCGGGGCAGCTCTCGGGCGGGCAACGGCAACGCGTGGCATTGGGGCGTGCGTTGGTGCGAAGCCCGGCGGCCTTCCTGCTGGATGAGCCGCTGTCCAACCTGGACGCTAAGCTCCGCGTGCAAACCCGCGCTGAGATCGCGCAATTGCATCGCCGGCTGAATGCGACCTTCATCTATGTCACCCATGATCAGGTCGAAGCGATGACCATGTCTGATCGGATCGCGGTGATGATGGATGGCGAGATTCTGCAATGCGCCTCCCCGAGCATCATCTACGAAGATCCAAACGACATTCGCGTGGCCGAATTCATCGGTTCGCCCAAGATCAACATTCTGCCCGTTGAGCTGCGCGAGCGCACGCTGTCGCTGTTTGAAAAGCCGGTCGGCCGTACGGCCATTGGGGCGAAGGCGGGTGTGTACCAGCTCGGGTTGCGGCCAGAGGCGATACATCTGGCGAAGTCTGACCCTCTTCTCACCGGCACTGTTGCACATGTCGAAAATCTGGGGGCGGAGGTCTTTGCGCAGGTCGAACTGGTGGGTCAAACCGCGCGCATAACGTGTCGCGCAGCGCCCGCCGCGCGCGACCAATTGCGCCTTGGTGCCGAAATTGGGCTGAGCTTCGATCTGGCAGATGCGCTGATCTTTGATGCGGATGGCAAACGGCAGCGCGGCGTGGAAGTGACGCTCGATCAACCGGTCGAGGCGGCGTGAGATGGCAGTGATAGACAGCACCGCGATCCCGCGCAAACCGACCCAAGTCAATCGGCAGGCGGGGACGGCATGGGGCCTAGCGACGCCCGCGCTTGCCTTGATGTTTCTCATCCTTCTGGTGCCGGTAGCGGTCGCTGCGGTCCTCTCATTCACCAACTATTCGCTCGGCAACAGCGGGTTTGATTGGGTGGGGTTCAAGAATTACGACCGGCTCTTCACCCGCTCCACCTACGAGAAGATGTTTATCGCGACCTTCACCTATGTCGTTGTGGTGGTGCCTGTCTCTGTTGCCTTGGGGCTTGGGGCGGCGCTTTTGGTCAATTCGCTGGGCCGGTTCGGGGACGTCTACAAGACGATCTACTTCCTGCCCGTCATGGCGACGCTGCTGGCCATGGCGATCGTATGGGAGTTCATGCTGCACCCCACAATTGGCGTGATCAACCAGACGTTAGAGATGGCCTGTGGAACGGTCCTTGAGGTGATCCCCTTCGTCGCCAATGGCTGCGCGGATGGGTTTCCGCTGTGGCTTGGGGACAAGGACTACGCGATCTGGGTGCTGTGCTTCATCGGCATCTGGCAGGGCTTCGGCTTCAACATGGTGCTCTACCTCGCCGGCCTGACTGCGGTGCACCGCGAACTCTACCATGCCGCCGAAATGGATGGCGCGAAAAGCGCGTGGGAGCGGTTTCGGCTGGTCACATGGCCCGCGCTTGGGCCCACTACGGTATTCGTCGTCACAATCTCTTGCATCCGCGCTTTTCAAGTCTTCGACACGGTCGAGGCGTTCTGGCCGCAAGGCGGGGGGCCGAACAAATCCACCTATGTGATGATGTTCGCCATCTTTGAAAAGGGCGTGCAGCAGAACCTGATCGGCATCGGCTCGGCGATCACCATGCTGTTTTTGGTCTTTGTCATGTTCCTCACCCTGATCCAGCGCTGGCTGGTCGAACGTAAGGTGCATTACTGATGACACGCGACATATGGAAACATCTGGTCCTGATCCTCGGCGCGATTGTCGTGCTGGCCCCGTTCTACATGATGCTCAGCTATTCGTTCAAAAGCCCGGGCGAGATCGACCGGGGCGAGGGCGGATTTTTTGGCCGTCAGGAAATGATGGTCGACCCGCGCTGCGTGAAACTGCGCGATCCAAACCGGGGCGAGATTGCCGCCGTTGCCCCGCAGTATCCGGGGAAGACCGACAGCGAAATCCGCGCTGCGATCATGGCGGAGGCTGAGGCAGACTGCTCCATGCGCCCGGTGGTGTTCAACTACAGCAAGGCCTTCATCGAAGCACCACTGCTGCGTTACCTACTGAATGGCGTGATCGTGACAGTTTCGATTTTTATGATCCAGGTGCTTGTCGCGCTGCCCGCCGCCTACGCCTTGGCCAAGCTGAAGTTCTGGGGACGTGAGGCGGTCTTTGGATTGGTCCTGTTCTGCCTATTGATCCCCGTGCACGCCATCGCACTGCCGCTCTACATCATGTTGGCGAGCGTCGGACTGACTAACACCTACGCCGCCTTGGTGGTGCCCTGGACCATTTCCGTCTTTGGAATTTTCCTGATGCGGCAGTTCTTCATGACCGTCCCGGATGATCTGATCGACGCCGCCCGCATGGACGGCATGACGGAGTTCGCAATTGTATGGCGGGTCATGTTGCCGACCGCCATCCCCGCACTCCTGGCCTTTGCCATTTTCAGCATCGTAGCTCATTGGAATGACTACTTCTGGCCGCGCATCGTCGTCACCGGCTCCCGCGATCTTTTCACGCCGCCGCTTGGCCTGCGCGAGTTCAAAGGGGACGCGGATGGTTCTTTCTTCGGGCCGATGATGGCTACCGCTACCATCATTGTTACACCGCTCATCGTCGCATTTCTGGTCGCACAACGCCGCTTTATCGAGGGGATCACGCTGTCAGGAATGAAATAGGGTGGGATCGCTCCCACCCTAATCGTCGCCCGTTCGGGCTCATCACCGGGGTCTGCCAATCGCCAAACCGTCAGCCCCAACAACTGGAGTAGATGTAATGAAAAACACGCTGACTGCAATGGCTGTTGCGCTGTCCGCCACGGCCGTTTTCGCCGAAGACAAGGTGACCATCGAGTTCGCCTATCCCTATAGCCACCTCTTTGACGTGACCTATGAGGCGATGATGCCCGCCTTCAAAGAGGCGCATCCGAACATTGAGGTGAAGTTCCGCGCAACCTACGAGTCCTATGAGGACGGGACCAACACCGTTCTGCGCGAGGCGGTCTCTGGCAACTTGCCCGACGTGACCATGCAGGGTCTGAACCGTCAGGCACAGCTAGTGGACAAGGGAATTGCCCAGTCTCTTGAACCGTTCATCGCCGCCGAAGCTGATTTCGAAAAAGACGGCTACCATCAGGCGATGCTGTCGCTGTCGACGTTTGACGACGCGGTCTATGGCCTGCCTTTCTCGATCTCCCTGCCGGTTGGCTATTACAACCTCGATATCCTGAAAGAAGGCGGCATCACCGAACTGCCCCAGACTTGGGATGATGTGATCTCGGCTTGCAAGACGATGAGGGCCAACGGCATCGACAACCCGATCTTCTGGGGTTGGAACATCACTGGTAACTGGTTCATGCAAGCATTGCTGTGGAGCCAGGACAGCGCGATCGTGAAAGACGGCCGTGTAACCATGGACAGCCCCGAAGCGCTGGTGGCCCTGAAGCAGATGCAAGAGATCTTCACCGAGTGTGAGATGCAGAACCTCGAATGGAAAGCGGCGCTGGCGTCTTTCTCCGCTGGCGAGATTGGCATGATGTTCTGGTCCACTTCGGCTTTGGGCGCAGTTGAGCGTTCTCAGGGTGATTTCGAGCTTGTCACTGGCCCGTTCCCGGGTCTGGAGGGTGCGCCGATGGGTCTGCCCGCCGGAGGCAATGCTGCGATGCTGACATCAACCTCCGACGATCCAAAGGTGCGTGAAGCGGCCTGGACTTGGCTCAAGTACATCACCTCGGGTGACGGCGCCGCCGAAGTGGCCAAAACCACGGGCTACATGCCGCCGAACAAAGCCGCGAACGAGATCATCCTCGCGGACTTCTATGAGCAGAACCCAAACAAACAGACCGCCGTGGATCAGCTTCCACTGCTGCGCGACTGGCTGGCCTATCCGGGTGACAACGGTCTGGCGATCACTCAGGTGATCTATGACGGGATCGAGCGGATCGTCACTGGCGACGCGACCGACATGGAAGAGCTGCAAGAAGAGCTGGTCGAAGAAATCGCCGACCTGCTGCCGAACGGCTAAACGCCTTCGCTGGTCGCCCGTCCCCGGGCGGCCAGCACTCGACCCGAAAGACCCTCCTAATGAAACTCATCCACATTTCCGACATCCACCTGACCTGCCCAGGAGAGCGCATGGGCGGCCTCGATCCCCATCGCCGTTTCGCGCAGGCCTTGGATGAGGTTCGCGCGAGGCACCATGACGCGGACCGCATCATCATCACCGGAGACCTCACGCATTGGGGCGAGCCGCAGGCTTATTCCGCGCTCAAGGATACGTTGACCGATCTGCCTTGTCCGGTACGCCTGCTCGTCGGCAATCATGATGATCGTGACCACTTTCTGTCGGCATTCCCGGATCATCCCCGCGATGAAAACGGTTATGTAAACTACGCAGAAGATCTGGATCGCACCCGCCTGATCTATCTCGACACCACAGCGCCCCGCACCCATGCGGGCCATTTCGGGGCGGACCGCGTTGCCTGGCTCGACGCGCAGCTGGCGGGGTGCAACCGCGCGCGGCTTTTTGTGCACCACAACGTGATGACCCTTGGCCAACCTGCCGAGGACAAGATCGCGCTCAATGAGGCCGACCGCCCGGCCTTTGCCGCGCTTCTCACCCGGCACAAAGACAAGATCGACTACCTGCATTTCGGCCATATCCACGCGATTTGCACAGGGACCTATTGCGGTATTCCCTTCGCCTCTGTGCGATCAACCGGCAATCAGTCTCTGCCCGATTTCACAGAAACCGAATTGCTGCACGGCGGGCCTATGGCCCCCTCTTTCGCGATCATCGAGGCGGGCGAGGACATGACCGTTATCCATGACATCCCGTTCACTTGGGACGGTCCGGTCTTTTCCACAGGAACCGGATGGGACGACTGGGCCAAGCCGCTGGCCGCAGAATGAAGTTCATCCACCTGACAGATACCCATGTGATCGGCGACGGTCTGCTTTACGGCCATGACCCTTGCGAACGGTTGGGTCAGGCGGTCCAGTCGATCAACACCGAGCATGGCGATGCCGCTTTCGTTATCGTCACGGGTGACATGACCCATTGGGGCGATCCCGCGGCCTATGCGCGATTTGCGGGCCAGATCACAAAGCTGAAGATGCCGGTGCATCTCATCGTTGGCAATCACGACGACACGCCGTCCCTGATGCAGACCTTTCCTGATGTACAGCGCGACGCGCATGGCTTTGTCCAAAACGCGTTCGAGACGCCTTTTGGTCGATTCCTGCTCCTCGACACCAAGGCGGAAGGCACCCACGCGGGCGCTTACTGCGAGACCCGCCGCGCGTGGTTGCTGCATCAGTTGAAGGTGCCCGGGCCGGTCTTTCTGCTCATGCATCATCCGCCGTTCAAGGTCGGGATCAAGGCGATGGACGCGATCATGATGCAGGACGCCGAGCCGTTCCATGAGGTGATCGCGCCCCACAAGTCCCGCATCCGCCACCTGTTCTTCGGTCATGTTCACCGGGCCATCTGGGGCAATTGGCGCGGAATCAGCTATTCGTGCATGCGCGGGCTGAACCACCAGGTGGCCCTTGATCTGGACGCGCCAGCAGAGCGGATCCATGGGAATTTCGAGTCTCCCGCATACGGGGTGGTTCTTCTCGATCAAGACCAGTTGACCGTCCACATGCACGACTTCAACGACAGAACCCAGCGGTTCCAGCTATAGTCGCGACGGTCTGGAACCGGATTCCTTCGTTAACGCGGAGCGCCGCACGGGCGGCGAAGTTCTGCGTCGCGCCCGTTGCCTTCGAAATGCGATGTCATGAAGCGCACTCAGCTGCTATCGGAGCCAACACATCGAATTGGCGCTATGTCCGCGATTTGTTAGGCCGCCGTTCACCGGATTGTGTGGGAACGGCCAATGACCGCTTTGCGGACTGCAGCCGCAGAAACCCGGTTAGTGATCGGATGGCGGCTATGGGCCGCCTCAGTTGAAGCAACTGGAAACAAATCGACCGAACAACTCGGTCTTCGATGCCGCGCGCCCCTCCGGCGGATAGACAAACCAGATCGGTGCTCCCGCTTGCCAAAGCGAGCCCGGCGCAACTTCGACCAGCGTGCCCGACTTGAGCTCTGCTTGCACGGCCAACCGGGATTTGATGGACAAGCCAACGCCTTGCGTAACTGCGTCCGTGAGAGTGTCTGAGTTGGAAACAAGCACCTTGCCCTGAAGGGTCGCGTCTTGGCGTTTTCCTTTTGCGTCGGCAAAAGACAAACGGGTCTGCCACGGGAGACAGACCCAAGGCAGGTCAAGTGCGTCCTGCCAAGTGGTTGGCGTGCCTTGGCGCGACAAAAAGCTGGGTGCCGCACATATTATACGGTCGTTGTCGCATAGCTTGCGCGCGACGAGTGCGCTGTCAGACAGCTTGCCAACACGAATACCGCAATCCTGTCCCTCGGCGGACAACGATACGAACCGATCCACCGCGAGGAATTCGATTTTCAGTTGCGGATGTGCCCTTTGAAAATCAGGCAGGTGGGGCAAAATGAAACGGGACAAGATCCAAGGCGACATTGTCGCGCGAATGAGCCCCCGCAGCTCTGCCTCTCCGCTGCCTGCATCGCGTTCGGCCTGTGCGAGATCAGAAAGAATTGTCTCCACTCTCTCATAGAAAATCTGCCCCTCATCTGACAGCTTCATCGTCCTGCTGTTCCGGTGAAAGAGCGTCAACCTCAAGGCTGCTTCCAGCTTGCCCAGACGATGGCTCGCCGTCGCCGGGGAGATACCAACGCGACGCGCGCCTGCTGTGACGCCTTCAGCTTCAGCGATAGCCACAAAAGTCTTCAGATCATCAATCGAGTACATTCGAAGACCTCAAACGATGGTTTCTGGTTTTGGCGTATTCCTCAAGTTTATTCATCTGTTCTAAGTCCATGTCAAATTTATGGAGGACCGATCATGCGACACTTTCTATCAGCCGTAAGTGCAGTGGCACTTTTGGCCAGCCCACTGTCTGCAGCCGGGTTGGAAACCTATCTCGAATTCCCGAAGGATACGCCTCCAGGCAATCTGGCGATCGGGCCGGACGGTCGCATGTTTATGTCTGTCCATGAATTCTATGACCCCGATCTGCGGGTTGTTGAGGTCATGCCGGATGGTAGCACCAAGCCCTATCCGACAGATGACTGGGCGCGCGCTCCGAACGACGACGGTGATGGGCTACGAGGCGTGCTTGGGCTGCGCGCGGACCGGACGGGCGTGCTTTGGATGCTGGACGGACAGGGGGATGGCCAGACTGGCCGTGTCGTCGGCTGGAACACCAATACCGAAGAACTGCACGCGATCTATTACGTCGGGCAACCCGCAGCGCGCGCGACGTCCTTCCTCAACGACTTGGCCGTCGATCTTGAAAACAATGCGATCTACATTTCAGACACCGGAGACGGTGCAAACTCTGCCATCATCGTGATCGATATGGACACAGGCCGTGCACGACGGCTCTTGGAAGGAAGCGCGTTTACCGTACCTGAAGACACACCAATGATCATCGACGGGCGTGAGATCAAGCTGGGTGGAAACCCTGCGAAGATCGGGATCAATCCGATCACCGTCGACCCGACAAACACCTGGGTGTACTTCGCCCCGATGACAGCCGACTCCATGTACCGGGTGCGCACATCCGACCTCTTGGACGAGACTTTGGGCGATGAGGATTTGGCAGCGAGAGTCGAGCGCTACGGCGACAAGGTTATCTCTGACGGCTCGACGGTTGATGCCGAGGGCAATGTGTATATTACCGCGATGACTGACAATGCGATCGGCGTGACGAAACCTGACGGCTCCTACGAAGTCCTGTTCCGATCAGATGAGGATCTGCCCTGGCCCGACGGGTTTTCGATGGGAGTCGATGGCTACGTCTATGCGACGATCAACGAGCTTCACCGCTCGCCCGTGCTGAACGGAGGCGAAGATACGTCGCTAGGAACCTATCGGATTGTGCGTTTTCCTGCGTTGGGAACAGCCGTGAGCGGGAGGTAACGCAATGCTCTACAGATTGGATTTCACCGTAGAATACGACTCTTCGATGCAGCAACAGGGCCTTCTGGGGGTCTGGGCCGAAGAAGCCGAAGCCGCCCTTGGGGCCAAATCGGCGGGGGTCGTGAAAGACCTTTGGAAGGTGGTCGGTGAGCGCAAGGTGCTCGCGGTCGTTGATGTCGAGACGCCGGATGCGCTGGATCAGATCCTGTTTGACCTGCCGATCATGCAGAAGATGGGCCATCACGTGCAGGTGGATGTCAAATCGCTGCGTCGCTACGAAGACTTCGCCGCCGACGTCAAAGACCGCGTCGGCCGCTGATCCAAAGAGGTTCTCCCATGGCAAAGATGGTTCACTCCTGCATCCGGGTCCTGAATGACGACATTTCAATCGACTGGTACAAACAGGCGTTTGATCTGGATGTGGTCGACCAGCTCGATTTCGAGAGTTTTCGACTGACCTATATGGCGAACTCTGCCAGCGGGTTCGAACTGGAGCTGACCGTGAACAAGGATCGGACCGCGGCCTATGATCTTGGTGACGGTTACGCGCACCTCGCGTTTGTCGTTGAGAACGTTGATGCGCACCACGCTGTTTTGACCGCCAAGGGGATCGACGTCGGCAGCCTTGTCGACTTCGCACCCGGTGGCGATCTCGTGGCCCGGTTCTTCTTCGCAACCGACCCAGACGGCTACAAAATCGAAGTAATCCAGAAAGGCGGACGCTTCTACTAGCGTCCGCCACAACAGTTTCTCAAAAGGACGACCCCATGCTTCTCCCCCGCCAGAAAACACCTGACTTGATCTTGCCAACACTCGATCACGGCACGTTTGACCTCAGCAAAGAGGCGTCCGAGCGCGGCACGGTCATTTGCTTTTATCGCGGCCTACATTGCCCGATCTGCGCGATTTATCTGACCGAGCTGGGGAAACGCGTGGCCGACTTCGCAGAGCGCGGCGTCGGCACCATTGCAATTAGCAGCGATGGCGAGGAACGGACGCGCGCCATGTCTGACAAGATCGAAAATGGCGGTTTGCGCTTTGCATATGATCTGTCCCTAACCAAAGCGAAGGAATGGGGGCTCTACATCTCAACGTCCCGTGGGAAGACGTCCATCGGCATCGAGGAGCCTGCCCTTTTCTCAGAGCCCGGGCTCTTCATGGTGACTCCGCAACAGACGCTTTACTATGGGTCGGTCCAAACGATGCCGTTTGTGCGGCCGCATTTCTCCGAACTGGTGAGCGCTTTGGATTTCGCTATCGCCAACGAGTATCCAGCCCGAGGCGAGTATACCGGGGCTGTCTAACTGGCTAACGTCGCATTCTTCAGTTCGTCCAATTGTCAGGTACGTCTGTGAATGTCTGAAATGGAGAAGCTGCACTGCGGCATCGATACCTATAGTGGATGACCGCTTTGGGCCGTCTGATCCGTGAGCGCGGGACTTCCCGATCTGGGCTGTCCTTATTCACTGACGCATGGCCCGGCTAGTCCGGTCTGCCCTCCCAGACATCAGAGAGGTGGTTCTCCGAGATCAGCTTTGCTGCTTCAAGGCCTGCTTCTTGGGTTAGATTGCCTTGGGTACCGTGACCCCATGCAACGGCTAAAACGCGGTTATCTATGAAGAACCAAGAAGAGCAATAACTGTCTGCGCAAACGAAGCCTTCTCTCTCGCCCCTTCGTAGCGCGGCATCGACCAAGTCTGCATTAGGGTGGCGACCTTTCGACAGATCGAGATTTGTTGGCCAATAAAGATCGACAAGCGAATAGATATGTCGCGCCTCACAGAGACGTTGATTGACCTCTCTCTCTAAGCGGCATTGAGGAACCAAGTGCTTCGCAAAATAGAACCGTAGGTGATACACATGCAGAGCATCGCGTCCACCATTCGTCACAGCGCAGAGGCGCCGGATGTCGTCGCGTTCGTGTCGCGCATTTTTGTATCGACCGTACCAAGCTTGGCGAGGCCATCCAGAGATGGCCTGCGACTCCACGGCAGTGTCACGGGGGACCTTCATAAACAGTCCACCTATTTCGAAGCGTGCGTTTTGTGTGCAGGCGCGTGGAATTTCGGCGTGAAAGAAAGTTGCATACCCAAGAATCGCAAGCACGCTTGGCAGAAAAAGTAGCTTAGGACGTCTCCATCCACGGGTCGTTTTGCCCCACCCGACGGCCGCAAGAGCGACAAGGCCCGAAACGACGCTTGGGATCGTGTAACCCCACAGCCCCTCCAGGCTGAAGGTGTCGTACCAAACAGCGAAAGGCCAAAGGAAACATGCGGCAACCAACAGCCATCTCGCGCGCCGCCTATGGAAGTAGAACACCACCGAAACCGCGGTGAAAATACCGATGGCTAAGAGCGCACTGCCCTCTAGGATTGAGAAGAGCAGCGGATCCATTTTAGCGTAGTGTCCCGTGGCGCATCGGGATCGAGCAAAACCGCGGCCCGGCAACGTGACGGTGGCGACGTTTGGGACACCCAATTACCTGTGGAACCGCCGTTGGATTAGCCCAGGTTGTTTCCCACCCCGTTGCTGTTCTAGAAGCCTTTTCGACGGCCAGACTGAAGCCAGCCGGGGAACTTGGCCTTTGTGAACTCATCTAACCGCGCCTTTCCCGCAAGTGCTTTGTCATAGCCTGACACAGTAGAGCATTCAGGCCGAATGTCTGCCTTTCCAATTGGGTGTTTGGGTCAAGCTCGTTTTCCTAGTTCTTTTGGGGATCGTTTTCCCCCATTCGAATAGACCAGCCCAGGCTTGAGCGAAGAAGTGGCCCGGTGTCCGCGCAATAGCCGAGCCTTTATAGTGCCTTTTGGCGCAAATCTCCGTAGCGATCCGCAGGCTCGACATTATCGAGGCGTATCAAGCCAAAGTCGTCGAGAATGGAATATGCCGCCGGTACCACCAGCAGGACCAGGAATGTTGTCGCAAGAAGACCAAAGGCGATCGATGCGACCAGGGGGATCAGCAACTGGGCCTGCAAACTGGTTTCCGTCAGAAGCGGCAACACTCCGACGATCGTCGTCACGGACGTAAGCAAAATCGCACGGAACCGGGCCATCGCGGCCTTCGGCGCGGCGTCCGCAACGCTCGTGACGCCGGGTGCGTGCTCCGATTTGATGAAATTCACCAGTAGGATCGAGTCGTTGACGACGATACCCGCAAGCGACACGAAGCCAAGCATGCTGGGAAGTGAGAGGTTCAGTCCAAGGGCCAAATGCCCGAAAACCACACCGATCAGGGCGAACGGAATGATGATCATCACCACGACCGGTTCGATGTAACTGCGCAGTTGGAAGCTGAGGACGAGATACACTCCGATGAGACCCAAGAGCAGCCCGTTGATCATCGAATTCATCGTCGTGGCGGCAGCAGCGTTCTGGCCCTCCACGTCAAGTTCGAGTCCCGGGTACCGCGCCAGAAGTTCGGGTGCGAAACGCGCCTCGGTGTCGCGCACGACCTCGGCGGCGTTGGCGATGTGGGTCTCAACGTCACCCGTTACGGTGACCGTTGGTACGCCATTGATGTGTCGCATGACTGCATAGTCCCGCGCTGGCAAAAACTCGGCCACCGCATCAAAGGGCACGAGGCTGCCATCTGGAGCAAGAAGTGTGAAAGTTTCAATATCGCTGAGTGTGTCGCGATCAGACGCGGAGAGTCGGAGATCAATCTCATAGGCCTCGGCATCGAAGCGTACCTCTCCTGCCGTGATGCCTAGGAACCCTGAACGCAGTTGATCAGCAACGCCTTGTGCATCGAACCCCAAGCTTGATGCGCCATCTCGCAGAACAACGCGCATTTCCTGGCGACCAAGTTCGAGATTGTCTGCAAGGTTGAAAACGCCGCGATACTGGGAGAGCCATGCTTGGAGATCGTCGGCGGCCATATCCAGCATGGCAAAATCCTCATGTCTCAGCCGTATTTCGATGGCACGCCCCGCCGGGCCGAGAGTGGGCTCTGTCAGATTGAGGCTTCGCATGGCTGGTGTCGTTGGCGCCTCAGCCCACCAGACCGCGAGGATTTCGTCCAGTGTAGTGCCCCGAGTTTCGGCCTCCAGAAGGTCAATCCGCGCCGTGGCCACGTGCGGCCCGTTGGTCTCGGTATCGGAATTCTCGGCATATGTCACCACGACCTGCCTGACCAGCGCGGCTCCATTTGGGTTGCGGGGCGACAGTGCGTCATCGACGCGGTCGAGTGCGGAGAGAATGTACGCCATCTCTGCTTGCGTTTCCTCAAGCGATGCGCCGGCGCGTAGTTCAAGGCGCGCCTCGATCTGGTCACCATCGATTTCTGGGAAAGCCTCAAACTTTAGCTGGCCCCCGGCCAACATCGCGACTGAGGATAGGAACAGCAAAGCGGCAACCCCCACCGTCAGATACCTTTGGCGAATGGCTGCATTGACGACCGGGCTTACAACTCTTGTCTTGAAGCTGTCGAGCCAGCGGTCGGCCCGTCGCTTGCTTGGGCCTTCGTGGTCGTGACCGTGGCTGAGATGCGCGGGCAAAATCAGGAACGCCTCTATCAAAGATACGACGAGCACCAGTATCATGACGACCGGAATGACCCGCAAAAGCTCGCCTAGGTCCCCTTCGAGAAAGGCCATGGATCCGAACACGACCAGTGTCGTCGCGAAGGATGCCACAACGCCGGGCGCAACCTGGCGGACGCCGGCGATGGAAGCCTCAACGGGTGACAGACCCTTGGCGCGGTGCGCGTCGATGTTCTCTGCGATCACGATGGCATCGTCCATCAGGATGCCGATCACGATCAGCAGCGCCACCATGGTGAGCATGTTGAGCGAGTACCCCATGGTCGCCATCGCCGCGATGGCCCCCAGAAACGAGACCGGCAGACCTGCAGAAATCCAGAACGCCTGCCTGACCCCGAAAAAGAGCCACATGGCGAGAAAAACAAGTGCGAGCCCCTGAACCGCATTCACCACCAGCATACGCAACCGATCGACGAGAATGGCGGAGGTGTCCCCAGTGATGGTGAGCGTGACGCCTTGCGGTTGACGCCCTTGTTCGTCCGCGATGAACGCGCGCAAGGCGTCCATGACACGCAAGGTGTCGTCGCTGGGTGTCTTCGTGATAGTGAGAAGCGCCGCGCGCGAACCGCCGCGCGTTGTCAGGACTTCAGGGTCTTCGAACGTGTCGGTGATCGTCGCGATGTCGCCAAGGCGGACTTCGCCACCCACGTTGTTCGAGGCTATCACGATATCACTATACTCGTGCAGTTGGCGCCGTTCTTCCGTCAACCTCAGAAGTGTCGAGCCGGTCGCGGACGTGACTTCACCGGCCGGTTGGTCGAGGTTTTGCCGAGCGATGATCCCGGCGATGTCCGACAATCTAATTCCGAGTTGGCGCAGCGCAGCTTCCGGTATTTCTATGCGGATCTGGTGATCGGAAAAGCCGTTCACTTCGACACGTGGGATGCCGCCCCATTGCATCATGCGGGCTTTGAGGTCCTCGGCAAGCGCCTTGAGGTCCGAGGCGGCGATTTCCTGGTCGACCGTCACGGCGACCGTGGCCACCGGATCGACCCGACCCAACTGCTCGATCACGGGGTCGTCAGCGGCCTCCGGTAGATCGGTCAGAGCCTCAACTTCGGCCTCGATGTCGGACGTGAACCGCTGGAAGTTTTGGCCCTGGCGCATTTCGGCAGTTACGACGGCAATATTCTCGCGGGCGACGCAGATCACCTCTTCTGCATTCTCGACGCCATCGATGGCATCTTCTACGGACTGGCAGATGCTGCGCAGCACGTCAGAGGGCGTCGCACCGGGGTAAGGCACCGAAATCTGAACCTTGCGCGGCTCGATCCTCGGGAAAGTTTCGCGCAAGAGGGATGGCAAAGAGACAAGGCCAACCACGAGCAAGGCGACCATCATGAGGTTGGCGGCCGTCGGGTGGGTTGCGAAATAGCGGATCATTCGGCGCCCGCCTGTCCGGCGTTCGTCTTGATCGACGCCGCCAGGCGCGCTTCGATGTCCTCATCCCGTCTGGGCACCAGCGCCATGCCCGGGACCGCAGGTGACGGATCGCTGATGATGACCCGGGTCCCCGGCGCCAGGCCTCCTTGATCGATAATCGCGTAGTCATCCGCGGTAAAAAGCACATCGACGGCGGCGAAGGCGAGGCGCGCATCCGTGTCGGCAATCATCACCTGACCCTGATCGACAGCCGATCGCGGAAGCGCCATGATCCCGTCGATCGCGGGTCCCTCAAGTGTCACTTCAACAAACATACCCTTGATGAGCGGCGGTCGCGTGCCAAGCTGTGCCGTCGCGTAAGGATCGGAGACGGTAACGAAGACGCCAATCGCACGCGTTTGAGGGTCGACGCCATCAGTGATCCTGTCCACGGACGCCGCCCATTCCGGATCGATGCCATCGGCCGCGAGGCGGACGCGCGCGGTCAGTGTTTCGCTTAGCGGATTGGCTAAGCTAGCAGTCTCGGACCCCAGTTGTTGGGTCAAAAGTCGCGACAGTTGAGCGATTTGACGAGGTGCGATCTGTGCCTCAATTTCGGCAGCGGCCAAGCTATCCAGCGTGCCCATGCGTGCACCAGAGCTGACAAATTCGCTGGCATCAACATCCGCCACTGCCACCCGTCCGTCGAAAGGCGCCTGAATGCGTGTTCGTTCGACGTCAAGCTGTGCCTGATTCAAGGACGCTTGAGAGACCGCAAGCGATTGTTCAAGTGCACCTCTCTGCGACGGGACGAGTTCCAACTGGTTTTGCAATGATTGAACGGATGCCTGCTGCACCAAAACGGAGCGTTCTTGCGTTTCGACGACTGCATTCGACACGGCACCGCGTTCTGCAAGTTCTTGTTGGCGGGCCAATTCGCGTTCGGAAAGCTCCAGCGCTTGGCGTTCGATCGCCAGTGAGGCCTCAGTGGCCCGCGCGCTTGCGTCGAGCTCTTCGATTTGGGCCGCTGCACTTAGGATGTTGGCCTCAGCCTGCGCAACCGCCAATTCGTACTCATCAGCCGCGATCCGCACCACGTCTTCACCCTCCCGGATAACTCCGCCGCGTACAAAATTCGGATGAAGATAGTCGATCCGGCCCCGGACTTGTGCCACCGCGTCCCAGCTGTGGGACGGTTGCACGGTGCCAAAGGACGTGACGCTTGGAACGAATCTCCGTGGCTGGACTTCTATGAAAGCGACCGGAACTTGACGCTCGGTGATCTCGACGATTTCGGGCTGTGACCGGTTTGTTGTTGCCCAATAGACCAACGCAAAACCCAAGATCACCGGCGGCAGAACAAGCAGGCGTTTCCAGACCGACATCTATCTTCCTCTTCTTCTTGTCGAAGTCCCAAGTCGTCTTTTGAACATACCACAGCGATATGACGCGAGTAGGTTCAGCTGGCAGTCTGAAAGTCTCACCATCACTCGCTGACCGAGAAGGAAGGTATCGGTGCAGCGCTTGCGGAGCCTTTTGAGCCGCCATGCGTAACTGCGCTCTGCAACGTATTTCGCCGGTCAGTTGCCCGAGCCTCGAACTCCGTGAGCGTATTCGGTTCGCTTTGCATGGCAAGTTCGAACCATGAGCGCGCTCGCACGTTGTTCTGTGCAGCACCCAACCCAAGGGCAACGTGGTATCCCGCATATTCGGCATATGTAACTTCTTCTAAAGCGGTCAGGAGAACGGCCGAGCCGATTGCGAGGTCTTGTTGATCGCGGCGATAGCCAACACCAAGACAGACCCGCGCGATCCCCGACATCTGTACGGGGTCTTGGCCCGTGCGCTGGACGAATTCGGCGGCGCCTTGCACCGCATCAGTTACAGAGCCGTCTGAGACGGACGCCACGATCGAAGCCAACGCCGGCTCGAAGGCCACGCATTGCTCTTCAATTTGGGTCTGGGTGAAACCGGCCGCGTTGGCGACAAGCAGGTCGCTTTGTGTGATGGCGGCTTCTCTCGCGCTGCAGAAAAGCGTCCGGACGGTTTGTTCGGTCGAGGGTTCGGCAGCCGATGAGGCGGCGGGTTCCGCACAAAGGGCGGCGGCATCCTGCGGGTCGCCCGCAGTGTTGAAACTCGGGATGACACCGGCGGGTCGCTGAGGCGCACCGTCCCGTAATACAAGCAGAAAACCCTTGATCCCGTCGGGATGGGCGTCCGCGACCTGCTGGGCTTCTGCGCTGTTCGCTTGCGCCTGCTGGTAGGCGACCAGCAGGAATTGCGCTTCACTCTCGGTCAGCTGACCTGTCACCGGGTAGTCGAGATAGGCTTGGTACTCTTCGATAGCGGTCCGGGTTTGCTGGCCCAAGATTCCGTCAATTGGTCCTGCATCAAAGGTGAAGAAGGTCAGTGCCGTCTGGACCTGGCGGACCTGGGCAAACTCCGCAGGAGACGGGCGCGCCGCCAACTGCTGTTCGATCTGAGTGCGAGTTTGTGCAGCCTTCCTGTCGATTTCGCTTTGGACCCTGTCCTGCAGGCGCTCGCGCAAAGGTCCGCCGTTGGTCTGTGCGGCAGCGGGCTGGACGGCAATGAGCGAGAGCAGGCATACTGAAAGGATAGACTGTGGTGTCATCTACTTCATCCAAGGTTCGATTTTTGAAATTTAAAATGCGCGCGGCACTCCGGAAGCAAATCGCTCGGGAAGCGCCGCGCACTTGAGGGGCAACTTATCCGCGCTCTTCAGCAAAGCTCTGCATTTCCTGCCGTGTGAGAAAGCCGTCGTCGTTGGCGTCGAGACGATTGAAAACCATGTCGTAGCGGCCCGATCTTTTGACGCGCTGTGCGCGGCCGAGGTTATCCGCTGCGTTCAGGTCGATGAGAACTTCGAATTCCGAACGGCTGATGGCGCCGTCGTCGTTACGGTCGGCTTCGGTGACATTCTCAAGAAGCAACTGCCGGTCGGCTGGCGACATGTCTTGTGCTTGGGCGGTCATTGGTAGCGACATGCCGGCAAGGATCGCGAGGCTGATAAGTCTGGTAACTGCCATAATTTGGTATCCTTTTATTCGTGTGATGAGTGGTTATGATCCGATGTCAGGGGCACTCGACGACCGCGCCCGACGCATCAATGCATGTGACCGTTCGAGACCCACCAGCGCCGCGCTCATACGTGCCGTCGACATTTGCCGACTGTCCCTCGTTGCCGGTGTAGGTTCCGTCCCGATTGTAAGTGCCATCATCAAGGGTCGCCGCACCGCTGTAGGACCCACTGGACCCCGAAGCTTCGGTGCTACGGTTTCCCGCCCATAAGCCATCCGGGCTCCGTTCCAGAAAACGCTGGCTGGTAAACGAGCCGTTCTCTCCGCTTCCGCCGCTTCTAAGCGTGCGCGACAGCGATCCGTCATCTTGCCAGGTCGCCGTCCCGCCGCGGCAAGCAGAAGCGGTCACGCCATTGGCGCATCCTCCAAAGCCGGCGACACCGTTGCCGCTGCCATCGGAGGCGAACCCGCCACGCCGGAATGCACCTTGCCCCTCGCCATTGAACACGCCACCACGCGACCGCGCAGCGACACCATTCTCTCCCACGGCCAGCCCCTTGCGAACGAAAAGCCCGTCAGCATCGGCCGGCGCTGCCTGTATGGTCAGCATCAATACGCTCAAAGCCGCGCATGCCACTGTTGACAGCGCTCGCGCGGCCAGGCCTGACCTGTGCATTCTCGTAGACGTTTCCATCTCATGTTCTCCTGCTTGGCCTCGTGTCGTGAGTGGTGGCGAGGCATGTTTGCGATGGAATCAATATGACGGGCGCGTTTTGCAGGGCGATTTCATGAATATCTCAAGGGAGCGAAAATTATCGCGCGATATGTTGCAGTTTGTTGCAAACTGATATTCGGATGAAACACGCGAAGGCTATGTCTCCGAACAAGGACGTGAAGTGAAATGAATGGCGGCTTTTTCTAGGATGAGGACCCCAGACGACTGCGAGCAGACAAACCAAAAGACACGCGTTGCCGTCATCGAGGACGATCATGAGATACGGCAACTCGTCGTTGATTATCTCATCCGTGAAGGGTTCGAAGTGGCGGGCTATTCCAATGGCAGCGATTTTGATCAGAACCAGTCCGATTTCCAGCCCAGTATCGTTGTCCTCGATCTTATGATGCCAGGTGAGGATGGACTGTCGATCTGTCGAAGGATATCGCCGAACTTACCGGTTCTGGTACTCTCGGCAAAAGGGGAGGAACTCGACCGGATTATCGGCCTTGAAGTCGGGGCGGACGACTATTTGTCCAAACCGTTCAATCCGCGCGAGCTTGTTGCACGCATTCGAGCCGTCTTACGACGGAGGGATCAGATGCCGCCTGCTGCCATGACAGTCGCGCACGCCCACAGTCTTCCTATAGCCGACGAAATCCTTGGATCAGATCGCGAGATCCTTTTGTTTGACGGCTGGACACTTGACGTAGACGGCCGTCGTTTGACGGACCATTCAAAATCCGAGGTGCCACTCTCGTCAGGAGAGTTCGCACTCCTCACGGAATTCGCCCGGCGCCCGCAACGCGTTCTGTCACGCGAAAGGCTTCTGGACTGGACGCGTGGAGACGCATCCGACGCCTTCGACCGCGCCATAGATGTCCAGCTTTCCCGCTTGCGAAAGAAGCTTTCGGAGCGGGGGGGCAAAGGGTTAATCAAAACGATCCGGGGCGATGGGTATCTTTTCTCTGCCGAGGTGCGGCGCCGTCGAGAGACCACAACTTGAGCGCTCTATGAACAACAAACGGCGGGACAACATGTTCATGGTTCCTAGGGTACTTCAGCGGTTTGGGGTCCTAGGGTTTCGCGGCCTTGTTCTAACCATTCTGATTGTCGCGCTTCTCAACATCGCGTTTCTCATCGCCCTGAGCCAGACCAACTCGAATTTTGATCGAAGCCTTGTCGCACCACCTTTGGTGCGGCAGGCCGCCGCCGCGGCGGAGCTACTTGACCAGCTTGACGAAGAAGGACGCGCGCTTGCCTTGGCGGCTACAAATTCGAGCGGACTCCGAATGACGATCGCACCGGACTTCGGGACGACGCCGCCAGTTGAAAACCCCATCGAGGTGTTCGTTCCAGTCATCGAAATCTACAAGGCCGTGTTGGGCGACAGGCCGTTCAGCGTCTATAGCCGATCTGATGATGGCGAGCCAATTCAACAAGCGGCCCTACTTACCGACGATCTGATCATCGTCATGCAACTTCGCGACGGATCAGCGCTTGTCGTGGAAAGCGGAGCGGAGTTTCAGCGAAATGTCGGCCTCTACGGAATAGCTCTGGTTATTGGGTTCTTGAGCCTTCTCATCACAGGTCTCATGGTTTGGGCGAGTGTGGCCTACGCGCGGCCGCTCTCGCGGCTGGCGCAGGCGTCGCAGAACTTCGTCGATGCCGTCAACACGTCTTCGCCGCTGGAACCCTTGCCAGAAACTGGACCAAAACCGGTTCGCGACCTCGCTGTCGCTATGAACATGGCGGGATCGAAGCTCGTCCACCTGACCGTTGAACGCACGAATACCCTGGCTGCTGTCGCGCATGACCTTCGGACCTACCTGACCCGCCTACGAATGCGGAGCGAATTGATCGAAGATGATACACAAAGGGCCAAGAGCATTCACGACATCGAAGAGATGACGCAACTGATCGAAGATACCCTTTCGCTCGGTGAATCCGTCGCGAAGCCTTCGCTAACCGAACGTCTCGATCTGGCGGTTTGGCTTGAGACTTTCGTGGCGCATCGTGTCGATGCTGGCGATCCGATAAATATGAGTACCAACCTACAAGCGCCGATTGTCGAAGTTGTACCAGCAGCCCTGTCGCGCGCGCTGAACAATCTGATCGACAACGCCATTCGATATGCAGGGCAAGCCAATGTCATGTTGGAGAAGGGAGGAGCGAATTTCGCTCACATCAGCGTTCAGGATGACGGGCCCGGGGTGCCTGATGACTACCTCAAGAAAATGACTGACCCATTCAACAGGTTGGAGCAATCACGCTCGCGGGACACCGGGGGCGCCGGGCTGGGCCTTGCAATTGCGAAAGCCTTCACTGAGCAAATCGGCGGTGAGTTGGCTCTAACCAACCGACCGGCTGGCGGTTTCTGCGCGCAGATTACCTTGCATTTGATCAATTCGCCCGAACCTGCAGATTTGTAAGGTGATCTTGCCGACCGACCGAAAGCCCCGTTCCTGGTGACATTGAAAAGCTGACAAGTCCCTGTTTAGACAAAACAAGGTTGAGAACCGTGACATGGGGCAGTTTTCGATAGCTTTTGGTTTCGAGCGGTCAAGAAAGTGTGTTCGGCCCCAAGTTCTTGATACCCGCGAACGACCGCTTCGACGTCACGCGCCGCGGAGTGCCGTTTAGGTTGCTGCACATGCGAGCAAATGCTGCGTCAACGAAGTGCCAAAATGGACGGCAGCTCCGTCCGCGACTTTCCATTCGCGGGACCTGCAATTGTGCTCCCACAACAAATGGCTAGTCTTGCGCGCCGCACCGCCGAGATGCGAGCGCACCATAGGCGGTAGGCGGTAGGATTGGGTCGAGCGCCATCACGGTGTGCCGCACACGCAGACAAGATGCTGCGTTTTGTCAGATGGCGGTAAGTTGCCCCTATCAAACGTGGATATTGCACCGCATTGAATGTCGGCCTTTGTTACGACCATGAGGTTTGAGGAACACTTGGACAGTAATCGGCTTGCATTGCGCACGTTGCGCTTTCGCGATTTTTGGTTTTTTTGCAAGTTGATCGGAAACAAGCAGGTCAGGCGCTACCTGGGTGGGCCTGTTGCTTGGCAGCAACGGCTTTTTCGTTTCATGCAATACCAATCATCTCCAGACCATATTGGCGTCTGGGTAGTCCGTCTAGCCAAAGGAAACCGACCTATTGGTCTCGTTGAACTGGGTCCACACAAAGACGGGACGGACTACGAAATCTCGTATCAGTTTTACCCAACTTCGTGGGGGAAAGGCTATGCTGATGAGGCACTTCAAGTAGTGATCAGCCACGCACTTCGTGACGCTGGGTTAACGAGGATCATAGCAGAAACCCAAAGCGCCAACTTAGCTTCGTGTAGAGTTTTGAGGAAACTAGGGTTGGTCGAAGTTCAGAGATTGCAGAGATTTGGAACAGAGCAGATAATATTTGCAACAACATGAAAGCCGCGATCGGTATAGCCGCCGCAACAGTCCGCTCTCTTCGCTAGCGGTTGGTTCAGTGCGGTTCAGACTGAGCAGTCGCAAGGGACGCTACCTTTAGCGGACAGCACCGCAAAATCACCACTTATCGGCCAACCTACCTCAGGGTCGCCCATGCGCGGGATAGTGAGACCTGCATAATAAGTTGTTGTAATTGACTTAACGGCAACGAAGCGCCCAGTATCTCTGATGAGGCACGTTGTGCGAATATAGCACCGAGCTAGAAGGTACCTGTATCCGCCCCACTGCTTTGTTTCTATCGCCCATGGCAAGTCTTAAACGTCTCTAGTCTGGCAGATTTAAATTGTGTAACATAATGCGCATAGTCGGCGTGAGCTGTGGCGATAGTTATTCAATTCTAGAAGGTGGTTGCTGACAATAAGCGGTGCATGCGAAGCCAACGCAACTTTGGCCCTTTAGTAACCTATGAAGACGCATTTGCGTAGACCAGGTGCAGACAAACTAGATCTCTTCTAGTGATCGTCAAATTCAGTGCCGGATACTAATTCACTTAGCAATGAACGCTTTTAGCAGCCCAAAGAACTGTGCCGGTTGATCCGCGGGAATGGCGTGCGCGCAATCCTTTATCCGGTGCATGGTCAAATGGTGTTGAGGCACGCAAGAGGCAATCACTTCGCTGAATGCCATCGGCATGATTGGATCATCCTCACCGCACATGACCAATACTGGGCAATCGACCCTCTCCAAGCCTTTGCGAAAATCCATGCGGCCCTGTTCATTTTTTGGCCCATTGAACCAGAGTGCGGTTTCGTTCTTGATAATCATCCGGCTCAACCAGTCGGTGTTCTGTTGGCCTTTGGTTGAGTAAAGCGGGACACACCGATCGCGATACTCTGCGCGGCTTTCATCGGTCGGATTTTCCCAGTAGCGCCGCGCAACAGCCTCAATCTCGGGTCCGGCACGCATGCCAAATGCCTTGTAGATTTCCTCGAAATCCACTTTGGCGGAGGTACTGATCAGAGCAACTTTCCCAGGATGTCCTGGATGACGTGTCGCATAGGCCTGCGCCACGAACCCTCCGAAAGAAGCACCAACAACGATGGGATTGGAAATCCCTAAATAGTCACACAAGCCTTTAAGGTCATCTGCCCATTGGTCGAGCGTCCAGTGTTCAGAGCTACTCATGTCACTGCGGCCATTGCCTCTATGGTCGTAGTAGACCACTTGAGCGACCTCGCTGAGAACGCTGAAATCCGGTTTATAGACAGAATGGTCACCGCCAGGGCCGCCATGAACCAAGATGACTGTCGGACGCTCTCGCATCTCAGGGCCATCGGCAATGAGAGATGCTCCTTCGACATCAAAGTATAGCTTTACGCCATTAACGTGCGCGAACACTTTAAACCTCCGTATTGCTTGAAGAGCATCTATAAGAAGTAGTTAGAGGTCTAGCTCAGGAAACCCAAAGGATAGGCGAAAGATCAGCGTTTTCCTCCTTTTGGTCGATCCGACTTGCCTCGTTAACGCTCCCCAGACCTTTCCCTTACTACGTTCAGCAGAATCAGCAGAACGGGCCCATCTGATGCACATAGACTTGATGCTAACGTGAGCCTTCAGGCAGTTTTTTATACTCTACTGATCAAAACTCGATCCAAAAACAGGAAAACAAACATCAAAGTAACCAGACCGGCAGCCGTGACTGCAAGCGCAGTCCAACCGACACTTGAAAGAACAAAACCGGCGGCGAAGGCGCTCATGGTGGAAAGAAGCGCAATAATCGTTTCATTGGCCCCTTGAACAGCAGCTTTCTCGTCCTCAGAAATAGCGTCTTCCAACATTGCTGTTCCTCCAACAAAGCCAAAGTTCCAACCTACACCCAGAGCAATCAAAGCCCCATAGAAGTGGACCGCAGACAAACCGAGAGCTGCGGCAGCTGCTGAAGCGAGACTGATCCCTAGTCCCAACAAGGCAATTCTTTGTGTGCCAAACCGTTTAATCAAAAAACCAGTAAAGAAGCTTGGGGCAAACATCGCGACGATATGCCAGCGAACTACATCGCTGGCAGTCACCTCACTAAACCCACAACCGACCATCGCAATCGGTGTCGGTATCATCAGAAAAACCATAACTCCTTGTGAAACGGCTGCGATCCCTACCGCCTGTCTCACGGCTGGACGGCGCAGCGCGGCCCAAGCCTTAAATCTGGCTCCTAGCTGCCCGCTTTGAGGTCGGTGAACTCTTGGTGTCTGCACCACCCCCAAGGGAATGATGCCCAAAAGGCCAATAACCCCGGTAGCGACATAGGCGCCCGCTAGAGGAATCGGTGCAAGGGCATCCTGCGCGACGATGAAAATCTGTGGTCCAACGATTGCTGCAATCAACAATGAGCTGAGCATCAAAGAGATCGCCACCGGTTGCCAGCTCTGCCCAACAGCTTCTCCGGCAGCGAAGCGAAAATACTGGAAAGAAGCCCACCCGGCACCCATCAGAAAATGCGCGACACTCAGGAGGATAAAGCTGTGAGAAACCAGTGCCAAGGTGCCCAGAACAGCGCCACAGATGGTTAGCAAACCGCCAAGTGCAAAACCTGTTCGTCGACCAAACTTCCCCATGAAAAGTGAAATGGGCGCGGCGGCGACCAGACCCGCTAAGGTTTGGATCGCTGAAGGCAGGGTTGCGAGCGCCGGACTAGATGCCAGCATCGACCCCGCCAGGCCACCTAGCAGCAACTGTATCGGAAACGCCGCACCGAAGATCGTATTGGCAAGCAATAATCCTGCAAAATTGCGGTTCCTGAGTAGCGAAGTCACGCGCATAGAATGCTGATAATAAGTGTGGTGATCATGACCTTACTGTAGAGCGACCTTCCATTTGGTCACTATCCAAGCGTTGGTGACAATCACGTCATCGTTCACTGAGACAATTGTGGGGGCAGGCTAAACAAATATGCAGCAATGCACATCGTAGAGTGGAGAGCCGCGCAGTATCGCTACTTCTAAGGCGGTAACAATGAATGGGCGACAGTGTTGCATCTGTCAAAGGCTACCTGAACGCAGCCAAAGACCTTCTGTTATGATTGGGACAGGAATGTGTCTACCCACTTGACGAAGTCGTCATGCACGGGTTCTTCAGCCTTAACGAAAGCAGGCTCAACACCGATCCACAGTGTTTCAACACCGCTTCTCTCAGCGACTTCCGCCAGGTGTCCTGCAAAGATGTCAATTTCACCGAAGCCCGCGAGGACAAGAAGGTCAGGCATCTCAAGTCTTTCCACGTCCGCCGCAAAGTCTTCTACCGTCTCCTTGAACTCATTGGACCAGGCGATACCAGGCCGGGCGGCGTAGGCAAAGCAAGCAGGGCAGGCATCGCGGGCAGTTAGGTCTCCATTGACGGTCCAGGTGTGGTCACAGGCTTCACATATTGCCTGATCTATTCTACCGCCGATGTACCGAACACCTTCGGCACCTCCGCGTTCGCTCAGAGTGTCAACCGTAGCTTGCCAAACGTGCACATCATGTGCCTCGCAGAGTCGACCGACAGCGAGGTGAGCACGAGTTGCTCCCGTCTTCCCCCAAGCGCTTCTCATAAAATTATAAAACTCATGGCCGCGGTCTGGATCCGCAAAAAAACCGTCTCTTGTACCCACGGACTCCGGATCGAAGCCTTGTTGAAAAGTAACAATCTCTTCGCGAACATGATTGAGCGCTTCGGCCGCGAACTGATGCCCCGTATAAAGCTGAATTTTTGTCATAATACCTTTCCACTCGTTCGTCGCAAAGATCGACGGGTTGTGTAAGCAATGACAGCAGAATTTGACCTTGATGTGGCTGACCGTGATAGGTTATCGGCGTACATTTTGAAACTTGGCAATGCGCGACGTCAACTTAGAACAGGAAAGTCGACCTGCGAAAGCCAATGCCCACGTCAGAATGGTCTGCGTTCCTGACATAACTCTTGCGCAAAAAATGGTCGAATGTGGCCAGCCTGTCAGCGACCTGCAGCATCAAAGGCTCAAAGGGGTCAGAACTCTTAGGCAAAGCGTTAGCACTTCTTGCTACCGGCCGTGTGGTCTGCCCGCGCCGTGAACGCGAGCTGATGCATGCGTGGCAAGAAGCGCGACGTCTGGCTCGTGCAAGCAAGGCTCGTGGCCGGACCCGTTATGTCAGTAGAGCCGCCCTTTTCAAAACCACCATCAGAAACCGAAGCTCCAGATCGCCAGCAAACAGGCCGCCAGGCCCCAGTCCATGGCCGCGCAAAAGGGGATGTACCAGCGAGGAAGGTCGGCCTTCATCAGATTGTGATGCAGCAGGCCCCAAATGCCATGAAGGGCGAGTACGACCATGATGAGAACCTGAAATTCGTTCAGGCCCAACCATGCCGCTCCCGCAAAGCCCTAAGCTGCCAGAAGCTCGGTTGCGATCACACGCGGGCGACCGTCTTTGAAGGCGTAGCCAAGGTATACGCCTGAGATCAGAACAAGCGTCAAGACCGCCAATTGATACGAGTGCTCGAGAGACAGAAAAAAGTGCACCGGCAGCGACACAAACCCCAGGACCACCCCGGAGCGCACCGGGAGCCGACTGATCAGCATTGCGGTTGAGGGCAGGCGTTAAAAGATGCTCAGATCGCCAACCACATTATGACAACGGCCATGCCGATCATCATCAGATTTTCGGTCAGGCTGACAAAACCGAGCGGCACATTGGAGTTGCCCCCGACGCAGGCACACTTGAGCTCACGTCGGTCGATATAGACCGCCTTGAAGACGCTGACGGCCCCGATGGTCGCGATGAAGAGGGCCGCGGGTGCGGAAAGCCAGGTGAGGATCATGCCGGTCATCAGAATGCCAGCAGCGGTTTCGACGAAGGGATAGACATAGGCATAAGGCACCCACCGCCGCGCCAGGAGGTCGTAGTTGAGGAACATCGTCGTGAAGCTCTCGACGTCGCGGAGTTTCTGCATGCCCAGAATGATCATGGAGACGGAGATGAACCAGCCGAGTGTCTGCCAGGTGATCGCGCCTAGGGACCCGATGGAAAGCGCAACCGCCGTCAGGGCGGCCACGGCGAAGAGATAAAGCACTGGCCGATAGGTTGTCGCCTTCGGTTCCCAGCTCGTTAGCTTTTCGCGCAGATCGGTATACCCCCCAACGCGCTCGCCTTCGATCCAGGCTTGTGGGGTGGTTTGCACACCGTGTTCAGCCTTGAAGTCATCGACTTCGGCGCGGGTTCGAAACAGTCGGTCGTCGACGTCGTATCCCTGCCGCTCCAGCAGCCAGCGCGCCTTCTGCCCGGACGGGCAGAGGTGGTCGGGCAAGGCCATCCGGTAGAGCACGGCGGTCTTTCCGGTCGCGACTTCACCCGGATCGGTGTGGACGTCAGCGACATCGCTCGTGTCTTTCGGCATATCTGTCTCTAGTCTCATTTTGGTCGGTTTATCATCGGGCAAACGGTTGTCCGGAAGCTTTGACTTCCCATATACCCCCCTAGGGTATATAATCAAGAGAGTGACGATTGGTTCCCGCCATGCTCGCGCTTTGGTGTGAACACATGCTAAGAGACACTCATGCATCAGAACCGCGACGCCACGCTGAAACGCCTCAAACGCCTTGAGGGTCAAGTGCGCGGCATTGCGCGGATGGTCGAAGAGGATCGGTACTGCGTCGACGTTCTGACCCAGATCGCCGCGGTGCGCGCCGCGTTGAAGGGTGTCGAGAAACTGGTGATCGACGATCATGCGGCGCATTGCATCGAAGATGCGCTGGCCTCTGGCGACCGCGAGGATCAGCGGGCCAAGTTCACCGAGCTTCTCGAGCTGCTCGACAAGGCCCGGGGGTAGATCGTCAGAGGTTCACGGGAGGTGTCGTGACGCTGGTGATGGCGGCTGTCACTAGAAGGATTAAAACGACGACTGTGATCTCAACGGATATGGAGCGCCGCAGCGCCGGAGCGGCCTTTGGATCGCCGGCGCGGAGGGCGGGAACCAACCGCCATTTGTTCAGCGCGGCGACGCCGAGAAGGCCGGTCACCAGAGCTAGTTTCGTCAGCAGCGCCCATCCATAGGCCGTGCCGAAGAGGGCAGAAAGTGATCCTGAGAGAAGCCATGACAGCGCGACCCCGGCGGCCATCAAGAGGCCAACGGCGTATGCCGCGATCAGGCCGAAATGGTGCAGCAAGTCGGCTCCTTTGGGTGATCGAGAGGCCTGCCTCAGCGGCAAGAGCGCGCCGACCCAAAGTGCGACTGCGAGAAGATGGAACGTGAGCGGGGCGGCGAGGAGTATTCGTGGGTCGCCAAGGGTGTGGCCGACCTGCGTGAAAGAGATGGCGACGGCGACACTGCCGATAAGGGCGATCCAGCGTCCGATGCTCGGAAGAAGAAGGGCAAGGATCGCCGCCTCGCCGAGGCCGCGCCAAATGGCAGCGGTGCCTAGCGGGCTGTCCCAGACAAAGCCGAGCATGATCGGATCCGTCGCACCTTGCAGCCCCATACCGGATATCCGCGCCGCGCGGATGCCAAACCTGAGCGCCAGAACGACAAGCCCGAAGAGCGCAGCGCCGACGGCGATACGCTGCGCCAGGCGAAGAATGTCACGCGTGGCGCGGGATGCGAAGAAAAAAATGAACATCACGCCGCCCATCGCAAGCAGCGCCGCGCCATAGCCCATCGCCTTAGCGAAGATGGCGAAAACGGCGATGCCATCGATGGGGGCCAGTCCCGTCAATCGGTGACCGTGAATGAGAAGCTGCCCTGCATCGGGTGACCATCTGCCGCCATACCACGCCAATTGAACATGTAATCGCCGGGGGCCAAGGGAACGGTTGGTGCCGCCCGGAACTCGAGACCTGGGTCCATGCCGGTCTCGCGCTCGATATCGACTGGTCCGTCAGACGATGTCAGCGTGACAGTGATGATGCGCATCGGATCATGCGAAGCGCATAGAGAGCTCCGACACCTTGGTGACGGTCGCGCCATCGGCAGGCGTCGTGCCTTGTGACTCAGAATGAGCCGAAACTTGTGTTGCCGCAAAAGCCAGCATGAGGCTGATAGTGATGGTTCGGACCATGTGGAACTCCAAAGATCATTGTTCAGACTGCGCGTAGACCTCCGCCCCGCGCGCGACGATATCGGCGTCATCGGGCGCAAGGAGGCTGTCTGCCTGTGTTGGGGTAAGCGTGAAGATGGCAGCCACCAGACCGGCGAGGACGACCCCACCGGTCACGAGGATCATTCCGCGTGTCATTTCAACCTGCAAATGGTTGCGGTGTTCCTGCGCGGTAGTAGACGCGACCACGACGCGCTGCTCCGCCGAAGGCGATCACATCGTAGCGTGCCGCCGGATCGTCGCCCATGCCTGGTGCGCCCATTGGCATGCCAGGCACGGCGAGCCCGGTGATGTCGGTTCGGTCACGCAGCACAGCATCGAGCGCCTCGAAGGGGACATGCCCTTCGAAGACGTAGCCCTCTGCTTCGATGGTGTGGCAGGAAGCGAGCTCAAGTGGCACGCCTAGCGCTGCTTTCTGACCCTCCGGGTTGGTCAGCTCCTCGACGCTGACGGCAAATCCGCGCGCACGGGCGAGATCGGCCCAGGCATGACAACACCCGCAGCCGGGCGAGGTTAGGACGCGCATGGATGTTGCGGCACGCGCGGGGAGAGCGGCGGCCGCGACAGCGGTGGATGTGAGAGAGATGAAGTGACGACGATTAAGCATTGTCTCGGTCCTTAGAGCTGAAAGTTGAACGGAATTCGGGCGTATGCCCACGACGTTCAGGCTTTCGGAGGACCGGTCGGAACGTTGAGCGTTGCTGTGTCGGGATAGCGCGCATCCCGTAACAGGTAGCCAATCTGGGAAACATCTGGCTGCATTGAAAGCAACGAAACTGATACGGCGATGTCGCTCAGGCAATGCCCGGCGCCGTTGCTGGCCGGTGCATCGCAGCAATCCGAGAACGCGCCTGCATGATGTGGCTGCTCGTCACTGTCGAGGGCTTCGGCATGGACATGTGCACTACCTGCATCACCGCTCCAGCCATGAGCGACAGACGCAACAGCCGCGCCTTTGAGCGCGACAGCCAGTACCATGGATAAGATCAGGCGAAGCATGGCAGAATACCTACCGGGGGTATTGTGCGTTTGCAAGCTTCGGGCAGCACCCGAAACCTAAGGCGGTCAGCCACAGCCATTGTGGCGACGCCACATTTCTGGGTCATGACCTTCTGGGATTAGGGCGCAGGGATCGTCGGTGTATCCCCTCAGGACCGCGTATCGGTCGATCTGCTCCTCGGTTAGAAGTGGTGCGGTGCGCAGATGCGCCTCAAGATGCACAAGCCTGAGCGCAGCGCGGGCCGCGCCTGCCTCGGCGACGAGGCCCGCCAGAACCTCTTGAGCGGGCACGCCCGCACGAAAGGCGGCATCGAGCGCGCGTTCCGCATCGACGAACACAATGCCCGCGGCAATGGCATCAGCTTGCATCTGCACGCGGATCGCTTCGATTTCCTCACGCTGCCTCGTGTCAAGGCCGAGCGCGTCGGCGAGTTCCAACAGATGGGTTGGACCTGGAACGCCATTCAGCTCCGCCGGGAGTGCCAGACCCCAACCGGCACCGCGCGCGATTTCCTCGAGATCGCTTGCGGACAGGGCCTTGATGTCCCGCGCTTGTTCGCCCGCATAGGGAGAGGCGTCGCTACCGTGACCGGCGCCATGCGTCTGCGGCAGCGCCGCGAACGGGACTGCAATGAAAAGGAATATGGTTGCGGCACGTATCAACGCCATGTGGTGGCCTCCTTGCTCGGGCAGTGCTGACAGTCTCTATTGCACACTCCACGGATATCGAGACATGATTAAAATCATGTCAGGGCATTGGGTCAAAGTGTTCGAGGGCGCGCCGGTGCGAACGGTGGGGAGCGGGACGATCCTGTTTCACCGCGGCGACGTCGTTGAACATGCATACATCGTAAAGGACGGTCAGGTCGCTTTGCAGCGGCCGCTTAAAGAGGGCGGGCTTCTGACGCTTCACACAGCAATGAGTGGTGATCTTGTCGCCGAAGCCTCTCTCTTCGCAGATCGATACCACTGCGATGCGGTGGTCAGTGATCAAGCTGAAATCGCCGTTCTGCCACGCCACGCGGTATTCGACAAACTGAAAGATCGGACTGCGGACGCGTCTCTCACACTTGAGGCGTTGGCGCGGAGTGCGCGAGACCTCCAGGCTTTGAGAGCGCGGGTCGAGATCATGCGGCTCCGGCGTGTTTCAGACCGTCTCGATGCCTACCTAGATCTCTACGGATCGCCGGAGAAAAGCGCATGGGTGACTGTGGCTGATTGGATCGGCGTGAGCCCGCCGGCGCTCTATCGTGAGCTGGCAAAAAGGCGGTAACGATAATGGGACCCATTATCCTACGCCGAAAACGAGAGAGCTCTGTCGCTCCAAATGGGAGGGCCATGTTTCTCATCAAGGCAGATGAATGGCTTGCATCGGTGTAATAGGTCGGCGGGCCTTCAACTGAGGCTAATTCGAAGCGCCCTAAATTCATCCCTTGGATCGCTAAACAGCTATTGAAACGCTGTCACGCCACTAACGCAACGCGCGCAGCATCTGGTAGTCAAAAAGCCCGCGCTTGCGCAGGGGGGAACAAGGATAGGCGGGGTCCTCCGCGAGTTGCAGTGGGTCAAAATCCGGTTCCGACTGTTTGATATCCTGCAGCTTGGCGTGCGTTTTCTCTTCCCAGCCCTTCGCGGAATAGAGCGCAGCAAGATACCGTTTCGGAGGCCGGAAATCTGGTGATTGGGACTCGCAAAGTTCGGCAAACAGGATCGCTTCGTCCAGCAATCCGGCCGAGGTGGCCGTAACCGCCCTGCCCATGTTCCACCAAAAGGCGTGCGGTGTTCCTTCGCTGACTTCCTGCGCCTTCATCGCCAGAACATGCGCGCCCTCGTGATCGTTGCTGTAGAGCCGTGCCATCGACAAACAGTCCCATGCCAGTGGGTTTGAGGGATTGAGGCGAACGCTTTGTTCGGCAAGTTCGACACATGCTGCGATGTTGTCGCCTTGCTCCAGGCGGACATTTGCGACCAGCGACAGCACGGTCGCGTTTTTCGGCTCAAGCTCAAGCGCCCTGTAGCAAAGTTGATTCATTTCATGGCGCCGCAACTCTGCGTCACCGGGGTGACGTTCGATGAGTTGAATGGACCGGATCAGCGCCCGCCAGGCACAAAACAGTCCCCTTTGGTGGCTTTCCGTCGCTTGCACCAATATCCGGTCAGCAAGGCCCAGATCATCCGAATTGATCGCAAAAATCCTGCGGGCTCCCATGTGTCCAAGGAGACCTGCGTCCACCGATTCCTCTGATTGTTCCCTGCGCAGGCAAAGCGCATCAAGAACGCCCTGAACGGCATTGTTGCAAAAGGGCAGGATACCGGATCGCGTGACATCAAGGGGGTCGTCGCCCCCGATGGTACGCACGTCGGACCAGACAAGCATCTTGCGCGGGCCATGCCGGACGGAAACCCGGACGCTGAACATCGTATCGGAGCGGGAGATCGCCTGAATTTCGATCCAGGTCGCCCCGGGGTCTTCCCGCGCTGCACTGGGATCAACGACGTTGATCAGGACATGTTCGTTCAGGCTGTGCCCGATATAGTGGGACAGCGCATTTTCCATGAAGGCGTTTTTGTCGGTGGTCTGGGCGCTGGTCTTGAACGTCACAAGGCGCGGCTCTGCCGCGTGCGCGTTTGGTATGTTGGGGGTGGCAAGAGGCTGCGTGCCTGCACGGGCCCGGCGCTGTGCCTTGACCCAGTCCGAGAAGGCCGGGTCTGCGACTTCAAGACCTTCAAGAAATGTGGTGTTCGGACCGCGCGTATCGGGTTCCGAAAGGACCACCTGGTCAGACTTGAGCCCAATCTGCTGGCGGCTGTTCTGAAAGAGCGATTTCAGAGCCGGATGGACGCGGCCCAAATTCGAAAGTTCCTGGCGCAGGCTTGCGCTGGCCTGTGGTTTTGCCCGGTCGCTCCAGAGTATTTCTCTCAGCCATGCGCGGCTGCGCGACAGGTCGGGGGACGTGGCAAGGAGCGCCAGCAGCGCACGACCCTTGGCACTGGGAATGTTCAGGGTGACAGGGGCGTCAGTTGCGCCAGATACGCAAATCGACATGTTCCCATAAAGGGAAATCGTGACCAGATTACCTTCCAAATTCGCCCCCTCCGAAAGACCGAATATCATATCGGCACATTAAATTCATCGAATTCGTCAAAAATTCGCAAAAAAGAGTTCTGGCGTGCCCCTGCGCGTTGACCTTGGCGATTCCTCGCAGGCTATTCTGGGTTTCGAATTGGGAAGGGAGAGGAACGTGATTGCAATTGGTAAGGGGTCCGGAAAAGGGTCTGGCAAGGGTTCAGGCAAAGGGTCTGGCAAGGGTTCAGGCAAAGGTTCGGGGGTTGACGAGACCGATCATGCCGGCGGTGGGGCGTCGACCGCACTGTCGTCGGCCCTCACGTCGACGCGCGGTGCGGTGGTGTCGAACTGGAATCCTGACCCCGCCGGAATGACCACCGTTTTCGACTATGGCAGCAAGGCGGATGATCTTTCATATCTCGAACCAAACAGCCGGGCGATCGTCTGGTCTGGGCAGCTTTTTTCCTGTTTCAAGGTGAGCGGGAAAGGGAGCGCGCATGATATAGGGCACGACGCTATGATCGCGCTCCGCGATACACCAGCGTCACTGTCGATCAAGCGTCCGTCGATCCCGTTTCTGAAAAAGCAGATGACCCATGTCCGGTCCTACGCCGACTTGAGAGATGACCGCCTGTTGGAAATCACGGAGCAGACAGACGATCTCCTCTCGTTTTTTGGGTCGGTCTTTCACCTTGATACCGGGCGGCGGCGTCACACGCTGGAATTCCTGAACGTTCTTCAGGGACTGGCCATCGACCTGGAGTTGCTGGTCAAGCACCATTGCCTGCGCCCACGGCCCGCCGATCTTGCGCCGGAGGTGCAGCCGATGATCCAGACGCCGGATCATTCCAGTTTCCCGTCCGGCCACGCGGCAGAGGCGTTCGCGATTGCAACGGCGCTGCATTACCTGTCCCAGCCCGGTGCACCGGCGGTGCAGCGCACTGCGCAAGACGGGATCGGGAAGGATGCGATGGTGTTTCGGCTGGCCGCACGAATCGCGGCGAACCGGACCGTTGCGGGTGTGCATTATCCGGTGGATAGCCTCGTCGGGGCGCAGCTTGGATGTTTCATCGCGCAGGCGGTCCTGGTGTTGTCTGGTGCGGATTTGGGTGCGGCGGCCGGAGAGGTCGTATTGAGCACAGCGCTGGACGATCCGGACGGTGCACATGGCGCAATCACTGACGGCATGGCGGCAACGGACGATTTCCTGTTGTCCAAGGCAAGGGTCCTGGCCCCGGTCAACGCCGGTTTCGCGGCCATTCCCCAGATCGGGAACACTGACACACTCTTGGAGGAGCTGTTTAACAACGTGCGCGAGGAATGGTCCAGCGGGGGGTGGCATAGTGTCTGAACCCGAATGGACGGAAATCGAAGGGGAGGGGGACCTCAACCCCTATGTCTTGTGGTGGCGGGAATTCGAACAGCCGCGTTTTCCCGAGGGCGCGCTGAGGCTGGTGACAGAAAGGTCTACGGACAAGGACCTGCTGACCCTATTGGACGAATTTGATCCCGCAGCACATTGGCTTGTGCGGGATGCCGGAGCCGGTGAAGGAAATACCGAGGAACAGGAAACCGTTCGGACCGAGGCGAGTGCCGCGCTCTATCTGCAAAATGATGGTGCCAATCCGCTTCCTGCAGAGGCTGCCAACGCCGACTATGATGACTCGATAGACCCCACTGCGCATATCTCGCTGCCAGAGGGTGATATTCCACCGGATGACGCAGTGATCACCGGCATCATTGATGCCGCTATCGCCATCGGCCATCAAAGGTTCTGCTTCAAGTCCGGGCGCCACAGCCGCGTTCTGGCTGCCTGGCAGCAGAGTGCGCCGATCAGTGGCACGCAGCCCTTTCTGCCGTTCGGTCGCGAGCTTCTCAAACCGGAGATCGACGCGGCGCTGGCACGTCACACCCTTGCGAAGGGGCGTGTCGACGAAGAGGGATTCAACCGGGACGCAGGGCTGATCAATATGATGTCCGTTTTCGGCCAGCGCGAACTGAACCACGAAATCGCCCATGGCACCCATGTGGCGGACCTTGCGGCCGGTTTCGATCCGACCGATCCGTCGATCACGGAGACGATGCTGAAAAAGCGCCCGATCATCGCAGTGAACATGCCGAACCGCTACATGATCGGATCGGCGGGTATCTTCCTTGAGCTGTTCGTGGTGGAGGCGATCAAACGCATCGTCCGGATCGCCGACAAGTTGTGGGAGCTGGGACGCGACCGCCCTGATGACAAGGGGTTCCCGATTGTTATCAACCTTTCCTACGGATTGCAGGCGGGGCCCAAGGATGGATCGATGGTTCTGGAAAGGCTGATGTCCGAGTTGGCCAGCGTTCGGAGCAATGCAGGCAAGGCCCCGTTGAGGTTCGTATTGCCTGCGGGCAACGAGAACCTGGAGCGCGGCAATGCGATCTGGAAGGTCGGGGATCAGCCGGAGCCCTTCAGGTGGCGGATACTTCCTGAAGATCAGACCTCGAACTACCTTGAAATATGGACTGACGATCTGGACGCGGCGCATCCACTGCCCATGAGCATCAGCGTAACCCCGCCCGGGGAGGATCCGATCCCGTTTTCCGTGGGCGGCACCGGCCACCAACTGGATATTGGCGGATATGCGCGTCTTTATTGTCAGAGCCGGAATGTGGAAGCGATGGATTTCAACGGGGCGACCCGGAAACGGTTGCGGCAGCGGTATGTGCTTTGCGTCAGTCCGACGCTGCGCTACGCCAATCCAGAAGGTGCAGAAGGTGCTGCGCTGCCCGAAGCCCCGTCGGGGGTCTGGGAGGTTTCGGTTGCCGTCGACCCGGAGGCCTACCCCGACGGGCTTGACGTGTTTGTCAACGTCCAGTCGGATCAGACCACGCGCCCCGGCGGGGAGACGGGCCTTGCGTCTTATCTCGATGGTGAGGACTACGAAGTTTACGACACACGTGGCGCACCCAAGGATACATATCTCTTTTCGCGTGAGGACATGGGCCCGGTGAGTGCCAACCAGGAACCCAACAATTCCGAAGGGCCGGTGCAGCGCAAAGGCACACTGAATGCAATCGCTTCATCGCCCGCCGCCATCGTCGTCGCGGGGCATCGAGCATCCGACGGGCGGCCTGCGCCCTATTCCTCAACCGGGTCGGGCGAGCGTCTGGATGCGACCCGCCCGTCGCCGACGGCGTCTTATCCGTCAGATGATGGTCCAGCGCACCCCGGTCTGATCGCGGCAGGATCCCGGTCAGGTTCGGCAGTGACGATGCAGGGGACCAGCTTTGCCACGGCCCAGGCGACACGGGAGATAGCGGACAGGCTGGAGGACTGGCGCAACCGGACGAACAGCGATCCCCGGGCGGAACATCCACAGCAGATCAGGGACCGGGCGAAGGCGACCGATCCGAACGACGGCAAGCAGTTCGGGCGGGTCTTCAAATGGAAATCGGGATGGGGGCGGATGCCCAAGGCAAATTCAGGACGAAAACCCCGCCTCGAAAGGTGATCTGAAGTTTCGGGCAGGCAGGTCGGGCCGGGCAGGTGTTGCCCGGCCCTTTTTTTGCGGAACTTTGACGGCTGCCCAATTGGCCGGACCTTTGGCAGCCGGGCATGCTGATGCAGTTCCCAGGACGCTGGCGCGTCCTTCCAATGCTTCGAAAGGAATGCGAAATGCTGCTCTTGCCCGGCCACGGGACGACTGTTGTCCCGGATGACTACGATATGAAAGACGACACGTACAAAGGGCGTAAGATGACCGTTTCTTCCGCCTGCGGATTTGGCGATGCGGGCGACTACCCATCGCATCCAGCCTTCGGTCGCTTTGATTACCTGTTTCCCGATGCCGCACCTTTTGAAGTGTCCGATGACATGACAGCGCGTCTTGATGCGCTTGCAACGGAGATGGTGAAACCTGCGCCTGCCGATCCACAGGATTCCTCGATCGCGCCAGTGTTCACCTACTTCGGGCAGTTCATCGATCACGACATCACTGCCAACACCGATCGTGAGACGGGACTGAGCGTCATCGACGTGGAGAAGGTCACGCCCGTGCCTCGCTCGCAGGTCTCAGGCGGGTTGCAAAATTTGCGCGAGGCCACGCTGAACCTGGATTCGGTGCACGGGGGCGGCCCGGTTCAGGGCCCTATCGCCAGGAGGTTCGACGATGCGTTACGCTTTCACCGGGACCGGGCGATGCTTTGGGCCGGGACGGTCGAAAGCTCCGACTTTGCCCCGATCCCGTTTCCCAAAGACCCCGCGGACCTGGCGCGCGACGTTCTGCGTGCGGACCGGTTCTTGCGGCAGGACGGTCTTGCGCTGGACGAGGCATTCCTGCGGGGTCTGCCGGAAGAATTGCGTGCGCTTTTTGTAAGTGACGATGACAGCATGCGCCCCCAACGGGCGATCATCGGCGACATGCGAAATGACGAGAATCTTGCCGTCTCGCAGTTTCACCTCGCCTTGGTCCGGTTGCACAACAGAATTGTCGTTCACGCCCCGCAGCACGACGACGCGCCCACCGGTGATCGTGACGCGCTGTTCAAATGGGCGCGCCGCATGACAAGCTGGCACTATCAGTGGCTGGTCCTGAACAGCTATCTTCCAGCGGTCTGCGATGCGCAGACCCTTGAGCAGGTGAGGCGGGACGGTCCGCGCGTTTACAACCGGTTCCTGCGGCGGGTGGGTACGCCGCACACCAATTCGAACCTTTTGCCGTTACCGCTTGAATTTTCGGTGGCCGCGTTCCGATTTGGCCACACGATGATCCGCGCCGAATATGACTGGTCCTTTCAGTTCGGTCGGCCGGAAAGCGCCGGTATCCTGAACAGCGCCGAGCTTGATCTTCTGTTCCTGTTTACCGGGAATGGACAGAACCCGATGGGCGGCGGTGCGCGGCTCCCGCAGCACTGGCCGATTGAGTGGGACCGCTTCGTGCATCCTCCGACCATCAGCCAGCCTGACCGCAGTGCGCGCAAGATCGACACTAGGCTTGCTGCCGAGCTGGGCAGAATGAGCAATGAACCCCCCGGAGTTTCCGGCATCATGGCGCAGCTTGCCGCCCGCAACCTGCGCCGGGGCTACAGGTTGAACCTGCCGTCCGCGCAAGCCTGTCTGGCGGGGTTGCGCGATCACGATGGCATCACCCTCCCGGTTTTGAGTGCTGCGGACATGCAGACGGGGGACGCCGCCTTTGATCGGCAGACACCGCTCTGGTTTTACGTGCTGAAGGAAGCCGAGGTGTTGGGCAAGCAGGGGCGACTTGGCCCGCTTGGCAGCTTGTTGGTCGCGGACACGTTGACTGGGCTGGTTCACAACGATCCGGCGAGCCACATCAACAGCTCCGAACAGGGACAGGACTGGCACCCACGCGACGGGGTCCGGCCTGACGACATCGTCATCGACAGTATGGCCGCCATGATGGACGCAGCGCGCCTGCTCTGACCCGGGGCCCGGCGCGAACGTTATGCAGCCGTACCGGGCACCATCCGTGATTTCGAAACCCAACGGGAGAAACCCTATGAGTTCAAGACAGTTCGACCCCGCTTCGAAAGCGGGAGCCGCGCTCCGGGCCGGAGGAGCAGGGACAACACGGCACCCCAGCGGAGTTGTCCCTGTTGATCATGCCCGCCATGGGCCAAGAGGGCCCGCAAATGCGCGCAGAGTGTTCGGGACACCTTGGCTGTTTGGGCTCTTGCTTCTGTCGGCAGGCTGCACGACGCCTGACGTCTCGCAGGAAATCAATGAAACCCAGGCTGCATTTGACGAGCTTGTGAAAAATACCCGTCCCGCGGTTGCCGAAGAGAGTGCTCAGGAAATCTTGCAGGCGGAGGAAATCCTGGTTGCAAACGGGGATCAGGCCGTCGCAGTGCGCGGGGATTGCCGGCCAGCGGCAGAGGCTTATGGCGTACCAATTGCCGCCTATTCAGGACCTTGTCGGTTGGAAAGTCAGGCCAATCTCGTGAAACCTGGGATACCGGCAAACGCGACACAGGTGCTGGCTTTGGAAACCGCGCTTGCCGCTTATCTGCTGGCTCTGGCCAATTTGGCGAATGCCACGTCTGTGAACGATGCTCAGAAGCACACCGCAAATCTGATCGCATCCCTCGATGCGCTCGCGGCGCGCAGGGCCTCCCCGCAGGTGAAACGGTTGGCCAAGGCGGCAAGCGAGGACAAGGACAGGATTGTCGGCGCGGTCGGGTTTGTCGTCAATCAATACAGGCACAACGCGTTGCGCCGCGCAGTTGCCCGCGCCGAAAGCGTTCTGGAAGAGGCCGGGCCGGTTCTTGTGGCTTATCATTCCAAAAGAAACCCTGCCGTTGAGCGTGCGGCCAAAGCGCTTAACGACGCGCAACTCAGGGCCAACGAAGCCCGGGAGAACGGAACGCCGGCGCAGCACAGAGCAGCCATCGCCGAGATCAAGCGCGCCTTCGCCGTCCGTGAAGCGCTTGCAAGCAAAGACCCGGCGCTTTGGTACGTCAGGTTCTTGCGCGCTCATACAGCCCTTCATGCCCAGTTGCAGGGTGGCGGGGATCTGGACGACCTGTCTGCCGCAATTGACGCACTTGCGGCTCTGAAACCGAAAACGCCTGACCAATAAGGAAGATCAAATGTCTACCACCAATATCCAGATTGCTGCACAGTTTCGCAGCATCCGCACAACCATCGGGGAAGCCATTTCCGCTTTGATGGCGCATGAGCTGACGCACCGTGCAGCTGGAAGAACCGCCGAAGCCGACGCTTTCGAGCGCGAACGGTTGCGGCTCAATCATCGAAGCGGAGAACTCTATGCCAAGGAACGAAGCGCTCTGTTGAGTGGATCGCTGGCACCCTACGTGAGCGACATAACCAAAATCCGAAAGCAGGCGACCCGCGCAAAACGCAACATTGACCGGATCAACAAAGCGCTGGAGGTCGCAGGCAAGCTGCTTGATCTGTTGGGAAAGCTGATCGACCTGATCGGTTGAAATGCCTTGTCTCGCAGTTCACAGAACGGCGTTGAAGAGAGACCGCTCCGGCGGCTCTCTCAATACACACGAGATCAATCAGGTGAGAGATTGCATGTTTCCCGCCAATCCGACGCGGGCACACTTGATCCTTTGCGTGTGCTTTGACGGTTTTTTCACGGCATGGATGTAGACGCAGGCTGGGCCTGTGTTTCAGTATTGGCGTTATATTGAATGCGCCTTTCTTGGACTTCCTGGTTTTTTGATCCCGCATTCGCTTCAGGTTCTGGGGGGACGCTGTGGGAAAATCTGAGACAGACAGGCCTGCTATGGGTGGAGGAACTACCGCTGAGCAAGGCGGTTTTCTGACACTGACCCGTCGCGGGTTCCTTGGCTCTGCAGCTGCTGTTCCGATCTCTTCGATGCTGATGGGGCAGGGGGCGGATGATGACGGGTTGGATGACGTCGATCTGACGTTCGATTTGTCCGATGATCGTGAGCGGCTGGTCATTCAGGTGCTGGCGCAGAACCCCGTTCGACCCAAGAAGGGTGAAAAGGAACGCCCGCCGGTTGTCCGGGCGGTTTGGATTCTCAAGCGCGAACAATTCGGGCCGGATGCACGGTTCGCGTTACGCGATATTTCCAACGCACGCAGCAGGGGCTACGAGCTTCGGGTGCTGCGGGCGCGTTTTGGCAGAATGTTCGGGCGCACTTGCCTTATCACCTTCAAACGCCTGAGGTTGCGCCAGCGCAAGGGGCCGGACGGGCGCCGACCGCTGAGGTTCGGCATGTGGATGGCGCCGGGGATTTTCAGCAGGTCAACCGCACCGTCGCAGGATGCGGGTGTCTATATGGAAAACTACGGGGTTCGCGCCTTCAACGTGGACACCGGCGCGCCACGCCCGATCCCGTTGCGCGACTTCATCGGCGGCCAGGCGTTGCAGCAGAACCTGCCTGCCCGCCGTCTCGCGGTTTCGATGCGGCTGATGTTCAACGGTCACTGGCGTGTGCCAGACCCGCGTCGGGAGCGGTCGGTGCAAGTGACTGTCGGGCCGGACATAATCTTTGCCATCGACAGCGATTGGGACACGCCGCAGAAGCCTTTTGCCATCCACCCCGGTCTGGCGCTGACACGGACGCGGTTTTTCTGGGCGCGCGGGACAGCGGACAAGGTGTTCGGTGATGCAGATGAAACCGCCAAGGGCGAAGCTGCGGCAGAGGATCAGCTGGGGTTCTGGGGCGAAGGGGTGCTTGCCCCGACAACAGGTGCCATGGTGTTCGCGCGTGACAAGGGGCCACAACTGGCGTTGAGCGTGGATGGCGGTGATCCCGCGACCCGCTGTTACTTCCGCATCGATGTGCCTGCAGAACGCACGGCGGTCAGCGAGGTTTCAGTGCCCGGCCTGTGGCGCATGGACCTTGAGGGGGAAGCGCGCACGGCCACGCGCGGCTACGAAAAGCTGCGCGGGCGGCTGATGGAACGCGCCTATGGCCCGGCGGGTGCGACCGACGCGGACATCGCGGGGCAGGCGGGCAGTCTGAGTTTCGATGCGGAGTTCGACGATACCAGGATGCGGGTCATGGAGACGCCCATCGGGCGCGCCCGACTGCGCGGTCGCGAACGCGAGGCACCCCCGCTTCAGGAAGGCGAAGCGCCGCCGCAGCAGAGCCTGCAGGAAAGCGCCTTTGGTCCGCGCCGGGGGCAGGCGATCACCGTGTTGCATTCCTGGGGGCCGCGTGGCGGAACGCGGGCCCGCCCGCGTCTGGAATGGGTCGAGATCAACGCCCTGCTGATCGAGCTTGAACAGGCGGTCATCGGTGCCGATTTCAGCCGTCTGAGCTTCGAGCCGATGGACCTGCGGCTGTTCTATCACCGCGCGTCGCTGCCCTATCCGGTGCTAAATTCCGCGATCCGTCTTGGCGCGGACGCCGGTACGGCGCGCGCGCATATCGATCTGTCGCGCGCGCGGCTCAAGGCGCAACGCGCGCATGACTTGCTGAGCCTGCATTTCGAGTTTTCCGATCTCGCGCTGGTCTGGGGCGACGGTCCGCCGGAGCTGCGCAGCCTCAACCCGTCGTGCCGCATCGGCGCACCCCGCGAAGGGGGGGAGGCAGCGGATACGCGCCCGGTGCTGGTCGTCGAATTCCCGGGCCAGCATGTTTTTGAACAGGCGCTCTTCGCGCCCAAGCCGCCGCCTTTGCCGGATCGGCGCCTGCCGCAGCTGGCGATGGGCGTCAACCGCCAGACCGGCAAACGTGCGGCTGAGGGAGAGGTCGACCTTCCGGCAGAGCGGCCCAAGGCTGTCGGGATTGTCGATGGCTTCCTGATCTTCGATCCCAATTCCAGGCCCCAGGTGGTCGACATGCTGGCGATGTTGCCGCGCCCTCTCGCGCGAAAGACCGCGCGGGAGGCGATCCGAGATGCCAAGATCGCCGCTTGGCGGGCGGACAACCCGCCACCCGACAGACAGTCGGCCGTGGTTGGCGACTTCGAGGCGCTTGCGACAGACTACGCGGGTGCCGCGAACGACCTTGTCCGCCGCAACAAGCTGCCAGTTGACCAGACGGTCTACATCGGGGGGTTCGCGTTGGAGGCGGACGCGATGGCCCGCGTCCGAACGGTCTGGACTGCGCGGATCGCCGGGATGGTCACTGATGCGGTCGCGGGCACGTTCGATGCGCTGAACGAAGCGCTCGCCGGGTTGACCGCGCAGGCGCAAAAAGCGGTTGGCTACCAGGGGGCGGCGGCATCGACAGAGATGCAGCGGCTGCTGGATTTCAAGGGCAGCGCCGAAAACTCTCTGTTGATGGAGGCCCGGCTGGAAGCGGCCGTGCCGGGGTATCAGCTGTTCCGCAACTTCTACCGCGAAGCACGGGTGCGCGCCTATCTGGATGGGCTGAGCTGTGGTGCACCGGATGCGCCGGTGGAGCCTACGGTCGCTGAAATCGAGTATTTCTTCAGCCCCGATCACCTGGACAAGGGGGCACCGGTCAGCCGCCCCTGGCTGCAGGGGCAGCAGAGCGCAAGCGTGCTGCGGGACCGGGCTGTCGCCCTGATCACACGCTACGCCGAGGACGTGCTGGTCAATGATGTCGGCAAGATCATCCGCGAGGAAACCAAAGACGGGCTGGTCGAGGGGCGGCTGGCCAATCCGTCACGTCTTGCCTTTCGGGTGCCTTGCTCGGACGGCATCGATGCCGCGCGTCTGGGCATCGTCGGGCTGGATCACGACGACGACGCACGGGTGTCGCAGCGGCGTGCGGCGATTGCATTCGACCTTGATGCGCTGACCAACTTCTCGGCGTTCGAAATGTCGGTCTTGCGGCGCGCGCAGGTGATCTATGACGCCGATGAAGCCGGGCGCACCGATCCGGGCAGTCGCCGCCAGCAAAACCTGTCCGCTGGCGCGATGCTGGATCATCTGGGTTTTGCGCAGGGGCGCTTTGTCAACTCCGCCACGCGGTTGGGCGATGTGCAGAATGCGCTGCGCCAGCCGCCCAGCCGGCTGGAGACCGCTATTGAGATGCCAGCGCGGCTCATCCTGTCGCCCAATCAGGATGCCGTGGTGCTGACCCCGACGCAGCCACCGCTGGACATGTTCGACGCGCCCGGCGGGCCGCTGGCGGCCCGCGCGCTCTGGACGGCGGATTTCGTCACCGACAGCATCGATCCCGGTCTGCGGGCCGTGCATTCCCCGGACCTGCGGCCCGACTTCGTCTGGCAGCGCAACCACAGGAATATGGGCGTCACCGTGCCGCGTCTTCCGGGGGGTGCCGCCCCGCCGCGGGGGCCGCTTGCCCCCTGGTTCATTCCCCGCCATGCAACCGATGCGCCCGATGTCAGCCCGCTCGCCATTGCGGAACCTTACCGCACGATTGACACCGATGTGGACCGGATCATCGGCAACGCGAATGGAGATGAGGTGGCATTCTGCGCCGCCGTGGTAGACACCAACACCGAAGGCAACCGCCGCCTTGCGCTGCCGCATCTGGTGAACCGACTGTGCCAGTCGATCCTCGACCGCGCGCGAGGCAACGGTAGTTGTTCAGATCAGCCGGGGGTCGACCGGCGCTTTCGCGGCCCCACCGATGCCTTTATGCGGCATGAGCTGGTGCTGCTGACCTCCGCCTGGGGGTTGCCGGTGACAGGCAGGCGGACCTTACAGGGTCAGCTGTCCGCGTTTTCCAGTCAGGCTGAACCCGAGAACCGCCACCGGCTGATGGATATCGGTCCCGGTTCCGCGCTTTACGTGCCGCGCACGCTGGCGGTTTCGGAATTGTCGCTGAGCGCCCTGGGTGGGTCGCTGCGCCATGATACCTCTTTCGAGCCGCCCGCTGCGGCCAAGGGGCTGCGGCAACTCGCGCCCGGCAATGCCGAACCGCTGTTCGATGCGCTGTCGATCGAACGGTGGCAGCAATGGACCGTGCTTGGGCGCGATATCTTCTGCGAAGTCGTGTTCAAGGGGTTCCTGTTTCCGCTGGGCCACCGCGCGTCGTTGGTGCAGGTGACAGAGCGTAGCCTGCTGCGCGACGACTCCGGCGCGATCCGCGCGTATCTGCGCCAGCGCATGTTCATCCGCATCGGCCGCCCGGAGAAAAGCTATCCCGGCATTGCCCACCCCCACAGTGGCCGTGAATTCCCGGTCGACCGGCTGACCCTACTGACCACCCAGACCCCCGACATCGTCGACCCGTCCGAGGCCCCCAGCAGTGGCGGCGGCGAGGGCGTGATCGTTGCGGCGGGTGGCCGGGTGCAACTGGGCACCCCGGGATTGGTGTTCTGGCCGCGCACCGCGCCGATCGAGGCGGCAAACGTCCGGTTCGATCTGGACGTGGACGCGCAAGTGACGGACATGCCGCTGATTTTTGTCGACAACATCGCCGCCAATGATCCCGAGACGCTGGCAGGTCTTGTGCGCTATTACAATGCGCTGCCGCATCCCGATGCGGCCCAGGCCTCCGCCCCGTTGGAACGGGTGCGCCATCTGCGCACTATGGCCCTTGGCGGACAGAAGTGGCGCTACGCGCCGGAGACCAAGGCGGGCAGCGCCAGCGTCGAGACCGACCACTGGACGCTGAAGGCCACGGGGCGCGAAGACGCTCTGCCAGCCGTGCCGGACGACGCGGCCCGCATACGCGCGCCCAAACAGGTCGCGGTGGTGCGTTTCACCAACGGCAATTTCGATTTCGATCCTGTGTTGCAGGGCGCGGATCAGCCGCCGTTCTATCCGGCTGTCTCTGTCACCCGCCTGCGCCTACGCCAGGCCGAACGCATGATGGGCCGCAGCGTGCCGCCAGTGCGCGCCAGCTATGACATGCGGTTTGTCGAAACCGGGTTTCCCGCGCTGGCCCCCAACGTCGGCTCTGGGGATGACACCGCGGCGGCGGCGGGCACTGAGACCGGTCAGACCGATACCCCACAAGTCGTGCCGGGCAATGCCAGCGAGGTCTATCTCGCCTTTCACGACCACCCGCCGCAGGGCATGGGTGACAAGGGCGATCAATCGGGCGGCGTGTTCCGGCCTTCCGGCCTGATGGTGGCGGCCTCGCGGGCCAAGGGTATTCTCAGCTTTGACCAGCGGCTGAGCATCCCTTCGGCCAACGCCAACGCCGCTTATGCGGACGCCTTCAACTACACACCGCTGCCTGCCGTGGTGCCTGAAGCGTCTGCCGCGCCAGGCGCGCCAGCACCTCGCAGCGCCACGTCCGTCGCCACGAACACGCCTGCGGAACAGTCCAAATTCGCCGAAGTCACGCAAGAAGTGCGCGAGATCTACAAGAAGCTGTTCGCGTCCGATGCCAAGATCCTCGGCCTGGTCAGCATCAAGGACCTCATGGATGTGCTGGAGCAGTTGCAGGACCCCAAATCGGGCATGCCGGAACTGGCCGAGAACATCCGCTATGGCGCGGGCCAGCTGCAGAGCGCGGCCGATGACGCCACTGAAGCGGCGCAAAGTGCCGTAGAATTCGTGCGTCTGCGTGTGGTCAAGCCGCTGTCAGAGGCGGTCGAGGATGTGCGCGAGGGCTGGAACGCGATCGAAAAGCGGCTGGTCGAACAGCAGTCCAAGGTGTTGTCAGGTGACATCCAGCCCTTCACCTTCAAGGAAATCCTGCCCGAACTGGATGACGGTCTGACCGGGCTGGATGCCGCGTTGCGCGAAAGCGTTGCGATCACCGACGAGATCGAATTCGCCCTGTCGCTGGGCCAGGTCTATGAGGCGGGCCGCCGTTTTCTCGATGCGCTCAAACGCACCGCTGCCAATCCTGCCGAACGGATCGAAACGGCGTTCAAGGAACGGTTCCAGGTCGTCAAAAGCATCTTTGACGCTTTGCAGAACGGGCTCGAAGACGGGTTGCAGGCCCTTGCCGAAGCGTTCCTGAAGGAAGGCCAGGCCCAGCTCAAGGCGCGCATCATCACGTTGGTTCTGCCAAAGGGAGACGGCGCGGGCGACACGGAGGAAAGTCTCAGATGGGCGTTCAAACCGGTGCATCTGCCGCTGCTGGCGGAGTTGTCAAAGGCGTTGCCCGCGAACGCGCCGCAGCCGGATCAGTTGCAACCGCTGGTCAACAAGGCACTTGCCGAGGTCTATCTGGAACGCAGCGAGGCCGAAGCGGTGCTCGACGCGTTTCTCGAACACCTCTTTGACAACAACAGTAATCCTGACGGGTTCTTTGAGGCCAAGACCGACCTCTTCGATGTTTCCTTTCTGAACCTGGCGCTGCCGACGCATGGGGAACAAATCCGGGCGCTGCTGGAGACCCGCGCGAACAGGGCTGTTGCGACCCTCAAGGAGGGGGCTGCCGACCTTGGAGCGGACGTTGAAAACTACCTTGCAGACCAGATCGCCGAACTTGAACAGCTCGTCGCGCGTCTGGCGCAGGAGGCGCAGGATGCGGCGATCACCTACGTGATCGAGGAATTCGGGGCTGAACTGGCCTGGCTTCTTGATGTCTACAATGCCGCAAACGAACTGCAGGCTGCGCTGAAAGACCGCAAGATCGGGCGCGTTTTGCAGGCGCTGATCGAACTGGTGGAATTGTTCATCGGTCCGACGGGCCTGAGCGCGGAAGCTCTTTGCAAGGAGATCGACGGGCTCTTTGGCTGGCTTGATGCCTTCTTTGGCGCGATCAGGCTGGACGCGCTGAAACTGGCTGAAACACCGACGAACAAAACGCTTTGCACGCTTGGGAACGATGGCAGGATCGCCCCTGAGCATGCACCGCCGGGCGGCGAAACCGACACGCTGGCCGGTCGGCTTTACGCGCTGCACGGCGAGATCGGTGAGGCGACCACAGCGCTGGCGGATCCGGAGATTCGCGAGAAACTGGAAGAGGCTGTTGAAAAGCTCGAAGGCGACAAGCTGGCCGACATCCGCACACAGGCAGGCCAATACGTGCTGCGGCTCAATACTACGGCAGGTGCGGTGCGGGTCGAGCTTGACAATGTCTATCGCGCGGTCGCCACCATGTATTGCGAGCTGCGCAACGATGCGATAGCTGTCGATGCGATGGCCGCGCAGTTGAACGGCGTCTTCACCGGCGCGCGATGCGGCAGCAGGCCGGATGAAATTCTGGCCAAGGTTCAGACTCTGCCGCGTGAGCTCAAGACTTTTGCCGATCGCCGCGCGCGCATGATGCGCACGATGGTGGACCAGTTGCGCATTGTCACGGATGCAATCACGGATATTCTGGCCAACCGGGATGTGCAGCTCTTGCTGGGTGCGGGCGCGCTTTATGCCGCGCTGGACGATGAGATCGAGGATCTCACCGACGAGGCCAAGGCGACTATCGCCGACCTCAAAGCCCGGGTGGAGCGGCTGCGTGCGCGTGAGGCGGGGATTGCCGCCAAAGCTGCCGGAATGCTGGCGCGCGCCGCAAATGCGGTTCAGCAGGTGACCGAACAGGCCGTTAAGCTTGCGCAGGACATCGAAGGCCTTGCCGCCGACATCAGGCCGCTGATCGACATTGTGGGGATCGAGAGTAACGTCGAGACCATCCGTGCTTTCGACAGCTATGTGAAAACCCTCGCGCAAGCGCTTGAAACGCTGGCGGCGGACCCGGCCGCGGACTTTGCCAAGCTCAAGGCGATCAGCGTGGCCAATGGCCCGCCCGCGCTGAGCTTTTTCACGATCGACGTTTCTGTCGGCGATGAGCCGGCGCGGCTGGAACAGGAGTTCCAGGATGTCCGCAAACGCGGCCTTGCCCTGCTGCGCGCCTACCAGCGGCAGATCGAGAACGAACTGAAGAACCTCGAAGGGCTCGCGCGCAAAGCCATGCGCGCTGCTGAAAAGGAGGTGCTGAAGGAACTCGACGGCTTTGCCATGACGGTGCTGGAAACCGATTTCAAGCGCCTTGTCGGGGCAGGCAGCGGTAACGTGACCCTGACCCTGATCAGCCTATATTCCGATGTGCTGGAGCCTGAGCGCAAGGGCCTTTACGATCGGTTGACCCAGCCGATCTTTGCGCCGGTGAGGAACAAGCTTTTGGCCCCGGTCGATCCGGGGGTTCCTGAAAAGGACGGCGTCTGGCCCATTGAAGGGGATGACGGAACGCTCAAGCTGACGAACGACCGGCTGGCCGCCGAAGTAATCTGGTTCAAGCATATCGCGTCAAGCCGCACGCCGATCAGCGACGAGGGCAGCCGCGACTTCCTGAAGTACTTCTTTGAAAGCTGGGGCAGCACGCCGACGCCGATCGTGATTGCAGAGCAGCTGACCAATTTTGTTGCCGACATCTTCAAGGGCGATCTGCTCAAAGCGATCGACTTGAACCTCATTCGCCAGCAGATTGAGGAGTATCTGCTCGACTTGATCCCCGACGAAATTGCGATGCAGTACACCTATGGTGTGCTGCTGGGCGAACCAGTGAAAGAGGCGACGCTGGGCATCTTCGCGCCTGCCGCCGACACCCGGCTCGACATCACGGCCAAGATCGTCCTGCATCTCAACCCGTCCAATCCTGAAGTCAAATTCCGCTCCGTCGGCACGTTGGGGGCCTTTGACATCAAGCTGGTGGGCGACATTTTCGACGCGCTGACGCTGAAGTTTCGGGGGGCGGAATTCACCACTGAAGCGGGCCAGAAGCCGCGGTTTGACATCGACTACGATGATTACGAAATCGGCCCCGAACTGGAGTTCGTGCAGGACCTACAATCCATCATGTCCCCCAAGGAAGGGTCGGGTGCTTTCATCCTGCCCAGCTTCGCTCCGCCATCAGTCGAGGCTGGCTACAAGTTGCAACTGGGATTGTTTTCCATTGGCGTGGTCTCGTTCTTCAACATCTCGCTGAACACTTCCGCGATCCTCCCGTTCACCGATAACGACGCGCGGTTCCGGGCCTCCTTGTCAACTCGCGACGATCCGTTCACAATTTCATACCTGCCCTACGGCGGATCAGGGTTCTTTGCCATCGAGGCGAACACCAACGGAATCGTGGGCTTCGAGGCCGGGTTCGAATTCGGTGGCGCCGCGGCATTTGGCTTTGGCCCGCTGACCGGCGAAGGCCGCCTGATGGCTGGTTTCTATATCCGGCAGGTGACGCTGTCGGGCGGGCGTAAGCTCACAGAAATCCAGGGCACTTTCTTTGTCGGGGGATCGGCCTCGATCTGGATCTTCAGCTTTGGTGCGTCGCTCAGCGTCCGGCTGGGCATGGTCAATGGTGACATGTCGGGCGAGGCCGTCTTTACCTATTCCTTTTCCATTGGGATCAAGGATTTCGATTTCTCGGTCACGGTCTGGAAGCAGGAAGGTAAAGGTTTCTCCGGCAGCCCGCAGGCGGCCCTGACTGGTGGCACGAGATTTGCCGCAAACAGCGCATTTGATCCGAGTGGCAATCGCACAGTCCTGGATCCGCGCCGCACCGCGGTGGTGGAAGCCAAGGTCGATTGCGCCTGCGACCGCTGGCGAGGCTACACCCGCTATTTCGAACAACCAAAAAATCCGAAGGATTTCTTCTGATGGCCAGGAATGACACGCTCAAGCTAGAGGCTCTGCGGACCTCACAAGAGGTCTACCCCTGCGCGGTTCAGGGTCGGGTGGTCCCCAGTGGCGCGCGCGGCGATGACCTGCGGCTCAGTCTCTTGCTGTCGCCGGATCCCTGCGATGTCACGTTTCCTTATCAGGTGGATGCCGATGCGCGGCTGGATATTCGCACATGGCCATCTGACATGATGAAACGGTTGCGCGCGGCGGATGTCCGCGTCGATGTGGTCCCCATACCGATGGTCGCGCCCAGCGATCAGCGCCCGCATCCCGACAACCTGCCCCCTGCGGTACCTGTGCCCGCGAAAACGCCGGGTCTGCGCGGAATCCGCAGACGAGAATTCAACGCGCTTGATCAGTTGTGGCAGGCATCGCTGCAACCTCAGACGGACAGTGATCCGAAAGAAATCGACCCCAATCAGCCGAAGGTCGTTCAGGGGCTCTGGGGCGACCTGATGAGCGGTCTGCGGCAGACCCAGCAAGGCACCGCAACCGCCGCAGGGCGCATTGCCGAGGGCCAGGATATCGTCCCAGCCAAGAACAACCGCTTTGGGGCGGATGGTCAGCTTGAGCGCAGCGCACCCGATCCGGGTGCGCAGGTGGATGGCATCATGGATGTGCCACATGCCGATCTGGCACTGGCGCTGGAATTCCAGCGCGCTGAGGAACTGCGCATCTCGCTGATGGAAGGGTGTGGAAACACTGGTGTGCGCAAGGCGGCAGAGCAGGCCGCGCTCGACCGGATCGCCGCCAAGGTGCCGACACCGGCGTCGTTGAAGACCGACAGGCTCGACACCACGGGCATGACGCCCGAAGAGGCGGAACAGGCT
>JBCBID010000011.1:0-62960 GCA_038525015.1 Pseudomonadota bacterium | reverse complement strand
ACATTGCAGGTAGAACTTTTAGGGAAGATGCCCAGCGAATGAGAGTGATCGCGGGATCAAGTAATAAATTGTAAAAAATGTAAACTATTACCTAGTCCCCTATTTTTAGTCACAGCCAGGGTGCTTTGTCTTGGCAGGCTTGAAAAGGGAACTCACATGAAAGGTCGCAAGAATAACTTCCTAAGAGTAACAAAGCAGGGGTCGGAAGCTCGTGGCCGTCTTGAGGTAGTGAGCCTCCTGATTCTGGGCATAGTCAACAGCCGGGCTTTGTTGGCAACAATCCTCGTCGTTGCCGCAGCCTATGGCGTTTTGGAAACAGATTTACTCGACGCTATTGTTGGCGCTTTGGGACTTGGAACTAACTCGAACTGAACATCTTCTCTACAATGCCCTTGATCATTTCTATCTTCTCAATGTCGTGTTTATTAAAGGGAGCACCGCCGACATCAGTCGATCGAGCAAGGCGCAGGACATACCTCATGCAATTTCCTTTGTTGGAGGTGAGCGAAAACACTAGAGTTGATCTCACACTGTCGTGCTCAATGCTCCAGCTAGGTCCTGCCGCGGAACTATTGTTACGGTCGATCTTTGATCTACCGCTGTATCGAGGACGTTGGGAGATGATGGTAAGGTTGGTTTCAATACAATGTGCTAGCACCGCTTGAACTTCGTTCTCAGAACTTTCGCCAGACAGTGTTTGAATACAAGGAAATTTGTTTATTTTCGAAGTAGCCGGATAGGCGCTTTGAACTTGAAAAACCCAGTCCCGTTCCAACTTGTGCCCGCTTAAGACTAGTACTTCATCGCAATCAAGGTATTCTCCGAGAAAAGCAGGCAAAAAGAATAGCGCATCTTCGAGCGTTCTGAGGGATACGATTTTTTCCAAAAAAGGCTCGATTGCAAATCGCCTTTGATTTTCAATCCTGCGCTCCATTTCGCTTATCGAAACATTCACTAGCAGTTTCGCAGAATCAACAATTGTAGGCCCATGCGTATCATTGAGCTCAACTTCAAGAACAGCGACTAGTTGCTCTGATATTTTGACACCAAATAGGATGGACTTGAGCTTGCCCTCAACCGTTATGAACGGTTTGCTACTGGTTGTGATTTGTTCAAGAACTTGATCTGAATAGCGCCTTTGGTCCGACCCTTTCTTTCCATCTGTCCAAAAGATCTTTGCATATGAAACTTCTGCGAAACTCTCCAAGCTCAAACGAAGACTTTCTAGGGACTTTTCGAGAAGTTGATCTCTTCGCAGGCTTGGCAGATTTAGTTTACTTGGTTTGAGTGTTTTCTGTATGTGACGCCCGAAAATTGCCAGCTTTTCATCATCTTGGGCTTCAGCTGGGGCCAGCAAGTCCATCGAAACCGATCTTATCTTGTCTTCAAATGCCAGAGCGCTCCGAACCAGTGCATCAGTATAGTGGTTCTCCGTAGTGGCTTCCAAGTTGAGGACCCCTACTACTCGGTCATGAATTTTTATTGGAATAACAAGTTCAGATGCTATTCGGTCATCCGAAGGAATATAACCAGGTCGTCGCCAGACGTTTCCCTCGTTTATTATCTCGCCGCGATGATACGCTTCACCGACCATACCTACATCTAGAGAGAGGGGTAGGAACTTATCATGATCCTGACCTTCAGCAATGTAAATTGGGCTTCCACTCCAATGTGCAAACGCAACGTATCCGCGGAGACTACTAGTTGCCTTCACACAGTCCCCGACATAGTGAACCAAGCGTTGATTAAGACTATCCTCTAGGCTTGCGGGTGAAGAAACGATGCCGCTGATCTTATTTTGCCAGTCTGACGCATCAACCAGTAATTCTTCGGGATTTCGCTCAAGTTCTCCATCGAAGAAATCGACCATCCCCACCCCAGTAACCTTTCCCTGATGGAGAACTGGGAACACAATCTCAAAAACTGTTCGTGGATCTCCCTTGATGAAGAGTTCGTCTTCAGCACTCGGATTGTGAATATCCCAAATTTTTGTAGCGCAATCCTCAATTGCGGCACCAAGCAAACCCTGATCGTCCATTTTTATTTGGATAGACCAGTCGGCTGTTGTGAGTACTGAGGGTTGAATTCTCCGATCATATCGGAGGAAGGATACGAACAGCCGTGGAAGTGAACCATTTTCGACCAACTCATAAGCATATGCTTCGAGGTCTCCGTTGACGTTCTGCAAGACTGTCCTTGGGCTGATCCATTTGTCGCTCATATCGATATTTTTTGATTTGCTAGCATTGAAGGAAGAGCCGCAAGAGCCAAAACTCTTGCTGGCGGGCCCGACCGTTCTCCAATAAGTCTAATACGCATCGATTCATGGATAGAAGCTGGGTGGGAACCGGTTCCAAGATACACTTCGATATCCGATCTGAGTTTATCGAGCTTCGTACTCGAACAGTTGAGCCGCAGTTTTCGTAAAAACCGGAAGAGTTCGTCACTCCCACAGAAATAGTTCCTTGCAAGATACAGTTCTTCGACACTTAGATCATCCAGGTACAGTCCGGGTCGACCACCAGCGGTCTCCCACAAACTATGGCATAGTTCCTTGAACCTGATTGGTCCAAGCTTTCCAAAGATTCGTGCATCAGATTTATTGAGTTTACTTATGCGTATGTCGCCTGTGCTCTGACTCAGCAATAGATCAACAAAGCGAACTCGGTCGGACAGGAGCTCATATGTTCCCTTGATGCCGAAAGTAGCGACGATGCTTTCAAGGTGCCGAATGCCTGTGGCTCCCATAGCATGCAGAACGCGGGTGCCCATCGTTGAGATTGCCCAACACAATACTGTCTCCGGCAGTAGTCGACCATTTGTTCTAATGTCCTTGATGCTGTGCTGCGCTTCGTTTAACCGCTTCGACAACACCTTTCCGTCTTCATCGCAGACTCTAGGAACGTGCAAGTAGATAGGGGGGGCGCCAAACGGAAAGGGGCGAATACTCTTCTCCGAGTTTGGCATATCCGCCAGTTGAACTCGATCTTTGGCTAGCTCCTTCATAGCTTCTGCCATCGATCGTATCTGGTCATTCATTGGTTTTGCTATCAGGCGCCGCAACGCTCCCAGGATTATCGATTGACGAGCAGTGAATAGTGAATTCTCTTGACGTCCATCACGAATGACGAGGGTATTCAGACATAAATCATCAAGTACACCCGCAAACTTATACTTGTATGACCTATCCGGCCAATCGATTGTATAGTCGACACGATCGGAGTACTTGACCTTTTCAGGACTACGGTGCTCAAATACAGTTGGTGCACGGTGTAAGAATTGTGGTCCTTTCTTTAGGTCCAACCAGTAGGCGAATCCCTGATCAATTGCTTCGACATTAAGTTCACGTCCGTCTGGGTTATCTTCGTTATTTCGCAACAAGCCAGCAGAGCAAAGGATATTTGCAGCGAGGTCGTAGACGCGATGCGCATTCCTTGAAGTTTGCCGATATGCTGCTTGAGTGGGTATGCCCACCCAGTTCAAGTCATCAATGATGTCGCCTCTTTCCACCTCGTTCTTTTTGTGTTTTGGGTTTGTATCGTCAAACCTAATATGAAAACGCGATCTGTCTTTCGTAGAAAGCACGAAGAGATAGGAGACGAGGGCTGTTCGAATATTGCCGAGATGCAGAGAGCTTGAAGGTGTTGGCGCAAAGCGAGTGAAGATGGGATGTCCGGCCAAAAGCTCGAGAAGGATCGGATCTCGGAACTTCTTATGTCTCACAATGTTTGAATATAGAATGCACTTCTCGCCATAAAATTGTTGAATTGCACGGATGAAGCTGGAGATAGGTAGCTCAATCGGGTGATCAACGCCAGCGTGAACGTTTGGCACGCGCACCGGTGTAAAAGGGAAAAGTAGAAACTGGAAGAAGATATTGCCATCCACAATAATTCTGCTCAGCTTTTTATGGGATGTTGGGAAAATGGGACCAATCTTCCCAGGCTCCATACCCAACTTGGCAAGCTCATCTACCTTAGTAAGCTCAGGAACGATGACTGAGCGATGATCTGGCATGAGCTTAGTGGGATTTACCTTTGACTCATGGTCGACGATGGCCAATATGTGCTTTCGCTCATGCTGGGAATGTGTCGAATAGACCAGAAAATTTGGTATTCGTGTGGGCGCACTACGTACTTTTATTGCGTCATCGAGAAAGATTTCAGAATCGGAGGCTCGAGTGTTGTCCCCTCCCTGAGCCTCAAGTTTCCTTTGATTGACCAATAAGCAGTCGAGGAAAATTGATCGACCAATTGTTTCATCTGATGCTGTGAATGTCACACCTTTACAAAACTGGTCAACCGAAAAGCTTCTTATATCTCGAAGCGGCCTTATTATTTCTGAGATTGATCCATTGGTTACATCTAATATGACGTTCATTTTTCCAGAGTGATGCCCTTCAACCAGGAATGCTGCAAGCTCATAGTGTTCAGATGAGACTTGCTGGGCCCACTCTGTATCTACAAGGAAGTACACGTCTTTGGCATATTCTATTTGCTCAAATAGGTTGTCGCCACGATAGTTATATTTGCTCGCGAAGTTCAGATCAAAAAGAAGAGTGTCATTGCCTTGCTTGGAGAGTTTTCTATCCACCAGAAGTGCAGATCGCCAATTTCGAGTAAAGTATATAAGAATACTGCGTTTTTTATGTCTCTTACTATGGCGTTGACCATTAATTGTTCGCGTTAGTTCCAGAAACTCCTGTTTTACCTCGCTGGAAGTTGTAGTTGGAAGCAATTTCTCGAAAAGCGGTAAATATTTCTTGATGACGGTTAGTCGAGTTGATGTCGCAAACCCAACCTGTTCCTTAAGAAAATGCAGACCTTCCAATAATATAAGATTGTCTTCAGACAAGAGCTTTCGCAGTTCACTTGGTTCTATGAGCAATCCTCTATTGGGATTTAGACCAATATTGAAACCGTACTTTGCGTTGTGAGGTTGATAGTTAATTTTCGGCTGAATCTGAGGGTGTCGTGAGAATTTCTCGAAGCTTGGATATTCAATTAGCGGGCTGGTAGATGCGGTTTCTCCGGTAATCAACCATTCACATATTTTGTTTGTGAGTCGGCTACCGTTCTGATCTGAATATGCAAAGTCAGAGTGATCTGTAGCCTGTGAAATAAAATGCAGCTTCTTGCGTCGTCCATGTTGAACTAATTTAGGCTGCTCGTATCGATCGAGTGCAGTTATCATCTGTTTTTGAAACTCTACTGAAAGGCAACAATCCAGTGTAATGCCTATGTCTCGCGCACTTTGTTTGAAGATCAAATTTGCAAGAAAATTTGGAGAAATACAGTTTCGGATCGAGAGTTCATTGTCGTTCGATTTGTGACTATCCTTCAATGCGAGAACGACTTTACCATCAGGTGCTGCTATGCCATGCGAAATGATATGCAAGTATAAAAGCGACTTTGGCTCAAGGTTCGCGACCTCTTCCTCTAGTCGAGATTGAAGATCATCGAAACTGAGATTGGAAAGGCAGACAACTTCGTCAAAGTTGCCGAAGTTTGGATCGCTAAGGATTGATTTGATCAATAGTTCGGATCTGGTGATACCGTGAATAGTTGCCAGGTCTAATTCTTTGAACTCGCGGCTTGTTATGACTATCGCTTTTTTCATGATTTGGCGTGGTTCACCATCGCGCGTACTGAAGCGGATGTCTTTGACTGAGGCAAGTTTACGAAACCCACAAGCAAACTTAGAAGTTCACCGTCTTTCATCGGTGAAGTTGTGTCTAAGTGCTCTGGCCATTCATCGAAAGCGTCTTCTGTGGCTGCCAAGACCATGAAGGTCGTTCTTGACACATGCGAAGAAGTTTCAAGTTCAGGTAAGTCCATAGTGCCTTCTTTGATTTTTGTTGTTGCTAGGCCGAGCCGATCATTTAGGCAGAAAAAGTTGCCTCTTTCATTCGCTAAGACCCTTACAAATCCGTCAAATGGCATGTTAAGCCTTAAGGCAACATCATGGCCTACAGGAATTCGGGTCTCAGGAAAGTCAAACACAGGTGTGTGTGCGTCTGCCAAGTCTGCTAAGCCCAGCTTCACCTTTCCGGAGAGCGAGAACAGAGCGTCGTCCAAGACCATTTCATTTATTGTTGCGAATACCCCGCCCTTTAGCGCTGCCCTGATAAGGTTTTTGATCTCCGGAATCGGCCGGAACCACAGTGACGCATCCAACCCAAACTGGTGCAATCCAAGTGCTTCGGAGATCTCGTCGAGAATTGGTAGGTGGTGGCCTTTTGCAGCCTGACGTAGCTGCGAGCTAAGGCTAGGCGCATATACTTGCGCTGGATTACCTATCTTCGCTCTTTGCACATTGATCAATGTAACGAGCTCGGCTTGAGTTGCATCTCTTAGGTCAAGATCCGCGCCGAGGCCCTGATCTAGTAGAACTGAGATGGTTTCTTTTATGGGATCCCAAAGTGTTTTCATGTTGGCCTCTACGGTGTTCCACATTTTACAATATGCGAACACGCCTCCTTCAGAAATTAGTTCAATTTATTTCATGTTATCAGATGTATAGGTGGTAAGTACTTGGTTTAGTGTGATGGATTTCCGAGGTAGGTCAGTAAGGCTGATTGTGAGCTGCCTCGCCAAAATTGGTACTGGTAGGCCCACCTTAGTATGATAATTCTCGGTTATCGTTACCATACAACCACCATCGGGAGCCGAGCCTTGTTTTCGCACCTCTAGCCTGAATGCGGCTTCGGTGACTGACCTAGTGGTGGGTATGGACCCCAAGGACATTACGCTCTTTCGAATGCAGTGCATTCACCGAAGCAAGTGAAAGTTTCCTTCTTGTTTTGGGACTGACGGAAGAGGGCCTTCGGGGGTCTTTCTGACGGGTCCGGGCCGGATTCCGGTCTGACATTTCAGACCGAGACCTTTCCCATGCAAACAGGAGTACTGCGCGTCCTTCGCGCAACCGCCGCCTCTTGGTGGCGACACAAAGAGCTTCGCGGAACCGGTCAAGTTGATCTCGCGCGCAGGCTCGAACGCGAAACCATCCTCCGAGACCTCGGCTACCTCCGCCTCGCCACAGCTTTGCCGAATGCGCATGTAGTTTGTGATGGCGGTGGCACATTCATTCATCTCGGATGGACGACGGTGTCTACCTATGCACCCGTCGAGCGATTTCCGCTCGCGGCGTTGGCGGTCGCCCTCGGCGTCCCATTCATCGACGTTCGACCGGTCGCTGATGTGATCGCTTTAGCGAAGGTCCCGCGCGTCGTGCGCGGCCCATCCGACGAAGACGCCTCGAGCTACAATTCGACCCGCGTCCCTCTCGAAGACTATCTCGACCTGGTCGAACCGCTCGGCGCGCTGATCACCAATGATCCACGCAAGCAGCGCGATCCCTAACACCCCTCAACGCCATCATCCTGAAAGGAGGCCAGCCATGGTCCGATCTCGCATGTCTAAATTTGACGCCTCGAAAGTCATCACTAACGAGCTGATCCGTGTCATCGAGCGTGGCGTTTTGCCTTGGCGCAAACCCTGGACAGCTGGTGCCAGTACGCGCCCCCTGCGCCACACTGGCGAGCCCTACCAGGGCATCAACAACTTCCTGCTGACCATGCGCACGCAGCTCGCAGGCTATGCATCCCCGTTCTGGATGACGATCCGCCAGGCCAACGCGCTCGAGGCCAAAGTACGCAAGGGTGAGAAATCCTCTGTCGTCGTCTACTATGGCCAGGCGCGATCTCGCGAAGACGAAAAAGGGGCCGACGAGCATACCGACGAGACAGCCTCGGGCGGCTTCCGGTTTCAGAAGGCCTACCGCGTGTTTAATGCAGACCAGATCGAAGGTCTGCCGGACAGCTTTCATCCCGACCCCGCGCCAGAGCCGGATCATCCCCCGCATGAACCCATCCCGCACATGCAGGACTTCTTCGATGGGATCTACATCGTGACGAGCTTTACCGGGCGGGAAGCCTACTACATGGCTGCCGTCGACAAAGTCTACATGCCCGATATCTCGCTCTTCGAGGATCCGCGGTCTTTCTATGGCGTTTGGGCACACGAGCTGGCCCATGCCACTAAGGCGCGGCATCGTCTGAACCGATCCTATGGCGATGCGCGGTTCGGCAACACGGCGTACGCCCGCGAAGAGATCGTCGCCGAACTTGCCTCCTGCTTCTTGGGTCAGGAGCTCGGATTTTCGGCGCATACGCTCGAGATGAGTGCCGCTTATCTCGACAACTGGCTGCGCGTTCTGCGTTCGGACAAGACCGCCATCTTCAAACATGCCGCCGATGCGCAAAAGGCCTGCGATTGGCTAATCGCCGCGTCGAAAGCCGGCCGCGGGACAGCGACTGATGAAGCTGCGTGATCGAAGGGAAAAGGCGTGAGCCATGAGCGGAGGAGAACCGAAAACGCTGCGCGTCGCATGTTTTCCGGACGGCACACGCACAATCATCACCTTTCGTCGCGGTGCCTATTGGTGGAGCCGGTCGGAAGGGTTAGGGGCTCCGCCCGTTCTTGCCTCAAACTGTCCCCCGGACAGTTTGCCACTGTGTGGACCGGCGCGAACTCCGTTGTCCGCTGCTATTGAAGCAGTCGAAGAGCGCGACGGTTGGATCGAGCGCGTGCCCAATCCGAACTGGCGTCCGAAGTCGCCCTTTGATCTGTGATTTAGTAACTGCCGGCCGGAAAAGAGAAAGCGGGCTTTGGGTCGGGTGGTTTCAACATCTCCCGAAAGGACTGACCCATGAGCTCTTCCACCTGCGTTGCGCCACAGCGCCCAAATCCCGCAATCATCGCCGCCCAGAACGACGCGTTCCGCAGATTTGCTTGTCTCGGCGAGAAGCCGACCGAACCGATCCCGGGCCGTATGGTTATCACGCAATCTATGTGTGAAGCCGGCGACGGTTTTGTCGCTGAGGCAATTCAAGCGGTTGGTGACTTCGACACCTTTGAACCGGAGAATGATCCGTCCGGTTGGCATGACTTTGGATCCGTGACGATCCGCGGCGAGACTGTCTTCTGGAAAATCGATCTCTACGAGGCCGACAGCGATTTCCGCTTTGGAGCGGAAGCACCCGACAATCCCGCAACGACCATGCGCGTCCTGACCGTCATGATGGCGCGCGACTGGTAGGGCAGGGCGCTCCAGACTTGTCCACATTGGGCCCGCTGACCCTCTCAGAGGGAAAGTGGGCCCTTTGTTTTGGTGATCCTCGACCCCGGGGATTGGTGCCCGTTCGAAAACTTCGGGGCCGACATCTCAACCACAAGGACAGACCATGACCCAAGCTTTCAAACCCGTCTCCATCGCCATCGGCGATCTCGTCGCTCATCCCGCCAACGTGCGTGCCAAATCGCCCGAAACCTATGCCTCGGAAAACATCGCGCATCTCAGAGCCAGCATCGCGGTGCTTGGCCTCCTTCAACCGCCCCTCGTCCAGAAGATCGATGGCAAGTTCGGTGTCCTCGCCGGAGGTCGTCGGCACGCGGCATTGCAAGAGTTGGTGGCTGACAAATCCGCCAAGGGTTTCACCAAAACCTCAAAGATCGACTGCCGCCTGGTGCCGGACGATTGCGATGTGACGACAGCGCTCTCGCTCGCGGAGAACATCACCCAGGCCCCGATGAACGCTATCGATGAGTTCGAGGCCTTTGCGCGGATGATGGAGGTCGATGGCCAGACGCCAGAGACCATCGCCAAGACCTTCGGCACGACTATTGCGGCGGTGAAGGGACGTCTGCGCTACGGACTCATTCATCCCGACATCCGCGACGCGGCGCGCTCCAAGTCGATCACACTCGATACGATGAAGGCCTTTGCTGATCACCCAAGCCAGGACGTCCAGAAGGAGGTCTTCGAGGCGCTGACGAAGGAGGACAGCTACCTGCAAGCCTACACAGTGCGGCAAGCGCTCAAGTCCCGCGGCGTGCAGGTCAGCGACGACATCGGAGTGTTTGTGCGCGAGGAGTACGAGGCCAGGGGTGGGGCCATCGCGGCGGATCTTCTGGAAGAACATTCGGTGCTGGAAGATGCCGAACTCGTCGAGACCATCCTGATCGAGAAGCTCACGGCAGCTGCCGAGGAGGCCCGGTCGCAAATGGGCTTTGCCTGGGCAGAGGCGGTGGTGCGCTACGACTATGCTGCGATTGCAGACTATGGACGCGTCTATCCCGGACCCGTCGAGCCTGACGCGAATGGCCAGAAGCGTCTCAAGACGATCACGGCCGAGCTTGAACAGCTTGAACGCGAGATGGAGGACGAAAGCCTCGACGAAGAGACCTACGATGCCCTCTATGAGAAGGTCGATGCCCTCGAGGCCGAGGCCCGTGATCTGCAGGAGGCCTACAGCACCGAGGATCTCGCCCGCTCCGGCGTCATCGCGTCGTGGTCGAATGGACAGGTGACCCTGCATATGGGCCTCGTCCGCCCAGAAGACAAGGCCGAAAGCTCCGGCAAGGCGTCAGGGTCGGCGACCGGGAAGGTAGATGCGGACAGCGACGAGATCGTCTACCCCGCCTCGCTGAAAGAAGATCTCAAGGCCGAACGCGCGATGGCGCTTGGCGCGGCTATGGCGATGCATCCGAAGGCGACGCTCGACCTGACGCTCTTCAAGCTCGTGAGCGACGTCGTCGGCACTGGCATGAGCGTGACGCATGCGATCAAGGTCGATGCGCGCAAGGAATATCGCACCCATGCGAAGATGGACGAGATCGACGAGATGTCGCTCGAACAGGTTGCCGCGGCCTATGATGCGTTGAACCTCACTTGGAACGATGAAGCGATCTCACCCGCCGAGCGTTTCGCGCGGTTCCGCGAGCTGAAGCCCACGGAGAAGGCGAAGCTGGTCGCCTATGCAACAGCGTCGACCACGCAATCCTGTTTCGCCCGCGAGCGGCAGCGCGACGGCTTGATGCATGATTTCGAGGTCGAGGTGATGCCGGATATCCGGGCGCATTGGACGCCCAATGCGGCGCTCTTCAACCGCTTCAAGAAGGCGTGGCTCTTAAAAATCCTCGGCGAGGATCTGGGTCTCGCCCAAGAGGCTGTGACGCTGGCCTCCTCAAGCAAGAAAGAGATCGTCGCCTTCTGCGACAAGCTCTTCTCCGAGCCCTTCGCTACGCTGACGGATGCGCAGCGCGCTGCTGTGGCCGCCTGGTGCCCGCCGATGATGCAGACCGCGGGTGTCGCCTGTGATGAGGCGGAGCCCTTCGCGGAAACGCCGGAACCCGACGGCGAGGTCGCGCAAGCGGCCTGAGCCGTCACCCAACCCGCGCGAGGACTTTAGCTCGCGCGGGTCAATGCCCTCACACCCAATGAAAAGACATCCCCATGGCTATTCTCAAGTTCTCTACGTCCGCTGTTGCGGCGCAGATCGCACATGCGCGCGCTTGCGAGACCTTCCTGCCCAACTGGAACGGTCCCGTGGACAAGCCCGCCCTGATCCTCATCGTCGGCAATGGCGTGCATCTGCGTTCCAATGGCATCGACGGGACGACCACCCGCATCGTCACGACCGAACAGACCGATCCATCCTTCGCCTTCGCCGACGGCATGAACCCCTTTCGGGACACGGATTGGATGGCGCAGCGCCGAATAGCGTTTCGCGATCTGACCGGCCAGTTCTATACCGATATCCTCGAAGACGTCGAAATGCTAATTGACCGGGGGCAGGGGACCATCCGGCTCGCCACCGATGGCCACAGCATCCGGGTGTTTGTCCGCAGGGCCTCTGATTACCTTATCGGCGGCACCTACGACGTGCCCTCGGGACTTGGAGGCACCTTCCGGGTCACCCTCAAGGATGCCTGCGACACCTTCGCGATCGTACAGAACTGCGGCAATTGTGAGGACTTCGATGAGATGCTGCCCTATCGGGTGCCGCTCGACGCGCTCATGGAGATCGATGATCGGAGGGTGGCGTAGTGGGTTGGCTCTTCTACACTGACCGACGCGTCAAAACCTACGCCGACGAGAAGGCCGAAATCACGCGGCTCTGTACCTTCGACAGCGACGTCCGCCGAACCGAACCCCTCAAGGCCTGCAAAGTCGGATCGACCTGGTACGTTGCGGTCAAGGTCACAAACTTCGACGGCACTGCGGTCGAGGATCGCACCTACACGCCGGACAAGGATGGCTCGATCACCTTCGCGGCGGTGTTTCTGACACGCTACGACGAGGGCTGTTGGGGCTACAAGGACATGGAGGAAAGTGCGGGCCCGGTAAAGTCCCGCGCGCCGCTGAGCATCCTGAGCCTGCTTTCCGAGATCAAGGATCCCGATAGCTACGCTCACGCATGGCGGCAGCGCTGCCGCGACTGAGCCGCCATCCCGGACTACGAAGAGGGCGACAAGATCAGGCTCGCAAAGCCCGTCACGCTCACCGATGGCAGCAGCTGCCAGATCGTGACGGTGACGCACTATCGTCGCGGACGGCAAAAGCGGCGTTGCTATCGGATCGAGGAAACCGGTGGGCTTGTCCGACTGTCCAAAGCCTCGCTGGCCGGTTCGACACTGCTCAGTGCAAGTAAGGCGGAGGCGAGCCCGGTGCTCGCTGAGTTCTTTTCTCCTCAGACGGGCGGCTAAACCGAGCGCGAACTTGCTTGCGTATCTCAAATGAGATACATGGACATAACGTGAAGGGAGACATGCCATGCCCGCTCAGACCTCCATGATCCACGTGCGCGTTGATGGTCAGCTGAAGACCGATGCGTCCGAAGCCCTTGCAGGTGTCGGACTGACGGTCTCCGACGCGGTTCGCATCTTGCTCACTCGCGTTGCCGCTGAGGGCGGGTTGCCTGCCGGACTAACCGCTGATCCCGAATCCTACGACGCCTGGTTCCGGGCCAAAGTCCAGGAAGCGATAGACGATCCACGCCCTGCCGCACCGCATGCGCAAGTCATGGCCGAAGCTCAGGCGCTGATTGATAGGAAGGGCGACTGAGGGCGATAGCACGCGACGCTCTGTGGGCGCGCACACTTGCAGAATATACAGAGAAACCGTATATTCTGTATAATTCAGCATCTCTTCGGAAAACCACTATGAAACAGTTCCCAGCTGGCGACTTGACCCGCAACACAGGCGACCTTTTCGAAGCCGCCACTGTCGCACCGGTCGCGATCACAAAACATCGCAAACCGCGCTTCGTCGTGATGTCGATGGAGCGTTTTGAGGCGTTGACAGCCGGGCGCGGATCGCAAGTCGCTCTCGATGTTGCAGATATGCCTGACGAATTAGGCAGCCTTCTGGACAAAGGGATCGAGGACCACTTCAATGGCCGCTGATTTTCCTTCAGCAGGCCAGGTCTTCGACTATCACTATCTCTGGAAATGGCAGGCCGACCGTGGCGAAACAGAAGGCCGTAAGAAAAGACCGAGCTGTGTCGTCATTGTCGTCGCAAACGCGAAAGGGCAACATGTCCTTTTCATCGCTCCGATTACGAGCAAAGCGCCTAAAGCTGACCGAACTTCAGTCCAAATCCCAGAGACGGAAGCACGTCGGGCGAAACTGGATACCGATGTGCCTCTTTGGATCGTCGTAGACGAATTGAACGCGGATGTGCTCGAGCAGTCGTTCACTTTGGAGGAGCGGTCACCACGCGGTTCCTTCAGCCCTGCTTTCACCGATGCTATCTTGCGCAAGGTGCAAAGCCTTCGCGAAGCAAGCAAGCTGCGGGTGTCCTCTCGAAGCTGAACTTCGCACGGATTAGCCAGGCATTTGCTCAGTCCGAACAGGTCTCCGGCAAAGCCGAAATTTCGCTGAAAACCTGCCGCTGAGCCGCCTGAAAGAAAGAGGGGGCTTTTTGTCATTTGGAACTCAGACCCTGATCCAAAGGACAAACCGATGGCCAATCCTCACTCGAAATCTCAGACAACACTTCCCAATCTCTGCGACCTACGCGCGGCACTCGCCCGTATCGGCGAGGAGATCCAACGAGGCCCATTCAAAAGCTCCACCCTTGCCCGCATCATGCGAGACACCTTTGGCGGCAGCGATGCAAGCGGTGCTTGGGATTGGCGCAAGGCCTATGACATCATGCAAGCTGCGGCGGTTGCAGAGCTTTTGCGCGACCAAGATGCGGATGTCACGACTTTGGCTGGCACCCTCGCGTCTCGTCTCCTGACGGAAACACGCCGCTCTGAGCAGCAGATCCGCCTCCAACAGTTTTCGACGCCACTGCCCTATGCCGCTTTGGCAGTCCGGGCCGTCGGTATCCGCAAGGGCGAGACTGTTCTAGAACCATCCGCTGGCACAGGCGCGCTCGCCGGTTTGGCAGCCCGGGCAGGCGCGCAGATTGCGCTCAACGAGGTCGATCCCTTCCGTCGAACACTCCTGGATGCTGTGTTTGAGACGACGGCAACAGACCATGACGCGGAGCATATCGACGACCTGCTGGCGCCAGACATCTCGCCGTCGGTTATCGTGATGAACCCGCCCTTCGCTTCCTCGATTGATCGGTCTCGGGACAAGCACATTGCGGCAAAACATTTGATCGCGGCGGCCAAGCGGCTCGCGCCCGGCGGACGCCTGGTCGCGATCATGCCGGCGAGTTTCACGCCTGAACGCGACGCTGCGCATTGGGAGCGCGCCACGCGGATCGTCAAGCCGCGCCTCGCGCTGACAATCCCCGGCCATGTCTACCGAAAGCTCGGCACAAGCGTGGACACGCAACTGATAGTGTTCGACAAGATCGAAGCTGACCTCGAGATAATCCGTACCTCGATCGATATGCTCGAAGACGCTCAACAATATATTGATGAGATCGCCACGGGCCGTCCCGCTGTCATCGTGGGACAGCAGCACCGACCCACGCGTACGCAACGGGCATCAGAAGGAAACGCAAAGGCTTCGGCACGGCGGAAGTCATCTACAAACCCACGGCTCGGCACTCCAACGAAACATGCCCTGCGACGTGTCAATTTCACCCCGCTTCCGGCCGCGCGAGACAACGTGCCAGTCTCGGATATCTATGCGCGCTATCGCCCACAGCGGATCGAGATTTCGGGTGCGCAGGAACATCCCACGCCACTCGTTGAAAGCATCGCGATGGCATCCGTGGCACCACCACTGCCCGCGACAACCGGTTTCGATGATCTGCGACTGCCTGCACGTCTGATCGATGAAGGGCATCTGTCCGAGGCGCAGCTGGAGACGATCATCATGGCAAACGACGCCCACGCACGCGATCTTCCGGGCCGCTTCACCATCGATGACGACCAGACGAAGCTGACGCGCGCTGACAATGACCCAGATGCGCGGCCCTACCGGCTCGGCTATTTCCTCGGCGACGGCACCGGCTGCGGCAAGGGCCGGGAATGCGCAGGGCTCATCCTCGTCAACTGGCTCGCGGGTCGGCGCAAGGCGATCTGGATCTCCAAATCCGCCACACTCATCGAAGATGCGGTTCGCGACTGGACCGATCTGGGCGGTTCGCCCGCTGACATCCAGCCACTCTCTAAATGGAAACCCGAGCAGCCCATCGGTATGGGTGATGGCATCCTCTTCGTCACCTATGCGACGCTGCGCTCCGCAGGCAAATGCGGCACGACGCGTCTCAGTCAGATCCTCGATTGGATGGGTGAGGAGTTCAACGGCGTGCTGGCTTTCGACGAAGCCCATGCGATGCAGAACGCTGCCGGATCCGAAGCGGGCCGCGGTCCGAAACCTTCGCAACAAGGCCTTGCCGGCCTGCGTCTCCAACTCGCGGCACCAAGGGCCCGGGTGTTCTACATTTCCGCGACCGGGGCCACGAGTGTCCACAACCTCGCCTATGCCTCGCGTCTTGGTCTTTGGGGGCAGGGTGCAGAGTACCCTTTCCCGAGCAGGGAGGGCTTTGTCTCGGCCATGGAAGCGGGCGGTGTCGCTGCGATGGAGGTCGTCGCCCGCGATCTGAAAACGCTCGGGCTCTACACCGCCCGCGCGCTTAGTTTCGACGGAGTGGAATACGATGTGCTCGAACATGCACTGACACCGGCACAGATCGAAATCTACGATGCCTATGCCGGCGCGTTCCGCACGATCCACCAGAATCTCGAAGCCGCGTTGACGGCGACAGGCGTGAACGACGCGTCCGGTGAGACGAACGCCTCTGCTGCGAAGGCCTCCGCCAAGTCGCGGTTCGAAAGCACCAAGCAGCGGTTCTTCAACCATTTGCTGATGGGCATTAAGGCCCCAACTGTGATTGATGCGATGCGCGCGGATCGTGACGCGGGCTATGCCTGCGTCGTCCAGGTGGTCTCCACCGGCGAAAGTCTCCTCAAGCGTCGCCTCGAGACGATGGACCCCGAGGACGAGCTGGTTGAAGGGGCGCTGACACCGCGGGACTATGTGCTGAGCTATCTGGAGCAGGCATTTCCGATCCACGCCCAGAAACTTGTCGAGATCGATGGCAACATCGTGTCCGAGCCGCTCCGAGATGCTGACGGCCAGTTGGTGGTCTCGCGCGAGGCTCTGCAGCTGCGCGAGGAGGCGATGGTCGAACTGATGTCACTCGCACCGATCCCATCCGCGCTCGATCAGATCATCTGGGCCTTTGGCGACGAGTCTATAGCGGAAGTCACGGGGCGCTCGATCCGCCCGCTCAAATCCTCAGACGGTGCGCTCTACATCGAAAAGCGCGCCGCGAGCAGCAATTCATCGGAAACTGCCGCCTTCATGGATGGCGAGAAAGACATCCTGATTTTTTCCGATGCGGGCGGCACGGGCCGGTCCTACCACGCGGCGGAAACCGCGAAGAACCAGAAGCGCCGTCGCCACTACCTGCTTGAGCCGGGCTGGCGCGCTGATGCGGCGATCCAGGGGCTTGGGCGCACACACCGGTCGGCGCAGGTAAGCGCACCGTTCTTCCGGGTGTGCACCTCAGATGTGCATGGCGAGAAGCGCTTCACCTCGACGATCGCACGGCGGTTGGACCAGCTCGGGGCCCTCACCAAAGGCCAGCGGGAAACCGGCGCGCAAGGCATTTTCCGCGCCGAGGACAATCTCGAAAGCCCGATCGCGCGGGCCGCGCTCCGCGGTTACTACGCCGATCTCGCCGCAGGCCGGGCTGCGGCTATGGACTACGAGACCTTCACCGACTGGACGGCTTTGCGCCTCATCGACAAGGACGGCGTGCTGCTCGAAGACCTGCCACCCATACAGCGCTTCCTGAACCGGGTTCTGGCTTTGCCGATCTATATGCAAAACGTGCTGTTTGAAGAGTTCATGGGCCGCATCAGCGATCAGACCGAACGCGCCCGCGCGGCGGGCACGCTTGATCTCGGTGTCGAAACCTTGCGGGGCGAGCGGATCGAACAGGTCTCGGCGGAAGACCTCTGGACCTGCCCGAAATCCGGCGCAGTCACGCGCATCATTGGCCTGGACGTCACCGATCCAGTACATCTCCTGAGCGCTGACGCTGCTCTGGATCGCCATTCTGGCAAGGTCCCAATGGTAAACCGGGCATCAGGCCGCACAGCCCTCCTCTCGGCGCGTCCCATGCAGTTCTACGATGAGGACGTCGTCACGCTGATGCGGAAAGTCGTGCGGCCGACAGGCTCCTCTTATCTCGAGGAAACTAAGTTCGGAGCGTCAGCCTGGGAGGAGATCAGCAAGGGTGAGTTTCGGCGCCTGTGGGACGGTGAGGCCGATAGTCTGCCGAAGACGACCACCACGCGCCTCTACGTCCTCACTGGCCTGCTCCTGCCGATCTGGAAGGACATTCCGTCGGGCAATGAGCGCATCTATCGCGTCACGCCGGAAGGTTGTCCGAGCATGATCGGGCGCACGGTCAGTGAAGACGGCGCGGCGGCCCTCCGGGCGCGCTTCATGGTCGGTTCGCCAAAATCAGCCGAGCAGATGCTGACCGCTGTTCGTGGGTCGGCCAAGCCCGTTGATCTCGGTCGCGGGTTGTCTTTGGTCCGACGCCGGGTCGCGGGAGATGTGCGCTTCGAGATCGAAGGGGCGGATCGTGGCGCGATCGACGGCCTGAAGGCCGCGGGGTGCTTCACGGAAATCATCGCCTTCCAACTGCGGGTGTTCTTGCCCCATGGAGAGGGTGTCGACAGCGCCGGGATCCTCAGACGGATCACCGGCGCGTCCTCTGAGGAGGCGGACCGCGCCGCTTAAAAGGGAAAGTGGGCCTAGGGCCGGGGTGCGTGGGAAAGCGGCTTGTTGGCCTACGCGTGAACCTAAGGAAAAGGACCTATCCGATGGACAATTCTCAGACTGACTTTTCAGAAATGATGGAGAAGTGGCGCGCAGAACGCGAGGCGGCGTTGAAGACGACCCGAGCCGACTTGCTCCCTGCGCTTCGCGCCCTCGGCGTGACGGAAGTGATTGCCGAATACGAGGGCTATGGCGATTCCGGCAATGTCGAAGGCATCACGCTGCAGCCAAATGATGTGAGACTGGATGCAGACCTCACGCGAAAGCTCGAGGACTTCGTCTGGTCCGTTGCGTACAACCAGCATCCCGGTTTCGAAAACAACGAAGGTGGTTACGGCACGCTCACCTGGGACATTTCTGCCGACAGCATCATGCTCGATCACGCGGATCGCTACGTCGAATGCTCCCACAGCTATGAAGAGGGGCTTTGACATGGCCCATCCTCTTCATCATGCAGAAAGTTCAGCGCGCAAATTCGGCGGTGATCCTACCGATTACCAAGCCATTCATGATTGGTTCGATGCCTCCAAAGAGCATCTGGCGCTATTTACGCATCGCGCCTTGCGGCACCACACCCAGGGGATTTTCGAGGCAGAGCGCATCTTCGCCCTGACACTCACGAATTCCGCGGGCCGGGTGATCCCCGTCCGCTGGATTGGCGAACAGCACGTCAAAGAAGACTGCCAAGGCCGCATTCCGAGCCTGGCAGACTGGTTCAAACGCATCGCGCCTGAACCCTGGATGGCCAATGGGCATATCGAACAGGGGTCAGATGAACAATGTGGCGATCCACGAGACAAATGGGTGGCGGAGGTCGCTGCCGGAAAGACAATCCTTGGTTTCAAGGACTGGATGGAGGGGAGAGCCCAGTGATGCGAAACGTCCGCAAATTCTATGAGTGCAGCACCGCGCATCTGCCGGAACTGACCGCCCAAGCCATCGAAGACGGGCGCTTCGCCAGGGGCGCGACGATGCACAATGACTATGGGTGGCTGTTTACTGTCCCCGAAACGCTATCCGACTTATCGGACCGGATTGAATGCGACGCATTCAGAACGGTCATGGCCTTCGCGATAGATGCTGGGTGTGACTACGTCCTGTTCGACCGCGATGTTCCGCCGGTTCCCTATCTCGCCATCTTTGACTGGTAGGCCATATGAAACCGCACTGAGGCCCGATCACCAGAAGGGGCCCTAGTCACTCTTGGCACAGAATAGTCAGAAATGGAGCTCCAGATGAATATCGCCGAGATCAAAGCTGCCGTGGATAAAGGCAAGCCGGTGCACTGGGTCAATGAAGGTTACAAAGTCCATCGGGACAACCTTGGCCAATACCTCATCACCTTTGTAAGCAACGGAAGTGCCATCGGTCTCACGGACCGCAGCGGCCAGCGCCTCAACGGTGCTGACGCCGAATTCTTCGCATCTAAGCCGAGCAATGACGCTGATTGATTGCTGGAGGAAGGTGCGAGGGGGGATGCCGCGAATTACAGGCCATGTATGCGCAAGCAGCGAGGCAGGGAGGAAAGGAAAGAAGGCTTTGGGAAGGTGTGATCCCACAAGGGGTCGAAAAGCAAACCACCGGGCGCTGATCGGAAGACAGGGCCCGGGCAACCCAGAGAAGGAATATCCCATGTTCGCAGGAACGCTCACCAAAACCGCAGACACCGCAGCCGCCGTCTTCACCGGCACGATCCATTCCAGCCGGTTCGACATCGCCATCCAACTGGAGACGCGATCCAAGATGTCCGAGCGCAGCCCGGATTTTGACGTCACCGCTGTCAACAAGTCGGGCCGCAAAGTGCGCATCGGGACCGCTTGGAACGAGACGGGCAATACCACGGGCAATCCCTACCTCTCGATGCAGCTCGACGTTGGGCTTGGACCGTTCCGCGTGAACGCGGTCCAATCGAAGGAAGCACGAGAAGCGCAGACTGATCAGTTCGAGATCATCCCACTTGTCTCCAACGGCACGATGAAATCCGGATCGATCTCCGGCGAACTGACAGCCATGGACGCCGACAATGCCTTCGCCGGCTACATCGCCAACATGATGTTCGATCTGGAGTTCATGCTGATTGAAAATGAATACAAGTCCGAAGAGACCCATCCCGACTACCGGATCGAGGTCTGCTCGCCCAAAGGCACACTCATCCGCGTTGGCTCGGCCTGGATGGCGAAGAGCGTGCGGACCGGAAACGAGTATGTGTCGCTTCTGATCAACACGCCCGATGGCGATCTGCGGGTGAACGCGGTGCAGAACGAGGACCAGCGCGGCGGACAGACTTTCTCGATCATCCCCTTCGTCGACAATGGCGAGCGGGAGCAGGGCGAAGGAAGCGGGTTGTCTCTGGTCGCCTGATCATCGGTCGAACGTCACAACATATCGAGCAGAGTAGCTGGGTATCCAACCAGCCGAGAAGGGAGCTGCGGAAACGTGGCTCCCTTTTGCTGTTTCACATGGGCTGAACGTGCGTGGTGCTGATAACGGCAATGCAGACTTTGCCACCTTTGGTAAATGTCTCCTCCTGCTCACTGTGCGAGCGCCGAGATGCCCGGCTGAACAGGGCGTTCCAGGTAGGTAGAAAGCGCGACATAGCTCTTTGTCGAAACGACCTCCTCCAAGTCATAGAGTCGCGCTAGAAGCGCCTCCATGGCCTGCGTGCTTTCCATTCGGACCTTGAGGATCATGCAGGTATCGCCGGTGACCGAGTGGATTTCTTCAACCTCCGGCAATTCCTGAATCTGCATCAGAGCCTCGCTCTTTCCCCAACCTGTGGTGTTGACATGGATGAAGGCCAGGAACCGCTTGCCCGTCATGGCGGCGTCCAACTGGGCAACCACCCCTTTTATGCGGCCAGACGCCTTATGGCGCTTGACGCGCTCATGGACCGCCGGTGCCGAAAGCCCAACGTCGCGGCCCAGATCAGCATAGCTTTGTTCCGCGTTCTGGGTCAGCAGCCTTAACAACTTTCGGTCGATAGCGTCCAGACCATCGGTGCCCTTTGCCATTTGCCGAACCTCATTCGCTTTTCAAGTAGATTTGCAGAACAATGTATCGCCGAGCGCCAGTTATGTCTATTCGAATCTCCAAAAGGACGTTTTGCATGAACCCTGTTTGGCTTTTGATGGCCGCGATTGGCATCGTCGGTTCGAACTCACTGGTTTTGAGCCCGATTGCCGGTGATGTGGCAACGTCGTTCGCAGGGCGAAGTGCTGCGGACGTGATGGTGGCCGCGGCGGTTTACGGGGCCGGTACTGCGGTGAGTGCCCTCTTGCTCGCGCCGCGCGCGGACCACTTTGGTTTGAAGCGCGCCCTACTCGCCGCGCTCGCGGCCCTCTCCGCCACGCTGGGGCTGAGCGCGCTTTCCCCAACGCTCGGCGTTTTGATTGCGGCACAAGGGTTTGCGGGCGTTGCGGCAGGTTTGGCACTGCCAGCCATCTACGGCCTGGCCGCCGATATTGCACCTGCCGGACGGGAAAGTGAGACGCTTGGCAAGGTTCTGACCGGGTGGACGCTCAGCCTTGTGGCGGGCGTGGCGTTGTCTTCGGTTCTGTCCGACCTTCTCCACTGGCGCGCTGTCTTCGCGTTGCTTGGTTGCGCGGGTCTTTGCGTTGGCATCGCCCTGCATCGCGTCGAGATTGCGGCCCGCGAAAAACCCCTTACGATCACCTCACCCCTCAAAGCGTTGCAGATCAGAGGGCTGCCACCGATCCTCTTTAGGGTCGCCTGCTACATGGCAGCCTTTTATGGGCTATATGCGTATCTCGGAGCGCATCTGACCGAAGTGCTGGCCCTGTCAACGACAGCGGCAGGGGTCGCTGCACTTAGCTACGGCATAGGTTTCGGTGCCGTCGCGCCGCTTGATCGCTTGCTGGATCGACATGGCGCGGTGAAGGCCGCGCCGTTTGTCTTTGGGGCTTTGCTACTGGTCTATTTCGCGATGGCCGCAGTATCGCAAGTTGCGCTTTTGATCCTGGCGGCTTGCCTGTTTTGGGGTGCGGCGAATCATCTTGGTCTCAGTATTCTCGTCGGCCAATTGACCGCACTCTCACCAAATGAACGTGGCACGATCCTGGGTCTTTACAGCGCAGTGACCTACGCAGCGATGTTCGTGGGCACCGCTGCATTCATGCCGGTTTTTGGGTGGGGAGGTTTTTCGGTGACGGCGGTTCTGTCGGCGCTCTGCATTGTGCCTGTCTTGATGGCCTCGCTTATGCAACGACCTCGAAGGCACCAAAGCAGTCATTAGCTGCATCGCACTCACTGGTCGGTGTGGGCTCAAAGCGGACCTAAATCTGCAGGGTTTTGCAGTCGCAGCAACGAGTGCCTTCGGCCTTCAGCAGTACCTTGCCCGTCTCAACCGCGACCGCGCAGCTGGCGTTTCCAAATGCGCATATCGCCCACCTGAATACCTCCGACAGTCCAGAGCATGTCCCGCTGCGATCAGTGCAGCACCGATATCCTCGCCATCCGCATAGCAGACACCGACCCAACGATCATGCGTGCGCTCGCCGTTCAGGTCGCATTCGACAGATCGACCCGAGAGGTAGTTCACCATCCACCTGCGGGCGTCTCGTCCGGCGCTTGTGCCAAGCTCAGGTGCGTCAACGCCGTTCAATCGCACGGGCGTGCCAGATACAACGATGGTGTCCGCATCTCGGATTTGAACCTGTGCGATAGCTGGTATGGCGGTCATCAGGGCCGCAATGAGAAGGACGTATTTCAAGTGTTGGGCCCATAGATTGGTTTGCCTGTCTCAGTAGTGCTTATCAGTATCGAAAACGTTCTGCATCGGTATCAACGCTCTACCACTGCCTGACGGCCTCCCCTGCTCGGCTTCGCGTGTCGCAAGGGAGAACAGGCCCTTGGCCTGTCGCGCATTCGGCCATGCGGCCTCACCGCTGCGTCGCACCTAGCATCCCGGTTTGCCCGGCTCTCGAGCGCGGCACTCCCCGGCCGCTCCGCCGGATTGCGCTCCGGTCGGTTTTGGCAGGCCAAAACGCTCTCTCCACTTCATCCGTCTCCCGCGTCCGGTCGCGCCGCTTGCCTGCTCACGTCGGGCAAACCTACCCACACACCACACACACACATGAGAGTGGAAGCATATCCTCCGGATGGCTCCCAAATCAGCCCGCCTCAAGGATCGCAAAACTTTTCGGCGAGGGCGGTGCGGGTGGAGAGGGTACGCCAGTGCGTGAGGTGGCGCTTTTTTTGACTGCCGCGCTTCGAAAACTTTTGCGCCCGGCGAGCCGGCGGCTGCGCCGTCCCTGACCCGGTCAGATTCGGAAACCAGACATTCGGCCATGCCACCACACTCCCGTGGTGGTCGGACAAACATCTGGAGAACCGAAATGGCTTACGACCAAGCGAATACTTACGAGACGATCGAACTCTTTGGGCTGACCGAAAAGGATGCCCACCTTCCGATCCCCGACGATCACATCCTGACCGACAGCATCATCCGCGAGACCTTCGAAGCACTCCTCGGGCAATTGCGGAACACGGCGCTTGAGACAGAGATCGAACCGCTGGCGCACGGGCTCGCAACGATCTTGCAGCGCCGCAAGATCGCCATCGGCAAAGAGCTTGATCGGACCGCCGACAAGATCGGGGCCCTGGCGAAGAGCCATGACGGATCGGAGATCGCCGAGACCGCGCTCGAAGAGGCGCAGGGCCGCTTCCTGCATCTCCGCGAGATTGTCGGCGCCATTGAGACGATGAGCGAAGCAGCTGCTGAGTGCTACGAGGTCGAGACGGGGCATGCCTTCATCCCGGCGGCGGGTTGCCGCGCGAGCGCGAAAGCTCAGGAGACAGGGGCGGTCTTTGAAGCCAAGCAGCTGCTCGAGCAGCACGATCGAGAGACCGCCGCGAAGTCAAAAGTCCAGGGCGTGCCCCTGATCGTCTCAGGCGCAACAGACTGGACTGATATCGATGTCATCTTCTCAACACTCGACAAGGTTCGAGACCGTATCAAGCAGAACCGCAACCAGGAGATCTTCCTCTGCCACAAGGGGGGCAAGCACGGGGCCGAGATGATCGCGGCCCGGTGGGCTAGAGCCAGGGGCATTCCACAGGCCCGCTTCGATCCCCGCTGGTCAGCCCACGGGCGGGCGGCACCGTTCAAGTGCAACGACGAGATGCTGGACGACAAGTTCGCGGCGACCGGGGTTGTGCTTTTTGGCGGCAACGGGGTCGCCTTGAACCTCGGGCAGAAGGCCGAGGCGAAAGGACTGACGGTGATGCGGGTCGCGGACCCGGCGAAGAAGTCAGCGGATAGCTGAGATTGAAAGGGTCGCCTTCGGGCGACCCTTTTGTCGTTCTCAAGGGAGTGATGGCGTTTGGAGTGCTACGCTGGCCGCATGACCTTGGGTCGCGATCCGACGGGGTGCTCCAACCGCGGCCTCGCGGCAGGCGGCGAATTCTCTTCTGGACTGATCTCTTGGCAAGAACATCACCAGCTCCTGAGCCATGCAGCAACGATGGTCGGGATGAGGTCGGACACGACTGATACGATCCATGTTGCGGATGCGCAGTGGGACGCAGAACAGCGGCGAGCGGTCGATGGCTCCGCTTATCGGTGTTCCAGCAACCGGTCGAAGCAGGAAGGTGTCCGGCCACCCGAGTCTCTCCTTCTTGCTCATTGATGTGGATCGCACGGAGTCGGCCCGGTCGTGCCCTCCGCTGGCGCTCCGGCAAGTCCAAATACGGCTTCCACGGGAATGCCCGCGGACCCTCCGCATTTGCGCTTGCGCCCGTTCCTTATGCCCCCGTGCTGGGTGATCCCCATCGCAACAAGGAGAGACCCAAATGACCAACCACTATGTCGCCACCGTTCCCGTCAAGTTCATCGATGAGGGCGGCCAGGAACGCACCCGCTTCCAGCGCGTCGGCGCGATGTTCCGCAACACCCGCAACGGCGACGGCTCGGAGTTCTTCAGCCTCAAGCTCGACTTCCCCGTCGCCGTCCAAGAGCTGGTGATGTTCCCACCAAGCGCCAAAGAACCCGAGGCGTAATCTGCCTCGCGGAGGGGCCGCCTTCGGGCGGCCCTGTCCCGTCGCCGGGAGCGCTGCGCGAAAGAAGGAGAGCCGTGGTGGTGGCCCGGCTCTTGTCATGGTTGACGGGACCGCACGCGGTCCCGGGGAAGAAGAAAGATGGTCCGTGACAGGGCGGTCCGACGGCCTAAAGGGGGCCATCCGGAATAACCCTCCGGCTGCGCCTCCGGGTTTTTCCGGCAGAGATTTGGCGAGCCAAATCTGGCCGCCCTTGACCCCGCCGGACCGCCCCATCGTTAAGGGATTGCGCCGCCCCCTCGCTTCCGTCCGAACATGTGCATGTTCGGTCAGAACCTCCGGCGCGGGCACAAGGACGGCCGGACGGAGGTACTGGGGTGGGGAACGGTTAAGCGGACACCGGTCGGCGTGAAACTCGGCCTTTCAGCGACCGCCTTGCCCCACGGGCGCTCGGCGAAAAGCGGCTCAGAGACAGAAATGCGTCTAAGTTTCAATCATGCTGTATTGACACATAGCTTTAGCTTTGTGACTGTAGAGGAATAGCAGCCGTAGGTGGCAGGAAATAGGGGGGCTTTCTTCGCGTGTCCCAATCGAAACGATTAACGGCCAACCAGAAGATGGAGATCGTGCGCGAGGCCGCGGAAGGCATCTCGACGGCGGATCTCTCCGAGCGGTTTGGGGTCTCCCAAAGAGCCATCCAATACACGCTCAAGGCGGATGGCGAGCGGCAGAAAGACAGTGCGGTGGCGACCGCGGCGGTGACCGTGAAGCTCACGCCTGAGGAGTTGGAGGCTCTGGATACCGTGTTTGCCGCGGCGGGGATCGAGACGCGGACTGAGGGGCTGAGACGGCTGATCCAGTCCGCCGGCGGGACCTTCGTTCCGGATGCCCAACTGGCGCAGCAAATGGAACGGTATCGAACCTCGTTGCACGAGGTCGGCAATGGGGTTGTGCAGCTCTCCAAACGTATGGCGGAGGCCAACCGGACGGGACAGGGGGCGGCCGAGTTCACTGAGTTGCGGCTCGCGCAAATGCGCGGCCTTGCGCGGTTCATCCTGGACAGTGCCGACGAGATTGACCTGCTCGTCCGCCGCCGCCGCGACGCGATGCAACTGGAAGCAACTGCCGCCCTGAGGGAGTTTGCCCATGCGGCTGAATGATGCTGTCCACGACGTGACCGGTGAGGTCTTCCGGGACGGCTGGAGCCGGATCCGTGGCTCGATGCAGGGGCTCCATGTTTCGAAACAGAGACAGCTCATTCGGGCCGCGGCAGGGCACCGCGCGGCGGTCTTCAAGGCGATCCGGGGTGGGGGCACGCATTCAAAATCCGAGCTTTCAAACCAGCTCGGATATCTGACCACGAAGTCCACCCATATCGTCGACAGTTCCGGGTTCCTCGATGGCAAGGCAAAGCTCGACAACAAAGAGATCAAGGAGCTGACGGAGCGCTTCGCCAAGCGCTGGAGCGCGGGGTTTAAACCGAAGCTCGGACAGACCACGCACATGCTTCTGTCCTATCCGATCGGGACGCGCGGTGAGGACGTGCGCGACATCACGGCGAAGGTCGCCGAGCGGTTCTTCCAAACCGATGACGGACATTTCGATTACATCATCGCGGTGCATGAGGACCGGGCGCATCCACACGCCCATATCGTCCTGAACCGCCGCTCCCAGGAGGGGGAGTTCTTCTTCCTCGGGCGGGATCACCGGTTCAACTATGACGACTTCCGTCTGGCGATGGTTGAGGAGGCCGAGAAGTTCGGGGTGCGTCTCGAGGCCACGCGACGGATCGATCGGGGCGTGGTCCATTATCCGCCGCGCACGCGTGAGGTCTATGCGGCTAAGGAAGAGGGCATGGTGCCTGAACCGCGGCCGCGTGTGGGCGCCGATCTGGAGCGGGCGCTGGCCGAGATCGCCAACACCCGGACCGTCTACCACGCGCTGGCGTCGGAAGCCTCGCGCGAGGCGCAGCAGGACATCTCTGACGCCCTCTTCCGGGCCGGAGAGCTTCTGGCGCAGGGCGGCAAACTCACCCTTCAAGGAGACGTTTACATGGCCGAGGAGCAGTCATTCGATGAGCTGAGAACCCGCTATGCTGACCAGGTCGCCAAGGTCCAGGGGATGATCGCGGAGAAGCCCGAGACGGAGCGTCCGCTGCTGGAACGCAAACTAAACGAGATTCAGGCGCGGCTCGCCCATATGCAGCCTCTCGGGCTCCGATCGGTGACCCTGACCGAACGGCCATCGGACGGCGGGGTTTACTCAGAGGCCAATATCGACCGGGATCAGTTGGAGCGTTTGAAGGAGCCAGATGTCCGGGCGCAGATCGACACCGCGCTCCGGGGCACTGGGATCAGCTCCTCTGTGGTCTTTGCACGCATGGAGACCGGGGCGCAGAATGCCGCGCTGGAGCGGCAGTGGATTGCGGATGATCTGCAGCGCGTGGCCGAGAGCGAAGGGCTCAATCTGGAACGGAAGTCTGATCTCGAGACCGCCCGGGAGGCACTGAACCGGGCCCATGTGCAGCTTGGGATCACGCTCGAACGGAACGAGGTGCTGCGCCAGGATGGGGTGATCAATGAGGAGCGCGATGCGCCTTTGGCCGATCGCGCGGTGTCGGAGACTGGAGTGCGGGCGGCGACCGAAACCGTCCGCGCGCGCACTCTCGATCCAGAGGTCCGGCGCGTTCTCGCGCATGAGCGGGCCGGCGAGATGTCCGAGCCCTTCGCGGATGTCGGGCAGCGTCTGGCCTATCGGGAAGCGGTCGAGCGGGAGCTCGATGCCGCGCAGATCGACCGGTTGAAGGACGGCGACGTGGAGGTCCTGAGGGAGCAGATCACGGATCGCCTCGACCGGCTCTACGCCGCGAAGGTCTACCTGCAATCGGACGAGGCAACGGCGAACAGCGAGGCGGCGCGGGCCGTCGTCGAGGAAATCGCGGACCGGGAATATGAGCTCCACCGCGCCGACCTCACCGATGGTGAGAAAGAGCCCGGGGAGACCCATTGATGGGCAGTCTCGGCAAAGGGCGACTTGCTCTTGGCGTGGTGCTGGTGACGCTTGTCGCGGTGGCGATCGGCTACGTGATCGCCTCGGCGGTTCTGACTTTCCGCGACCTCGGGTTCCAGGCGGATCCCGATTTCACCTATATCGCCGAAAACTACTTATGGCTCCGGGATACCCGCCCCGACGACTTCCGCCTCATAAACCTGATCGTGGGCGGGTCGGGCGTTCTAGGGCTTCTGATGAGCCTCGCCATGTCGGGCTCGGCGCTGACCCGTTTTGGGTACACCCATTGGCAGACGCGCCGGGAGATGAAGCGGAACGGGTTCTTCGGCCCACCGGGCACCGGCTTCGTGATCGGCAAGCTCGGTAAACCCACCTCGCGTGCGCCGTTCCTCTGCTCGAAGACCTTCCCGCATGCCCTCATTGTGGCGCCCACAGGGCGCGGAAAGACCACCGGCTTCGTGATCCCGAACTTGCTCACCTGGCAGGGATCGGCGGTCGTGCTCGACGTGAAGGGCGAATGCTACGAGGCCTCGGCCCGCCACCGGGCCACGGCGGGCGACACGGTCTTCCGTTTCGCGCCGACCGATTGGGAGGACAAGCGCACCCATCGCTACAACCCGCTTCTCCGGATCTACGAGCTGAAAGACCCCGCGCGCCAGCAGATGGAGTTGCTGCTACTCGCGACGCTCTTCCTGCAGAACGACAACGACCGAGTGCAAGGGCTTCTGAAGGGCGGGATCGATCTCTTCGTCGCGGCGGGGCTTTTGGCTTTTCAGCGTCATCGCCCGACGCTTGGGGAAATCTACAGGATTGCCGCCTCGGGCGGGCACAAGCAGAAGGAATACATCGCGCGGGCCCATGAGGTCCGGAACCCGGCCGCGCGGCTCATCTTCACCCGGCTCGCCTCCACCAACAACGACACGCTGACCTCCTATGTCTCGCTCCTGATGACCTCCGGTCTCGACCAGTGGCAGAATCCTGCGATCGATGAGGCGACATCAGTTTCGGATTTCGACTTCCGGACGATCCGCAAGAAGCCCTTCAGCGTCTATCTCGTGGTCCAGCCCCTCATGGTAAAACCGCTTGCGCCGCTAATCCGGCTCTTCTTTTCGGACCTGCTGTCGGCGCTCCAGGACAAGGAACCGGGCGCGGACGAGCCCTGGCCGGTGATGATCCTCCTCGATGAGTTCAACCGCCTCGGCAAGATACCCATAGTCGCCGAGAGCATCGAGATCCTGCGCCAGTATCGCGGTCACCTCGCGATCGTCACCCAGACCATTCCGGCCATCGACGAAATCTACGGCGAGAACACGCGGCGTGCGCTCCAGGGCAATGCCGGCATCAAGCTCTACCTCACCCCATCGGATGAAAAGACCGTCGAGGAGCTGAGCAAGGCCGTGGGCAAGACCACGAAAACGGTGGTCACGCGCTCCCGCGCGATCGGCAAGAACCCCTTCGAGGGCCGCAGCCAGTCGGAGCGCACCGAGGAGGTCTCGCTCCTGCCCGAAGACGAGGCGCGGCGGCTGCCGCTCGACGAGATCATCGTCGTCGTCGATGCGCAGATGCCCGTGAGGGCCAAGCGGGTGGTGTATTTCGAGGACCCGTTTTTCAAGTCCATCCATGCCGCGCAGAAAGGCGACCTGCCGTTTCCGGAAGGCCCGGTCCCGCCGATGGGAGAGCTGCCGCTGAGCGTCCGGGCGATGCCGACGGCACCCCGAGGGGCGGGTCTGACGGAGAAGGATTTCGAGGCGCGGATGGGGATCGGTGAGCGTGGTGAGGACGCGCCGCCCTACCCTGAACCAGCTCCTGATGGGCGGCGGGTGCGCGCTGCGGTAATCGCGGATGATCAGCGGCAGTTCGAGATGGATTTCGAAGGCCAGGTTGAGCTCGATGTCGAGGCCGCGAGTGAGGATGACCTGGCCGTTGTTCAGGACGCTCTGAGCGAGTTGGATCAGCTCGAAGGGGAGATCGCGGGTGCTTCGGAGCGGGCGGACAGGATTGTGGCGCGCTGAGCAACGACACCGATTTTTAGACATTTCTGCAGTGCTTTCGCTGACTTCTGCCAAGATTGGCGACATCAATTGCGATCTAGGCGCTTGCTCCTCTCAAGCTGTGCTTGATACCGCGCTGCAGCACCGGTGTCTGCCGGGTTTTGAGTAGTTTTGGCAACCGGTTGGTTTGGTGCCGCCCCGAAATATCTGCGCTCCGGCATGGGAGCGATGCCCATTAAGGCGCGGGCACGCAAAGCAGCATACTCAGATCCTGTCGCGCCTCCCATGAGGTATCTGTTCTGTGCTTGCTGCGAGCCAAACGCAGCGCGACCAAATGCATAGGCCCCACCGAGACCGCCGGCGATCGCTGGCATCATGATATTGCCGGAAACAGCGCGCACAATGAATGGTGTCGCGATGATGAAGCCCTTGGCCATGAGGACCATCATGAAGAAGGGGACGAGCGCACCAATGTTGGGAGCCGCGGTTGGATCGCCGAGCTCACCTAGGAGAGCTGTTGAAACGCCGGTGATGGTTGAGAACACTCCAGCGATGATGATCGGATAGAGGGCAAAGGAAACGACCGCCGACAGCCACCGGGCGAAATAGTCCTTCGTAACTTCAAAGAGCGTCAAGAAGATCATGATCGGTGCGAGACCGAGCAATAGCGCGATCATTAAGCGCGAGGCGACCATGAGGAAGGCGGCAAGTGCACCGAGGAGCGAGAGAAGGAAGACGCCAAGGTTAGAGAGAATTGCACCGGCCATCCAATTGAGTTCCTCTCCGGCTGCATTCAAATAATCACCGAAACGAGCGATCATGCGATCGAACTCTTCGGCATATGTTCCAGACGGGCCTGGCGCACCGCCCCCCACTGCGGCAATCAGAGATCCAGCAATACTGTCGATCCCGTTAAGAATCGCCGCTGAAAGCGCATTAAATTGTGTCCAATTCTGCGCGAAAATGCCGATCAGGACGATTTTCACGGCGAGCCAGAAAGCTGTTCGACCATCCATGGCGCGATACTGGAAGACCATGTTGATGCAGACCAAGATGAGAACCAGCGTTGCGCCTAAGGTCGTGATCGTGCCCACTGTGGCAGCGACAGCACCAAACTGGGTTTCTGCCGCATCATCGAGAAACCCTTGAGCTTCGTCGACGATGTAGGAGACAACGCTCATGGCTTTCCCTTATCTCACCAATTTCCCGCGGCTTCGCAGATTTCCCGAGCGGCTGATCGAAGTTCGTTGAACCGGGTCAAATAGCGATCTTCCGCGTCTCGCATCGCGTTTCGACCCGTGCCTAGGTATCGGTCATTGAAGTGCTGAACTGCGGCGTCCCAGGATGGAAAGCGCGTCGCGCAGGAGCAATCTCCCGCTTCAACGACGCGCTCGAGGCCGTGTGCGCGATAGATTGTTTGGATCACCAGGCGCTTATAGTTCTCCCGCGATGGCAAGCTGCCCATCCATTCAGGTTCCAGCGGGCGGTCTTGGCAGAATTCGAACTGCTGATCCATTGTCGGAACCAAGCCCTGTGCGAAAGCCATGGAAGGAGCTGAAGCCAACGCAAACATGAGAACTGCTTTGAAGCAGCTCATGCTCGTTTCTCCATAATCTGCTTGTACTGTTCTTTTGAGATTTCTCGTTGCAAGACGACCGTTAGGATTGGTTGCAACCCCTGCATTTGCGCAGCGGAGATGATCTCCCAACCTTCAATCGTGTAGGTGAAAAGGATGTCTTCTGCTCTTTCCATCGAGCCCTTTTCAGTCGGCGAGAAGGTTAAGATTTTCGGCTCGTAGCGTTTCATGTGTCGCTCTCCTCAAATGATGTGCCCGGAAGATAAAACTCCGTAATCCCGCGTTTTCCGTCCTCGCGGCCGGCCTGGATAATCACGTCGATTGAGCTTTCGATGTAGTCTATCATGTCCCGGTAAGGTATTGGAACTTCTGTCTTTAATGCCGCAATGGCTAGGCGCTGAACCGCCAATTGGGGCGTTTCGGCGTGCAGTGTGGTCATAGACCCGCCATGACCTGTGTTGATGGCTTCGAGGAACGTCATGGCCTCTTTCCCGCGCACCTCGCCCAGTATGATCCGGTCAGGCCGCATGCGCAGGGTGGCTGTGAGCAGAACATCCGCCGTTTGGTTCACAGCGTCTCGGTTCGAAATCAGCGTCACGGCGTTCGGCTGTTTCGGCAAAAGCTCGGCGGCCTCTTCAATCGTCAGAATGCGTTCTTCGTCGCTGACGTAAGACAGGATCTTGCGCGCTGCGACGGTTTTACCTGTGGAGGTGCCGCCTGAGACGATCATGTTGAGCTTGTTCTCGACGCAATGGTGGATCGCCGCGTTAATGTCACCGCTGATAACAACCTCACGGAGCTGAAGGTTCCTCTCCTGGCGCAGCTCTTCCAACTTCCGTTCCTTGCCATAGAGGAAACCGAGTTCGATGGACTCAAGCGGCAGGCTTGAGAAGAAGCGAAGGCTGATCGACATGCCGCGGCTGACGGCAGGCGGCGTGATCACTTGGGCGCGGATTGGGCGGTCGCGATAGGCGATCGAGACCGACACGATGGGCCGATCCTTGGAGAGGGGCGTGGACGCATCAGAAGCAATCTGGTTGCCAAGGTCCTTGATCTGATCTTCCGTCAGCGTTTGATCCAGCCGATGCATGAAGTGATCGCCCTGGAATTCTCCCCAACACGAGCCATCGGGGTTGATGCAAATCTCGATGACATCGTCGCGCTTGGCGTCTTCCAGCTCGTCGATGGAGGCCTGGAGATAGCTGAGCGCCATTGTCAAAAGATCTCCAAATCCCGGTCGACCATGACTGTGATGTGCGCGCCCTGGTCGACATAGATGACCGGGCCGATGGACAGATACTGACCAATGACGCTGTCGGTGGCATCGGCGAGATCGTCACCAATGTCTTCGAGGACATCTTCTGCGAGCTCGTCCTCAGTCTCGTTTGCCGCAACGGTGGGTGCGGCAGAAATCAGCGATATCAGTGCGGCAGAGCCGAAGCGCTCGGCAAAGCGCGTGTCAATAAAACCTGTCGTGCCGGAGCGGCCAAGCTCATCCGCTCCAAAGGCGCTGATATGAATTGTCTGATCATTCGGCAGGATGATCCGGTCCCAAGCGATGGTCAGACGGCGCTGCGCGATATCCGCCCCGGATCGATACCGCCCAATCAAACGAGACCCGGCAGGAATGAGGAGCCGCGTGCCGTCATAGCTATAGACGTTGTCCGAGGTGATGGCGCGGACCTGTCCGGCCAGCTCGCTGGTGATTGCGGTCTCGAGCGCGGCTTGGATCACCGTCCCCTGGATCACGATGTTCGCCGGGTTTGCGATAACCTCGGATTGGGTGACAGGGCTCGGGAAGGCCCCGTTCAGGACGAAGTCGGTGACTTCGTCGAAGGTACGTTCTGCCAGTTGGGTACCATCTGTGCCGCCAGTCGCGCCGCCGAAGGCGATAACGGGCGAGAGGATGCGGCGCTCCTGGAACGCGCGCTCTTCGTCGGCCCGGCGTTGGAGCTCGGCAAGACGGCGCGCTTCTTCCTCTTGCCGCCGCCGCTCCTCTTCGAGGCGCCGCCGCTCTTCGTCGGTTGGACCCGCCGAGGCAGGGGTGGGCTGCTGCGCTTCGAGACGCGCCAGATCGAGATCCATACGCAGCTGTTGCAACTCGCGGTCCCGGGCTTGCAGCTCATCCGCAAACTGCTGTTGTGCAGCCTCTGAAGCCGCCTGAAGTTCCGCAAGCTGAGCCGTCAACGCGTTGATGGCGTCAGCCGCAGCCGTGTCTTCTTCAACAACCGGATCGGGCGCATTCTGTATCACTTCGATCTGCGCTTGGAGCGCCGCGATTTGGGCGAGCAGCTCAGCGTTCGGTTCCGGTGCCGGGGCGGAGACCTCCACCACTTCCGGTTCCGGCGGGGCAGGGGGCACGAAGGGCTCGATGGTCCCAAACCCGTCGCCTTCGGGCTGGAATTCATCTGGTGTTGCCGTGGGGAGGGCCACGTCTTCCGCGGGCTGGTTCAACAGGTAGAGGACGGTGCCGCCGAGACCGACGAGCGCGACGACAAGAAGGGCCGTCAGAGGCGAACGGCGCGTCACGGTCGTTGGGCTGCCAGAGGCGCTCGCCTCAAGCCGGGCGAGGCGTTCGGACATGTCAGGTTGGTTCGGCTTGTCGCTCATCACGTGCCTCCCATCAGCGCATTGGCTTGAATGCAGACGACAGTATCGCCGAGCCGAAGCACCCATTGCGCGTTCACGCCTGAGACACGGATCACGCCCGGCTCTGTGGCTTGCGTGTTGACTGTCCGTTCGCGCCCGTTCGAGTACCGGAAGATGGCGGGTACTGGTGCGTTGCGGGCGAACTCGAAGTAGGTGAACGTCCCATCATCCCACACGCGGACAGGCGTGATTTCGGTACGATCACTGGCCCCATAATTGTAGTTCGGGGCCTGCGCTGCGACAGCGTTCTGGGGTCTTTGTTCGTCTTCCGGATACCGGAACTGGACCACATAGAAGGTGGGCGTCGAAACCTCATGGACGTTGAAATAGTAGCTGCGCCGGTTGGTATAGACAGTGACATTCGTATGGATGCCGCGGGCGAGCGGCTTGATCGCGAAGGCCTGACCGCCGGGGACACCATCGAGCTCAAACCCTTCAGTGTCGCCCGCCAGGATCGAGCGAATGGTTTCGCCTTCGCCGAACTCAATGGTGGTCACATGGGTAAGCGAGACGTTTAGGCGGAAGACCTGGCCTTCCTGATAGGTCGCGATCCGGACACGCGGATCATGCGCGCCACGGCGCGGCGTTGCTTCAGCAAGCACTATGGACGCTGTGAAAGTCAGTATGAGCAGGCCGAGTCCGATGCGCCACATGTCAGTTCTCCAATCTGTCAGACCGGATCGAGTATTCGAGCACGGTGAAGCCAAAGGGATTGGTCCAGACCTGATCGATGGTGCGCGCGGTCTCCGGGCGGAACTCGAAAAGCAGCGTCGCGGTGAATAGACCCGCTTGGACGCCTTGGATTGAGGTCAGGCGCTTGCGGAGCCGGACTGTTGCCCGGTTTTCGCCAATCAGGTTGATGCTGAGCACCTCGACATCGAGCGTGGAGTTGTCGCCATAGACCGTGGGCGGATATTGCGGGTTGGCGCTGTTCCACTGCGCCATGGTGGAGGCTTCTGCACGGCCATCGGAGCGTTGCAGCACGCTGCGTATCCGAACGTCATTGTCGAGCTGGTTATAGACCTCGCGGTCGGTCACGTAGCGGAAGATCTCCGCCTCAATGACGGCCTGGTTGCCGGTCACCTGCGTGGCTCCGACAGAGGCTTCGGGCAGGGCGAAACCCGTCTCGGGATCATAGGGGACAACGACCGGCGGAGGATCGACGTCGAGAATGGCGACCATCACCGCGCCGAGGCAGCCGATCAGCCCGAAGATCAAACCGAGGAGGCCCAAGCTTTGCCAGAGCCGTTCCCGGCGCAGGGCGCCGTAAACAAGCTCCTCTTCGATGATCTCGCGTTCACTGCTCAATGTCTTTGGCCTCGAAACTCAGTCGCCCAAATCCGGAATGGTGAATTCCATGAAGTTCTGTTCTTCGGCGATGGTGGCGGCATCGATCACGCCGCCCGTGCCATCCCCCACGGTCTGGACGGCCTCGAGCTGCCACATGGCGACAAGCGCGATGGCCAGTTCCGCCGTCACGCGTGTGTTGAGATCGACGCTTTCCTTGAGCTCATCCATGTCGTCGATGAGCCCGACGAGACGCTCGACACGCTCGAGCGACTGGCCTGCATCGTCGTAGCTGTTCTGGGCTGCGGCGGTGACGAGCGCCCCAGTTGTGGCTTGCGTGGCGATGCGTTCGGCCCCTGCATTGCCGCTGGTGGCCATTTCGCTGAGCGTGTCCTCGTCAAAACCCAGTTCTGCCAACACGCGGTCCATCTGGGTTTCGATTTCTGAGGCACCAGAGCCGCTGAGCCCTGAGAAATCACCGGTTCGGATGGCCTGGATCGTCGCCTGGATGTCGCCGAATTCCTGATCGAGGATGCCATTGAGTTCGGCTTCCATTTCGGTTGCGATCACTTCGGGCAGTTCTGCAAGCCGCGTTAAAGCTTCATAGGTTCGTTGTAATTCAGCCAGTTGCTCGGTGAGCGTGGTGAGTTGTTCGCGTAGCTGCAGAAGCTGTTCGTTCTGCAGAAGCTCGTCTTCGATCATCTGGCGCAGTTGCTGAATGTTCTGCGCGATGTTCTGGGTGTCGACGACAGGCACGCCTTGGGCGACAGCAGGGGTCGAGACAAACGTCGCGGGAAGCGCGATGCCGCTGAGCGGTAGTAGCGTGGCCAAAGTGATTGTGCGAAAGGTCGTCAGAAACGATTGGGCGGGCATCAGTCCAGCTCCTCTATGATGATTGTCATGAACTCTTGTTCCTGCATGCGGGCAGCCGCTAGGCGCAGTTGCTCCGCGCTGAGCGGTTGGGTGCGCGCGGCTTGAAGCCGTGTCATGGCTGCGATGAGACGGACCAGTTCGGCCCGGGCATAGGTGTTGAGCGCCATCGACTCTTGGACGTCTGCCGTTGTGCCAATGCGGGTCACGATATCGCGGATGCGCAGCGCGGCTTGCCGGATCGCGGTGGGCGAGTTGCTGCCGTAGAAGGCGGCGCCTGCACCCGTAAGCGAGAGGTTTGAGTTGGCAAGTAGAGCTGGATCAATTGTGCCGAGGGCTTCGATACCGCCGATCCGCGCGAGATACGCATTGTACTGCTGCGGGATGACGGTGACGTAGTGCTGCGTTTCCCGGAAGGGTGGGACACCGCCATACTCGATCACCCGGCCTGGACCAGCATTGTAGGCCGCAAGCGCGAAGATGATATTCCCGTCAAAACGGGCGAGTTGGTCCGAGAGATACCGCGCACCGCCTTCGACTTGGAGATACGGACTAGTGCGGTATTCCGGGTTGATGCCGAGATCGCTGGCCGTGCCGGGCATGATCTGGGTGAGACCATAGGCGCCTACGGGGCTTTCAGCGCGGATCACGAAGCGGCTTTCCTGCCAGATCAGAGCTTGGAGGAGTGCACGCCACTGGACCACAGACAGGCCGGCAGCAGAGACGCCGGCCCTTCCATGGGTTTCCTGGGCGACACGTATGATGAGCTGTTCGATGTTCTCCGCCGCATCCCCGAACATCTGATCGCCAGCGGGGTTGGGGTCGATCTCGGCCGTGCCATACACAGCTGCCACCGAACGGTCAGCATCGCCATTTCCGCCCTCAAGGTCCGTGACCATGCCGGTGATCGAGGCACTGTCGAAGCTGGTCTGGGCGTTGAGGATCGCATCGAGAACCGCCAGCTGCTCGCGTTCAATCTCGGAGATCAGTTCCTGGACGGAGAGCGTCTCCCGTTGAACGGCTAGATCGGCTTCCCGGTCCGCCGTTTCGATCAGATCTCGGGCGGTCAGCCCGCTGTCATTCACCGGCACGCCTTGGGCCAGCGCGACAGACGTCGCGCCTATCAGGAGCAGCGTAGGGACCAGCGATCTACTCATTGGCGAGGCCCTCGAGATCGGGACCGCCGAGTGCTTCGAAATCGCAATCGAGCGGGGCAGGGCCCTGCGACACGAAGGCAAAGCAGTTTGCCTGCGGTTCCCTGTAGTTGGAGCAAGCAGCCAGGGTGCAAATGAGCAGGGCGAGCGAAAGTGTCTTCATGGCTGGAGCCTCCAGAAATCGGGGCGGTCGCGGTAATCGACACCGACGAGCTTTTCGCCGGCCTCCATGCCGCCAAGGATGGTGAGATTGGGACCGAGGGCGCTCAAATCGGCATCGACGACGACCGAGCCCTGGTCGTCTCGGATGAGGGCGAGACGAGAGTTCGTGCCGGTGTTCAGCAGCGTATCGAGCTCTTTCTGGTAGAGATTGAGTATCGCATAGTCCGAGGCATTGGCCCGGATATTGGGGAGCAGCACCTGCGTCGGGACGGCCTCCACGATGGTCTTGCCGGTGCGCGTGCGCTCGAGCTGGCTCGCGTATTGGGTCATCATCACGGCGACGGTGTTCTGTTTCCGGGCGGTGACAAGCCACTGCGAGAGCCGTTCCGCGAAGTATGCGTTGTCGAGCGCCTTCCAGGCCTCATCGATGATGATGAGTGTTGGGCGGCGGTCCTCTATCTTCCGCTCGATCCGGCGGAAAAGGTAGCTGAGGACCGCCATCCGTTCCTTATCGCTTTCGCTGTCGAGAATGCCTGTGAGGTCGAAGCCGACCATGTCACCGTCGAGCGAGAAGGTGTCCTCGAGGCTGTGTCCGAAGATCCAGCCGAAGCGGCCTTTCTCGGCCCATTCGAGGACGCGCTGGTTCAAATCGCCGTCGTCATCCATGGACACAAAGAGCGAGGCGAAGTTCTGCCAGTCGCGGAGGCCCGGATCCGTGGCTTGCGCGTTCTGGCGCACGCATTCCATGATGCGGTTGGTTTGCGCTGGCGTCAGCGGTTTGTCCTCTCGATGGAGCAGGGTGCCGAACCAATCCGCAAGCCACGCAATGCCGCGGCTGTCGGTCTCGGTCCAAAGGGGATTGAGACCCGTGGGCATCCCGCCCTGGATGGTGGTGTAGCGCCCGCCATTGGCACGCACGGCCATTTCCATGCCTTGGCGATAGTCGAAGACAAAGACCCGGGCCCCGGTGCGTTTGGCCTGCGTCATCAAGAAAGCGGCAAGGACCGACTTGCCTGATCCGGGCCGTCCCATGATGAGCGTGTGGCCACTCGTGGGTTCTTTCTCGGGCGATCCGGCCTCATGGAAGGAAAAGCGGTACGCGCTCTTTTCTGGTGTCGAAAAGAGCGAGATCACCTTACCCCAAGGAACCTTATCGCCTTGCTTGCCAAGCGGCGTTCTGTGGAAAGCTGCGAAATCCGCAAAGTTGCGGTTGGTGATGGTACTTGGCCGCAGGCGCTTCGGTTGATTGCCGGGATGTTGGCTGAAGTAGTGTGTGTTGGCCCCGAACCGGTCGCTCACCATCGTGACACCTTCGGAGGCAGCGGCGTTCACGATCTCAGCGCCAAGGGTTTCTAGCGCATCAAGCGTCTCGGCAATGACTGTGACCACCATGTGGTGATCGCCAATGCTGGCGCGTTTCGCTTCGAGATCGTCGGCGAGGAAGGAGAGGTTTTCGCGGAGCGAGACCGCGGCGTCATCGGCGGCCTGCATTTGTTTCACCTGGCGCTTGATCCGCGAGATCGTCATGTTTGTGTTCACGGGCGTGAAAGAGTGGGTGACGATCATGTCGACGGGCAGGTTGAGCGTGTCGAACATCGTGCAGCTTGTCTGCTCCGAGTAGTTCTTGATGGAGTAACTCTTGCCGAAACGGCGTCCTGCCACGCCTTCGCTCAATTCGAAATGATCGCCGAAGAACGTCACGCGGGTGTTCGCGGCCGAGGAGGCCAGAAACCCGAACTTCGAGCTGTGGTATAGTGGCCGTTCCTGACCGGTGTTGAGCGCACCGAGAAAACCGACGAGAGCCCCGGTCTTGGCCGATAGCACGGACGGCTTCAGGTCCGTCAGACCGGATGTGAAGATCCCGACGGCTTCGTTCAATCGCCGCAGCCGCTTCGCGGTCTCGTCTTTAAGCCGCTCCGGGGAGGGGCTCCGCATGAACCTAAGGAAGCTTCTGTATGGTGGGCGGTGGATGACGGTGAGCGTGAGGGTTTTGTCACGCAGGCCGCTGCCCTCCATCTTGCCGCGCCATTGGGAGTCGACCATGGCTGCGAAACTGTCGCCCTCGATCGGCTCGAGATCGACTGAAATGCCCTTCGAAACATTGTGGACATAGTAGGAGAACTCTTCGCCAAGCTGCGCGACGATCCGGGCAAAGAGCGCGCGCACCTTGTCGAGATAGTCGTCGTCGGTCGTGTAGCTGTTGACACCGGTGATGCGGATACATTGGAACAGCTCGTTCACACGCGTCCGGACAGTGTAGTCATCGACGAGGCTGACATAGGGCAGCATGTGCGCCAGCTTTTTCTCATGTTGGAACCAGCTCGGCATCAGCGTCCGCTCATCACGTTCCTCGACATCATCACGGGGCATAGCTGTTGCCCCCATGCACTTTGCGGTTTCGGGTTGGTGGTGTTTCCTGGAGCGTGGTCATCGCCACATCGATGAAACGCGGATCCCAGTCTGCCGCCTTCCAGAGCAGTGGATAGAGGACAGCCGCGATGCCCAGAACGACGAAGCTCTGGATCCAGACAAAGAGAAGGACAGATCCGAAAAGCCAAACCACGGCATACATGATCGGCAGACCGAAGAGTTTCGGCGGGCGCACGAGGCCAAGAAAAAGAGGGGACCGTTCCGCCACGCCACCCTCCCTCAGCTGAAGACCGCAGCCACGATCGTTGGCGCTGCTGCCACGCCTGCGATGCCAACGAGGACCCAAAGGGCCTGGCGCAGGTCGATGATGTTGAAGAACCAGCTGAGGAAGACGCCGATCACGGCAAGGGTGGCGATGACCACGCCGAGCGGGCCGGTGAGTGCATCCACGATGCCTTGCAGGAGGTTTTGGATGGGCGACAGGTCAATCGATTGTGCCATGGCAGGCTCTGCCACCATGACGAAGACCGCCAAGACGATCAGAAGTAGGGGTCGGGGCCTCATGGGTTTTCTCCTTCCAGCCTGTTGAACACGGACAGCACCCGCTGAACGTGGTTTTGTGTCTCTCGATAGGGGGGTATGCCGTTATGCTCGCGGACGGCTTCGGGGCCGGCGTTGTAAGCGGCCAGCGCAAGGCGCGCGTCTCCGAAGCTCTCGAGTTGCGCTGCTAGATACCGTGCAGAGCCGTCGAGATTGGCGCGCCAGTCGAGGGGATCGACGCCGAGCAGGTCCGCTGTCCCCGGCATAAGCTGGCCCAGGCCAATGGCTCCTACCCGTGAGCGGGCATTGGGATTGTAGGCGCTTTCGGTTTCGATGTTGGCACGAAAGAGAAGCCGCCATTCCGTGACCGTCAGCCCCGCCGCGCGGAGACCCTGATGGCTTGCATAGCGCAAAGCCGTCTCGTCTATCGCCGTCAGGATGTCTGGACGCGGGACCGCGATACGGGGTGCGACGGCGGCAACGCGAAAGGTCCCATTGTCCGCCTCCGCTTCACCGCTGTCGTCATCACCAAAGATGTACAGCGGCGCGTCAGAATCGCCTTGGCCGACCCCGTCATTGTAATTGCGTGCGAAAGCCTCTTGGGAGTTCGAAGGGGAAAGCGAGCCGTCTCTTTCCATCGTGAAGATCATCTGCGCCATCGTGGCCGGAGCCGCGAACAGCAGAAAGCAAAGGCTAGCCGTCGCTATCCTCGTCGAGGTCTGGCGTGTAGGTCCAGCGCTGACCTTCGTAGACCGGGAAGGCAACGACTGAGAAACCGAGATCGATGAGGAAGGACGTGAGGCCCGTGACGGTCTTGAAGACCCGGAGCTGGATGAAGTCGCCATCGGGGCGTGCGCGCGCAGTGACGAGTTCCTTCTCGACCCCGTCCTCGTTGACGGCGCGCAGAAGCCATACGCCGTGCCAGACGGAGTTCTTCCGATAGGCATTCTGCTTGCACACGACTTCGACGCTATATCCGGATTCAACGAGCATCTTGAATCCCGCTTCTGTAACCACATTCGGCGCTTCTTTTGCTAAGTCTATTGGCACAGCGCGCCCTCTTTTGGTCTTGGGCACACCGGAGCCATTGGTTCCGATGCACCATGATTACGATCATACTGTTTTGTTTGCAAGATGCGGTTTTGTCTTGCCTAAATCCTTGCTCTGACTCATTACTACGCACGCAAACGCGTTTTCCTCAAGTATCGAGGGCCTTTGCCCATGCCCAAACAGATCACCTGTATCTGCTATGCTACTGTATTATTGTATTTATCATTGGCAGGACCGGCACGCGCGCAGACGTGCTATGCGCCTGAACGGCCGTTTGTGCCGACCGACTCACGAGATGTGCGTGAGTACGGCGACCTCATTCGGTCTGATTTCGAGCTCTACGTCCAAGATATCCAGGCTTATTTTCGCTGCCTCGAGGAAGAGCGCGCACGGGCGTTTGAGGAGGCGCGTGAAGTGAGTGAGGAGTATGGGCGGTTCTTACAGGTTGTGGGGAAGTGATTAGGTTGGAGCGCCGTTCGTGGACCGTTCAAAACACCTCGAACTAGTTCGATCCTTTTAGGACGGGCTTGAACCTTTAGCCGTCACCAAAACCAGTGTTGCGCTTTCTGGTTGCTCAATTCCGTAATTTTGCAACAAGGTTTTGATACGTCGCATCTTCAGACAGACAGGATTCTTCAAAACCGTTCGCCCTTAGAAGTTACCTAGCCACAACAACTTACGCCACGTCAATCTGTCGCTGAATGTTGCGCAAATAGACGTTTGTGCGCAAGCACGTGGACGGCTCTTCGGATGGAGCGATCCCTCGATTGGCTGCAACAACGCTGCTTAAGCGGATTGACAAGTATCTCACTTTTGGGAAGTATCCCATATATGAGAATCATGACCCTTTCCGAAACTTCGAAACTGGCACAGCATCTGCGGAGTCTCCGCGAGCGTCACGGCTTGACCCTCGCCGCTCTCGCGGAACGAAGCGGAACTAGCCGGGCAACGTTGTCGCGTATCGAAAATGCGGAGGTCAGTCCTACCGCTGAGACCCTCGGGCGTCTCGCAACAGTTTACGCGCTTCCCATCACGCAATTACTCGCTCCGCTTGATGACGTGTTTCAGCCAGTCGTTACGCAGAAAGATCAAGCCGTCTGGAACGACCCGGAGCACGACTATTTTAGAAGAAGCGTCTCGCCCTCGAATGGTCCGTTGGCGATTGAGCTTATCGAAGGCCAGCTCGGCAAGGATCAGTTAATCACTTACGCTGCGCCCGCGATCCCGGGTCAGGAACATCATGTCTATGTTTTGTCGGGCAGAGTGGAAATCACTGTCGAAGAAGTTGCCCACGACCTGAAGGCGGGAGACTGCCTGCGCTACATCCTCTTCGGCCAGACCGCCTTCAGAACAGCCTCCAGCCCATGTCAGTATTTGATTGCTCTCTCATGACCAGCTCCATTTGTTCCATTGTTGAACTATCGCCTACCGATATCGAAATGCACTTTGCTGATCTCGCCAGAGTGCTCATGGACAGCGTGCGCGATGGGGCCGCGATAAGCTTCATGGAGACCTTGACAGACGAGGAGGCCTCGAGGTTCTGGCGCGAGGATGTCCGTTCGGGCATGGAGTCTGGAAATCGTCTTCTTTTTGGGGCTTTCGTCGAAAATCTGCTTGTTGGCACCGTCCAGTTGGTTGTGGGTATGCCACCCAACCAGCCCCATCGGGCAGAAATCTCTAAAATGGTAGTTCATCCCGAAAGCCGCCGCCTTGGCCTTGGCAAGGCGTTGATGACGGCAGCGCTTGATGCGGCAAAGCGGGCGGACAAAACACTCGTGACGCTCGACACGCGCACTGGAGACGTCTCCGAAGCCCTCTATCGCAGCGTGGGCTTCGAGCAAGCTGGCGTGATCCCTGATTTTGCTTACGATCCCGATGGGCAAGCGCGGCACGCGACAACCTATATGTATCGGTATCTTTGACTGATGGCCCCCACGACCCTTATGTTTGCCGTCATGGCCTTTGCAGGTGGCATGCTGGTGGCGGCGCAAGGACCGATCTACGCACGGCTCTCGGCAGGCCTTAATCGAGACTATCTGCTCGCCGTTTTTCTAGCATTCTCTACGGCGGCGGCGCTGACCGGCGCGCTCGCCGTTCTGTCTGGAAGTTTCCGAAGCCTTACTATGACAACGATCACCCATCTACCGCTCTGGGTCTGGCTCGGCGGCGTGTTCGGCGCGGTCCATGTCGTCATTTCCATGCAGAGCATTCCCGCGCTTGGTGTCACGCTCTTTCTCGTAGTTGTCGTTGCCGGCAATCTGGTGGGCGCAGCTATTTATGATCACATTGGGGCAATGGGCCTGGAGGTTCGGTCCCTTTCCTGGACCAAAGGGCTTGGACTGCTCCTGGTTATTGCGGGTGTCGGGATCGTTGTCCGTGGTTGAAAACGCCGCCTGCGGTTCTCTGCAAGAGCGGCATATGTTGCGCAAACCAAGGAATGGGCGCGAAGAAGCAGTTTAAAAATTTGTCGACCTGATCTGACGTTAACCAGAAGCCCAGTGTTCCTTGATGTAACGAGACCAGCGTCTGCATATCCCAGGGTGGATCGATGCAGCTCGTCCATCAAGGTCGCCTAAAGACGATACAGTCTGGAAACGGGAAAGCTATATCGTGTGAGGATGCAGCGTCATAATGTCTGCTGTCTGGCCACCTTCTACTGACGACTGGCACTACCGGTGTTTATTGCAGTTCGTGTGTGCGTTTACCCGACCACCGTTTGCTTCTGGCGTCCGAAAACCCAAATCGTGGCTGCCAGAAGCAAAGTGAGCACGAGTGCAGGGACGGCAGAGGGGACACCGTATGCGACGTGGTAGTATATGGCCCCGAACATGATGACGGTCAGGCCACACGCTGCGAAAGGTCTGGTGCGCGCCAAAAGCAAGCCAACGGCACCAGCCACCTCGCAAAACCCGATGAAGTGGCCAAAGAGCGGCGGCAAACCCGTCAATCCCGCCAGTACACACCTTTTCAGGCTTCACTCGATTGAGCTTGGGCGCGAGGCCCGCTTTCGCGTTCGCCCGTCTGTGCGCCGAAAAGCGCGCGCCCTGCGCCCGAGAAAAAGGCCGTTATGCGGTGCAAGACAATAAAGATGGCCGGTATCGCAAAAATGATCACGCCTGTGCCAATCAGAACCCCGTACCCGATGGAAACTGCAAGCGGGATCAAAAATTGCGCCTGCAGAGAGGTTTCCATGATCAGGGGGTAAACGCCCAGAAATGTGGTTACCGAGGTCAGCAGGATGGGGCGAAAACGGTCTTTCGTGCCCTCGACCACGGCATCAGCCACTTCGTAGCCTTTTTCCAAGTACTCGTTGTAAAGATCAATCATGACAAGACTGTTGTTGATGACGACGCCAGCCAGTCCGATTATCCCGAAAATACTGAGCAGTCCCAAAGGAATGCCCAGCAGGAAGTGACCCGTCACAGCGCCGATCAGACCCAACGGGATTGCAATCATCACGACAATCGGCTGCACGAAACTGCGGAATACGAGCGCAAGCAGCGCAAAGATGACAAAGAGCGCAATGCCAAGCGCCTGGCCCAACGCCGCTTGCGCATCGCCCTGGGTCTCCTGCTCGCCGCCAAAGCCCGCGTTCAGGCCGGGATAGGCCTCAAGCAGTGGTGGCAACAATTCTGTACGGATGATGCCGTTTGCTTCACCTCCGGTAATCACGCTGGGGTCCACGTCCGCGGTAACGGTCGTGACGCGGCGGCCATTCTGGCGCGTGATTTCGGACGGTGACAGCCCTTCCTCAAGTCGGGCCACCGTCGACAGCGGGATGAGATCGCCAGACGGTGTGGAGATGCGCGTATCAAGCAGGTCCGACAGGCTGTTACGATCCTCTGACGGGAAGCGAACCATAACATCAACACTGTCTTGGCCTCGTTGGACTGTCGTTGCCTCAACACCAAAAAAGCCGTTGCGCGTCTGGGTCGCGAGGTCACGGAGCGTCACGCCGTAAAGCCGGGCTTCGGGTTTCAGTGCCAACTTGTATTCAAGGCGCCCGGAAGAGGCATCATCCAGGATCTGGAAGACGCCGGGGATGTTCCCAAGTCCCTCGCGCAACTGTGCAACGACCGGTGCAATGTCTTCACCATCTGGCAGCGACAATTCGATCGCAATGGCATCACCCGCATTCACAAGTGAAGACGAGATCGTCAACGTGTTGACGCCTGCAATCCGACCGACTTCCTCGCGCCACAGCGTTTCGAATTCCGCGGTCTGCCAGCTGCGTTCCGACGCGCCTGTCACCTCGACCACGACCTGCGCCACAGTAGGCGAAACCGGTGCCGCGCCGCCGCCCGGCCCACCGCCGCCTGCGCCGATGCCCACGACAGCATATTGTCCGATCAACACGTTGGGCGCACCGTTCGGTAGCGTCTGTTGCAGCCGTTCACCCGCCCGGATCGCGGCAAGGCGCAGGTCTTCTGCTACGCGTTCCGTACGCTGGAACGTTGTACCGTCGGTCATCTCCACATTTGCTGTCACGAACTCGCCGTCAATGGACGGGAAGAACTGGAACCGGACATACCCAAAGGACAGTAGGCCGACCGTCAACATCATCAACGCCACAACACCCGCGATCGGGATGAGGAACCGGCGCACGCAAAAGCGCAGCATCACGTCGAGTGGGTTTTGGATGAACCATTTCAGGACCCGGTCGATCGCACCTCTCACAAGCCCGAGCGCGCGAAAGACGAGGTTCGGCTTGTAGTTTGGCCCGATTTCGAGGTTCGACAGGTTGCGCGGCAAGATCAAGAGCGCCTGCAACAGCGACAGGGACAGCACGATCATAACCACGGTCGGAATATCGCCTAGGAAAGAACCAAGCGGCGCCGGCATCTGAAGCAGCGGCCAGAATGCCACCAGAGTTGTCAGCGTCGAGAAGATGACCGGCACTGCAATGCGCTGCGTACCCTTCACGGCAGCCTCCCGCGGGGACAAGCCCTGTTCACCGTTCTTGTAGATGTTTTCAGAAACGACGATTGCGTTGTCCACCACGATCCCGATGGCAAGGATAAAGCCAAAGAGCGAGATCATATTGATCGACATGCCCATTGCAGCCATCACGACGAAGGTCGCGGCGAAGCTGATGGCGATACCCGCGGCGGACCAGAACGCCAGCCGGATATCGAGGAAAAGCGCCAGGCAGAGAACCACAAGTGCCAGACCGATGACCGCGTTCTTGGTCAACAGATCTATCCGTGATTGCAGCTGGGTCGCTTCATTTTGCCAGACCGTTGCTTCGATCCCCTGCTCCAGTGACGGGCGGTAGATTTCGCGCAAATGGGCCTGCGCGAGATCTACGATGTTCAGAATCTGCTCGTCCCCGACCCGGTACACGTTCACCGATACCGCCGGCGCACCGTTAAAGGTGCTGGAAATATCGGCATCCTCGAAACCATCCGTTACCTCTGCAATATCGCGCAGCAGGACCTGCGCGCCACTGGCCGAGGATCGCACAACAATGTTCTCGAAATCAGAGCGTGTGAAATTGCGTCCTATTGTACGGATCGGTATGGCAACGCTGCCGGTCTCAATCGAGCCGCCGGGCAACTCGAGCGAATTTGCGCCAACCACGCTTGCCACATCGCCCAGCGTCAGCCCGTAGGCGCGCAATGTGTCGCGGTCAATCTCGATGCTGATCTCGTAGTCGCGTGTGTTGGACACTTCGGCAAAGGAAATGCCGTCGATGGCGATCAATTCGTCCTTCAGCCGCCGGGCCTTTTCCTTGAGCACACGTTCAGTCGTATCGCCGTGCACGGCAATTTCCAGCACGCGGGTGGAATTGTCGGACCGTACGACAACCGGTTCGTCCGCATCGTCGGGAAACGTGGTAATGCCATCTACTTCGGTTTTGATTTCATCCAGCTTGGTCTCGATGTTTTCGCCATCGAGGAATGTGACTGTAACGCCACCGCGTCCTTCGGAAATGTCGGCGGTGATATCGTCGATCCCGTCAACGCCGGATAACTCGTCCTCAATGACCCGGACAATGCTGTCTTGAATCTCAGTGGGTGACGCACCGTTGTAAGTGACCGAAATCGAAACGTTATCGAGCGCGAATTCCGGAAATGTTTTCTGCGGCATGGACGACGCCGAAAGCAGACCCGCCGCAACAGTAACGGCCATGGCGAGCCACGCCGCGACAGGGTTCTCCGTCATCCACCGAATGGCACCGTTCATGGCAATGTCTCCTATTGGGTTGCCAGTGCGGACTGTTCGCCGTTCACGACCTCCACCGCATCGTCGGCCGTTGCCGAGACGTCGCGCAGCGCCTCGCCCTCTTGCGGTGCGGCAAGTGTCGTCAAAATCAGCCTGTCTTCAGGTGCCAGTCCGGTGATGCGCACGTAAGTTGTTTCGCCATCCACGTGCACGCGCTCTGCCGGGTGAAAGGCCAGCACGTCATCGCGCTTCACCCAGACCCTGCCTTCCGATCGCAACGCGGTTGAAGGTATTGCGTAGACGTCCTGTGCCTCAACGCCCTCGATCATGACCTTCGCAAAGGCGTTGATGAGCGCAGGCGGACTTCCCGCGGCCAATGATGCGGTATCTTGCTGGCGTTCCTGCAAGGCAATCGTCACGGTTAAGGTACGTGTCTGCGGATCAAGTGCCGGGTCCACGCGGACAATTTCCCCGGTCCACTGTTTCACGACACCGGCAAATTCGATGGACACGGTGGCCCGTGCAGCGTTTTCGTCAAACAAGCCCGGAATAAGGGCTGCATCGCTTTCTCGGATCGCGATGCTCACTTCCATTCGATCGTCGGTATAAATCTGCGCGATGGGCGTGCCGCCGGCGACCACGTTCCCGATCTCGGCCTCTTTCGATTGAACCGATCCGTCAAAGGGCGCGCGCACAATCTTGTTTTCAAGCGCAATTTCAGATGCGGCAAGTTGCGCGCGCTGGCCTTCGAGGTTGGCTGCCACTTCATCACGCTGTCCCAGCAGATCGTCCACGGCGGCTTGCGATACAGTGTTGGTGGCGCGCAAACTCTGGGCGCGTTGCAACTGGGTATTCACCAGATCGAGCCGGGCTTCGGTTGCCGCGATACTGGCGCGCGACTGTGCAATCTGCGCGCGTTCGGTGCTCGCGTCGATCTCGACGAGAATATCGTCAAAGGCAAAGCCGTTGCGATTGGTGATCGCAGGGTGCAGTGAGACAATCCGTCCACCCGTTGGCGCGGACAGGGCAACGGTGCGAAACGGCTCTACAAAGCCTTCGCCGCGAATGGGCAATGGGGCAAGGTGGCGCTCGAACGTCGCGGTCTCCACAAGAGTGCCCAGCCGAGGCACTGGTTCAGCCTCTACGATCTCCTGGTTCTCACCGAGGGCGTTGAACCCAAAATAGCCACCCCCGATGATTGCAACGGCAACGGCAAGCCAGAACAGTTCCCGTATCGCCGTTCCGATCAACCCAAGCATCTTTTTCATTTGATCAATTCCTCTCCACGGCATACTGACCGCTTGGTCATTTTGAGGAGATGAGCCGCAGTGGGCCAAAATCAAGCTGCGCAATTGCCTTTGGGGTTCACAAATGCACACTGTGTGTGAGCAGGTGAAGAAAGTAGCGGCCAATGACCGAACAGGCAGAAAGCGCAAAAGCGAGGCGGAAGCCGCGACGGCGTAAGGATGCTCGCCCGGCAGAGATCCTGGCGGCTGGGATGACGGAGTTTCAGGAATACGGCTTTCACGGTGCCAACCTGAGCCGCATCGCCCAGCGTGCCGGGATCGCGAAGGGCACTATTTATCTATATTATGACTCAAAGGAAGCACTGTTTCTGGCCGCAGTTGGGAAACACGTGGTTTCCATCATGGGGGAAAGCGAGGCGCAGGTAGATGTCCCCGGTGGGACGACCAAAGAACTGCTGATTCACTTCCTGCGCGGTATGTATAACCGGTTCGTCGATAGCGAAGCACAAGCGGTGTTCCGCATTCTGATCGCGGAAGGGGATCGGATGCCCGAGGTGATGCGCGATTATCACGCGATGACGGTACAACGCGGGACAACTCTGTTATCGAAGATTCTTGAACGCGGCGTCGCGCGCGGAGAGGTGCGACCTGGGTCGGTTGTGCGAATGCCACATGTGCTGATGGCCCCCACGGTCTTTTTTGCCGTCCACGATATGATGTTCAAAAACGTCAAACCCGTCGATTTCGATAGCTTCTTTGAGGCACATATCGACATGTTGATGAATGGATGCCTGATAGACTAGTGTCGTTGCGCAGGTTTCGCCTCGGTCAGTTCGGTCTGGCCTTCGACGTGCTCGACACGGTGCCGAACAGACCGGTCAGATGGCGAATGAAATCTCGCTGACGCTTGCTTCCCTCTTCACCCTCCGTTGGATAGCATGCTGACCAAGCGATGGGACGATCAGAATTGCCTTGCCAGTTGTGGCGTGACGGGTCAGTAACCACGACGGTCCGATAGCCGCAAATTGCCATCGTGAATCTCATTCAACGGCAAAGCTCTGGAAATTTTGTTAAAATTCAACGGCTTTCTTCTGGGGTTGGCCGTTCAATGAAAGCTGACATTCTCGCCCTGCTCAGCATCGGTCAAATTGGGTTCGAACTGGACCTTGGGGTAGGCCATCTGTTGACGCATTGACTAGGTGTCAAAAAGGAGCCTTGATCGCAGGTCCGCTCAGCGGACAAAGCTTCCCTTAGCAGGGAAAAAACAAATGTCCGCTGTTTTTAGCAAACCATAAGCCTGCTCAGACGGCGCAATGGCGGACGACCTGACCGCGCTCAAGGCTTCCTTTCGACATGTGTTTGCGAGGGCACCAGACTGACACGCCGTAGAAGTGTTCGCTCATGTTACCCAAAAGCGGATCTTCGCGGATGCTAATAAAGCAATCCTGCCCGCGGAGATCATCCCAATTGTTTGGAAACTCGGGTTCGATGCCAAAAAGCCGGTGCCCGCGCCAGTCGGTGGCTTTTTGCTCAAAGAACGAGCGGTAGATGTTCCAGTCCGCATCGGGTGTACCTGCCTCCAAATTGTTCAGGGCCCTTTCATGGATGTCCAGCCATACATGATAGTGGGCGCCTTCCCTCAGAACTTGTGCGAAATCGCCGTGCAATGACTCTGCAAACTTCGATCTTCGCGCGAAATGCGCGTAAAGGGCATCAAGATCGACTAGATCGAGAGGCGGTTTCGATTGCGCCAAATCCCGCCAGGCGGTCAACGCTTCGAGCAATTGGGGCCCCTTGCTCGCGAAAAACGTCGCATTATCATAGTCTTGCTGCATATGCTCAGCACCAGGAAACTTTGCGGTCCGTTCAAGCAGATCGACAAGGCGTTGTTTGCCTTTTTCTCCCTGATAATACTGGACCCGGTTTTCCATCCAAGTGAAGAGAGTAGCGGCTTCTGCGCACGCAAGACCCCAATTGGATATCCAAAGCTCAGGTGTCCTGAAAACACTTGGAATGCCAGCCGGTGTTTCTGCGCCTGAGTCAAGAAACGGTACCAGATCGACCCCACGCTTGATAAAGGTTTGGCCTGGATGAAAAAAGTCCAGGCCCTTTTGCAGGCTTTCCAGATCATCGGGAACCGGAACATCACGTGCGTTCGCCGCCTCCTCTTTGTTGAGGAAATGACACACGTGGACATGGTCTGGCTCGTCGTTCGTCCATTGGTAAGAAAAGAAGACCAGCAATGCGCCTTCCTTGGGAAGACCGTTGTTGTCACGATCTGATAACGCTGCAAGGTCGATTTGCGCAAGAAAATGCATGCGGACCCCCCTTTCGGTACGGGGCCAAGCAAATCCTTCGGGTGCTTTCGGAACGCCACCGATCCAAGACTTGGGATCTCTGGGTGGGTCAAGCGGCGAATGCAGCAGCATCGCCCAAGCAGGAACTTCCTTGGCTCGTCCCGCTTTATCAAACAATGTGATGTTGTCGACCCCGATAGTCCGTGCGGCCTTCTTGGCCTTGGGGACTACATAGGCCTTGCGGTCATTTCTTTGCGATGCCCTTTGCCGAGAATCCGTCCGCGATCCGGAGTCTGTGGTCTTTTTCGTCGGGCCCCGCAGAATTACGAAGAACGAAATGACGGCAATGATCGCTGCGACGACTTTTACAATCATTTGGCTTGTCCCTCGTATCTTGGGCAAGAATTGCCCCGGTCCACATGCAATGACAGTCAAATGTGGCGTCTGATTGGCGTTTTTGGGCAAACCATTGGTTGATCGCACCGCTGTGTGTGGTCGTGCTGTATTCTCGCACAGTGTATCGCGATAAGGCTTTGCGCGCATGTCATTCAACGCTTTCGGGCTGAAGCCGTTTGGGCACTTTGCTGCCATCTATCCGTTTTTCAACATGGGTCTCTATGGGCGCACTGCAGACCTCGGAGCTGATGCAGCATCTTGATAGCAGGCGTGGATCCTGGCGTTGAGGATCGGCCCTTAGCTGCCATTGGCTTGAGTAAGTTGATGCCACGTTGCGGCCCGTCAAAAAAGACATTCGCAGCAAGCGCGAGTTTTGGGCATTACTGAACTCACAACTGCGGACGAAACGGCCCTTCGCAGAGGTTGTGCCAAGGGCCATTTCGAATAGAATTTGGATCGCTGAGTTCAGGAGCTCATTTCCGTTTCAAACTGAGCAAGTTGAATGCCGTACTCATTCGCGCTTTTGAGGAACGCGCGTAGCGTGTCAGACACAAAGTGTGGTTCGTCGTAGGTCGATGCCACGTAGGCTTTTGCCGTTATCGTTATGGCTGTTGATGTTTGTCCAACCAGAATGTCAACGGGTCGAGAGATGTCGAGATAGGGTGATGCATGAATGGCTTCTGCAAGCGCGCCTTCTGCCTTGGACAGACATGCGGCTTCGCAACGGGGAGAAAGATAAACGGTGGCCACGGAAAGCGACCCCATATCCCCTGCATTCGTTGAAGACAGCGTTTCAGTCCAAAGTGCGTATGTTGGAATGCTGACCTTGTCGTCATCGGGTGTTTGCAGGGTTATATAGAACATGCCGACACCGGTCACGCGCCCCTTGATCCCACGCAAGCACACGCGATCCCCGATCTGGAATGGTGCGTTTGCCGCGACAAGCGATTTGAAGGCAAGTCCTCCAACGGAGTATTTGATAGGCTCGGGTACTTGGATCGAAATCATCGCCAGCAACGCCACAAAAACAACAGCCGCATGGCGTTCCCCAGTTACCAAAATGAACAGAAGCGGAACACCAACGACAGCGCAGGCAAACAACAGCATTTGAACGCCGGTCGCCCAACGCAACGCCTTGAGCTTTGACGCGGTTACGATCAATTCGTCGGCAGGCAAGCCTGACGCCAATCGTTTCTGCAGGCGGCGTTGTGAGAACAGCCGTTGTCCTATAGCAAACAACACTTGTGACCCGAAAATTGCAGCCACGTATGCAGGGACGTAGCCATTGGTCATGAGATCAATAAATTCCATCGGATTTATCCTTGTCAAAATTTTTTCAGTCTAAAGCTGAGAGATAGTCGAACCCCATTTTCTCACGCAGGCAAAACAGTATGCTTGGCAGATGTTGGGTCCCCAGGCAGAAGCTTTCATCGGTAGGCTCGAAAGTCACGTAACCTGGTTCGGCGTACCCCAAGAGAATGCGCAGAGCAGTGGCCGTATCTGCGCCAGTTTCACTCTCAAGTTCGTCTAGTTTTGAGGGACCGTTGATCAGCAACGTAGCTAGGACCACGCGCTCAAGTCTTGCCGAGGGTCGCGACAGCGTGGTTCGTATCCGCAAGTAGTCTTGAGCGGCGGTGGGAATGGCTTGGGGTATTGGGCACCCGTCGCGCTCAAAGGCTTTCAACGCATCCAAGGTGGTTTTTAGGCTTCCGATCCGGTCGCGAAAACTGCCGCTTTGGTTTGGTGTCTCCGGTAGGATTACATCATAATTGTAGGTTTGCTTGAGGAAAGCATAGGCAAACGCATCACATTCAAACTGCAACCGAGATATCGCATTCCAAGCAGATAGTTTTTCACCGATAAGACCGACCAACTGGCGTATTGCTGCCATGCCATTGGGTCCCCGCCGAAACAGTCGATCAAGGGCAGAGATGTTCAGTACGCCATCCGGCGCCGCAGACGATGCGGCCCAACGTCCAAGACTTGCTGTATCCATGGTTTGAAGACGCTCCAGAAAATGCGGAGCGGACAGGTCGGGCGTGATAATTTTTGGCCAACCAAATGTAAGAAGTGCATTGGGGGTCATTTTACTCTAAGCCTTCAAATATCGAGGGGAGAAGCCGAGCCCGAATTACAGGCTCGACGTTTGATGTCTGCTGTTGACGAGAGTCAGGCGACTCGATTGGCTAAGCCAACACGCTCATGTCTTTTTCGCGACACAAATCTCGACCCGGGCGCTAGGGCCTTTGAAATGTGCGATAGTAAAAGACACCTGCGATGCACCATAAAGCCCTGTTTTGTTGTGTCCATTTCGTTTTCGATGATCAGCGATATCAACATGTTTTCGCGCCATGCCTTCCTTCACATCCAATAGGTTGTTGGCTTCACCGACCACGTGGTACTCCGCAATTTCGAAGAGTGAGGTGTCGGGGAATTCGCCTGGATAGGTTTCGGGTGACCCGGGCATTGTCAAAACGACAATTTTTCCCTTATGGGTGACGTTTGCATCGAGTCCGGGAAATTCGCATGCATCACCATCAATTTTGGCATAAGATAGAGTTGACATCATAGTTGTCGTTGCAAAGGTCATCGCTGCGATGGCGAATTTTATCTGATTTTTCATTTTCATATTCCTTGTTGTTTAAAACGACGCACGGGCCGTAAAGGGTTATCCGTCGGAACCGATGCCCGCCGGTGTGTTGGTCGTGACCGACCAACAAAGAAGCCTTCTCTGTTTGGCTACGAACGAGTCACATAGCCGGTAAGATCAAGCAGTTTGGTTTAGGAAAGAGGAGACCTCATGAAGCAGCGACAATTCCCTGTAAACGCGTCATGTCTGGTCTCCCTTTCGCAAAATGCGCCTCATTTGCCGCACATGTAGAGAACACGGCTTAGTTGAATTTTATTCAAAGTGATGTGCGTTGTTTCTCCAAAAAGGGTTTTGAAGTTGGTTGAATAAAGTCAATGCTCAAGGCGTTAAGGGCGTCCTAGGCGACGATCGGGACTGACCCAAAGCGCGATATGGTCCATAAATACACGTCAGACTAGCTAAGCTGATCAGCACGACGTACCCATTGTAAACCTAGTCCCAACCGCGCTTTGAGTTAAGAACCCCTGATGGCGTCATTGAAGACGATGCCGACTTTCAGAATGTCGGAGAGCTCTATGGGCATTGAGAAGAGGATTGCATTTTTGGGCCAGCAACCGATCGGATATTGAAGCACAATAAACTCGCACTTGTTTTACTAGATGTTTTTCCTGTGACCGAGGGGCATACTCTCATCATCCCGAACCGCCATGTCGGCGATTACTTCGAGATAGTTCAGCCAGAACTGAACGCCATCCAGTCCTTTGTGTACAAAGTGCGCTCAGAGCCTCTGCAAGAAGACTCCAACTTCCAAGGGTTTAATCGTGACCGAAGACTAGACCCTAAAACAAGAGCAGATCGATCAGTTGTAGAAGAAGACCTGCTGGCAGAGCAATCGCGGCTGCCAGGAGCGCGGCTCCCAAGGGGGTGGGGCGCGCCGCGGGGGCGGAGACGCCCGCGACAGGTTTGGAACGGCTGTGCTTCATGCCTTCGGTTAACCATACTTTAAGTTTCCAAAGGCTTAATGACCCCATGGAACACGTCCGGCAACTGCCTCTGCAACAGCACCCGGACTTCGGGGCTGCTCTCAAAAAACTGGGTACGGATGTTCGACGGGTCGACATCGACGGGGCCGCACCTACCCAGGTCATCAAGCGCTTTGGGTGCGCCTTCGCCTCGCGTGGACCGATCTGGGAACGAGAGAACCCCGGCGCGCTCCGCCGCTCCCCGCTGCGGATCATCAATGCAGAGCAGCCCAGCGATATCTATCGCAGCGCCGGGTTCCCACAGTTCATGACACCAGCCCATGTGGCCGAGCTCAGCCTTCGAGAGATCGACTGGATGGTCCGGGCTCATGGAAAATGGCGCAACGCCTGGCGCAAATCGGAGAAGTCCAGGCTCGCCCTGGACCACACGCACTTCAATGTGGCGCGCCACGCATGGCTGTTGAAGGAAGATCGGGCGCACCAGCGCCGCAAGAAGTTCCGCGCCCTACCCCAAAGCATCATCCACGCCTATGCTGCGCTCCACCCGGACAATGTGCGCGTGTTCACCGCCCACCGCAAAGAGGAAACCCTTGCTGCCATGCTGTTCCTGCAGCACGGACAGGTCGCGACCTATCACCTGGGTTGGAGCAGCACTCAGGGCCGCGAGACCAACGCCCATTACGCGCTTTTGAAGAAAGCGGTCGATATCTTCCGCGCAAGAGGCGTGATACGGCTCGATCTGGGGACCGTGGATACGGACAACGCCCCGGGGCTGGCCCGGTTCAAGATCGGCAGCGGCGCGCAGATCCGCCCCCTAGGGGGCACTTGGCTCCGGGCCTCTAAGCGCCCCATGGTCTACACACTGTCCAACAAGCTATTCTGAGGGTCGCGATCGGATATTCGTCACCTGCGCAGCATCAGTAAATTTGGGCTAGTTGCAGCCATCGGAAGCAGCGCAATTTCCGTTGGAGCATATTGCTGAGGAGCATCGAGTAGCGGCCCAAAGCCGCCGTTGGCCGATTGTTCAGCACGCTGCGGTGCGGCTTGTCAGACCGGACCATCGCCGCACGTGCGAAATCTGGGTCTTTCATGGTCTCGTTCGGACTGAAACGGGCATTGCCAGAGCCTCTTGCGAGTTCCAATTTGCATCGATCAGTTACGCAAGGAGAGTAGCTCGGTAGATTTACGGCTGCAGTTCCGACCAAACGACGTTGGTTGCATGGTCGACGAGACCAAGCAGGTCTTCGCGAGACGCACCCGCTTCAGCCAGAACGACCATGCCGTTCACCGTTGCTGTCAAGAACCGCGCCAAGGACGGGTGTTGCGGGTACGCGCGCCCATCAGCCGCCAACAAACGAAGCATGTTGGCCTCGAACGCGCAATTGGCGCGTTCAATAGCTTCATCGACAACTGGGCTTTCTCCCTTCAGCTCAAGGGTCGTACGGCATCTGAGGCACCCATTCGGGGCCTTTGGATCGGACAACCGGTCGGCGCTTGCGCGAAGCGTAGTTGAAACGGCTTCAATCGGGTCTTGGGTGTCGCCCAACGTCTTGTCTACGCGTGCGTCGAATTTCGCCGCGTAGTGATCCAACGCGGCCGCTAGAACGGCGTGCTTGTCGCCATAGAGCTTGTACAGGCTGGCGCGCGATGTGCCGCTCGCCTTCGAAATGTCACTGATCGACGCCCCGGAGAACCCGGTTCTCCAGATGACATCCATTACCGCGTCAATGATCGACCCATCGTCATAGATCGCAGGGCGACCACGTTGACTATTTTGTGAACTCATCAGTCTTTTTATTCTCGTAAATTTGTATACTGGTGGGTATGTTAATTATCACTGAAAGGAGACCCAATCCATGACTTTCTTCAAAACGATGACTCTGCTTGCCACACTCGCACTTCCCTCGCTCGCGATCGCGGATGTTTCGAAACTGACCCTCGACAAAATGTTGCTGAACGACACACCCATAGATGGCGTTGCGTCGGCAATGATGTCCGGGTCCATGGACGCAGAGGGCGTGTTTGGAGCCAATGGATACATTGAAGAGGGGAGCATTTTCCCACCTCACACGCATCCGGATGCACGCATTTCGTTGGTGATCGAAGGGACGATGTATCTTGGCGTAGGGAGCACCGTTGATGCTTCGGCAGAACAGGTGTTCGAAGCCGGAACAGTTGCCCTGACCCCAGCAGGTGTTCCGCACTGGATGGCCGCGCGCGACGGAGACGTACGCATTATTGAGATCGGAACTGGACCAACAACTACCGACTGGACACAAAACTAAATCGTCCGCAAATGGACGGCGACTGCCGGCGTTCCAAATTGGACCTTCCTGGTCGACTGCGGGAAGATGGCGAAGGTCGGCGATGATCCTAAACGCCGTCCTTCGCCGCACTCTAGCCATCCACGCTGTAGCGGCCTACCGAAGACCTCGGTGGCAACTCAACATGCCGAGCGAGACCTAAGCGGAGCCGAGCGCTCGCGGCCCATAAGAGACATTGAACCTTTCGGCTTTACGCTGCGGTCCCAGCCCGCTTAGCTGTCATTCGTTACGAGCAAGAGGTCAAGCTATTCGCAAGTTCGAACACGACGCAAATACTTGCCATTCGCTTGTTCTGATCAAAGGTGCTGGCTCAAGAACTCAGCAGCAAGCGACGTAACTTGCTTGACGATTATTGGGTCATCGTAGATATCTGTCTGTCCCTTCGAACAGATCGTCGCGCGCGACTTGGTTGAACGAACGGCACTGAAGAACTTGTCCGCCCAGTCGGGGTTCAGAGCATTCAAACCATGCACCATCAGAACTGGTACAGCTACTTCGGGCGCTGCACTCTGAACATCAAAACTCAGAAAGTGTTCGCGCGACATCACTGCTAACTCATTGGTGTAGTTCGGATGCGTTGCGCGACGCGCATAGTAGTCGTACGTCGTCTCCATCGTCATCGCCGCATCTCTGTCCAGCGCTACAGCTGGGATCATTTCAACAACGCCGGCTCTTTCGTAGCGCTCTCGCGCGTGTCTTCCCTGATCGACCTTCCTTGGAAAATCGTCTGGATCCGCAGCCTTCAAAGCCTCGACATCTCTGAAATACCCAGCGACAGCCACGAGAGCTTTGACATCTGATCGTTCATTGATTGCATGCGCAAGGTAACCAGACCCGAGACATACGCCAACCGCCCCGATACGGCGAGCGTCAACCTCGGACTGATTGCCTAGCACATCAAGGGCCGCCCGCAGATCTTCGATTTTATGTTCGTAAAACTCGTACTGCCGAGGGGTTCCTTCGCTTTCTCCGAAGTGTCGATGATCAATTGAGAGCGCTGCAAAACCTTGGTTCGCAAGTGCTGCGGCGTAGGTGCCCGTTACCTGCTCTTTCACCGAAGTCATCGGTCCAGCCATGACCACCGCTGGGTGGGGACCATCACCATCGGGGAGGTGCAGATCTCCGACCAAACGATCGCCATCAATGTCGAAGACAATCCGTTTCATTTGAGGCTACCCCCTGTCGTAGATGAACGCCGCTCCGGTGCCACCGCCCTCTACAACCGCAATTGCGATGTTAAGGTGCGCCATTGCTTCCAGGTACCGACTATTCTTGAGAGGTCCGGTTGGAACCGCTTGAAAGCCGATGCTGTTCGCAAGCTCTGCAACGCGTTCGACAGCTGCCTGATCATCACCGGCCAGGAATGCGGTAGCGGAACGGCCTTCTCGATCAACGCCCTCAGTCGTCATGATGTCTGCGAAGATGGTGTTGAACCCTTTGACAACTTTCGCTTCGGGCAAAACTCGCTGGATGGTTTCACCCGCTGAATTGTCCTCGCCCAATGGGTACGGGCTCCAGTCGTCGTTCAAGGGATTGGTCGCGTCAACGACGACCGTCGACCCGATGGCATCTTTCAGTCCACCGACAACGCCTTCCACTGCGACAAATGGGATGGCGAGCACGATCACGTCTCGCTCAACGCAAACCTCTCGATGGGTGACTTGTGAAGCTGCGGGCGAACGGCTGCCCAACACAACGTCGTGCCCGGCCTTTGAGAAAAGCGCTTGCAGCCGCGCCGCGACTGATCCAGTTCCGATTATCCCGATTTTCACGTTTAGTCTCCTTTGTGTCAGGTTGTGCGCCAAGGGAAACCAAATTAGTATCCGTTGTAAATTAGGTACCGAGAGGAAACTAGTGATGGTAGATGTCGATGAAGTCGAACCAGACGCCTTTTTGAAGGTATGTCCATCCCGCGATCTCTTTGTTCGGCTTGCGGAAAAGTGGACCATGTTGGCGATTGTAGCTCTCGAGGACGAGCCGGTACGTTTTGGCGCACTTCGCCGCAGACTCGAAGGCGTGACGCAAAAAATGCTGACGCAGACGCTGCGAAAACTTGAGAGGGATCGGCTGGTGCAGCGAAAGATGTACGATGAAATGCCGTTACGGGTAGAGTACAGCTTAACGGCGCGCGGGCGCTCTCTTTTGCCTATCATTGCGTCACTCAAAGCATGGTCCGAAGAAAATTTTTGAGGCAATCCACCCGCATCAATGCGTACTCTTCTGCGATTGAGTTCAGTGCGGCCCATTGCGGATGAGGTGGATGGCTCCTGCTCCATGGGCATCGAACGTGCCAAAGTGCAGTTGTTATCGACTGCTAGGAAAGGAGCCACCCAATGACAGTAAAGACTGTGGGCCTGGATTTGGCCAAGGACGTTTTTCAGGTGCACTGTGTTTCAGCCACCGGACGAAAGATCATCAACAAGAAGATCAAACGCGCGAAGCTGATTTCCTTCTTTGAGACATTGCCGCGATGTGTGGTTGGGATGGAGGCCTGCGGGTCCGCCCATCATTGGGCGCGAGAACTAAGCAAGCTCGGCCACGATGTTCGCCTGATGCCAGCCGCTTATGTCAAACCCTATGTGAAGCGCGGCAAAACCGACGCGGCCGATGCCGAGGCGATCTGCGAAGCTGTTCGTCGCCCGACCATGCGCTTGGTCGAGATCAAGTTCGAAGATCAGCAGGCGGTCCTTGCTATTCACCGGGCGCGGGACCTGGTCGTCCGACAGCGCACTCAGGTCGTCAATATGATCCGCAGCATCCTTCGGGAGTTTGGGCACATCCTGCCGACGGGCATAGAGGCCGTGTCCAAGTTCGCCCGCGAACACGGCACGGAAGACCAGTTGGAAATGCCCGAGATCGCGGACGGCATTCTCGGCGTGATGTGCCATCAGTTGAATGGGCTCAACGCACGTGTCGATGGGCTGACTAAGCTGATTGAACAGCACGCCTGGCTCGATGCCGATGCACGGCGATTGATGCGCATGCCGGGGATCGGACCGATCACAGCCTCGGCCGTTGTCGCCACCATTGGCGATGCAAAAACAGTTCAAGACGGGACGTGATCTGGCGGCTTGGCTGGGTCTGACACCGCTGAACAAATCCAGTGGTGGTCGAGAGCGTCTCGGGCGGATCACAAAGAAGGGAGACCGTTACATCCGAAAGCTGCTGATTGTCGGGATGACGTCCCGCGCGCTCATGGCCAAGAACAGCCCGGAAAAGGCCGATAAGTGGACGGAGAAGCTTCTAGACGAAAAGCCCTTCCGGCTGGCCACTGTCGCCATGGCCAACAAATCAGCGAGGATCATCTGGGCGCTACTGACGAAACAGCAAGAATACCGGTAGCCGATCGCCTGATCCAGCCTCGAGATGCAAGACGCGTGATGTGATGATGCGAAACGAAGTCAACCAAGAGTAAGGACACTCCGATGAAGGTCGCGGCCTATGAGGTCGTTTAGCCGATAGGAACCTTGCTCGCGGAACTCATCAAGGCCAGTGGCAACTGCCACGAAAACAGGCCGGACACACGACTGTACTGACAGACCATCGCAAACACAGAAATCCCTTGCAATGCAGGAGCCATCCACACATGAACCTTGTGGCACCCGCAGCGAACGGCATGTGTGGATGGCTCCTGCATAGCAAGTCCTTTTTGATCTGATTTGTGCATTTGTCAGAAGCAGTCATGTGTCCGGCCTTTTTGCGCGGTTTTGACCGCGGGCCCTGATGAGTTCCGCAAACCAAGTTCCTATCAGCTTTACGGGCTATTATGCCCGCGCCATTCGGCGGAGTTTCTTGGCTTTGGCGGCAAACTTATGCACCATCATCTCGCGGGTCTTGCTAACTCATTGTTCCTTTCGTCTTAGACGGCAGCACGTGGGCTATAGGGCTCGTTGCGGGTGAGCACTGCCCAGACGATCCGGGCGGTCTTGTTGGCCATTGCGACGGTTGCGACACGGGCGGCTTTGCGTTCGAGCAATGAGGTCAGCCACTTGCTGGCGCGTTCGGGGTGGGACCGGGTTTGTCGGACCAGTGATGTCATGCCGACCACAAGCAATGATCGCAGATACTGGTCGCCCATCTTGGTGATCCTCCCCAGTTTCTCTTTGCCGCCGCTGGATTTATTCGCCGGCGTCAAACCCAGCCAGGCAGCGAACTCCCGGCCATTCCTGAACTGATGCCCATCTCCAATGCTGGCGATGATTGCAGAGGCCGTCACAGCACCAACACCGGGGATCGTGCGAAGAAGGCGAACACGCGCGTCCTCTTTAGCGACTTGTTTGACACGATCTTCGTACCAGCGGACGCTTTTGTGCAGGGCCATGAGTTGCTCGCACAGATTGTGGATCACCTCATTGGCAATGTCAGGTAGATCCAAAACCTCACCCAGCGTTATGTCTTCGGCAAACCCAATCACCCGGGCGAGGCCTCGTGGAATGAAGATGCCAAACTCGGCAACCAGACCACGCAGATTGTTGATGAGTTGCGTTCTCTGGCGCACCAGAAGATCACGCGCCCGATGCAGCGACAACAACGATTGTTGCTCTACCGTTTTGATCGCGACAAAACGCATGGTCGGTCTGGTTACGGCTTCACAGATTGCGGCGGCATCAATAGCGTCTGACTTCCCGCGTTTGACGTATGGCTTCACATACATCGGCGGGATCAACCGAACCTCGTGGCCCAACTTCGTCAGTTCGCGCGCCCAATGATGTGCACTGCTGCAAGATTCCATACCGATCAGGCAGGGCTCCAACTTCGCAAAGAAGCTCAGAAACTGCGCCCGCCGCAGGGGCTTGTTGAACACAACTTCCTCAGTGGCGGTGATCCCGTGGACCTGGAAAACGTTCTTGGCCAGATCAACGCCGATTGTGGTAACTTGCATAGGGTGGCTCCTCTCATAAGCAGTCTTAGACAACTGCACTATGGCGCATTGCGACGCCGGTTGGAGCAGGAGCCATCCACCCCATCAGCTTTGCGGGCTGCAAGTGTAGCATTTAGTGCGTCGGCCGAACGACTGGAATGGGCTGCCCAATCGACTGAAACCATTGGATGTAGGCTGCGGGCCACTTCTTAGCGCGTATCAAGGAGCGCAAGCGAGGGACGCAAGCCGATTGCGCCTCTGAACTATCTCTTCTGCTTCACCAAGGTCCACTCGACACAGCCGCGAGAATGGCATTT